>NZ_CP096040.1:4135000-5335000 GCF_023935105.1 Caulobacter segnis | reverse complement strand
GGGGAGGCGGGTGTAGTTGCGCGGGGGCTTTCGGCCCACCGCCAGCACTTCTCCTCCCCCGCGTCGCGGGGGAGGTGGCCCAGAGGGCGGGAGGGGGCGCTCACCGCCCTGGCCGCCTTGGCCCCTCCCGCCGCCCGACCTCCGCGAGGTCGGCGCCGTCCTTACATCTCTTGGAGGCTGCAGCGTGCAGGGCTGTTCAGGTCAGTCAAGGACGACGCTTCGCGTCGCCGCGCGGCGGCCGCCCGGAGGGCGGTCCTTGAGTGACCTGATCAGCCCTGCGATCGTCTCGCCGTGAGATGTAAGGGGTCACTGCGCGACTTTGGCGCAAAACTGCGCTACTGTTAAGCTTGACAAGATCGGGATAAGGTCGTCGGGCACTCGTGGGACCAAAGATCTGAATGGCCAATCTAACGGTTTCGGACCCCGCTCGTCCTACAATCAATATTCAATGGGACTGGTCCCAGATTTTCGAGGCTGAGGTTGGCTCAGGCTCTGCTGTCATCGTGTCAGGCCGAGAGGTCAGCGACTATGCGCGGGCGTTGAGAGAGGAGGTGCGCCATCGCGGCGGATTTCTCATCGAGGATCGCTCCGATATCGAGACAATACTGCGCCGCGTTGAATCAGCTCGAGCAAATATAAGTCTGCAACTCTCCCACTCTGTCGATGATCGCATAGCCGGACGCTTCGCTATTGCTCAACGAAAGGGCGCTGCTTCGAATTGGAGCATTGAAGACTACCATCAGAGACTTCTGTTTGATGATAAGTATTTCAGGGAATTTCAAGTTTTCAAAGCGGCTATCGACAATGCCGTTGCCGCAATCGATCGCGGAATAATATTCTATCCCGCGCACGTAGCTCAAAGTTCATATTTTAGACTATTCCTTCCTCTCATTATAAAAGAATGCAAGTCGGCTCTTTGGATAATTTATTCCTCTGGAAGGGTGGAGGAGTTATCGGAATTTTTTCAGGTTGAGCGTGAATATATTGATAAGTCTTCTGTGATTAATGCTCTTGGGGAGATATTCAAACTTGACTCGAGCAGTATAGATATAATTCTGGCAAAAAGCGAAGATTTTGCTCGATTTTCCACCGGGGCCGAAGGTTTTACCGAGGCCGAAATGTTCCGGTTCATCAAGTGGGCGCATAATTTTATTGTGAGGCAAGCGGGGGAGTTCCTTCCACGGGTCCCTCTAGCTCATGCTGCTCCGATCGAGTTTGAAATTGTCAGGCATAAGATTACGGCGACAGATGAGAAGGTCGTAACAAGTCTCCGAAGGCCTATAATAGACGGCATAGTTGAAGAGCTGGTTCATCAGGTAGATGATGTTCCGAAGCATTTCAATCTTCACAACATGGCTCCGGCCTGCAACACGAAATTGATGCGTGTTCGAGAACATTTGGTGGAGATCCGAGATGAAGGCCTTAGTGAAACACGTGTCCTCAAGCTTGGAATAAGGACGCAGGCATGCCGGGAGCATCTGAGATTCGAGGTGGAGAATCTCGATCGGCCCGCCGAAGGTGCAATTCATACTGCTTTAGCACAAATAGAGGGGTTTGTTGCGCGCTTCACTGAATGGCGTAGCTATGTTCAGGATGGGGACCTCGGCAGCGCGGATCGCGTTGCTGAAAATGATCTCGGTCCGGCGATTAATGTTCTTGAAGGATTTAATGCGCCTCAAATAGTTGATGAAAAAGGATCCGTTGCTCTTAGCCGAGCCATATATGAAGCTAAATCCGATGCCACTACAAATGTGGAGCGTCGGGGCGTTCTTCGTGTTTTGCACAACCTAGTTTCTAAGGCATTTTCCAGTCTTAAAGATGCAATATCCGATGACTGGGGCAAGAACGCTAGTAAACTATTTTATATGGTCCTCGTTAGGGTGGTGTTGGCCTTAGAGGCTGCATTTAAAGTCTTGGCGGACCAGCACCCTTTGATGTTTGGTTGGACTGCAGCATTTATAACTTGGGTGCGAACCTTCGCTTCGAAATAGTTCGAAGGCGGTCCCGGTAAGTTCGGTCACACACTCCCCCTTCCCCCGCCCGCCCACATCCGCTAAACCCCCCACCGCAATGACCCGCACGCCGCACCATCACGGCCAGCACCACCATCCGACCTCGCCTCGCGGGATCGGCCGGGTCCGCGCGCTCTAAGCCGAGCGACCCAGCCAGAGCCCCGCGGAGCGCGTCCCGCGGAGGTGGCTTCCGGCTCCGCGACCAGGACGCGCTCCCAACTTACATAGCCGACGCCCTTCCGAAGGAAGGGCTAGGCGGATGGGGCTTGGCTCAAGCGCCATCCGTCGAAGCCTAGAAGACCTTAGGACCGACGCCGATGACCGACGATACGACCACCGAAAACACCACCGACTTCCGCCCCGAGGCGCGCGCCCCGCGCGGCTTCGCCGACAAGCGCGCCCGCGACCTGCGGGCCGAGCGGGCGATCCTGGAGGCGGTGTCGGCGGTCTATGAGCGCTACGGCTTCGAGGCGCTGGACACCGGGGCGTTCGAATATGCCGACGCCCTGGGCAAGTTCCTGCCCGACAGCGACCGGCCCAACGAGGGCGTCTTCGCCTTGCAGGACGATGACGACCAGTGGATGGCGCTGCGCTACGACCTGACCGCGCCGCTGGCGCGGTTCGCCGCCCAGAACTGGGAGACCCTGGCCAAGCCGTTCCGCCGCTACGCCTTCGGACCGGTGTGGCGCAACGAGAAGCCGGGGCCGGGGCGCTTCCGCCAGTTCATCCAGTGCGACGCCGACACGGTGGGCTCGGCCCGTCCTGAGGCCGACGCCGAGATCATCGCCATGGCGGTCGAGGGGCTGGAGGCGGCCGGCCTGCCGCGCGGCGCGGCGGTGCTGAAGATCAACAATCGCAAGCTGCTGAACGGCCTCTTGACCGCCGCGGGCGCCGACAGCGCCGGCCAGAAGCTGGCCGTGCTGCGGGCGGTCGACAAGCTGGACCGCCTGGGCGTCGACGGCGTGCGCCTGTTGCTGGGCGAGGGCCGCCTGGACGAGAGCGGCGACTTCACCAAGGGCGCGGGCCTGAAGGGCAAGGCGATCGACTCGGTGCTCGATTTTGTTCAAGCCGGAGCCGGCGGCCGCTCCGCGACCTTGGACAACATCGCCAAGGTCGTCGCCGGCTCGGCCGAGGGCGACGAGGGCCTCTTGGAGCTGTCGCGGATCGACGCGGCCCTGACCAGCCTGGGCATCGCCGACGACCAGGCCTTCATCGATCCGTCGATCGTCCGGGGGCTGGAATACTACACCGGCGCGGTGTTCGAGGCCGAACTGCTGCTGTCGACCACGGACGAGAAGGGGAACAAGGTCTCGTTCGGCTCGATCGGCGGCGGCGGGCGCTATGACGACCTGGTGGCGCGGTTCACCGGCAATGTGACGCCGGCGACGGGCTTCTCGTTCGGGGTGTCGCGCCTGGCGGCGGCGCTGCGGGCGGCGGGCCGCGAGCCGGGCGGCGTGGCGCGCGGGCCGGTGGTGGTGATCACCTTCGACCAGGCGCACATGCCCGAGTACTTCTCCGTGGTCGGACAGCTGCGCGCGGCGGGCATCCCGGCCGAGGTCTATCTGGGGACCTCGGGCATGAAGCCGCAGATGAAATACGCCGACCGCCGCAACGCGCCGGCCGTGGTCATGCTGGGCGGCGACGAGATCGCCGCCGGCACGGTGACCATCAAGGACCTGGACGCCGGCCGTATGGCCGCCGAGGGGCTGGCCGACAACGCCGCCTGGAAGGCCGAGCGTCCGGGCCAGCAGACCATCCCGCGCGACCAGCTGGTCGCCGCGGTTCGCAAGATCATCGGGGGCTAAGGACTTGAGGCTCGAGCGTTCCATTCCGGCGGAGGCGCTCGACGCCATCCGCGCCCCCTTGCTGGCGGCCGGCGCCGTGGCGACCGACGCGCCGGTGCTGCAGCCGCTGGGCGTGCTGCTGGACCTGACCGGCGAAGCGATGCGCTCGCGGCTGTTCGTCGTCTCGGGCGATGGCGGCGAGGAGGCGGCCCTGCGGCCCGACTTCACCGTGGCCGTGGCCCGGCAGCACTTTGCGAATGGCGGGGGCGCGGGCCGCTACCGCTACGAGGGCAAGGCGTTCCGCGTCGCCCCGCGCGGCTCGGACCGGGCCGAGGAGTTCCTGCAGATCGGCGTCGAGGCCTTCGAAGCGGGCGACCCCGTGGCCGCCGACGCCGAGATCGCCGCTCTTGCCTGGGCGTCTTCCGCCGCTGGCGGACGCGCGGATCTCTCCCTGATCCTGGGCGACGTCTCGCTGTTCGCCGCCTTCGTCGACAGCCTGGACCTGGCCGCGCCCCTGGCCGCGCGGCTGAAGCGGTCGTTCGCCAAGCCGCGCCAGCTGAAGGCCGAGCTGGACGGCGACGTGGACGCGCCCACCGGTGAACAGTCGCGCATCGCCGCCCTACTGGCCGGGTTGCCGGAGGCCGAGGCCTCGGCGGTGCTGCAGGAGCTGTGGTCCCTGGCCGGCATCGAGCCCGTCGGCGGACGCCGCCCCGCCGAGATCGCCCACCGCCTGGTCGAGCGCGCCGAGGCCGCCAGGGCCGGCCGTCTGGATCCGGAGCAGGCCGCCAAGGTCCGCGCCTTCCTGGCCGTCTCGGATCGTCCGGAGGCCGCGCTGGACGCCATCGCGTCCCTGGCGGGCCCCAATGACGGGAGCTTGAAGGCCGCCATCGCCGGCTGGCGCGCGCGCCTGGCCGGTCTGGCCGTTCGGAGCGTACCGTTGGACAAGGTGACCCTGGCCGCCGCCTTCGGCCGCGCCTTCGGCTATTACGACGGCTATCTGTTCGAGGTCCGCTCTGAAGCGCTTGGCGCTGAGCGGCCGCTGGCCGCTGGCGGCCGCTACGACGGCCTGCCGTCCAAGCTCGGCGTCTCCGCCACCAACACCGGCGCGGTGGGCTTCATGGTCCGTCCGGCGCGCGCCTATGCGGGAGGCGGCGAATGAGCGGCTCACCTATGATCTTCGCCATTCCCTCCAAGGGCCGCCTGAAGGACCAGGTCGAGGCCTGGCTCGCCGAGTGCGGCTTCAAGCTGGAAATGACGGGCGGCGCGCGCGGCTATTCGGCCGAGCTGGCCGGCCTGCCCGGCGTCTCGGTGCGGCTGCTGTCGGCCGGCGACATCGCCGCGGGCCTGGACAGCGGCGAGCTGCACCTGGGCGTCACCGGCGAGGACCTGCTGCGCGAGCGCGGCGACGACATGGACAGCCGGGTCATGCTGCTGCGGGCCCTGGGCTTCGGCCGCGCCGACCTGGTGGTGACCGCGCCCAAGAGCTGGCTGGACGTCGACACCATGGCCGATGTCGACGCGGTCGGCCATGCGCACCTGGCCCGCACCGGCCGTCGCCTGCGGGTGGCGACCAAGTACGTCACCCAGACCCGGGCCTTCTTCGCCCGCCATGGGGTGGCCGACTACCGCATCGTCGAGAGCAGCGGCGCGACCGAAGGGGCACCGGCCGCCGGCGCGGCGGAACTGGTCGTCGACATCACCACCACCGGCGCGACCCTGGCGGCCAACGGTCTGAAGATCCTGGCGGACGGCGTGATCCTGAAGAGCCAGGCCCAGCTGACCGCCTCGCTGATCGCGGCCTGGTCGCCCGAGCAGCTGGCCGCCCTGCGGCGCATGCTGTCGGTGGTCGAGGCCAAGGGCCGGGCCGGCAAGCTGGCGACCCTGGTCTGGCCGGCCGAGCAGGACGCGGCGGGGCAGGCGGCCGTGGCCGCTTTCGTAGCCAAGGGCGGCTCGCGCCGGGCCAACGGCGCCCTGCTGGCGACCGGCGACCTGTTCGACGCCGCCGCCGCCCTGGCCGCCGCCGGAGTCGAGCCGGTGACCGTGTCGCGTCCGGACTATGTGTTCGAGTCGCGGTCGGCGGTGCTGGATCGCTTCGCCGACAGTCTGAAGGGATCGTTGGGAAAGTAAGTTTTGACATATATGTCAAATATCGGCGCGGTAACCGGTGGTAACTTCGACTTTCGGGTCCAAACTACGCCTTCCGCGTCAAAAATCTGGCGAACCCGTTGCGAAAAAGGGTTTTGATGCGTTGACACCGTCATGAATTTGACGTTTCTAGACACTGCAAGGACGAAACGAGCCCAACAGAGAGCTCCCGTTCTTCGGCGTTTCGGGGAGGAAACGCCCGCCTAGATCGAATGATCGAGAAAATAGCCAGCCCGTCGCGATTATCCCCCGCGGCGGGTTTGGTGTATCTGGGCCATGGCAAAGCTATTTGACGGATCTGTCAAAAACGTTCTGCGGCGCGGGTAGCGCTTCCGGGCGCGATCCCGCCGGCGAACGGCCGCCTGCTGGCCGACGGCGAGTGCGTCTACACCGCGACGGATCTGAAGGTCGGGATGATCGCGGGGTAAAGGGCGGTCGTCGAGGGCGGCAAGCCCAGGCCGGGGGCGGGCGGCATTCCCTAGGGTAAAGTTTTGTCAGAGTATAGGGCGGCATCGAGTCATGACCGCGAGGCGACTCACGCGAAGCTTTTGACGCGCGTGCGATCACGCACGTCAGGCCATTTCCTCAAGCCATTTGAAGCGAATACCCGCTCTTGCCCCTATGGAAAACATGTTCGAATCCAGGTGGATATAGAATCCGAATTGCAATAGCCGCATTAGTCCTATTAATCCGATTGACGAAAAGCGACTCCCCTGCACATTTAGTCAGACAAATGAAGCTGCGAGAAAACATCTCGCGCTCAATCTGGGAGGGGTCCTATGAAACGCTTAGCCTTCATGCTGTCGGTCGCGCCCATGGCGCTTTTCGCCATGCCTGTCGCCGCGCAGACGACGACCGCTGCGGTGGACACCCCCACCGTCACGGCGGAGACCTCGGCCGTGACCGAAGTGGTCGTGACCGGCTTACGGCAGAGCCTGCGCTCGGCTCAGATGATCAAGCGCAATTCCGACGCCATCCTCGATGCGGTCGTCGCCGAGGACATCGGCAAGCTGCCCGACAACACCGCGGCCGAGACCCTGGCGAGGATCGCCGGCATCCAGGTCGAGCGCTTCAGCGACGAGGCCAACCGCGTGCTGATCCGCGGCCTGCCGGACGTCGCCACCACCTATAACGGTCGTGAGATCTTCACCGCCGAACTGCGCCGCGTGCAGTTGCAGGACTTCCCGGCCCAGGCCCTGGCGGGCATCGAGGTCTACAAGTCCGGGACGGCCGACATCGTCGAGCCTGGCCTGGCGGGCCTGATCAATGTCCGCACCCGCCGCCCGCTGGACTTCAAGGGCGGTTTCATCGGTGGGGGCGTGCGCCTCACCTACAACGACCAGACCAAGAAGCGTGATCCGAACGGCAACATCCTGGTCTCGGATCGCTGGGACACGGCGATCGGCGAGATCGGCGTGCTGGCCAACGCCACCTACGCCCAGTCGCAGTACCGCAACGGCGTCCGCTACAACAACCAGTGGATCCGCCAGGTCAGCCCGGCGTCCAGCGTTTCGCCGGCTAGCGCCGGCAACAGCTTCTACTATCCGAACTCCGTCGGCCTCTATAACGACGGCGGCAAGCGCTTCCGCCCGTCCGGCAACGTCGCCGTCCAGTGGCGGCCGAACGACAAGCTCGAGGTCTATTTCGACGGTATCTTCCAAGGGTATCGGGGCCGGCAGGCGACGGACAATCTGGACGTCAACCTGCGGGACTGGGATTCGGCGGTCCAGCAGGACCCGACGCTGACGAACGTGACGCTGGTTCCGGGCGCGACCGATCAGGCGGCGGGCTTCACCAAGACCGGCGGCGTCGCGCCCCAGGCCTATCGCTCGACCGGCGCGGACCACACCAACACCTATCAGGGCGCGCTCGGCGCGGTCTGGCGCGGCGAGCGCCTGACCCTGTCCAC
Organism: Caulobacter segnis; assembly: GCF_023935105.1. Classification (NCBI taxonomy): domain Bacteria; kingdom Pseudomonadati; phylum Pseudomonadota; class Alphaproteobacteria; order Caulobacterales; family Caulobacteraceae; genus Caulobacter; species Caulobacter sp. RL271. The sequence goes on along the minus strand of NZ_CP096040.1, from coordinate 5,327,150 downwards.
CGACCTCGCCTACGAGGACAGCGAGTACGAAGCGCGCAACTGGAGCCTGGACAGCGCCTTCACCAGCGCGCCGACCGTCGTCGTCAAGTTCAATGAAAAGGATGGCGCGGCCTTCGACCTCACGGGCTTCGACGCCGCCAATCCGGCCAACTACTATTGGCGCGGCTATTACGAGCGCCACTACATCGCCAAGGGCGACGGCGTCCAATGGCGCGGCGATGCGGTGTACGACACCGGCTCGTCGTTCATTCCCCAGATCAAGTTCGGCCTGCGCTACACGGACCGTGACGCCTCGCTGATCCAGGGCTCGCGCTATGCCTGGGTGCTGCCGCTGAAGATCGCGCTGTCCAGCCTGCCCGTCGGCCAGTTGCAGATGGTCGAGGATCCGTTCCGCGGCAATTCGCAGGGCTTCACCCAGTACCTGATGCCGACCCGCGAAGGCATCGCGGCCAACTTCACGGCCCTGCAGCAGCGCTCCGTCGCGGCCCTGCAGCAACTGGTGGCGCTCAACCCCGCCGACCAGGGCTACAAGGACACCTTGAAGGCTTTCAGCAGCCCGGACGTGCCTCTGGACCAGGGCGGCGCCTTCAGCGCTACCGAGCAGAGCTACGCGGAATACGCCCAGGCCAAATACGCGTTCGACGTGGGCGCGATCGCCTTCGACGGCGTGGTCGGCGTCCGGGTCGTCCAGACGCTGGGCGAATACTCCGGCGTCTCGCGCGTGGCGGCCAACGGCGTCACGACGCTGATCCCGCGCACGATCAAACAGAACTACACCGACGTGCTGCCCAACATCAGCCTGCGCATCCGCCCGGCCGACAAGGTGCAGCTGCGCCTCGGCTATACCCAGACCCGCACCCGCGTCGATTTCGGCGCGTTGAACCCGGCCCTGAACGTCAGCCAGGTGGTCCGCGACCCCAACCAGCCCGTCGACCCCAATGCGCCCGCGCAGCCGAACGCCTACGGCTCGGGCGGCAACCCCGACCTCGTCCCGCTGACGTCCAACAACTATGACGCCAGCGCCGAATACTATTTCTCGAGCACCGGCAGCATCACGATCGCGGGCTTCTATCGCGACCTCTTCGGGTTCACGAGCAACTACACCCGCCGCGTCCAAGACCCGGTCTACGGCCTGATCGAGATCAGCCGTCCGGAGAATTCCGGCGCGGGCAAGATCAAGGGCTTCGAGATCAACGCCCAGACCTTCCTGGATTTCCTGCCCGACGCCTTCAAGGGCTTCGGCGTCCAGGGCAACGTCACCTATATCGACGGCAAGAACCAGTTCCCCAAGACGCTCGGCGGGGACGCGCCCTACGTCCGCATCACCGGCCTGTCCAAATGGACCTACAACGCCGCCCTCTTCTACGAGCGCAACGGCGTGACGGCGCGGATCTCCTACAATCACCGCTCACCCTGGGTGACCGACTACCGTCAGGCGACCGACGGCTCGCAATATACCGGCGTCGGAGTCCGGGCGATCTCGCGCCTGGACGCCTCCTTGAGCTACGACCTCTCCAAGTCGCTGACCGTCAGCTTCGATGTCGCCAACCTGCTGGCCAAGCCGTTCGAAAACTACAACAACTACCAGCCCAACCGGACCTATCCGGTCGATGTCCGGTACGAAGGCCGCTACTACGGTGTGGGCATGCGGTTCCGCTTCGGCGAATAGGCGCCCCTCGACGGCCGGCGGCGATGCGCCGCTGGCCGTTCTCCCCCAGGCGTCGCGGCCCATTGGCGGTCTCTCATCAGAACCGGCGCGCGCGCGTCAGCGACGCCGTCTGAAGCGTCATCCGGAGGACGGGTCATGGTGAGGGGCTTGCCTTGACCTCGGCCAAGAGGTCCCGGATCGCGGCCAGGACAGGCTCGGGCTGGTTGGCCTGGATGTAGTGGCTGGAGTTCGGCACGGTGATGTTCCGGCCACGACTGGACCGGGCCGCCAGCGCCGCATGCCCGCGCTTCAGCACCGCCTCGACCGACTGATTGAAGGCGTCGGACGCGCCGGGCGTGGGCGGGAACGCGGTCCGTGTCAGGACGACCAGCGGCAAGGCGCCCCAGTCCTTGTGCGGGCCCCTGTCCTCGTCGATGTGACCATATTCCGAGGCGATCGTCTCCCAGCGCTCGGGGCGCTGGTAGACGGGCAGCATCCGCGCGGCCTCGTCGCGCGTGTAGTACGGCAGATTCGCCGCGAAACAGCCCTGCGGGGCCTCCAGCGTCATGTCGTGGCTGCGCGCCTTGGCGGCGCAGTTCGACCACTTCGCATAGACCTTGGTCCGCAAGCCGTCGAAGAGCGCCTGATCGGCGGCGGACAGGTTCAGGTCGTCCTGGCCATAGAAGCCCGGATCGACCAGCACCATGCCCGCGACGTCGGCTGGGAACCGCTCGTAGTAGTAAGGCGCGTAGCGCCCGCCGATCGAATGGCCGATGAGCACCACCGGCTTGCGCTCTCCTGCCTTGCGCAGCAGGGCGTGCAGGTCGTCGGTGACGTTTCGCGGCGTGCGGGGCTGGTCCGAGGCTGGGCTTTGGCCATAGCCCGCGCGGTCGTAGAAGCAGGTCCGGTTGGTCTTGCTGAGCTCGGCCTGGATGCGCTGCCAGTCGAGGATCGTCCCGCCCAGGGCTTGCTCGAAGACCAGGGTCGGCGCGCCCTTGCCGATGCAGACCATGTTCAGCCGCCGGCCGCCGCCGATATCGATCAGGTGTCGATCCAACATCGCCGGACTGCCGGCCGTCATCTTCGGAGGCGTTTCCCGGGCCAGCGACGGGAGTGGTGACAGGCATGCCAGCGCCAGAAGACAGAGACCAAGATCGCGCACGCCATGCCCTCGGGATCAACCTCTGGTGAAGCTTTGCGGAGGATGCGGCAATTCGATGGCGTCGCCTGGGATGGCGCACGGGTCGCGCGGGCGCGGACGGTCACGAAAAAGGCCGCCGGTCGCCCGGCGGCCCTTGGGGGGATTGGTCGGTCGACCTCAGGTCTTCGGGGGAACGGCGAAGAGAAGCGGGATCGTGACGTCGCCGCCCGCGACGGGCCGTCCGTCCAGCGTCTTGGGTTTCATCTGGAAGATCTCGGCCAATTGCAGGGCGGCCGCGCCGAAGCCCTGATCGCCGGGGCTTTCGCGCAGGAGCTTGCATTTCGTCAGCCGTCCCTCGACGGTGACGCGGCAGTTGATGGTGGCGCGCCCTCCCATGTTCGACTTCGCCGCGGCCGCCGGATAGAAGCGGGCCATGTCATCACCGGTCGGCTTGACCGCCCAGTCGGGCTTGGTGATCGCGTGGGTCGGACGCGCTTCGGCGGTCCAGACCGCGCCAGCGCCGGCGAGGCCGACAAGCGTGGCCAGGGCGAGGCCGGCGGCCTTCCGTGCAGGGCTTCGGGCGGGGATGTTCAGCATGACCAGTCTCTCCTTCAGGGGTGAGCGCCGCCCGCCGGCCAATGGCAGCCGAACGGAACGGCACGGGGAACGAGAAGCGCGCCGAGCAGGGTCTCGGCGTACAGGCGCCGGGCCTCCGGGCGGCGCGCCAAGACCGCCTCGTCGCAGGCCATTTCCTGGTCGAGCCGCAGGCTGCGCGCGCCCAGATGGACGAGCGGGTTGAACCAGGCCAGGCATTGGATGGCCACGACCAGAGCGTTGATCAGAGCATCGCCGCGTCGAAGGTGGACGCGCTCGTGCGCCAGGACCAGATCGCGGGCCTCACCCTGGAAGCGGGCGTCGAAGTCGGCGGGAACCACGATGCGCGGCCAAGGCGTGGCCAGGACCAAGGGACTGGCGTTGACATGCCGACCTTGCAGCAGTCCGGAGAGGCGAGGGTGCGGCGCCAGCGGTCCAAGGGACCGAGTGAAGCGCGCCTGGCGAACGGCGAAGACGCCGGCCATGACGACCGCGCCCGCAACCCACAAAAGCAGCGCTAGGGACGCCGCCATCGGCGTGACCAGAGCGGACGGAACGACCTCGCGCGCTGCCTTGCCGACCGTCAGGACAATCGGCGCCAGAGGCGTGGTCGCCATCGGCGCGGGGGCCAGCGCCGCCAGCGCGCATAACAGCGGCGTCAACCACAGGAGATAGGCGGAGCCGGCGCCCATGCGTCGGCGAATGGGTCCGCGCAGGACCATCACGGCCGCGACGCCGCCCGCCAGGGCGAGATTGGCGGCGATGACCGCTGAGAGCACGGCGGCGCTCATTTGCCGATTCTTTCGACCAGGGCCTTCAGCTCGGCGATGTCTTCGTCGCTGAGCTTGTCGCTCTCGGAAAAATGCATGACCAGCGGCGCGAGACGTCCGTCGAACAGGCGGTCCAGCAGGCCCTGGCTCTCGGCGCCGACATAGGCCTCGCGGCTCAGCGCCGCCGAATAGTGGTAGCGCCGGCCTTCGGCTCGAACGGCGACGGCCTTCTTCTTGACGAGGCGGCTGATCAGCACCTTGACGGTGCCCTCAGTCCAGCCTTGGAGCTCACACACCTCGGCCATGATCGCTTCAGAGGTCAGCTCACCCCGCCGCCACAGGGCTTCCATGACCACGCTTTCCGCAGCGCTGATCTTCATAAGCTTCTCCTGATGACAAGTGTCAACGAATCGACGTTGACACTTGTCATCCTGATCGTCAATCGCTGTTATCCGGGAGGGGGCCACGAAAAAGGGCCGCCAGTCTCCTGGCGGCCCTCTCTGTCTCGATGATCGGCGCGTGGCCTACCAGATCTTCACGCGGTCTTCCGGCGCGACGTACAGCTTGTCGCCCGGCTTGACGTCGAAGGCCGCGTACCAGCCCGGCTGGTTCCGGACCGTGCCGTTGACGCGGTAGTAGGCCGGCGAGTGCGGGTCGCTGGCGATCTGCTGCTTCAGCGCGTCGTCGCGCGACTTCTGGCGCCAGACCTGGGCCCAACCCAGATAGACGCGCTGGTCGCCGGTGAAGCCGTCCAGCACCGGCGAGGGCTGGCCCTTCAGCGAGACGTGGTAGGCGTCCAGGGCGAAGCCCAGGCCCGACATGTCGCCGATGTTCTCGCCCATGGTCAGGTCGCCGTTGACGTGCATGCCCGGGAAGGGCTCGAACGCCGAATACTGCTTGCCCAGCTTGACCTTCTGGACCTCGAACTTGGCGGCGTCCTCGGCCGTCCACCAGTCGCGCAGCACGCCGTCGCCGTCGGACTTGCGGCCCTGGTCGTCGAAGCCGTGGCCGATCTCGTGGCCGATCACGCCGCCGATGCCGCCGTAGTTGACGGCCGGGTCGGCGTCCGGATGGAAGAACGGCGCCTGCAGGATCGCGGCCGGGAACACGATCTCGTTGTTGACCGAGTTGTAGTAGGCGTTGACCGTCTGCGGGGTCATGCCCCACTCGCTCTTGTCGACCGGCTGGTTCAGGCGCTCGACGTCGTGGCGATAGTCCCAGGCGCCCTCGCGGATGGCGTTGCCGTAGGCGTCGCCTTCCTTGATCTCCAGCTTGGAATAGTCACGCCACTTGTCGGGATAGCCGATCTTGACGGTGAACTTGGCCAGCTTGTCCTGGGCCTTGGCCTTGGTCTCCGGACCCATCCAGTCCGAACCGTCGATACGGGTCTTCAGGACGGTGCGGATGTCGCCGACCAGGGCGACCATCTTGGCCTTGGAGTCCGGCGGGAAGTAGGCCGCGACATATTGCTTGCCGACCGCCTCGCCCAGCAGGCCGTTGACCTGGGCCACGCCGCGCTTCCAGCGGGGCTTCTGCTCGGGCTGGCCGGCCAGGGTCTTGTTGCGGAACTCGAAGCTGGCGTCGGCGAAGCGCTTGGACAGCATCGGCGCGCCGCCGTCGATCACCTTGAACGCCTGCCAGGCCTTCAGGGTCTCGATCGGGGTGTCGGCGTAGATCTTGGCGTACTTGGGGAAGCTGGTGTTGGTCGTGACGATGAAGCGATCGACCTTCGGCAGCTCGGTCCCGACCAGATAGCGGTTCCAGTCGTAGCCCGGCGTCTGGGCCTGCAGCTCGGCCAAAGTGGCGGGGTTGTAGGTCTTGTCGCGGTTGCGGCGCTCGACCCGGGTCCAACTGGCCTCGGCCAGCTTGGTCTCGAACTCGACGATGGCCTTGGCGTTCTCGGCCGGCTTTTCCCAGCCGCCCAGGGTCAGCATCTTCTCGACATAGGCCAGGTAGGCCGTCTTCTTGTCGGCGAACTTGGCGTCCAGATAGTAGTCGCGGTCGGGCAGGCTGAGGCCGCCGGTCGAGGCGTAGACGGCGTAGCGCTGCGGGCTCTTGGCGTCGACGGAAATGCCGACGCCGATCAGGGTGGCGTAGGGCGTGGTCGAGCTCTTGCCCATCAGGGCGGTGAAGTCTTCCTTGGTCTTGACCTTTTTGACGCCGTCCAGCCAGGGCTGGATCGGCTTGGCGTCGAGCTTCTCGATCGCGGCCTCGTCCATGAAGGCGCGGTAGGCGGCGCCGATCTTGGCCTTCTCGCCGGTGGCGGCCTTGTCGGCGGCGGCGCCCTCGATGATCGCCTTGGTGCGGGCTTCCGACAGTTCGGCCAGCTTGTCGAAATTGCCGTAGCGGACGCGGTCCGACGGGATCTCCGTCTTGGCGTCCCAGGTCCCGTTGGCGAACTTGTAGAAGTCGTCGCCCGGCTTCACCGACGTGTCCATGCCGGAAAGGTCGAAGCCCCAGGTCCCGTAGCGCGGCGACTCCAGCGAGGTGACGTCGCCGGCGAGCCCCTCAGCCAGCGTCGGCATCAGCGACTGCACGGTGCAGGCCTCGTCGATGCAGGGGTGTTGTTCGTGGGCCTGGGCCCCGAAGGCGCAGATCGACAGGGCGGCGACCGCGGCGGCGCCGAACCAAACTCTTTTCATGGAAGAAGCGTCCGTTGGTAATGAGCTGGCGGCAATCTGCACGGACGCGGAATATTTGCTCCCTTAAAAAAAGTTCATGATCGGCGTTTCGGGGCGGATCAGTGCTTGTGCTCGCCCATGGACGAAGCCGGCGCGCCGGGCGGCGGCGCCAGTTGGACGGTCAGATCGACCTGAGCCTTGCGGCCGTTGTCGAACACCAGCGTTACCGGAACTTTTTGCCCCACGCCCTGTGGCGCCTTCAGGGACAGCAGCATCAGGTGATAGCCGCCGGGCGCGAAGGCGACCTGGCCGCCGGCGGGCACGACGACGCCGGCGTCCTGGCGGCGCATGGTCATGACGCCATTGGCCATGGCCGACTGGTGGATCTCGACCTTGCCGGCCGCCGGGCTCTCGACGCGTTGCAGCGTCACCGGCGTCTTGCCGGCGTTGACCAGGGTGAAGAAGCCGACCCCGTTCATTCCCGCCTGGGCCGGGCGGCTCCAGGGCTGGCGGATGGTGAGGGCGCCCAGCTTGTAGTCGCCGGCCCAGGCAGAGGCGGCGGCCGAGGCGGCGAGGATGGCGGTCAGGCCGATGGCGACCATGCGCGACATGAGGCGCTCCTTTCTCAGTGCTGGTGGGCGGCCGGCGCCGCGCCGTTGGGGATCAAGGTGACGGTCGGGGCCGGGCGGTTCAGCTTGGCGTCCGGCGCGTCGGGGCTGGGGATTTCCGTCCACTGGCTCTCGCCCGTCTCGCAGGTCTGGACGACCGGGAAGACGAGCTTGTCGCCGCCGGTCGCGTTCTGGGCGGGCAGCTTCATCAGGATCGCGAAGTCGTCGAAGGCCTCGTCGGGCAGGCGGCCCTCGAAGGTGATGGCGGTGGGGGCGGCCTTCGGGTCGGGTCCGCGCTCCAGCCTATAGGTCCAGCCCGGCTTGACCTGCGGCCGGGCCGAGGCGACGCCGTCGGGGATCTCGATGCGGACCTTCAGGGTGGTGTCGCCCGTCGCGCAGGCGTGGCCGACGCGGAAGGCGATTGCCGAGTACGAGCCGGCCTTGGCGGTGTCGGGGACGGCGACCACGTGCGCGGAGGCGCCCGTCGTCAGGATCGGGGTGGCGACCAGCGCCAGGAGGGCGATCAGGGGCGTTCTCATGATGTCGTTCTCCCTCAGAAGCTTACGGTGACGCCGCCGAACACCGACCGGCCGTCGCCCGGCCAGAGCGTCGCGGTGGCGGCGGTCCAGGCGACCGCGGCCTGGGTGTTGGACACATAGGCCTTGTCGGTCAGGTTCCGCGCGTCGAGGAACAGCGAGACGGAGGGCGTGACCTTCCAGCCCGCGTTCAGGTTCAGGATCGCATAGGCCGGGGCCTTCTGGGTGTTCTTGTAGTCGATCCACTGGTCGGTCGCCGACCACTCGACCGACGGGGCCAGGAACCAGCCGCGCGGGTCGTCGTAGCGGACCTCCGAGCGGTAGAAGTTCTTGGGCACGATCGGCAGGCGGTTGTCGCCGTACTTGACGTCGTCCTTGAAGCGGAAGTCCGACCAGGTCCAGGTCTGGCGAATGCGCCAGTGCTTGGCCGGGGCCCAGTCCAGCGCCGCCTCGATCCCCTGGTGCAGGGTCTTGTCGGCGTTGAAGGTCGCGGCCGGGATGCCGGCGTTGTTGTCGATGGCGTACTGCAACATCTCGTGCGTGAGGTCGGCGCGGTACAGGGTGACGTCGTAGGTGAACGGGCCGCGATGGCCGCGCGCGCCGACCTCGGCGGTCCAGGCCTTCTGCGCCTTGACCGGGGTGAAGCCGACATTGGTCGGGGTCATCGAACTGAAGTTCGGCGGCTCGACCGACCGGGTGAGGTTGGCGAACACCTGGTTGCCGCCTTCGTCCTGCCACAGCAGGCCCACGCGCGGCGAGATCCAGTCGTAGGTCTTCGAGGCGGTCAGGTTGAAGGTGCTCGTGATCCCCGGAACCGCGACACTGACATAGTCGCGCTGCGCCTGGCCCCAGGTGGCGCCGCCAACCACGGCGAGGTGGTCGGTGACGAAGACGCGGCCTTCGCCGAAGACGTCCACGGCCTTGGCGTTCTGGTACGAGATCGACTGCAGCGCGCCGCGTCCGCCCCGGACGTTGGTATAGAAGTGCGAGTCCAGGTCGCCCTGGCGGACCCAGGCGCCGAAGAAGGCGTCGGCCCGCTTGTCGCCGATCTGGCCATCCCAGTCGAAGCGGCCGAAGGCGCCGTAGTTGCGGCTTTCCTGGTCGATGACCTGGAAGATCGGGTGGTCCAGGTCCTTCCACACCGCGTAGACCGCGCCCTCGAACACCAACTGGTCGGACAGGCGCCAGGTCGTACGCAGCGAGCCGCGCAGGCCGCGCTGGTTGCGGCTCTGGTCGCCCGACAGGTTGCCGGCCGCCGACTGATGCGGGTCGGCCTGGAACTGGGCCAGGGTCAGGGCGCCCGGGATTTCCTGGTTGATGTTCGAGCCGTTGACGATGAACCGGACCTCGCGGTCCTGACCGAACGACCGGCCGATGTTCAGGCTGCCGAACTGGATGTTCTGCTGGCTCTGCGAGCGCCAGCCCTGGCCGGTCTGGTTGGTGGCGGCGGCGAAGACGTCCCAGTCGCCCGACTGGCGGGCGATGGCCACATGCTCGCGGGCCAGGCCGAACGAGCCGCCGTCGATACGGATCTCGTTGTCGAAGCCGGCGTCCTTGCCCGTGGGGGTGACCATGTTGATCGCCCCGCCCAGCAGGGCGCCGCCGAAGCGCAGGGCGTTGCCGCCGCGATAGACCTCGGCGTAGCGGGTGTTCAGCGGGTCGGCGACCTGGCTGTCGCCATAGCCGTCGGCCTCGTTCAGCGGCACGCCGTCCTGGGCCAGCAGCAGGCCCCGGTTGTGGTTGGCGTTGCCGATCCCCGAGCCGCGGATCGAGATGCGGATGTCGCCGCCCCACTTGCGCTGGGCGTAGACGCCGGGGGCGTCGCGCAGCATGTCGTCCAGGGCCAGGGTCTGGCGGTTGATATAGCTCTCGCGCGAGATCACCGAGACCGCGCCGGGGGTCTCGGACAGCCGCTTGCGGGCGGCCGCGACGATCGGCGGATCCTCGGGATTGAGGCGGGCCGTGACGATGACCGACGAGACCTCCGTCGGGTCGGCCGCGGGCGCGGCGTCCGGTGCGGCGTGGGCGGCGGGGGCGAAGCAGGCCCAGGAAAGACAGGCGAAGGCGGCGGCGCCCATGAGGGCGTGGCGATAGGTCGACATGAGACGAGACGTCCTGAAAGCGTGACGAGGCGCGCGGCGTCACGGACGCGGCGCGGCGGGAAGGGTCAGGCGTTCAGGTCTTGGGGCGGGCCCTGGCTGGGCGGACGCGGGGGGCGCGGGCATGGCCGCGTACGCCCAGGACGCGCTGGACGGGGGTCTCGACGAATTCGGCGTACTGGACGGGGGCGATGGCCGGGGCCGATACGCCCAGGGTGACCGCCAGGGTCGGGCCCACGCAATCCGAGCACTTCAGGCCCATGAAGCCCTTGGCGGGCGCGGTGCGGACCGAGCCGTCCTCGGCGATGATCACGACCTTCGAGCCGTCGGCCGTACAGATCACCATCGCCGACCCGCTTTCGCGCAGGTCGTGGGCCATGGCCGCGGCGGGCGTCAGCACCTGGACGAACACGGCCAGCATCGCCGCGAGCGCGGCGAGCAAGGCTCGGAACTGTCCGGGGCGGGCGGTCATGGTGCGCGCTGAGTAGGGCGCGGCGACGGCCGGGTCAATCTGGCGCGGGTGGGACAGATGGGCGCGCGAACGCTTAAGGGGCGCGTCGACCGGCGCGGCCGTCGGGGCGAAGGGATAAATCGGAGGTGGAGTCTATCGGCGGACGCGGGAGACGATCATGCTGGCTTCGGGCTCGGTCCGATCGGAACGGAACAATGAAGACGCCTCGCCGCATGATCGCCTCCTCCGTCCTTCGCGCGGGATGGATCGTCGCCGTGCTGGTCGCCGCCTCCGCCGCGCCGGTGGACGCCGGGCAGGCCGGATCGTCCGACCCCGCCTGCCGCAAGTCGACGGTGACGGCGAGCCGCATGACGAGCATGGGGCGCCTCATCCATGTCGACACCTTCCCGGCGGGCGTGGAGATCGAGCGCCGCTATCTGTCGCTCTTCGACGACAACAAGGACGGACGGTGGACGCCCGTGACGCGCGCTTCCGGGACAGCATCGGCTTTCGTGATCGCGATGACTCGCGAGCCGCCGTTCGCACGCCGCGTGAAGCCAGGATCCGACGGGTCTATCTGTCGGCGCGCGGCGCGAGCCTGGATCGGCGGGGCCAGCGGCCGGTGAAGGTCTATGCCCTGCGCTGCTTTGGCATGGCGCAGGTGCCCCGTCACGCGGCCGATCCGGACGGGTGATCGCTCAGGGCCGCCAGCCGGCTTCCTTCAGGACCGGGGCGTAGGTCCGGCTGACGGGCGCGGCCAGGCCGCCGGCCAGGCGGGCCTCGCCGGTCCCGCGTCGCCAGCGGACGTCCTCGACCGCCTCGGCCGCGATCCACCACGAGCGGTGCACCCGCCAGCCGTGGGCCTTGTCCAGCTCGGCCAGGGCGTCGGCGAAGCGCAGGGTGATCAGCTCCGCGCCGGCGTCGGTGTGGACCTTCAGATAATGGTCGTGCGCCTCGATCGCGATCAGCCGGGCGCCGCGCCGCCGGGCCGACAGGCGCTTGCGGAAGGTGGTCTCGGCGTCGGGCGTGGGCGGGGCGACGATGGTGCGGGTTTCGATCCGGGTGGGACGAGGCCGCCAGACCAGCGCGCGGACCAGCATCACCGCCAGCGCGATCGGCAACACCTGGGCCGGCAGCCTCAGGAAATTCGGCGGGGTGAAATGCGCGCCCAGGATCGCGACGGCGCTAGTCAGCACCCAGGCCGAGACCAGCGGCGTCATCAGCAGCGAGACCAGAACCGCGCGCCGCCAGGGCGCGGTCACCCGGGCCTTCAGCAGGCTGTCGATCCCGATGCCGATCAGGCCGCCGCCGACCATGCAGCTCATCCAATAGCCGTAGCGGTGGGCCGCGGGCATGCGCTCGGAGTCGAACGGGCCGAGAAAGCCCATCAGCAGGCCGATGGCGACCAGCACCGCCAGGTCGACCGCCCATCGGTGTCTCCGGATTGCCGTGGCGTCCTGCATCGAAGGTCCCGTTCGCGCGGCCCTGGCGCCGTTCGCGAAGCAAGGCCTAGCCAGACGCCGCGCGGGCCGCAATCCATCGGGCGACATCGTCACGAGGATCCCCATGACCACCCCGACCGCCACCCAGGCCCAGACTGGCCCTCGAACCGCGTGGCCGCTCCGGATCTTCTGGCTCCTGGCGGGGCTCCTCGGCTTGGCCATCGCCGCCTATTCTGCTCGCTATCTTCTGCATCCGCCCCGGACGCCCGCCCAGGCCCTGGGCAATCCTCTGGGCGTGCCTGGGCTGGTCATCCACGTCGGCGGCGCGGTGACGGCGCTGGTGCTGGGCTCGCTGCAGTTCCTGCCCGGGTTGCGCGCGGTGGTGGGGGCGCATCGCTGGATCGGCCGCGCCTATGTGGTGGGCTGCCTGGTCGGCGGGGCGGCGGGCCTGGTGCTGGCGTTCGGCTCGTCCGCCGGCCCGATCGCCTCGGCCGGGTTCGGGAGCCTGGCCGTGACCTGGATCGCGGTGAACCTGCTGGGCTGGCGCGCGGCCATGGACCGGCGCCTGGTGGCGCATCGGCGCTGGATGATCCGCTCGTGGGCCCTGACCCTGGCGGCGGTCACCCTGCGGCTCTACCTGCCGGCGGTCATGGCGCTGGAGCTGCCGTTCCTGCCCTGGTACCGGGCCATCGCCTTCCTGTGCTGGGTCCCGAACCTGGTCGTCGCCGAGCTGTATCTGCGGCGGCGGCCCTAACCTAGATCGACGGGCTCCGAGACCATCGATGTCCGTTCGGCCAGGTCGCCGATCCGGGCCAGATAGGCCTTGAAGTGCGGCGTCTCGCGGTGCGCCGCGACGGCGTCGCTGTCGACATAGAGCTCGTCCAGCACGAAGCGGTCGGCGTTGGCCTGGTCGCGCCAGACGTCCCAGCGCAGGTTGCCCGGCTCGGCCCGGAAGGCGGGAGCCATGCCCAGCAGCAGGGCCTGGAGCTCGTCGGTCCTGCCCGGTCGGGCGGTGAGGATCGCGGTGATCTTGGCGGGGACGGGGGCGGGGGTCGGCATCGGGGCCGCGTCCTCTAGTCCTTGGCCGGGCGACGGCGGCGCGGCACGCGGACCACGGCCTCGCCGTCCATGATCAGGTCCTCGCCGACCAGGCCCTCGCAGCGGAGGGTGACGCGGGCGCTCTCGGGATCGATCGCGGCGACGGTGACGCGGGCGGTGACCACGTCGCCGATCCGCACCGGCCGATGGAAGGCCAGGGTCTGAGACAGATAGATCGAGCCGGCGCCGGGCAGGATGGTGCCGACGACGGCCGACCCGAACGAGGCCGACAGCAGGCCATGGGCGATGCGGCCGCGATAGGCGGTCTTGGCCGCGTAGGCCTCGTCCATGTGGACCGGATTGAAATCGTCCGAGGCCTCGGCGAACAGGCGGATGCGCTCCTCGCTGATGGGGACGTGCTTTTCGGCCGTCATCCCGACGGAGAGCTCTTCGAGGATGTAGCCGCCCGAGGCGTGAGGCTGGATCATCAGGCGCGGTTAGCGGTCACGGAGCGCGGTGGCCAGCAAAATCGCTCAGTGATGCCCCGAACTGGCCGCCGGCTTCTTCTTCGGCGCCCGAGCCAGCATGCCCTTGGCGATCTCCTCCTCGCCGATCAGGGCGTGGGTGGCGCCCGTCTGCTTCAGCAGGACCACGTCGGCGTCGGTATAGGCGCGGGCGACGATCTCGCACCCGGGATTGGCCGCGCGGGCCTGTTCGATGATCCGGGCGGCCTCGAACGGATTGGGCACGGCGACGAACAGGTGGGTGGCCTTGTCCAGGCCGGCCTTGAGCAGCACCTCGGGCTTGACCGCGTTGCCGCTGACCGTCTCGAAGCCGGCCTTGCGAAGGTCGTCGGCCCGCTCGACGTCGTCCTCGATGACCACCAGCGGGGTCTTGCCCTTCAGCCCCTCGGCCACGGCCTTGCCGACCCGGCCATAGCCGATCAGCAGGGCGTGCGGCTGGGCGGCGGCGGTGATGGCCGGCTCCTCGCCGGCTGCCGCGCGCTCCTTGGCGATCATCCCGGGCAGGATCCTGTCCAGCCAGGCGAACAGCAGCGGGTTGAGCAGGATCGACAGGATGGCGCCGGCCAGAACCAGGTCGCGGCCGTCTTCGGGCAGCAGCTTCAGCGACACGCCCAGGCCCGCGAGGATGAACGAGAACTCGCCGATCTGGGCCAGGCTGACCGAGATGGTCAGGGCCGTGCTCATCGGCCGGCGGAAGGCCAGGACGATGACCAGGGCGGCGATCGACTTGCCGACCACGATGATCGCCAGGGCCGCCAGCACCGACAGCGGCTCGCGGATCAGCACCATCGGGTCGAACAGCATGCCGATCGAGACGAAGAACAGCACCGCGAAGGCGTCGCGCAGCGGCAGGGTCTCGTTGGCGGCCTGTTGGGAAAGTTCGCTCTCGGCCATGATCATGCCGGCGAAGAAGGCGCCCAGGGCGAACGACACGCCGAACAGGGCGGCCGAGCCGAACGCGACACCCAGGGCGATGGCCAGCACCGCCAGGCGGAACAGCTCGCGCGAGCCCGTGTGGGCGATGCGGTGCAGAACCCACGGGATCACCCGCCGGCCGACGATCAGCATGAAGGCGACGAACGCCACGACCTTGCCGATGGTGATGGCGAAGGCGGCCATCACGCCGCCGCCCAGGAAGGCGGTGGCGCCCTGCGTCGCCGGAGCCTCGCCGCCCAGCACCCCCGACAGAGCCGGCAACAGCACCAAGGCCAGCACCATGGCCAGGTCCTCGACGATCAGCCAGCCGACCGCGATCTTGCCGCGCCCGGTCTCGATCAGCCGTCGTTCCTGCAGCGCGCGCAGTAGCACCACGGTCGAGGCGACCGACAGCGCCAAGCCAAACACCACCCCCGCGCCGACGCTCCAGCCCAAGGCGACCGCCAGGCCAAGGCCCATCACCGTCGCCGCTCCGATCTGCACGACCGCGCCGGGGATGGCGATGTTCTTCACCGCCATCAGGTCTTTCAGCGAGAAGTGCAGGCCGACGCCAAACATCAGCAGGATCACGCCGATCTCGGCCAGTTGCGGGGCCAGTTCCTGGTCGGCGACGTAGCCGGGCGTGAACGGCCCGACCAGCACGCCGGCCAGCAGATAGCCGACCAGCACGGGCAGCTTCAGCCGGTTGGCGATGGCGCCGAAGACGAAGGCCAGGCCGAGGCCCGCGACGATGGTGGCGATCAGCGAGGTATGGTGCAATGGCGCTCCTTGACGGTCGTCTCTTTCGGGCGTACTCAACCAATATGGGTGACAAAACCCAGGTACGCTAGATGCCACACGCAAAAATTCTCCTCCCGGCGCAATGCCGGGCCGCTCGCGGACTGATCAATTGGTCGCAAGGCGACCTCGCCGATCGGGCGGGGGTGTCGCGCAGCACGGTCAAGGATTTCGAGACCGAGCGCCACGCCCTGCACCATAGCACCGAACGCCTGCTGATCGACGCGATCGAGGCCGGGGGGGTGTCGCTGATCTTCGCCGACGAGGCGGGGCCGGGCGTGCGGTTCAGGCGGCCGGTCTAGGATTTTCAGGGAAACGAAGGAGGGGCGGTGCAGCACGAGGTTTCACCAGAGAGCTACAAGGACCTGGTCCTGTTCCTGGCCACCGCCGGCATCGTCGCGCCGTTGTTCAAGCGCCTGAAGATCAACACCATCCTGGGCTATCTGCTGGCCGGGGTGATCCTGGGGCCGTTCGGCCTGGGCCGGTTGATCCCCGTCGCCCCTTGGCTGGACTACGTCACCGTCGACAATCCCGACGAAATCGCCCAGCTGGCCGAGTTCGGGGTGGTCTTCCTGCTGTTCATGATCGGGCTGGAGCTGTCGTGGGAGCGCCTGCGCCTGATGCGCAAGTGGGTGTTCGGCCTGGGCGCGATCCAGGTGATCGGCTGCTCGCTGGTGCTGGGCGGGGGCGCCATGCTGCTGGGCCAGAGCCCGGTGGCGGCCCTGACCATCGGCGCGGCCCTGACCCTGTCCTCGACCGCCATCGCCGTGCCGGTGCTGGCCGAGCGCCGGCGGCTGCATTCCGAGGCCGGGCGCGCCACCTTCTCGGTGCTGCTGTTCCAGGACCTGGCCGTCGCCCCGATCCTGATCACCCTGGCGATCCTGGGGCGGGGCCACGGCCACTTCCAGATGGCCGACCTGCTGGCCCTGGCCCCGGCGGCCCTGGGCCTGGGCCTGATCGTGCTGGTCGGCCGCCTGGCCCTGCGCCCGATGCTGAAGTCGGTCGCCAAGGCCAAGAGCGAAGAGATGTTCATGGCCGCCTGCCTGCTGGTGATCATCGGCGCGGGCCTGGTCAGCGCGCTGTCGGGTCTATCGATGGCGCTGGGCGCGTTCGTGGCCGGCATCCTGCTGGCCGAGACCGAGTATCGCCACGAGGTCGAGGTCAAGATCGAGCCGTTCAAGGGCCTGCTGCTCAGCCTGTTCTTCGTGTCGCTGGGCATCCGCCTGGACCTGTCGCTGCTGGTCGCCGAGCCGGTGGTGATCCTGGGCGGGGCCCTGGGCCTGCTGCTGCTGAAGACCGTCGTGGTGTTCGGCGCCGGCCTGCTGATGGGTCTGAACAAGCGGGCCGCGATTGAGGCGGCCCTGATCCTGGCCGCCGGCGGCGAGTTCGCCTTCGTGCTGATGGACAACGCCATCGGGGCCGAGGTGGTGTCGCGCAACGTCGGCCAGGCGGTGCTGGTCTCGGCCACCCTGACCATGTTCCTGATCCCGGGCCTGGCGGCGCTGGGCGGCTATCTGGGCCGCAAGAGCGCGCCGGCGACGATCAGCGAGGCGCCGCCCGGCGAGCCGTCCGCCCCCAGTCCACGCCCCGGGAGCCCGATCGCGTCGGTCCCGAGCCGCAGGGCCAGGTGCTGGTCATCGGCTATGGCCGGGTCGGCAAGCTGGTCGGCGACATGCTGGACCGCCACGACCTGCCGTGGATCGCCATCGACCGCGAGGCGCGCCTGGTCGAGCAGGGCCGGCGTGAGGCGCACAAGATCTACTATGGCGACGCCTCGCGGCTGGAGCTGCTGGAGCGCTGCGGCCTGGCCACGGCCCGGGCGGTGGTCGTGACCATGGACGCCTTCGAGGTGGCCGAGGCGGTGGTCGCCGCCGCGCGCGGGGCCCGGCCGGACGTGCCGATCGTGGTCCGCGCCCGCGACGCCCGCCACGCCGCGCGTCTCTACGAACTGGGCGCCACCGACGCCGTGCCCGAAACCATCGAGGCGTCCTTGCAGCTCTCCGAGGCTGTGCTGGTCGACATCGGCGTGCCGATGGGCTTGGTCATCGCCTCGATCCACGAGCGCCGCGACGAATATCGCAAGGTCCTGAACCGTCCCGACGCCCTGGGCGGCCGGCGCCGGCGACTGCGGGACGCCAGCCTGCGGTAGGGCGCTCCGCTGTAGGATCAATCGACATTCAGCTTTGAGTTTCCGAAAATCCGCTCTCCCCGGCGAAAGCCGGGGCCCAGATCGAACCCACGGGCGTTCAACGGGAATGGTGAGGCGAAAGGGCGCGTCAGCCCGAACCTCTCTGGATGAATCTGGGCCCCGGCTTTCGCCGGGGAGACGGGGTTTGGGGTAGCAATCGCAGTGGGTTGCTGAATGTCGATCCGCGTTAGGCCAGTCCGCGTCAGGCTTGACGCCGATCAAGGCGGGCGAGGCGGCGTGGCGCCGTATGGGCGCTTCAGCGGGAGACGGTAATGGATCCGGACGCGCATCACGCCCACCACCACCATGACCACGGCGCCCACGCGCCGGCGGCTCCAGGCCCGGCCGCGCCGGCCGGGACGATCTACACCTGCCCGATGCACCCGCAGGTGCGGTCGCCCAAGCCCGGACCTTGCCCGATCTGCGGCATGGCCTTGGAGCCCCTGACGGTCACGGTGGACGACGCGCCCAGCGCCGAGTTGCGCGACATGACCCGGCGGTTCTGGGTCGCCCTCGTCCTGGCCCTGCCGGTGTTCGCCCTGGAGATGGGCGGTCACGTCGGCCTGTGGGGCCATCTGCATGGCCGGACCAGCGCCTGGATCCAGTTCGCCCTCTCCACGCCCGTGGTGCTGTGGTGCGGCTGGCCGTTCTTCGAGCGCGGCGCGCGGTCTCTGGTCACGCGCCATCTCAACATGTTCACCCTGATCGCCATGGGCATCGGGGTCGCCTGGCTCTACAGCGTCGCGGCCGTCCTGGCGCCGGATCTGTTTCCGCCGGCCTTCCGGGGCATGGACGGGACGCCGCCGGTCTATTTCGAGGCCGCCGCCGTGATCACCGTGCTGGTGCTGCTGGGCCAGGTGCTGGAGCTGCGGGCGCGCGAGCGGACGTCGGGCGCGATCCGCGCCCTGCTGGACCTGGCGCCGCGCACGGCCCGCCGGGTGGTCGACAACCAGGACGTCGAGGTCGCCGTCGAGGCGATCGAGGTCGACTTCGACCTGCGGGTCCGGCCCGGCGAGAAGGTTCCGGTCGACGGCCGCATCGTGGACGGCGTCGCCTCGGTCGACGAGTCGATGGTCACCGGCGAATCCATGCCGGTCTCCAAGCATCCGGGCGATCCGGTGATCGGCGGCAGCCTCAACCGCACCGGCTCGTTCGTGATGCGGGCCGAGAAGGTCGGGGCCGACACCCTGCTGGCCCAGATCGTCGGCATGGTGGCCGCCGCCCAGCGCAGCCGCGCGCCGATCCAGCGGATGGCTGACCAGGTGTCGGGCTGGTTCGTGCCGGCGGTGATCGCCGTCGCGGCCGTCGCCTTCGCGGCCTGGGCGCTGGTCGGGCCCAGCCCGCGCCTGGCCTGGGCCCTGCTGGCGGCGGTGTCGGTGCTGATCATCGCCTGTCCCTGCGCCCTGGGCCTGGCCACGCCGATCTCGATCATGGTCGGGGTCGGTCGCGGCGCGCGGGCCGGCGTGCTGATCAAGAACGCCGAGGCCCTGGAGCGGCTGGAGGCGATCGACACGCTGGTGGTCGACAAGACCGGTACCCTGACCGAGGGCCGGCCGGCCCTGGTCGAGATCCTCACCGTCGACGGCTTCGCGGCCGACGAGGCCCTGCGCCTGGCCGCCAGCCTGGAGCGGGGCAGCGAGCATCCGCTGGCGGCCGCCATCCTGCGCGTCGCCGCCGACCGCAACCTGAGCCTGGCCCAGCCGAGCGGCTTCGACTCGCCGGTCGGGCGCGGCGTGCTGGGCGTGGTCGAGGGCCACGACCTGCTGATCGGCTCGACCCGCTTCCTGGCCGAGGCTGGCGTCGAGGCCGGCGACCTGCCGACGCGGGCCGAGGGGCTGGCGCGGTCCGGGGCCACCGTGATCCTGCTGGCCGTCGACCGGCGGGCGGTGGCGGCCCTGGCCATCGCCGACCCGATCAAGCCGACCACCCGGGCCGCCGTCGCCGCGCTCCAGGCTGAGGGCGTGCGGATCGTCATGCTGACTGGCGACAACCGCGCCACCGCCCAGGCCGTCGGAGACCGCCTGGGCGTCACCGAGATCGAGGCCGAGGTACTGCCCGGCGACAAGGCCGCCGTGGTCGAGAAACTGCGGGCCGAGGGGCGCCGCGTGGCCATGGCCGGTGACGGGGTCAATGACGCCCCCGCCCTGGCCGCCGCCGAGGTCGGCATCGCCATGGGCGCGGGGGCCGACGTCGCCATCGAGAGCGCCGGCGTCACCCTGCTCCACGGCGACCTGCAAGGGATCGTCGCCGCCCGGCGGCTGTCGCGGGCGGTGATGCGCAACATCCGGCAGAACCTGGTCTTCGCCTTCGCCTACAACGTCGCCGGCGTGCCGATCGCGGCGGGGGCGCTGTATCCGCTGTTCGGCTGGACCCTGTCGCCGGCCATCGCCGCGGCCGCCATGGCCCTGTCGTCGGTGAGCGTGGTCGGCAACGCCCTGCGGCTGCGATCCGTGAAGCTGGACAAGGCTTGAACCTGGGCCGCCCGGCGCCGACATCAGCCTCCTGACAAGAGAGAAGGAGAGGCGGAATGAGCGACGCTGTTCTGGAGAAGGACATGTCGGCCTATTGGGACCGGGCCGGCAAGGTCTGGGTCGAGCAGCAGGCCCTGCTGGACCGCCTCTACGCGCCGATCGCCAAGGTCGTGGTCGACCGCGCCGACCTGCGGGCCGGCGAGCGGGTGCTGGACATCGGCTGCGGCGCGGGCGCGACCACCTTCGAGGCCGCCTGGCGCGTGGGGCCGCAGGGCCTGGCCGTCGGGGCCGACATCTCCGGCGCCCTGCTGCAGCTGGCGCGCCAGCGGGCGGGCGAGGCGGGGCTGGAGGGCGTCGACTTCGTCCAGGCTGACGCCCAGACCCATGTCTTCGACCCGCCGTTCGACGCCATCATCTCGCGGTTCGGGGTGATGTTCTTCCCCGATCCCTTCGCGGCCTTCGAGAACCTGCGGCGCGCCGTCAGGCCGGGCGGTCGGCTGGTCTTCGCCAGCTGGCGGAGCGCCGAGGACAACGCCATCGCGGGAGTCCCGTTGGAGGCCGCCGCGCCGTTCCTGCCGTCGGTCCCGGTCTTCGAGACGGACGCGCCGGGCCGCTTCGGCCTGGCCGATCCCGACCGCACGCGGACGATCCTGGAGGCGGGCGGCTGGCGGAACGTCCGTATCGAGCCTCTGGACGACCCGACTCCCGTCAGCTTCGACGAACTCCTGACCATGAGCCTGCGCGTCGGCCCGCTGAACCCGGCCCTGGCGAACCAGGACGAGGCTGTGCGGGAGAAGGTCCGCGAGGCCGTGACCCGGGCGCTGGAGCCCTATGTGAAGGACGGCGTCGCCCGAATGAACTCGGCCTGCTGGCTGGTGTCGGCGGAGGGGTAGGAATTCGAAACACGGAAACTGTGTCATCCCGGCCGTAGCGCAGCGGAGAGCCGGGACCCAGGGGCAAAATCCGAAGCGCCGGCCCTGGGTCCCGGATCGCGCAAGCGTGTCCGGGATGACATGGGTTCCGGATGACTTGAGTTCCTTCTCGCCCAAATATATAACCGACTAGTCAGTTATATACGGATCCCGAAAATGCAGGCCGGTTCCCCCAAGTGGCGGCGGCGCAGCGAGGCGCGGCCGGGCGAGATCGTCCAGGCGGCGCTCGAGGTGTTCGCGGAAAAGGGCTTCGCCGCCGCGAAGCTGGACGAGATCGCCGCCCGGGCCGGCATCTCCAAGGGCGCGCTCTATCTCTATTTCGAGACCAAGGAGGACATCTTTCGCGCGGTGGTTCGCGAGGCGGTGGCCCCCAACCTCGACATGGTCGAAGGGCTGCTGACCCAGGCGACCCTGCCGTTCCCGGACCTGCTGCGGCTGGTGATCGGGCGCATCGTCAAGGTGATCGGGACCACGCGCCTGGGGGCGGTGGCCAAGCTGGTCATCGGCGAGTCGCGCAACTTTCCGGAACTGGCCCGCGTCTGGCACGACGAGGTGGTCAGCCGCGCGCTGGGCGCGATGACCGGCGCGCTGACGCGAGCCCAGGCGCGCGGCGAAATCCGCCCCGGCGATCCTCGCCTGCAGGCCTTCAGCATCGTGGGGCCAGTCCTGATGGGGGTGATCTGGCAGGAGACGTTCACGCCCGTGGGGGCCTCGGCCCTCGACCTGGAGGCGCTGGCCCTGCAGCACTGCGAGACCGTGCTGACGGGCCTGGCCTCGCGCGTGGTCATGCTGCCATGAAACCCGCTGTTCGGATCCTCGCCGTCGTGGCCGGGGTCGTCGTCGGCGGCGTGCTGGGCTGGAAACTGCTGGGCCCCGACGCGCGTCGGCCGCATCGCCTGTCGGGCTATGTCGAGGGCGAGACGCTGTATGTCGCGACCTCGAACGCCGGCCTGGTCAGCGCCGTCGCCGTCCAGCGCGGCGACCGGGTCAAAGCCGGCCAGCCGTTGTTCGCCCTGGACGCCGCCCAGTTGACCGCCGCCCGTGACCAGGCGGCCGCCCAGGTCGCCATCGCCTCAGCCCAGCTCCGCGACGCCGAGAAGGGCCAGCGTCCGCAGGAGCTGGCGGTCTACGACGCCGAGCGCGCCGCCGCCCAGGCCCAGGTCCGCCAGGCCCAGGCCGACTACGACCGTATCGCGCCGCTGGTGCGCAAGGGCATCTACGCCCCGGCCAAGCTGGATCAGGTGAAGGCCGCCCTGGACACCGCCCGCGCCAACGCCGCCGCCGTGGCGCGCCGCAAGGATGTCGGGACCCTGGGTGCCCGGCCTGACGCCGTGAGCGCGGCCCGGTCGGCCGTCGCCTCGGCGCGCGAGAGCCTGGCCGCCGCCCAGGATCGCCTGGACCAGATCAGTCCGCGCGCCCCGGCGGCGGCGCGGGTGCAGGACGTCTTCTACCAGCCCGGTGAATGGGCGGCCGCCAACCAGCCGGTGGTGGCCCTGCTGTCCGACAGCCGCGTGCGCCTGCGCTTCTTTGTTCCGGAGGCGGAGGTGGCGCGCTACCAGCCGGGCATGGCTGTCCGTTTCGCATGCGACGGCTGCGGGGCCGAGCGAACGGCGCGGATCAACTACGTCTCGCCGCGCTCGGAATACACCCCGCCGGTGATCTACAGTCGCGAGGCTCGCCAGCGCCTGGTGTTTCTGGTCGAAGCCCGGCCCGATCCGGGCGCGCCCCTGGCGATCGGCCAACCGGTCGACGTGGTGCCGCTGGAGGGTGTTTCCGGGGAGAGCGGGCGGTGACGGAGCTCGCGGTGGACGTCCGGGGACTGAACAAGTCCTTCGGCCCGCGCCACGTGGTGCAGGACGTCTCGATCCAGGTCGGCAGGGGGCGGATCACCGGCTTCCTCGGCCCCAACGGCTCGGGCAAGACCACCACCCTGCGGATGCTGTGCGGCCTGCTGACCCCCGACAGCGGCGAGGGGGCGGTGCTGGGCCTGGACTTTCGCAAGGACGCCGAGGCCGTGAAGCGCCAGACCGGCTACATGACCCAGAAGTTCTCGCTCTACGAGGACCTGTCGATCGAGGAGAACCTCGATTTCGTCGCGCGGGTCCACGAGCTGGACCGCCGCCGCGACCGGGTCAGGGACAGCCTCGACCGCCTGGGCCTGACCGCCCGCAAGAAGCAGCTGGCGGGCAGCCTGTCCGGCGGCTGGAAGCAGCGTTTGGCCCTGGCCGCCAGCGTCATGCACGAGCCCAAGCTGCTGCTACTGGACGAACCCACGGCGGGTGTCGATCCCAAGGCGAGGCGGGAGTTCTGGGACGAGATCCACGCCCTGTCAGCCGAGGGCCTGACCGTCATGGTCTCGACCCATTACATGGACGAGGCCGAGCGCTGTCACGACATCGCCTACATCGCCTATGGCAAGCTGATGGCGCGGGGCACGGCGGACGAGGTGATCGCCGCCAGCGGCCTGGTCACCTTCCGCGCGGAAGGGCAAACCGCCGACGGCCTGGGGGCGGACCGGCTGGCGGGCGCGCTGGCGGGCCGGCCCGGCGTGGCCATGGCCGCCCCGTTCGGCGCGGCGCTGCATGTCAGCGGGACCGACCGCGCGGCGCTGGAGGCCGCCATCGCCCCCTATCGCAAGCCCCCGCTGAACTGGGCCGAGGTCCAGCCGACCCTGGAGGACGTGTTCATCCGACTGATGGACCAGTCGTCGGACAATTTTCAATGAGCGCCGCTCGAGCGCGCCGGGGCGGCCTCTCCGGCGCCCGCATCCTGGCGGTGCTGATCAAGGAGTTCATCCAGCTCACCCGAGACCGGCTGACCTACGCCATGATCCTGGTCATGCCGATCGTGCAACTCCTGCTGTTCGGCTACGCCATCAACAACGACCCGCGCGACCTGCCGACGGCCGTGCTGGTCCAGGACCAGGGCCCGATGGCGCGCTCGACCCTCTCGGCCCTGGTCAACAGCGGCTATTTCGAGATCGTCCGCGTGGCCGGATCGCCCCGCGAGCTGGACGAGGCGGTGGCGCGGGGCGAGGTGCAGTTCGCCCTGACCATCCCCGCCGACTTCACCCGCCGCGTGGTGCGCGGCGACGACGCCCAGATCCTGGTCGAGGCCGACGCCTCGGACCCCGCCGCCACCGGCGGGGCGATCGCGGCCCTGGCCAGCCTGCCCCGCGTGGCCCTGTCGCGCGACTTGGTCGGACCCGTCGCGAAAGTCGGCGGCGACCCGTTCGAGGTGGTGATCCACCGCCGCTACAATCCCGAGGCCATCACCGCGTACAACATCGTGCCGGGCCTGCTGGGCGTGATCCTGTCGATGACCCTGGTGATGATGACCGCCCTGGGCGTCACCCGCGAATACGAGCGCGGCACGATGGAGAGCCTTCTGGCCACCCCGGCGCGGCCGATCGAGGTGATGATCGGCAAGCTGGCCCCCTATGTGGGAGTCGGCCTCGTGCAGACAGCGGTGATCCTGATCATGGCCCGCGCCCTGTTCGCGGTGCCGATGGCCGGCGGCTGGGTCGCCCTGTCCCTGGGCGTCTTGCTGTTCATCATCGGCTCGCTGGCCCTGGGCTTTCTCATATCGACCGTGACCCGCACCCAGCTGCAGGCGATGCAGATGTCGTTCTTCTACATGATGCCCTCGATCCTGCTGTCGGGGTTCATGTTCCCGTTCCGGGGCATGCCTGGCTGGGCCCAGGCGATCGGCGGCGTGATTCCGGTGACGCATTTCCTGAGGGTGGTGCGCGGCGCCCTGCTCAAGGGGCTGGACGTGGCTCAGCTGTGGTCAAGTCTCGCCGCCCTCGGACTGTTCGTGCTGGTGGTCTCGGGACTGGCGATGGCGCGCTATCGCACGACGCTCGACTAGGTAATCTTCCGTTAAGAGTCCGTCGAGGACCTGACGAACCGCGCCGAAAGGTGAGGATTTTTGGCGACGCTCCACGAATGCTTGACCATTTCCTGGCTTCGAGCTCTTGCGTGCAAACGGTTCACGTGCGAACCCAACACAGCTGACGCTTATCTCTCGTGGATGTCGTCGGACACGCTCGGAAGACGATTCTGAGGGGCGATCTTGTTTAGCTTTCCTGAGCAAAACGCAGGGGGCGAAACCTGACGAGTGTGTCCTTGCTGACACTTTCCCGTGGCGTTCGCCTTGGTATAACAGTGCCCGGTCGGTCTCCGGCCTGGGCAGGGCAATAGAGGGCTCTTCAACGATGAAACTCAACCTCCTGGCGGGAGCTGCTCTGGCCGCGGTGTTCGCCGCGTCGGGCGTTTCGGCCCAAGAGACCGGCTGGTACGGCGCGGTCGACCTTGGCTACCACTGGCCGCAGAGCGTCACGACCGAGTCGGAAGCTCGCGCTCCGGACGGCGCGCCCTATCACTGGTCGTGGAAGACCGACAAGGATTGGACCGGCTTCGTCCGTCTCGGCTACCAGTTCAACCCGCACTGGCGCGCTGAAGTCGAGGGCGGCTATCGCCCCGGCGACCTGAAGAGCGTTCACGGCAACGCCGTTCGCGCCAACCAGCCCGTCGGTCTCTGCACGCCGGGCGTGACGCGCACCGCCGCGGCGCCGACCTGCGGCTCGCCGAGCGGTTCGATCGAGTCGTGGACCCTGATGGCGAACGTCATTTATGACTTCGCTCCGGACTCCTGGCTGAACCCGTTCCTGGGCGCCGGCGTCGGCATCAACCGCCTGGACGTCAAGGCCCTGGGTCAGTTCAGCAACGTGCCGGGCGCGATCTCGACGACCAATCCGAGCATCCAGAGCCTGACCGTCGACGACGACGATCTGGCGGTCGCCTGGCAGGCCATCGCCGGCGCCTCGATCAAGGCGACGGACAAGCTGAAGATCGACTTCACCTACCGCTACATCACCGGCGCGGATCACGGCTGGCAGTCGCAGGGTTCGCACGCCCTGCAGCCGGGCGCCTTCGAAGGCCAGTACAGGGACCAGTCGGTGACCGTGGGTCTCCGCTACTCGTTCGCGTCGCCGCCTCCGCCGCCGCCGCCCCCGCCGCCGCCGCCTCCCCCGCCGCCGCCTCCGCCGCCTCCCCCGCCGCCGCCGCCTCCGCCGCCGCCGCAGTATGAGGCCCGCGAGTTCATCGTGTACTTCCCGTTCGACCAATCGGTCCTGACGCCGGAAGCGCAATCGGTGGTCACGGAAGCCGCGAAGTACGCCAACGACGGTCACGCGACCAAGATCGTTGTCGTCGGCCACACCGACACCTCGGGTTCGCCGAAGTACAACGTGAAGCTCTCGGAACGTCGCGCTCGCGCCGTCGCCGACGCACTGGCCTCGCAAGGCGTCCCGACGTCGGCCCTGGCCGTCGACTGGAAGGGTGAAAGCGCTCCGGCCGTCGCCACCGGCGATGGCGTTAAGGAACCGCTGAACCGTCGTTCGACGATCTCGATCAACTTCTAAGATCGAATCGACTGACTACTCGGGAGGGCCCGGCGGAAACGCCGGGCCCTTTCTCTTTGTCCGGAGGTCTGGCGCCGCTTGGCGGCCGGACCGGCGACCCCATATTTGATCCGAAGGCCCGGTTTTCGGGGCTTTCGCCGCAAGCGGATCCCGAAGCCATCCCAAGGGCGCTGTCCACCGTCGACCACTATCCCTTGTGGTCAGCTTGTTGACGAACGGCGTTGTCCGGGGGCGGATCTCCGGAGGCCTCTTGCCGCGTCCCGCGGCGGCTGAAAAAAGTTCGCCCAGGCAACCCCTTGTCCCGCCTAGGCAAGTTGCGGCCGTTCACAGGTTGTTAACGAAAAACTCGTGGTCGAGGCGTTGACGAGTCATTCACCCTTATGGCCCCATATCTGGGCTGAGGGGGCTCCTCGGCCACAAGATATAGCGGCTGGGCAGGGCAATTCCCTTCTCCGGAACACGCTGATTGAGCAATGGATTTGGTCATGAACGGCAGTGAAGCGGCGAAGACGAGCGTTCGGAAAGAAGCCCGGCTGGCGGCGATCAAGCCGAGCAAGCGGCCTCAGCTGGCGCTGGTGCGCAAGGTCGAGGTCGATCGCTCGCGCGACGCCCTGCTGACCGACTTCGGCAAGACCACCCTGGAAGATCGCTATCTGCTGCCGGGCGAGTCCTATCAGGACATGTTCGCGCGCGTGTCGACGGCCTTCGCCGACGACGCCGACCACGCCCAGCGGGTCTACGACTATATGAGCCGCCTGTGGTTCATGCCGGCGACCCCGGTGCTGTCGAACGGCGGCGCCGATCGTGGCCTGCCGATCAGCTGCTTCCTGAACGCCGTCAACGACAGCCTGGACGGCATCCTGGGCGTCTGGAACGAGAACGTCTGGCTGGCGGCCAACGGCGGCGGCATCGGCACCTATTGGGGCGGCGTCCGTTCGATCGGCGAGAAGGTCAAGGGCCAGGGCCAGACCTCGGGCATCATCCCCTTCATCCGCGTGATGGACTCGCTGACCCTGGCGATCAGCCAAGGCAGCCTGCGTCGCGGCTCGGCCGCCGTGTACCTGGACGTCCACCACCCGGAAATCGAGGAGTTCCTCGAGATCCGCAAGCCGTCGGGCGACTTCAACCGCAAGTCCCTGAACCTGCACCACGGCCTGTCGATCACCGACGAGTTCATGCACGCCGTGCGTGACGGGGCCAAGTTCGGCCTGCGTTCGCCCAAGACCAACGAGGTCCTGCGCGAGGTCGACGCCCGCGCCCTGTGGCAGAAGATCCTGGAGCTGCGCCTGCAGACCGGCGAGCCCTACCTGATCTTCTCCGACAGCGTGAACCGCGCCATGCCCTCGTTCCAGCAGGAGCTGGGCCTGAAGGTTCGCCAGTCGAACCTGTGCAGCGAGATCATGCTGCACACCGGCACCGACCACCTGGGCCACGAGCGCACCGCGGTCTGCTGCCTGTCGTCGGTCAATGCCGAGACCTATCTGGAATGGCGCGACCATCCGACGTTCATCGAGGACGTCATGCGCTTCCTCGACAACGTGCTGCAGGACTTCATCGATCGCGCCCCCGACGCGGCCTCGACCGCCGCCTACGCCGCCATGCGCGAGCGTTCGGTGGGCCTGGGCCTGATGGGCTTCCACAGCTTCCTGCAGAGCCAGAACGTCCCGTTCGAGAGCGCCCTGGCCAAGAGCTGGAACATGCGGATGTTCAAGCACCTGCGCCGCGAGGCCGACAAGGCCTCGATCGCGCTGGGCGAGGAAAAGGGTCCGTGCCCGGACGCCGCCGATCGCGGCTCCAAGGAGCGTTTCGCCCACAAGCTGGCCATCGCCCCGACCGCCTCGATCTCGATCATCTGCGGCGGCACCTCGGCCGGCATCGAGCCGATCCCGGCCAATATCTACACTCACAAGACCCTGTCGGGCTCGTTCGCGGTGAAGAACCCCTATCTGGAGAAGCTGCTCGAGGAGAAGGGCCAGAACACCGACACGGTGTGGGGCTCGATCCTGGAGCACGAGGGCTCGGTCCAGCACCTGGAGTTCCTGAACCAGGACGAGAAGGACGTCTACAAGACCGCCTTCGAACTGGACCAGCGCTGGGTGATCGAACTGGCCGCCGACCGCACGCCGGAAATCTGCCAGAGCCAGTCGGTCAACGTCTTCCTGCCGGGCGACGTCGACAAGTGGGACCTGCACATGCTGCACTGGATGGCCTGGGAGCGGGGCGTGAAGTCGCTGTACTACCTGCGCTCCAAGTCGGTGCAGCGCGCGGCCTATGCCGGCGCCGAGGGCAAGGCGGAAGCCGCCACCAGCGGTTTCGACGTTCCGGAAAAGACCGACTACGACGAGTGCCTGGCCTGCCAGTAGGAGTGGCCCGCCCGTAAAGGCGTCACGGATTCAAAATACGGGGACGGCGGCGCGATGGGGATCGCGCCGCCGTTTTCTTTTGCGGCGACTTTGTGGCGGAAAGCGGAACCCGAAGGCGTTCACGGCGGTTCACCATGTGCGCATTCGTCGCCATGGACAGACGTCGAGAAGCGCGTAGGCTGGGTATCCGTTGGGATTGGGGAATCCGGGATGAGGGTCGCTGGGGAGCGCACCGTCTTCTGCTTGATGGCCATGGTGGCGACCGTGGTCGGCGCATATGCGGGCGAGGCCTGCGCCGCGCAAAAGGCTGGCAAGGCCGCCAAGGCGGCCAAGGTCCCCGCGACGTCTGTTCCCGCCCCGATGTCCTTCCAGCTGAAGCCCGAGAGCCTGCGTCCCCTGGACCCGGCCAAGATGGGCGCCACCGGCTTCGCGGCCAGTGATGTCGCCGCGCCGGAAGCCGAGCTGGAGGGCGGCTTCGCCCTGTCGCCGGCCGCCGCCTCCGCCGGCGACGTCCGCATCCTCGATGCCGATCGCTATTACGACGGGGCCGGTCCGGTGACCTGGCGCTCGAACGCCTTCACGCGCCAGGGCCAGGCCGGCGGGCCGATCGACAGCGTCCGCGTCTCGATGGCGGGCGTGGCCAAGACCGCGGCCGTCGCCCCCTGACCCTGGTGCGGCCCGACAGCGACGCCTACGACGTCCGGGACGTCGACGTCACCGTCACGCGCGGCTGGCCCTCGGCCGTCTCGCTGAAAGGCCGCAAGTTCGCCCTGGACGTCACGCCTCACGCCGGGTTCGGCTATGGCGGGGCCGGTGGCTCGGCCGAGGCCGGGGCCACCGTGCGCCTGGGCAAGAAGAAGAACATGGGCGACCGGGTGAACGACGCCCTGGGCGTGCGCGAGGGCGACGAGGCCTTCGGCGAGCGCGGGCGCTGGTACATCTTCGCCGCCGCCAGCGGCCGAGCCGTGGGCCTGAACATGCTGCGCGGTCAGAACGGCGACTGGACCCGCGCGGGCCTGACCCAGGATGTCACCAGCCGCCTGATCGGCGACAGCCAGGCGGGCGTCGCCTGGCGGCGCGGGCCGATGCAGGCCTCGCTGGGCTATATCCACCGCGAGATCCGCGCCAAGGAAGGCATCATGGGCCTGGCGACCCAGAAGGATGACGTGGTCGCCCTGTCATTCAGCCTGAAGCCGCACTGGTAGGGATTCATTTCCCCTATTAAGCTTGTGTTCCCGGCCGCTTTCATGCAGCAAGCGCCGTCCTGTCCACTGCCTCCAGCGAGACCATGAGCGAGAGCGAGCCCCCGCGCCGCAAGACCCTGAGCCTCAAGAGCCCGGTCGCCGCCCCCGGCGGTCCGCCGCCGCTCGAGCGCATGGTCAAGCCGTCGGCCCGCACCACCGTGTTCACGCCCTCGGCCGCGCCGGTCGCGCCCGTCGCGCCGCCGCCGCCGGTGGGGGACTGGAAGTGCAAGCCCTGCGGCACGCGCTTCGACCCGCCGGCCGAGCTGGCCGACGAGGATCACGTCCGCTGCCCCTCGTGCAACGCCCGCCTGGGCCTGGCCTCGGACTTCCGCGCCGATCCGCCGAACGTGGCCAAGCTGCGCGCGCGCTGGCTGAAGAAGGCCTAGGGCTCCCTCACCACCCGCCATAGCGAGGCGAGAAGCGGGCCCTCAAGTCGTCGACCTCGCGCTCGGCGTCGCGGATCGCCGCGTCGGCGCGGCGGCCATCCTCGATGGCGTCCCGACGTTCGCGACGCAGCCGGTTCAGGCGATCACGCAGTTCCCGGATCTGCTCGTCGGTGAGCTTGGGGTTGCGCAGCTCGTCCTCGACGCCATCGGCCTGGCGGGCGCGCGTTTCGGCCCGGGAGTCGGCCGAACTGAGGTCGGATCGCGCGGACTCCAAACGCTGCGTCGCGGCGTGGACGCGTTCGCCGTCGGCGTAGCCACCCAGGAACTCGGCCTCGGCCGGTGGCGCGCAAACCCCGGCATAGGTGTGTCCCTCGCGCCCGACCCGGAAGCCGTTCGGCTCGGTGCAGTAGCGCTTGAGCCCCTCGGCGCGCGCCGCGAAATAGGGGACGGGGTCGGGCGTCACCCCGGTCTTGGCGCAGGCCTTGGCGTGGTCATCGAGCCGGCTCATCGGGCGGCCGTCCAGCCCGTCGTCATAGCCGACCGCGCCCCAGTCGCCGCGCAGGCACTGCTCCTTGCTGATGGTCGCGCAACTGGCCGTCATCAGCGCTCCGGCGGCGACCGCCGCCCCGATGATCAGGCTCCGCATCGATAGGCTTAGCATTCCAAAGCTCCCCTCTTGTCGTGAGAGCTTAGAGCTTGGCCGTGTGAACCGTGGCTGAACGACGGTTCACGCGGGCGGCGGGCGTCACGGCAGCCGCGTCGCGGTCAGGTCCCTGCCGTTCTGGTGCAGCGTCACGCTGCTGGCCTTGCCGTCCGGGCCGAGCGTGAAGGTGGCGCTGGCGGGCACGACCGTCCAGACGGCCTCGGTTTCGCTCTTCGGATAGATCTCGAACCGGGGCTGACCGGTCAGTTGAGCGAAGAGCCGCGCGGTCTCGCGGGTGATCGTGATTATGAACGAAGGCGCGAACGCATAGCGCCCGGTCAGGGCGTCCAGGGCCTTCGGCGACAGGGCCACGACGTTCGGGGGCGGGGGTGGCGCGGGCGGAGTGGCCGCCGCGGCGCCGTCGGCTAGGCGCGGGGCAGGGGTGTTCTGGCCGTTCTGGTGCAGGGTCAGCGCCGTTGCCTTGCCTTCGGCGTCCACGGTGAAGGTCAGTTGAGCGTCGACGACCTTGGCGAAGAACGCGGTGGGGCTTTCGGCGAAGATCTCGACGGGCGGCTGGCCGGTCAGCTGCGCCTGCATGCGCTCGCCATCGCGGAAGATGGTCATGATGGCCTCCGGGGCCAGGGCGTAGCGTCCCGCCAGCTTGTCGAAGGCGGCCGGCGCGATAGGCACGGCGGTTCGGGCCCTAGGGGGCTGCCTTAGCGGCCATCCGGCCAGCAGGTGCAGGCCCAGATTCTCCACGCCGATCACGCTGGCGGTATTGCTGAGCACGACGACGCCCAGCCCGCTGGCGCGGTCGAACCCCACGAAGCTCTGGAAGCCCATGGTGGCCCCGCCGTGGTTGACGATCTCGCCGGCGCCGTTGGGCGCGACATGCCAGCCGAGCGCGACCTGGACCTTGCCGCCGGCCGAACGGCGAGGGACCAGCTGCTCGGCCATGGCCGTCTTCAGCGGCGTGTCGACATAGCCCAGTTCGGCCGCCAGCAGCTTCAGAAGGTCATCCGCCGAAGAGCGCAGGCCGCCCGCCCCGGCCAGGACGGGCAGGTCCCAGTGCGGGGTCGGCGTCAGGTCGCCCGAATGGCCCACCGAAAAGCGCGCCGCGAGCGCCGGCGGCAGGGTGATGGCGGTGTCGGCCATGCCCAGCGGCGCCAGCACTCGTCGGCGCAGCACCGTCTCGTAGTCGCCGCCCGCGCGATAGGCCAGGGCCCGGCCCAGCAGGCC
Source organism: Caulobacter segnis (assembly GCF_023935105.1). NCBI lineage: Bacteria > Pseudomonadati > Pseudomonadota > Alphaproteobacteria > Caulobacterales > Caulobacteraceae > Caulobacter > Caulobacter sp. RL271. The sequence continues at coordinate 5,295,074 of NZ_CP096040.1, read as the reverse complement.
CACTCCCAGATTGGAATATTCGTAGCTGGCGCCGATGTCGCGCGTCAGCGTGTAGCTCCGCAGGAAGGCGTCCAACTGGGCCTCGGTATAGTCGGCGTAGGGATTCTTGGGATCGGTCATGGCCATGTTGCCGGGCAGGCGCGGCAGGCCCGAGGTGTGGGTGGTCAAGTCCAGTAGCGTGATGGCCTTGCCATTGCGGGTCGGCAAAACCACGCCCGGCGGCAGGTGTTTGACGACCGGATCGTCCAGCTTGACCTCGCCGCGCTGGACCATGTCGGCCAGCAGCAGGCCGGTGAAGGCCTTGGTCACCGAGCCGATCTCGAACAGGGTCTTGCCATCGATCGGGTGGTTGTCGGCCGGGTCGCTGACGCCATGGGCGATCACCCGTCGGCCGCGGGCGTCGATCACGCCGACGACCACGCCTCGGTCCATGTGATCGACATCGACCCGCTGGACCAGGATTTGCCGAATGGCCGCGTCGGACAGGCGTTCCGCGGAAGGACTCGCGGGCGTCGGAGCGGTCGCGGGCGTGGACTGGGCGGAGACGCCCCCGGCCAGCGACAGCGTCGCCAGGCAGACGGCGAAAGCCGCCACGATCATCTTGCGCATGTCTTTCCCCGCCGATCCTCAGGTTGCCGAGTTTCGGGCGCTCGCGCGAAGATCGCAAGGGCGGCGTGGCGACTAAGGCTCCAGCGGCGCCTCTATGCCCACGGGGCCGGGGGCGTCGCGGATCATCACGCCCGTGCCGGCCGCCGGAGAGGCCGCCAGCGGCTTCTTGAACAGGCCGCGCCACAGGCTCTGCTCCTCGACCGCGCTGGTCCAGACCGTGCCCTGCATCGCCTGCTCGACGCCGGCGTCGTAGATGCGGCGCATCAGGTCGGTCTCGAACTTCAGCAGGTTGAAGCCTTCGAAGCTGCTCGGGATCGAGGCCACGCTGAGTGGCAGGTTGTGGCGCGAGCAGAAGCCGGCGGCCAGGCTCAAGGCCTGTCGATAAGAGAACCGCAGCATGGTGTCGAAGCTGCGGGCCATGATCGAGGCCACGCCGGGCGGGGTCGACTGGGTCGAGGGATCCAGCACCGTGTTGACGATCACGTGCACCCGGCCGCGCCGGAAGCGGGGCCCCAGGTTGCGCCAGTGCAGCAGGGCGTCGGGCATCAGGAACAGCGGCGCGGCGACGCCGCCGTCGACGTGCATCTCCTGATAGATGTGGTCGTCGGTCTCGACCTCGACCAGCTTGGGCGGGAAGATGCCGGGCACCGAGGACGAGGCCACCAGCAGGGTGCGGAACAGCTTCAGGGCCTCGTCGCCGCCGTGGGTGGCGATCTCGCCCATGTCCCAGACCACGGCGCGCTGGCTGTCGAGATTGGTGGTGGCGATCAGCAGGCGCCGGCCCCTGGCGTGCTCGACGGCGACGGCCTCGACCATCTCCATGTCGACGAAGGTGTCGACCAGGGCGTCCAGCGACTCGCCCTTGAAGATGCTGGGGCCCAGGGCGGGGCCCAGGCGTCGCAGGCTGAGCAGCTCGGCGGCGTGGCCGCCCACATAGGCGTCGGTCAGGCGGTCGTCCCAGGCGGGGCCGAGGAAGGCCAGCGGCGCGATCAGAGCCCCGGTGCTAACTCCGGTGACGATGGCGAAGTCGGGCCGCCGGCCGGCCTTGGTCAGGCCCGCGAGAACACCAGCCCCGTAGGCGCCGCCGGACGCGCCGCCCGACAGGGCCAGGATGTTGAACTCGTCGCGCCCGATCAGCGAGCGCAGCGGGGCCAGGCGGTCGGCGGCCTGGCGCAGCGCGTCGTCGGCCTGGTCGACGGTCAGGCGCACGCCCGGGAAGCCGGCGGCCTGGACCGGACGGTCCGAGGGCGGGGCGGGCAGGCGCTTGCCGCGCAGGGGATCGCTGGCTTTCCAGTCCTTGAAGAAGCCCTGAAGGCTGATCTTGCCGGCGGGATCGCGATCCAAGCTGAACTCTCCGGGGGCGCTTCTAGCGCGCGCTGGCCAGCACCACGCCCACCAGGACGGCCGCGTAGTGCAGGCCGGCGCCGCCGATCACGTGGCCGTGCCAGATGGCGCGGCGGAACTTCAGGCGACGCATCAGGTAGAAGATGGTTCCGGTGGAATAGACGACGCCGCCGATGGCCAGCAGCAGCAGGGCCACCCAGGACAAGCCCTCGATCATCGGCTTGATGGCGACCAGGACCAGCCAGCCCAGGGCCAGGTACAGGCCGACCCAGAAGCGCTTGTCCAGGCCCGGCAGGACGAGCTTGGCGAAGACGCCGACGCCCGCGACGGTCCACACCGCCGAGGTCATGCCGATGGCCCACCAGCCGTGCAGGTTCTGGGTGGTGAAGGGCGTGTACGAGGCGGCGATCATCACGAAGATGCCGGCGTGGTCGAAGCGGCGCAGCAGCGGCCGCCAGCGGGCCTTGGCGAAGTTGTAGGCGGTCGACAGCGACAGCATCAGGATCAGGCCCACGGTGTAGACGCTGACCGCCGCCACCTGCTTCAGGTCGCCCAGGCCGAACGCCAGGCCCAGCAGGATGCCGCCGCCCAGGAGGGCGCAGGCCAGGCCGGCCAGGTGCACCACCAGGTCGGCGCACTTGGCGCCCGCCGTGGGGTAGTGCGTCGCGACCGGCTGTTCGGTGACGACGATGTCGGTCGTGGTGGTGCTCGCAGTCATGGCCCGCCCGTTCGTATGGCAACTACGTCCGAACCCTAGGTTCGTTCCGTGACATATAAGCGGTCATCATCGTGGCGGGGAAAGGGCCTCGGCGACACGATCGTCCAGAAAAAGGAAGAACAAGCCCGTCTAAAAGAAGAGCCCGCGCGCGCCGTCGAACACCAGCTTGCCGCCGACCGCCACCAACAGCACGTAGATGACCTTGTAGAAGCCCTCGGCCGGCACGCGGCGAACGACCCAGACCCCGGCCCAGGTCGAGGCGATGGCCAGCGGCAGCAGCACGCCGGCGGTCATCAGCACCTTGGGCGTGAACTGGCCCAGGGCGATATAGGCGGGCACCTTCATCCAGTTGACGACCGCGAAGAAGATGGCGCTGGTGCCGATGAACGTATCGCGCGCCAGCCGGCGGGGCAGGACGTAGATCTGGAAGGGCGGGCCGCCGGCGTGGGCGATCTGGCTGGTGAAGCCGGCCGCCGCGCCGCAGATCGCGCCCAGCCAGGGTCGGGCCGGACCGACCGCGACCTGTTCGGCGGCCTTGACCGCGCGTTCGGCCCACAGGCGCTGCAGGGCGAAGACGACCGAGATGGCCCCCACCGCCAGCTCGACGGCGGCCTCCCGGACGAAGGCGGCCAGGGCCCAGCCCAGGAAGATCCCCACCGCCGCGGCCGGCAGCATCAGGATCAGCAGCCCCTTGTCCCAGCTTTTGCGGAAGGCCCAGACGCTGACCACGTCCTGGACCAGCAGGATCGGCAGGGTGATCGACGCGGCCATCACCGGCGAGACCGCCAGCGCCATCAGCGGCACGGCCACCACCCCGATGCCGGCGAAACCGCCCTTGGCCAGGCCCAGCAGGATCACGGCGGGGATCGCCACGGCGTAGAACAGCGGATCGGTCAGCATAAGGCCGTGCTTAGCAGCATTTCCTCGTTAGGCCAGGGCGGGACGGGCGCGGCGTTCCAGGCTGAGCGACAGGCCGGCCAGCGCCAGGGCCGACAGCGGCACGGCGGCGGCGATCAGCGGCACGGCCGACAGGCCGGGGCCGTGGGCGATCACCGCCCCGCCCAGCCAGGCGCCGAAGGCGTTGCCCAGGTTGAAGGCGGCGATGTTCAGGCTGGAGGCCAGGCCCTGGCCCGCGCCGCCGGCCTGGCTCAGCACCCGCATCTGCAGCGGCGCGACGGTGGCGAAGGCGGCCGCGCCCAGCAGGAAGGCGGCGACGACCGCCCCAGCCTGGCTGTGGAACGCGAAGGCCGACGCGCCCATGACCAGGGTCAGCAGAGCCAGGGTCCCGACGAGGGCCGCGTTCAGCCCCTTGTCGGCCCAGCGGCCGCCGGCGAGGTTGCCGGCCACCAGACCCGCGCCGAACACCAGCAGGATCGGCGACACGGCTTCCTTCGAGAAACCGGCCAACTCGGTCAGGATCGGCTGGATATAGGTGAAGACCGCGAACACGCCGCCGAAGCCCAGCACGGTCATGAGAAGGCCCAGCTGCACCTGCGGACGGGCCAGGACGGCGAACTCCTCGCGCAGCGGGGCGGGCTCGACCGTCTCCTGGGCCTTGGGCACCAGGGCGGCCAGCACCACGAAGGCCAGGGCGCCGACGCCGGTCACGGCCCAGAAGGCCATCCGCCAGCCGAACGCCAGGCCCAGCCACGCGCCAAATGGCACGCCCAGCAGGGTGGCGATGGTCAGGCCGGTGAACATGATCGAGATCGCCGAGGCCTTGCGCTCGGGCGGGACCAGGCTGACGGCGACCAGCGACCCGACGCCGAAGAAGGTCCCGTGCGCCAGGGCCGTGACCAGGCGCGCGCCCATCAGGACGCCATAGGTCGGGGCGATGGCGGCCAGCGCGTTGCCCAGGGTGAAGATCGCCATCAGCACTAGCAGGGTGGTCTTGCGCGGCAGGCGGCGGGTGGCGAGGGTCAGGACCGGCGCGCCGACGAAGACGCCCAGGGCGTAGCCGGTCATCAGCAGGCCGGCGGCCGGGATCGAGACGCCGAGATCGGCGGAGACCTGGATCAACAGGCCCATGATGATGAATTCGGTGACGCCGATGCCGAAGGCGCCGACGGTCAGGGCATAGAGGGCGAGGGGCATGGCGTCCGGCTCCATGGGCGGCTTGGGCGTATCCGAACGATCAGATAGCGCCGGTCGGTTCGATGAATTAGATTGCGAAGAGGAACTTCACTTGTGACTTGAGGGCACGATGGCGCGCCAGGACATCAACCGCTCCGGCGAGATGGAGGTCTTCGCGCGCGTGGTGGAGGAGGGCGGCTTCACCGCGGCGGCCAAGGCCCTGGGCATGACGCCCTCGGCGGTCAGCAAGCTGGTGGCGCGGCTGGAGGCCCGGCTGGGCTCGCGCCTCGTCGTCCGCTCGACCCGCAAACTGCAGCTGACCGCCGAGGGCCTGACCTTCCATGAGCGCGCCCTGCGCGTGCTGGCCGACCTGGACGAGGCCGAGCGGTCCGTCGCCGCCTGCGCCGCGCCCAGGGGCCGACTGCGGATCAATTCCAACGTGCCGTTTGGCCTGCATCACCTGCTGCCCCTGATCCCGAGATTCACCGCCCTGCACCCCGAGGTGCAGGTCGACGTGACCCTGACGGACCAGGTGATCGATCTCTTGGACGAACGCGCCGAGCTGGCGATCCGCGTGGGGCCGCTGAAGCCGTCGCAGCTGGTGGCCAAGAAGCTGGGCGACAGCCGCATGGCGCTGGTCGCCGCGCCGGACTATCTGGCGCGGCGGGGGACGCCGAAGCATCCCGACGACCTGGCCCATCACGACCTGATCACCTTCAACTTCGCGCGGCATCGCGACGAATGGCCATTCCTGATGGAAGGCGGGCCGGGCGCGGGCGAGCGGACGTGGCTGCCGGCCCGTGGCCGGGCCATGGTCGGCGACGGCGAGAGCGCCGGACGCCTGGCCCTGGCGGGGCAGGGGATCACGCGGCTGTCGATGTTCCATATCGCCGAGGACGTCGCCGCCGGCCGGCTGGTCCCGGTGCTGGAGGCGTTCAATCCCGGCGACGTCGAGACGATCAGCGCCGTCTATGTCGGCCACGCCGGTCCGCTGCCCGCCCGGGTGCGCGCCTTCATCGACTTCCTGGCGGCCGAGGTCGATGTCGACTGGCCGATGGGGCGGGCGCCGGCTTAGCCGTTGAGCGCCCCCTCCGTCACGGCGCGTATTCGCGCCGCGCCACCTCCCCCGCTTCGCGAGGGAGGATGAACGCGCCATCTCCTCCCCCGTGAAACGGGGGAGGTGGCCCGGAGGGCCGGAGGGGGCGCTAAGGCCGCTAGCCCAGCATCACTTCGGCGATCTGCACCGCGTTCAGGGCCGCGCCCTTGCGCAGGTTGTCGCCGACCACGAACAGGGCCAGGCCGGACGCCACGGTCGGGTCCGGGCGGATGCGGCCGACGAACACCGGATCCTGGCCGGTGGCGGCCAGCGGGTTGGGCACGGCCTCGACCACCACGCCGGGCGCGGCGCCCAGCAGCGCCGTGGCCTCGGCGACCGACAGCGGGCGTTCGAACTCGGCGTTGATCGACAGAGAGTGGCCGGTGAACACCGGCACGCGCACGCAGGTGCCCGAGACCGGCAGGCCCGGCAGCTCGAGGATCTTGCGGCTCTCGTCGCGCAGCTTCAGTTCCTCCTCGGTATAGCCGTCCTCGCCCAGCACGTAGTTCAGCGGCACGACGTTGTAGGCCAGCGGCACGGCCCACTTGCGGGCTTCCGGCAGCGGGGCGGCGTCGGGCGACATCGCCAGGCCGTCCAGGTCGCCGGCCGCGCCGGCGCGCAGCTGCTCGGCCAGCACCTGGATGCCCTCCACCCCGCCGCCCGAGGCGGCCTGGTAGGTGCTGACGGTCAGGCGCTTCAGGCCCGCCTTCTCGTGCAGCGGCTTCAGCACCGGCATGGCGGCCATGGTGGTGCAGTTGGGGTTGGCGACGATGCCCTTGGGGATGTTCGAGAGCGCGTGCGGATTGACCTCGGCCACCACCAGCGGGACGTCGGGGTCCGAGCGCCAGGCCGAGCTGTTGTCGATGACCACGGCTCCGGCCGCGGCGGCCTTGGGGGCCAGTTCGCGCGACGTGCCGCCGCCGGCCGAGAAGAACACGATGTCCAGGCCGGCGAAGTCGGCAGTCGAGGCGTCCTCGACCACGATCTCCTGGCCCTTGAAGTCGATCTTGCTCCCGGCCGAGCGGGCCGAGGCGAACAGGCGCAGCTGGGCGACCGGGAAGTCCCGCTCGGCCAGCAGTTCGCGCATCATGCCGCCGACCAGGCCGGTGGCGCCGACGACGCCGACGCGGGGCGGATTGGCGCGGGAAAACTTGAAGCTCACGGTCTTACGTCTCCTTGGGTGCGGAGGCGCGGGGAGCTTGGAGGTCTCTGGTGTGAGAGCCGGCCCCGCGCATCGGCGGGGCTGGTGGGATGCTCGCTAGTTCGCGCACGCACCCGACCACGCCCCGCCGAGGCGGGTCGTTTTCGGGGTAATAATCGTGGTCGGCGCGAATTGCATCGGCGCGGTTGATAGCGAGGAAGCGTGGCCGCGTAAAGGGCGGGGCGGGGAATAATGATGCGGCGGGGGCGAGGGTTGCAGCGCGTGGTGGGCATGATGTGCGCGGGCCTATCAATTCCCCCACCTCCCCGGCGAAAGCCGGGGCCCAGATCGAACCCGCTAACGTCGTCATACTACCGAGGCGGCATGGCGCGCCCACCCAAACCGCTCCGGATGAATCTGGGCCCCGGCGTTCGCCGGGGAGGTGGGTGTTGGGGGCGTTCGTGTGCTCGCGTCCTTCTCCCCCAGAGAAGGAGCCCTCCTTAAATCTCACGGCGAGACGATCGCAGGGCTGATCAGCCCTGCACGCTGCAGCCTCCAAGAGATTTAAGGATCGCACCGACCGAGGCGGTCGGGCGGCGACCCAAGGCGAACGCCCCACGAATCCCTCTCTCCATGAGAGAGGGATTCCGGTCAGCCCACTTGCTGCCCCAGCCGCTCCCAGCCCTCGAAGAACGGGAACCGCTTCGGCCAGAACGCCGCCAACCTCGGATCCGCATCCACCCGCTTCACGACCTCGCTCATCCTCGGCGCGGCCTCGTAGAACCGCACGCGCCTCGGCCCCCAGCGGCTGACCACCGTGACGTAGAGGTCCAGCACCGTCAGCTCATCGCCCAGCAGGTACCGCCCCGGCGTCAGCTGGCTCTCCATCATCCGCCAGCAATCCAGGATCCGCTCGGCCGTCGCCGCCTTGATCCGCGCCTGGACCTCAGGATCCGGCCCGCCCAACCGTGACGGATCGTCCCGTACCCAGAACAGCGAATAGATCGAGGCCGGGATGAAGGTCATCCAGCGCAGGAACTGGGCGCGGGTGGGCGCGTCGATCGCGGGGCCGAGGCGCGCCTCCGGGAACCGGTCGGCCAGCCAGATCAGAATGGCGGCGCTTTCGGTGATGGTCTCGCCTTCGGGCGTGACCAGGGCCGGAATCTGCTTAAGGGGATTGATGGCCGCGACCTTGGCCTTTTCGGCCTCGCCCTCCCAGGTCGGGGCCTCGACGATCTCATAGGGCAGGCCGATCAAGGACATAGCCGCCTCGACCGGCACGCCGCCGGATCCGAGGGCGCTGAACAGACGGTAGGCGGTCATGGGCGACTCCGGCTTATCCACATGCCACTCACAACATCTTGTGTGGGCGCGACGTCGACACCACTAGATGAACGCGAAGGCTTTGATAGGGTGATTGACCTTAGCGCTCTTCGTCGATTCTGCCCCGAGGCCCTGTCATGTCCGCTCCGTCGTCGCTGATCCTGCCTGGCCTGATGACCCCTTCGGGCGGCTATAAGCCGTTCCGCTATCCGTGGGCCTACGACTTCTGGAAGAAGCAGCAGCAGGTCCACTGGATGCCGGAAGAGGTGCCGTTGGGTGAGGACCTCAAGGACTGGGCCGTCAAGCTGAACGACAAGGAACGGAACCTGCTGACGCAGATCTTCCGCTTCTTCACCCAGTCCGACGTCGAGGTGCAGGACAACTACATGGAGCGCTACGGTCGGGTGTTCAAACCGACCGAAGTGAAGATGATGCTGGCCTCGTTCGCGAACATGGAGACAATCCATATCGCGGCCTACGCCCTGCTGCTCGAGACCATCGGCATGCCCGAGACCGAGTTCTCGGCGTTCATGGAATACGAGGCCATGAAGAACAAGCATGACTACATGCAGACCTTCGGCGTCGACTCCAACGCCGACATCTGCCGCACCCTGGCGATGTTCGGGGGCTTCACCGAAGGCCTGCAGCTGTTCGCCTCGTTCGCGATGCTGATGAACTTCCCGCGCTTCAACAAGATGAAGGGCATGGGCCAGATCGTCTCGTGGTCGATCCGCGACGAGAGCCTGCACTGCGACGGCATCATCAAGCTGTACCACGCCTTCAACAAGGAGACGGGCGCGGTGACCAAGGCCGTGGCCGACGACATCGTCGACTGCTGCAAGACCGTGGTGAAGATGGAGGACGCCTTCATCGACCTGGCCTTCGAGGCCGGCGACATCCAGGGCATGACCCCCGACGACATCAAGCAGTACATCCGCTTCATCGCCGACTGGCGTCTGCGCCAGCTGCAGCTGCCGGAAGTGTACGGCGTCAAGGAAAACCCGCTGCCCTGGCTGCAGTCGCTGCTGTCGGGCGTCGAGCACGCCAACTTCTTCGAGGCCCGGGCGACCGAGTACTCCAAGGCCGCGACCAAGGGCCAATGGCACGGCGCCGAGGGTGTCTGGACCAGCTTCGACGAGATGATGAAGAAGCGCTCGGACCTGACGCCGGCGGAATAAACCCTTTCACGAGGGGCGTGGTGAAGGGCGGGATCGGCGGCGGCCGGTCTCGCCCTTCGTCGTTTCGCGGTCAGGCCGGAACGAAGCGGTCCTTGTCGGCCTGGCTGGCGCCGGCGACGAAGCGCCAGGCATCGGGATGGGCGACGAACTTCCCGAGCAACGCCTGGGCGGCGGCCTCGCGGCGCGCGGGGGCGATGTCGGCGTCGGTGTCCAGCTCGATATGGCTGAACGGGACATCGCGCAGCTGGGCCTCGAAGGTGTGCTTGAAGTCCTCGTCGCCGGCATAGGCGAGCGCGACGCGGCCGCGCCAGACGATGTCGAGCAGGCCCGGCGCCGCGCCCGCGGTGAAGGCGATGTGGTGCTCGGCGACCGCGTCGTGGCCCAATAGGTAGATCTGGAACGGTTGGTCGCTTGGCGACCAGTCTGGCGCCAGGGTCTCGACCGGATCGAACGCGAAGGTCCGCCCCGCGAGGGCCATCGGGTCGAAACGGCGAAACGGCGGCTGGTCCAGCCGGATCAGCTGCTCCTCCAGGTAACCCCAGTGGGTGTTGGACAGCGTCGCCTCGCCGTAGTTCAGCCAGACGTCCGGCGATGTCCAGTCGGCGTCATCGTCGGTCTCCACGCCGGGGCCTTCGGCGTCATAGGCCTGGCTTTCCAGATGCAGCAGCAGGCCCACGCCATGGCGCGGATCCAGGGCGGCGCTCAGGACGAAGGCGGCGACGGGGTGTCCGTCGGGCCAGGGGTTGCCGGGAAAGCGGATGCGTCCTCTCACGCTTGGATAGCGCGCGGAGCGATGGAACGTTCAAGTCGCGCGCCTTGCCAAGACGAGGAGGGGTAAGGCCAGCGCCTTGAACCTTGGCCGTTTCCGCCTCGCCGCGGCCCCGCTTCCGACACAACTGAACCGCGATATCGCAGCCTGAGGTTGGGGGCCGTGGGGATGCGGGCATTCAGGCGGCGGCGACGGCTGGTGATCATCGCGGCGGCGTCGCTGGCGCTGCACGTCGTGGTGCTGGTCTGGTTGGCCTGGCCGACCGCGCCGACCCTGCTGGCGATCGGTCCCGACCTGTCCTCGATGTCGGTCGAGCTGCTAAGGCCCGAAAGGCCGACGCCCTCGCCGGCGCGATCCGGCGCGATCCGGAAATCGCCGCTTGCGGACGTGGCCGCACCCGCACCGGTGGCCACGCCAAGGGCTGATCAAGTTCCGCCGGTCGTCTCCGCGCCCGCCGGCGCCGCGCCGACCCCGGCCGTGGGCGCCGTCGCGCCGGACGCTCTGCGCGCCGCTCTCCGCGCCGGAGCCGGCTGCTCGGGGTTGGCGTCCGCCTCACGCGAGGAGCGCGAGGCCTGCGAGGAGAAACTGGGCCGGCTGCGCGCCGGGGCGCCGAGCTACGCGGCGCCGATGGATCCGGGCAAGCGGGCCTATTACGACGCGGTGGCCGCGGCGGGGCCGACGGGCGGAGGCTATGGCGATCCCAAGCCCGGCGCCGCGACGCCGGACGCCGACTATTTTCGCGTCCTCAACTGCTCGATCAAGTTCGGCGCGGGTCGCAAGTCCAAGGACCGCCAGGGCGAAGTGCGCCTGGGGCGCACGCCGTGCTCCATCCCCGTGCAAGGCAGCTTCATCGCGCCCGAGGCCAGCGTCCGCAAGCGCTAGAAATGCGTGACCCGGCCGCCGAGCCGGACTAGGACGGGCCGACCCCCGTCGGAGCTCGCCCATGACCACCCTCGCCCTGATCGGACCCGGCGCCATCGGCGGAACCCTGGCCACGTGGCTGGCCCAGCGCGGCGACCTGGACCTGACCGTCTGCGTCCGCACGCCGTTCGAGCGGCTGGTGCTGGAGACGCCGGACGGCGAGGTGACCGCCACCCCGCGCCTTGTGACCTCGCCAGAAATCCTTGAGGAAAGGGGCCTGGCGCCGGTCGACTGGGTGCTGGTGGCGACCAAGGCCTATGACGACGCGACCGCCGCCCCGTGGCTGAAGACCCTGGTGGGGCCCGACACCAGGGTGGCGGTGATCCGCAACGGCGTCGAACACCGCGAGGCCTTCGCCGGCCGCGTGGCCGACGAGAACCTTGTGCCGGTGATCGTCGACTTTCCCGCCGAGCGGCCCGGGCCGGGCGTCTTCCGCCAGCGGCGCTATGGCTGGATCCGCGTGCCGGAAGGCGCGGCGGGCGAGGCGTTCGTGGCGCTGTTCGAGGGCTGCCCGATCGACGTGGCCACGACCGACGACTTCGTCTCGGTGGCCTGGCGCAAGCTGGCCCTGAACGCGGCCGGGGCGGTCAACGCCATGACCCTGAAGCCCTCGGGCGTGGCCCATGATCCGGGCGCGGCGGCGGTGATGAAGACCCTGGTCGCCGAGTGCGTGGCGGTGGGCCGGGCCGAGGGTGCGACCCTCTCGGATGACATCGGCGAGCAGGTGGTCGAGGGCTACCGCGCCGGGCCGCCGGACATGGTCAATTCGCTGCTGGCCGACCGCGCCGCCGGCCGGCCGATGGAGCTGGACGCCCGCAACGGCGTCATCGTGCGTCGGGGCGAGAAGCATGGGATCGCCACCCCGGCCAACGCGATGATCGTCGCCCTGCTGAACGCGGCCGCGGGGTAGATCGGTTCAATATCTGGAACGGCCCCAAAGCCGCTCATCCCCGCGAAAGCGGGGACCCAAGCGGCGTTGAGAGTTTCTCGCTGACCGCGCCACAGCCGAGAGTCAGCTTGGGTCCCCGCTTTCGCGGGGATGAGCGGCGGTAGGGCGGTCGGAGCCAGCCTTACGGCTGGTACTTCTTCGGGATCGCCTTGACCTCGTCCGGGGTCAGCTTGGTGATCGTCTTGGCGCGGATGGGGGTCGAGAAGCCCATGCCGTCCGAAACCCGCAGGTCCAGGTCCAGCGGGTTGCAGATGCTGTCGCTGCCGCGCACGATCGAGACGAGGTGGGTGCCCGGCCAGGTCAGCTGGTTGGAGCCCCAGGACAGGTCGACGCGATAGACGTCTCGGCCCCGCACCTTCATGTACAGGGTGTCCTTGTCCGGGGCGGTCCAGCCGCGCCAATCGGAGAGGTAGAAGCACTGGCGGGCCGGCTTGACCGCCTTGGTCGGAGCGTCGCCTTGCGCCGCCGAAGCGGCCGTGGCGCTCAGGCCAGCGGCGATGGCGAGCCCGATCAGCGCGGTGCGCGTGACTTGGGTGAGCTTGCTCATGGCGTGGTCGTCCTAAAGGTCCCTCGGATCAAGAGATTGGGCCTCTCCCGGCCCTTGTCAAGTTTTTACTGTACATTTGAAACTGTACACGAAAAGGCCCGCCTCCCAGGGAGAGGCGGGCCTTCTGAAATCGAGGTCTGAAAGGGCTTCAGGCCTTGGCGGTTTCGGCCTCGTCGGGGACGATGTCGTCCAGCTCGCCTTCCCACTTGGCGACCACGGCGGCGGCGACGCTATTGCCGACGACGTTGGTGGCGCTGCGGCCCATGTCCAGCAGGTGGTCGACGCCGAGGACCAGGGCGATCCAGGCGTCGGGCATGCCGAAGTGGGTGAGGGTGGCCATGATCACCACCAGCGAGGCGCGCGGGATGCCGGCGATGCCCTTGGACGTCACCATCAGCAGCGCCAGCATGAAGATCTGCTGCTGGATCGACAGGTGCACGCCATGCGCCTGCAGGATGAACATGGTGGCGAAGGTGCAGTACAGCATCGAGCCGTCGAGATTGAACGAGTAGCCCAGCGGCAGCACGAACGAGACGATGCGGCGGCGCACGCCGACCTTGGGCAGGCCGTCCAGGATGCGCGGATAGGCGGCTTCCGAAGAGGCGGTCGAGAAGGCCAGCAGGGCCGGGTCGCGGATCACGCCGAACAGCGGGATGACCCGCTTGCCGATCACCACGAAGGCGGCCAGGAACAGCAGGCCCCACAGCACGCCCATGGTGGCGTAGAAGCCCAGCACGAACTTGCCGTAGACCACCAGCATCGAGATGCCCTGGGTGGCGATGGAGGCGGCCAGGGCGCAGAAGATGGCCAGCGGGGCCAGCTTCATGACGAAGCTAGTGACCTTCAGCATGATCTGGGCGCCTTGCTCGGCCAGCTCCATGATCTGCGGGGCCTTGTTGTCCAGCGAGGCGACGGCCGTGCCGACGAACAGCGAGAAGACGACGATCTGCAGGATCTCGTTCTTGGCCATGGCGTCGAAGATCGAGGTCGGCACCAGGTGGGTGATGAAGGTCTGCAGGGTGAAGCCTTCGGTCGAGGCCGCCGGCGCCGCCGCGCCGCCCGAGACCGCGTCGCTCAAGACGAGGCCTGCGCCCGGCTGCAGCAGGTGGACCATCAAGAGGCCCAGCAGCAGCGACACGGCCGAGGCGCTGATGAACCAGCCCATGGTCTTGACGCCGATGCGGCCGACCGAGGCGGCGTCCTCCATGTGGGCGATGCCCGCCACCAGGGTGGTGAAGACCAGGGGCGCGATGATCATCTTGATCAGGCGCAGGAACAGATCGGTGCCCAGCTTGAACCACTTGGCGGCCTCGGCCGCGTGGGCGGGATCCAGGAACTGGTTGCAGGCCCAGCCCACGGCGACGCCGAGGACCATGGCCGCCACGATCAGAAAGGCGAAGCGTTTGTTCATTCAGTCCCCCTGGCGCTCCACGCGAGCGTCGACGGCGTATTCTGGTTTACGGAAGGAACGACGCGCGAGAACGCCCGCGCCGCCATTCGCGCCTTCCTTGAGCATTTCCGCCCTTGTGGCCGACCCGGACGGGTTCGTCCATGCTCTTGCGACGGGCTGGTCTGGGTAGTTTCGAGGCAAGCCGCATAAACAGGCTCAGTCTGTAGAGACGGAAGGCCGTTCGACTTCCTCATCTGGATGGATTGGGCGCTAAGTAAGAAATCATTCTCATGGGCGGGCCCGATGTCTCGCCAATGTCGCGAAACGCCGCTATAAGGACCCATGTCAAACCAAGAAAAAGCAATCGCCGTCGTCGAACGGCTCAATGACGAATACGAACGCGCCGTCGACGCTCTCCGGACCGCCCTGCGCGCCTATCTCGAAAATGGAACCCGCCCGGACCCGCAGACGCGGTTCGACGGCACGTTCGCCTATCCCGAGCTGCGGCTGACCTACGACCCCGAGGCCCTGCCGCCCAAGCTGGCCCGCTCGTACGCCCGCGTCAGCCGTCCCGGCGTCTATTCGACGACCGTCACCAAGCCGGCCCAGTTCAAGAACTATCTGGTCGAGCAACTGAGCCTCCTGATGGACGACTTCGAGGTCGAGATCGAGGTCGATCGCTCGCGCCAAGAGATCCCCTATCCCTACGTGCTGGACGCCACCATCGACCTGAACCAGGCCGACGTGCGCAGCGAGGACATCGCCCGCTTCTTCCCGACCACGGACCTGGCCTTCATCGGCGACGAGATCGCCGACGGGGTCTGGAACCCGGCCTTGGAGGAGACGCGGCCGCTGTCGCTGTTCGACGGCCTGCGCACCGACTTCTCGCTGGCGCGGCTCAAGCACTACACCGGCGCCCCGGCCGAGGACGTGCAGCAGTTCATCCTGTTCACGAACTACAACCGCTATGTCGACGAGTTCGTGCGCTGGGGCATCGAGCAGCTGAAGGCGGCGGACAGCCCCTATACGGCCCTGTCCTGCGCTGGCGGCCTGACCATCACCGCCAACACGGCCAATCCAGAACTGGCGGTGGCGGAGTCGACCTGGCGCAAGCACCAGATGCCGGCCTACCACCTGATGGCCCCGGGCGGCTCGGGCGTGACCCTGGTCAATATCGGCGTCGGCCCGTCCAACGCCAAGACCATCTGCGACCACCTGGCGGTGCTGCGTCCGCAGGCCTGGCTGATGATCGGCCACTGCGGCGGCCTGCGCGACACCCAGACCATCGGCGACTACGTCCTTGCCCACGCCTATCTGCGCGACGACCACGTGCTGGACGCGGTGCTGCCGCCCGAGATCCCGGTGCCCTCGATCGCCGAGGTCCAGCGGGCGCTGTACGACGCGTCCAAGGCGATCAGCGGCGACAGCGGCGACCAGCTGAAGCGCCGCCTGCGCACCGGCACCGTCGTCACCACCGACGACCGCAACTGGGAACTGCGCCACAGCCTCTCGGCCCTGCGTTTCAACCAGAGCCGGGCCGTGGCCATCGACATGGAAAGCGCGACCATCTCGGCCCAGGGCTACCGCTTCCGGGTGCCGTACGGGACGCTGCTGTGCGTGTCGGACAAGCCCTTGCATGGCGAGATCAAGCTGCCCGGCCAGGCCAACGCCTTCTACGAGCGGGCGATCAGCCAGCACCTGCAGATCGGCATCATGGCCTGCAAGCTGCTGCACGCCGAAGGGCCCAACCTGCACTCGCGCAAGCTCCGGGCGTTCGACGAGCCGCCGTTCAGGTAAGGACGGCAGGCTCAGCAGGCCCCCACCTGATCGCTTCGCGATCGTCCGCCCCCAGCGGGGGCGGAAGGTGAACCTTCTTCCCCCTCCGGGGGAGGAGGGCCGAAGGCCCGGAGGGGGCAAGTGACTACCCCTCCGCCCAGGCCTTGATCAGCTGGTGGGCGATCGCCAGTGGGGGCGGGGCGAAGAGGCCGTCCTCGAACTCGCCCTTGATCAGCCGCGCGGCCTCTTCCTTGGTGAACCAGCGCACGGCTTCCAGCTCGGTCTGGTCCGGGGCGGCGTCGGCGGTCTCGACGTCGGCCATCAGGCCCATCATCAGCGAGCTGGGCCATGGCCAAGGCTGGCTGGAGTGGTAGCGGACGGCCGTCGCCTTCAGTCCGGCCTCTTCGTGCAGCTCACGGGCGCAAGCCTCCTCGATGGTCTCGCCGGGTTCGATGAAGCCGGCCAGGGCCGAGTACATGCCGGCCGGCCAGGCGGCCTGGCGGCCCAGCAGGCACTTGCCGTCATGGATGGCCAGCATGATCGCCACCGGGTCGGTGCGGGGGAAGTGCTCGGCGTCGCACGCGGGGCAGATGCGCTTCCAGCCGCCGTCGGCCACCTCGGTCTTCTGGCCGCAGGCGCTGCACCAGCGGTGGCGTCGGCGCCATTCGAACATCGACTTGGCCGTGGCCAGGATGCCGGCGTCGGCCTGGGGCATGGTCGCCGCCGCGCCGCGCAGTTCCTCGAACCGGCCCAGGCCCTGCAGCGGCCCCTCGGCCGGGTCCGAGGCCGTGTCGATGTCGACCGCGAACACGGCGATGTCCTTCCACAGCCCCAGATACAGCAGCTTCTCGCTGCCGCCGGCCAGGTCCTGGGCCATGTCGGCCCGCAGATAGGCGATCTGGACACCGGTGGGCTTGCCGTCCTCGCCCAGGATGTCCTCGACCAGCGGCTTGCCGTTCCACAGCGCCACGGCCAGGGATTCGGCGTCGGCCAGCTTTTCGGCGATGAACACCTCGTCGCCGCGACGCTCGCTGTCGCGGTTCAAGGGGTTGCCGGCGAAGGTGTTGGTGATGATCGAGAGGGGCATGAACGAACCTCTAGCGCGAGCGTGATTGTTCGTCACGACGTCGCATGTGCGTCATGCGTCTTGCATCCGCCGCGATGAGTCGCGATATAGGCCTCGGAGATCGGCGCGGACGGAAGCCTCGCCAACCTGGTCAGGGCCGAGAGGCAGCAGCCACAACGAGATCACCTCTGGGTCGCTGTCCGGTCTCCACCTTCCCCCAAATTCAGCGAAATCTGTCAGCAGATGGTCGGTCCGCGCGGGCCGGGTCTTTTGCCGCGCCCTTCGCCCCACTACACTCAGCCCATGGCCGACCACGACGACCTCTCGCCTGATTCCGCGCCGCCGTGGGACGAGGCGCCCGCCGAGCGCGACGAGAACACCGCCGACATCTTCGGCGGCCCCGCGCCCGCGCCCGAAGAGTCGCGTCCTGTCGTCCAGGATCCGCCGCCCGAGACCGGCGACGCCTATACGGTGCTGGCGCGGAAATATCGTCCGCGCACCTTCGAGGACCTGATCGGCCAGGAGGCCATGGTCCGCACCCTGGCCAACGCCTTCGCGACCGGCCGCATCGCCCACGCCTTCATGCTCACCGGTGTGCGCGGCGTCGGCAAGACCACGACCGCGCGCCTGCTGGCCCGCGCGCTCAACTACGAGACCGACACCGTCAAGGGCCCCTCGGTCGACCTGACAACCGAGGGCTACCACTGCCGCGCCATTATCGAGGGCCGGCACATGGACGTGCTGGAACTCGACGCCGCCTCGCGCACCAAGGTCGACGAGATGCGCGAGCTGCTAGACGGGGTGCGCTACGCCCCGGTCGAGGCGCGCTACAAGGTCTACATCATCGACGAAGTGCACATGCTGTCGACGGCGGCGTTCAACGCCCTGCTGAAGACGCTGGAAGAGCCGCCGCCGCACGCCAAGTTCATCTTCGCCACCACCGAGATCCGCAAGGTGCCGGTGACCATCCTGTCGCGCACCCAGCGCTTCGACCTGCGCCGGGTCGAGCCGGACGTGCTGGTCAAGCATTTCGACCGCATCTCGGCCAAGGAAGGCGCGCGGATCGAGATGGACGCCCTGGCCCTGATCGCCCGCGCGGCCGAGGGCTCGGTGCGTGACGGCCTGTCGCTGCTGGACCAGGCCATCGTCCAGACCGATCGCGGCGCGACCGTCACCTCGGCCGTCGTCCGCGACATGCTGGGCCTGGCCGATCGCGGCCAGACCATCGCCCTGTTCGAAAACGTCATGGCCGGCAAGACCAAGGACGCCTTGGAAGGCTTCCGCGCCCTATGGGGCTTCGGGGCCGACCCTGCGGTGGTGATGCTGGACGTGCTGGACCACTGCCACGCCTCGGCGGTGTCCAAGGCCCTGGGGCCAGACGCCCTGTCGATGCCCAAGGAGCAGGCCGCGCGCCTGGCCGCGATCGGGGCTCATACCTCGGCCGGCACGCTGTCGCGGCTGTGGCAGATGCTGCTGAAGGCCCACGACGAGGTGCGCCGCGCGCCCGACGCCATGGCCGCGGCCGAGATGGCGCTGATCCGCCTGTGCTACGCCGCCGACCTGCCCGGTCCGGAAGAGGCGCTGAAGGCTCTGCGCGACGGTTCGCCGATCGGCGGCGGTGGTCCTGGCGGCGGTGTCGCCGCCAATGGGGGAATGGGCGGGGGCGGCTCGGCCGGCGGCGGCGCGACCGCCCACGCCCCGGTGACCATGGCCGCGCCCGGCGCCCAGGCCATGCCGGTGCTGGCCTCGTTCGACGACGTCCTCGCTTTGATCGCCGCCAAGCGCGACATCGGACTGCGGCTGGACGTCGAGCAATATGTCCGCCCGATCAGCTTCCGGCCCGGCGCCATCACCTTCGAGGCCGCCCCCGGAGCGCCCGCCAACCTGGCCGGCCGCCTGGTCCGCGCCCTGAAGGAATATACCGGCCAGCCCTGGTTGGTCGCCGCCGAGGGCGGCGGCGGGGCCGAGAGCCTGATGGAGCGCCAGAAGCGCGAGGAGCGCGAGGCGCTGGAGGAGATCAAGAAGGATCCCTTCGTGTCGTCGGTGCTGTCGGCCTTCCCTGGCGCCGAGATCGTCGAGATCCGCAAGCTGCTCACGCCCGAGACGCCGCCGCTGGAGCCCGACGAGGAAGAGGGATAACGCCCTTCACCCTTGATGGGGGAAGGGTTGGGATGGGGGTGACTGCCGAGGCGGCCGCCGCGCGCTGCATCGACCGCCGCATCACCCCACCCCTACCCCTCCCCATCAAGGGGAGGGGAAATCGACAGAGTTGGAGATTGAGACAATGAAAGACCTCGGCGGCCTGATGAAGCAGGCCCAGGCCATGCAACAGAAGCTGCAGGACGCCCAGGCGCGCCTGGCCGAAAGCACCGTCGAGGGCACCTCGGGCGGCGGCATGGTCACGGTCGTGCTGAAGGGCACGGGCGAGCTGGCCAAGGTGACGCTGGACGAGAGCCTGATCGAGCCGGGCGAGGGCGAGGTGATCGCCGACTTGATCGTCGCCGCCCACGCCGACGCCAAGAAGAAGCTCGACGCCAAGCAGGCCCAGATGATGCAGGACGCCGCCGGCCCGATGGCGGGCCTGATGGGCGGCATGCCTGGGATGAAGTTCTAGGGACCCACCCTTTCCGCTGGAAAGGGATCAAGGAAAAGAATGGCCTCCTCCGCCGGACCCGAGATCGAGCGCCTGATCGCCCTGCTGTCCAAGCTGCCGGGCCTGGGTCCGCGCTCGGGCCGGCGGGCGGCTCTGGCCCTGCTGAAGAAGCGCGACACCTTGCTGGCGCCGCTGGCCCTGGCGATGGCCGAGGCCCAGGCCAAGGTCCGGACCTGCTCGACCTGCGGCTCGCTGGACGTCACCGATCCCTGCGCGATCTGCGCCGACGGCGCGCGCGACCGGCGCCTGCTGTGCGTGGTCGAGGAGGTCGGCTCGGTCTGGGCCATGGAGCGCGGCGGCTCGTTCCGGGGCCGCTATCACGTGCTGGGCGGCCTGTTGTCGGCGCTGGACGGCGTGGGACCCGAAGCCTTGCGGATCGGCGAGCTCGCGGCCCGCGTGGGCGACGGCGAGGTGGCCGAGGTCATCCTGGCCCTGCCGGCCACGGTCGATGGCCAGACGACCGCCCACTACATCGCCGACCGCCTGGCCCGGACCAATGTGCCGGTGACCATGCTGGCGCGCGGCGTGCCGGTCGGCGGCGACCTGGACTGGCTCGACGACGGCACCATCGCCCAGGCGCTGCGCGCTCGGCGACCGGCCTGACGGAAAATCTCCGGACCGTAGCAATCACGCCCTGACAAGACCGCGAAGGCGGTGGCAAGCTCAGCCTCGCCACGCTGGCGATCGTCGCCGTGTGAGCGGAGAGACTTTCCGATGAGCACTCCCCAAGACGAAACCCCCGAGGTCGAGACCGAAGCGCCGCACCCCGCCAAGGTCGGCGTGGTCGATCGTGGCCACAACGTCACCGGCTTCGGCGGTGAACCGATCAGCGGCATGATCGCCGACCTGGCCGACGGCGACGATTGATCCTGCGCGGCGGCGGTCTTTATGCCGCCGCCGACTCCCCCTAAGAACGGAGCATGAACTTCTCTGATCCGTTTCTGATCCTGGCCGTCGTCTTCGCCCTCGCGGCCATCGCCTGCGCCCTGTGGGCGGTCGCCAGCCAGCGCCGCGCCGCCAAGGCCGAGGCCCAGGCCTGGATGCTGAACGAGCGTGTGGCCCAGGCCGAGGAACGCCACCGCCTCCTGGAGGATCAGAGCGCCACCCAGCTCGAACTGATCCGCGCCCAGGCCGCCCAGAGCGCCAACGCCATCGCCGAACAGCTGATCAAGCGCGCCGACGAGAACGCCAAGAGTCGCGACAACCTGGCCCAGGCGCGCCTGGAGGCCCAGCTGAAGCCGGTGGCCGAAACCCTGGCCAAGTTCGAGGCCCAGGTCACCGCGGTCGAGAAGGCCCGCGCCGAAGAGACCGGCGGCCTCAAGGCCCAGATCGCCGCCCTGATGGAGGCCTCGACCGCCACCCAGGCCGAGGCCCGCAAGCTGTCGGCCGCCCTGCGCCGCGGGGCCGGGGTCCAGGGCCGCTGGGGCGAGCAGACCCTGCGCAACGTGCTGGAGGCCGCCGGCCTGAACAGCCGCTTCGACTTCCAGGAGCAGTTCAGCGTCGACAGCGAGGAAGGCCGCCGCCGGCCCGACGTCAAGGTCACCCTGCCGGGCGGCGGGGTGTTCGTGATCGACGCCAAGTGCTCGCTGAACGCCTTCCTCGAGGCCCAGGAGGCGACCGACGAAGGTCTGCGCGAGGCCGCCATGGTCCGCCACGCCGCCAGCGTCCGGTCCCACATGCAGGGCTTGGCGTCCAAGGCCTATTGGGACCAGTTCAACGCCGAGGGCTCGCCCGACTTCGTGGCCATGTTCGTGCCCGGCGACGGCTTCCTGGCCGCCGCCCTGGACCGCCTGCCCGAACTGATGGCGGAAGCCATGGACCGGCGGGTGGTGCTGGTCACGCCCACCACCCTGTTCGCCCTCTGCAAGGCGGTGGCCTATGGCTGGCGGGCCGAGGACCAGGCCAAGAACGCCGCCCGCATCGTCGAGGTCGGCCGCGAGCTCTACAAGCGCGTCTCGGTCATGGGCGCCCATGCCGGGGCCATGGGCAAGGCGCTGGAGAGCGCCGTGGGCAAGTACAACCAGTTCGTCGGCTCGCTGGAGAGTCAGGTCCTGACCCAGGCTCGCCGCTTCGAGGACCTGTCGGTCGATCACGAGGGCAAGGAAATCGCCGAGCCGGCGCCGGTCGAACAGGCCGTCCGTCCGCTCACCAAGTTGGGAACGGCCCAGGCCGGGGCGGGACAATCTCCCACCTTGACGCTCGGAAATGAGACGCCTACCTGACGTTCATCATGGCTATCCGTCGCATCCTCACCGTCGATAACGCCGCCGACCTGGCGGTTCTCAAGAAGATCTCCACGCCCGTGGAGGCCGTCACCGACGAACTGCGCGCCCTGATGGATGACATGCTGGAAACCATGTACGACGCCCCCGGCATCGGTCTGGCCGCCGTGCAGGTCGGCGAACCGATTCGCGTCATCACCATGGACCTGGCCCGCGAGGGCGAGGAGCCGGCGCCGCGCTACTTCGTCAATCCCGAGATCCTCTCGAGCTCGGAAGAGACCCTGGGCTACGAGGAAGGCTGCCTGTCGGTGCCGGAATATTTCGACGAGGTCGAGCGCCCGTCGAAGGTCACCATCCGCTACATGAACTACCAGGGCGAGACCGTCGTCGAGGAGGCCGAGGGCCTGTTCGCCGTCTGCATTCAGCACGAGATGGACCACCTGGAAGGCGTCCTGTTCATCGACCACCTCTCGCGCCTGCGCCGCGATCGCGCCATCGCCAAGGTCAAGAAGGCGCGCCGGGCCGCTTAGCGCGCCTCCAGCGCGTCGGTCAGATGGCATGACTTGCCGGCCTCGAGGTTCTCCAGGCCGATGACGTCCAGGGCGTTGTCCTCACCCTGCTCGGCATATTCGCCGATCACCTCGACATAGACCGGCGCCCTGAGGCGCTTGAGGCGCTCGCGCAGGTCGGCGACCGGACGCCGCGCCTCGCCCTTGCGGTCGCGCAGGACGTATCGGTTCTGGGCGAGATCGCAGCGGGTCAGCACGACCACGTCCTTCTCGACCGCGACCGTGCCGATGTAGATGTCCTGGGCCTTGGCGGCGCCGCCGCTCGCCAGCAAGGCCACGGCGGTCAGCGCCGCGATGAGATCTGGGTTTCGCATGGCCTAGCCCAAGACATCGATGACATAGCTGCACCCCGCCAGCGTCTTGCCGGGATGCGAGGTGACGGTCGAGACGTTCAGCGCGACGCGGCTGCTGAAGGTCATGCCGGTCTTCTCGTCCTTTTCCGACGCGGCGGAGATCTCGCGCTCGCCCAGGAACTTCCCGGGCGTATCGACGGCCGCCTTCACGCCCAGCTCGCGAGCCAGCGGATGCGGATCGGCCTCGTCCAGTATGGCCAGCGGACCCGAGCTGGCGAAGGCGATCTGGCGAGTCTGGCGTCCGAACACGGTCAGCGGCGCCTTCAGCGTGAAGGTGCGCAGCATCGGGTTGGCGGACGGCGTTTCCGACAGACCAAGATGCGCCAGCGCCGCCTTGCCGTCGTCTTCCGCCATCCAGAACGCCAGGGCGTTGTACTGGGCCGGCTGATAGGTGCGGCAGGCGATCAGCTTGGCCAGGTCGATAGTGGCCGGATCGAATTTCGAAGCGTCCTGGGCGCGTGTGGATACGGGCGCGAGAAACGCGACGCACAGGGCCGCGACGCGCAACACGGTTTTCATGAAGACTCCCCGACTCTCACCATTCGAGCCCACTAACCGATCCGTGCGGTGAAGGTTCCGAACGCGCCGTGGCGCGGCGGCCGTCGCGCTATCGCGCCTTGGGGCTCATCACCTTGACCTCGTCCTCGGCCGAGCCCAGCCGGGATCGAAGGTCGTAGGCGCCGGCGATATAGGGCTGTTTCGGCCGCCAGCAGCCTTCGAGCGCCTTCGATGTCTCCCACCACCAGTGGGAGACCGTTCCCTGGGTGTCCCGCCGCATGATGAAACCGCCGTCCTTGGGCGCCGCCGGACCCATCAGTGTCACCTCTGGCGTATCGCTGATCATGACGCCGGAGCGCGTATCCAGGCCGGCC
Source organism: Caulobacter segnis (assembly GCF_023935105.1). Taxonomy (NCBI): domain Bacteria; kingdom Pseudomonadati; phylum Pseudomonadota; class Alphaproteobacteria; order Caulobacterales; family Caulobacteraceae; genus Caulobacter; species Caulobacter sp. RL271. The sequence goes on along the minus strand of NZ_CP096040.1, from coordinate 5,271,505 downwards.
ATGCCGATCGGCGGCAGTCGGCCAAGCTTGGCGATCGCGGCCTCCAGCGCCGGACAAGCGCGGCCGTCGATCCAGTCGGCGCGGAAGGTGACCTGGCCCATCTTCTGGTCGCGCCGTCGCCGCTCGAGCACCCAGACGCGGTTCGGTGGGTCGCCAACCTCGTAGAAGACCGCCGCCTCGTCGACGAAGACGCCGAGGCCGCCGCCCTGCTGCTGGACGCGATAGGAGACCTGAACCGGAATGGCCGGCGCGTTCCCGCTCCCGGCCTGAGGCGGAGCGGCCTTGGCGGATTCCGGCGGGGCGGAACAGGACGAGACGGCCAGGAGCAAGGTGAGGACGAGCGCGCGCATGCCGTCAACCTAGGCGGTGTCCGAGCGGAGCGAAATGGGCCTTCTATTACCGCTTGCGCCCCTGATCGGTGTCGTATGGCGTCCCGTCACGATGCCGGTACACGTCTTCGCCTTCGCGGAGCACCAGGTCGATGTCCGGATAGTCGCAGCCGTCGGTGTCGGGCTTGCGCGAGCCGATCTCCAGCAGCAGCACATCCTTGTCCGAGCGGTTCTGGAAGTGGTGGCCGTTGGCGACACCGGCCTTGAAGCCCGCGCAGTCGCCTGCCCGCAGCGTCGTCTCGCCGTCATTGTCGACCAGCACCACCTCGCCCTCGACCACCCAGGTGAACTCGTCCTCGGCCGTGTGCCAGTGGCGCTGGCTGGACCAGGCGCCGGGCGGCAGGCGCAGCAGGTTGACGCCGAACTGGTCGAGGCCGACCGCGTCGCCCAGCTTGGTGCGATGCCGTTGCAGGCAGGGTGTGTTGAACGGCGCGGGATAGGCCGTGCCGATGCGCGTCGGCGCCGAGGCGAGATCGATCTTGGGCATCGCGGACCTTGGAAGGGATTTGCTGGGTTTGCGTCGGCGGAAAGGGAAGCCTAAAGCCAGGATCATGACCAGCCCCGCGCCCGTTTCCGTCAACATCGACCCCGTCGACCTGGCTCAAGCCCTGATCCGGCGTCCCTCGGTGACCCCGGCCGACGCGGGGGCGATGGACACGCTGCAGCGCCAGCTGGAGACGCTTGGCTTCACCTGCCGCCGGATGAAGTTCGGCGAGATCGAGAACCTCTACGCCCGGCGCGGGACGGCGCGGCCGAACCTCTGCTTTGCCGGCCATACCGACGTGGTGCCGGTCGGCGACGACGCGGCCTGGACCGCCGGGCCGTTCGAGGCCGAGATCAAGGACGGGATCCTGTACGGCCGGGGGGCGGTCGACATGAAGAGCGCCATCGCCGCCTTCGTCGCCGCCGTGGCCAAGGTTCCCGAGCACGCCGGCTCGATCAGCTTCCTGATCACCGGCGACGAAGAGGGCGTGGCCGAGGACGGCACGGTCAAGGTCGTGCAGGCCCTGGCCGCCGAGGGCGAGATCATCGACCATTGCATCGTCGGCGAGCCGACCAGCGCGAACCTGCTGGGCGACATAGTCAAGATCGGCCGGCGCGGCAGCATCAACGCCTGGATCGCCGTCGACGGCACGCAGGGCCACGTGGCCTATCCGCACCGCGCCGCCAACCCGATCCCGGTGCTGGTCGACATCCTCTCGCGCCTGCAGAGTCGGGTGCTGGACGAGGGCTATACCGGCTTCCAGCCGTCGAACCTGGAGGTGACGACGGTCGACGTCGGCAACACCGCCACTAACGTCATTCCCGCCTCGGCCAAGGCCCGCGTGAACATCCGCTTCAACCCCGCCCACAAGGGCAAGGACCTGGCCGCCTGGATCGAGGGCGAGTGCCGCGAGGCGGCCGAGGGCTTTTCAGGCCGGGTCGAGGCGCTGTGCAAGATCAGCGGCGAGGCCTTCCTGACCGAGCCGGGCGCCTTCACCGACGTGATCGTGGCCGCCGTCGGCGACGCCACCGGCCGCGTGCCGGAGCTGTCGACCACCGGCGGCACCAGCGACGCCCGCTTCATCCGCAGCCTCTGCCCCGTCGTCGAGTTCGGCCTGGTCGGCTCGACCATGCACCAGGTCGACGAGCGGGTTCCGGTCGAGGAAGTGCGCCATCTGGCCAACGCCTACGAGGCCCTGATCAACCGCTACTTCGCGGCCTTCGCCTGATGGCCAAGGCCGTCCTGGCGAGTTGGCCCTTCTGGGCCCTGGCCTCGGCGGTGTTCGCGGCCCTGACCGCGATCCTGGCCAAGATCGGCGTCGAGGGCGTCGGCTCCAACCTCGCGACCCTGGTGCGGACCGTGGTGATCCTGGCCTTCGCCGCCTTGGTCGTCACGGTGTCGGGCGAGTGGCGCGCGCCGGGCGAGATCGCCCGTCGGTCGTGGCTGTTCCTGGTGCTGTCGGGCCTGGCCACCGGAGCCTCGTGGCTCTGCTATTTCCGGGCCCTGAAGATCGGCGAGGCGGCCAAGGTCGCGCCGATCGACAAGCTCAGCGTCGTGTTCGTGGCGATCATCGCCGCCGTCTTCCTGGGCGAGAAGCTGTCGCCGGTGAACTGGCTGGGCGTGGCGCTGATCGCGGGCGGCGCGGTGCTGGTCGCGGTGCGCGTGTGAAGGCGCTCTCGATCCCCGACGTGCTGGCCGAGGTGGCCGTGCTGGTCAAGCCGCACTTCGGCAAGGGGCGGACCGCCGACTACATCCCGGAACTGGCCGGCGTGCCGGGGAGCAAGTTCGGCATGGCCGTCCGCACGGTCGACGGCGACGAGCATGTGATCGGCGACGCCGACGAGGGCTTCTCGGTCCAGAGCATCACCAAGGTCTTCGCCCTGGGGCTGGCGCTCAATCGCCTGGGCGACGAGACCTGGACGCGGGTGGGCAAGGAGCCGTCCGGCACGCCGTTCAACCACCTGTCCCTGCTGGAAGCCGAGCGGGGCGTGCCGCGCAATCCGTTCATCAACGCCGGGGCGCTGGCGATCACCGACGTGCTGATGGACGTGACCCAGGATCCCGCCGCCCTGGTCCGCGACTTCGCCGGCTTCCTCGCCGACGAGCGGCTCGAGATCGACCCGACCGTGGCGGCCTCGGAACTGGCCAACGCCTGGCAAAACCGCGCCATCGCCAGCCTGATGCGCGGCAAGGGCACGCTGAACCACGATCCCGAGAGCGTCGTGGCCGCCTATTGCCGCCAGTGCGCCCTGACCATGAGCTGCCGCCAGCTGGCGCGGGCCTTCCTGCCGCTGGCGGCGGGCGGCTTTTCGCCGGTCGCTCAGGAGACGGTATTCCCCGAGCGCCTGACCCGACGGCTGAACGCCCTGCTGCTGACCTGCGGCATCTATGACAGCGTCGGCAACTTCGCCTATCGCGTCGGCCTGCCGGCCAAGAGCGGCGTCGGCGGCGGGATCGTGGCGGTGATCCCCGGCAAGGCGACGGTGGCGGTGTGGGCGCCGGAACTGGACCGCTTCGGCACCAGCGTGGTCGGCACGGCGGCGTTGGAGGCGTTCAGCCAGATCACCAACTGCTCGGTGCTGTAGGAGCCGGCCCCCTCCGCGCCTTCGGCGCTCCTCCCCCGGAGGGGGAAGAAGGTCGTGCGCCTTCCTTCCGCCCGCCTTTGGGGGCGGACGACCGCGAAGCGGTCAGGTGGGGGGAGTCGCCTCACCATACCCCACCCCCACCAGATAAAGCCCGTCCGCCGGCGCCACAGGCCCGCATTCGCGCCGGTCCTTGGCCTCCAGCGCCGCCTTGACGTCGTCCGGCGTCCAGCGACCCGCGCCGACCTCGACCAGGGTGCCGGTCATCGACCGCACCTGGCGATGCAGGAAGGACCGCGCCTCGAAGTCCAGGTGGATCTCCTCGCCGACCCGGCGCACGCGGGCGACGTCCAGGGTCTTCACCGGGCTCTTGGCCTGGCAGTGCATGTCGCGGAAGGTGGTGAAGTCATGCAGGCCGACCAGGTGCTGGGCGGCGGCGTGCATGGCCTCGTGGTCCAGGTCCTTCTTCATGTGCCAGACCCGACCCTTGTCCAGGGCCGGCGGGGCGCGGCGGTTGAGGATCCGGTAGAGGTAGCGCCGTTCGTTGGCCGAGAAGCGGGCGTGCCAGCCGTCCTCGGCGACCTGGGCGGACAGGATCGACACCGCCTCGCGGGTCAGGTGGGCGTTGAGGGCGTTGAACACGGTCTGGGCTGGCCAGTCCTTGTCGAGGTCGACATGGACCACCTGGCCGGTGGCGTGGACGCCGGTGTCGGTGCGGCCGGCGGCGGCGATGCGCACGTCCTGGCCGCTGAACGCCTTCACCGCCGCCTCGATCGCGCCCTGCACCGACGGCAGCAGGGCCTGGGCCTGGAAGCCGCTGTAAGGGCGGCCGTCATACTCGACGAGGAGGCGGTAGCGGGGCATCAGGCCAGCACGGTCCCGGCCAAGACGGGGAAGCCGCGGGTGAAGGTCTGCGCGTCCTGGGCGCCCTTGCCTTCGCGCTGGGCCTTGAGCAGGCGCACGGAGCCTTCACCGCAGGCGATCAGCAAGCTGTCGTCCAGCGCGGTTCCGGGTGTTCCCGAGGTCGCTTCAACGCGCGACAGCAGGGCTTTCACGCGCACGGGCCCCTTGTCCGAAGGCGCCTCGAACCACGCCCCGGGGAAGGGCGACAGGCCCCGGATGTGGCGGTCGACCTCGGCGGCCGGGCGAGTCCAGTCGATGCGGGCCTCGGCCGACTTGATCTTCTTGGCGTAGGTGACGCCGTCCTCGGCCTGGGGCGTCTCTTGGACCACGCCGCGCTCGATGGCGGCCAGGGCGACCGGCAGCAGGCGCGCGCCGGTGGCGGCCAGCTTGTCATGCAGGCTGGCGACGGTGTCGTCGTCGGCGATGGCCACCTGCTGCGACATCAGGATCGGACCCTCGTCGAGGCCCTCGCTCATCCGCATGACCTGGACGCCGGTGACCGCGTCGCCGGCCATGATCGCCCGCTGGATCGGGGCCGCGCCGCGCCAGCGCGGCAGCAGCGAGGCGTGCAGGTTGAAGCAGCCGAACTTGGGCGCCTCCAGCACCGCCTTCACCAGGATCTGGCCGAAGGCGACGACGACGGCGGCGTCCAGCTCCAGGGCCTGGAAGGCCGCAATCTCTTCCGGCGTCTTCATCGAGACCGGCGTGCGGACCGGCAGGCCTAGGCCTTCGGCGAAGGCGTGGACCGGCGAGGGCTTGAGGTCCTGGCCGCGCCCGCGCGGGGCCGGCGGCTGGGAATAGACGGCGACGATCTCGTGGCCCGAGGCGACCAGTTCGGCCAGGCAGGTCACGGCGAAGTCGGGAGTGCCGAGGAAGGCGATGCGCATGGCGGGGGTTTAGACGCCCCGGGCCGTCGGGGAAAGTCGAAGTCGGAACCTGGGCCGTGGGGTTTCGTTATCCAGCCGACACACCAGAACCAATTCTAGGGAGCCAGACCATGCGTTCCATTCTGTTCGTCGCCGGCTGCGCCGTGGCCCTGACCATGACCGCCTGCTCGCAGGAGCACGCCACCGAGGTGAAGGAGGGCGCGCAGGCCGCCGCTTCCGACATCAAGGACGCCGCCCACAACATCGCCAACGACCCCGACGTCAAGGAAGCGGGCACGGCGATCAAGGAAAGCACGAAGGAAACGGCCGGCGAGGTCGCCGACCAGGCCAAGGAGCTGGGCGCCAAGGCCAGCCAGGAAGCCAAGGAAGCTGGCCGCGACCTGAAGAAGGACGCCAAGGAAGGCGCGGCCGAGAGCAAGAAGCAACTGAACGAGGCGACGCACTAGCGGCGCCTCGACGGACCTGATTTCGATTCCTAGTCACGCCGTACTGGATCCCCTTGTGCTCGACACGGGCGGGGCGGGGCGGGCGTCGGGCTAGGCGCTGGTCGCCGATTTCTCGAGGTCGGCGAGAAGGATCGCAACGACCCGATCGCGCGCGCCGCCAAGCACGACTGGCGCGCGGCGTTTGCGGTGCTGGCCCTACGAGCAGTTCGACTACGCGGCCGAGGACAGCGCCCTGGGATCGGGTCCGTAGCGGTTCGGCCCCTTCTGGCCGCGTAGGAAGCCGATCTCGATCCAGGCCCAGATCGTCAGCAACAGGCCCGCCAAGGCCAGCAGCAACGCGCCCAGCATCAGGCCGGCCGAGGCGCCGCGTTCGATCAGGCGGGCGGGCGCCGCCAAGGCGGCGGGACCGAGGGTGAAGATCGCCAGCCAGACGACGCCCTTGCCGCGATCGTGAAGCCGCCGCAGTCCCGCGATCAGGCCGGCCAGGAAGATCGGAATCGCGAACAGGCAGGGTGCGGCGCCCAGCCAGCCGCCGGCGATGGTGGCCAAGCAGGTCACGACGGCGACGACGGCCAGCGCGAGCATCAGGCGCAACTGCAGGCGCCAATACTGCAGGGGCGTCAGCCGGCCCCTCGTCATGAAATAAGGCTTCAGCCAACCCATCGGTCGTCCCCGTTCGACGGGGACAACCTTAGGGCGCTGGGGTGCGGGCGACTAGTCCCGCAGCAGGTCGTTGATCGAGGTCTTCGAGCGGGTCTGGGCGTCGACGGTCTTCACGATCACGGCGCAGTACAGGCTGGGGCCGCCGTTCGGGTCGGGCAGGCTGCCGGGGACGACGACGCTGTAGGGCGGGACCTTGCCGATGTGGACGGCGCCGGTCTTGCGGTCGACGATCTTGGTCGAGGCGCTGATGAACACGCCCATCGACAGGACCGATCCCTCGCCGACCACTACGCCCTCGACGACTTCCGAGCGGGCGCCGATGAAGCAGTTGTCCTCGATGATGGTCGGGTTGGCCTGCAGGGGCTCCAGCACGCCGCCGATGCCGACGCCGCCCGACAGGTGGACGTTCTTGCCGATCTGGGCGCACGAGCCGACCGTGACCCAGGTGTCGACCATCGTGCCTTCGTCGACGAAGCCGCCGATGTTCACGAACGACGGCATCAGAATGACGTTCTTGCCGATGTGGGCGCCGCGACGGACGATAGCGCCCGGGACGGCGCGGAAGCCGCCGGCCTCGAACTGCGGGGCGTCCCAGCCGTCGAACTTGTTCGCCACCTTGTCCCACCACGGACCGACGCCGCCGCCCAGGGTCCCGGCGCGCATGACGGTGTTGGGGTTCAGGCGGAACGACAGCAGCACGGCCTTCTTCAGCCACTGGTGGGTGACCCACTCGCCGTCGACCTTCTCGGAGACGCGGACCTTGCCGCTGTCGAGCAGCAGCAGGGACTCCTCGATGGCGGTGCGGACCGGGCCGGTGGTGGCGGTCGAGACGTCGGCGCGGGCTTCCCAGGCGGCTTCGATCTCGGTTTGCAGGTCCGAGAGGGTGACGGCGCTCATGCTTGGCTTCCTTGCAGGCGGGCCGAGCTCAGGAACTCGGCGAGGTCGTTGGTGCGGAAATGGACGTGTTCGGAGGTGGAGTCCGCCGCGTGCGGACCGACCAGGATGGTGGTCATGCCCAGTCGCGCGGCCGGCGCGAGGTTCTTCTCGCTGTCCTCGAAGAAGGCGGTCATCGGCGGATCGATGGCGTGCAGCTTGGTGATCTTGTCGAAGGTGGCCAGCGAGGGTTTGGGCACGTAGTCGGCCGTCTCGATGGCGAAGATCTCGGAGAACAGGTCGCGCAGGTTCAGGTGGGTCAGCACCCGCTCGGCGTGGCCCAGCGAGCCGTTGGTGAAGATCAGCCGGCGACCCGGCAGGCGGGCGATGGCCGCGCGCAGCGCGGGGCTGGGGATCAGGGCGTCCATCGAGACGTCGTGCACCTCGTCCAGGAAGGCCTTGGGCTCGATGCCATGATTGGCCATCAGCCCCGCCAGCGTCGTGCCGTGCTCGGTGAAATAGCCATGCTGCAGGGCGCGCGCTTCTTCACGCGGAAGTCCCGTCTCGCGCGCCACGAAGTCGGTCATCCTGGCCTCGATCAGGCCCATGAACGCGCTTTCCAGCGGGTACAGGGTGTTGTCGAGGTCGAACAGCCAGGTGTCGACGTGCGAAAGGTCGGCGCTCATTTCGAGATGAGCGTGCCCGCGCCATGCTCGCTGAACAGCTCGACCAGCATGGCGTGCGGCCGGCGGCCGTCCAGGATGACCACGGCCTCGACGCCCGACTCCACGGCGTGGATGGCGTTTTCCAGCTTGGGGATCATGCCGCCGGTGGCCACGCCGGTCTCGATCAGCGCGCGGGCCTCTTCCAGCGTCATCTGGCGGATCAGTTCGCCATTGGCGTCCAGCACGCCCTTGATGTCGGTCAGCATCAGCATCCGCTTGGCCTTCAGCGCGCCCGCCAAGGCGCCGGCCACGGTGTCGGCGTTGATGTTGAAGGTCTCGCCCTGCGTCGAGACGCCGATCGGCGCGATCACCGGGATGTAGTCGGTCTCGGAGGTCAGCAGGGCCTGGATGATGTGCGGATCGACCTTGGTCGGCTCGCCCACGAAGCCCAGGTCGACGACCTGCTCGATGTTGCTGTCCGGATCCTTGCGGGTGCGGGTCACCTTCTCGGCGGTGATCATCCGGGCGTCCTTGCCGGACAGGCCCACGCCGCGCACGTCGGCCTCGGCGCCGGCCAGGGTGATCCAGTTGGCGATCTCCTTGTTGATCGCGCCCGACAGGACCATCTCGGCCACTTCCATGGTGGCTTCGTCGGTGACGCGCAGGCCGTCGACGAAGGTCGACTTGACGCCGGCCTTGTCCAGCATGCGGCTGATCTGCGGACCGCCGCCGTGCACGACCACCGGGTGGACGCCCAGCAGCTTCAGCAGCACCGCGTCGGCGGCGAAGACCTTGGCCACCTCTTCCTGGCCCATGGCATGGCCGCCGTATTTGATCACGACCGTTTCGCGGTCGTAGATCTGGATGTAGGGCAGGGCCTCGGCCAGGGTCTTGGCGGTGGCCCAGCCGGCTTCCTCGGCGGCGTCGGTCAAGGGGCGGTCCCTCAGTACAGGATTGGGATGCGAAATAGGCGGCGCCTCGATAGCGGACCCCGCCCCCCCTGTCACTAAAAAGGGGGTCTCACGCCCGGCGATCGAACCGCCACTTCATCAGCAGCACCGCGCCCGACATCAGCAGGCAGGCGATGTTGGAGGCGATCACCGGCCAGGCCTTGATCAGGATCCCGTAGACGATCCAGCACGCGAAGCCGGTGACCGTGACGACATAGGTGCGCAGCGAGACGGACGAGGCGTCCTTCTCCTTCCAGATCTTGACGATCTGGGGCGCGAAGCTGGTGATCGAGAGCAGGGCGGCGGCGGCGCCGACGACGGCGGCGACCGGCGGCACGGCCATCAGGCCGTCCGTTGCATGACGTCGTCGAGACCCCACAGCGCGGCATAGGCCGGGGCCAGGGTCAGGCCGACCGGCGCGGGGCCGGGGGCATGTCCCTCCGTCAGGCAGTAGCTGAGATAGCCGAGGGCGGTCTTCACCCCGTGTTCGGAATAGGGCTTGCCGATCACGCCGCAGGCGCCGGCGAAGTCGTCGGGCAGGCGCTTGACGTTGGCGGTCATGAACAGCGCCACGCCCCCGCAGTCCTGCGAGATCTTGCGGGCCACGTCGACGCCGGTCGGGCCGTCGCTGAGATGGACGTCGACCAGGGCCAGGTCGGGATGCAGCTTCTCGGCCAGGTCGACCGCCTCATCCGAACTCATCGCGCAGCCGAGCGAGTGGCAACCCACCTCCTCGACCAGATGTTCAAGCTCGATCGCGAGAAGCATCTCGTCCTCGACAATCAGCACCTCGAGCGTTCGGCCGCTCATAACAGAAATCCTCAAATCAATGCGCGCCGTTCACCGGCAGCAAAATGACTACGCGAACACCCGGTTCCGCGGGAGCGGTCTCACATTTGGCCTTCAGCTGCTGACAGAGCAGTTGAACGATGGTGAGTCCGAAACCCGACGTTGGGCCGTCCTTAGCGAGTCCAACGCCGTCGTCAGTGATTTCGATCCTGAAATCGTTTTCCCGGCGGGTCACGCCGACGAAGATCCGGCCGCCCCGGCCTTCCGGAAAGCCGTGCCGCAGGGCGTTGGTCAGCAGCTCGTTGATCACCAGGGCGAACGGCGCGGCCTTGGAGGCGGGGATCTCAACCCGTTCCAAATCCAGCTCCATGCGGATGTCGTCGCGCATGGCCGAGCCCATCAGGTCGGCGACCATGTCGCGGATGAAGGCCGAAACGTCGAAGCGCTCGACGTCCTCGCTTTGGAACAGGCGGCGGTGGACGGTGGCGATGGCGTTGACCCGGCCCAGCATGCCCTTGAGCGAGGCCTTCAAGGCCGGATCGGCCACGCGCCGGTTCTGCAGCAGCAGCAGGCTGGAGATGAGCTGCAGGTTGTTCTTCACCCGGTGGTCCACCTCGTGGAGCAGGGCGGTCTTCTGGTCCAGGGCTTCCCGCAGCTCCTGGGTGCGCGCCTCGATCACCTGCTCGAGGTCGTCACGGCGTTCGAGCAGGTTGAGTTCGGCGACCTTCTTGTCGCTGGTGTCCAACTGCGAGCCGAAGAAGTAGACGATCCGGCCGCTGTCGTTGCGCACCGGCGAGAGGTACAAGGCGTTCCAGAAGGTCGAGCCGTCCTTCCTGTAGTTCAGGAGGTCGATGGCGATGTCCTCGCCGGCCTCGGTCGCCGCGTGCAGGGCTTCGACGGCCTTGGGATCGGTGTCCGGGCCTTGCAGGAAGCGGCAATTGCGGCCGATGACCTCGTCGCGCTCGTAACCGGTCAGCTTCAGGAACGCGTCGTTGGCGAAGATGATCGGGTTGTCGTCCTGGGTCGCGTCCGTGACGATCATCGCCATGCGCGTGGCGCGGATCGCGGCGGCGAAAGGGTCGTCGACCCCATGCCCGGCGGCCAGTCGGTCCCCGGCGCGTCGCGATTCCGAATAGTCGTTCATGCTTGTGGTCAAGCTCCCACCACCCCGTGGACGCTGAACGTACCCGATCCTGTCGGGTTCCCAACATAGGTCGGAGCGGAAAACGAAAAACGGCGGGGTCCGTGAGGACTCCCGCCGCGTCGTCCGATGATCCGCCCGTGCTTCCCGGGACGGGGGACCTCGGAAAAGGGGTTACTTCGGCTGATAAATCCTGTCGAACACGCCGCCGTCGGCGAAGTGCGTGGCCTGGGCCTTCTTCCAGCCGCCGAAGGTGTCGTCGATCGTCACCAGCGGCAGCTTCTTGAAGCGATTGGCGTACTTGGCCGCCACGTCGGCGTTGCGCGGACGGTAGTAGTTCTTGGCGATCAGCTCCTGGGCCAGCGGGCTGTACAGGAAGTTCAGATACCCTTCCGCGATGGTGCGGGTCTTGTGCCGGTCGACGTTCTTGTCGACGACGGCGACCGGCGGCTCGGCCAGGATCGACAGCGACGGATAGACGATGTCGAACTTGCCCGGCAGCTCCTCCTGGGCCAGGTAGGCCTCGTTCTCCCAGGCCAGCAGGACGTCGCCCAGGCCGCGCTGAGTGAAGCTGGTGGTGGCGCCGCGGGCGCCGGTGTCCAGTACGGGCACGTGCTCGAACAGGGTCTTCACGAAGGCCTCGGCCTTGGCGGGATTGCCGCCCGGCTGCTTCAGGGCCCAGCCCCAGGCGGCCAGGTAGTTCCAGCGCGCGCCGCCCGAGGTCTTCGGGTTCGGGGTAATCACGTCGATGCCCGGCTTCACCAGGTCGCCCCAGTCCTTGATCTTCCAGGGGTTACCCTTGCGGACCAGGAACACGATGGTCGAGGTGTAGGGCGTGGAGTTCTGCGGCAGGCGCGACTGCCAGTTGGCTGGCAGCAGCCTGGCGCGGGCGGCGATCTCGTCGATGTCGTAGGCGAGGGCAAGGGTGACGACGTCGGCCTGCAGGCCGTCGATCACCGAGCGGGCCTGCTTGCCCGAGCCGCCGTGGCTCTGGTTGATCACCAGGGTCTGGCCGACACGGTCCTTCCAGTACTTGGCGTAGGCGGCGTTGATGTCCTTGTAGAGCTCGCGCGTCGGGTCGTAGCTGACGTTGAGCAGGGTGATCGTCTTGCCGGCCTGGGCGTGGGCCAGGCTTGGCGCCGCGCCCGCCACGAGGGCCGCGGCGCCCGCGCCGGCGCCGGCCAGCAGACCGCGTCGGGTCGGAGCCTTGATGATGTCACTCATGGGACGGTCCTTTCTGGAAGGTCTTCGCGAGGCGGCGCCGACGGCGCGGCGGTCTTGGAGAAAGAGGTGGGCCGCCCGCCCCAGGGCTGCAACCGAGGAGGCGGACGGCGCCGGTCACTAGAACGCGAACTGGCTGCGGAAGTTGACCGCCTGGTAGCTCTGGCTCAGCGGCAGCAGGCCGCCGGCCGGATCCTTGCGGTCGACGTCGACGTCCAGGTAGTCGACCGAGAACTTGGTCACCGAGTTGGGGAACCAGTTCAGGCCGACCGTCCAGATGGTCTGTTCGCCGCCGCGCACGCGGTCGCCGGCCAGGGTCGCGTTCTCGTGGTGGTTCAGGTCCAGCACCGAGTAGCGGCCCGCCAGTTCCCAGGCGCCCCACTTGCGGGCCTTGGGATCGAACGGGTTGTTGATGGCCGGGGCGTCGAAGGCGAAGGTGTTGGGGTTGTACCGGCGGGCCTCGCCCGTCAGCACCCAGCCGCCTTCCACATACCAGCCCGTGAACTTGGGATCCGTGACGCCGGCCGCCGGATTGCGACGGTCGATCTTGTAGTCGAAATATTCGCTCTGGATCAGCAGGTTCTTCTTCTGAGCGGCGAACTCCAGGCCGTAGTGGCGGGCGCTCTTGGCGTCGATGGCGCCGGTGGTGACCAGCTGCTGGCCGTCGACGCGCAGTTCCGGGCGGTCCTGGATGGTGACGGCGTAGGCGCCGGTCAGGGCCGTGCTCTGGGCCGGGGTGGTCACGACGCTGGCGTTGACGCCGGCGTGGACCAGCCAGTCATAGCCCTTCAGCGGAATGAAGGCGAAGCGGCCCACGTAGCCGATCTGCTCGTCGAAGGTCTGGCCGTCGCCGGCCTTGGCGCCGGTGACCGCGCCCGACAGGATCCAGCGCTCCTGAACGACCTGGCCTTGCAGGGCGATGCGGCGGTCCGCGCCGGCCAGGCCGCGCGCGGCCTCGGCCGAAGACGGACGTTCCGGGAACAGCGAGCCATTGGTCGAGGCGGCGTCCTCCAGGCCCAGGTTCGGGGCGTAGGCGCCGACCCGGATCTTGAACGGCGCGTAGTTGTACTGGACGAACAGCTCCTGCAGCTGGCCGGCGCCGTCGGTGCCCGCGCCGCCGAAATCCAGCAGGATCGAATAGTCGAAGTTCTTGGCGAACTTGCCGTCGACGCCCAGGCGGGCGCGGCGGAAGTTGGTGCCGTTGTTCAGGTCGCGGGCGTTGCCCAGCACGGCCGGCAGGCCCTTGTCCTGATAGTACTGGGCGGCGTCCAGCTGCATCACGCCGTGCAGCGTGGCGCTATAGGCGCCGTCGCCGGACGCGATCGTCGGCCTGCCGGCGGCGATGCTGACGGTGGTGGCGTTCTGGGCCGTGCGGACGTCCTTGAAGCTGGCGGCCGTGGCGGCCTTGAGGTCGGCGACCTGCTGCTGCAGCGCCGAGAGCTGGGCTTCCAGCGCGGCGATGCGGGCGGCGGCCTCCTCCGGCGATGTGGGCGCGGCGGTCTGGGCCGACGCGGCGCCGGCGGTCGCCAGAAGCGACACGCCGGCGATCAACGCGGCGCGGAATGCGGTTTTGGTCTTGCTCATTTTAGTCCCCTCTCGGCGCCGCTGGGCGGGGCCGACCTGCGCGAGCTAGGGAAGACGATTATTCCTAGCTCCGGAATCGAGATTTAGGAAAACCGGCCGTGAGTTTTTCTGGAGGCGCGGCGAAGCGTCGCGGAAACCGCCGCGAAACTTCCATCAATTCAGCCGCTTGAACGATTAATGTTCCGTGCACGGAAAAGCCGCCACGGTCTCCCGTGGCGGCTTTCAAGCATTTCCAGAACTCATAAGAGGGACGAAATCGTCCCCTTGAAGCGCCTTAGAACATCGCCCGGCCAGCCAGGCGCAGGTTGTAGCGCTTCTGCTTCTTGGTGGCTTCGACGCCGCCTTCCAGGGCCAGGTAGGACATCGGCGTGCCGGCCCGCAGGGCGAAGCCCGCGGTCAGGGCGCCGTCCTTGTCGTCCAGCGCCGCCAGGGTGAACGGGTTGCCGCCCTTGAAGCGGGCGACCGTGTCGCCGGGCGAACCGGCCAGGGTCTGGCGATAGCCGACCCGCACTTCCGGACGCCACCAGACGTTCTTGCCGAAGTCGGCGCCGAACACCACGCCCAGCTCGCCGCTGAGGTTGCTGGAGTTGCGCTTGTCGACGGTCAGGTCGAAACCGTCGCCGCCGCCGGCTTCCGTGCGCTTGCCCTCGCGCAGCGTGACATAGTCCAGGCGGCCTTCGGGACGGGCGAAGAAGCGGCCGAACTTCTGCTCGTAGGCGACGCCAGCGAAGGCGTTGGCGGTCAGGCCGTTCCAGTCGGCGGTGTTCTTCAGCACCAGATCGGCGATGCCGTCGGCGTTGCTGTCCGGCGCGATGAAGCGACGGTCGCCCTGGAAGAAGCCGTAGCCCACGCCGCCGCCCAGGTTGAAGCGCCAGCCGCCGACCGAACGACGCCAGTAGGCGCCGGTCTGGACGAACGAGGCGGTGGTCTGCTCGCCGACCTTGGCGACGGTGTCGTGCTCCTCGACGCTGACATAGGCCAGGGTCAGGCCCAGGGCTCCACCCGCGTCGCCCATGGCCTCGTAGCCGGCCACGAAACCGAAGGCCTGGGTGTCCGAACCCAGGGTCTGGTCGGTTTCACGACGGGTCAGCGAGTTGATCTCCTGGACCCAGAGGCTGTCGGGACCGTAGCGATCGCCCGGATCCGGCCGGAACATGGTGGCGGCCGAGATCTGCTGGTTGACCGACTGCAGGGCCGAGAACATGCCCAGCCCCTGGTCGGGCAGCATCTGGTCGTAGAGGTCGCGGAAGCCGTCGCGGGTGCTCTGGCCCAGGAACTGGTTGGCCAGGGCCGAGTCGGTCCCCAGCGCCGCGAACACGGCGTCGTAGGCCGAGGTCTCGGTCTTGTTGAAGCCGATCTCGGCGGCGCTGCGGCGGCGAACGTCGATATAGACGTTGTTGGTGTCGGCCCGGCTGGTGGCCACGTACAGATAGGGCGACTCGGCCAGCAGACCGCCGCCGATCGTGCCGACATTGATGTTGCTGCCCTGGATCACCGTGAAGGTGGTCGGCTGCTTGACCAGATTCGTCAGGCGGATGCCCAGCTCGGCCCCGGTGGCGATGTCGGTCGCGCCCGAGACGACCAGCTTGGTGTTGGTCCCGGCGGCGGCGTCGGCCGAGAACAGCAGCTTGGCCTTGCTGCCCAGGTTCACGCTGCTGACGTTGATCGTGTCGGTATTGACGATGCCCAGGCTGCCGTTGGTCACCGCGATGTCCAGGCGGCCGTCGCTGTCGGTCAGCTTGCCCAGGGCCACGGCGCCGCCGTCGATCGACAGTCGGTCCTGGCCGGCGCCGAAGGCCATGTTGCCCAGCAGCGAGCCGCTCCACAGGTTCAGGGTGTCGTTCCCGCCGCCGAACAGCACGTCGCCGATCGTGCTGGGCGCGACGGTGGTCGTGGTGGTGTCGGTGCTGGTCGTGGTGTCGGTGCTGGGGAAGGTCGTCGTCGAGGTGAAGCTGGCCGGACCCGACTGGGTGTAGGTCACGCCCGAATTGTTGGCCCGCAGGTCCAGGGCGATCGCCTGGCCGCCGGCCGTGACCGTGGCCGTCGTGCCATCGGTCTTGAAGCCCGGCGCGGCGACGGTGGCGCGGATCGCGCCCGTGTTGGTGATCGTCTTCAGCGTGCCGGCCTGGTCGAGAATCGCCACCGCGTCCCCGGTTTCACCGACGCGCGAGGCGACGATCGCGCCGGTGTTGCGCAGGCTGGTCGAGGTCGAGCCGGCGGCCAGCACCACGCCGCGCGCGGCGGCGGTGACGCCCGAGGCGGCGTAGGACGACGCGCTGGACGAGATCGAGCCGCGGTTCAGGATCTCGTTGGCGGTGGCGCCGGAATTCAGCGTCAGGCCGGTGGCGTTGGCCTCGAACGAGGTGGCCGTGATCTGGCCGTCGTTGCGCACGCCGCCGGTGATCGTGGTCGCGCGGCCCCCGCCGGCCCCGATCGAGACGGCCGTCGCGGCGACGCCGTTATAGACGCCCGCCGCGCCGATCGTACCCTTGGCGACCAGGCCGTAGGCGTTGTCGCCGGTCCCGACCGCGCCCAGGGTGACGTCCTGCGTCGTCGAGCCGATCAGCAGGGCGGGCGAGCCGCCAAAGGCGCTGATGCTGGAGGTGCCGGTCGTGCTGGAGGTGATCGTGGTGGTGACGGTGTTGCCGTCCGTGCCGACCTTGGTCGAGAAGTTCGAGCCTTGCAGCAGCACGCCGCCGGTCACGTCGCCGGCGACGCGGACGGCCGGGCCGCCCTGTAGCAGGTCGTCGGCGTCTAGCTTGTTCAGCGCGTCCACCGTGGTCGGGCGCGAGGTGTAGCGATAGCCGGTGGCGCTGGTCGCGCCCTGCAGGACGAGCGCGCCGTTGACGTTCGAATCGATGGCCTGGGCGACCGCGCCCGAGCCCTGGACGTTGATCGTGCCGCCCAGGGTCACCTTGCCGGTGACCGGCGCGGCGATGCGCACGCCATAGGCGTTGTCGCCGATGACGCTGATGGTGCCCAGGTTGGTGACGTTGCCGACCACCGGGCCTTCCAGCAGCATGCCGGCCGAGTTGTTGCCTTCGATGGTGATCGAGCCGGCCGTGTCGTTGATGATGTCGCCGGTGAAGGTTCCGGCGTTGGTCAGGCGCACGCCGAAACGGTTCGCGCCCTGGGCGAACGGACCGTCCAGGTCGCCGTCGGAATCGCTGTCGGTGGGCGTATAGTCCTCGACCAGCGAGATCGTGGCCGAGTTGGTCAGCCCGCCGGTCCGGCCGCCGATGATCAGCACGCCCACGCCGTCATTGACGTTGTTGGTCGACAGCGTGCCCAGGTTGGTGACCTTGTTGTTGCTGTCGATCGTGACGATGGCGCCCGCGGTCGTCGGCTTGATGGAGCCGTCGGCGGTGATGCGGATGTCGTCGGCCGCCGTGCCGGTGGCCGTGCTGGTCGCGATCGGCGTCGTCCGCGCGGTGGAGACCGAGGTTTCCGCCGACGCGGCGAAACCCATGGCCAAGAGAGGAGCGGCCGCGACCGTCGCGACCAGGACCTTGCGCTGCATTACGAACGACACCTCGATAGAAACCGGCGCACCTAAATCGGGTCACGTTGCGGCGAAATTGCGGTGAGTCTCGCGCGTGACACGTACAGAAGCGCCAACCGTCTATCGCATGGCTTGGCGGGGCGCCATATCTGGAACGACGAATCATTTCCCGCTTGAAATCGGTGGACCTGCCCATGCCGCTGGCGAACACGCCCCCGGACGGATCCGAACGCCGCTGGGCGAGCGCATTCTGGCCGTCCATGATCGGACCCGGCGTGATCCTGGGCCTGGGCGTCGTGGGCCTGGCCCAGCCGGGGCCGGCCGTGGTCGCCGCCCTCGCGACGGGCGCGGCTGGCTGGTGGCTTTCGCGCCGGGTGGCCGCGCCGCCCGAGTCGCCGGCGGCCGGCGGCCTGGTCCCGGCCGCGGCCGTCGAGGAGGTCCCGCCCTTCGCGGCGATTCTCGACCGCTTGCCCGATCCGCTGATGGTGATCGCCGCCGAGGAGGCCGATGACCTGACCGGTCGCCGCTTCCTGTTCGCCAACGCCGCCGCGCGCGAGCTGTTCAAGATCCAGCACCAGGGCGCGCTGCTGGTCACCGCCGTCCGCAACCCCCGGGTTCTGGAGGCCGTCGACGAGGCGCTGTTCGGCGGCGTCGAGGGCGTGGTCGAGTTCGAGACCGGCGGCGCCCAGGGGCGGTCGTGGCTAGCCTACGCCCGGCCGCTGGAGGAGGGGCGGGGCGCTCGCGCCTGGCCCTGCTGGCCCTGCGCGACGAGACCGACGCCCGCCGCAGCGAGCGGACCCGCGCCGACTTCCTGGCCAACGCCAGCCACGAGCTGCGCACGCCGCTGGCCTCGCTGTCGGGCTTCATCGAGACCCTGCGCGGCCACGCCAAGGACGACCCGGGCGCACGCGACAAGTTCCTGGCCATCATGCTGGCCCAGGCCGAGCGGATGTCGCGCCTGATCGACGATCTGATGAGCCTGTCGCGGATCGAGCTGAACGAGCACATCGCGCCGCTGGGCCGGGTCGACCTGGCGATGGCCGCGATCGACGTGATCGACGCCCTGGCCCCGCAGGCGCGCGACAAGGCGGTCGGCTTCGACCCGGTGCTGCCGCCGCGCGGCGGGGCGGTGGTCGACGGCGATCGCGACCAGATCATCCAGGTGATCCAGAACCTGATCGACAACGCCATCAAGTACACGCCGCGAGGCAGCCTGGTGCGGGTCGAGATCTTCCCGGGGCTGGCCGCCGAGGCCGCCGCCGCCGCCCGCGACCCGGCCGCGGCGCGGATGTCGCTGCTGACCCCCGACCACGATCCGTCCGAGCGCTACGCCGTGCTGCGGGTCACCGACCGGGGACCCGGCCTGGCGCGCGAGCATCTGCCGCGCCTGACCGAGCGCTTCTATCGCGTCGAGGGCCAGAAGAGCGGCGAGCGCTCGGGCACGGGCCTGGGCCTGGCCATCGTCAAGCACATCATGAACCGCCATCGCGGCGGCCTGACGGTGGAGAGCGTTCAGGGCGAGGGCGCGACCTTCGGAGTCTATCTGCCGATGGCCAAGGCCGGCGCGGAAGTCGCGCCGCCGCCGCCGATCACCGCCGCCGAGGCCTAGACGCTAGAACTCGTCCCATTCGTCATGCTTGACCGCGAGCGCCGCGCCGCCCGGTCGTCGCATGGGCGCGCGGGCGGGACGCTGGGCGGCGGCGGGAGCCGGCCGCGCGGCCGTCGTCGTGCTCGCTCCGCCGGCGCTGGTGGAGAAGCGCGCGACCAGGGCGGTCAGCTCGCCGGATTCCTGTTTCAGGCTGGCGGAGGCGGCGTTGGCTTCCTCGACCATGGCCGCGTTGCTCTGGGTGACCTCGTCCATCCGGTTGACGGCGGTGTTCACCTCCGAGAGCCCGACGGCCTGTTCGCGGGACGATTCGGCGATCTCGTGGATCAGGCCGTCGATCTCGCTGACCTTGTCGGCGATGGTCGACAGCGCCTCGCCGGTGTCGCCGACCAGGCGCACGCCGCGCGCCACCTGGGACGTGCTGCTGGCGATCAGGGTCTTGATCTCCTTGGCGGCCTCGGCTGAACGCTGGGCCAGGGCCCGCACTTCCTGGGCGACGACCGCGAAGCCGCGGCCGGCTTCGCCGGCGCGAGCCGCCTCGACCCCGGCGTTCAGGGCCAGCAGGTTGGTCTGGAAGGCGATCTCGTCGATCACGCCGATGATGCTGGTGATCTGGCCGGAGGACTTTTCGATCTCGCCCATGGCGGCGACGGCGTCGCCGACGATCTGGCCCGAGCGGGCGGCGTCGGCGCGCGCGGCGGTCGCCGCTTCCGAGGCCTGTTTGGCCCCGTCGGCGCTCCGGCTGACCGTGGCGGTGATCTCATCCAGCGCCGCGGCGGTCTTTTCCAGATTGGCCGCCTGCTGCTCGGTGCGTTGGGCCAGGTCCTCGGAAGCGGTCGAGATCTGCTGGGCCCCGGCGCCGACGCTCTGGGTCGCGTGGGCGACCACGCCCATCGCCTCGTCCAGCGCCGTCATGGCGGTGTTGAAGTCGTCGCGGACCTTGCTGAACTGCGGGTCGACCTCTTTGGCGATGCGATAGGTCAGGTCGTTGTGCGCCAGATGCTCCAGGCCGGCGGCGATCTCGTTGACCGCGTGGACGCGGCCGGTGACCACGGTGGCGAACTTCACGACCTTGGTGATGCGGCGCTTGTGGTCGAAGATCGGGTTGTACGAGGCCTGGATCCAGACCTCCTTGCCGCCCTTGCCCAGGCGCCTGAACTCGGCGGCGACGAACTCGCCGGCGTTCAGCTTGGCCCAGAATGCGGTGTAGTCGGGCGAGGCCGCATAGGCTTGGTCCACGAACATCCGGTGATGCTTGCCCTGGATCTCGGACAGGGCGTAGCCCAGCGCGCCCAGGAAATTCTCATTGGCGGTGATGATCTGGCCTTCCGGCGTGAATTCGATCACCGCCTGGGCGCGGCCGACGGCGTCCATCTTGCCGCGTTCCTCGGCGCTCTGGCGCTTCTCGTCGGTGATCACCGTGGCGATCTTGACGATGCGCGAGACGCGGCCGCGCGCATCGAGGATCGGATTGTACGAGGCCTGGATCCAGATCTCGACGCCGCCCTTGCCGAGGCGCATGTATTCGCGGGCGTCGAACTCGCCGCGGCCCAGCTTGCGCCAGAACGCTTCGTATTCCGCGCTCGCGGCGTAGGCCGGCTCGACGAACATGCGGTGATGCTGGCCGACGATCTCCTTCAAGCTGTAGCCCATGGCCGAGCAGAAGTTGGCGTTGGCCACCAAGATCTTGCCGCTGGGGTCGAACTCGATCGTCGCGAGGGAGCGGTCCAGCGCGGCGAGGGTTTCAACCGCATGGGCTTGGGATCGCTTGAACATGATGTCGTCTTCTTGTCCTTGAAGGCGCGGGATCGGCCACACTGGTGGCGAAGCTGGTCAATAAGTTCTGAACGCAACACGGCGCGCGACGACGCAGGGTGTTTCATTTTGGGCGATATGATCGCCCGCGATCAGTATGCCTGGCTTAGGCCCTTGAAATAACGCCGGAATTCTTCAACCCGATTTGGGGCAGGTCCCGTGAGAGTCGCGGTGCGACATATCGACCAACGCCGTTATCCGAACCGGTCCCCGGCCATGATGGGGGTGGGGCAGGCCACTGTCGTCAAACTGTCATGCAACTGTCGCATAAGCACAGCGCCGGCCCGGCATAGATCGGGCTCGGGGGAAGGTCCGCGATCCTGCGAGGCCTTCGACAACTCGCGCAAGATTAGCCTCACGCATGCTGACCTGGCTCTCGCTCCTCGTCCTGGCGCTGTTCTCCGGCGTGGCCTTCACGGCCGGCCGCCGTCGCGCCGTGGCCGCCACCGGAGGTCGCGCCCGCGTCCTCCATTCCCTGCCGGATTACTACGGGACCTACGCGGCCCTGTGGGCCGGCGTGCCGGCCGCGCTGTTGCTGCTGCTGGGCGCGGCGTTCGGCGGCCGCGTCGAGGACGCGATCCTGCAGTCCGACCGCCCGGCCGCCGTCCAGGCGCTGGAGCCGGACCGTCAGGCCGTCTTCTACAGCGACGCCCACGCGATCGCCGCCAAGCAGGCCCCGTCCGAGGTGACCTACGAGGGGGATCTGAAGGTCGCCCTGGACGCCAAGGTGGCCGAGGCCAAGCGCATCGAGACGGTGCTGAATGTCGGCATGCTGGCCGGCGCCGGCGTGCTGGCCCTGGCCGGCTTCCTGCTGGCCTTCCCGCGCATCTCCACCGAATTCCGCGCCCGCAACCGGGTCGAGGGCTGGGTCGGCATTCTGCTGATCGGCTGCTCGGTCGCGGCGGTGCTGACCACCCTGGGCATCGTGCTCTCGCTGGTCTGGGAAAGCTGGCGCTTCTTCCAGAGCGTCAATCCGCTGTCGTTCCTGTTCGGGACGGAGTGGAGCCCGCAGATCGCCATGCGCGCCGACCAGGTCGCCTCGGCGGGCGCCTTCGGGGCCGTGCCGCTGTTCGCCGGCACCTTCCTGATCATGCTGATCGCCATGCTGGTGGCCGCGCCCGTCGGCCTCTACTCGGCGATCTATCTCTCGGAATACGCCAGCCGCACCGTGCGGGGCGTGGTCAAGCCGCTGCTGGAGATCCTGGCCGGCGTGCCGACCGTGGTCTACGGCTTCTTCGCCGCCCTGACCGTGGGCCCGCTGTTCCGGGCCGGCTTCAACGCCATCGGCGCGGCCCTGCCGCCCGGCCCGATCGCCCAGTACCTGATGGAAGTCCAGAACCAGATGGCCCTGGTGGCCGGGGTGGTGATGGGGATCATGCTGATCCCGTTCGTCTCGTCGCTGTCGGACGACATCATCAACGCCGTGCCGCAAAGCCTGCGCGACGGCAGCTACGCCATGGGCGCGACCAAGTCCGAGACGGTCAAGAAGGTCGTCCTGCCGGCCGCTCTGCCGGGCATCATGGCCGCCATGCTGCTGGCCGTGTCGCGCGCCGTCGGCG
This sequence comes from Caulobacter segnis, assembly GCF_023935105.1. Classification (NCBI taxonomy): domain Bacteria; kingdom Pseudomonadati; phylum Pseudomonadota; class Alphaproteobacteria; order Caulobacterales; family Caulobacteraceae; genus Caulobacter; species Caulobacter sp. RL271. The sequence continues at coordinate 5,249,446 of NZ_CP096040.1, read as the reverse complement.
AGACCATGATCGTCACCATGGCCGCCGGCCTGCAGGCCAAGCTGACCGTCAACCCGCTCGACACGGTGACCACCGTCACCGTCCAGATCGTCACGCTGCTCACCGGCGACCAGGAGTTCGACAGTCCCAAGACGCTGTCGGCCTTCGGCCTGGGTCTCACCCTGTTCGTGGTGACCCTGAGCCTGAACATCGTCGCCCTGCGCATCGTCCAGAAGTACCGGGAACAATATGACTGACGCCACTCTCGGCGCGGCCGCCCCGCGCTCCGCCGCCTCGACAGCCATGGAAGCCCGGCTGAAGAAGCGCCATGCCGCCGAGCGGACCTTCAAGGCCCAGGGCATGGCCGCGATCGTCGTGGCGCTGATCTTCCTGGTGGTGCTGGTCGGCCGCATCGTGGCCCAGGGCTACACCACGTTCGAGGCCCACACCCTGTCCGTGCCGGTCTATCTGAACCCGGACCGCATCGACAAATCGGACCTCAGCGGGGTCAACTACGACTACATCGTCGCCGAGGCGGTGATGAAGAAGCTGGGCGTGCAGGACGACGACCTGGGCACGGTCTCGACCAAGGTCCAGGACCTGGTCAGCCGCGACTTCGGCTTCCAGATCCTGAACAAGCTGAAGGCCGACCCGTCGCTGATCGGCAAGACGATCGAGCTGCACGGCCCGCTGAAGGCCGACGCCGATCTCTACTTCAAGGGCGAGATCGAGCGCGCGACGGCCGAGGGCGACCGCAAGCTGGACAACCAGCAGCTGGACTGGCTGGACAAGCTGGAAAAGACCGGCGCGATCAAGTCGGGCTTCAACTTCGCCTTCTTCACCAATTCCGACTCGACCGAGCCCGAACAGGCCGGCGTGCTGGGCGCGGTGGTCGGCTCGGCCATGATGCTGATCATCACCGCCCTGATCGCGGTGCCGGTGGGCGTGCTGGCGGCGACCTACCTGGAAGAGTTCGCCCCGAAGAACCGCTGGACGGACATCATCGAGGTCAACATCAACAACCTCGCGGCCGTACCGTCGATCGTCTACGGCCTGCTGGGCCTGGCCCTGTTCATCAACTGGCTGAACGTGCCGCGGTCCTCGCCGCTGGTCGGCGGCCTGGTCCTGGCCCTGATGGCCCTGCCCACCGTGATCATCGCCACCCGCTCGGCGCTGAAGGCCGTGCCGCCGTCGATCCGCGAGGCCGCCCTGGGCGTCGGCGCGTCCAAGACCCAGACGGTCTTCCACCACGTCCTGCCGCTGGCCATGCCCGGCGTGATGACCGGCGCCATCCTGTCGCTGGCCCACGCCCTGGGCGAGACGGCCCCGCTGCTGATGATCGGCATGGTCTCGTTCGTGCCCGGCGTGCCCGAAGGCTTCACCGGCGCGGCCACCGTCCTGCCGGTTCAGGTGTTCATCTGGGAGAACGCCTCGGAGCGGGCCTTCCACGAGCGCACCGCCGCCGCCATCATCGTCCTTCTCGTCTTCATGATCGTCATGAACGCCGCGGCCGTGATCCTGCGCCGTCGCTTCGAACGCCGCTGGTAGGTTTCACATGATCCTGATCCTGAACCCCAACGCTTCGCCCCTTCTCCGCGGACACGCCATGACCGTCCAAAGCCCCGACGACACCGCCCGCACGCCGGTGATCCACGCCACCGTGCCGCACGCCAACGCCGCCGCGCCGGTGGGCGAGGCCAAGATCAAGGCGCGCAGCGTCAAGGTCTTCTACGGCGAGAAACAGGCCCTGTTCGACGTCGACCTGGACATTCCGGGCAAGTCGGTGACCGCCTTCATCGGCCCGTCGGGCTGCGGCAAGTCGACCTTCCTGCGCTGCATCAACCGGATGAACGACACCATCCCCTCGGCCCGCGTCGAGGGTTCGATCGAGATCGACGGCAATGACGTCAATCTCAAGAGCGTCGACCCGGTGGTCCTGCGCTCGCGGGTCGGCATGGTGTTCCAGAAGCCGAACCCCTTCCCCAAGACCATCTTCGAGAACGTCGCCTACGGCCCGCGCATCCACGGCCTGGCCTCGCGCAAGGACGAGCTGGAAGCCGTCGTCGAGAGCAGCCTGAAGAAGGCCGGCCTCTGGAACGAGGTCGCCGACCGCCTGCACCAGCCGGGCACCGGTCTCTCGGGCGGCCAGCAGCAGCGCCTGGTCATCGCCCGCGCCATCGCCGTGTCGCCGGAAGTGATCCTGATGGACGAGCCCTGCTCGGCCCTGGACCCGATCGCCACCGCCAAGATCGAGGAGCTGATCGACGAACTGCGGACCCAGTTCTGCATCGTCATCGTCACCCACTCGATGGCCCAGGCCGCCCGCGTCTCGCAACGCACGGCCTTCTTCCACCTGGGCAAGCTGGTCGAGAGCGGTCCGACCGAGGAGATGTTCACCAATCCTCGCGACAGCCGCACGCAAGACTACATCACCGGCCGCTTCGGCTAAGCGACTCGGGAGAGAACGGACATGACCGAACATACCGTCAAGTCGTACGGCGAAGAGCTGGCCCACCTCACGGCCGAAGTCACCCGCATGGGCGGCATCGCCGAGAGCCAGGTCGCCGACTGCATCGCCGCCATCGCCCGCCGCGACGGACCGCTGGCCCAGGCCGTGGTCGCCGGCGACGAGCGCCTGGACGCCCTGCAGGGCGAGATCGAGCGCAAGGCCTTCCGCCTGATCGCCCTGCGCCAGCCGATGGCCGTGGACCTTCGCCACGCCGTCGCCGCCCTTAAGATCTCGATGAGCCTGGAACGCTGCGGCGACATGGCCAAGAACATCGGCAAGCGCGCGCTGATCCTGACCGAGGCCGATCCGATGACCGCCCTGACCCGCTCGATCGAGCGCATGGGCAAGCTGGTGCAGAGCCGCCTGAAGGACGTCTTGGACGCCTACACCACCTCGGACCTGCAGCGCGCCATCGGCGTGTGGAGCCGCGACGAGGAAGTCGACGAGCACTACAACTCGATCTTCCGCGAACTGCTGACCTACATGATGGGCGACCCGCGCACGATCAACGCCTGCGCTCATCTGCTGTTCGTGGCCAAGAACCTGGAACGCATCGGCGACCACGCCACCAACATCGCGGAAATCATCCACTTCGAGCTGACCGGCGAAGAGCTGGTGTCCCAGCGTCCGAAGCTGGACGTGGTCTCGCAGTAAGCCAGGAGGCGATCGGAAGTGACTCCCTACGTTCTGGTGGTCGAGGACGAAGACGCCCTGGCCACCCTGCTGCACTACAACCTCGACAAGGAAGGCTACCGCGTCGGCGTGGCCGGCGACGGCGAGGAAGCCCTAATCATGGCCAACGAGCGGGCCCCGGACCTGGTCATCCTCGACTGGATGCTGCCCAAGGTCTCGGGCATCGAGGTCTGTCGCCGCCTGCGCGGCCGGGCCGAGACCCGCAACGTGCCGATCATCATGCTGACGGCGCGCGGCGAGGAGACCGACCGGATCCGCGGCCTCGACACCGGCGCCGACGACTATGTCGTCAAGCCCTTCTCGATGGTCGAGCTGACCGCCCGCGTCCGCGCGGTGCTGCGCCGCATCCGTCCGGGCCTGGCCGACGACCGCATCACGGTCGGCGACATCATCATCGACCGGGTGGCCCACCGCGTGAAGCGCGACGGCAAGGAGATCCACCTCGGCCCCACCGAGTTCCGCCTGCTGGACTATCTGATGCAGCACCCGGGGCGGGTGTTCAGCCGCGAGCAGCTGCTGGACGCCGTCTGGGGTTCGGACGTCTATGTCGAGGCCCGCACCGTCGACGTCCACATCGGCCGCCTGCGCAAGGCCCTGAACGGCTCGTCGGACGGGGATCCCATCCGCACGGTCCGCTCGGCCGGCTACTCGCTGGACCTGGACGCGGCTTAAGCCGCGGGCGCGGTTTCGCTGCGCCGACCTAGGATCCGGCCAAGCGGTCCCCGGCCTCTCCCGCCTGGGCGGCGAGGTCGGCAGCCGCGGCGATGCTCTCGAACAGCGCCGCCACCGTGATCGGCTTGGCCAGGTGCAGGTCGGCGCCGGCCTCCAGGGCGGCTTCGACCTGATGCGGCATGGCGTTGGCGGTCAGCGAGATGATCGGGATGCGCCCGCCGCCGCCGCCCGCCTGCTCGCGGGCCCGGATGGCGCGGATCGCCGTCAGCCCGTCCATGACCGGCATCTGGGTGTCCATCAGCACCACGTCGAAGGGGTGGCCGGCGAAGGCCTCCAGCGCCAGGGCGCCGTTCTCGGCCACGACCAGATCCGCCGTCTCGCCCAGCATCAGCTCGACCACGCGCTGGTTGGTCGGATGATCCTCGGCCAGCAGGACGCGCAATCGCTCGCTCGACGGCGCGGGCATGGCCCGGCGGACGGGCGTCGGAGCCTCGGCCAGGGCCGGGGCCAGACGGGCCGTGAAGCGGAAGGTCGCGCCTTCCCCCAGCGTCGACTGGCAGGTGATGTCGCCGTCCATCAGCTTGGCGAAGCGCAGGGCGATGTTCAGGCCCAGGCCCGAGCCGCCGAACCGGCGGGTGATCGAGCCGTCGCCCTGGACGAAGCGCTCGAACAGGCTGGCCTGGACCTCCGGGGTGAAGCCTTCGCCGCTGTCTTGCACCTCGACCGTCAATTCGATCGCGGTCTCGTCGACCACGCGTGTGGCGGCGCGCACCGCGACCGCGCCCTCGCTGGTGAACTTCACCGCGTTGCTGATCAGGTTGTTGACGATCTGGCCCAGTTTCAGGGCGTCGCCGGTGACGCGATCGTGGAAGCCCGGCGCGAAGTCCAGCGAGAAGGTCAGGCCCTTTTGGTGGGCCAGGCCCTCGAAGGTGGCCGCCGCCGCCGTCAGGCCGCCGCGCAGGTTGAAGGGGACGGTCTCCAGCTCGACCTCGCCGGTCTCGACCTTGGCCAGGTCGAGGATGTCGCTGAGCAGGGCGTTCAGCACCCGGCCCGAGTTCAGGATCACGTCCATCATCTCGCGCTGGCGGGCGGTCAGTTCGGTCTGGGCCAGCACCTGGGCCATGCCCAGCACGCCGTTCAGGGGCGTACGGATCTCGTGGCTCATATTGGCCAGGAATTCGGTCTTGGCGATGCTGGCGGCCTGGGCGTTCTGGACGGCGGCCTCCAGGGCCGCGGCCGAGGCCTTCCGCTCGGTGATGTCCTCGCTGATGATCAGCAGCAGCTTCTCGTCGCCCTCGCCGGGGATGGCGATCTTCTTGGTCTGCAGCCAGCGGTCGCCGTTGTGCGGGGTCTGCAGCGGCTCCTCGTCGATGACCCACACCCGGTCGCTGTCCAGCACCTTGCGGTCCATCTCGGCGAAGAAGGCGGCCTGGTCGGCGGGGAAGAAGTCGGCGTCGTTGCGGCCGATCAGCGCTTCACGCGGCACGCCCAGCAGCTCCTCGCCGGCGCGGTTGACCAGCACGAAGCGGCCGTCCTTGCCGTTCTTGACCACCAGCATGGCCGGCACGCTCTCGACCACGGCGTCGAGGAAGGCGCGCGAGTGCAGGGCCTTCGTCGGATGCGAGGCGTCGGCGGCGACCGCCGGATCGCGACCCGGCGGGGCGTGTTCGTCTGAAGCCATGCGCGGCGTTCGCTCCCTCCCCGCGCATCCGACCGTAAGGCGTTGAAGCGATGCGCGAACTCAATATGGCATAGAGCCGTCGGGCGGCGCGACTGACAAGCTTGGCCGGCGCCAATTGCGCCACACGAGACGATAGGACGCACTGCCAAGCGCTAGCGTCCCAGGCGCTTGAGCACCTCCTCGCGATAGGTGCGGCTGGTCACCACCTCGCCGCCGCTGGCCAGGGTCAGCCGCCACGAGCCGTCCGACAGCGGCCTGGCCTCGCGCACATGGGCCAGGTTGACCAGGGCCGAGCGGTGGGCGCGGGCGAACAGGCGTGGATCGAGGCGCGCCTCCAGGCCCTGCAGCGAAACGCGCAGCAGACCCTCGCGACCATCGCCCCAGTGGACGACGACGTAGTTGTCCGCCGCGCCGAACCACTCGACGGCCGAGATCTCGACGGGAACCCGGCGCGAACCGGTCATCACCATCAGCCGCTCGGGCTCGGACTCTGGCTCGGACGGGGCGACGACGGCGCGCGCCTCCGCCAGGGCGGTCTCCAACATGGCGTTGCGGGCGCGGGCCTCGGCGGCCTTGCGATGATGGACGGCGGCCAGGCCCACGGCGACGATGGCGGTGTAGAGCAGGATGCAGACGGGAGCCCGTCCCAGCGCCCGCCCGGCCAGGTCCGTCCCGCCGATGAAGACCTGGTCGATCAGGCTGGAGGCCAGGGCTTCGATAGGTACGGTCGCGACGCCGACGGCGAAGCTGGCCGCCAGGCCGCGTGGGCCGGTCCCGAACCGGCGCAGGACCCACCAGACCAGGCCCGCCGTCGGCAGCCAGGCGGCATAGACCGCGCCCTGCCACAGTAGAGAGGTTGGAGCGTCCAGGGCGATCCCGCGCGCGGCCGCGAACCGGCGCGCGAACCAGGCGGCGCTGACCGTGGTCATCAGCCAGCTATAGGCCGTGAACGCCCAGACCCAGGCGGCGGTCGGGGCAGTCCTCAGGCGGGTGACAAGGCCCGTCGCCGCTGGCGCGCGGCCAGCACCGCGATCCAGATCACGGCCATCGGTTGGAACAGCAGGGTCGGCCAGAGCTGGCTCCATGGCGGCGGCGGGAACGTGAGAAAGTTGCCCGAGAAGGCGCTGATCACCGCGCCATAGGCGCTCAGCATCTTCACAAGGTGCTCGTAGGTCCAGAGGTTCGGCGAGAACGGCCATGCCGTGGGGCGGATGAAACGCCAGAGGTCCCAGCCGCCGTAGGTGAAGCAGGCATAGACGAGGGCGGCGCTGACGGTCGCCTTGTTCCCCGTCCGGCCCTGCGCGACCAGCAGGAGGATCCACGCGCCGATCGTCAGCAAGCCCAGGGTGGCGGCCCAGTCCAGGGCGTTGGCGCGCTGGCGAGGATCCAGGTCGGGTCGCTTGCGCCTAAGGACTCGCGTTCCGGAGAAGAGCGTTATCGAGGCCGTCGCCGACAGGGCCGCGAAATAGGCGCTGAAATGCAAGGCGGTCATGACCCAGGCGGCGGCCAGCAGCACGCTCATCAGGGCGACGAAGACGCGGCCCGACCCGCGATGCAGGCGCGAGCCCTTGCGGGTCAGGATCGGCAGCAGGCCGATGGCGACCAGGAGGAAACCACAGCCGACATGCACGGCCAGGGCGGGGGAGAAGATCAGCTTGTCCATGGTCCGCAGCCTGACGGCCGTCGGCGGTCGCGCCACGACGATGGGGCGAACGACGGCGCGTGGGGGCGAACCGCTTGACCCGGGGCCTCGCCCGCGCCACACCCCGCGCTCATGGAAAAGCTGACCATCCTCCTCGTCGGGTCCGGCGGGCGCGAGCACGCCCTGGCCTGGAAGATCGCCCAGTCGCCGCTGTGCGGCCGCCTCGTCGCCGCCCCGGGCAATCCGGGCATCGCGGCCGTCGCCGAGCTCAAGGCCGTCAAGGCGACCGACGCCGACGGCCTGGTGGCGCTGGCCAAGGAGATCGGCGCGGACCTGGTCGTGGTCGGTCCGGAATCGGCGCTGGAGGTCGGCCTCGCCGACAAGCTGGTCGAGGCCGGCATTCCCTGCTTCGGCGGCAGCCAGCGCGCCGCCCAGCTGGAGACCTCCAAGGCCTTCACCAAGGACTTCTGCCAGCGCCACGGCCTGCCGACGGCGGCCTACGGCGTGTTCGAGGACGCGGGCGGCGCCGGCGCCTTCCTCGACACCCTGAAAGCCCCGTTCGTGATCAAGGCCGACGGCTTGGCGGCCGGCAAGGGCGTGGTCATCGCCGCGACCCGGGCTGAGGCCGACGCCGCCGTGCTCGACATGCTGGGCGGCCGCTTCGGTTCGGCCGGCGCGCGGGTGGTGATCGAGGAGTTCATGCACGGCGAGGAGGCCTCGCTGTTCGCGATCTCGGACGGCAAGACCGCTGTGCTGTTCGGCGCCGCCCAGGACCACAAGCGCGCCTACGACGGCGACAAGGGTCCCAACACCGGCGGCATGGGCACCTATTCGCCGCCGCCCGTCCTGACCGACGCCCTGATCGACCAGGCCTGGCGCGAGCTGATCGTGCCGACCGTCGAGGGCATGGCCGCCGAGGGCAATCCGTATGTCGGCGTGCTCTATGCCGGGCTCATGCTGACCCCGACCGGCCCGAAGCTGGTCGAGTACAACGCCCGCTTTGGCGATCCCGAGTGCCAGACCCTGATGCTGCGCCTGGAAAGCGACATCGTCCCGATCCTTTTGGCCGCCGCCAAGGGGGACCTGGCCAGCGCCGAGCCGCCCAAGTGGCGCGACGAGGCGGCGATCTGCGTGGTCCTGGCCGCCGAGGGCTATCCCGACGCGCCCAAGACCGGCGGCCGGATCCAGGGCGCCGACGCCGACTTCGGCGACGAGGCCGTGGTCTTCCACGCCGGCACGACCCGCGAGTTCCAGGGGCGGCTGGTCGCCTCGGGCGGCCGGGTGCTGAATGTCTGCGCCCTGGGCGCGACCCTGCACGAGGCCCGCGACGTCGCCTATGCGGCGCTGGGGACGATCACCCTGGAAGGCGGTTTCTATCGCACCGACATCGGCTGGCGGGCCCTGAAGGGCTGACACTCGCCCCCACCTGACCGCTTCGCGGTCGTCCGCCCCCGGAGGCGGGCGGAAGGTGACCTTCTTCCCCCCTCCGGGGGAGGAGCGCCGAAGGCGCGGAGGGGGCAAGTGACTTGCCTAAGCGCTCGGGCCCTCTAAACTCCCTTTCAAACAAGCGTTGGGGAGAAGCGACATGGCCGAAGCCGCCGAACAGTCCGCCCAGGACCTGAACTCGGGCACCAAGCCGGTCGACCCCCGCCACGCGATCGACGAAGCCCGCCTTGCGGACTGGCTCGCGGCGAATGTCGAGGGCTATGCCGGCCCGCTGGAGGTGCGCCAGTTCAAGGGCGGCCAGTCGAACCCGACCTACCAGCTGGTCACGCCGGCAAAGAAGTACGTCCTGCGCCGCAAGCCGCCGGGCAAGCTGCTGCCCAGCGCCCACGCCGTCGACCGCGAGTTCAAGGTGATCTCGGGCCTGAACAAGGCGAATTTCCCCGTCGCCAAGGCTTACGCGCTGTGCATGGACGAGGACGTCATCGGCACGATCTTCTACGTCATGGACAATGTCGAAGGCCGCATCCTGTGGGACGGGACCTTGCCCGACTATCAGCCGGCCGAGCGCCGGGCGATCTACGAGGCCGAGATCAACACCCTGGCGGCCCTGCACAATGTCGACTACGCGGCCGTGGGCCTGGCCGACTACGGCAAGCCGGGCAACTATTTCGCCCGCCAGATCGATCGCTGGACCAAGCAGTACAAGGCGTCGGAAACCCGGACCATCGAGGAGATGGACCGGCTGATGGACTGGCTGCCGAAGAGCTGCCCCGTCGACGACAAGACTTCGATCGTCCATGGCGATTACCGCCTGGACAACATGATCCTGCACGCCACCGAGCCGCGCGTGGTCGCGGTGCTGGACTGGGAGCTGTCGACCCTGGGCAATCCGCTGGCCGACTTCAGCTACTTCCTGATGAACTGGGTGATGCCGTCGGACCAGCGCGGGGGCCTGGCCGAGATCCAGGACCTGGAGGCCTATGGGGTGCCGACCATTCCCCAGGCGGTCGAGCGTTATTGCAAGGCCACGGGCCGCGACGGCCTGCCCGAGCTGGACTGGTATTTCAGCTACAACCTCTTCAGACTGGCCGGCATCTGCCAGGGCATCGTGGGTCGTGTCAGGGATGGCACCGCCGCCAGCGCCCATGCGCAGCTGATGGAGGCGCGCGTGCCGGTCCTGGCCAAGGGCGCCTGGGCCTTCGCGCAGAAGGCGGGAGCTTAGGGGCAACATGCGGAAACTGCTGTCGGGCGTCTGCGCCCTGGCGATCGCCGGGGCGCTGAGTGGCGTCGCGCAGGCCGAGACGGTCTTCGTCCAGGCCGGACGCCTATTGGCCGATCCAGCCACGGGCAAGGTCGAGACGGCCAAGACCCTGGTGCTGGAGAACGGCAAGGTCGCCCGCGTCGTCGACGGCTATGTCGCCGAGCCCGGCGGCAGGATCGCCGACCTCAAGGATAGCTTCGTCCTGCCGGGCCTGATCGACAGCCACGTCCACCTGACCGGCCAGCAGGGCCCGACCTCGCGGCTGGACAACGTCACGCAGTCGGCCGCCGACGAGGCGATGGTCGGGGCCGGCTATGCCCGCAAGACCCTGATGGCCGGCTTCACCACCGTGGCCGACCTGGGGGCGACCAACCAGGCGATCTTCGCCCTGCGCGACGGGATCAGGCGCGGCGACGTGCCCGGCCCGCGCATCATCGCCGCCGGCTCGGCCGTGTCGGTGCACGGCGGCCATGGCGACATCAACGGCTACAGCGAGGAGGTCATGCACGTGCTGCGGCCGACCTCGGTGTGCTCGGGTCCCGACGACTGCCGCCGCGCCGTGCGCGAGCAGGTCTGGCTGGGCGCCGACATCATCAAGATCACCGCTACGGGCGGCGTGCTCTCCAACACCGCAGCGGGCCTGAACCAGCAGTTCTCGGACGCCGAGCTCACGGCCATCGTCGAGAGCGCCCACCGCATGGGCCGCAAGGTCACCGCCCATGCCCACGGCGTCGACGGCATCAACAGCTTCCTGAAGGCCGGCGGCGACTCGATCGAGCACGGCACCTATCTGGACGCCGACAGCATCGCCCTGTTCAAGAAGAACGGCGCCTATCTGGTGCCGACCCTGATGGCCGGCGACTTCGTCTACCGGATCGCCTCGGGCCCGAACAACTTCCTCACCCCCGCCCAGACCGCCAAGGCGCTGGACGCCGGGCCCAAGATGCTGGCCATGGCCCGACGCGCGCATGAGGGCGGGGTCAAGATCGCGTTCGGCACCGACACCGGCGTTTCCGCGCACGGCGACAACGCCGGCGAGTTCGCACTGCTGGTCAAGGCGGGCCTGACCCCGCTGGAAGCCATCCAGACCGCGACGGTCAACGCCGCAGACCACTTCTCGCTGTCGGCCGAGATCGGCAGCCTGGCCCCCGGCAAGGCGGCGGACCTGATCGCCGTGAAAGGCGATCCGCTGAAGGACGTCACCGAGCTGCAGCGCGTGACGTCGGTGATCAAGGGCGGGGTGGTTTACAAGTAGGGGCGATTGAAGCGCTTCTCCTCCCCCTCTGGGGGAGGTGGCCCAAAGGGCCGGAGGGGGTGGCGCGGCCTATGCGGAGAAGCCCCCTCTGTCGCCCCGCGACAGCTCCCCCAGAGGGGGAGCAGAGTTATTCTACAATCCCACCGACGCCAGCAGCTCCGCCACCGCCGCTGGGTCGTCGAAGCGCGCGCGCACGGGCCAGGGCGTCACCTTCTCGCGCCACTTGGCGGGCAGGCGCACCCAGTCCTTCTCGGTGGTGACCAGGCCCGCGTCATAGACCTTGGCGCGGTCGGCCAGCATCTTCAGCGTCGCCTCGTCATATTCGCCGTGATCGGGGAAGGGGGCGAAGTCCACGAGCTGGCAGCCGGCGGCGGTCAGGGCCTTCTCGACCTTCCAGGGCTTGCCGATGCCGGCGAAGCCGACCTGCGGACCAGACGGGACCGGAGCGGCGGCTTCCAGGCGGGCGACCAGCACCGGCATGTCGCCGAACTGGACCAGCAGGTCGAAGTCAGGCTGCTCCATGTCGACCGGCAGCAGCACGATCACCGCGTCGGCGCGGGACAATCCGACCTTGAGCGGCTCGCGCATCGGGCCGGCGGGGAAGACGCGGCCATCGCCGAACGGCCACTCGCCGCCGCGCGTCTCGCCGTCGACCACCACCAGGGACAGGGCCTTGCGGATGGTCGGGTTCTGGTGGCCGTCGTCCATGACGATCGCCTGGGCGCCGACGCGCGTCGCGGCCTTGGCCCCGGCGACACGGTCGACCGAGACCCACATCGGGAAGTCCTGGGCCAGCATCAGCGGCTCGTCGCCGACATCGGCGGCCGTGTGACGGGCTGGATCGACCCGCACCGGCCCCTTCAGCCGGCCGCCATAGCCGCGCGACAGACCATGGGCGTCGACGCCGCGCTGGGTCAGGGTCAGCAGCAGCTCGCGGACGATCGGGGTCTTGCCGGCCCCGCCCATGGTGACGTTGCCGACGCAGATTACCGGCGCGCCGACGATGGCCGGCGTCGTGCGGGCGATGCGGCGTCGGGTGGCGTCGGCCCAGATCCACGACAGCGGGGTGAGCAGGGCGCGGGTCAGCGGGGCGGGGCCGCCGCTCTTCACGTACCACCAGCGCGGCGTACCGAGTTTCATGGGGCCAACTCGAGGATGCGGGAGAGGCCGGCGCGAGCCTCGGCGTCGCGGGCGTCGACATAGGCGCGGGCGCGGACGGCGCGGGCCTGAGCGGCGGCTGAATCGGCGAGGTCGGAAGCCAGGGCGTCGCCCAGGCTCTCCGGTGAGCTTATCAACACGCCGTCGGCAGCCTTCAGCCCCGCGAAGGCCGCGGTCCAGTTTTCGACGAACGGGCCGCTGATCGCCGGACAGTCCAGCCGCGCGGCTTCCAGCGGGTTATGGCCGCCGACGCCTTCGACCAGGCTGCCGGCGATGACCGAAGTCTGGGCCAGCCGGAACCACAGGCCCATCTCGCCCAGGGTGTCGGCCACGAGAATGTCGGCGCGCTCGTCCGGCGCCTGGCTGCGGAGGGCGGCGGCTAGGCCTCGGGCCCTGGCCAGGTCGACGATCGCCGGTCCGCGCTCGACATGGCGCGGCGCCAGGACCACCGGCGGGCGGACTTCCAATGCGGTGATGGCGTCCAGGACGATCTCGTCCTCGCCCGGATGGGTGCTGGCGATCAGCAGGGGCGGTCGTTCGAAGCGCGCGCGTTCGGCGGCTAGGGCGGCTTCGTCGACCGGCAGCGGCGCGGCCCCGAACTTCAGATCGGCCTCGCCGCCGACCAGGCCGCCGAGGGCCTCGAAGCGCTCGCGGGCGCGGGCGTCCTGGGCCAGGATCAGGTCGAAGCCGGAGAGTAGTTTCCGCGCGGCGTCCGGGCGCCGGCTCCAGCGCGCGAAGCTGCGGTCCGACAGCTTGGCCGAGACCAGGGCCAAGCGCACGCCCGCCGCCTTGGCCTCCAGCAGCAGGTTCGGCCACAGCTCGCTCTCGACGAAGACGGCCAGGCTGGGGTTCCAGCGGGCCATGAAGCGCCGGGCGGCGCCAGGGGCGTCGATCGGAACGTATTGGTGGATCGCGCCGGCCGGCAGGCGCTTGGCCAGCAAGGCGGCCGAGGTGGTGGTGCCCGAGGTGACCAGCACGGCGACCTCGGGCCGCTCGGCCCGCAGGCGCTCGACCAGCGGCAGGATCGACAGGCTCTCGCCGACGCTGGCGCCGTGCAACCAGACCAGCGGACCGTCGGGGCGCGCCGTCGGGGCCCTGGCCAGGCGTTCGGCGAGACGCTTCGGATCCTCCTTGCCCTTGCGGGCGCGGCCGGCTAGCAGCGCGGGCGCGATGGGTTCCAGCAGGCCCGTGGCGGCCCGGTAGAGGCCCAGCGACAGGGTCACCCTAGACCACGTCGTGCGGCGCCAGGCGACAGCTGTGCGCGCCCTGGCTGCTCTCGACCTGGATGGTCACGTGGCCGATCTTGAACTTGCTGGCCAGCTCGGCGCAGGCGTCGTGCAGGAACTGGTCGTGGTCCCCGTCCAGCGGACGGACGACGTGAGCCGTGAGCGCCGTCTCGGTCGTGCTCATCGCCCAGATGTGCAGGTCGTGGACCTCGCTGACGCCGGGCCGAGCGGTCAGCCATTGTCTCACCTTCTCGGAGTCGATCCCGCGCGGCGTGGCGTCCAGGGCCATGTCCAGCGAGTCGCGCAGCAGGCCCCAGGTGCCCAGCACGATGACGACGACGATGACCAGGCTGACCACCGGGTCCAGCCACAGCCAGCCGGTGAAGGCCATGGCCAGGGCCGCGACGACCACGCCGGCCGAAACGGCGGCGTCGGCGGCCATGTGCAGGAAGGCGCCGCGGACGTTCAGGTCGTCCTTGCTGCCCTTCATGAACATCAGGGCCGTGGCGGTGTTGATGACGATGCCGATGGCGGCGACGACCATCACCGGGCCGGTCTGGATAGGCTCGGGCGCGCCGAAGCGGCGGACGGCCTCCCAGGCGATGGCGCCGACGGCCAGCAGCAGCAGGGCCGCGTTGCCCAGCGAGGCCAGGATGGTGCCCTTGCGCAGGCCATAGGTGCGACGGGCGCTGGGGGCGCGCTTGGCCAGCACCGCCGCGCCCCAGGCCAGCAGCAGGCCCAGCACATCCGACAGATTGTGGCCGGCGTCGGCCAGCAGGGCCAGCGAATGGGTGACCAGGCCCGCGCCGGCCTCGACCACCACGAAGCCCAGGTTCAGCGCCGTGCCGATCGCGAAGGCGCGGCCGAAGTCCTTGGGCGCGTGGCTGTGGCCATGGTGACCGTGGCCATGGCCATGATGATGACCGTGGCCATGATCATGATCGTGATCGTGATCGTGGTGATCGTGATCATGCTTGTGATCGGGCGCGTGGTCGTGAGCGTCGTGCGGCATGGGCCCTACATCCCACCAAGGCGGGACGGGATCAATCGTCCAGCCCGACCAGGTCTTCCGCCCGGCGGGTGACGGCCGAGAGGCGATCGGCCCAGTCTTCCGCCAACTGGTCGACATCATCGCCGCGTCCCGCCCCGGTCGGGCCGTCCCAGACCATGGCGGCCCTGGCGAAGGGCAGGGGAACCAGGGTGGCGTCCCACGAGCCCAGGCGGATGCAGGGCTTGGCGGCCAGGCCGACGAAGATCACCGGCGCGCCGGTGACGCGGGCCAGGGAGGGCGTGCCCTTCTCCATGTGCTCGGCCGGGCCGCGCGGGCCGTCGGGGGTGATGGCGATCCCGCCGCCGCTCCGGACCCACTGGACCATGTCGCGGAAGGCCTGCTCGCCGTGCTTGTTCTTGGTCAGGTCCGTCTTCTTGGCCGACGAGCCCCGGATCGACGGAAAGCCCAGCTTCTCGACCGTGCGGGCGATGAACTCGCCGTCGTTCGAGCGCGAGATCAGGGCGCGCATGTCCTGACGGCGGGCCAGGTCCTGCGGCCAGCTGAGCGGCGACATCGGGATGCGCGAATGCCAGAAGCACAGGATCGCGCCTGCGCCCGTCTCGCGGCCCTGCTTCCAGACCGCTTCGGCCTGCTCGGCGCCTTCGACGGTCATGCGCAGGGTGCGGAACACCAGCTTGGAATAGCCGGCGAAGATCGAGGACAGCAGCCAGATCACGAACGGCGAACGCAGGGGTCTCACGTCGTCGTTCCTTCCGGAGCATGGTCCAGGTCTTGGGCCTTGGCCAGGCGCGCATAGAGCCCGCCGGCGCGGACCAGCTCGACGTGGTTCCCGGTCTCGACGACGCGGCCCTTGTCGATCACGTAGATGCGGTCGGCGTTCTTCACCGTCGACAAGCGGTGGGCGATCAGCATGGTCGCGCGGCCGGCCATCAGCCGCTCCAGGGCCGCCTGGACCTGGGCCTCGCTCTCGGTGTCCAGGGCGCTGGTGGCCTCGTCCAGCAGCAGGATCGGGGCGTCCTTCAGGAAGGCGCGGGCGATGGCGATGCGCTGGCGCTGGCCGCCCGACAGGCGCGTCCCGGCCTCGCCGACGGCAGTGTCGTAGCCCTCGGGCAGGGCCAGGATGAAGTCATGGGCGGCGGCCTGGCGCGCGGCGGCCTCGATCTCCAGCTGGCTGGCGCCGGGGCGGGCATAGGCGATGTTGGCGCGGACGCTGTCGTCGAACAGGAACGGCTCCTGGGTCACCAGGGCGATGCGGTCGCGCAGGGACGCCAGGGTCACCGCGCGGACGTCGTGGCCGTCGATGGTCACGGCCCCGCCGTTTACGTCGTAGAAGCGCGGGATCAGGTTCAGGATCGAGCTCTTGCCGCCGCCTGAGGGACCGACCAGGGCCACGGTCTCGCCCTTGCGCGCGGTCAGCGAGACGTCGGACAGGGCCGGAATCTCGGCGCCGTACGAGAACGTGACGTGGTCCAGCACGATGACGCCGTCGCCGGCCGGCAGAGCCTTGGCGTCGGCGGGGTCGACGATGGCCGGCTCGACGTCGAGCGCGGCGAACAGGCGCCGGGCGCCGGTGAAGCCCTCGCTGAACACGGTCTGCAGGTTGGCGACCTGGCGCAGGGACTGCAGGGCCATGGCCAGGGCTCCGAGAAAGGCGGTGAACACCCCGGCGGTCATGCCGCCCGTCGTCGCCCGCCAGCCGGCATAGGCCAGGACGCCGGCGGTGATCAGGGCGCCGAAGGCCTCGGTGGCGGGCGCGGCCATGGCCTTGGCGTTGCTGCCCTTGATCAGGTGGCGCTGGCGACGTTCGATCACGGCGGCGACGCGGCCTTCCTCATAGGCCTCGCGGTTCTCCATCTTGACGATCTTGATCCCGTCCAGGCTCTCCATGATCGCGGTCGAGAGATTGGAGGTCTCGCCCATGGCGCCCTTGGCGGCCTTGGTGGTCTTCTTCGAGAACCGCCGGATGAACAGGCTGGCGACCGGGCCGATGATCAGGACGCCGGAGGCCAAGACCCAGTCCAGCTGGAACATGACCACCAGCGTGCCGACCACGGTCAGGAACTCGCGGGTGTAGTTGACCACGCCGCTGGTCGCCGCCTCGCGGATCAGGGTCGCGTCATACAGCATCGACGAGACGTACGAGCCCGAGTGGGCGCCGCGCAGGCGGGCCAGGTCCGAGCGCATCAGCTTGCCGAACAGCCGCAGCTGCATGTCGCCGACGACGCCGTTGCCGATCCGGTTGATCGAGGTGGTCTGCAGCACCTGAAACACGCCGCGGGCGATGGCGATGGCGGCGATCAGCAACGGGATGCGCAGCAGCGCGCCGGGCTGGGGATGGGTGATCAGGTGATCGATGGCGGGCTTCAGCACCGCGGCCAGGGCGGCGCTCAGTCCCGCGACCGCGGCCGCGCACAGCAGGGCGGCGGCCAGCCGGCCCCGCCGAGGCCGCAGATACTCGCGCCAGATCCGCGCGGCGAGGGCGCGGTTGGGGGCTGGCGGCGCGGCGGGCTCGGTCATGGCGGCAGGGGTCGGATGTCGGGGGCGGACTGTCAAGCTCGGCAATGGCGGGTCATTGCGGCGGGGGTGCGGCTCTGTGGCTTTTGCATTACAGGGCCGTGGCGCCTAATTAGGCTTCGTCATCGAAGGATCGCGCCCGCTTGGCCAAGTTCGACCTCACCACGCCCTGGGGCCGGTTCAAGACCTATCTCCACTATCTGTGGAACGACCACGCCTATCTGCGCCTGGGCTTCTCGAACGCCCACTGGATCAGTCCCGAGATGGTTCGCGCCAACCAGCCCTGGCCGTTCCAGCTGGCCTGGTGGAAGAAGCAGGGGATCAAGACGATCGTGAACCTGCGCGGCGGCTTCGACGGCAGCTTCTACGCGCTCGAGAAGGACGCCTGTCAGCGCCTGGGTTTGAACTTCGTCGACTTCACCATCACCTCGCGCGAGGTGCCGATCCGCGAGCGGGTGCGCGGCGCCAAGGCGCTGTTCGACAGCATCGAATATCCGGCCCTGATGCACTGCAAGTCGGGCGCGGATCGGGCGGGGATCATGAGCGTCTTCTACGCCCACTACCGCCTGGGCCTGCCGATCCGCGAGGCTATGCAGCAGCTGGGCCCGCGCTACCTGCACATCAAGCACGGCAACACCGGCGTGCTGGACTACGTGTTCGAGCAATATCTGGAGGTCGGCGAACCCAAGGGGCTGACGTTCAGCGAATGGGTCGAGAGCGACGAGTACGATCCCGTCGCGATGAAGAAGACCTTCCGGGCCGGGATGCTGGGCAAGGTGCTGACGGACAAGGTGCTGCGGCGGGAGTAGGGGATACTTGCCCCCTCCGCGCTTCGCGCTCCGCCCCCAGAGGGGGAAGAAGGATTACCTTCCGCCCCCTCTGGGGGCGGACGACCGCGAAGCGGTCAGGTGGGGGCCAGTGACCCGGCCCCCTGCAACCTTCAGTCCGCGCTCGGATCCAGCAGCTTGTGGGCGTGGATGATGAAATACCGCGCGTGGGCGTTGTCGACGGTGGCCTGGGCCTTGGCCTTCCAGGCCTTGTGAGCCGCATCGTAGTTCGGGAAGGCGCCCACGAACTCGACCTTGTCGAGGTCGCGGAATTCGGCGCCCGAGACGTCCTTCAGTTCACCACCGATGACGATATGAAGAAGCTGCTTGTCAGCCATTTGGAGCAAGTTCCTGCGAGGAATTGGTTTTATGGCAGCTCGATATGCCCGACGCGTGACAGGATCAATGGATGAAGCGCCTTATTGGCGCAAACCAGGCTCGGAACCTGCGGAACGGGGCGATTATAGGCGAAGTCGCGGCCCTTGTGGTCGCTGAGCGCGGCCCCGGCCCGGCGGCAGATCAGGTCGGCGGCGGCCACGTCCCACTCGCTCTTGGGCGACAGGGCGATGGCCGCGTCGAAGGTCCCGGCGGCCACCAGGCACATGCGATAGGCGATGGAGTTGCGGCTTTCGATCCGCATGTCCGGCCAGGGTTCGCGCCAAGCCGGGTGGGCGAACATCTTGGCGTCGCCCAGCATCGCCGCGCCGAACAGCTGGTCCGTCGCGCTGGGCGCGATCGGGGCGCCGTTCAGCAGGGCGGGCCCGTGCAGCGTGGCGGCGTAGGTCTCGTCCAGCGCCGGGGCGTGGACGACGCCCGCGACGGGCTGACCGTCTTCGACGATCGCGATCGAGACCGCGAACCACGGCTTGCTCTTCATGAAGGCCACGGTGCCGTCGATCGGGTCGACGACAAACTGACGGGCGGTGGACAGCCGCGCCGGATCGTCGGCGGTCTCTTCCGACAGCCAGCCATAGTCGGGCCGCGCCGCCCGCAGCTGCGTCCTCAGCAGGGTGTCGACGGCCAGATCGGCGTCGGTGACGGGCGAGCCGCCCTCCTTGGACCAGATCTTGAGGCCGCGTTCACGGGCCGAGAGCGCCAGCGCCCCGGCCTCCTTGGCGGCTTCGAGGATCAGGTCCAGGTCGTTCATTTGCCCGCGATCGCCAGGGCGTCGACCAGGATCGACGGACTGTTGCTGGCGCCCCGGAACTGCAGGTCGGAGCCAGGAACGAGGCGGGCGTAGATGTCGATCAGGTTGCCGGCCACGGTGATCTCGGTGACCGGGCCGGTGCTTTCGCCGTTCTCGAACCAGTAGCCCGAGCAGCCGACCGACCAGTCGCCGGTGTTGCCGTTCAGCGAGGGGCCGAACATCGAGGTGACCACCAGGCCCGTCCCGGCGTCCTTCATCAGGCCCTGAAGGTCCTTCTCGCCCGGCTGGAGCGTCAGGTTGTGGGTCGAGACGCCGGAGGGGCCGGCCAGGCCGCGCGAGGCGTGGCCGGTGGTGACCAGGCCCAGTTGCCTGGCGGACGAGGTGTTCAGCAGCCAAGTGGTCAGCACGCCGTCGTCGATCAGGGCGCGCGCTTCCGTCGCCACGCCCTCGTCGTCGAACGGGGCCGAGCCCAGGCCACGCACGCGGTGCGGGTCTTCCAGCAGGTTGACGCCGCGCGCGAAGATCGGCTGGCCCAGCTTGTCCTTCAGGAACGAGGTGCCCCGGGCGATCGACGGGCCGGAGATCGCGCCCAGCAGCGGGCCGATCAAGCTCATGGCCAGGCGGTTCTCGAAGATCACCGGGGCGGTGGTCGAGGCGATCTTGCGCGGGTTGAGGCGGGCCACCGCCTGGCGGCCGGCCTCCATGCCGATGTCGCCGGCGGCCGGCAGGTCGCCGAAGTGGCGGGTCGAGCGGCCTTCGCCGCCGCGCTCCATGCCCGCGCCCTCGCCGGCGATGGCCGAGGCCGAGATCGAGTGGCCGGTGGCGGCGTGGGTCCCGTGGAAGCCGTCGCTGGTGGCCAGCGCCCAGGCCGACGAGCTCCAGGTGGCCGAGCCGCCGTCGGAATTGGTCACGCCCTTGACCGCGCGGGCATGTTCCTCGGCCTGGCGGGCCTGGGTCTCCAGCGTTTCGGCCGAGGGCTCGTAGGCGTCGATCAGATCGAGGTCGGGGAACGGGCCTCTGGCCAGACGCTCCCGCGGCGCGAGGCTGGCATAGGGGTCTTCCGGCGCCAGGCGGGCCATGGCCACGGCGCGCTCGATCAGCTTGGCGCGCGCCTCGGCCGAGATGTCCGAGCCGGAAACGGTGGCGCTACGCTGGCCGATGAAGACGCGCAGGCCCAGATCGCGGGCCTCTTCGCGCTCGACCTCTTCCAGCTCGCCCAGGCGAACGGAGACGGAGAGGGATTGGCGCTCGGCGAAGACGGCTTCGGCGGCGTCCGCCCCGGCCTTGCGCGCGGCGGCGACCACGTCATGCAGCAGATTATCGTCCATGCGGTCTTATGGACGACCGGCCCCCGCAGGGGCAAGCATTAGCCGATGGCTGACAGCAGCAGGGCCACGCCCGCGAACACATAGGCCAGCCAGGTGGCGACCATGCCGACCGCGCGCGGGATCGAGGCGCCGCCGCTGTTGGACAGGCCGACGGCGTGGGCGACCCGGCCGGCGAACAGCACGAAGCCGACGACATGGATGGCCAGCGGCGCGGCGCCGGCGACCGCCAGCACGGCCAGGGCGGCGATGCCGGTCGGGATGTATTCCGAGGCGTTGCCGAAGGCGCGGATGGCGCGGGCCAGCTCCGGAATGCCCTCGTCGCCCAGGGCGACCTTGTGTTTCTGGCGCAGACGCACGACCAGCGCCGACAGGATCAGCAACAGAAAAAGGTGCAGCCCGGCCCAAAGCGCCGCGGCATGGCCGGAAACGATCGTATCCATCACTCAAACCCTAGTACGCCGCCCGCCCCCGAGCGCGATGACCGACGAAAGCGGATGCCGATTTCGTCGGTCATCGCGCTCAGAATGTATAGTGCGGAGCCTGCTCATCCGCGCTTCGCGCGGGCAGGCTCCGAGCGCGAAGGCGGTCATATGAGGCCTTCCGCCCAAGGTCGGCAAGTCAGGCCGCCTATCGCGCGACTTCTCTGGCGATCGGGTACAGCAGGTAGTGGTCGTCGTAGAACGGCGTGCGCTCGTAGAACCAGGCCAGGCGCGCGTCCGGATCGGCGGCGAACTTCGGCTCGGCGGCCAGCTTGGCCTCGAACTGCGCCTTCAGCGTCGGATCGGTCGCCAGCATCTTCTCGGCCAGCGGGGCGATGGCGTAGGGCTCGATATATTCGACGCGGCTCAGCACCTCGGGGATCATGCCCCAGGCGAAGAAGCTCTCGCTGGACTGCGGCTCCAGCAACAGCACCACCAGGTCGCCCAGCGGCTGGTCGGTCGGCACGCGGACCGAGCCCTTGGGGAAGGTCCAGGCGCGGGTCTGGGTCGTGACCTTGTCGACGCTGATCTGGACGTGCCCCTCGTTGGCGCGGGTCGCCAGCTTGGGATCGACCAGGCGGATCATTTCGACCTGGACGGTCTTGTCGGCCGGCAGGGTCTCCAGCGTCACGCCATGCAGCTTCAGCCGCTCGATCAGGTCGGCGCGGTAGCTGGGCACGTAGTAGGCGACCGGACGCTTCAGGCTCAGCGTCGAATGCGAGCCGTAGAACGGGACCTTCCAGAGCTCCGGATCGGCCTCGCCCAGCCAGCGCACTTCCTTCCGGCCCGAGGCGGGGCTGTCGTAGGTCTCGTACTTGATGCCCTTGAAGTCGCGGATGTAGGCCGGCTTGTCGTCCGAGGCGAAATTGGCCAGCACCTCGGCCGGACGCAGGGCGCTGTCGGCGGCGATCGCCGCGCGCAGGTCGCCGCCCTTGTCGGCCAGGAGCTTCAGGGCCGTCTCGATGAAGATATAGGTGCCCAGCACGCGCTGGGCGTGGGGCTTGAGGCTATGGTTTTCGATCAGGATGGTCGGGACGTGGGCCGCCGCGCCCCAGCCGTTCGAGAACCGCTCGCCCAGGCCGCCGTCCGACAGGCCCTTCTTCGGGTCGTGCTCATCGACGCCGAACACCAGCTCGCCGGGAATGTGGCCTTCGGCCTCCAGGCCCTTGTTCATGGTCGGCTTGAGGACGTCGTCCAGCCACTGGGCGATGGCCGGCGAGCGGTTCCAGACGCCGTTCTCGCCGTTGAAGCCGTAGGTGACGTCGTACTGGTAGTCCATGCCGTCGGTCACGTGGACGTCGACATAGAGATCGGCCTTGTACTTGGCCTGCAGGCGCTTCAGCGCCTGCATCTCCGGCTGGTCCAGCTTCATGAAGTCGCGGTTCAGGTTCTGGTTGGTCGCAGTGTTGCGCCAGCCCTGGATGCGCGGCCCGCGCTGGTTGGGGCGCGAATAGGGGCCCGAGCGCTCGTGGCCATCGACCGACAGGATCGGGATCAGGACCAGGTTGACCTTGTCCAGCAGCCCGTCCTTGCCGTGAAAGGCCATGTCCCGCAGCAGCATCATGCCGGCGTCCTTGCCGTCGATCTCGCCGGGATGGATGCCGCACTGGACCAAGAGGAGCGGCTTCTTCGGGTCCAGCTTGTCGCCGTCCTTGCTGGCGATGACCGCAAAGATCGCGCGGCCCTGCGGCGACACGCCGAAGTCCTCGACGCGGATCAGCTTGGACGCCTTGTCCAGCCGATCGAACCAGGCGCGGGTGTCGACATAGGTCGGCGAGAAGTCATGCTCGGCGTCGGCCTCGAACGGCGTCACCCACGGATCGGCCTTGTCGCGGATCAGCGCCTGACTGGCGCCCTGCCAATGCGGGGCCGGCGGCAGGAAGGCTTCGTCCCAGGGAGCTTTGGTCTGGGCCATGCTGGTACTCGCTGTCAGGGCGACGGCCAGGGCCGCCAGGGTGAGGATGCGCACCTTAGGGCTTCTTCCAGATCGGCGCGCCATCCCCCGGCAGGCCCAGGCGCGACCACTTCTCGCTGACCGTGTCGACCACGGCCTGGTCCATGCGGATCTCCTGGCCCCATTCGCGCTTGGTCTCGGGCGGCCATTTGTCGGTGGCGTCGAGGCCGATCTTGGAGCCTAGGCCGCTCTCGGGGCTGGCGAAGTCCAGATAGTCGATGGGCGTGTGCTCGATCACCGTGATGTCCCGCGCCGGGTCCGTCTTGGTGCTGATCGCCCACATCACGTCCTTCCAGTCGCGGGCGTTGATGTCGTGGTCCACGACGATCACCCACTTGGTGTACATGAACTGGCGCAGATAGCTCCACACCCCCAGCATCACGCGTTTGGCGTGGCCGGGATAGGCCTTCTTCATCGACACCACGGCGATGCGGTAGCTGCAGCCCTCGGGCGGCAGCCAGAAGTCGACGATCTCGGGGAATTGCTGGCGGATCAGCGGGATGAAGACCTCGTTCAGCGCCTCGCCCAGAACCGAGGGCTCGTCTGGCGGACGGCCGGTGAAGGTGGTCAGATAGATCGGGTCCTTGCGCATGGTGATCGCCGTCACCTGGAAGACCGGGAACTTCTCGACGCTGTTGTAGTAGCCGGTGTGGTCGCCGTAGGGACCCTCGTCCTCGAACTCGTCCAGCAGGACGTGGCCCTCGATGACGATCTCGGCGTGGGCCGGGACCATCAGCGGCACGGTCTTGGCCGGGACGAGATCGACCTTGGCTCCGCGCAGCAGGCCGGCGAACTGGTATTCGCTCAGGGTGTCGGGCACCGGCGTCACGGCGGCCAGGATGGTGCCGGGATCCGCGCCCAGCACGGCGCAGGCCGGCAGGGGCTCCTTGTTGCCGGCCTTCTTGTGGCGGGCGTAGTGCTGGGCCCCGCCGCGATGGGCCAGCCAGCGCATGATGCACTTGTCCTTCGAGAGGACCTGCATCCGATAGATGCCGAGATTGAAGTCGTCCTCACGGTCCTTGCCCGGACCCTTGGTCACCACGAGGGGCCAGGTGATCAGCGGCGCGGGCTCGCCCGGCCAGCAGGTCTGGACCGGCAGCTTGGTGAGATCGATCTGGTCGCCGGTCAGGACGACCTCCTGCACCGGGGCCTTCTTCACCGTTCCGGGGCGCATGCTCATGACCGTCTTGGCCAGGGGCAGCATGTCGAGGGCGTCCTTGATGCCCTTGGGCGGCTGGGGCTGGCGCAGGAAGGCCAGCAGTTCCCCGACCTCGCGCAGCTCGCCCGCCGTCTCGCGCGGCTCGCCGCCGAGGGTGACGCCCATGGCCACGCGCTTGACGGTGCCGAACAGGTTGGCGAGCGCGGGCATCTCCGAACGGCTGCCGTCGGGCAGTAGCACATGCTCGAACAGCACCGCCGGACCGCCGGTCGCCAGCAGGCGGGTCTGGATTTCCGTCATCTCCAGCACGCTGGAGACGGGCTCCTTGACCCGGACCAGCTCGCCCTTGGCCTCCAGCACGTCGATGAATTCGCGGAGGGAACGGTAGGCCATTGGGGGACTCTCGGGACTAGTTGGCGACCGCCAGGTCGTCGGCGTGGATCATCGGGCCTTCGGTGAAGCCCAGCTCGGCCTCGATGGCGTCTGAGCGCAGGCCGGCGATGCGCTGGGCGTCGGCGCTGTCATAGCGGACGATGCCGCGCGCGACCTCGCGGCCGGTCTCGTCGCGGACGCGGACGGCGTCGCCCTTGTCGAACGGGCCCTCGATGGCGCGGACGCCGGCCGACAGCAGGCTCTTGCCGGACGCCAGGGCCTTGGCGGCGCCGGCGTCGATCGTCACCCAGCCTTGGGGCGCCAGCGAGCCGGCGATCCAGGCCTTGTAGGCGGCGGCGGGCGACGCCCCGGCCTCGATCAGGGTAGCCTTCTCGCCGTCGGCGATGGCGGTCAGCGGGCGGGGGCGCGAGCCCAGGGTGATCAGGGTGGCGCAGCCGGCGGCGCGGGCGATGCGGGCGGCGGCGATCTTGGTGGCCATGCCGCCGGTGCCGACGCCTGCCGCGGCGTTGGCGCCCTCGGCCATGCCGGCGATCTCGGGCGTGATCTCCGAGACCAGCGGGATGTGCTGGGCCTGGGGGTTCTTGCGCGGATCGGCGGTGTAGAGGCCGTCGATATCCGAGAGCAGCACCAAGAGATCGGCGCCGGCCATCTGGGCCACGCGGGCGGCCAGGCGGTCGTTGTCGCCGTAGCGGATCTCTTCGGTGACGACCGTGTCGTTCTCGTTGACCACGGGCACCACGCCCAGGCCCATCAGGGTCTCGGTGGTGGCGCGGGCGTTCAGCCAGCGGCGACGCATCTCGGTGTCGTCGCGGGTCAGCAGGATCTGGGCGACGCCGATGTCGTGCGGCGCGAAAGCCTGTTCCCAGGCATGCATGAGCAGGCTCTGGCCGGCGGCGGCGGAGGCCTGCTTTTCCGGCAGGGTGGTCTTGCGGCCGGTGAGGCCCAGTCGCCGGCGGCCCAGGGCGACCGCGCCCGACGAGACCACCAGCACCTGCTTGCCGGCCGCGCGCAGGGCGGCGGCGTCGGCGCAGAAGGCCTCCAGCCAGGCGCGGTTGGCGCTGCCCGTCTCGGCGTCGACCAGCAGGGCCGAGCCGACCTTGAACACGATGCGGCGGGCCCCCGAGAAAGCCCCGGCAGCCTGGCTCACGGCGTCCAGCCCCCGGGGGTCTCGTCGACGTGGTCTTCGTCCTCGTCGATCTCGTCCTCGAGGTCGCCGCGACGGATGCGCACCTGCCGGTAGGCGGCGCGCAGTAGTTCGGTGACGCCCTGGCCAGAGACGCCGGAGACCAGGCGCGGCTTGATCCCGGAGACGGCTTCCAGTTCGGCGATCTTCTCGGCGAGGGTCTCCTCGTCGAGGGCGTCGATCTTGTTCAGGGCCAGGATCTCGGCCTTGTCGGCTAGCTCGTCGCCATAGGCTTCCAGCTCGCCCCGGATCGTCTCGTAGGCGCCGGCGACGTCGTCCTGGGTGGCGTCGATCAGGTGGATCAGGGTGGCCGAGCGCTCGACGTGACCCAGGAAGCGGGTGCCCAGACCCGCGCCTTCCGACGCGCCCTCGATCAGGCCGGGGATGTCGGCCAGCACGAAGCGCTCGCTGCTGGACAGGTCCACGACGCCCAGGTTCGGGGTCAGGGTGGTGAACGGATAGTCGGCGATCTTGGGCTTGGCGGCGCTGGCGGCGGCCAGGAAGGTCGACTTGCCCGCGTTGGGCAGCCCCACCAGGCCGACGTCGGCGATCAGCTTCAGCCGCAGCCAGATCCAGCGCTCTTCGCCTTCCTGGCCGGGATTGGCGTACTTTGGCGCCTGGTTGACCGGGCCCTTGAAGTGCAGATTGCCCCAGCCGCCGTTGCCGCCCTTGGCCAGCAGCAGGCGCGCGCCCGCGTGGTCGAGGTCGGCGATCAGGGTCTCCTTGTCCTCTTCCAGCACCTCGGTGCCGACGGGCACCTTCAGGAGGACGTCCTCGCCGGCGGCGCCGTGACGCGCGCGGCCCATGCCGTGCACGCCCGTGCCGGCCTTGAAGTGCTGCTGGTAGCGATAGTCGATCAGGGTGTTGAGGCCTTCGACGGCCTCGATCCACACGTCGCCGCCGCGACCGCCGTCGCCGCCGTCCGGGCCGCCGTACTCGATGTACTTCTCGCGGCGGAACGACACCGATCCACCGCCGCCGTTGCCGGAGCGGATGTAGATCTTGCATTGGTCCAAGAATTTCATGGGGCTCTTTTGTCCCAAGGCGTCCCGCGCGTCGAGCCAAAAGGCCCTCGCGGCGATTTCGAGCCTCGCCGCCTGTGACGTTGCGTCACTGGGGGCGGCGTCGAAAAAGCGTGACCGTGGTTCGGCGTCGTGACGAAATGTTAAAACACCTAGTGCGACAAAGTGTCTTGGCAGCAAAACCGTCGTTTCATCTTCGACGGAGTGGGAGGCTGACCTTGGCGACGGAAGACGACGGAAAGGCGGTGCTGGCGAAGGATCTTAGCGATCTGTCGACGCAAGAGCTTCACCGTAAGTATAGCGCCGAAGCCTCGACGCACCGCAACATCTTGATCGGACGCGGCACCGGCGTCGCGCCGCAGTGGCGCGAGTTCAAGACGTTCCTCGCCGAGGTGGGGACCAAGCCGTCCACCGATCACAGCCTGGTTCTGCTGAACCGCTTCGAACGCACCTACGGTCCGGGCCGCGCGCGCTGGATGACGGCCGAGGAGCAGGCCGCCCACGAGGCCGAGTTCGATCGCCTGCGCGCCGAGAAGCAGCGCGAAGAACAGCTGATCATGCACAAGACCGCCGCGGTGAAGCGCGCCGGTACGCCGGGCGCGCCGTCGTTCGGCCAGTGGACGCCGATGGCCGGCAAGCAGGTCGCCTATACTGACGTCGCCAAGAAGCTGGCCATCCCGGTCGCGGCCCTGTCCAAGACCATGCCGGCCGGCACCAGCGCCGACGAGCTGGTCAAGCGTTCGGGCGTGGTCAACGAGCTGATCAACGAGAGCGCCACCTGGCTGCCGCCGGATCCGGCCCGCAAGGCGGGCTTCTTCGAGGCCTACCGCATCTGGCACCTGCAGGTGCAGCCGCAGTTCGCCCGCGCCGCCACCCCGACGTTCCTGTTCCTCTACATCGCCCTGCCGGTCATGAAGCAGTGCCGCGACGAGCTGATGGACCTGGACCTGTGGAATCCGCTGGGCCAGCGGGCCATGGCGGCTCGCGACAGCCACGTGTCCTGGAAGAAATACACGGAGTTCATGCCGCGGGCCCAAGTGGCGCTGATGGAAATTCCCATCTACGCGACCTACTCGTTGCTGTCGGACCTCGACGCCCTGTGCGAGCGGATCACCGTCGCCGAGAAGCGCTTCCGTGAAGGCCCGCAGAAGGTGATCCACACCCACCGAGCGGCTTAAGGAAAGAATCTGCTCCCCTTTCGGGGGAGCTGTCGGCAGAGCCGACTGAGGGGGCGTCGCCGGCCTACGCCGAGCTGCCCCCTCCGGCCCTCTGGGCCACCTCCCCCAGAGAGGGAGGAGCGTGAGACCTTACGCCAGCCACACCATCATCCGCGTCGCCGCCGGCTCGCCCCGGGCGATCGAGGGCTTGTGCTCGACGACGCCGGTATAGAGGAAGCCGGCCTTGACCAGCACCCGGCCCGAGGCGTCGTTGTCGGCGAAGTGGCCAGCGACGACATAGCGCTTGCGCCAGGCCGATCGGGCCCAGTCCAGCGCCGCCCTGGTCGCCTCGCTGGCATAGCCGCGGCCCCAGTAGGGACGGCCGATCCAGTAGCCCAGCTCGATCTGGCCCTCGGCGGTGGTGAACATGCCGATGGTCCCGACCAGGCCCTCGTCGGCCAGTTCGATGGCGAAGGTGTTGTCACGCGACCGATCCTGGGTCCCGCAGCGGGCCACGAAGTCCTGCGCATGGGCGCGGCTGTAGGGCCAGGGCATGCGCGTGGTCATGCGCGCCACGTCATGATCGGCGCAGAAGGCCGCCACGCGTTCGGCGTCGGCCTCGGCCGGCACGCGCAGCGTCAGCCGCTGGGTCTCGATGACGGGTCTTTCTTCGATGACGCACATCGGCGCCTCCCAGAGTTCTTCCGGCCCTCTTTGCTGTGGGACCGTGACGCCGCCATGGCGAAGTTTGTTTCAGACTTCGGTTTCCAGGGGCGGCGAGACAAAACAAAAGCGGGGAGCCCGGCGTTCCGGACTCCCCGCTAGAGATCGTCTGTCCGGATCGTCTTCTGTTTGAGAAGCACGATCCGAAGAAACTCTGGTTCGTGCTTACTCGGCCGGTTGAGCGGCCGGCGTCACCGTCACGTAGGTGCGGTTGTGCTTCTTGGTCACGAAGCCAACAGCGCCTTGGACGAGCGCGAAGAGGGTGTGGTCCTTACCGATGCCGACGCCGGCGCCCGGATAGAACTTGGTGCCGCGTTGACGCACGAGGATGTTGCCGGCGAGAACCTTCTCGCCGCCGAACTTCTTCACGCCAAGGCGCTTCGACTCTGAGTCGCGGCCGTTGCTGGACGAACCGCCAGATTTTTTGTGAGCCATCTTGCTCTCCTATCCTCTGGGGGCGTCGCCTTAGGCTTCGCCGTCTTCCTTCTTGGCGGCCTTCTTAGGGGCAGCCTTCTTCTTCGGGGCTTCGGCGACGGCGTCGGCGTGCTCGACGACTTCGGCCTTCACAACCGGGCTAGCCTTCGTGGCCTTCTTCACGACCGGGGTCGCTTCAACGGCGGCCGGAACCGAGAACGGCACGGCGGCGTCGCCGAGACCGCGAGCGCGGGCGTCCAGGATGACCTTCGGGGTCAGGTCGATCGACCCTTCCCACTTGGCTTCCTTGCCGGCGCCGGCGACCGACGTGACGCGCACGACGGTTTCCAGCTGGCGGTGACCGCGGGTGCGGCGGTAGCCCTGGCGACGGATCTTCTTGAAGATCTTCACCTTCTCACCCTTGCGGGTTTCGATGAGGGTGCCGGAGACGACAGCGCCGTCCACGGTGGGGGCGCCGACCGTCACGGCCTCGCCTTCGCCAAGCATCAGGACTTCGCCAAAGGCCACGGCAGCGCCGGGTTCACCTTCGAGCTTTTCGACAACCAGCAGGTCGCCGGCTTGAACCCGGTACTGCTTGCCGCCGGTTTTGATCACCGCGTACATAGGTTTAGCGCCTTAAAAACGTGCGTTCGCAAAATAGGGAACGCCCGCTCGGAAACCCGGCGGGCGAAGAGGGCGCGACTTATACAGCCAGAAGGCCGAGAGTCAACGCCGTGAAGGCGGATTCTGGCGATCGCCGCCCTTAAGCGCGAATAGACCTTATGAAGTCTCTGGTGTGTTATTTTATAACACGCTATATGCCTTCCTGTGAACCCGACGCTTCTCGCTCCCATCGCCATCACCGGCTTTACGGTCGCCTTCCTGCACGCGGCCCTGCCGACGCATTGGCTGCCCTTCGTCCTGGTCGGGCGCGGTCAGCACTGGTCGGCGGGCAAGACCCTGGGCGTGACCTTCCTGGCAGGCCTGGGGCATGTGGCGTTCACCATCCTGCTGGGCCTCGTCCTGGTCGGCGCGGGCCTGGCCGTGCAGCCGCGAATGGGCGACCTGTTCGGCTGGGTGGTCGGGGCTCTGATGATGGGCCTGGGGCTCTTCTATCTATGGCGCGGTCGTCACGACCATGGCGAAGGCCAGGTTTCGACCCGCCGCTACGCCTCGGACCGCGCGGCGATCATCGCGCTGGTGGTGCTGCTGACCCTGTCGCCCTGCGAGGCCTTCCTGCCGATCTACCTGGCCGGGGTGAAGCATGGCTGGACCGGTTTCGCCGCGCTCAGCGCCGTGCTGATGGCCGCCACGGCCGGCGGCATGCTGCTGTTCACGACGCTGAGCCTGGCCGGCGTCAAGCATCTGGGGCTGGAGCGTATCGCCCGCTACGAGTCGACCATCCTGGGCTTGGCCCTGATCGCCATGGGCATCGGGGTGGCTTTCCTCGAGCTGTAGTCGGTCCGCCGCTTTTGTTTGGCGGGGCGAGCGCCTAAATAGCGCTCCATGACCCAAGACACCTCCCCGGCCGCGCCCGCCGCTTCCAGCAAGATCCCCGTCACCGTGCTGACCGGCTATCTCGGCGCCGGCAAGACCACATTGCTGAACCGCATCCTCACCGAGGAGCACGGCAAGCGCTACGCCGTGATCGTCAACGAGTTCGGCGAGGTCGGCATCGACAACGACCTGGTGGTCGGGGCCGACGAGGAAGTGTTCGAGATGAACAACGGCTGCGTCTGCTGCACGGTGCGTGGCGACCTGATCCGCGTCTTGCAGGGCCTGATGAAACGAAAGGGCGGCTTCGACGCCATCGTGGTCGAGACCACGGGCCTGGCCGATCCGGGCCCGGTGGCCCAGACCTTCTTCGTCGACGAGGACGTCAAGGCCCGCACGGCTCTCGATTCAGTCACCGCCGTCGTTGACGCCAAGCACATCATGTTGCGGCTGGGCGACAGCAAGGAGGCCGTCGAGCAGATCGCCTTCGCCGACCAGATCGTGCTGAACAAGACCGACCTGGTGTCGGAAGACGACCTGCGCCACGTCGAGGCCCGCATCCGCCGGATCAACCCGCTGGCCCCGATCCATCGCGCCCAGCGCTCCAACGTTCCGCTGGAGGCGATCCTCGGCAAGCACAGCTTCGACCTGGAGCGGATCACCGAGCTGGAGCCGGCGTTCCTGAATCCCGCCCACGGCGAGGCGGGACATGTGCATGACGAGCACTGCGGCCACGATCACCACGACCATGGCCATCATCACCACGATCATGACCACGACCACGTGCACGACGAGCATTGCGGTCACGACCACCATGGGCACAGCCACGCCAGCGCCATCCACGATGACGGCGTGAAGGGCATCTCCCTGACGCTGGACAAGCCGGTCGACGGCCAGAAGATCACCGCCTGGCTCAATGACCTGCTGGCCAAGCGCGGCCCCGACATCCTGCGCGCCAAGGGCATCATCGACGTGAAGGGCGAGAACAAGCGCCTCGTCTTCCAGGCCGTGCACATGATCCTGGAAGGCGACTTCCAGCGCGAGTGGACCGATAAGGACAAGCGCTACAGCCGCATGGTGTTCATCGGCCGCGACCTGGACGAGGCCGAACTGCGCAAGGGCTTCGAGGCCACGGCGGCGTAAGGAGCAATCCTCCCCCAAGAGGGGGAGGTGGTCCGAAGGACCGGAGGGGGAAGTCCAGTCGAGCCGGCTACTTCCCTCTCCGTCGTCTCTTCGAGCCGACACCTCTCCCACGGGGAGAGGATTGAATACGAAAAAGCCCCGGAACTTTCGTTCCGGGGCTTTCGTGTTCTTGGCTGTCGCCGAGGACGATCCCTAGTGGATATCTTCGTTGATCAGGCCGACCTTGAACCAGCCCGAGGTCTGCAGCTGGTTCAGCACACCCATGAAGTCGGCGTACAGCACGTCGGCGTCGGCGCGGATCATGACGCGCTGATCGTCCTTCGGGCCGGCTTGGCCGGTCGCGTTGAACTTGGCGTTCAGGTCGGCTTCCAGGCCATCGAGGCTGGTTTGCTTGTCGGCGATGAAGATCGCGCCCGACTTTTGGATCGAGATGAAGACCGGTTCCTTCGGCTTCTCTTGAGTCGGATTCGGCACCGCCGGAGGCAGGTCGATCTTGATCGAGGTCACGGCCATCGGCACCGCGACCATGAAGATGATCAGCAGAACCAGCAGAATGTCCACGAAGGGCGTGACGTTGATTTCGGAATTCTGGCCCAGCGAATAACGGCCACCGCCGCCGCCAGCAAGTTTAGCCGCCATAGCCTGACTGTCTCCCAGAAGGCCGCGCCGCTTGGGGCGCGCCTGAAATGTCGTTACCTCGCCACGTCTGGCGCAGACGGGCGCGGAAGTAAAGCCCGAGGACGCGGCGCGATGGCAACCCCTTTTCGAGTCTTTTTTGTCGAACGCTGTTCGAACGGGCGCCGCGCGGCCCATGTTCTGGCCCGAGGCGCGAAACCGGCCCCGTAAGCGGGCTTTCTTCAAAGAGTCTGGTCGTCGGGCGGCCGGCGCCTTATCTCGCGCGCATGATCTTTTCTTTCGACGCCTTCGTCACCGACGCCCTGTTCGACCGCTCCGGCCGCGCCATGTTCGCCCTGGGCGACGGCACCGTCCGCCTGCAGACGCAGGACGGATTCGTCACGGTCGAGGCCCATGGCGGACCGCTCGGCGGGGCCGTGCTGGCCGCCGCCGTCCACCCCAGCGGCGTCGGCGTCGTCACCGGCGGCGACGACGGCAAGGTGGTCTGGAGCCGAATCGAGGGAGGCGAGGTCGCCGCCACCCTGATCGCCGAGGTGAAGAACAAGTGGATCGAGCACGTGGCGACCAGCGCCGCCTCGGGCCTGATCGCCTTCACGGCCGGCAAGGACGTGCATGTCCGCGACGCCGCCGATCCGGCCTTCGCCCGGACCTTCACGCACGACAAGACTGTGTCGGGCCTGGCCTTCGAGCCCAAGGGCCGACGCCTGGCCAGCGCCACCTACGGCGGGGCCTATCTCTGGTACGCCCGCATCGCCGATCAGAAGCCGACCCTGATGAAGTGGGCCGGCAGCCACATCGCCGTGGCCTTCAGCCCGGACGGCAAGTTCCTGATCTCGTCGATGCAGGAGAACCAGCTGCACGGCTGGCGCCTGTCGGACGGCAAGGACATGCGGATGGGCGGCTATCCGTCCAAGATCAAGAGCGTGGCCTTCTTCGACAAGGGCAATCTGCTGGCCACGGCCGGCGCCTCGGGGGCGGTCATCTGGCCGTTCGCCGGCGCCAACGGCCCGATGGGCAAGGAAGCCGCCGAGATCGGCTTCTCGCGCGATTCGATGGTCGTCCGGGTGGCGGGCATCGACACGCACCCGGTCTGCCTGGCCGCCCAGGACAACGGCAAGATCTGGATCGCCCACATGCGCAACGGCCGCATCGAGACCGTCAAGGCCGAGAAGGGCGCCCCGATCAGCGCCCTGTCGGTCAGCGCCGACGGCAAGTTCTTCGCCTGGGGCGACGAGAGCGGCGAGGCTGGCGTGCTGGAGATCCCCGACATCAGCGGCCCGCGCGAGTTCGCGGGCTAGAATCCCTTCAGCTCAGCCCACTCCTCGAACGGCGCCCGCTGCGAACGGAAGTTGTTCACCGGGGCGGCCTCGTCGCGATAGCCCAGGGCCATGCCGGAGAACAGCATATGCCCCTCGGGCAGGCCGACATGCGCGTCGACCAGCTTGTTGTAATGCGACCAGAACTCCTGCGGGCAGGTGTCGAGCCCACGCTCGACGGCCAGCAGCATGAAGGTCTGCATCAGCATGCCGACGTCGCTCCATTGCGGCGGGCCGCAGCGACGGTCGATCGAAAAGAACAGCTGAACCGGCGCGCCGAAGCCCTGGCCATTGGTCGAGAACCATTGCAGGCGCCGCAGCTTGTCCTCGCGCGGGATGCCCAAGGCCCCGTACAGGTCCTCGCCGACCTGGAAGCGGCGGCCGCGCAACGGCTCCCACAGGTTGGCCGGATAGACGTCGTACTCGGTCGGGTCGGGCGAGGCCACGCGCTTGAGCATGTCCGCCTTCAGCGCCTCCAGCGGCGCGCCGGCCACCACCTGGACCCGCCAGGGCTGGAGATTGCCGCCTGACGGGGCGCGGGCGGCGGCTTCCAGCAGTTCGCGGACCAGGGCGGCGTCCACCGGATCGGGCTTGAAGGCGCGCACCGACATGCGGCGGTTGACGGCGTCGATCACGTCCATCGAAAGCTCCTTTGAACCCGGTGCGCATATGCATCGCGACAGCGGCGGTTCGTCTGGTTAGCATCCGTCCGCTGCGTCAAGACAAGTAGACTTCTGGGGGCGTTCCGTGCGGCGGCTTCTGCGAAATATCGCGCTGGCTCTGTTCATCGTGCTGGTGGCTGGACCGGTGGCGATGGTCATCCTTTATCGCTTCATTCCGCCGCCGGTGACGCCGTTGATGGTGATCCGCGCGGTGGAGGGGCGGGGGCTCGACCACCGCTGGCGGCCGATCGACCAGGTCTCGCCGGCCCTGCCGCGCGCCTTGATCGCGGCCGAGGACGCCAAGTTCTGCGACCATCGCGGCTTCGACTTCGACGCCCTCTACAAGGCTTACGAGAACAACGAGTCGGGCAAGAAGGTCCGCGGCGGTTCGACCATCAGCCAGCAGACCGCCAAGAACGTCTTCCTGTGGCCGGGCCGCTCTTACGTTCGTAAGGGTCTGGAAGCCTGGTTCACGGTGCTGATCGAGACCTTCTGGGGCAAGAAGCGGATCATGGAGGTCTATCTGAACTCCATCGAGTACGGTTCGGGCATCTACGGGGCCGAGGCCGCGTCCCAGCGCTATTTCGGGGTCGGGGCCGACAGGCTGAGCCAGGCCCAGGCCTCGCGGCTGGCGGCCATCCTGCCCAGCCCCCTGAAGTGGCAGGTGGTCAAGCCGGGCAAGTATGTCGCCAAGCGCAGCAAGAAGATCGGCAAGGCCTCGGGCGCGGTGCGCCGCGACGGCCTGGCCGACTGCGTGGGCTAGGCAAGGCGTTCAGAGGCCGACGTTCGCCAGATAGGCTTCCAGCGCCGGCGCGTCGTCCGCCCTGGCGACCGCCGCCAGATAGCCGTCGGGCCGGATCAGGAAGAGATCGCCCGCCTTCGCGCCATAGGCGCCCCGGAAATGGCGGGCGTCGTCGATCAGGTCCGCGCCGATCCGCACGACCATGAGACCGTCGCGCGGCGCCAGCGGTGTCTCGGCCTCGTAGGTCAGCAGGGTCCAATGGGGCCCCTTCAGACATTCGAACAGGCGCAGCGGCGCGCCGCTCGGGTCGTGGCCCGGCGCGTCGGGCGCGCGGTCGCCGGCGGACAGGGTCGGCGTCCGGCCCAGGTCCATCGACAGGGTCGAGCCCTGATAGCCGAGGTCCAGCTGACGGGCCTCGCGGCCGCGCTTCATGCCGTCGCGCGTCATGGCCTTGGCCAGGAGGTCGGTGGACAGGCCCAGCACCCCGGCGGCGATCGGGCGGCGCTCGGCTTCATAGGTGTCGATCAGGCGCTCGGGCGCGCGGGCCAGCACGGCGGCCAGTTTCCAGCCGAGATTGTAGGCGTCCTGGATGCTGGTGTTCAGACCTTGGCCGCCCGTGGGCGGATGGATGTGGGCGGCGTCGCCCGCCAGCAGCACGCGCCCGACCCGGTAGCGCTCGGCCAGGCGTGCGTTGAGGCCATAGACCGAGGCCCAGAACACCGCCTGGACCACGATGTCGTCGCGACCCGTCCGTTCACGGATCAAGGCGTTCAGGCCCTCGGGCGTCAGGCCCGCTTCGCCGTCCGCCGGGGCGTGGCCCTGGATCTGGAAGAGGTCCGTTCCGGCCAGCGGACAGAACGAGACCTGCGCCGTTTCACGGGTCCCGAAGACGTGCCAGGCCTCGCGCGACAGGCCCGTCAGCCGGGTGTCCGCGACCATGGCCTGACCCGGCATGGTCTTCCCGGGGAAATCGATGTTCAGGGCGTGGCGCACGAAGCTGCGGCCGCCGTCGGCCCCGACCAGCCAGCGGGCGTGGATCGCGCGGCCGTCGGTCAGGGTCGCGGTCACGCCCTCGGCGTCCTGGTCGATTCCGGCCAGTTCCGCGCCATATTCGGGCGCGTGGTCCAGTTCGGCCAGGCGCTGGCGCAGGATGGTCTCGGTCAGGAACTGCGGCAGCAT
The DNA here is from genome assembly GCF_023935105.1 of Caulobacter segnis. Lineage (NCBI taxonomy): Bacteria > Pseudomonadati > Pseudomonadota > Alphaproteobacteria > Caulobacterales > Caulobacteraceae > Caulobacter > Caulobacter sp. RL271. The sequence continues at coordinate 5,213,440 of NZ_CP096040.1, read as the reverse complement.
CAGCGGCGCGGCGTAGGGTTCGGCGGGGGACGGCGTCGCGCCCTCGCCGATCGCGGTCTCCTCGAAGGTCCCGTCCGGGCCGTAGTTGCGGACCGGCGGATAGGGGCCGCCCGCCGCCCGCATCGGCGCCAGCACGCCCAGGTCCTCGAACACCTCCAGGCTGCGGGGCTGGATCCCCTTGCCGCGCGAACCCTGGAACGGGCGCTCGGCCTTGTCGATCAGGCGGAAGGCCACGCCGCGGCGCGCCAGGTCGATGGCCAGGGTCAGGCCGGCCGGGCCCGCGCCGCAGATCAAGACATCGGTCGTGAGGGAGTCAGTCATTCAGGCCTCCTATCGCGTGCATGATGCACATTATTACGTGCAAAAAGCACATAACTAAAGGGCTGGACGACGTCAATCTAAAATGTGCAAAATGCACGCATGAAATCCGACCTTCGCGACATCCACGCGGCGATGATGGACCTCGCCGGCTTCCTGAACCGGCCGCAGGCCGACGACCTGCTGCTGCGCGAGGCCGGTGTGTCGCTGGACCGGGCGCTGTTCCCGCTGCTGGGGCGGATCGGGAAGAAGGGGCCGATCGGCGTGGTCGAGCTGGCCGACCTTGCGGGCCGCGACCACTCGGTGGTCAGCCGCCAGATCGCCAAGCTGGAGAGCCTGGGCCTGGTCGAGCGGCGGCCCGGCAAGACCGACAAGCGCGTCCGCGAGGCGATGGTCACGGAAAAGGGGCAGGACCTGGTCGACCGCCTGGACGCCGCGCGCCAGCGGCTGGTCGGTCCTATGATGGCCGAGTGGAGCGACCAGGAACTAAAGGATCTGGCCCGCCTGCTGCGCAAGTTCGTCGACGGGGCGAACGCGGCGCTGAAGGATTAGCGGGCCCGTCCTTGCCCTTCGACAGGCTCAGGGTGAGGACTACTTTTGGGCCATCAGCAGAAACCTCATCCTGAGCTTGTCGAAGGACGAGGTTTCGGTCCCTCAATCGACGGCGAGGATGATGTCGGCGGCCGCGATGCGCGCCTCTACGCGTGCTCCGGCTGGCAGCGCCCAAGCGGCATCGCCCGGCTTCAGGGTCGCGGTCACGGTCTTGCCCGCCGCGAGCGCGATCGTGAGCTCCGCCGACGCTTCGCCGGCCTCGCGGTCGACGATTTCGCCTAGGAGGCGATTATCGCCGTCTCCTTCGCCGATCCGCACGAAGCTGGACTTGATCAAAGCGATGGCCGGCCGGCCCGGCTCGAGCCCCAGGTCCTCGACGCTACGGCGGGTGATCGAGGCGCGCAGGGACAGGCCCTCGCCCAGCGACAGGGTCACCGTCGCGGTGACGCCGTCGCCCTCGACCGCCGTGACCACGCCCCGCAGGGCGTTGCGGGCGCTGGTGCGCAGGCCCAGGCTCCATAGCAGCTCGGCGTCGCCGGAGAGATCGGCCTCCAGCCGCGCGAAGGCCGCCCCGATCTCGCGCTCAGCGGCGCGGAAGGCGCGGATCACCGCCTGGCCGCGTGGGGTGACCTGGGCCGCGCCGCCGCTCTTGCCACCCGGCGCGGCGCTGACCAGGGGCGCGTCGAACAGGTTGTTCAGCGCTTGCACCCCGTCCCAGGCGCCCTTGTACGAGAGGCCGGCTTCCTTGGCGGCGGCGCTGATCGAACCCAGGCGGGCGACGGCCTCCAGCAGGGCGATGCGCTCCAGCCCCACGCGAGCCAGACCGCCGCGCTTCAGGATCAGGGAGGCGCTGAAGTCGGCTTCGCCGCTGCTTATGGGGCTGCTCACTGGTCGGCTTCCGATTTCGTCGTTATGTAGTTCAGCTGCATAACCGCAGTCGCGAACTAGGATTACCAGATGATCGCTCGTCGTCCGATGCTGATCGCCGCCCTTTCGGGCGCCCTGTCGCTGATGTTGGGTGGGGCCGCCTTCGCCGGCGAGACCAAGGTGGCCGTGGCGGCCAACTTCACCGACGCCGCCAAGGAGATCGCCGCCCGGTTCAAGGCCAAGACCGGCCACGACGCGACCCTCAGCTTCGGCTCGTCGGGCCAGTTCTACACCCAGATCGCCAACGGCGCGCCGTTCGAGGTCTTCCTGTCGGCCGACGTCGAGCGGCCCCAGAAGGCCGAGGCCGAGGGCCTGTCCGTGCCCGGCTCGCGCTTCACCTACGCCACTGGCCGCCTGGTGCTGTACAGCAAGACTCCGGGCCTGGTGGACGGCCCAAATACCAAGGGGGGCGCGGTGCTGAAGACGGGCAAGTTCGAGAAGCTGTCGATCGCCGATCCCAAGGCCGCGCCCTATGGCCAGGCGGCGGTCGAGACCCTGACCAAGCTGAAGCTCTACGACGCTCTGAAGCCCAAGATCGTGCAGGGCGCGTCGATCACCCAGGCCTTCCAGTACGTCCAGACCGGCGCGGCCGAGCTGGGCTTCGTGGCCCTGTCGCAGGTGGTGGGCGAGCAGGGCGGTTCGCGCTGGGTCGTGCCGGCGGCCGACCATACGCCGATCGAGCAGCAGGCCGTGCTGCTGAAGACGGGCGCCAACAGCGAGGCGGCCAAGGCGTTCGTGGCGTTCCTGAAGAGCGGCGAGGCCAAGGCGATCATCAGGCGCTACGGTTACGAGGTCCGCTAGAGTTCGATGGGTTCGGGGATGACTGAGGTTCTGTGGCTGACGGCGAAGCTGGCGGGGATCACCACCCTGCTGTTGCTGGTCGCGGCGACGCCCCTGTCGTGGTGGCTGGCGCGGGGCCGCTCGGCCCTGCGCACGCCGGTCACCGCCCTGGTCGCCCTGCCGATCGTGCTGCCGCCGACCGTGCTGGGCTTCTATCTGCTGATCGCCCTGGGGCCGAAGAGCCCGCTGATGGTCCTGCTGGCGCCGTTCGGGATCCGGACCCTGGCCTTCACCTTCGAGGGGCTGGTGATCGGCTCGCTGATCTATTCTCTGCCCTTCGCGGTGCAGCCGCTGCGCAACGCTTTCCTGGCCATAGGCGACGAGCCCCTGGAGGCCGCCTCGACCCTGGGCGCTTCGGGCTGGGCCAGCTTCTGGCGGGTGGCCCTACCCTTGGCGATACCGGGCTACGTCGCCGCCGCCATCCTGGTCTTCGCCCACACCGTGGGGGAGTTCGGGGTGGTGATGATGCTGGGCGGCAATATCCCCGGCGAGACCACCGTGCTGTCGACCGAGATCTATCGCCTGGTCGAGGGGCTGGAGTGGGGCGAGGCTCATCGTCTGTCGCTGATCCTGCTGGTCTTCGCCTTCGTGGTCCTCTTCACCCTGCTGGCCCTGGAGGCCCGCTCGAAGATCCTGCTGCGGACACGGTCGTAAAAAAGAAGCGCGACGTTTGGGGGACGTCGCGCTCCAGGGACCGAGATAGAGACCTCAAAGCGGACTAGAACTTCCAGGAAAGGCTGGCGCCATAGGTCGTGGGTTTGCCGGGAAAGCGGACCACGACGTTGGCGTTGCTGCTGACCGCGCTCCAATAATATTCGTTGGTGATGTTGCGGCCCCAGACCGACAGGTCCCAGCCCTTGTCGGGCGCGCCGATGCCGATGCTGGCGTTCAGCAGGCCGTAGCCGTCGATCACGAACAGCGGATTGCCCTCGAGGTCGGCATAGGACTTGTCCTGCCAGCGGCCGTTCAGGGCCGCGTTCAGCTCCAGGCCGTCGCCCACCGGATGGTGGAACAGCGCCGTCAGGCCGCCCTGGAACTTGGGGCTGTACAGGAAAGGCCGGCCGTCGAAGCTCTGCGACTTCCCGGCGACGTTGATGCCCGTATAGCGCTTGACCTCCGTGTGCAGCAGCGTGGCCGAGGCGATCAGGGTCAGTGAGCGGCTGGCGCGCCAGGTGATGTCGCCGTCGACGCCATAGGCCTCGCCGTTGGGCACGTTGGCCAGGCGCGACAGGGCCGTATAGATCGGGTCGGCGAAATACACGGACAGCTGCTTGTCGGTGTAGTCGTAGTAGAAGGCGCTGAGATTGGCCTGGACGCGGCGCTGGAACAGGCCCGCCTTCACGCCGATCTCGTAGGCGGTCAGCAGTTCCTGCGTCGCCGGCGCGTTCTGGGTCGAGATGTTGGCGGCGTTGATCGGCGTGGCGCCGGCCTTGGCCCCGCGCGAGATCGAGCCGAACACCAAGACGTCCTCGGCCGCCTGCCAGTCCAGGGCCGCGCGCCAGGCTATGTTGTCCTCGTCCAGCTTGGACTTCACGAAGCCGAAGCTCTTGGTCGCCGGATCGAAGGTGTTGCACCCGCCCTGGGTGATCGGCGCGACCAGGCCATAGGCGGCGGCGAACAGCGCCCGGTTGACGACGTTGACATTGACCAGCATCGAGCCGCCGAAATCGCGCGAGCAGCCGACATAGTCTTGGCGGTCCTGGCTGTAGCGGACGCCCAGGGTCAGTTTCAGAGTGTCGGTCAGGCGGTGGTCGGCGTTGGCGAACAGGCTCCAGGTCTTGGTCTCGATGTTGCCCACGTCCTCATAGGTGCGGAACGCCTGGCTCATCTGCAGGGCGGTGTAGCCGAAGCTGTTGAACGGCGAGGCCAGCAGGGTCGAGCCGACATAGCGGATCGTGCCGACATTGGCGTTCTGGCCCAGCAGGGTGCGATTGCTGTCATAAATCTTGTCGCGGGCGACATAGCCGCCGACCAGCCATGAGCCCTTGTCGGTGACGCCCTCCAGATGCAGCTCCTCGGCGGCCGACTTGATGTCGCCGTGGGCCTTCTGGATCAGGACCTCGTAGGGCGCGCCGCTCCAGTCGAACACGGCCTTGCGGCTCAGGCGGTTCAGGCTGGACACCGAGACCAGGGTGACCTTGTCGCTGAGGTTCCAGGCGACCTTCAGCTTGCCGGCGTGGAACCGGTCGTTCTCGCGCAGCGGGTCGCTGATGCCCAGGCCCGCGCCGATATCGACGCCGCGCGTGGACAGCGGCGCCCAGTCGGCGTGGCTGGCCTTGGTCGGCGCATGGCTGGCGATGTAGCTGACCAGGCCCGGGGCGTTGAACGGGCTGGCGGCGGTGGCGGGCGTGAAGCCGATGCCCTGGGCGGCCACGGTGTCGGACTTGTTGCGCCAGCCGGAGTACGAGGCCTCGACCTCGACGGTGTCGGTGGGCTGCATGGCCAGGGACAGGCGCCAGCCGTCGCGGTCGACCTTGCCCAGACGCTCGCCGCGGCTGTTGCTGATCTGCCAGCCCTTGTCGCTGTTCTCGCTGCGGAAGGCGGCGCGGCCCTGGACGCGCGGGCCGAAGGCGCCGCTGACATAGCCTTCGAGATTGTAGGTCTTGTAGTTGCCGGCCTCGGCGGTCAGCGAGCCCTCGAACTGTTCCGTCGGTTTGTTGGTCACGAAATCGATCAGGCCGGCGGTGGTGTTGCGGCCATAGAGCGTGCCTTGCGGCCCCTTGAGCACCTCGACCCGCTCAAGGTCGAACACTGGCCCGGTGTTCATGAACGGATAGGCGTAGGCGACCTCGTCCCAATAGGTGCCGACCGTCGAGGTGGCCGACAGGTTGATGGTATTGAAGCCGATGCCGCGCAGCGTATAGGTCGGCACGCCCTGATAGCTCTGGCTGACCGTGAAGCTGGGGGCGACGGTCGACAGGTCCTTGGGATCGGTGACCCGCAGCTGCTGCAGGGCCTCGCCGCTGAACGCCTGGATCGGCATGCCGACGCTGTTGGCGGTCTCCTCGCGGCGCTGGGCCGTCACCACCAGGGTGTCGATCGTCAGGCTGTCTTCCGGCTTGGGCGGTTGCGCCTGGGCGTGGGCCATGGCGGGAACCGCCATCAGCAGGGCGAGCGCCGACACGCTCCAGGTCAGGCGCTTGGGTCCTGGCATCCGTTTACCTCCCTCTGATCGCGCCTGCATCGGGCGCGACTTTGAAGGGAGCGTGCGGTTCGCCCACTCGCGTAACAAGCTATCGGAATCGATAGGTGAGGCGCCGCTGCAACCGCCGCTACAGGCCCAGGACCAGCTTGGCGATGATGTCGCGCTGGATCTCGTTGGAGCCGCCATAGATCGACGCGGCGCGGTTGTTCAGGTAGCGGGCCATGGTCGTCAGGCCGTGCTCTGGGCCGACGGGGGCCTCGTTCGCGCCGGCCTCGCGGGCCTTGGGCTGGTGCGGCGCGGCGTAGGCTCCCAGGGCGTCGATCCCCAACTCGTCCAGCCGCTGCAGCTGCTCCGAGCCCTGGACCTTGAGGATCGACGAGGCCGGGCCGGGCTTGCCGCCGGTGGCCAGGGCGCTCAGCACCCGGCGCTCGGTGATGTCGATGGCCAGGGCGGCGATCTCGGCCTCGGCCAGGCGGCGGCGATAGTGGGGGTCGTCGAGGACGTCCTCCGCCTCGGCCATGCCGCGCAGCCGCGCCAGGCCGGCGTCGAGGCCGGCCGCGTAGCCGCCGCCGCGCTCGAATTCCAGCAGGTGCTTGGCCACCGTCCAGCCCTGGTTCTCGGCCCCCAGCCGGTCGGCCTTCGGCGTGCGGACGCCGTCGAAGAACACCTGGTTGACCTCGTGCTCGCCGGCCAGGGTGATGATCGGGTCGACGGTGATCCCCGGACGGTCCATCTGGACCAGCAGGAAGGTGATGCCGGCTTGTGGCTTGCCCTCGGTTGATGTGCGGACCAGGCAGAACATGTGGGTCGCCCAGTGGGCGTGGGTGGTCCAGATCTTGGAGCCGTTCAGGACATAGTCGTCGCCGTCGGCCGCCGCGCTCATCCGCAGGCTGGCGAGGTCCGAGCCCGAGCCCGGCTCGGAATAGCCTTGGCACCAGTAGTCCTCGCCCGACAGGATGCGCGGCAGGTAGCGGGCCTTCTGCTCGGGCGTGCCGAACGCCATGATCGCCGGGGCGACCATCCGCAGGCCCATCGGCGCCAGGCTCGGCGCGCCGGCCCGGGCGCACTCGGCGTGGAAGACGTGGCGCTGGATCTCGCTCCAGCCCGGGCCGCCATGCTCGACCGGCCAGCTGGGCGCGGCCCAGCCCCGCTCGTGCAGGATGCGCTGCCAGGCCAGGCTGTGGACCTTGTCGCAGAAGACGCTGGTCATCCGCCGGCCCGCCTCGCGCAGCGGCGGCGTCAGGTTCGCGTCCAGAAAGGCGCGGACTTCGTCGCGGAACGCCAGGTCCTCGGTCGACAGCTCCAGATTCACGCGTTTGCCCCTCACCCTGGCGTCGTCGGGGAAACTTGCGAAAGGGCGGGGGCGGCGCGCAAGCTATCGGAACCGATAGGGAAGGCGGCCTCGATGTTGACCAGGGTCGATGACGGCGAACGCCTGGCGCGGGTCACGGTAATGGCCGAGCGGGTGCGCGCGATGGGCCGCGAGATCGGTCTGCCCTACGTCGCCGCCAGCGCCGACATCTCCAGCCCCGAGCCGATGCTGGGCAAGGACGGCAAGCCCCTGGCCGAGACGACCTTCGAGTGGCCGGACAACGCGGTGCGCTACTGGCGCGACCGCGCCTTCGCCCTGCGCGCCCCGTTCATCCTGGCGGCGCGCTACACGGCCGAGCCGTTCTTCTACGGCCAGGGCCGGTTCGCCAGCTGGCGGCCCTTGCCCCGACTGGAGACGATCGAGGTGGCCGAGGCCGCCGAGGCGTTCGGCATACGGTCGGCGATCATCTGTCCGGCCTATCTGACCGGCGGCGTGATCGGGGCGGTGGTGTGGGCGTCGGGCCAGCCCGTGGCCGACCTGCCGGCGCTCTACGCGGCGCGCGCCGACGAATTGCATGGCGCGGCCCTGCGCCTGGTCTGCGCCTATCGCGATGGCCAGGATGACGACGCCCCGCCGGTGCGGCTGACCAAGCGGGAGGTCCAGTGCCTGAAGTGGGCGGCGGCCGGCAAGACCGACGCCGACATCGCCCAGATCATTGGGATTTCCGGACCGACCGTCCGCTTCCACGTCCAGAACGCGGCGCTGAAGCTGCGGGTGGCGGGAAGAGCCCAGGCGATACACCGCGCGACAGGGCTGGGGTATATCGGCGGGGCGGCGTAGGGGGCTCTCGGTCCAAACTCAACATGTCATCCCGGCTTCGCTACGCGCTTCCGGGATGACACGCTGTTTTGGATGCCTGCGCCCTTGTTCAGCCCGCGTCCAGATGGAACCTGATCAGCGCCCGCGCCGAGCGCGCCACGGCCCGCACCGGGCCGCCGGCGCCCAGGGTCACGCGTGAGCCCGAGGCGCCTTCCATCAGCAGCATCAGGGCGTCGGCCAGGTCGTCGTCCTTGGCGCCGGCGCGGCGGGTCAGGTCGACCAGCCGGCGGTACAGCTCCTTCTTGTAGTTGACCGACACCACCTGGGCCGGGTGGCCCTCCTCGTGCAGTTCGATGGCGGCGTTCGAGAGCGGACAGCCCAGGACGTCCTTGTTGCAGGCCTTGGTCTCGAAGGCGTCGAAGATCGCCTCCAGCTGGCCGCGGGGGTCGGTGCAGCAGCAGGCCGTGACCTCTTCCCACCAGGCCCAATATTCGCGCTCCTGCTCGCGCAGGACCTCGGCGACCAGCTCGTCCTTGGACGGGAAGTTCCGATAGAGCGTCATCTTGGTGGCGTCGGCCTCGGCGGCGATGGTCTCGACGCCGACAGCGCGGATGCCGTGCTGATAGAACAGCTCGCGGGCGGTCTCGAAGATCCGGTCACGCGCCGGACGCTTGGACACAGGGGCGCTAGCCGCTGCTTCCGGATCGCCCAGAACCCCGTCCCCAGAATTTCTTGTCGCCATTTTGGCAGACCTCTCCTTGACGTGGGAGTTACCGGTCAGTATCTCTCCGCCGTGGCGCGATGATACCGAACGGTCTCGTCACATCCTAAATCGTCCTTCCGGTCGCCCGGGTCAAGTAACAGCCCCTGCGACATTTACTCCCTTTAACCCCAAAAAAGGAGCGCGCGCCAATGCCCCCGCAAACAAACGTTTACGACGCCGCCTCTCAAGCCAAAAGCGCCAAGGGGTTCATGGGCTTCTTCAAGTCCAAGGCCGAGCCCGTCCGCGACTGGACCACCGTCCGCACCCTTGGCCATACGCCCACCCGACGCGCCGCTCGGCGGCCCGTCTGGGAATGACAACAGCAGACCCTTCCTCCTCCCCGCTTCACCGTCCGACAGGGTTTTCCCCCATGCGTATTCAACCCGTCATCACGTCCTTCGCCGGCCTGGCCGCCGTCGCCGTGCTGGCCGCTTGCTCGGCCCAGGCCAAGCAGGACGCCGCCGCCGCGCCGCCGGTCCAGGTCACCGTCGCCGACGTCGCCTTCAAGTCGCTTCGCCAATGGGACGACTTCACCGGCCGGCTCGAGCCGGTCGACACCGTAGAGATCCGCCCGCGCGTCAGCGGCTACATTGACGGCGCTCAATTCGCGGAAGGCGCGCGCGTCTCCAAGGGCCAGGTGCTCTTCCAGATCGACCCGCGTCCCTACAAGGCCGAAGCTGACCGCGCCGCCGCCGAGGTTGCCCGCGCCAAGGCCCAGCTGGACCTGGCCAGCATCAACCGCCAGCGCGGCGAGCGCCTGCTGGAGCAGAACGCCCTGGCCCGCAGCGAATTCGACCGTCTGGCGTCGGAAGAGCGCGCCGCCCAGGCCAATGTCTCGGCCGCCCAGGCCGCCTACCAGACCGCGCGCCTGAACCTGGACTGGACCCGCGTGACCTCGCCGATCGACGGCCGGGTCTCCAAGACCATCATCACCCGCGGCAACCTGGTGACCCAAGCCAGCTTGCTCACGACCGTGGTCTCGGACACGCCGATCTACGCCGAGTTCAACGCCGACGAGCAGACCTTCCTGAAGTATGCCGCCGCCGAGCGCGGCAAGAACGGGCCGGTGTATATGGGCCTGATGACCGAGGACGGCTATCCGCACGTCGGCAAGCTCAGCTTCATCGACAACGCCCTGGACGCCAAGAGCGGCACGATCAACGGCCGGGCGATCTTCGCCAACGCCGATGGCCGCTTCACGCCGGGCCTGTTCGCCCGCATCCGCCTGGTCAGCGCCGAGACGCAGACGGTGGCCCTGGCCCCTGACCGCGCCATCGCGACCGACCTGGGCAAGCGCTACGTCGTGGTCGTCAACGGCTCCAACAAGGCCGAGTACCGCCCGGTCGAAGTCGGTCCGCTGGCCGGCAATCTGCGCATCATCCGCCAAGGCCTGAAGCCGGGCGACCGCGTGGTCGTCGGCGGCCTGCAGAAGGTCAAGCCGGGCGACACCGTCGCCCCGGTCAAGGTCAAGACCGACCTGGCGGGTCTTTCGCAGCTGGAGGCCGGCGGCGTGCCGTTCGCCCAGCCGGCCCGGTCCGCCGGACAGAACTAACTGAAGCGTGCGCCCGGCTCGCGTGACTGAGCCGGGCGTCTTTTTCGGGTTCCAGAGGTCCCTGTCGCCCGCCGTCTGGCGGGGGAGGGGCCGCCTGCGCCCGAAACGTACGCGTATCCGCTCCTCCCCCAAGTTCGCCCGCTGAAGGCGCTCCGCCATGAATTTCTCGAAGTTCTTCGTGAACCGACCGCGCTTCGCGGCCGTGCTCTCCATCATCATCTTCATCGCCGGCATCGTCTCGCTGCCGAACCTGCCGATCTCGGAATATCCCGAGGTCGTGCCGCCCACCGTCGTGGTGCGCGCGGCCTATCCCGGCGCCAACCCGTCCGTCATCGGCGAGACGGTGGCCGCGCCGCTGGAACAGGCCATCAACGGGGTCGAGGGGATGATCTACCAGTCGTCCCAGTCGGCTTCCGACGGGGCGATGATCCTGACCGTCACCTTCGCGCTCGGCACCGACCTGGATAAGGCCCAGGTGCAGGTGCAGAACCGGGTGGCCCAGGCCCTGCCCAAGCTGCCGCAGGAGGTCCAGCGCATCGGCGTGACGACCAACAAGGCCTCGCCCGACCTGACCCTGGTCGTGCACATGATCTCGCCGAACAACCGCTACGACATGCTGTATCTCAGCAACTACGCGCAGCTGAACGTGCGGGATCGGCTGAAGCGCATCGACGGCGTCGGCGACGTGCAGATCTTCGGCGCGGGCGCGTACTCTATGCGCGTGTGGCTGGATCCGGAAAAGCTGGCCGCCCTGTCGATGACGGCGGGTGACGTGGTCGGGGCCCTGCGCGAGCAGAACGTCCAGGTCGCCGCCGGCCAGCTGGGCGCGCCGCCCAACGCCGGTTCGGGCGCCGAATTCCAGCTGTCGGTCAACGCCCCCGGGCGCCTGACCGACGAGGAGCAATTCCGCGACGTGATCGTCCGCTCCGGCGCCGACGGCCAGATCACCCGCCTGGGCGACGTGGCCCGCGTGGAGCTGGGCGCCGACAACTACGCCCTGCGTAGCCTGCTCGACAACAAGTCGGCCGTCGCCATGCCGGTGTTCCAGCGCCCGGGCTCCAACGCCCTGGAGATGGCCGCCGAGGTCAAGAAGACCATGAAGGAGCTCAAGAAGGAGTTCCCCGAGGGCGTCGACTACGAGATCATCTACGACACCACGGCCTTCGTGCAGGAAAGCATCGACTCGGTGGTCCACACCCTGATCGAGGCGATCATCCTGGTCGTGCTGGTGGTGGTGCTGTTCCTGCAGGGCTGGCGCGCCTCGATCATCCCGCTGATTGCCGTGCCCGTGTCGCTGGTCGGCACCTTCGCGATCCTCCTGATGCTGGGCTTTGGCCTCAACGCCCTGACGCTGTTCGGCCTGGTGCTGGCCATCGGCATCGTCGTCGACGACGCCATCGTCGTGGTCGAGAACGTCGAGCGCAACATCACCAACGGCCTGGAGCCCGCTGCGGCGACGCGAAAGGCCATGACCGAGGTCACCGGTCCGATCATCTCCACGGCCCTCGTTTTGTGCGCGGTGTTCATCCCGACCGCCTTCATCAGCGGCCTGTCGGGTCAGTTCTACCGTCAGTTCGCCCTGACCATCGCCATCTCGACGGTGATCTCGGCCATCAACTCCCTGACCCTCTCGCCGGCCCTGGCCGCGGTGCTCCTGAAGTCGCATGACGCGCCCAAGGACCGCTTCCAGAAGATCATCGACGCGTCGCTGTCCTGGCTGTTCAACCCGTTCAACCGCTTCTTCGCCAAGGCCTCGAACGGCTATGTCTCGGGCGTCGCCAAGACCCTGGGACGCTCTTCGGCGGCTCTCGCGCTGTACGGCGGCCTGCTGATCCTGACGGTGTTCGCCTTCTCGCGGACGCCGGGCGGCTTCGTGCCCCAGCAGGACAAGGCCTATGTCGTCGCCGTCGTGCAACTGCCCGACGCGGCCTCGCTGGACCGGACCGAGGCGGTGATCCGCCAGATGGGCGACATCGCCATGAAGACCCCGGGCATCAAGCACTCGGTGGCCTTCCCCGGCCTGTCGGCCAACGGCTTCATCAACAGCCCCAACTCCGGCGCGGTGTTCTTCCCGCTGGACGACTTCAAGAACCGCAAGAGCCACGAGCTCTCGGCCAATGCCATCGTCGGTGAGCTGAACCAGAAGTTCGGCGCCATCGCCGACGCCCAGATCGCGGTCTTCCCGCCGCCGTCCGTGCAGGGCCTGGGCACCATCGGCGGCTTCCGGATGCAGATCGTCGACAAGGCGGGCATGGGTTCGGAGGAGCTGTACAAGGCCACCCAGAACGTCATCGCCAAGGCCCAGAAGGACCCGGCCCTGGCCGGCATCTTCTCCAGCTATCAGGTCAGCGTGCCGAAGGTGCAGGCCGACATCGATCGTGAAAAGGCCCGGGCCCAGGGCGTGTCCCTGACCGACCTGTTCGAGACGATGCAGGTCTATCTGGGCTCGCTGTACGTCAACGACTTCAACCGCTTCGGCCACACCTACCAGGTCAACGTCCAGGCCGATCAGAAATTCCGCCTGCAACCCGAGCAGATGCTGCGCCTGCAGACCCGCAACGGCCAAGGGCAGATGATCCCGCTGGGCGCCTTCGTCTCGTTCAAGGAGGCGACCGGTCCCGACCGCGAGAGCCACTACAACGGCTACCTGACCGCCGAGATCAACGGCGGCCCGGCGCCCGGCTTCTCGACCGGCCAGGCCCAGAAGGCCCTGGAGGACATCGTCAAGTCCGAGCTGCCCAACGGCATGGGCTACGAGTGGACCGAGCTGACCTACCAGCAGATCCTGGCGGGCAACACGGCGATCTTCATCTTCCCGCTGTGCGTGCTGCTGGCGTTCCTGGTGCTGGTCGCCCAGTACGAGAGCTGGAGCCTGCCGCTGGTCGTCATCCTGATCGTCCCGATGACCCTGCTGTCGGCCCTGGCCGGCGTGTGGATCAGCCACGGCGACAACAACATCTTCACCCAGATCGGCCTGATCGTGCTGGTGGGGCTGGCCTGTAAGAACGCCATCCTGATCGTGGAGTTCGCCAAGGAGCGCGAGGAGCACGGCGACAGCCCGCTCCAGGCGGTTCTGGAGGCCTGCCGCCTGCGCCTGCGTCCGATCCTGATGACCTCGATCGCCTTCATCATGGGGGTCTACCCCCTGGTGGTGTCGCACGGGGCTGGGGCCGAGATGCGCAAGGCCATGGGCGTGGCGGTGTTCTCGGGGATGCTGGGCGTGACCCTGTTCGGTCTGATCCTGACGCCCGTCTTCTACTACGTCATCCGCCGCTCCACGGCCCGCAAGGCCGCGCGGAAGGCGGCGAATTCGACGGCTCCGGCCGTGGAGGCTCACTGATGCGTGTGTTTGCCAATACCCTGCGCGCGGCGCTGATCGCCGGCGTCTCCCTGACGGCCGCCGCCTGCGCGGTGGGGCCGAACTACAAGGCGCCGGCGACCCCGCCGGCGGCCTTCCAGAACGCCGATCCGGCCGTCTTCACCGCCGCCAATCCCGAGGCTGAGTGGTGGAAGGCGTTCGGCGACCCGGTTCTAGACCAACTGGTCGGCCAGGCCCTGTCGGCGAACCTGGACCTGAAGATCGCCGTCGCCCGCGTTGGCGAGGCCCGCGCCCTGTTCACCGAGCAGAAGCTGGACCTGCTGCCGCACGTCACGGCGGATGGGACCTATACCAAGAGCAAGGCCCAGCAGCCGGGCGTCACGACCGAACGGGTCGAGGGGCAGAGCTACCAGGCCGGCTTTGACGCCGGCTGGGAGATCGATCTCTTCGGTCGCGTCCGGCGCGGCGTGGAAGCGGCGGGGGCGGAAGCCGGCGCGGCCCAGGCCGAGCTGCGCGACGCCCAGGTCACCGTCGCGGCGGAAGTCGCGCGAAACTATCTCGAACTGCGCGGCGCCCAGGCGCGTCTGAACGTCGCCACCCGCAACCTCGAGACCCAGCGCGAAACCGTGCGCCTGACCAAGGTGCGGTTCGACGCCGGCGCCGGCAGCCCGATCGACGTCGCCTCGGCGCAGGCCCGCCTCAACGCCACCGAGGCGGCGATCCCGGGTCTGATCACCGCCGAGAAGCGCGCCAACTATCGCCTGGCGGTGCTGACCGGCCAGCGGCCCGGCGCGCTGGACGCGCTGCTTGTTCAGCGTGAGACGGACGTGCGTCCGCTGGTCGCCGCCCTGCCGATCGGCGACGCCGGAGACCTGCTGCGCCGGCGTCCGGACGTGCAGGCGGCCGAGCGTCGCCTGGCGGCCTCGACGGCGCGCGTGGGGGTGGCCACGGCCGACCTGTTCCCCCGCGTGTCGGTGACCGGTTTCGTCGGCTTCCTCTCGGGGACATCGGCGGGCTTCGGCAACGCCGCCAGCCAGGCCTGGTCGGTGGCCCCCAGCGTCAGCTGGCCAGCCCTGGACCTGGGCAGCGCCCATGCCCGCCTGCGCGCGGCCAAGGCCCGCGACGACGCGGCCCTAGCCAACTACGACCAGACGGTGCTGCGCGCGCTGGAGGATCTGGAGAACGCCCTGGTCTCCTACCGGCAGCAGCAGGCCCAGCTGAAGAGCCTGACCGACCAGGCGGCGGCTTCGCGCCGCGCGGCCGAGCTGGCCCGGATCCAGTACAAGGAAGGCGGCATCGACTTCCTGGTGCTTCTGGACGCCGAACGCACCCTGCTGGCGGCCGAGGACGCGCTGAGCGTCGCCGAGACCGGCGTCAACACCGACGTCGTGGCGATCTACAAGGCGCTGGGCGGCGGCTGGAAGGCCTGAGATCTAGAACCAGCCGGCTTCACGCAGGGCCTTGGCATAGGCCCTGCTGACCGGCGCCTCGACGCCGCCCTTCAGGGTCAGGGTCGCCCGGCCATCACCGCGCCGGGCGACCTCGACGGCGTCCTTGGCCACCCACCACGAGCGGTGGGTCTGGGCGCCCTCGATGCCCTCGAGCTCGGCCACGGCGTCGGACAGGCGCATCAGGATCAGGTCCTGGCCGCGCGAGGTGTGCAGGCGCAGATAGTGGTCCTCGGCCTCGACGGCGTAGAGCTCAGCGCCGCGCAGCTTGGGCGGCAGGCGATCCAGGAAGCGCGGGGCCGGCGCGCCGGCCGGCGCGGCGTGGGTCTCGGGCGGCCGGCGCTGGACCAGGAAGTTCAAGCCGGTCATGGCCGCCGAGACGATGAACACCGGCCCCAGATAGAAGGGCAGGGCGGCCAGCCTCGGCGCGCCGTGGAAGGCCAGCTCGCTGACCAGCCAGACCACGACGGTGAAGGGCAGGGTGACGCCCACCACCGTCAGGGAGCCGTACAGCCACGGACGCTCGTCCGCGCGGCCCTCGCGACCGATCAACTGGCTGACGATCGTGCCGACGACCGTCCCGGCCAGGCACAGCCCCACCCAATAGGCCAGCCGCACGACAATGGGGCCTTCGCCGCTGCCGAACGCGCCGATCAGCGCCAGGAACACCCCCGCCACGGCCGAGACCAAAAAGCCGCGCTGCGCCTCGCGCGAGGTGACGGCCGTTCGCGAAGCGTGAACGGCGCCGGCCAGCCGTTCGCGAAACGAGGCCGGCGACTGGCGCAACGACGATTGAGACACGGACCCGCCCACTCCAATCAGGTTCTCGACGGCGAGGCGATCGGACGCCCCGCCACGACCGGGAGTGCAGACAATGGCCGCGTACGGCAAGTCAATTTCGCAAGCCGCCGCCGATCGCGGGACCGGCGTCCGCAACGCCGCCCTGGGCGTGGGCGCCGCCGTCGTCATCGCCGCCGTGGCCGCGGCGAAGCCGCACGCTCCGAACCTGTCGCTGATCGCCGCCGCGCCCACGGTCGTCCAGGTCCACCTGACCGCCGCCCTGACGGCCCTGGTCATCGGCGCGGTGCTGATGCTGCGGGTCAAGGGCACGACGGCGCACAAGCTGCTGGGCTGGACCTGGGTGCTGGCCATGGGGACCACGGCGGTCAGCTCGCTGTTCATCCGCGAGATCAACCCCGGCCATTTCAGCTTTATCCACCTGCTGTCGGGCTGGACCATCGTGGGCCTGCCAGGCGCGGTCTACGCGATCAAGCGCGGCAAGGTCGCCGCCCACCGCCGGGCCATGACCGGCATGTTCGTTGGCGGCCTGCTGATCGCCGGCGTCTTCACCTTCCTCCCCGGCCGTCTGCTCTGGACCGTGTTCCTGGGCTGAGCCGCGCCCTCTCCCTTCACATCCCTCATCAAGGACAAGACCATGACCTCGCTGAAGACCCTGATCGCCGCTCTGGCGCTCGCCACCCCCCTCGTTGTTGGCGTCGCGCCGGCCGCCCACGCCCAGGAGGCGTTCGGCGACCTGACCCTGAGCTTCCCGGATCTCAAGGCCAAGACCGGCCAGGTGATGATCGCCGTCTACGACAGCGCCCAGGCCTGGACCTCGGGCAAGCCCGTCCGCGCCGCCGCCGCCTCGGCCGCCGACGCCACGCCCAGCGCCAAGATCGTCGCCCTTCCGCCGGGGACCTACGCGGTTCGCGTGTTCCAGGACGTCGATGGCGATGGGAAGATGGGCAAGAACCCCTTCGGCATGCCGACCGAGCCGTTCGGTTTCTCCAAGGACGCGCCGGTGATGATGGGGCCGCCGGCCTTCGACGCCGCCGCCTTCGAGGTGAAGGCCGGCGCCAACGTCCAAGTCATCCACCTGAACTAGAGGAGGGGATCATGAACCGGCGCGACATCCTGCGGACCGCAGCCCTGCTGGGCGGGGCCTCCCTGCTGACACCCGAGGCGGTCTGGGCCGCCGCCGCCAACGCCAAGGCCGGGGATTGGGTGCTGGGCCTGGCCGACGTCGAGAGCGACGTCGCCCCGACCGGCCTGACCCGCCTGCACGGCCGCGCGCCGGCCGCGCTGAGGGGCACGCTGTTCCGCAACGGCCCCGCCAAGTTCCGCCGTCCGGGCGGCTCGGTCGGCCACTGGTTCGACGGTGACGGCATGGTCCGCCGGTTCCAGATCGCCGACGGCCAAGCGCGGATGAGCGCGCGTTTCGTCGACACCGTGAAGCGTCGCCAGGACGCCGCCGCCAACGCCGTGATCACCCCCGGCTATGGCACGGCGCCCGGCCCCGGCGCGCGGCTGACCGGACCCGACGACGCCAACGCCGCCAACACCTCGGTGCTGATGGCCGGGGGTGAGCTGTGGGCCCTGTGGGAGGGCGGTTCGCCCACCATGCTGGATCCGGTGACCCTGGAGACGCGCGGCTTCAAGACCCTGCGCCCCGACCTCAAGGCCATGCCGTTCCTGGCCCATCCGCGCGTGCAGCCGGACGGAACGATCTGGAACCTGGGCCTGGGCGGCGGCCGGGCGATCGTCTGGCAGCTGGCCCCAGACGGCGCCTTGCGCAAGGCCGAGGTGATCAAGCTGCCGCGCAACAGCTACATGCACGACTTCACCGCCACCGCCCGCCATCTGGTGATACTGCTGCAGCCCTGGGTGCAGGAGCGCTTCACCATGCCGGTCGCCGCCGCCATGAGCTGGAAGCCCGAGCTCGGGACCCAGGTGCTGGTGATCGACAAGGACGACCTCTCCAAGCGTCGGGTGTTCGAGCTGCCGCCGTTCTTCTTCTTCCACCTGGGCGACGCCTGGGAGGAAACCGACGGAACCATCCGCTTCGACGCCTGCATCGACGAGGATCCGTCCGGCACGGCCCAGAACGCCGGCCTGTTCCTGCAAGGCAAGCATGTCCGCGCCACGCCGCCGCGCCGGGCCATGATCGCTTTGCACGCCGACGGCCGTGGCGAGTTGGCCAAGGAGATGGTCGCCGCCGAGTTCCCGCGCGGCGACGCCCGCTTCGCCGGCCAGGCCCGCCGCTACGCCGTCCACGTCACCAACGAAAGGCCCGACCGTCCGCTGTTCCAGGGGATCGCCGTGCGCGATTGGAAGGCTGACAGCGACCAGGTCTTCGACTTCGGTCCGCGCCACTTGGTCGAGGAGACGGTGTTCGTCCCGCGCCCGGGTTCGTCCGAGGAACTGGACGGCTGGCTGGTCGGGACGACGCTGAACCTGGACGCCAAGGCGACCGAGCTGCACGTGTTCGACGCTCGCCATGTGAAGCAGGGTCCGATCGCCGCCTGGCGGGCGTCGGTGGCCCTGCCGGTGACCTTTCACGGGATCTTTGTTCAGGCCTGACGTAACAGCGGTCACTTGCCAGCCCCGCCGGGTTGCGCCTATCCGAGGACGGAGCGCAACCACGGCGGGGCCGTTTCTCATGACCGCAGCCAAGCCCCTGACCAAGTCCGCACCCAAGTCGGGGGCGCGCGCCGGCGGGCGGGGCAGACCGTCCAAGGCCAAGGGCCTGGACCTGAAGGAGACCATCCTCGACGCCGCCGAGGGCCTGTTCGCGCGCCACGGCTTCTACGGCGTGACCACCCGCCAGGTGGCGGCCGAGGCCGGTGTCGATACGGCGTTGATCCACTATTATTTCGGCGCCAAGCGCGAGCTGTTCGACGCGGTGTTCCTGCGCCGGGCCGAGATCCTGAACCAGGCCCGCGAGGCCTCGATGGACGCCTATCTACATTCCCATAAGGGCGCGATGACCGTCGAGGGCGTGATCGAGGCCTTCATCGACCCGCTGCTGCGCATCTCGCAGGACGGCGGTCCGGGGTGGAAGAGCTATTTCGCCCTGGTGGCCCAGGTGAACAACACGCCGGCCTGGGGCGGCGAGACCATGACCCGGTTCTTCGACCCGGTGGTCCACCGCCTGGTCGAGACTCTGAAGACGGTGCGTCCCCAGGCCGAGTACCGCGACCTCTACTGGTGCTACCAGTTCCTGACCGGATCGATGATGCTGGCCCTGTCCGAGACCGGACGGATCGACTCGCTGTCGGAAGGCGAGTGCCATTCCAGCGACCTGGAGGCGGTCCGTCAGCGGCTGTTCGCGTACTGCGCGGCCGGCTTCGAGGCCGTGGTCGCCAAGGCTCGGAAGTAATCCTCCCCGCATCGCGGGGGCGCATCATCCGTCTCCGGTCTATTTTCATCACCTGATGAAAAAGAGCTGGCGTCCGACGCCGGTTCGGGTGATGGTGTCCGCAATTCGCTGTTCGATGAATTGGCGAAACTCCCGAGCACGCGTCCGCGAAAAGACGGATCCGGATCGGGAAGGGCGGAACGCAAGGGAGGGGAAACCCCATGACTTCGATGTGGAAGGCCGCGCTGCTGGCTGGCGCGGCGTGGAGCGCGATCGCGGGCGTCGCCGTGGCCCAGGAGGCTCCGGCCGGCGAGGACGCCGCGGTGGGCGTCGAGCAGGTGATCGTCACCGCCCGCCGTCGCGAGGAAAATCTCAAGGACGTCCCGGTCGCCGTCTCGGCCTTCTCGGCCGACCGGCTGGAGCGCGCGGGCGGCACGGACATCACCGTCCTGCAGCAGACCACCCCGAACATCACGGTGCAGACGGCGCGCGGTTCGAACTCGACCCTGATCAGCTACATCCGCGGCGTGGGCCAGCAGGATCCGCTGTGGGGCTACGAGCCCGGCGTGGGTCTCTATGTCGACGACGTCTACATCTATCGTCCGCAGGGCGCGGTGCTGGACATCTTCGACATCGACCGCATCGAAGTGCTGCGCGGCCCGCAAGGCACGCTCTATGGCCGCAACACCATCGGCGGCGCGATCAAGTACGTGACCAAGAAGCTGGGCGACGAGGCCGGCGGCAAGGTGCGCGGCACGTACGGCAGCTATAACCAGACCGACCTGCTGGTCTCGGCCCAGACGCCGATCGCCGACACCGGCCTGTCGATCGGCGGCGCCTACGCGCTCTACAAGCGCGACGGCTACGGCAAGAACCTGACCACCGGCGCGGAGCAGTACGACAAGGACGTCGAGGCTTATCGCCTGAGCGCCGAGTGGAAGCCGACGCAGGATCTGTTCTTCCGCCTGGCCTACGACCGGGTCGAGGACGACTCCAACCCGCGTCACGGTCACCGCGAGACCCTGCCGACGGTGGGCAACTATCCGATCCTGGGCGTCTACGACACCCAGGCGGGCCTGGGCGACAAGAACCACGTCGTCACCAAGGGGCTGTCGCTGACCGGCGAGTGGAATGTCACCGACGCGGTGACGCTGAAGTCGATCACGGCCCACCGCAAGGGCCACACCCAGACCCTGATCGACTTCGACGGCACGCCGCTGCCGACCCTGGACGTCCCGGCGACCTATGACGACGGCTCGTTCTCGCAGGAACTGCAGGCGGTCTATGCGGACGACAACGTCCAGGGCGTGTTCGGCCTGTACTACATGAACAGCCAGGCCTCGGGCGAGTTCGACACCATCGCCGGCAACCTGGGCGTCTCGATCGCCGACGGCGGCAAGGTCAACACCCAGAGCTTCGCGGCCTTCTTCGACTTCAGCGCCAACCTGACCGATCGCCTGAAGGTCTCGCTGGGCGCTCGCGCCACCCGCGACTCCAAGCGCGCCAACGTCTTCCGCTTCTTCTATCTGGGCGCGACGCCCTCGCCGTACCAAGGCGGCGCCCAGCGCCCGATCCTACAGGTGCGCACGAACTACAACGCCGAGAAGACCTTCTCGCAGTTCACCCCGCGCATCTCGGCCTCTTACGAGCTCAGCGACGACCTGACGACCTACGCCTCGTTCTCGAAGGGCTACAAGTCGGGCGGCTGGGACATGCGCGGCGACGCCTTCATCACCCCGCAGACCGTCAACGGCTACAAGCCCGAGGTCGTCAAGACCTACGAGGCCGGCCTGAAGGGCTTCGCGCTGGACCGCCGGGTCTCGTTCTCGTCGGCGATCTTCCTGTCGAAATATACCGACCAGCAGGTCACCACCCAGGTCGTGGTGCCGTCGGGCATCGCCAGCTCGGTCGACAACGCCGGCTCGTCCACCCTGTACGGCGCGGAGTTCGAGGCCAACGCCAAGCTCAGCCAGAGCCTGTCGGCCAACGTCGCCCTGGGCTACATCCACGCCAAGTACGACACCTTCACCCGCTTCGTGCCGGCCGGCGCGCCCAACCCGCTGAACCCGTCGACGACGCTGGCGACCGGTCAGGTGATCAACGTCGCCGACCTCTACGGTTTCCAGAACACGCCGGAATGGACGGGCAATGTCAGCCTGACCTGGCGCGGCGAGCTGGCGGGCGGCGGCCTGGCCATCACCCCGATGGTCAGCTATCGCGACAGCTACCAGCAGTTCGAGCAACCGCTGCCGGCCCTGGACCAGAAGGCCTTCACCCTGGTCGACCTGACGGCGATCTGGACGGCCCCGGGCGGCAAGTACAAGCTGGCCCTGACCGGCAAGAACCTGACCAACGAGAAGTACCGCACCGGCGGCTACAACTTCGGGGCGCCGACCTACAACAAC
Source organism: Caulobacter segnis (assembly GCF_023935105.1). NCBI lineage: Bacteria > Pseudomonadati > Pseudomonadota > Alphaproteobacteria > Caulobacterales > Caulobacteraceae > Caulobacter > Caulobacter sp. RL271. The sequence continues at coordinate 5,191,902 of NZ_CP096040.1, read as the reverse complement.
TCGGTGATCGGCTTCTACGGCCCGCCGCGCACCGTGGCCGCCTCGGTAGAGCTGGCCTTCTGATCATCCAGTCGTGAAGCGGGGCGGGGCTTGTCGTGACAGGTCCCGCCCCTTCTTTATGCAAGCTGTAGCGTAGCGAGGGCAGGTCATGGGCGAGAACGGGATCGAAACGCCGGTTCCCATGGGGGCGAAGCCGTCCGGCTATCGCTACGTGGTCCTGGCCATGCTGGTCCTGGCCTACACCTTCAACTTCCTGGACCGGCAGATCCTGGGCATCCTGGCCAAGCCGATCAAGGACGAGTTCGGCCTGACCGACGCCCAGTTCGGCCTGATGGGCGGCCTGGCCTTCGCCCTGCTCTACACGACCCTGGCCATCCCGATCGCCTGGCTGGCCGACCGCTTCAGTCGCGTCTGGATCATGACCGCCGCCCTGACCCTGTGGAGCGGCTTCACCGCCCTGTGCGGCGTGGTGGGAAGCTTCGGCCACCTGTTCATGGCCCGGATGGGCGTGGGCATCGGCGAGGCGGGTGGCGTGGCCCCGGCCTATTCCCTGATCGCCGACTACTTCCCCAAGCATCAGCGCGCCCGGGCCCTGGCCGCCTACGCCTTCGGCATTCCGCTGGGCACGGCGGCCGGCACGCTGGTCGGCGGGCTGCTGGCGGTCCACTACGGCTGGCGCACGGCCTTCATCGCGGTCGGCCTGCTGGGCGTGCTGCTGGCCCCGGTCTTCCGCCTGGTGATGCGCGATCCGCCGCGCGGCCGCGCCGACCGCGCTCCTGGCGAGCCGCCGATCGCGCCGACGCCGGCCGCGCCGTTGTCCCAGGTGGTCCGACTGCTGGCGGCCAAGCCCAGCTTCTGGCTGCTCTCGCTGGGCGCGGCCTCGTCGTCGGTCTGCGGCTACGGCGTCGCGGCCTGGCTGCCGTCGTTCTTCATGCGCAGCCTGGGCCTGACCCTGGCCCAGACGGCCTGGTACTATTCGGGCATCGCCTTCCTGGGCGGCGCCGTCGGCATCTGGATGGGCGGGGTGATGGCCGACCGGCTGGGCGCCAAGTCCAAGGCGGGCTACCCGCTGACGCCCGCCGTGGCCTTCCTGATCTCCGTGCCCTGCTTCCTGCTGGCCATGAACAGCGGTTCGCTGGTCGGCGGCCAAGGGGGCGTTTTGGGCGGTCAGGCGTCCCTGGCCCTGGCCTTCGTGATTTTCCTGATCCCCACCGGCCTGAACCTGACCTGGCTGGGGCCCATCACCGCGGCCGTGCAACACCTGGCGCCCGCCCCGATGCGGACCACGGCCTCGGCCCTGTTCCTGCTGATCAACAACCTCCTGGGCATCGCCGTGGGGCTCTACTACTTCGGCAAGGTCTCGGATCTGCTGAAGCCGGTGTTCGGCGCGGAGTCGCTGCGCTGGGCGATCTATACCGGCATGGGCTTCTACCTGCTGGCGGCGCTGCTGTTCTTCCTGGCTTCGCGCCGGCTGGACCGGGATTGGGTAGACTGAGGGGCTGCGACCAAACGTCGCCGTCGCCTGGACGCCGCACCGCCACGCTTCGGTCAATTTCAGGTATCAATGGCGCAACAAACCGCGAGCGCCTGAATGACCCCCGAAGACCGCCACATCTTTCACGATCCCACGGGCAAGCGTGAACGGCGCGCCAAGCTGGGGCTCGGGATCTTCGCCTCGGCGGTCGCCGCCATCGTGGCCGGCTTCGTGGCCACCCTGGCCTTCGCGCCCCGTCTGCCCGACGCGCCGCTGAAGGATCCGCACATCCTGACGTCGCTGCACCAGGAGACGGCGCACAAGCTCAAGCCGTCCGCCAAGACCTGGCGCCGCGTGCCGCGTCCGAAGGGCGGCGCGGCCAACGACGCCGCCGCCCGGCCGCTGTCGGTTGGCTTCTACGTCACGTGGGACGAGGACAGCCGCGAGTCCCTGCGCCGCAACATCGACAAGCTGGACGTGGTCTCGCCGCAGTGGGTGGCGATCCGCGGCGCCAAGGGCGACATCGACGTCACCGACGACCCGGAAGGCGCGGCGCGGATCGCCGCCGCCGCCAACCACCCGGCCGTGCTGCCGCTGGTCCACAACTCGGCCAACGCCGCGTTCGACGGGCCGATGGCCGACGCCCTGCTGGTCGATCCGCTGGCCCGCCGCAAGCTGATCGACACCCTGACGACCCTGGCCGCCCAGCGCGGCTATGGCGGCTATGTCTTCGACTTTGAGGCGCTGTCGGCCAAGGGGCTGGCGGCCTATCCGAAGTTCCTGGACGAGGCCCGCGCCGCCCTGAACAGCGCCGGCCGCGAGGTCTGGGTCACCGCCCCGTTCGACGACGACAGCTGGCCGCTCAAGCGCCTGCAGCAAAGCGCCGACACCCTGGTGCTGATGGCTTACGACCAGCACTATTCCCTGGGCGATCCCGGCCCCAACGCCGGCCAGGACTGGTACGAGACGCAACTGGCCCAGCGCTTCGCGAGCCTGGATCCCAGTCGTACGGTGATGGCCCTGGCCGCCTACGGCTACGACTGGACCCTGGACAAGAACGGCAAGCACACGTCCGGCGCGCCGGCCACCTTCCACGAAGCCATGCGCAACGCCCAGGACGCCGGGGCGACGATCCGCATGGACGACGACGCCCTGAACCCGACCTACACCTACACCGACGACAACGGCGACGACCACGTGGTCTGGTTCATGGACGCGGTGACTCTGTTCAACGAGGTCAAGGTCTCCGATCCCTGGAAGCCGCGCGGCTATGCCTTGTGGCGCATGGGCATGGAGGATCCGGGCGTCTGGTCGGTGCTGGGCAAGCCCTATGGCCAGGCCTCGACGGCGGGGCTGACGACGCTGGCCAACGGCCAGGGCGTCGACTTCGACGGCGGCGGCGAGGTGCTGCGCGTCGCGCAACTGCCCACGCCCGGCAAGAGAAGCCTGGAGTTCGACCCCGACACGGGTCTGGTCTCGGGCGAGACCTACGACGTCATCCCGTCCAGCTACGTGATCGAGCGCTATGGCCAGAAGAAGGGGCTGGTCGCCTTGACCTTCGACGACGGTCCAGACCCGCGCTGGACGCCGAAGCTCCTGGACATCCTGAAGCAGAAGAAGGCGCCGGCCACCTTCTTCGTGATCGGCCAGAACATGCAGAAGCACCCCGACCTGGTGCGGCGCGAGGTCGACGAAGGCCACGACGTGGGCGGCCACACCTGGACCCACCCCAACATCGCCGAGACGCCGCTGCCGCAGGTGCAGGTCGAGCTGAACGCCACCCAGCGCCTGTTCGAGGTGATCACCGGCCGCTCGATGCGGCTGTTCCGTCCGCCGTTCTTCGGCGACGCCGAGCCCTCGACCCCGCACGAGGTCGCGCCGCTCGTGATCGCCCAGACCCTGGGCTACATGACCGTGGGCCTGCGGATCGATCCCGACGACTGGCAGAAGCCGACGCCGCAGCAGATCATCGATCGCACCCTGGATCGCCTGGACAACCCGGGTGACCGGCCCGGCCAGGTGGTGCTGCTGCACGACGCGGGCGGCGATCGCAGCCGCACCGTCGCGGCCCTGCCGGGGCTGATCGACCAGATCCGCGCCCGCGGCTATCGCCTGGTGACGATCGGCGAGCTGGCCGGCATGACCCCGCAGCAGGTGATGCCGCCGACCTCGCGCACCGCCCTGGACCTGGCCATCGACCGCCTGGGCTTCGACTTCTTCCGCTGGACCCAGGCGACCATGACCTTCCTGTTCGTCGCGGCCATTTTCCTGGGCGTCGCGCGGCTGGTGTTCCTGGCCAGCCTGGCCCTGGTCCACCGCTTCTGGACCCACGAGGAGCCCGCCGATCTGGACCCCGAGACCGGTCCGCTGGTCAGCGTGCTGATCCCCTGCTTCAACGAGGAGAAGGTGATCGCCGCTTCGGTGGCGCGGATCCTGGAGAGCGACTGGAAGAATCTGGAGGTGCTGGTCCTGGACGACGGCTCCAAGGACCGCACGGCGCAAGAGGTCCGCGACCACTTCGCGAACGATCCGCGGGTGACGCTGCTGTCGTTCGAGAACGGCGGCAAGGCGCGGGCGGTCAATCGCGGCCTGGCGGTCGCGAAGGGCGAGTTCGTCGTGGCCTTGGACGCCGACACCCTGTTCCCGCCCGAGACCATCGGCCGCCTGGCCCGCTGGTTCCAGGACGAGGACATCGGCGCGGTGGCCGGCAACGCCATCGTCGGCAACCGCCTGAACATCGTCACCCGCTGGCAGGCCCTGGAATACGTCACCGCCCAGAACCTGGAGCGCCGGGCGCTGTCGGCGCTGGGCGCGGTGACGGTGGTGCCGGGCGCCGTCGGGGCCTGGCGCAAGAGCGTTCTGGACGCCCTGGGCGGCTATCCGGCCGACACCCTGGCCGAGGACCAGGACCTGACCATCGCCTGCCAGCGCGCCGGCTGGAAGGTGGCTTTCGACCCCGAGGCCCGCGCCTATACCGAGGCGCCCGACACGGTCGGCGGCCTCCTGAAACAGCGCTTCCGCTGGTCGTTCGGCACTCTGCAGTGCGTGTGGAAGCACCGCAGGGCGATGTTCAACCGCAAGACCCCGGTGCTGGGCTTCGTGGCCCTGCCGCAGATCTGGCTGTTCCAGATCATCCTGGCCGTCGCCGCGCCGCTGGTCGACCTGGCGGTGATCTGGAGCCTGATCGCCGGCCTCTATGGGGCGGTGGCTCATCCGGTGGAGTGGCGGCCCGACGACATGCTGCTGGGTCTGACCTACTGGGCGATCTTCATCGCCGTCGACCTGTCGGCCGGCGCCCTGGGCATGGCCCTGGAGAAGCGCGCGCCGTGGGCCGACCTGCCATTCCTGCCCGTCCAACGGTTCGGCTATCGCCAGCTGATGTACTACGTCGTGGTCAAGTCGGTGGTCATGGCCATCCGGGGCGGCCGGGTCGGCTGGGGCAAGCTGGAGCGAAGGGCGACGGCCTCGGTTTCGCCGAAAGGGTGAGCCGGGCCAGAAACGGGGGAACGCAACGCGCTTGCGGTGTCGTTCCCCGTCCGGAGCGTTATTGTCGGTCTCGGATGACAACGTTGACATCCCATCGTTATCGCCGAGAGCCGCTATGACACCGGTGGACAGCCGCTGATGAACCGCAAAGGTGTGACCGGTAACAGTTCCGTGGCGGCAAGGGTTTCCCTTGCCACAGCCGCTCAAACCGGCGGCGCGGGCGTCCTATCCGACAAGATAAGCGCGCAAGCCTTCACCTTATCGTCCGCGCGCGGTTGCGCCTGCGAAATAGCGCTCCTATAACCCGGCCACATTTCAGAAAGCCGTCGTCGAGACCGGGCCCTCATGAACATCCACGAACATCAAGCCAAAGCCGTACTCGCCGAGTTCGGCGCTCCCGTGCCGCGCGGCTTCGCCGCCTTCACGCCTGACGAAGCCGCCGCCGCCGCCGAAAAGCTGGGCACGCCGGTCTTCGTCGTGAAGAGCCAGATCCACGCCGGTGGCCGTGGCAAGGGCAAGTTCGAGGGCCTGGGCCCCGACGCCAAGGGCGGCGTCCGCGTCGTCAAGTCGGTCGAAGAAGTCCGCATCAACGCCGAGGAAATGCTCGGCCGCGTGCTGGTGACCCACCAGACCGGCCCCAAGGGCAAGCAGGTCAACCGCCTCTACATCGAAGAAGGCGCGGCGATCGCCAAGGAATTCTACCTGTCGCTGCTGGTCGACCGCTCGTCGAGCAAGGTCTCGGTCGTGGCCTCGACCGAAGGCGGCATGGACATCGAGGACGTCGCCCACTCGACGCCCGAGAAGATCCACACCTTCACCATCGATCCGGCGACCGGCGTGTGGCCGACCCACGCCCGCGCCCTGGCCAAGGCCCTGGGCCTGACCGGCGGCCTGGCCAAGGAAGCCGCCTCGCTGCTGAACCAGCTGTATACGGCGTTCATGGCCAAGGACATGGCCATGCTGGAGATCAACCCGCTGATCGTCACGGCGGATGATCACCTGCGCGTCCTCGACGCCAAGCTGTCGTTCGACGGCAACAGCCTGTTCCGTCACCCGGACATCAAGGCGCTGCGCGACGAGAGCGAAGAAGACCCCAAGGAAATCGAAGCCTCGAAGTACGACCTGGCCTACATCGCCCTGGACGGCGAAATCGGCTGCATGGTCAACGGCGCGGGCCTGGCCATGGCCACCATGGACATCATCAAGCTGTACGGCGCCGAGCCGGCCAACTTCCTGGATGTCGGCGGCGGCGCTTCGAAGGAGAAGGTCACCGCGGCCTTCAAGATCATCACCGCCGATCCGGCCGTGAAGGGCATCCTGGTCAACATCTTCGGCGGCATCATGCGCTGCGACATCATCGCGGAAGGCGTCATCGCCGCCGTGAAGGAAGTCGGTCTCCAGGTTCCGCTGGTCGTCCGCCTGGAAGGCACCAACGTCGAACTCGGCAAGAAAATCATCTCGGAAAGCGGCCTGAACGTCATCGCCGCCAACGATCTGTCTGACGGCGCCGAGAAGATCGTCGCCGCTGTGAAGGGCGCCCGTTAATGTCGGTTCTGATCGGTTCGCACACCAAGGTCATCTGCCAGGGCATCACCGGCGCTCAAGGCACCTTCCACACCGAACAGGCCATCGCGTACGGCACGCAGATGGTCGGCGGCGTCACCCCCGGCAAGGGCGGTCAGACCCACATCGGCCTGCCGGTGTTCGACACCGTCGCCGAAGCCAAGGACCGCACCGGGGCCGACGCCTCGGTGATCTACGTCCCGCCGCCCTTCGCGGCCGACTCGATCCTGGAAGCCATCGAAGCCGAGATCCCGCTGATCGTCTGCATCACCGAGGGCATCCCGGTGCTGGACATGGTCAAGGTCAAGAAGGCCCTGCAAGGCTCCAAGTCGCGCCTGATCGGCCCGAACTGCCCGGGCGTCCTGACGCCCAAGCAATGCAAGATCGGCATCATGCCGGGCTCGATCTTCTCGGAAGGCTCGGTCGGCGTCGTGTCGCGTTCGGGCACCCTGACCTACGAAGCCGTGTTCCAGACCACCAACGCCGGTCTCGGTCAGACGACCGCCGTCGGCATCGGCGGCGACCCGGTCAAGGGCACCGAGTTCATCGACGTGCTGGAACTGTTCCTGGCCGACGAAGCCACCAAGTCGATCGTCATGATCGGTGAAATCGGCGGCGCGGCCGAAGAAGAAGCGGCCCAGTTCCTGAAGGACGAAGCCAAGCGCGGCCGCAAGAAGCCCATGGTCGGCTTCATCGCCGGTCGTACGGCCCCTCCCGGCCGTCACATGGGCCACGCCGGCGCGATCGTGTCGGGCGGCAAGGGCGGCGCCGAGGACAAGATCGCGGCGATGGAAGAGGCGGGCATCCGCGTCTCGCCGTCGCCGGCCAAGCTGGGTGAAACCCTGCTCGAGGTCCTGAAGGGCTAACTAGAATACCGAAACCCCGCCCCGCGCGGGGCCCAGGTTTTTTGCGACCGCCAGTCGACGATCCGAAAAAATCACCTGGGCCCCGCCAAGCGACGGGCGCCCGGGTGATTGAGAGACTATATTTACGGGCTTGTTGTAGCGCTCCCGTAAGCAAGCGGATCTAAGGCGAAGAACGATGGCGGACGACGCAGGCATCATCAACCAGGTCTTGACCGAGACCAGCTTCCTCTACGGCGCCAATGCGGCGTTCGTGGAAGACCTCTACGCCCAGTGGGCGGAGAACCCCGGATCGGTCGAACCCTCGTGGAACGCCTTCTTCTCCAGCCTCGCCGAACAGGCCGACCAGGTTAAGCGCGCCGCGCAGGACCCGGCCTGGACGCCCAGGAAGGTGCCGTCGGTTCGCCCCGACTGGCTTTCGGCCCTGGACGGCCAGTGGGCCAGCGTCGCCCCCGCCGTCGAAGCCAAGGTCGCCAAGGCGATCGAGGGCAAGGCCCCCGGTTCTTCCGCCGAAGCCGTCCGCGCCGCCACGCTGGACAGCCTGCGCGCCATCATGATGATCCGGGCCTACCGGATGCGCGGCCACCTGGCCGCCAACCTCGACCCGCTGGGCCTGGATCCGCCGAAGGACGCCAGCGAGCTGGATCCGGCCACCTACGGCTTCGCCGAGGCCGACTACGACCGTCCGATCTTCCTCGACTACGTGCTGGGTCTGGAGACCGCCACGGTCCGCGAGATCCTGTCGATCGTCCGCCGCACCTACTGCGGCAATGTCGGCGTGCAGTACATGCACATCTCCGACCCGGCCGAGAAGGCCTGGCTGCAGGAGCGCATCGAAGGCCGCGACAAGGAGATCGTGTTCTCCAAGGAGGGCAAGGTCGCCATCCTGAAGAAGCTGATCGAGGCCGAGGGCTTCGAGAAGTTCCTGCACAAGCGTTTCCCCGGCACCAAGCGTTTCGGCCTGGACGGCGGCGAGGCCATGGTCCCGGCCATGGAGCAGATCATCAAGCGCGGCGGCGCTCTGGGCGTGAAGGACATCGTCCTGGGCATGCCGCACCGCGGTCGCCTGAACGTGCTGGCCGCCGTGATGGGCAAGCCCTACCACGTCATCTTCCACGAATTCCAAGGCGGCTCGTCGGTCCCCTCGGACGTCGAGGGCTCGGGCGACGTGAAGTACCACATGGGCGCCTCGTCGGACCGTGAGTTCGACGACAACAAGGTCCACCTGTCGCTGACCGCCAACCCGTCGCACCTGGAAATCGTCAACCCGGTCGTGATCGGCAAGGCGCGCGCCAAGCAGGCCTTCCTGCTGCGCGAGACCCCGGACGCCGGCCGCGGCCACGTGCTGCCGCTGCTGCTTCACGGCGACGCCGCCTTCGCCGGCCAGGGCGTGGTGGCCGAGTGCTTCACCCTGTCGGGCCTGAAGGGCTACCGCACGGGCGGCACCATCCACTTCATCGTCAACAACCAGATCGGCTTCACGACCAGCCCGCGCTACTCGCGCTCGTCGCCCTATCCCAGCGACATGGCCCTGATGGTCGAGGCCCCGATCTTCCACGTCAACGGCGACGATCCGGAAGCCGTCGTCTTCGCCGCCAAGGTCGCGACCGAGTACCGCCAGAAGTTCGGCAAGGACGTGGTCATCGACATGGTCTGCTACCGTCGCTTCGGTCACAACGAAGGCGACGACCCGACCATGACGTCGCCGATCATGTACGCGAAGATCAAGGGTCACCCGCCGACCCGCGAACTCTACGCCAACCGCCTGATCGCCGAGGGCGTGATCAGCCAGGCCGAGTCCGACGGCTGGGTCGGCGAGTTCGAGACCTTCCTCGACAAGGAATTCGACGCCGGCAAGAGCTACAAGGCCAACAAGGCCGACTGGCTGGACGGCAAGTGGGCCGGCCTGACCCTGCCGGGCGACGAGGATCGCCGCGGCAAGACGGCCTTCCCGAAGACCCGTCTGCAGGAGCTGGGCCGTCAGATCACCACGATCCCGGAACGGATCAACGCCCACAAGACCGTCAAGCGCGCCATCGAGAACCGCCGCGAGGCGTTCGAGAAGGGCGAGGGCATCGACTGGGGCGCCGCCGAGCACCTGGCCTTCGCCACCCTGCTCGATGAGGGCTATCCGGTCCGCCTGTCGGGCCAGGATTCGGTGCGTGGCACGTTCACCCAGCGCCACTCGGACGTCATCGATCAGACGACCGAAGAGCACTACACGCTGCTGAACAACATCCGCCCGGGCCAGGGCCACTATGAAGTGATCGACTCGGCCCTGTCGGAAGAGGCGGTGCTGGGCTTCGAATACGGCTTCTCGCTGGCCGACCCGAACACCCTGACCCTGTGGGAAGGCCAGTTCGGCGACTTCGTGAACGGCGCCCAGGTCGTCATCGACCAGTTCATCAGCTCGGGCGAGCGCAAGTGGCTGCGGATGAGCGGCCTGGTGATGCTGCTGCCTCACGGCTACGAGGGCCAGGGCCCCGAGCACAGCTCGGCGCGCCTTGAGCGCTTCCTGCAGTCGTGCGCGGAAGACAACATGCAGGTCGTCAACTGCACGACGCCGGCGAACTACTTCCACGCCCTGCGCCGCCAGATGCACCGCGAGTTCCGCAAGCCGCTGATCGTGATGGCCCCCAAGAGCCTGCTGCGCCACAAGCGCGCCGTCTCGAACCTGGCCGACTTCACCGAGGGCTCGACCTTCCACCGCGTGATGGTGGACGGCGCCGAGGCCGGTTGCGATGTGGGCGGGGTCACGCTGAAGAGCGACGATCAGATCAAGCGCGTCATCATCTGCTCGGGCAAGGTCTACTTCGACCTGGTCGACCAGCGCGCCAAGACCGGTCGCGACGACGTCTACCTGCTGCGTCTGGAGCAGTTCTATCCGTGGCCGATGAAGTCGCTGATGAACGTGCTGTCGCGCTTCAAGAACGCCGATCTCGTGTGGTGCCAGGAAGAGCCCAAGAACATGGGCGGCTGGACCTTCGTCGATCCGTGGCTGGAGCTGACGCTGGACAAGCTGGACATCAAGGCCAAACGCGCTCGCTATGTGGGTCGCCCGGCCTCGGCCTCGACGGCCGCCGGCCTGATGAGCCGCCACCTGAAAGAACTCGAGACCTTCCTGAACGAGGCCTTCGCGTAAGCGTCGGACTTCAGACTAAAAATGGAGTGCGACGGCGCGCGACGTCGTCGCACTCTCAAGAACCCCGCCGGACCGAACAAGAGAGACATCGGAAAGCCCCATGGCCGACATCATGACCCCCGCCCTCGGCGAATCCGTCACGGAAGCGACGGTCGCCCGCTGGACCAAGAAGGCCGGGGAGGCCGTGAAGAAGGACGAGATCCTCGTCGAGCTGGAGACCGACAAGGTCAGCCTCGAAGTGGCCTCGCCCGCCGACGGCGTGCTGTCGGCCATCGGCGCCGAGGAAGGCGCCACCGTCGTTCCGGGCACGGTCCTGGGCATCGTGACCGAAGGCGCGACCGCCTCGGCCGCGCCGGCCGCCGCGCCGAAGGCTGAAGCGCCGAAGCCGGCTCCGGCGCCCGCCGCTGCTCCGGCCCCGGCTCCGGCCGCCGCCGCTGCTCCGGCCGCCGCGCCGGTCAGCCCGGCCCCGGCCCGTATCGCCGCCGAGTCGGGCCTCGATCTCTCGAAGGTCGCGGGCACCGGCAAGGACGGTCGCGTGACCAAGGGCGACGCCCTGGCCGCTCTGGAGGCCCGCGCTTCGGCCCCGGCTCCGGCCGCCGCCCCGGCCGCGCCGCGCGCCCTGCACGAGCGCGAGGAGCGCGTGAAGATGACGCGCCTGCGTCAGACGATCGCCCGCCGCCTGAAGGAAGCCCAGAACACGGCCGCCATGCTGACGACCTTCAACGAGGTCGACATGACGGCGGTCATGGCCCTGCGCGCCCAATACAAGGACGTCTTCGAAAAGCGTCACGGCGTGAAGCTGGGCTTCATGTCCTTCTTCACCAAGGCCGTCGTGGCCGCCCTGAAGGCCGTTCCGGACGTCAACGCCGAAATCGACGGCACGGACATCGTCTACAAGAACCACTATGACATCGGCGTCGCCGTCGGCACCGACAAGGGCCTGGTGGTTCCGGTCGTCCGCGACGCTGACGTCCTGAACCTGGCCGAGATCGAGAAGGCCATTGGCGGCCTGGGCAAGAAGGCCCGCGACGGCCAGCTGTCCATCGAGGACATGCAGGGCGGCACCTTCACGATCACCAACGGCGGCATCTATGGCTCGCTGATGTCGACGCCGATCCTGAACGCGCCGCAATCGGGCATCCTGGGCATGCACGCCATCAAGGAACGTCCGATGGTCGTGGCCGGCAAGATCGAGATCCGCCCGATGATGTACCTGGCCCTGTCCTACGACCACCGCGTCGTCGACGGCGCCGGCGCGGTGACCTTCCTGGTGAAGGTCAAGGAAGCGCTGGAAGATCCGCAGCGCCTGCTGCTGGACCTCTAGGACCTACGAGAAGCCCGCCCTCCGGCGGGCTTCTTTGCTTTCAGGCCTCGGCGTTCCGCGCCGGGGCCGTTTGCTTTTCAGGGACGACAGGCGATGGCCAGGGACACGCTCTATCTGCTGAACACCCGCTTCGAGAAGGACGGCGCGCTGCGCTTCTGTCCGGACTGCGCGATGATGGAGGGGTATCTGGCGACCTATCCTCAGCTGCGCGAGGTGCTGGATATCGTCCGTGTCGACTACGCCCGTCCGCGTCCGGCCCTGGTCGAGCGCCTGGGAGAAGACCACCAGAACGCACCGACCCTGATCCTGGGCGAGTCCGCGCCCGACGCCGGCCCGCACGGCGAGATCCAGTCGGCGGGCGGCCTGAGCTTCCTCACCGACGCTCGCCCGATCACCCGCTGGCTGGCGGCGAAGTACGGTCTGGCCGCGCCGCTGTAGGCGGCGCTTCGAGCGAAGGTTTCGATTTTTTCTGATCTGGAACACCGTCCAATTCCGTCGCGACGACGGAGGTCAGCCTAGCGGGTGGCCCGCAGCACCGCGTCGCCCAGAGCCGCGTAGTCGCCGTTGAAATGATGGCCACCGGGCAGGCGGATCTTGGCGACCTCGGCGTCGGGCAGGGTGGGGCAGATGTCGGCGCGTTCCTTGTCGCCGTAGACGCAGGTGATCTTCACGTCCTTGATGGCGGCGATCGCCGGGCGGACGGGGAAGGAATCGCGCGAGGTCAGGTTCAGCCAGCTGACCGGATGGAACTGCAGATCGCCGTTCGAACCCGTTCCGATCAGCACGATGTGCGTGACCTGGGCGCGCAGCGCGGCGGGCAGCTGGGGCAGGATGGCGGGCAGGGCGTCGGCGCCGAACGAATAACCGATCAGCACCACGTTCTTGCGGCCCCACTGGCTTTCATAGGCGCGCAGGGCGTCGGCCAGGTCCTGGGCCGCGCCGGCGGGCGAGCGCTTGGTGCGGAAATAGGTGAGCGAGTTGACGCCGACGGTCGGCACGCCGTTGTCGGCCAAGTGGCGGGCGACCTTCTGGTCCAGGACGCCCCAGCCGCCGTCGCCCGAATAGAGCACCGCCAGCGTGTCGCCAGCCTTGTCGCTGGCGATCGGGATCTCGTGGCTCTTGGCCGGCGCCGACATGGGCGCGGCGGCCGTGAGGGCCAGGGCGGCAAAGGCGGCGAGGAGGCGGACACGAGAGATCATGACATCATGACGTCACGGACCGATGGCGCTCTCCAGGCGACGCGGTGTCAGGCTTGTGGCTAAGCTTAGTTCCCTTCGGGGCGCGGCCCCGGCCAGACGGTCCGGAACGCCTTCAGGGCAGCCGGATGGTAGACCGTGCTGTGATGCTCCTGATGCATCGGATCGTAGACGAAGGTCAGGCCCGCCGGCTTGGCCGCGCCGATCGCGGCCACGACCTTGTCGACGCCCTCCTGCATCGTCGTCCCTTCGTCGCCGATGGTCAGATAGAGCTTGCGAGCGCCGCCTGTAGGCCCCGTCTTCGGCCATCGGGCGAGGTCGGCCGCCGCGCCCCGCGCGAGAGCCTGGTCGCTCCACCAGAGGCTGGGGCTGGCGGCGATGTAGGCGTCGAACAGCGTTGGCTGCTTCAGGAAGGTCTCGACCACGAACAGGCCCGCCAGGCTCTCGCCGATGATCGCGCTTTCACCGCTGACCCGGTAGCGGGCGGCGACCCAGGGCTTCAGCTCTTCGGCCAGGAAGCGGCGATAGGCGGCCGACCCTCCCGTGGTCGGATAGTCGGCCTTCTCCTTGGCGACGCTGGTCGGATGGGTCAGGTCGTGACGTCGATCGACGCCCTCGATCCCGACCACGATCATCTCGCGATAGGTCCAGGACAGCTCGCCCAGCTGGGCCAGGCCGGCGATGTGCGGGAAGTCCTCCTTCTCGCCGCCGTCCAGCAGGTAAAGCACCGGATACGTCTTCCCCGAGCTGGCGTAGTCCGGCGGCAGGTGGACGTTGATCCGCCGGGTCTGGGACAGGATCCTGGACTCCATCGTCAGCGATTGGCCGATGACGATCGGCGTCCCGACCGGTGGGGTGGTCTGGGCGGCGGCCCCCGAAGCGCCAGGGGAAGCGCCAAGGATAGCCAGGGCCAGGGCGGCGAACTTCAGCACGGTGCGATGGTCTCCCCGATGAGCCGCCAAGGTTAGGCCGCGTCGTGTGAGGCAGGGAAGGCCGAGCGCGAAGGAAAACTGTCCAATCTCCTTGATTTTCAAGGGCGCGGACGTCGAAAGCGGGTTCCGTTTTTGCCCCGTTGCCTCTAAGGAACACGCGCCTCCAGAGGTCTGACAATTGGGCCGGCGAGGTCCCATATCTTGTCCGGCGCCGCTTCCGGCGCGTCCTGAAGGCGAAAGATCCATGGCTCAGTACGACGTCGTCATCATCGGTGGTGGTCCCGGTGGCTACAACGCGGCGATCCGCGCCGGCCAGCTGGGTCTGAAGACCGCGATCGTCGAAGGCCGCGGCAAGCTGGGCGGCACCTGCCTGAACGTCGGCTGCATGCCGTCGAAGGCCCTGCTGCACGCCTCGGAAATGTACGAAGCCGCGACCGGTCCGGAGTTCGCCAAGCTGGGCATCGAGGTCAAGCCGAAGCTGAACCTCGTGCAGATGATGGCCCAGAAGGCCGAGAGCGTCGAAGCCCTGACCAAGGGCGTCGAGTTCCTGATGAAGAAGAACAAGGTCGACTACGTGAAGGGCTGGGGCCGCATCGACGGCGCCGGAAAGGTGGTCGTGAAGGCCGAGGACGGTTCGGAAACCACCCTCGAGACCAAGAACATCGTGATCGCCACCGGCTCGGAACCGACCCCACTGCCCGGCGTGACGATCGACAACAAGCGCGTCGTCGACTCGACCGGCGCTCTGTCGCTGCCGGAAGTGCCTAAGTCGCTGGTCGTGGTCGGCGCCGGCGTCATCGGCCTGGAGCTGGGCTCGGTCTGGAAGCGCCTGGGCGCCGAGGTCACCGTCGTCGAGTACCTGGACCGCATCCTGCCGGGCACCGACACCGAAGTGGCCAACGCCTTCCAGAAGATCCTGACCAAGCAGGGCTTCAAGTTCTCGCTGCGCGCCAAGGTCACCGGCGCGACCGCCTCGGCCAAGGGCGTCAAGCTGACCCACGAACCCGTCGCCGGCGGCGAGGCCACGACGATTGAGGCCGACTACGTGCTGGTCGCCATCGGCCGCCGCCCCTACACCCAAGGCCTGGGCCTGGAGACGGTCGGCATCACGCCGGACAAGCGCGGCATGATTGCCAACGACCACTACAAGACCGGCGTCGACGGCGTCTGGGTGATCGGCGACGTGACCTCGGGTCCGATGCTGGCCCACAAGGCCGAGGACGAGGCCGTGGCGTGCATCGAGCTGATCGCGGGCAAGGCCGGCCACGTGAACTACGACATCATCCCCGGCGTCATTTACACCAGCCCGGAAGTCGCCACGGTCGGCAAGACCGAGGAGGACCTGAAGGCCGCGGGCGTCGCCTACAAGGTCGGCAAGTTCCCGTTCCTGGCCAACAGCCGCGCCAAGATCAACCACGAGACCGACGGCTTCGTGAAGGTGCTGGCCGACGCCAAGACCGATCGCATCCTGGGCGCTCACGCCGTGGGTCCCAACGTCGGCGACATGATCGCCGAGATCTGCGTGGCCATGGAGTTCGGCGGCGCCTCGGAAGACGTGGCTCGCACCTGCCACCCGCACCCGACCCGCTCGGAAGCCTTCCGTCAGGCGGCGATGGGCGTCGAAGGCTGGACCATGCAGGCCTAAGGCCGGGCGGGCGGGTTTCGACCTGTCCGAAAGTTAATGTTGGTGTCCGGACAATCGGACGTAGAGTGGCGGGGTTTCGGAGACGGAGCCCCGCCATGCTTTTGTCCGCGCTAGCCCTTGCCGCCCTGCTGCAGACCGCGCCCGTCGAGGGCCAGAAGGGTTATCTGCTTCAGCACCAGCCTTTCGACTGGGCTCATCCGGCCAAGAAGCGAACGCTGCCGTTTTCGAAGCAGGCTCAAGCTTTTACGATCGAGGCGGCGCGCGCGCGTGACGCCCGGCGCGGAACCTTCCGGCGGCCTCCACAGCCGAGGAAGACCTTCGTGGTCAATCCGCAGATGGTGAACTGCAAGAGCAACGGCCCCGAACTGGTCGCCAGCTCGGAAACGCCGCGGCTTCAGCCGCTATCGAAGATGCCCAAGGCGCATGGCGAACGGGCAGTGGCGCGTCTGGTCGACGGCTGCCCGGTGGCCGTGACGATCGCGCAGGCGCCAGCTTCGTTCTAGGCCTCAGGCCAGCGTCCGGAACGTCACCGAATAGCGCCGCGCCTCCAGCGGCGGGATGCTGTGCTCCCACTCGGTGCGCGAAGGTCCAGACAGAAGATAAGCCGAGCGGGGCGCGGCCTCGAACGCTCGTCGTTCCCAGCCCTTGGCCGCCTTGCGCCGGAAGCGGAACCGGCATGGGGTCAGCAGCGACACGCCGGCTACTTGGCCGAACTCGGGCCGGTCGCGATGCCAGCCGATCGCCGCGCCAGGTTCGTACAGCGTGACCAGGGCTTGCTCGAAGGCCTCGGGCGGGTGGCCGGCGAAGGCGGCGACCTTGCCGCGCAGTGGCTGCAGGAAGTCGGGGATTGGCGTCGTCCGGTCCAGGCTGCGCCGCCCGAAGTCGTAGCGCCAGCCGAACGACACCACCTGACGATGGCCGGTATGGCCGTGGAACTCGAACGGTTTGAACGGCAGCGTCGCGAAATGGCCGGTCAGGGCGGCCTCCTCGGCGAGCGAGATCAGGTTGGGCTGATAGCTCAGACCGGCCGGCGGATGGGACGGCGGTTGGGGGGCGAACAGATCGGCTTGCATGGCCGTCTGACATAGGCGCGCGCCGCCCACGAAAAAGGCCCCGCCTGAGGGGAGGCGGGGCCAGTCGCTCTTGAGGGGAGAAACGCCCCTGAAACGCGGGCGCTACGCTTACTGAACGGGATCAGAACTCTTCCCAGTCGTCGCTGGAGGCCTGGGGCGAGGCGCCCACGGCCTTGGCCAGCTTGGCCTGGGCGGCGGCGACCGGGTTGGCGCCCGGGCGGCTGGCCTGGGTGGCCAGGGCCGGGCCCTTGCTGGGCGCCGGGGCGGCCGGGCGCGGGGCGGGCGCCGCCGGACGCGGAGCCGGACGGCTGGTCGAGGCGCCGGCCGAGGCCGAGCTCGAGCCCGAGGCGCCGGCGACGCGGAACTTCGAGATCATCCGCATCAGGTTGCCGGCCTCGCCCTTCAGGGCATGCGAGGCGGCGGTCGACTGCTCGACCATGGCGGCGTTCTGCTGGACGGTCTGGTCCATCTGGTTGACGGCGGCGTTGACCTGGTTGAGGCCGGTGGCCTGTTCCTGGCCCGAGGCGGCGATCTCGCTGACCAGGGCGTCGATCTCGCCGACCTTGACCACGATGGCCTGCAGGGCCTCGCCCGTCTGGCCGACCATGCTGACGCCTTGGTTGACCTGCTGCGACGAGGTCGAGATCAGGGTCTTGATCTCCTTGGCCGCGTCGGCCGAGCGCTGGGCCAGGGCCCGCACTTCCTGGGCGACGACCGCGAAGCCGCGGCCGGCCTCGCCAGCCCGGGCGGCCTCGACCCCGGCGTTCAGGGCCAGCAGGTTGGTCTGGAAGGCGATCTCGTCGATCACGCCGATGATCTGGCTGATCGACTGCGAGGACTTCTCGATCTCGTTCATGGCGTCGACAGCATTGCGGACAACGACGCTGGAACGTTCGGCGTCGACGCGGGTCGAACCCACGACCTTGCTGGCCTCGTTGGCGCCCGCGGACGAGCGTTTGACCGTGGCGGTGATCTCGTCCAGCGCCGCGGCGGTCTCTTCCAGGCTGGCGGCCTGCTGCTCGCTGCGGCGCGACAGGTCGTCGGCGGCCGAAGCGATTTCGTCGGACCCCGCGCCGATGCCGTTGGCGGCGTGCACGATCGTGCCCATCGCCTCCTCCAACTGAGCGATGGCGCCGTTGAAGTCACTCTGCAGGCGCTTGTAGGCCTCCGGGAAGGTTTGATCGAGGCGGTAGGTCAGGTCGCCGTCCGACAGGCGGGTCAGGCCGCCGGCGATGGCTTCCATGACGAAGGCCTGCTCCCTGGCGGCGGCCTCGGCGATCTCCTGGTTGCGGCGACGCTCGGCTTCCGTCTCGGCGCTGGCGCGCTGTTGGGCGGCTTCGGCGGTGCGCAGGGCCACGGCGTTGTCCTTGAACACCTGGACCGAGCGGGCCATGGCGCCGACCTCGTCCTTGCGTTCGATGCCTTTGACCTCGACGTCGACGCTGCCCTGGGCCAGGACTTCCATGGTCTTAGCGGTGGCGGCCAGCGGGGCGGCGATCTTCTTGGCGCCGATCCACAGGGCCAGCACCAGGGCGCCCCCGGCGGCGATCAGGCCGAACAGGATCGAGAAGATCAGCCCGGCCTTGGCTTCCTTGGACGCCTTCTCGACCATCTGGTTGGTCTCGGCGGTGTGGGCGTTGATGTAGACGTTGACGTCGGCCGTCAGCTTGGTGATCTGCGGATCGATCTCGACCATCATCATCTTGGCCGCGTCGTCCAGGTTCTGCTGGCCCAGGTCCGCGCCGCTGCGGGCGCTGGCGTAGATCTTGTCGAGGCGCGCCTTGTAGCCGTCCACGGTGCTGGCCGTGGCGGGGTCGGCCTGCTTCACGCTGGTCAGAAGCGTGATGGCTTCCTTGTAGGCCTGATCCAGGTCCTTGCTGGCGCCATTGTTCTCGGCCGAGCCGCCGTCATAGGCGATGACGCGGTACGCCGCGTAGCCGATCGACGAGATGCGGCGGCTGAAGCGCGCGATGTTCAGCTCGGCGGGCGCGCGCTGCTCGACGAGGATCTTGGTGTTGGCCTCCACCTTACGCGACTGCCACGCGCCCAGACCGACGATCACCAGGGCGATCATGGTCAGGATGACGGCGGGGAGAGCCACCTTGGTGGAGATCTTCAGGTCGTCGAACTTCATCGAAGCCTCGTGCGGCGGATGCGCCTCATGCTCGCGGAGAGCGTGCTTTTCACGCCTAGAGGACATCCCGCCCCGTAAAATCGCGGTTAATGCCGGGGCCCAGTTGGGCTTTCGCGACGTTCCGCCGCACCGGATATGGGTATTCAGGCTTTCGGATGGGCCGCCTGATAAGCCGCCAGCAGGCCGGCGGCGTCCACCTGGGTGTAGCGCTGGGTGGTCGACAGCGAGGCGTGGCCCAGCAGGTCCTGGATGGCTCGCAGGTCCGCGCCGGCCCCGAGCAGGTGGGTGGCGAAGGCGTGGCGGAAGGCGTGCGGGGTGACGCGGTCGGAAAGCCCCAGGCGGCCGCGCAGGGTCTGGACCAGGCCCTGGACGTGGCGCGGCGACAGCGGCCCGCCGCGCTTTGCGCGGAACAGCGGCTCGTCGGGGCCCAGCACGAACGGCAGCTCGTCGACATAGGCGCCGATCGCGTCGCGCACGGCGTCCAGGACAGGGACGATACGGGTCTTGCCGCCCTTGCCAGTGATGCGCAGGGCAGCGCCAAGCGGCGCGTCGACGCGCGTCAGCGACAAAGCCTCGCTGATCCGCAGGCCGCAACCCCACAGCAGGGTCAGCACGGCCTCGTCACGGGCGGTCTCCCACGGGTCGCGCTCGGTGTCGTCGGCCGCTTCGGTGATCAGGCCGCGCGCCTGGTCCTCGGAGACGGGGCGCGGCAGGCCGACCTTCAGGCGCGGGCCGCGCACCAGCTCGACGGCGGCGTTGGCCACGTCGTGACGCTGATCCAGATAGCGGTGAAAAGCGCGGATGGACGACAGGGCCTGGGCGATCGAGCGCGGCGCCAGGGCGTCCTCGCCTTGCCGGCGAAAGGCCAGGTAGCCGCGCAGGTCGGCCGTCGAGATCTCGCCCATCGCGGCGAGGCTCGGCGTCTCGCCCCGATGCCGTTCCAGGAAGTTCAGATAGGCCAGGACGTTGTCGCCATAGGCCCGCACCGTGCGCGGCGATGCCCGGCGCTCCAGCGTCAGGTAGTCCAGCCAGGCGGCGTAGGCCTGGCGGGCGGTCCTGACGCCTGACGTCATAGCACCGGCCAGCGCTCGGCCGTGCGCTCGACGACGCGGGCCAGGAAGTTGACCAGTTCGACGCCCATGTCCGGCGTGAAGCCCTCGGGATCGGTCGAGCCGAAGGCCAGCAGCGCCTCGCGGCGCGGCTCCCAGATGGCCATGCGGACCAGGGCCATGCTGCGGATGGTCTCCATCTGCTCGCCGAACAGGGGCAGGGCGGGGGCGTAGAAGCCCATGCGGGCGATCGGGGCTTCGCCCGCCAGCATGTCGACCTGGCCTTCCGCCAGGGCGCGCCAGCCGGCCGGCACGCGGCTCGGGCCTTCCAGGGCGATGACGCCGGCGGCCAGGCCAAAGCGGTGACGGGCCATTTCGTCGACCCGGCGGGCCAGGTCGGAATGGTTGCGGGCGTCCAGCAGATCGATGACGGCGGCGTGGGTCTGGGCCTGGGCCGAATAGTTGGCGCGGGCGTTGTCCTCGATCGCCTGGCGGACGCTGGCCTCGCGCCTGTGGGCGGCGGCGGCGCGGGCCAGGGCGGCGGGTCCGAAGTCGATCACATTGGCCGCGTCGACCCGCAGGCCCAGTTCGCCCAGCAGGTTCTCGTCCTGGCGCAGGAATTCCGGCTGGACGCGCAGGAAGTCGCGCACGCTTTCCGCGTCGACGGGTTTCCTGTTCGCGTTTGTCGCGTCGCTCATCGTCATCCCCACCGGCAAAAAGACTCTACGTTCCGATGAAGCGGGCAAGACGGTTAATGTCCGCTTGATGATGATGCGCGCGCCGCTCTCGACCTGGGGACGGTTTGGCGGCAAAAGCATCCGGCCATGCCCCGTATCGCTTCCGTCCTGCTGCCGATGCCGTTGCCGGAGGCCTTCGACTACGCCGAACCGGACGGACTCGATCTGAGCATCGGCGACCACGTCGCCGTGCCGCTGGGGCCGCGCGTGATTCGCGGCGTCGTCACCGCCCTGCGCGATGGGACGGGGGGCAACCGGCCGTTGAAGGTGGTGCAGGGGCGCGTCGACGATCCGCCGTTGCCGCCGGGCGTGCTGAGCTTCGTCGAGTGGGCGGCCCGCTACTCGGTGGACCTGCCCGGCTGGCCCCTGGCCATGGCCCTGCGCGGCCTGCGCCATCCGCCGCCCAAGCCCGACAAGGTGCTGGTCCTGACCGGCGCCCAGCCCGCCCGCATGACCCCGGCGCGCCTGAAGGTGCTGGCCGCCGCCGAAGGCGTGAAGTTGTCCGGCGCGGCCCTGGCCTCGGCCGCCGGCGTCTCGGCCGGGGTGGTGAAGGGCCTGGTCGACGAGGGTGTGCTGGCCGTCGATTTCGTCGAACCCGAACGCGGCCTGCCGCAGCCGGATCTCAGCCTGCCGCCGCGCGACCTGAACCCCGGCCAGGCCGCCTGCGTCGAGGTGCTGACCGACATGCTGGACGCCGGCGGCTTCCAGGCGGCGTTGCTGGACGGGGTGACTGGCTCCGGCAAGACCGAGGTCTATCTGGAAAGCGTGGCCGCCGCCCTGAAGGATCCCGACGCCCAGGTCCTGGTGCTGCTGCCCGAGATCGCCCTGACCCAGGCGGTGCTGGCCCGCTTCGAGCAGCGGTTCGGCGCGCTTCCGGCCGAGTGGCACTCGGGCGTCTCGCCGCCGCGCCGCCGCCAGGTGTGGGAGGCGGTGGCCAGCGGCGACGCGCGCATCGTGGTCGGGGCCCGCTCGGCCCTGTTCCTGCCGTTCAAGAAGCTGCGGCTGGTCGTGGTCGACGAGGAGCACGACAGCTCGTTCAAGCAGGAAGAGGGCTTCATCTATCAGGCCCGCGACCTGGCCGTGGCCCGCGCCAAGATCGAGGGGGCGACCGTGCTGCTGGCCTCGGCGACGCCGTCGCTGGAGAGCCTCTACAACGCCCAGATCGGCCGTTACCGCTGGCTGCGGCTGTCGGCCCGCCACGGCGCGGCCCAGTTGCCCGACATCGGCCTGATCGACATGCGCCAGACCCCGCCGGAGCCGGGGCGCTGGCTGTCGCCGCCGCTGATCAAGGCGATGGCCGTCACACTGCAGCGGGGCGAGCAGGCCATGCTGTTCCTGAACCGGCGGGGCTATGCGCCACTGGTGCTGTGCAAGGCCTGCGGCGAGAAGATGAAGTCGCCCGACACCGACAGCTGGCTGGTCGAGCATCGCTACACCGGTCGCCTGGTCTGTCACCTGACCGGCTTCTCGATGAAGAAGCCGGACGCTTGTCCGCACTGCGGGGCCAAGGACAGCCTGGTCTCGATCGGTCCTGGGGTCGAGCGGGTCGAGGAAGAGGCGCGGCATATCTTCCCCGACGCGCGGGTGGCGGTGTTCTCGTCCGACACGGTGATGGATGCGGAAGGCGCCAAGGCCCTGGTTGCCAGCATGGCGGCCGGCGAGATCGACATCCTGGTGGCGACCCAGGCGGCGGCCAAGGGCCACAACTTCCCCAACCTGACCCTGGTGGGCGTGGTCGACGCCGACCTCAGCTTGCGCGGCGGCGACCTGCGGGCCGGTGAGCGGACCTTCCAGCTGCTGGCCCAGGCCGCGGGCCGGGCGGGGCGCCACGACAAGCCGGGACGGGCCCTGCTGCAGACCTATTCCCCCGATCACGCGGTCATGCAGGCCCTGGCCGCGCAGGACCGCGACGCCTTCGTCGAGGCCGAGATGGGCATGCGCCAGGACGCCGGCCTCCCGCCGTTCGGGCGCCTGGCGGCGGTGATCGCCTCGGGTCCCGACGGCGCGGCCCTGGACGCCTATGTCGAGGCACTGGCCGCCGTGATCCCCAACGCCGAGGGGGTCGAGGTGTTCGGCCCCGCCGACGCGCCGCTGGCCCTCGTGCGCGGCCGCCGCCGCAAGCGCTTCCTGGTCCGGGCCGAGCGCAATGTGGATCTTCAGGGCTTCATGGCCGCCTGGCGGGCGCGAGCCAAGGTCCCGAACTCGGTCCGGGTGGTGATCGACGTGGATCCCTACAGCTTCCTCTAGCTGGACCATGCGACCGCCCGTCGCGCGGCCCGGCGTCACATTCCCTCCAGCTTGCTCGCCCGGCCAATGTCGCGATCCCGACGATGGGATGAACCCGTCGCGAACGACCGGGCGTGCGCTCGGACATGCCGGAGGAAACCCATGAAATCCCTTTTCGCGTCGGTGGCGTTCGCGTTCAGCCTGGCGGCGGCCGGCGCGTCGATGGCCCAGACCGCGCCGGCGCCCGCGCCCCTTTCGGGTTCGGGCGGCTCGATCCAGTCGCCGTTGTTCAAGGCCTGGATCGCCGACTACCAGAAGGCCGGCGGCGAGCCGATCGCCTATGCGGGCCAGAACTCGGCCTTCGGCATCAGCCAGATCGAGAGCAAGGCCGCCGACTTCGGCGTCACCGCCATGCCGCTGTCCGACGCCGATCTGAAGACCAAGGGGCTCAGCCAGTTCCCGTTCGTGATCAGCGGCACTGTGCTGGTCACCAATGTACCGGGGCTGGAGAGCGGCAAGCTGAAGCTGGACGCTCCGGCGCTCGCCGCCATCTTCCTGGGCAAGATCACCAAGTGGAACGACCCGGCGCTGAAGACCCTCAATCCCGGGCTGGAACTGCCCGACTGGCCGATCACCGTCGCCCACCGCACCGACCCGGCCAGCATGAGCCTGCTGCTGACCAGCTATCTTTCGGCGGTCAGCCCCGAATGGAAGGCCGGCCCCGGCGCCGGCGAGACGGTCGCCTGGCCGATCGGTCTGGGCGGCAAGGGCAATGCCGGGATCAGCGAGATCATGTCCGGCACCATGGGCACGATCAGCTATGTCGAATACGCCTACGCCCTGGACCACAAGCTGGACCTGGTGGCGCTGAAGAACCACGACGGGGCGTTCGTGACGCCGTCGCCGGCCGCCTTCTCGGCCTTCGCCAGCGGCGCGGCCTGGACGGCCAGCAAGGGGTTCGGCGTCCAGACCCTGGACCGGTCCGGCAAGGCGACCTGGCCGCTGGTCCTGGTCAGCTACGGGCTGCTGCGCGACGACGCCGACGCGGGCCGCGCCAAGCGGGTGCGCGACTTCTTCGCCTGGGGCTACCAGAACGGCGACGCCGACATCGCCAACCTGGGCTACGCGCCCGTGCCCGCCTCGGTGAAGGCGGCGGTGCAGTCCAAGTGGAAGGCCGCGCCCTAGTTCGTCGGCTCGGCCTTTTGCAGCACCGGGGCGTCGCCCACCGGCTGACGTGACTTCAGGGGCAGGGCGGGGATCATCAGGATCGCCACCAGGCCCGCCGCGACCACGAACAGGGCCGCGACCATCACGCCGCTGACGGCGTGGACCAGCGCCGCCTGCAGGACCGGGTCGGCGTGGGCCGCCTGGCCCTTGGCGGCGGCTTGCACCGCCATGCCTTCCAGCTTGCCCAGGTCCAGGCCGCCGCCCGGCAGGTTGGCCAGGCGCGCGGTCAGCAGGGTCCCGGCCAGGGCCGCGCCGACGGTCGAGCCGATCTGGCGGAAGAACTGGTTGGAGCTGGTGGCCACGCCCAGGTCGCGCGGGTCGACGGCGTTTTGGGTGGCGATGTTGAACAGGCTCTGGCCCGGCCCCAGGCCCAGGCCCACGAAGGCCAGCAGCATGCACAACAGCGGCAGGCTGGTGATCCGCGACAGGTCGTGCAGCAGGAACACAGCGACCAGCAGTGTCGCGGCGCCGGCGATCATGAACGGCTTGTACTGGCCGGTCTTGGTGACCATCTGGCCGGCGATGGTGCTGCCGATGATCAGGCCGGCCATCAGCGGCAGCATGGTCATGCCGCTGATCGTGGCCGGCACGCCCCGGCCCAGCTGCAGGAACAGCGGCAGGAACATCACCACGCCCATGAAGGCCATGGAGATCAGGAAGCCGGCCGTATTGGCCGTGGTGAACACCTTGTTCCGGAACAGGTGCATGGGCAGGATCGGGTTGCTGACCTTGGTCTCGACGAAGACGAAGGCGGCCAGCGAGACCGTGGCGAGGGCGAACAGGCCAAGGCTCGGCGGCGAGCCCCAGGCGAAGTTGTGGCCGCCCAGGCTGAGCACCAGCAGCAGGGGCACGAAGGCGCAGATCAGCAGGGCCGCGCCCAGGAAGTCGATCTTGCCCGCCCGGCGGTGCTCCAGCGGCGGCATCTTGACGATGACCATGAACAACGAGAGCAGCGACAGCGGCAGGTTGACGTAGAACACCCAGCGCCAGCCGGCGACCGTGTGGGTCCCGAACTGCACCGTTCCGTGGTCGGTGAAGTAGCCGCCGATGATCGGGCCCAGCACGCTGGCCAGGCCGAACACCGAACCGAAGATGCCGGCGAACTTGCCCCGCTCGCGCGGCGGATAGAGGTCGGCGATGATCGCGAAGGCGGTGGTGAACAGCGCCCCGCCGCCGATGCCCTGCAGGGCGCGGAACACGATCAGCTGGACCATGCCCGGCATGCCCAGCACCGTGCCGAACTCGCCCGCCAGGCCCGACAGCCACGAGCCGGCCAGGAAGATCGAGATGCCGGTGATCAGCACGGGCTTGCGGCCGAAGATGTCGCCCAGCTTGCCCCAGATCGGCACCATGACCGTCGAGGTCAGCAGATAGGCCGTCGTGACCCAGGAATAGAGGTTCAGGCCGTTCAGCTCGGAGATGATCCGCGGCATGGCGGTCGAGACGATCGTCTGGTCCAGTGCGCTGAGCAGGAAGACGATCATCAGCGCCGCCAGGGTCGTGCGGCGCTCGGTGTCGGTGAAGGTCTGGCCAGTAGAGGTTTGGGGGGTCATCGAGGCCCTAGAGCGTGATAGCCGAAAGTGTGAGCGGTTTCGGCGGCGATCACGCTCTAGATGTTAGATCTAGAGCCTGTTTATCCGCTTCAGATGACTGCATCTGAAGCGGACAGGCTCTAGGGAGCGTGATAGCCGGGGCAGCCGACCTATCACGCTCCCGGAACCGGAAGTAGACCCTTGTTCGCCTAATGGTCCTTCTTGGTCCCGCGCTTGCGGGCCAGCATGTTCAGGCCCTCGACGCCGGCCGAGAAGGCCATGGCGGTGTAGATGTAGCCCTTGGGCACGTGGGCGCCGAAGCCCTCGGCGATCAGCACGGTGCCGATCATCAGCAGGAAGCCCAGGGCCAGCATGACCACGGTCGGGTTGTTGTTGATGAAGTTGGCCAGCGGGTCGGCGGCCAGCAGCATCACGGTGACCGCGGCGATCACGGCGATGATCATGATCGGCAGGTGATCGGTCATGCCGACGGCGGTCAGGATCGAGTCGACCGAGAACACCAGGTCCAGCAGGATGATCTGGAAGATCGCCGAGCCGACGTTGGAAATGACCTGGGTGGCCTTGTCCTTCTCCAGAACGTCGTCGCTCTTGCCGGGGTCGACCGAGTGGTGGATCTCCTTGGTCGCCTTCCAGATCAGGAAGACGCCGCCGGCGATCAGGATCAGGTCGCGCCACGAGAAGGCCGTCTCGAAGCCCGGCTCGCCGTGCGCGCCGACGGGGCCGGTGATGCCCAGGTCGAAGACCGGCGCGGTCAGGCCGACGATGAAGGCGATGGTCGACAGCAGAACCAGACGCATGATCAGCGCCAGCGAGATGCCGATGCGGCGCACCTTCTGGCGGTGCTCGGGCGGCAGCTTGTTGGACAGGATCGAAATGAAGACCAGGTTGTCGATCCCCAGAACCACTTCCATCACCACCAGGGTCACCAAGGCGGCCCAGGCGGCCGGGGCGGTGGCCAGGCTAAGGAGTTCTGTCATCGGTCCTCTCTAGGGTTTTTCGGCTGGCGATCGTTCGCGTACGCATACATGTAACACGGCCAGATAGGCGGGTAACATCGATCTTTCTACCGTCGTGCTCGAAAAAAACCTTCGCGTGGCGGATGCGAATGGCCCTCTTTCCAAGATCGCCGGCCGGCGTCGCGTGATTCCCCTGGGACGCGAACGGCTAAGGCGCCGCTTTATTGAGCATGGCCACGCTTGGCGATGGGCAGTCCGGCGCTCCAAAAGGAGTCACAGGCGTGGTTTTCTGGGGATGAATTCGCGGCCTGCGGAACCTCGAAAATGACGGTTTCGGCTTTGCTGGACGGCAGGTGTTCGAGTCTCTTCGCCAGATCATCTTATGGCCCCGTGTGATCTGCTTTTCGGGAACGGTGACGGGCGACAATTTCGCGCCCGAGGTCTTCAATATCCGGAGTGACAAGTCGTCGCACCTGGTCTGAAGCGCGATTATCCTCGACCTCACCTCATCGTCCACGATGCCCTTGCAGGTCATGGAAAACGGGCGTGACGCGCGCACGAAGACCTGGGCTTTCAGCTGGAAACAGCGCCGCTTGATGCTCGCAGGTGCGGCATAAACACTCTTTTCACGTCTTCATGAGAGGGTTAAGCCTTAACCCAGTGACGCGGGGGAGTACCCACAGCATGACGAAACGGACGAGGACCCTTCTGGGTTCCCTGGCCGCTGCCGCCATGATCAGCCTCGTGCCGATGTCCGGCGCGAATGCTGACGGCTATTGGCAGTGCGTTCCGTTCGCGCGGCTGATGTCGGGCATCCAGATCTTCGGTGACGCCCGCACGTGGTGGACCCAGGCCGCCGGCAAGTATGACACGGGCTCGGTGCCGAAGATCGGCTCGGTCCTCTCGTTCAAGCCCACTGCCCGCATGAACCTCGGCCACGTGGCCTTCGTCAGCCAGGTGCTCACCGACCGGGTCATCCAGGTGACCCACGCCAACTGGTCGATCATCGAAGGCGATCGCGGCCAGATCGAAAAGGACGTCACCGTCGTCGACGTCTCGCCCGCCGGCGACTGGACCGAGGTCAAGGTCTGGTATGATCCGATCCGCGACCTCGGCACCACGGTCTATCCGACCAACGGCTTCATCTACCAGGACGCCCAGGCGACCAAGATCGCCATGGCCACCAGCAAGATCGCCATGGCCCAGAACGCCGTGGTCTCGGCGGCCAAGCAGGCCGCCAACCAGGTGGCTTCGTCGGTCCGCGCCTCGCCGCTGGACATCATTGGCCAGGCCGCCGACTCGACCGATCGTATCGCCGCCCTGATCGAAGCGGCCGCCGGTGGCGGCTCGTCCTCGAACGACGGCAACAAGCAGAACACCCCGCGCTGATCGCGAGCGCGTTGACCTGAAGCTTGGGGCGGGGCACACCCGCTCCGTAGCCAGGGGCCATCGATGCTGCGAATTCTCCGCCACGGCGCTCCGGGTTTCGAAGCGGGCGGCCTGTCGCCCGACTGGCGGGTGCCGGCCGACGCCGTCTGGATCGAGCTGGTCGACCCCACCCGCGCCGAGGAAGTCGCCGTCGAGCAGTCGATCGGCCTGCTGCTGCCCACCCGCGAGGAGATGGCCGAGATCGAGGCCTCCTCGCGCCTCTATCAGGAAGACGGCGGCACGTTCATGACCGCCACGGTGCTGGTCAACGCCGACGGCGACCTGCCGACCGCCGCGCCCGTCACCTTCGTCCTGGCCGGCGCGCGCCTGGTCACCATCCGCTATGTCGAGCCGCGCGCCTTCTCGGTGTTCGCCGCCCAGGCCGAGCGCCAGCCCAGCCTGTGTCCCAACGGCCTGCAGACCTTCCTGGGCCTGCTGGACGCCATCGTCGACCGCACCGCCGACATCCTCGAGCGCACCGCCGCCGAGGTCGAGGTGCAGTCGCGCGCCATCTTCGGCCGGCCGCGCGGCGCGGCGTTCGAGCAGATCCTGAACCGCCTGGGCCGGGCCCAGAACATCAACTCCAAGGCCCGCGACAGCCTGGTCAGCCTGGCCCGCCTGCTCAGCTTCGCGGCCCTGGCCGAGCAGTTCGACGGCCTGAAGGACCTGCGCGATCACCTCAAGTCGCTGCAGCGCGACGTCCAGTCGATCACCGACCATTCCAGCTATCTGGCCGGCAACATCACCTTCCTGCTCGACGCGGCTCTGGGGCTGATCAACATCGAGCAGAACTCGATCTTCAAGGTGTTCTCGGTCTTCTCGGTGGTCTTCCTGCCGCCGACCCTGATCGCCGGCATCTACGGCATGAACTTCGAGCACATGCCCGAGCTGCGCTGGCTGGAGGGCTATCCGCTGGCCATCGGCCTGATGATCCTGGCCGCCGGGGCCCCGCTGGTGGTGTTCAAGCGCAAGGGCTGGCTGTAGCGCCTGCGACTTTCCGTCGCGGTCTGAACCATTGCTTAAAGCTGATCTGGCACGGTCGGGGCTGTTTCCGCGTCTCTCGCCGCCCTTTTTCAAGCGCTCCCAGACCGCACGATGTCCGATGCCGCGTCTTCACGACCGAGCCTGATCCGAACTCTTCACGCCTCCGTCGTGCGAGAGGCGGTCGAGGCGCACGTCCGTTACCTGAAGGGCCTGCCCAAGGGACGGCGTGCGGTGCTGCAGTACGTCAACCTGAACAACTACGAGCTGGACGGCGTCGACCTGTCCGAGGCCGACCTGACCGGCGCCCTGCTGGGCGGAGCCTCGCTGCGCGGCGCCAAGCTGACGCGGGCCACTCTCTACGGGACCGACCTGCGCGATTCCGATCTGCGCGACGCCGACCTGTCCCGCTGCGACATGCGCGGGGCCTGCCTGCGCGGGGCCAACCTGGGCGGGGCGAACCTGGCCAGCTGCGACCTGCGCGAGGGTGTCACCGCCGTCCCGGACGACGAGAAGGGCCTGCGGATCCTGGAACACTCGAAACGGCCGGGCGAGCTGGACTACGCCCTGCTGCAGGGCGCCAACCTGGCCGGCGCCCAAATGTCCGGCGCCTTCGCGCGCCAGGCCGACTTCACCGACGCGGACCTCTCGAACGTCACCCTGCAGG
Source organism: Caulobacter segnis (assembly GCF_023935105.1). NCBI lineage: Bacteria > Pseudomonadati > Pseudomonadota > Alphaproteobacteria > Caulobacterales > Caulobacteraceae > Caulobacter > Caulobacter sp. RL271. Next base: position 5,162,246 of record NZ_CP096040.1, on the reverse strand, counting down.
GCGCCAGGCTGACCAAGGCCTGCATGGACGGGGCGAACCTGTCCGGCGCCAATCTGCACAACGCCGAGATGAACCAGGTCTCGCTGCGCCGGGCGGTGATGGTGGGCGTCGACATCAGCGGCGCGGACCTGCGCGACGCCGACTTGAGCGAGGTGCTGCGCGCGCCGCCGCCGATCATCTATGTCGACGACGAGCCCCTGAACGAGGTGCTGGAAGCGCACGAACTGTTCTGCAAGTCGGACGGCCGCGAGGGCAAGGTCGGCAAGCTGGCCGACGTCGACTTCCGACCGCTGAAGCGGCTGAAGGACCGCCGGCTCAGCGGCCTCAACGCGCCCAAGGCGGTGTTCTTCGGCATGGACCTGGACGGCGTCCAGCTGCAGGGCGCTAACCTGACGGGCGCCGACCTTCGCGGCGCCAAGCTGCGCCGGGCCGACCTGCGCGGGGCGCGCCTGGTCGACGCCCAACTGGCTCGCGCCGACCTGTCGGGCGCCAAGCTGGGACCGCTGAAGATCGCCGAGGACCGGGTCATCCGCACCGACCTGACCCGCGCCGTGCTGCGCGGCGCCAACCTGAAGGGCGCCAGCGCGCCGCGCGCCCGGCTGATCGACGCCGACCTCAGCCGCGCCAAGCTGGACGGCGCGGACCTGACCGGCGCGGAAATGCCGGCCGGCCATAGCGTCTGAATCCCGTTCTCCTTCGTTACAGGCGGCAGGGCTCGTGACGGACACGATCCCGGACGTGGCCAGTCTGCTCGCGGGCAGGGGCCCTGTGACGCGGAGCCGCCGATCGTGATCCACGCCATCGCCCCGGTCACGCTGCTGTGCGTGATCGCCGCTCTCAGTCTCCCCGCCGCGGCCCGCGCCCAGGAGCGCGGGCAAAGCCGCGCCGTCGTCGGCGTGGCCGGGATCTACGCGCCCGCCTACCAGGGCGCGGAGGACTATCGCCTGCTGCCGTTTCCGGTGATCGATCTCAAGTACGGCCGGTTCTTCGCCAGTTCCCGTCGCGGCGTGGGCGCCAATCTCGTCGATGGCGACGCCGTGGACGTCGGCGTCGGGGTGACGTTCGTGCCGGGCTATCGCCGCCGCGACGCACCCGTGGGCGTGGGCCGCCTGTCCGGCGGGGCCGGCGCGCGGATCACGGCCGACGCGCGGGCGGGCATGGTTATGGTCAGCGTCGGAGCGACCCGCGTGCTGACCGGCGACGCGGACGGGACCCTGCTCGATGCGACCCTGGCCATGCCGTTCCGGCCGACCGCGCGCCTCACCGTGATCCCCAGCGTCTCGACCACCTGGGCGGACGGCGCCTACACCAGAGCCTATTTCGGGATCGATGCGGGCCAGGCCGCCGCCTCGGGCCTGTCGGTCTACCGCCCCGGCGGCGGGATCAAGGATGTCTCGGCCTCGCTCAGCGCGAACTACCGCCTGAACGACAAGGTGAGCTTGGGGGCGACCGGGTCGTCAGCAAGCTGACGGGCGACGCCAGGAAGAGCCCGATCGTCTTCGACCCCACCCAGCCGGCGGCCTTTGTCTCGGTCTCCTACCGGTTCTAGCGCCATCGCCCGTACGGAAGCCTTGCGGCGCGCCGCAACCTCGGTGTTGATGCGCGACTGAACCGTGGAGTTTCCGATGTCGCGCCTGTCCTGGATCGCCGCCGCCGGCGTGCTGGCCCTCTCCTCTCTAGGCGGCGTCGCCCACGCGGCCGCGCCGCGCTTCGAGAAGACGACCTGCGGCGCCGACTTCAAGGACGTCGATCTCAAGGTCCAGTGCGGGAAACTGATCGTCGACGAGACGCGCGGTGATCCGAAGAGCCGGCGCATCAAGGTGGCCGTGGCGATCGTCAAGGCCGCCCAGCCCAAGGCGGGCCTGCCGCCGGTGGTCTATCTGCACGGCGGCCCGGGCGGTTCGGCCCTGAAGGGCCTGCCGCGCATGCTCAAGAGCAAGGCCTCGCGCGAGTTCGTCGCCGCCGACCAGGACTGGATCTTCATCGACCAGCGCGGCGGCGGCCTGTCCGACCCGAACCTGGACTGCCCGGGCACGAACCTGACCGACGCTGGCCCGCCCTCCGACAAGGACGCCCAGGGCATCGTCGACTGCCTGAAGGCCTTCCAGGCCAAGGGCGTGAACCTGTCGCGCTACAACGCCGTCGAGGTGGCCAAGGACGTCCAGGACCTGCGCCAGGTTCTGAAGCTGCCGCTGATCGACCTGTTCGGCGGTTCGTACGGCACCCGCATCGAGGCGGCGATCCAGACCCACGCGCCCCAGGGCGTGCGGGCGGTGGTCCAGGACTCGCCCTGGCCGCCGGAGGCCGACTGGACCGTCGGCGGCCCGGCCATGGTCTCCAACTCGATCGACATCGTCATGGCCAAGTGCGCGGTCGTCGCCGAATGCGCCAAGCGCTATCCGGACTTGAAGGCCAAGCTGGCCACGGTCGCCGAGCGCTTCCTGGCTGGCCCGCAGACCGTGAACGGCAAGACCTACACGGCCGACGATCTGGGCGGCTATCTGATGGACGCCAGCTACTTCACCGCCGGCGTGCTGCCGCGGGATCTGTGGAAGATCATCCAGGGCGACCTGTCGCCGGTGCAGGAGTTCGTCGAGAGCCGCGACTACTACAGCGAGGGCCAGTTCATGACCCACCTGTGCAAGGAGGAGATCCCGTTCGAGAACCGCGCGGACGTCGCCAAGGGCACGGAGAACGACCCGGTCGCCCGGCTGATGGTGGTGTCGATGCAGCGTATCCATGACGTCTGCAAGGCCATCGATGTCGGCCCGATCTCGCCGGTCGAGCAGCAGCCGGTGAAGACGGCCATTCCGACCCTCTTCCTGGCCGCCGAGATCGATCCGGGCTGCCCGCCCGAGCTGACCAAGGCCGCGTCCAAGGGCTATCAGGGCTCGCAGGTGGTGATCGTCACCAACGCCACCCACGGCGTCAGCCGCAGCAGCCCCTGCGTGCGAAAGATGATCCGTTCGTTCTTCCAGGACCCGACCAAGGCTGTCGATCGCAGCTGCTTGCCGGCCGCCGACACGCCAATGACGTTCACGTACGAATAGGTCGCCGGCAACGCAGTCGAACCATTTTCGCCGCAAATCCTTTTTAGCAGCGCCGGATTCGGTTCAACGCGCTGTGAGGATTCTTGACGACGACGCTCGACCGCCGCGCCGCCCTAGTCCTGCTCGCCGCCGGCGCGGCCGCGCCTGGCAAGGCCCTGGCCGCGTCCTTCTCGTTCGAGCAGGTCAAGGCGCGCGCCAAGGCGCTGTCCACGCGCGCCTATGTTCCGCAGGCCCCGCCGCCGCCGCAGGTAGCGGCCATGGACTACGACGCCGCCCAGGGCGTCGGCTTCTATCGCGAGAAGATCCCGCTGTGGGGCGGTGACTGGGGCGTCGAGCTGTTCCCGCTGAGCCGCGGCGTCTCCAAGGCCGTGGCCATCAACCTGGTCGAGAACGGCGTCGCCCGCCCGCTAAGGTACGACCGGGCCATGTTCTCCTCGCGGGCCGACAGTCCGTTCCGCAAGCTGCCCGCCAAGGCCGGCTTCGCGGGGTTCCGCGCCATCAGCCGCGACGACCGGGGCGAGTGGCTGGTCTTCCACGGCGCGTCCTATTTCCGCTCGCCGGCGCCCTTCGGCCAGTACGGCCTGTCGGCTCGCGCCATCGCCGCCGACACCTACGCCATCCAGCCCGAGGAGTTTCCCGACTGGCGCGAGGTCTGGCTGGAGAAGGACGCCCAGGGGCGGCTGGTCGTCCATGCCCTGATGGAAAGCCCAGGGATCGTCGGGGCTTATCGCTTCGTCAACGACCGCGACGGGCTGGCCCTGACCCAGACGGTCGAGGCGGCTGTCTTCTTCCGCCGGGCCTTCGACCAGATGGGCTTCGCGCCGCTGACCAGCATGTTCTGGTTCGGCGAGGATCGGGGCGGGGCCGGCCCGGACTGGCGGCCCGAGGTCCACGATAGCGACGGCCTGGCGATGTGGACTGGGGCGGGCGAGCGCCTGTGGCGGCCGCTGTCCAACCCTTCGCGGGTGGTGACCAGCACCTTCAGCGACGAGAACCCGCGCGGCTTCGGCCTGATCCAGCGCGATCGCGACTTCGACCACTATCATGACGACCAAGCCAACGCCGAACGCCGACCCAGCGCGTGGATCGAACCGATCGGGAACTGGGGCAAGGGCACGGTCCGCCTTGTCGAGATCCCCACCAACAACGAGACCAACGACAACATCGTCGCTTTCTGGACGCCCGAGGCGCCGGTCAAGGCCGGCGACGCGGTCACGCTGAGCTATCGCCTGTCATGGACCGGCGACGTCCCCGTAGCGCCGGGCGAGGATCTGGCGCGCGTCGTGGCCACCCGCACGGGCCAACCGGGCGAGCCTGGCAAGGATCTGGACGCCCGGGGCCGCAAGGTCGCGATCGAATTCCAGGGCGCGAACCTGCGCGCCCTGCGCGAGGCGATCGACATCGAGGCCGACGTCACCGCCAACAACGGCGAGATCCGCCTGCTGTCACACTATCCCGCCGCCCGGCGCGAGGACGAGACGGGCGGTCTCTGGCGGGTCGTCTTCGATGTCGCGCCCACTGGCGCGGAACCGGCCGATGTCCGCGTGGTGCTGCGGCAAAAAGGTCGAGCTTTGAGCGAAACATGGACGGGTTTGGTTTTTCCGGCTCCCGCTGGGAACTAAACGCGTCGTGAAACCTTTCGGCCTCGCTTCCGCCGCGTTGCTCGCGCGGCGGCCGGGGCCGGGGGGCTTCGAGTAAGGCGTTCTTGAGATGCGATCATTTTCCTGGCCGGCCGACGCGGTTCCTTCGGAATCACCGCTGGCCATGCCGATCCAGAGCCTCAGCGCCGAGCCCGATCGGCGGCCGATCCTGGCGGACAGCCTGACGCGCCGCCGCGCGTGGCTGCTGGCCTTCACGATCGTGCTGAGCCTGGCCGCCAGCGTGGCGATGACCCGCGCCTTCGCAGCTGACCGCTTCACGGTGCTGGAGTTGGTCGCCCTGCCGCTGTTCGCCAGCCTGTTCGCCTGGACGGCCTTCTCGTGCGCCTCGGCGGCGGTGGGCTTTCTGGCCCTGTGGCGCGAGAGCCCGCCGCGCGAGGGCGGCCCCCTGCCCACGGTGTCCAGCCGCAACGCGGTGCTGATGCCGGTCTACAACGAAGCGCCCGGACCGGTGTTCGCGCGCCTGGCCGCGATGCTGGAATCGCTGCGCACCGTCCGGTCGCTGGACCATTTCGATCTCTTCATCCTCAGCGACACCCGCGAGCAGGCCGTCGCGATCGAGGAGCGCGAGGCCTATGACCGCCTGTGCGCCCGCTTCGAGGGCCAGGCCCGGGTCTACTATCGCCGCCGGGCGGAGAACACCGACCGCAAGGCCGGCAACATCGCCGAGTGGGTTCGTCGGTTCGGCGGCGCCTATGACCACATGGTGGTGCTGGACGCCGACAGTCTGATGACCGGCGACACCCTGGTGCGCCTGGCCGCCGCCATGGAGGCCGCGCCGGGCGCGGGCCTGATCCAGACCGTGCCGATGATCATCAACGCCCGCACCCTGTTCGCCCGCCTCGAGCAGTTCGCCAGCCGTCTCTATGGCCCGATGTTCGCGCGCGGCCTGGAGTGGTGGAGCGGAGCGGAGTCCAGCTACTGGGGCCACAACGCCATCATCCGCGTGAAGGCCTTCGCCGAGCAGGCCGGCCTACCGCACCTGCGCGGGCCCCAGCCGTTCGGCGGCGCGATCATGAGCCACGACTTCGTCGAGGCCGCCCTGCTGCGCCGCGCCGGCTGGGAGGTCCGCCTGGCCTCGCAGATGGGCGGCAGCTACGAGGAGAGCCCGCCCAGCCTGATCGACCAGATCGTCCGCGACCGCCGCTGGTGCCAGGGCAACCTGCAGCACATCGCCGTCATCGCCGCGCGCGGCCTGCACCCTTTGAGCCGCTTCCATCTGCTGCGCGGCTTCTCGACCTATCTCACCGCGCCGCTGTGGCTGGGCCTGCTGAGCGTGGGCCTGTTGCTGGCGGCCTTCCCGGCCCTGGCCGGCGCGGGCCAGGACGACCCGACCGCGTTCACCCGGCCCGAACTGCTGTCGGTGCTCTGGGTGTCGCTGGCCATGCTGCTGGCGCCCAAGCTGATGGCCTGGGCCGTGCTGGTCCGGCGCGGCCGCGCCGACGGCTTCGGCGGCGCCCGCCGGGCCCTGGCCGGCGTCGGGCTGGAGACCCTGGTGTCCAGCCTGGTCGCGCCCATCGTGCTTTTCGCCCAGACCCGCGCCCTGTTCGAGATCCTGACCGGCCGTGATTGCGGCTGGGCGACCCAGCGCCGCGATGCCGAGACCCTGACGCTGAGGGACACGCTGCGCGTCCACCGGGGCGAGACCATCTTTGGCCTTGTCCTGGTCGGGGTGGGCCTGATCTTCGCGCCGAACGCCTTCGTCTGGATCGCCGTGCCGGCCCTGGCCCTGACCTTCGCCTTCGTGGTCTCGGCCTGGACCGCCGAGAACGTCGACGACCTGGCGCTGCTGGAAACGCCGGAGACGCTGCGGCCGCCGCGCCTGCTGGATCGGGCCGTCAAGCTGCGCTCTGCGGCGGCGGTGGCCACCCTGGCGGCCTCAAACGCGCCGCCGATCCCGCTGCCCCTGCCGGCCCGCCTCGGCTACGAGACCGCCTGAGGCCTACATCTTCTTCTTCAGGGGCAGCAGGTCCGGATAGCTGGCGTCCCGCTTCTGGGCCTTGGCAGTGAAGGCCTCGGCCATGTGCGGGCCGGAGAACATGCCCGTCTGCCAGGTGGCGATGTAGTCCAGGCCGTCGGCGATGGTGTGGTCGCGGGCGTAGTTGATCATCACCTTGCTGCCGGCCACGGCCAGGGGCGACTTTTCGGCGATCTCACGGGCGGTGGCCAGGGCGTGCTCGACCAGGGCCTCGTGGGTGTCGAACACCTCATTGACCAGGCCGATCTCCTTGGCCCGCTGGGCCGGCAGGCGGCGACCCGTATAGGCCAGCTCGCGCACCCAGCCCTCGGGGATCAGCTTGCACAGGCGCGGGAAGGTGCCGACGTCGGCGGTCATGCCGATGTTGATCTCCTGGATCGAGAAGAAGGCGTCGGCGCTGGCGTAGCGGATGTCGCAGGCGCTGACGAAGTCGACCGCCCCGCCGATGCAGCCGCCCTGGATCGCGACAATCACCGGCATGCGGGCCCGGTCCAGACAGCTGAAGGTCTCCTGCAGGTGATGCACGAAGCGGCGGAAGCTCTCGGCCGCCACCCAGCGATCGCCATCCCGCGAGGCGGTGACGCCCTCGTCGTCGGTGAACACCGACAGGTCCATGCCGGCGCTGAAGTGCTTGCCGGTCGACGAGATGACGATGCAGCGGGCCCGAGCGTTGTCGTCGATGTCGCGGACGATCGCCGGCAGCTCGTTCCAGAACGGCCGGGTCATGGTGTTCATCGCCTCGGGCCGCTTCAACTGGATGTGCGCGACGCCAGCCTCGATCTCGACCTTGAAACAGCTATAGTCCGCCTGATCGTGGTTGCTCATGCCGGCCTCCTCTTTTGTCGATGGTCCTGGGCGTTGCTCGCCAACTATCGGCTGGGGCGGAGGCGGCGACAACACTGACCCGACGAAAGAGGACTTCAGCCATGACGACCCGCAAGATCTCCACCGCCCTGGCCCTGGCCGCCACGGTCGGCGGCCTGGCCGTCGCGCCGGCCCCGGCGCTGGCCCAGTCGCGAGGGCTGGGCGGACTGTTCGCGTGCGAAGGCTCGGGCAAGAAGCAGGAAGGCGGCGCCCTGATCGGCGCGGCCGCCGGCGCCCTACTGGGCCGCAACCTGGCCAAGAACGAGAAGACCCTGGGCACGCTGGTCGGCGCGGCCGCCGGCGCGGCGGCGGGCGGCTATATCGGTTGCCGCATGCAGTCGACCGACGCGGCCCTGGCCGAGCAGGCCACCAAGAAGGCCCTGGAGACGGGCGTGGCCCAGACCTGGAACAACAAGCGCACCGGCAATTCGGGCCGAGTCTCCGTGGTCTCGTCTACCTATGGCCCGCCGATCGACGGCCGCAACGTTCGCTACGCCTCGGGCGTCCAGAGCCTGCCCAGCTACGAGGCCGCCGGCGGGACCTATGTGGCCAATTCGACGGCCAACCTGCGGGCCGGTCCGTCGACCAGGACGGCCGTGGTCGGCAAGGTCGGGGCGGGCGAGAGCTTCGACGCCCTGGGTCTGGCCCCCGCCGGCGGTTGGGTGCTGGTCGGCCGCAACGGCTTGGCGGTCGGCTACGCGGCGACCTCGCTGGTGCGCCCTGACAGCCAGCAGGTCGCCAGCTGCCGGGTGATCGACGCCTCGGTCTCGGGCGGCGGCCAGCGCGCCTCCAGCCAGCGCTACAGCGCCTGCCGCGACGATCGCGGCGAGTGGCAGGTGACCCAGGCTTAAAGCACCTTCCGCCCCCATGGGGGCGGACGACCGCGTAGCGGTCAGGTGGGGGGAGTAGGGTATTTCTCACTGACTTGCCCCCTCCGGGCCTTCGGCCCTCCTCCCCCGGAGGGGAAGACGGAACTCTATAGGTCCACCACCTCGCACTTCAGCTGTTCGCGGATGCGCTGGGCCACGATCTGGCGGTGGCAGCAGTTCGGATCGTCCTCGTAGCAGAGCAGGGCGATCCGCTTTTCCTTGGCCAATTCCGTCGCCTGCGCCAGGGCCAACTGGGCTTCCGGCTCCTCCAGGTGGGCGTTGAAGATCGCGCGCATCTCGTTGGTGCGTCCCGCGCGCGCCGCGTCGCGCCCGGCCTTGGGCGTGCCCAGCGCCCGCAGGTGCAGGTAGTCGACGCCCTGGTCCTTCAGGCTATTGCCTAGCAGCGTCTTGGAGAAGCCGGCCTTGCGGGAGCTGGCCACGGCGCGGACGTCGACGACCAGCTGGACGTCGGCCGCCTTCAGCCGATCGATCATGCCGCCTTGCGTGTCGGTCTCGTAGCCGATGGTGGCGAGCTTGTTCATGCCATTCCTTTCATCCCGTTCCTTTGAAGGAGGGGGCCTTTCGTCGCGGGGCCGCATGGACGCCAAGGATCTACGCGCCTACCTTAAGCCCGATAACCTTCAGGGAGCCACGCCGATGGACGCGGCCGTCTTTCGCGAACCTCGCAAGCGCGCCGTGGCCGTTCCCGGCGGCGAGATCGCGGCCTTGGAGTTCGGTCCTCGGGACCGGCCGATCGACGTCGTCTTCGTCCATGCCAATGGCTTCAACGCCCAGACCTATCGGGTGTTGCTCTCGCCGCTCGCGGCCAGCCTGCGCATCCTGGCCATCGATCAGCGTGGCCACGGCGAGACGACCCTGCCCGCCGAGCCGGATGGCCGGCGCTCGTGGCGTGACCTGCGCGACGATCTGATCGGCCTGCTGGACGCGCTGGACGGGCCGCCGGTCGTGCTGGCCGGCCACTCGATGGGCGGCACCGTCAGCCTGCTGACCGCCGCCGAGCGGCCGAACCGGGTCAAGGGCCTGCTGCTGCTGGACCCGGTGATCATGCCCTGGCTGGCCACCCTCTACGCCAAGGCGCCGTGGACCTCCGGCCGCCTCTGGAAGCACATGCCGATGGTCCAGTCGGCCCTGCGCCGGCGGGCGGTGTTCGACGATCGCGAGCAGGTGTTCGCCGGCTACAAGGGCCGCGGCGCCTTCAAGACCTGGCCCGAAACCATGCTGGCCGACTATGTCGCCGGCGGCTTTCACGCGCGCGAGGACGGCAAGGTCGAGCTGGCCTGTTCTCCGGCCTGGGAAGCCTCCAACTACGCCGCCCAGGCCCACGACCCGTGGAAGGCGGTGCGCCAGGTGAAGGTCCCGGTGCGGATCCTGAAGGCCGAGAAGCATTCGACCTGCCACGCCGGCGACGGCTTCGCGCGGTGGGGCCGGGACGTGAGCATCGAGGTCGTGGCGGGGACCAGCCACTTCCTGCCGATGGAGCGGCCCGACGTGGCGCGGGACGCGCTGTTCGACATGGCGACGGCCTAGGGGCGACGGCCTAGGCCGGGTCCGGGATCAGGTGGGCCAGCTCGTTGGGAATGCAGACGAAGTCGTCCGATAGGGCGTAGAGCTTGTAGTTCTTGGCGGTGATCTGGTCTGCCAGGCGCTGGCTGTCGGACTTCAGGTGCTCGACCAGCATCAACGGCCGATGGGCGTCGATCAGCGCGTCGGCGCCGCGCAGAACCTGCGGCTCCATGCCCTCGACATCGACCTTGAGGATATCGACCTTGGGAAAGCCGAAGCTGTCGAGCGTGCGCATCGGCACGAATTCGCGCTTTTCGGGATCGTCGCCGCGTTCCTGCGACAGGCGCTCGGTCTGGCGTTCGCCGAACTCGACGCTGCCGAAGTTCATGGCCTGGTCGTAGTCGAACTGCGGGATCTCGATCGCGCCGGCTTCCTCGCCCACGGCGACGTGATGGCAGAAGATGTTGCTGTAGCCGTTCAGCGCCACCGAGCCGGCGATCATGTTGAACAGGATCCGCTGGGCCTCGAAGCAGTGATAGACGCCGCGCCCGCCCAGCAGGCTGGCCAGGCCCAGCGAAAACAGGCCGAAATTGGCCCCGACATCCAGGACGAACGGCTCGGGGCCCTTCAGCACCGACAGCTTCGAGATCATGTCGATGCTGTCGTGCCCGTGGGCGCGGCCGGTCTTCAGCAGATGGTTGGTCTGGTTGATGTCATGGCGATTGACGATCACCGGCCCGTAGATGGTCGGCATCACCAGCCCATAGGGCACACGATCGAGCAGCATGCGCCCTCCTGGCGGATCGATTCCTTGACATGGTGGCCAGGAACCGCGGCCGTGGCTAGAGCGACAGACCCGCGACCTGGTGTCTGGCCAGCGCCTTTCGCGCCGCGTCGCTGACCGGCACGACCTTGCGGGCGTCGAGGTCGAAGGTGATTGCCACGGCTTCGGAGGTCCCCCAGGGCTCGCCGGTGGCTGGATCCAGCATCCAGTGGGCCACCCGCATGGTTCGCGCGTCGGTCCCGAGCAGGCCCGAGCGGAGCTCGACGCGGTCGCCGGCGCGAGGCCAGGCCAGGTAGGCGATGCGGTATTCGAGGACCGCGCCGCCGGAGCGGGCCGGCTTGGCATCGGCATGCTCGACCACCATGTCGCGGAAGGGGTGGATGAAGGCGCCGATGCCGTCCGAGACCCGGCCGATGAACTGCTCGGCGCGCATCCGGCCGAAGACGTCGCAATCGGTGGGCAGCAGGCCGCCCAGGCCGATGCGGGTCAGGCCCAGCGCCTCGGCGCGGGCCAAGCTGGCGGTGGGGGTGAAGGGGGACAGGTCCAGGCTCCGCGCGCTCGCCTTCTCGGGGACCTCGACCTTCAACGCCTCGGCGCGCTCGCGGGCGATCGTGGGCCAGGGGAAGGCCAGGCCCTCGCGCGGTGTGGCGTGGACGACGGTGGTCTGGAAGGTCGCGGCCAGTTCGCCCGAGGCGGGGTGCACCAGCAGCTGCAGGATCTTGGCGTCGCTCTCGCCCATTTCGATCACCCCGCCCAGCATATGGAGCGGCGCGCCGGCATGGGCCTCGCGCAGGAAGCGGATGTGGTGTTCCTTGACCAGCAGGGTGGCGTTGGCGCCGGGCGAGAACGCGTGCGCCAGACCCAGCTCGGCCGCCATGCCGATCAGGCCCTCCTGAGCGCGGACGACATAGTGGCGCACGTTCATGTGCCCCATCTCGTCACAGTCCCAGGTGTTGACCCCACCGCGCCAGATCTCAACGCCAGGGAGCGGCTCAGCGGTCGTCATGGCGTCTCTCGAGCGAGGTGGAACGTCGTTCGAGACTAGCGGGGTTCGATGAAGCTTGGCTAGCTTCCCAACCTGCTTCCCCCTCCGGGGGAGGAGCGCGAAGCGCCGAGGGGGCGGGTCAAAGAGACATCACCCTACTTGCCCCACCTGACCGTGCGTCGCGCGGTCGTCCGCCCCCAGAAGGGGCGGAAGGCGCTTAGCCGGCCTTGCAATCGGCGCAGAGGCCGTGGGCCTCGATGGTCACGCCGGTCAGGGCGTAGCCGGCCGCGGCGCCGGCGGCGATGATCTCGGCGCTGGCCTTGGGCTCGATCTCGCGGGTCGCGCCGCAGCAGTCGCAGATCAGGAACGCGGCGGCGTGACCGTCGGCCTCCTTGCGGCAGGCGACATAGGCGTTGAGGCTCTCGATCCGGTGGGCGAAGCCTTGCTTTTCCAAGAAGTCGAGGGCGCGATAGACGGTCGGCGGCTTGGCCGGCGGGCCCTCGCCTCCGAAGGTCGAGATCAGGTCGTAGGCCTTCACCGGCTGGCCGGCCTCGAGAAGCAGCTCCAGCACCCGGCGGCGTGGGGCGGTAAGGCGCTGTTCGGCGGCCGTGCAACGGGCCTCGGCGGCGGCCAGTTCGGCCGCCAGCGCGTGACCGGCGACGCCGTGGTTGTGATGATCGTGTCCGCAGGAACTGCCGTGGGCCATGGCCTAGAGGTAGAGGGCCAGGCCCGCCGGCGCAACTCCGGAGGGTTCCTAGAGCAGAGGAGCGCTGAGCAGATTGGCCTCGGCGGTGCAGCGGGCCGGGTCTGGCGGCGTGGCCTGGGCGCGCGCGGCGTCCAGTTCGGCCCGCACGCCGGCCAGGTCGGCCTTGAAGGCGTCCGAGCTCCACAAAGCGGCGAACAGGTTCTCGGCGTTGGTCTTGCCCGCCTCGACCGAGCTGGCGTTGTGGACGCCGCAGACCACCCGGCTTTCGCCATAGGCGCGGGCGCGGGCCAGGATGGCTTGGGACCGGTCAGGCGCGGCCTCGGCCAGCAGCAGGCCCACGCTCCAGCCCCAGGTCGCGTGGCCCGATGGATAGTCGGGCGACAGCGAGAAGCCGACGCCCGGCTTGATGCACAGCGGCCCGTGCTCGGACCGGAACGGGCGCGGGCGTCGGTATTTGAGCTTGGGACCCGAGACCGCCGAGCGGACGTCACGGCTCATGCGCAGCAGCATGGCGGCCAGCTTCGGATTGCTCCGCCGGGTCGGCGCATAGCCCAGGGCGCACGTATAGGCCTCGAGGACGTTCTCCTCGACATTGTCGGCCTGGGCGATCGACCAGCGCGGGGAGCCTTGCAGGGCGCGGGTGGTCAGGAAGATCTGGCGATCCCTTTCGGCGGCCGGCGAGCCCTTGGCCGGCGGCGGCCCCAGGTGGTCGCGCGCGTCGAACTGGGCCTTGGTCAGGTAGCGGTCGCTGGCCGCGTCACCGCTCAGGGTGGCGCAGCCGGTCAGGGCGAGAAGGGCGGCGAAGGCCAGCACACGCATGAAAAAAGGGCCCCCGAAGAAACTCCGGGGACCCTGCATTTTCACGCCCTTACAATCAAGAAGGGGGAGCCGTTCAAGCTCGCTTGCCGAACAGCTTGTTCCAGCGCGGCTTTTCACGGCCGTCCCAGGCCTTGCGCCAGTAGGCGTCCGAGGCGATTAGCGGCACCACCGTGGTGGCCTCGGCGAAGACCATCTGCTCGTAGGTGGTCGAGACCTTGCCCCACGAGGCGGCTTCCTTCAGCGTCGACGACGAGCAGGCGCCGTCGCGCACGTCGGCGACCGTGATCTGGATGGCGTACTTGTGCATGTCGGCCTCGACGCCGAGGATCTCGGCGCAGACGACGGTGTCCTGGGCGAAGTTCTTGGGAACGCCGCCGCCGACCATGAACAGGCCCGTGGTGCCGGCCGCGATCTTGACGTCCGTCAGCTCACGGAAGTCGGCGACCGCGTCGATCATCAGGTAGGGCTTCTTCTCGGCCAGCTTTTCCTTCTGGTGCTTGACCAGGCCGAAGCCGGCCGAGCTGTCGACGAAGGCCGGGCAGAAGATCGGCACGCCTTCCTCGTAGCAGGTCTGAATCAGCGAGCCCTGCTTCTTGGCGTTGCCCTCGGCCAGCCACTTGCCCATTTCCCAGATGAACTCGCGCGAGGAATAGCCGCGCGGCTCCAGCTGGTTGCACAGCTCCAGGATCGTGTGGTCGCAGGCCTGCAGCTCTTCTTCGTCGATATAGGTGTCGTAGATGCGGTCGATGTAGTTGTCGCGCAGGACGTTGTCGTCGACCGGGCCGGCGGCCTGATAGTGCTTGAAGCCCAGGGCCTCGAAGAAGTCCATGTCGACGATGCTGGCGCCGGTGGCGACTACGGCGTCGATCATGCCGTTCTTCACCATATCGCGGTACACGTGCATGCAGCCGCCGGCCGAGGTCGAGCCGGCCAGGATCAGCCAGGTCGAGCAGCCCTTGTCGGCCAGGGCCATGTTGAAGATGTCGGCGGCGCGGGCGGTGTCGCGCGAGCTGAACGACATCTTGCGCATCGCGTCGATGATCGGACGGGCGTCGTACGAGGTGATGTCGACGTGCTCGACCACCTTCTGCAGCAGTTCGGCCTTTTGGTTGTTCGGAACGGGAGCGTTCATGACAGAGGATCCTCTGAAGGTGAGCGCCCGTCGTGACCCGCCAGCACGCCGGGACGGAGCGACCGGCGAGGGGATTAAGGGGGCGCTATATAGAGTCTTTGCGACGTTTATCGAGTCCTGATGCGCATAAACGCGCGGAAGCGGCCCTGGAGCCCTTGGTCGTCGGATCTCGCCAGCAGGCAGCGGCGCAGCGACAGGCCCAGCCAGACCAGGACGCCGAGCAGGGCGACGAGGGAGATGGCGTCGCAGATCTTCTCCAGCGGCGAGCGGACGATGCGAATGCGATAGGTTTCTTGTCCCGGCGCGGCGGTGAACGACAGCAGCCGGTCGAGCCCGACCGGTTCGGCGCGCACGACCGGGTCGCGGCCGGGGCGAACCAGGCCCACCTCCCAGGTCGGGAAGAAGAAGCGTCTCACGACGATCCGGGTCGGGCGGGTCGCCGAGACCGCCACCGCGATGGTGCCGTCCGGGAAGGTGCTGGCGGCGGTCACCCGGGCGCCGTCGTTCTCGGGCGCCGCCAGTGGCAGGTCGTCATAGCCGGTCATGCCAGCGGTATCGGCCCGCCAGCGCTCGGAATTGGCGAAGAAGCCTCCCGGCAGCTGTTCGGCCGGCACGCGTCGCATGGCGACCTGACGCCCCGTGTCGCCGTAGAGGTCGCCGATCTGCTGGCGATTGAACTCGATCGGGACGGCGGCCATGTCCATGCCCTGCTTGGCCAGCAGCGCGCCGACCAGCAGCAGGGGAGCGAGCCGAAGCCAGCGTCCCTGGGCCAGGGCCAGGGTGACGCCCGTTACCGCCGCGAACTCCATGCCCACCAGCAGGCGATAAGGGAACTGGGCCTTGCCCAGCACAGCGCCGATCGGGCCGTGCCACACCCACGGCACGCCATAGAGCAGGAAGCCCAGCAGCACGGCGCCGCCCGCGACCACGATCTCGAGACGTTCGCGGGTCATGGTCCGGCCGAGGCCGGCGACGACGGCCGCCAGACCGGCCGCCCCGACGCCCCAGCCCAGCCAGGCCATTTCGAGGGCGTAGTTTCTCTGCGGCCACAGGTCTGGACGGAACAGGACCCAGTTGTAGGGATCGGCGTCGCGCGTACCCCACATCCAGTTCAGCGAGCTGGCGCCCTGCATCAGGAGGGCCGGGCCCAGATAGGTCGCCGCCAGGGCCGCGCCCAGCACGCCGCCCGCCAGGCACCGCAGCGCCACGGCTGGCCGCTCGGCCGCAGGCGCCGTGAAGATCAGGAACGCGCCATAGACCGGCAGCACGCTGACGATCACCAGCATGGTGACCAGCAGGTGAGACAGCATCAGACCGGCCGAGGCGAGGGCCAGCGCCGGAATCCAGGCCCGCGATCGGGCTGCCCGTTCCAGGCAGATCATGAACAGCGGCAGCATCATGTAGGCCGCCGTCTCGCCGTAGGCCCCGCGCACGAAATAGTCGATCTGGTGATAGGGGGCGACGACGTAGAGGACCGCGCCGACCAGGGCCCAGGCGTCGCCGGCCTTGCCGCGCAGCCAGGCGAACATGGCCGCGCCCGAACCCAGGGTCATCCAGAAGCTGGTCCAGGCGATGATCGCGGCATGGTCGCCGGGCCGGACGAAGGCGCCGACGAGGGCGGACAGGTAGAAGGGCAGAGGCGGGTAGAAGTAGAACGACGGCGCGCCCAGGCCGTTGAACGCGCCGTGCAGCCAGCGCGGCGGGAAGATCCCGCGCCGCAGCGTGTCGTTGAATTCAAGGATCCAGACGGCGTTGTAGCTGTAGCTGTGGCTCCATCCGGCGCCGTGCGCCAGCGGCTGCAGCATCATGAACACCACGACCAGCGCCAACACGCACAGGGCCAGCGGCCAACCCACGGAGACTTTGAACACGACACGCCCCAAGACCAGACCCGGCGACTTGGCTGGTTACGCCAGGCGTTGTCCAGTCGCAACCCACCGCCGGACGTTGTGCGAGAGCCGACGAAGCGCGCTCGCGGACTGTTCGAGAGAAGCCCGTGGCGCAAAAAAGGAGGCGGATATCATCCGCCTCCTTCATGGGATCAGGATCTGGCCCTTCGGATCAGCGGCGGCGCTTGCGCTTGCCGGCCGCGCCCTTGGGACGCGAGAAGCGGACGATCTTGCGCTCTTCGTTCTCCTGGCGGACCGCCGGGATCGAGCGCTTGGCCAGGCCGTACATCGAGGCCATCGGGGCGTCCTGCACCTCGACGGTGTCGGTCTCGCCGAAGCCGTTGAAGCGGGTCGACATCGCCACGCCGTAAGCGCCCAGCATGCCGATCTCGATGTAGTCGCCCTCGTCGACGCTTTCCGGCAGGTAGAACGGGCCGGGCATGTGATCGACGCTGTCGCAGGTCGGGCCGTAGAAGCGGAAGGGCTTGAGGCCCTCTTCGACGACTTCGCCGTTCTTGCGGTACAGCTTGACCGGAAAGGGCCACTTCATGTGCGCGGCGTCGAACAGCGAGCCGTACGACCCGTCGTTCAGATACAGCGCGTCGCCCTTCTTCAGCTCGACCTTGACCAGCAGCGACGAGGCCTCGGCCACCAGGGCGCGGCCGGGCTCGCACCAGAGCTCGGTGGTCTCGTGGACCATCATCTCGGAGAAGCCGCGGTCGATGGCCGCCAGGTACTCGGAGAGTTCCGGCGGGGCCATGCCCGGATAGATCGACGGGAAGCCGCCGCCGACGTCGACGACGTCGGCCAGCACGCCGGCGCGCACCAGGGCGCGGGAGGCCTGGGCCATCGCCGCCTGGAACGCCGTCGGGCGCATGCACTGGCTGCCCACGTGGAAGCTGACGCCCATCAGGTCCTGGGTGGCGCGACGGGCGGCCAGCAGCAGGGCGGGGGCGTTGTGGCTCTCGACGCCGAACTTACCCGACAGGCTGTAGGCCGCGCCCTCGGCCTGCACGCCCATGCGGACGATCAGGTTGAGGTCCTTGGCCTGGCCGGTGGCGTCCAGGATCTTGGCCAGTTCTTCGTGGGTGTCGAACGAGAAGGTCTTCACGCCATGGTCGAAGTACGCGGCCGAGATCGCCTTGCGGCTCTTGACCGGATGCATGAAGGCCATGCGCGAGCCCGGGGCGTGTTCCGCCACCGTCTCGATCTCGTTCAGCGACGCGACGTCGAACGACCGCACGCCGGCGGTCGCCAGCTCACGGATCACCCACGGCGAAGGATTGGCCTTCACCGCGTAGAAGACATCGCCTTTAAATTCGGACTGGAACCAGCGCGCAGCTACGGAAACCGCGTCAGGCCGCACGAGTGCGACGGGACGTTCCGGTGACCGCTCACGGACCAGGTCCAGGGGAGAACGGTACGTGTGCAATTCACGTAACCCCCTGTTGGAAGTTAAACCCAGGCCGGCGTTAGCAGCGTTTAGAGGACTTCGGGTCCGCCGGAGCCGTGCGAGATAGGGGTGATTGACGGGGATGTAAAGACCCTTTCGCAGCCCCGTTTCGGGACCAATTGATCCACCGGTTGTCACAAATCCATTGCGAACCTCCCCCAAACCGGTGATCGCATTTCCCAAGCTACGAAACCACGTTAAGGATTCGCCCCGACCATGACGTCGGACCCTGTTCTCTCGATCCGCGCCGCCTCCAAGACCTTCGGGTCGCGCCGGGCGCTGGACCAAGTCTCCCTCGACGTCGTTCGAGGCGAGATGATCGCGCTCATCGGCCCTTCGGGCTCCGGGAAATCCACGCTTCTGCGCTCCATCGACGGCCTGCAGACCATCGACGAGGGGGAAGGGACGATCGGCGCCTTCGGCGGTCCGGTGCAGGCCAGGGGCAAGGTCTCGAACGAGGTGCGCAAGGCGCGCATTCGCATCGGCTTCATCGCCCAGCAGTTCAACCTGGTCGGCCGCCTGTCGCTGTTCAGCAACGTGGCGCTGGGCTCGCTGGGCCGCATCCCCCTCGTGCGCGGCCTGTTCGGCTGGTGGCCCAGGGAGACGCGCGAGGCGGCCATGGCGGCCCTGGCGCGCGTCGGCGTGGTCGACTACGCCGCCCAGCGCGCCAACACCCTGTCGGGCGGCCAGCAGCAGCGCGGCGCCATCGCCCGCGCCCTGGTCCAGAAGGCCAAGATCATCCTGGCCGACGAACCCGTCGCCTCGCTGGACCCCGTCTCGGCTCGCAAGGTCATGGAGATCCTGCGTGACCTGAATCAAAGCGACGGCCTCACCGTCGTCGTCACCCTGCACCAGGTGGACTACGCCCTGCGCTACTGCGACCGGGTCGTGGCCCTGAAGGCCGGCAAGAAGGTCTATGACGGACCGGCTTCCAGCCTGAAGCGTGAAAAACTCATCGATATCTACGGCCCGGAATTCGAGGACGTGTTCTGGGAAGGAGCCCCACAATGATCAGCCGCCGTTCGGCTTTCGCCATCGCCGCCCGTCTGTCGGTCGTTGGCCTGTCGGTCCTGGCCCTCGCCTCGTGCGGCCAGAAGCCGGCGACCACCGGCTCGGCCAAGGACACGGTCGTGTTCTCGATCCTGTCCACCGAGTCGGCCCAGAACATGGAGGGCTACTGGAAGCCCATCCTGGCCGACATGGAAAAGCAGACCGGCCTCAAGGTGAAGCCGTTCTTCTCGTCCAACTACTCGTCGCTGATCGTGGCCATGGGCGCCAAGCAGACCGACCTGGGCTGGTTCTCGAACCAGTCGGGCCTGGAAGCGGTCCGCCGTTCGGGCGGCGAGGTCTTCGCTCGCACCTTCGACCCGTCGGGCACCGACGGCTACAAGTCGGTGATCATCGTCCCCGCCGACAGCAAGCTGACCCTGCAAGGCCTGCTGAAGTGCGACAAGACCCTGAACTTCGGCATCGGTGATAAGAAGTCGACCTCGGGCACCCTGGCCCCGATGACCTATGTGTTCATCCCGGCCGGCGTGAAGCCCGAGACCTGCTTCAAGACCGTGCTCAGCGCCAGCCATGACGCCAACCTGGCGGCGGTGGCCAATCACAAGCTGGACGCCTCGACCAACAACACCACGGCCCTGCGCCTGAACATGGCGCGCGCGGACAACAAGACCGCCAAGGTCAAGGTGATCTGGGAATCGCCGACCCTGCCGGAAGACCCGATCGTCTGGCGCAAGGACCTGGACCCGGTCGTGAAGGAAAAGCTGCGCCAGTTCTTCCTGACCTACGGCCAGGGCGACACGCCCGAGGCGGCCCAGCAGCGCGCCAACCTGGCCAAGCTGTCGATGGGCGGCTTCAAGCCGGCCGACGACAGCCACCTGCTGGTGGTCCGCGAGATGGAAGCGCTGGAACAGCTGGGCCTGGCCAAGGAGACCGGCGACCAAGCCAAGATTGCCGCCGCCCAGAAGAACCTCGATGGCATCAAGGCCGAGCGCATCGCCGCCGAGGGCAAGGCGGGGCTGGCCGCGCCGGTCGCCCCTGTCGCTCCGCCCGCCAACTGAGACGCTTCATGAGCGAGACCACTATGGCCCCGCCCCCTCCGGCGCCGCTCCCTCTTGCACCGCCCCGACGCTCGACCACGGCGCTGGCTTTCGACGCCCTGATCTGGGGCGGCGTGGCCATGCTGCTGATCGTCAGCTTCAAGCCAGCCGAGATCGACAAGTTCCCGCAGCTGTTCACCGAAGCCGGGCGGATGCAGGAGTTCGCGCGAGGCTTCTTCTCGCCGTTCACCGATCCCAAGGCGTTCATGGCCGCCGACTGGGGGCTGTACGTCGGCAAGATGTGGCAGACGATCCAGATGGCGCTGTGGGGCACCTTCCTGGCCATCATCGTCGCCATCCCGCTGGGCCTCCTGGGCGCGCGCAACATCACGCCCATCTGGATCCAGCAGCCGGTGCGCCGGGTGCTGGACCTGATCCGCTCGATTCCCGACCTGGTCGTGGCGCTGATCTTCATCACCGCCGTGGGCCTGGGGCCGTTCGCCGGGGTGATGGCGCTGATGTTCAACACCGGCGGCGTGCTGGCCAAGCTGTTCGCCGAGGCCGTCGAGTCGATCGACAAGGGCCCGGTCGAGGGCGTGCGCGCCACCGGCGCGGTCAAGCTGCAGGAGGTCGTCTGGGGGGTGATCCCGCAGGTCGCGCCGCTGTGGACCAGCTACGCGCTCTACCGCTTCGAGTCGTCCAGCCGCTCGGCGACGGTGCTGGGCCTGATCGGGGCCGGCGGCGTCGGCCAGGTGCTGCTCGATTCGGTCAACGCGTTCCAGTACGACCAGACCGGCTGCATCGTGCTGGTCATCGTGGTGGCCGTGTCGCTGATCGACCTGCTGTCGCAGATCATCCGGACGCGCCTGCTCTAGGCGCAGGCGAAAGGCTCGCTCCGCGGACGCGCCCACTGACGCGCGGGGATTTCCGCAGGGCGTTGTTCAACGACAAAAATTTCCAATCCACACCCTTTTTGCGGGAGCGCCGCCATTTGTGGTTGTTTGGATCTGGTGAGCGGCAGAAGGGGCCTTGTCGGAAATAAGAAAGCCGCTTTGAGCGATCTTTCAGCTGCATTTCATGTATTTCATCCGTGCAACATGGATTTGATATCGTTTTCTATTCAGATATCGATCGTCGATACCTGGAGGTCCCGCTTTCTGAATATCGACGTTATGCGAGAGCGGGCGGGATATACCTATTGTTGCGCGAACGTGGCGCAAATTTATCACGTCGTAAAACCTACATGACGACGTCACGGAAGCATCACTGCTGATGGCCTATGCCCCTGGCCAACCAAAAAGGGGTACTTTTGATGCGTAAGTATTTCGCAGGCGCGGCCGTCGTCGCGCTGATGATGGCCGGCCAAGGCGCCTACGCCGCCGACGCCACGCCCGCCGCCGACGAGGGCACGGCGCTGGACCAGGTGGTCATCACCGCGACCAAGCGTGAAACCAACCTGCAGACGACGCCGATCGCCGTTTCGGTGCTCAGCGCCACGGCCATGGCCGACCGCCACGCCGAGAGCCTGATCAGCCTGATGGATGGCGCCATCCCCTCGCTGCGCGTCGCGACCTTCGAAGCCCGCCAGTCGGCCCTGACCGTCGGCATCCGTGGCATCGTGCCCTTCGACGCCAACCAGACCGCCCGCGACCAGGGCGTCGGCGTCTATATCGACGGCGTCTATCTGGGCCGTCAGCAAGGCCTGAACGTCGCCCTGCTGGACCTGGAGCGCATCGAAGTCCTGCGCGGCCCGCAAGGCACGCTGTTCGGCCGTAACACCGAAGGCGGCGCGGTGAGCATCGTCTCCAAGGCGCCGTCGGGCGTGGCGGGCGGCCGCATCGTGGCCGGCGTCGGCAACTACGGCGCCTACACCGGCGAGCTGCACCAGGACTTCCAGGAGTTCAACGGCCTGTCGATCAAGGTCGACGGTCTGCTGCAGCACCAGGATCCGACCATCAAGAACCCGATGGCGGGCCAGGCCGGCTGGAACCAGTACGACCGCAAGGGCGGCCGCATCCAGGCCCAGTACAAGCCGAACGACAAGTTCAGCGCCCTCGTCGCCGTCGACTATTCGAAGGACGAGAACACCCCGTTCTTCAGCCAGCTGATCAACTACAACCCCTACGGCAAGCGCGTCCGCACCCTGGCCGAGCTCCAGGCTGGCCCGGCCAGCGCCCCGGCCGGCACGATCAACCCGCTGGCCTCGCTGGTGAAGGTCCACACCGACCGCCAGAAGGTCTCGGACATCGGCACGGTGCAGCAGCCCAGCGTCGATGAGACCGGCGGCGCCATGATGACGCTGAAGTACAACATCTCCCCGAACCTGCAGCTGCGCTCGATCACGGCGGCCCGCGCCGTCGCGACGAACCAGTGGGACAACTCGGGCATCGAAGCGCGTAACGTCTTCGCGCCGAACGCCACCTTCGGCCGCTACAGCCTGTCGGACCTGTATCAGCGTCAGTACAGCCAGGAATTCCAGGCGGTCGGCAATGTGGGCGAGACCTTCGACTACGTCGCGGGCCTGTACTACTTCAAGGAACACGCCAAGGAATCGGCCGCCACGCCGTTCACCAACCAGTGGAACGCCGACGGCACCGCCTACACGATCCGTTCGTCGGCCGGGACCTCGAAGGCCGCCGCCGGCACCGCCGGCTGGGAGCGCGGCACGCGCTTCCTGACCCGCGCCTCCGAAGCGGACGCCGAGAGCTACGCCATCTACGGCCAAGGCACCTACACCCCGGCCACGATGGACAAGCTGCACCTGACGGTCGGCGGTCGCTACACCAAGGACAAGCGCGACGGCACGCTCTACATCGTCAACGGCAAGGCCACGAACTTCACGTTCAGCTACGACAAGGGCCGCTTCGACCCCTTGATCAACCTGGCCTACGACGCCGCCGAAGGCGTCAATCTGTACGCCAAGTTCTCGACCGGCTACCGCGCCGGCGGCGCCAACGACCGCTCGCAGACCTTCCAGGCCTTCGACGCCGAAAAGGTCAAGGCGTATGAAGTCGGCGCCAAGATGGACTTCCTCGAGAACCGTCTGCGCCTGAACCTGGCCGCCTACGCCATGGACCGCACCGGCACCCAGATCGACTTCGACAACGTCGACACCACGCCCGGCAGCCCGACCCAAGGCGCGCATACCGAGGAAACCCGCAATGCGCCGGGCACCTCGAAGATCCGCGGCTTCGAAGCGGACCTGACCGCCCAGGTGACCAACCAGATCCAGGTGGGCGTCTCGTACGCCTACACCGACGTGAAGGTTCCGGCCGCGCCGTTCCCGTTCACCGGCAACGCCGACGTCCCGCAAGGCACGCCGTTCCCGGTCAACGTGGTCTACACGCCGCCGAACGCCGCCTCGGCCTATATCGACTTCAAGCAGCCGGTTGGCTCGATGACGTTCAAGGCTCACCTAGACGCCAACTACGCCGACGCCCAGTACTCGTTCCAGACCGAGTTCGCCGATGTCTCGCCGACCGGCAAGCTGGTCCAGAACGTGGCCGTGAAGGGCGACAGCAGCTTCATCGTCAACGGCAACCTGACCCTGGCCGACATCGCCATGGGCGACGCCGGCTCGGCCAGCCTGTCGCTGTGGTCGCGCAACCTGCTGAACGAGTCGCACATCTACCGCATCTCGGCCGCCAACCGCGGCACGATCGGCGACTACGCGAACTTCAACCCGCCGCGCACCTACGGCATCGAGCTCCGCGTGAAGTACTAGGATCCAGCCAAGATCCCTGGATGACGAAGGGCGGCCCAGCGATGGGCCGCCCTTCTGCTTTTCTGTGTCCGGCGAGCGATCCCATCCGATCGCTACCATCGGTAGGCGGACTTTCGCCCGGCCCTTTGGGCGAGCGGTTTGTTGCCGAGGCGACACAGCTTAACCGGTTGAAAACACTTGTCATCGGCTTGTCATAAGTCGGTGTCCGAACCGTCACATCCCCCATGTTAATCCGCGAACAGCGTTACCCCGCCACGGCGGGTGAGTGAGTTCGGGGCACCTTCAAGGGGAAATCTCACAATGAGCAACAAGATCTCGCTGGCCGCCGGTTCGGCGCTGGGCGTCGCGCTCGCCATGGGTCTGGGCGTCGCGGCCCAAGCCCAGGACATGAGCTACAAGTGGAGCGGCGCTCCGCAGTTCAGCAATGACGACGTGGCGTTCAAGTTCCGGGGTCGGATCCTGGTCGACTACGTCAACCAGGACGTCAGCCGCGATGGTCCCGGCGGCGACTTCAAGACCAGCAACTGGCGCGGTCGCCAGGTGTTCCTGGGCGTCGAGGGCAAGCTGAACAACTACTTCGCCTACAAGGCCGAAGGCGGCTGGGTGAACGGCGGCGCGGCCTCGTGGGACGACGTGGTCATCGAGTACAAGCCGAACGAACAGGTCTCGCTGCTGTTCGGGAACATCAAGGCCGCCGGCCTGGAGAACCTGACCTCGACCCGCTTCATCACCTTCATGGACCGGGGTCCGTACGGTGACTTCGGCGTCGACAGCTACCTGGTCAGCGCGGTCGCCAAGTACCAGGGCTTCAACTATTCGGCCACGTTCGCGGTGCAGGGCAACAGCATCAACAGCGCCGACGTCGCCAACGCCGGCGCCGACTCCAAGGAGCGCTTCGGCCTGACGGCCCGCGCCCACTGGGCCCCGGTCAACACCGACACCAGCAAGGTCCACCTCGGCCTGTCGTACCGCTACCGCAACCGCGGTGACGAAAGCGCCTTCGCCTATACCGGCCGCACGACGACCGCCTACACGAACGGCACCACGTTCTACACGACCGGCGGCATCGGCAACCGTGACAAGACCCTGGCCGCCGAGGCCATGCTCATCCACGGCCCGCTGTCGGTCCAAGGCGAATACTCGAACATCGACATCACCCGCGTCGGCGGCGCCGCCATCGGCAAGGATCCGAAGGTCAAGGTCGGCTACGCGTTCGTCAGCTTCTGGCCGACGGGCGAGATGCGCAACTACGACCCGGCCGCGGGCGAGGTGAAGCGTCCCAAGATCCTGAACCCGGTCACGGCCGGCGGTATGGGCGGCGTCGAACTGGCCCTGCGCTACGACTACGCCGACCT
This sequence comes from Caulobacter segnis, assembly GCF_023935105.1. NCBI lineage: Bacteria > Pseudomonadati > Pseudomonadota > Alphaproteobacteria > Caulobacterales > Caulobacteraceae > Caulobacter > Caulobacter sp. RL271. The sequence continues at coordinate 5,137,411 of NZ_CP096040.1, read as the reverse complement.
GGGCGACGCCTACGACACGCTGAACGTCAAGCCGGCGACCTCGCAGGCCGGCAAGTACACCGGCTGGACGCTGGGCCTGAACTACTACCCGGTCTCGTACGTCCGCTTCCAGGCCAACTACACGGACGGCAAGTCCGACAACATCGGCCTGAACCAGGACTACGACATCAAGCAGTTCCAGCTGCGCGCCCAGCTGGACTTCTAGGACCCGCGTCCCTCGGGCGGGCCGAAGCGGCTCGCCCGACCCATTCGCTTTTATTCCTTAGGACCTGACCATGAAGAAGCTCCTGTCCTGCGCGGCCGCCGCCGTCGCCCTCTCGGGCCTGGCCGCCGCCCCCGCCCAAGCCGCCCGCGACTATGTCTGGGCCGCCGGCTCCTCGACCGTGTTCCCGTTCGCCACCCGCACCGCCGAGAACTTCGCCAAGAAGTCGGGCAAGAAGGCTCCGAAGGTCGAAAGCCTCGGCACCGGCGGCGGCATCAAGCTGTTCTGCTCGGGCACGGGCGAAGGCTTCCCCGACATCGCCAACGCCTCGCGTCCGATGAAGAAGGCCGAGTTCGACGCCTGCGCCGCCAAGGGCGTCAAGGACATCATCGCCATCAAGATCGGCTTCGACGGCATCGTCGTCGCCACCGACAAGGACGGCGCCGACTACAACTTCAAGACCGAGAACCTCTATATGGGCCTGTCGAAGACGGTCCTGAAGGGCGGCCAGTTCATCCCCAATCCGAACAAGAACTGGGATGACGTCGCCGGCGGCCTGCCGGGCAACCGCATCCAGGTCTACGGCCCGCCGCCGACCTCGGGCACCCGCGACGCCTTCGTCGAACTGGCCATCGAGGCCGGCGCCCGCAAGTACCCGACCCTGGACGCCATCCGCTCGGACAACGAGAAGAAGTTCAAGGGCCTGGTCGACCCGCTGCGCAACGACGGCTGGATCGACGCCGGTGAAAACGACAACGCCATCGTCGGCACCCTGACCAAGACCCCGGGCTCGCTGGGCGTCTTCGGCTGGTCGTACCTCGAAGAGAACATGGACAAGATCAAGGGCGCGACCGTCAACGGCGTGAAGCCCTCGGCCCAGACCATCTCGGACGGCTCCTATCCGCTGTCGCGCACCCTCTTCATCTACGTGAAGAAGGCCAATATCGGCGTCACCCCGGGCCTGGAAGAGTTCCTGAAGGAGTTCACCTCGGACGCCGCGACCGGTCGCGGCGGCTACCTCCAGGGCCGCGGCCTGATCCCGCTGCCCCCCGGCCAGCACGACGCCCAGAAGGGCGTGGTCAACAGCAAGACCGTGATGGGCCGCCCGGCCGCCTAATAGGGCGACTGAACGTCTCAAAGTGTGACGAGCGCCGTGGTCCTATGGGCCACGGCGTTTTTCTTTGTATAGTGAACCCGCCGGGCCGTTCCCCAAGCCCCGTCGCGATCGCCGTCCGGCGACGCGTCCCCGACCCTGAAGGGCCATGATTCTCGTCGCGCTCGCCGTCGTCTTCCTCCTCGTTCTGTTGAACGGGGTTTTCGCCATGTCCGAACTGGCCGTCGTCTCGGCCCGCAAGGCCCGCCTGCAAGGCTTCGCCGATCGGGGCGACAAGGGGGCGAAGCTGGCCCTCGACATGGCCGAGCACCCGACCCGCTTTCTCTCGGCCGTGCAGGTCGGCATCACCCTGATCGGCATCTTCGCCGGCGCCTATGGTCAGGCGACCATCGCCGGCGCCCTGGATGCGTGGCTCGAGACCAGCGTCCCGGCCCTGGCCAAGTATTCCGAGGCCATCGCCACCGGCATCGTCGTCGTGGGCCTGACCTACGTCTCGGTGATCCTGGGCGAACTGGTGCCCAAGCGCCTGGCCCTGATGTTCCCGGACGTCATCGCTCGCCGCATGGCCCCGTTCCTGGCCGTGGTGGCCGCGGTGCTGCGCCCATTCGTGACCCTGCTGACCGTCTCCACGGCCGCTGTGCTGAAGCTGATGGGCGTGCGCGACGAGCGCAACAATGGCATCACCTCGGAAGAGGTCGAGACCGTGCTGGCCGAAGGCGCCGACGCGGGCCTGATCGAGCCCGAGGAACGGGCGATGATCAATGAGGTCATGCGCCTGGGCGACCGTCCGGTCCGCGTGGCCATGACCCCGCGCCGCGACCTCTTCTGGGTGTCGCTGGCCGACGATCCCGAGACCATCCTCAACGAGATCCGCACCAGCGCCCACTCTCGCATCCTGGTGGCCACCGAGGACGATCTGGACGGCGACATCGGTGTGGTGCTCAAGAAGGACCTGCTGGACGCCTGCCTGGGCAGCGAGCCGCTGGACCTGAAGGCCCACGTGCAGCAGCCCGTGGCCATTCCCGAGACCATGTCGCTGCTCAAGGCCCTGGCGGTCTTCAAGTCGACCAGCCTGCACATGGCCCTGGTCGTCGACGAATTCGGCTCGCTGCAGGGGGCGATCACCCCGCTGGACCTGCTGGAGATGATCGCCGGCGACTTCCCCGAGGACCACGCCGACGACGACGCCCGCATCATCCGCCGCGAGGACGGCAGCTGGCTGATCGACGCCCGCCTGGACATCCAGGAGCTGAACGATCACCTGGGCGAGAACTTCGAGGCCGACGGCGGCTATCACACCGTGGCCGGCCTGATCCTAGATCGCCTGGGCCGCATCCCCGACGAAGGCGAACACCTCACCATCGGCGCCTTCGACCTGGAGATCGTCGACATGGACAGCTCGCGCATCGACAAGGTCATCCTCAAGCCGTGCAAGCGAAAGAAGGACGCGGCGGAGGGATAGGAGACGGCTTTCCCTCGCGGAGGCCTGTTCTGGTCTTGTCCGTGATCTAGTCTCGCGCCGCCATGACGGAGGAGACGCGGCATGATCATCGTTCTCGGCGAGGTTCTCGTCGCGCCAGAACACCGCGCGGCGGCGATCGCCGTCGGCCTGGCGCACTGCGCGCGGTCGCGGGCCGAGCCTGGGTGCCTGTCGCACGACTGCTTCATCGACGCGGCCAACCCCAACCGCCTCCAGTTCGTCGAGCGGTGGCTGGATCTGACGGCCCTGCGGGTCCACTTCGGCGTTCCTGACTCGGCCGCGTTCGTGCGCGAGATGCAGGCGTTCGTCGTCGAGCCCCCGAAGATGAACATCTTCGAAGCGACCGAAGCGCCGAGAGGGTGAGCGGGTCATCCTCAAGCCGTGCAGGCGAAAGTATACGACGGAGGTTTAGTCGGCGGGTGCTTTCCATCGTCGCGAGAGCGGGCTAGGCTGTTCGCATAACCGTGGGAGCTGATTGCATGAAGGCCCTGTTCCTGATTGGCGCGACGGCGCTGCTGATGGTGTCCGCCCCGGCCATGGCCGACAACGGCCAGCGTTTCGACTTCGGCGCCCAGCGCGCGGCCTATGCGAACGACGGCCCCGAGCCCAATGCGGGCCGGCAGTGCTTCAGCGGCAAGCACATCACGGGCGCCAACACCGCCAATGGACGGATCCTCTACGTCCAGCCGGCGCGCGGCGGTGTCTATCGGATGCGCCTTGCTCAGGACTGCGCGGGACTCGCGGACGCCAAGAAGATTTCGTTGCGGTCCGATGGCAGCGACGTGATCTGTCCCGGCGACAGCGCCCAGCTGACCGCGCGGACCGCCTCGGGTGTCAGCGCGTGCCGTGTCGCCGATGTGCGCCGCGTCACCGCTCGCGAGGCCGCCGCCCTGTCGCCGGCGTCCGCTTCGAAATAGGCGTCCTTCTCCTTTACGGGAGAAGGCGGCCGCCGAAGGCGGTGGGATGAGGGGTCGAAAGGCCCTTCAACCCGCACCCGGCGTCGACCGTCGCCGCGGCGGATACGTCCTTCAACCCCGCATCCGCCGGCTTCGCCGACACCTTCTCCCGCAAGGGGAGAAGGGGGGCGTCTATCCTCGGAATTCGCGAGATAGATTCAGCGAAATCAATCGCTTCTCACTTTCACGCGCCGCTGAATGATCCGCTTAGGGGGTAATGCGGCGGTCAACGCCGCGTAGCCGCCAGCTCAGCACGTCACCCCATCCCCAACCCTTCCCCATTGAGGAGAAGGGAGACGAGGAGCCCTACGCCGCCGCCTTCTTGCGCAGCCGCGCCAGCCGCCGCAGCCGCCGCCAGAACCGTGTCTTTTCCGGCTCGGGATAGGGCTGCAGGTTGCGGAAGAACTCCTCGGCGCAAGCGCGCCACGAGAACTTCTCGGCGAACTTGCGGACCACGACGCGGTCGAGATCCAGGCACGCCAGGCAGGCTTCCTTGAGGCCGTCCGTCTGGCCGGGGGCCAGGACGCCGGCGTTGGAGCCGGGGATGATGTCGACCGGGCCGGGGGCCGAGAAGGCCGCCACGGGCACGCCGGCGGCCATGGCTTCCAGGATCACCAGGCCAAAGGTGTCGGTGAGAGACGGGAAGCAGAACACGTCGGCGGCGCCGAAATAGCGGCCCAGCTCGTCGCCGAACTTGGCGCCGAGGAACTTCACCTCGGGATATTTTTCGGCCAGCTCCTCGCGCTGGGGCCCGTCGCCGATGACCACCTTGGTGCCGGGCAGGTCCAGGCTGGCGAAGGCCTCGATGTTCTTCTCGACGGCCACGCGGCCGACATTGAGGAAGATCGGGCGGGCCAGGCCCTCGAACGGATCGGGATCGCCCGGCGCGCGCGGCTTGAAGATGTCGGTGTCGACGCCCCGCGACCATGGCGACAGGTTGCGGAAGCCGTGCTTGGCCAGCTCGTCGCGCATGGTCGGCGTGGCCACCATCAGGCGACCCGACGGCTTGTGGAACCAGCGCATGTAGGTGTAGCCGGCCGCCAGCGGCAGCGGCAGGCGGGCCGAGACGTATTCGGGGAACTTGGTGTGGTAGCTGGTCGTGAACGGCAGCTTCCACTCCAGACAGATCCGGCGGGCGGCCAGGCCGATCGGACCCTCGGTGGCGATGTGGATCGCCTCGGGCTCGAACAGCTTGAACCGCTCCTGCACCGGTTCGTACGCGCCGATGGCCAGCTTGATCTCGGGATAGGTCGGCAGCGGGAAGGTCGGAAACTGTTCCGGGCTGACGACGTCGACGTCGTGGCCCATGGCGCGCAGCTCCTGGACCACTCGGGTCAGGGTGCGGACCACCCCGTTGACCTGAGGTTCCCATGCATCGGTCGCAAGCAGAATTCGCATCAGGCGGCGGCCGGCTCCGGCAGGGACTCGTCGGCGCCGTGCTGGGTGGTGGCCTGGCGGGCGCGATCGATCACCGACCACGAGCGCAGCTTGGCCCACTCCAGGATCTCGAGATGACCGTCGGCGTGCTCGGCCAAGGCCGTGCAGCTTTCCACCCAGTCACCGTCATTGATGTAGCGGATGCCGTCGATGTCGCGCATCTCGGCCTTGTGGATGTGACCACAGATCACGCCGTCCACCCCCCGACGTCGAGCTTCATCGGCCACGGCGGCCTCGAAGTTCTCGATGAACTGCAACGCGTTCTTCACCTTGACCTTCAGATAGGCCGAGAGACTCCAATAGCCGAACCCCAGGCGGCGCCGGAAGCGATTCACCAGAGTGTTCAGCATGAGGATGGTTCTATAGGACCAATCCCCGAGGAAGGCGAGCCACTTAGCGTGCTGGACGATGCCGTCGAACTCGTCGCCGTGGACGACCAGGTAGCGCTTGCCGTCGGCGGCTTCGTGGATCACGTCGCGGGCCACGATCACCCCGCCGAAGTGGACGCCGCAGAAGTCGCGGATTCGGTCGTCGTGGTTGCCGGGCACGTAGATCACCTCGGTGCCCTTGCGGGCCATGCGCAGGATCTTCTGCACCACGTCGTTGTGGGCCTGGGGCCAGAACCAGCCGCTGCGCAGCTTCCAGCCGTCGATGATGTCGCCGACCAGATAGAGCTTGTCGCACTCGATGTGGCGGATGAAGTCCAGCAGCAGCTCGGCCTGGCACCCTCGCGTGCCCAGGTGCAGGTCGCTGATGAAGATGGAGCGGTAGCGGCGGACGGCGACGTCGGCGCTCATGGTCGAACCCCCGTTAAGAGCCGCGAGATCGCTCCGTCCCCGGATCGGCGCGATGGCGGCCAACGGCTGGCGAATAAGCTGATTGCATGTCGCTTTAATGAAACGGCTGGCGGACCCGCTTTGCGGTTGTCATGGCCGAGCTTCCGCTGCGTCAGCCTGCGAAACGCGCAATTTCGGCGGGTTTGTCAAAAAACTGGACACATAAGCAACCCCTTTCGCCGCTTGGGGTTGGCCAGAAGGCGGCAAGCCTGTTGCAGCGCAACATCCATCGCACTAGATCACCGCGATGGACGCCGCCCGCCTCGCCAAGGACACCCCGAAGTCGCAGAAGACCCGCGCGCGGATTCTGGACCAGGCCATGCGTCTGATCGCCGAGATCGGCTATCACGCCGCCACCAACCCGGCGATCGCCGACGCGGCCGGCCTGACGCGCGGGGCGATGCTGTACCATTTCCCGACTCGCGAGGCCCTGGTCGAGGCCGCCGTTGCCCACATTCAGGCCGAGCGCTCGACCCTGTTTCGCGCCGCCGCTGACAGCCTGCCGCCGGGTGCGGACGTCACCGAGCACGCGATCGACAGCTACTGGGACCTGCTGCATTCGGTCCCGTTCCAGGCCTTCGCCGAGCTTGAGGCCGCCGGCCGCACGGACCCGGCCATCCACGCCCTGCTGGCCCCGGCCCAGGCCGAGTTCGACCGCGCCCAGGCCGGCGATCACTTCCTGAAGATCCTGCACGCCGGCGCGGGCCCCCGCTTCCAGGCCAGCCGCGACCTCGCCCGCTTCATGCTGGAGGGCCTGGCCCGCTCGACCCTGACCTACGACAAGGACGGCCGGAAGGAGCGCCTGCTGGCCGTCATCAAGCGCGCCACCCACATGCTGAACCGCAAGGGCGACATCCAGGACCTCTGGCCGGAATAGGCTCAGGCCTTGCGGGTGATCTCGATCGATTGCCAGGCCGCATTGGGGCCCTGGCCGTCGGGATCGAAGCTATAGTGCAGGGCGCGCCACTGGTCGCCGACCGAGCGATGCCAGCCCACGGCGCTCCAGCCCTCGGGGAAGTTCAGCGGGCCCCTGAAGTCGGGCGCGCTCAGCGGCGAGCCCAGCACCTTCACATAGCGCAGACGCGTCTCCATCGCGGCCTGGTCGATCGCGTGGAAATAGACGCGGCAGAATGACGTTCCGCTGGACCCGCCCACCGCCAGGATCACCGGCCGCCCTTCGATCTGGCCGCGACGCACCTCGGCGAAGCGCACCGCGCCATTGCCGCGCACCACGGCGGGGACGGTGTCGTCTTCGAGGGTTTCCCAGCCCTTGATCCGGACCTTGCGCAGCATCTCGCCAGGGTCGGCCGACTTGATGCAGACGTCGCCGAAGGCCTCGAGGGCGCTGTAATAATCGGCGTCGACCGTGGCGGCGGCGCGAACGTGGTTCATCTGGAGAAGGCTGACCGTCGCCACGGCGATGGCGGCGCCCAGGAGCGGCAGCGTGCGACGAGGGTCTTTCATAACCGAAAGTTGAGCCATGCCGTCGGCGTGGCGTCAACCCGACAGCTTGCGACCCAGCACCTGGCGGATGCGGCGGGCGTCCTCCTCGCTCAGGGCGCCCAGCATGCCATGGACGTGCTCTGGCAGATGCGCCGTGGCCGCGTCCGGGTCGCCGAACACGTAGTGGTCGAAAATGCTCTTCCACGCCGCCCGCTGGTGGGCGGGCAGGGCGCGCAGGGCCAGGACCGCGTGCAGGAAGGCGTCCATGGCCTGGCCGCGCCCGGCCGGCTCGCTGGCCCACCAGTAGTTCGTCAGAAGGTTCACCGGCTCGAGCGAGCGTACGTGGTGCCACCACAGGTACGGGATGTAGAGCGCGTCGCCGGGCATGAGCTCGACCGTCTGCGCGACGTCCAGCGCCTTGGCGAAACGCGGATGGGCTTCAAGGTCCGGATCGTCGAACGCGACCAGGCTGATCGGCGGGCCGCCGGGCGTCTTCTCGAAAGGGCCGACATAGAGGTCGGCGACCGCCTCGGGCGGAAACAAGGTGAAGCGTCGACGGCCGGCGACCACGCAGGCCAGGTTCTCGTACGGATCCTGGTGGGCGGCGACGATCACCCGGTTGCCTAGCCACAGCAGGGGCTCGATGGCCGCGTCCAGCAGGGGCGAGACGTTCTCGGCGCTGAAGCCGGGCAGGTGGGTATTGGCCGGGATCGACTGGGCGGCCAGGGTCGCGGGGCGCTCGACCTGACGATTGGCCAGCAGGAAGTCGAAGCTCTTCGAGAGACGGGCGCGGCCGCCCTGAAAATTGAAGCCCGAAAGGTCCTCATTGTAGAAGAACCGGCCGTCGGCTTCCGGCGGGACGATCAGCGTGCCGACGGGCTCCTGGCGGTCGAAGCGCGCCAGATAGGCGAACAGGGCTTCGTCGCTTTCGCGGGCCGCGGCGACCGCCGGCCAGTGCGCGACCAGGCCCCGGAACACGACGGGCCGGGCGGCGGGGACGATCTCGCCGTGGAAGCGGTCGGCGTCGACCGCATTCATCTCGACAATGGGCATGGCGGGATCACTGATCTGATGCGAGGTCAGACCCTTAGGGCGTTCCCGCCTCTTCGCCTAGAGATCGAACGCCTAGGCCTTAAGCGCCTTGGGCAGCACCTCGGCGAAGACGTCCAGTTCGGCCGGGGTGGCGGTGCCGACCCGGATCCAGGTCGGATGGGCCGGGCTGTCGAACACCCGCACCTCGACGCCCAGGCCGGCCAGGGTCTTCTGGAAGGCCAGGTTCGGCTTGCCGCAGTCCACGAAGACATAGGTGCCGTACGAGGGGATGTACTTCAGGCCGTTGGCCCTGCAGATCGCGTAGATCTTCTCGCGGCAGGTCTCGAGATAGGTCTTCGCCCCGGCCAGATAGGCCGGGTCGCCGTAGCAGGCCGCCGCCGCCGCCAGGCCCGGACGGCCCTTGTGGGTCGGGATCATGCTCTTCAGCGTCCGCACCCGGTCGGGCCGGGCGGCGACGAAGCCGACCCGCAGGGCGGCCAGGCCGTAGACCTTGGAGAAGGTGCGGGCGACGATCACGTCGTGGCCGGCGCGGACCAGGTCCATCATCGAATTGCGGACGGGGTCGGGACTGATCTCGATATAGGCCTCGTCGACGATCACCGGCCGGGTCTTGGCGACCTCGATGCAGAACGCCCTCAGGGCGTCCGAGTCCAGCAGCAGGCCGGTCGGATTGTTGGGATTGCAGACATAGACCGCGCCGGCGCTCGTCGCCTTGGCGCGTTCGGCCAGGGCCGGCAGGTCGATCTGCTGGTCGGCGGCCAGCGGGACCCACTCCAGCTTCGCGCCCTGGCGCTCGGCATAGAGCAGGGGCGTGGCGTAGCTGGGCTGGGCCGAGACGACCGGGCCGGCTTTCGAGAAGGCGGTCGACAGCAGCGACAGCGCCTCCAGCGAGCCGTTGCACAGGCCGACCTGCTCGGGCTTCAGGCCGTCGCGCTGGGCGATCAGCTTGACCAGCGGCGGTTCCAGCTCCCAGCCGTAATAGGCCAGGTCCTCCATCGCCTTGGCGGCGGCCTTGCGCGCGGCGGGGGACGGGCCGAAAGGGTTTTCGGTGACGCCCAGATGGGCGCGGATCGCCGGCGGCGCGGTCGGGTCGACCGAGGTCTCGGCCGCTCCAAAGGACGAGGAGGGGGCCAGGCCGGGCGCCAGGGCCGCGCCGCCGATCAGGAGTCCACGCCGCGTCGCGTCCATGTGCCGTTCTCCACGCCAAACCGCGCCTAGTTGAACGGCATCGGTGACAGGCTCAAGACACGGCCTAGGTCGGCGTGATCGGAAGCGCCGTCGTGAACTTGATCTGCTCCATCGCGAAGCTGGACGACACGTCGGTGAGCGGCGCGGTGGCGATCAGGCGCTTGTAGAAGCGGTCATAGGCGGCGATGTCGCGCACCACGACCTTGAGCAGATAGTCGACATCGCCGCTCATCCGGTAGAACTCGACCACCTCGGGCAACGCCTTGGCGCCAGCGGCGAACTGGGCCAGCCAGTCCTCGTCGTGACGGCCGGTCTTCACGGCCACGAAGACGGTGAGGGCGAGGTCCAGGGCCTCGCGGTTCAGCAGCGCGACGCGGGCGGTGATGACGCCGGCGTCCTGCAGGCGCTTCACGCGTTTCCAGCACGGGGTCTGGGTCAGGCCGACCCGTTCGGCCAACTCGGCGATGGCGACCGTGGCGTCATCCTGGAGGATGGCCAATATGCGGCGATCGACTTGATCGAGATCAATCATCTCCGGATCCCCGTGGTCGGAAGAATGGAATTCTCTCTACGCCGCGTTCAGCGCGCAATCCAGTAATGCCTTTCTTCGAATCGTCGCCATCCTAGGGAGCCTCTGCACACCAGCGAGGCTCCATGGACCTGTCGTTCACCCGTCACCCGCGATCCGTCGGCGAGACCTATGGGGAGCACATGGGCGTGGCGTGGAGCTTCGGCTTCACCTTGATCGGCGCGGGCCTGGCCTGCCTGGTCCACGGCATCCTGCCCTTCGCCTTCGAGCGCACCGGCAGCAAGACGGTTCGCCGCCTCAACGATCGCCTGTCCAACCGCTGCGCGAAGGCCGACACGCATTTCAACGGCGAGGCCGTGCGCGGATGACCGCCGCCGCGCTCAAGCTGAGCGCCGGACGCCTGGCGCCAGGCCTGATGGCCGGTGTGCTGCTGGCGGTGCTGGCCAAGCTGCTGGCCACCAGCCTGCACGCACCCGCCCCGCTGATCGCGGTGGTGCTGGGCATGATGCTGGGCGCCCTGGGCCTGCAGACTCAGCTGGGCGTCGGACTCGATGTCTTCGCCAAGCCCGGCCTGCGTCTCGGGGTCGCCATGATGGGGGCCCAGATCAGCTGGGCCGAGTTCGCGGCGCTGGGCGGTCCGGCCGTCCTGGCCAGCGGCGTCGTGGTGCTGGGCGGCCTGGCCATCGGCGCGGCCGCCGGCGTGGCCCTGGGCCTGCCGTTCGCCGAGGCCCTGATCGCCGCCGCCGCCTGTTCGATCTGCGGGGCTTCCGCGGCTCTGGCCGCGTCGCAGGCCGCACCCGCCAGTCCCGCCAACCAGCGCACGACCGCCCTGGTGATCGTCGGGGTGAACCTGCTGTCGACGGTGGCCATGCTGGCCTATCCGCCCCTGGCCCACGCCCTGGGCCTGACCGCCCATCAGGCCGGCGTGTTCTTCGGCCTTTCCATCCATGATGTCGCCCAGGTGGCCGGTGCGGGGGCCTCGGTCTCGCCGGAGACCGCCAGCACGGCGGCCCTGGCCAAGCTGGCCCGCATCGTCTGGCTGGGGCCGGCGGTGGTCCTGATCGGCCTCGTCCTGACCCGCAGCAAGGCGGGCGGCGTCGTCTCGGGGCTGAAGGCGCCGCCGCTGTTCGTGTTGGGCTTCTTCGCCCTCGCCGCGGCGCGCGGGCTGAACCTGATCCCGGCGGCGATGGTGTCGACCCTGATGGCCTGCTCCAGCTTCCTGCTGCTGGCCGGCGTGGGGGCGATTTCCGCCAAGCTCGGACCCAAGGCGCTGCTGGAGGTCAAGCCGAAGCTGGCCATGATGCTGGGAACGGTCACAGTGGCCGTCGCGATCCTGGCCTATGCCCTGACGAGAATATTCTTCTAACAACAAGGGCTTGGCGCGCAACAAAAGCAGCGCCATGGTCCCCGCAACGAGTCGTTAGGGGACTTACCGTGAGCTTCTGGACGCGCCGCAAGGCGATCGACACCATCACCGCCGGCCACGCGGACAGCCATCAACTGAAGAAGACCCTGAGCTGGTACCACCTGGTCGCTCTGGGCGTCGGGGCCATCGTCGGCACTGGCATCTACACCCTGACCGGCGTTGGCGCGGGCCTGGCCGGGCCGGGCGTGATCCTGTCGTTCCTGATCGCCGGCGCGGTCTGCGCCTGCGCCGCCCTCTGCTACGCCGAGCTGTCGACGATGATGCCGGCGGCGGGCAGCGCCTACACCTACAGCTACGCGGCCATGGGCGAGCCCGTCGCCTGGTTCGTGGGCTGGAGCCTTATCCTGGAATACACCCTGGTCTGCGCGGCCGTCGCCGTCGGCTGGTCGGCCCATGCCCACGGGCTGTTCGCGGCGGCGGGCTTTCCCGAGTACCTGCTGGCCGGTCCGCACGTCATTCTGCCGGACGGAGGGCGCGGCGTCGTCAACCTGCCGGCCGTGATCATCTCGATGGCGGTGGCCGGCCTGCTGGCCCTGGGCACCCGCGAGAGCGCCACGGTCAACATGATCCTGGTGTTCGTGAAGATCATCGCCCTGGTCATCTTCGTGGTCCTGTGTCTGCCGGCCTTCGACGCCAGCCACTTCACGCCGTTCATGCCGAACGGCTTTTCGGCGCACGTGCCCGCGGGGGGCGGCGCGGACGCCGCCAAGGTCGGGGTCATGGCCGCCGCCAGCCTGATCTTCTTCGCCTTCTACGGCTTCGACGCGGTGTCGACCGCCGCCGAGGAGACCAAGAACCCCAAGCGCGACCTGACCATCGGCATCGTCGGCTCGATGGCCGCCTGCACGGCCATCTACATGATCGTCGCCGCCGCCTCGATTGGGGCCTCGCGCACCGAGGTGTTCTCCAAGAGCGAGGCGCCGCTGGTCTTCATCCTGGAGAGCCTGCAACACGGTAAGATGGCCCAGCTGGTCGCCTTGGCCGCGGTCGTCGCCCTGCCGACCGTGATCCTGGCCTTCATGTATGGTCAGAGCCGGATCTTCTTCGTCATGGCCCGCGACGGCCTGCTGCCGCGCGCCCTGTCGCGGGTCAACGCCAAGACCGGCACGCCGGTGCTGATGACCCTGCTGACCGGCGCCCTGTCGGCGGTGCTGTCGGGCTTCCTGTCGCTCAAGGACATCGCCGAGCTGGCCAACGCCGGCACCCTGGCCGCCTTCATCGCCGTCGGCGCCTCGGTGATCGTGCTGCGCCGGCGCGAGCCGAACCGGCCGCGCGTGTTCTCGACGCCGGCCTGGCAGGTCGTCGCCCCGGCCGGCATCCTGGGGTGCCTGTATCTGTTCTACAGCCTGCCGGCCAAGACCCAGCTCTACTTCCTGTTCGCGCACGTCATCGGCGCGGCGGTCTACCTGGCGTACGGCGTGCGCAAGAGCGTGCTGGCCCAGACTGAGAAGGCCCAAGGGTAAGGCTTCCATTCTCCTGAGCCGCCGCTACAGTCCCGGTCAAAACAAGTGTTTGATCGGGAGAGTAAGCGCATGGCCCTGGATCTGGAGACCCGCGAGCAACTGCTCGAAACGGTGGCGCGCTTCGTGGCCGAGCGCTTGCGCCCGATCGAGGCCAAGGTGGCCGAGGACGACGCCGTCCCCGCCGATGTGATCGAGGAGATGAAGGGCCTGGGCCTGTTCGGCCTCTCCATTCCGGAGGAATTCGGCGGTCTGGGCCTGAACATGGAGGAAGAGGCGCTGGTAGCCATCGAGCTGGGCCGGGCCTCGCCGGCCTTCCGCTCGGTGTTCGGCACCAATGTCGGCATTGGCAGCCAGGGGCTGGTCATGTTCGGGACCGACGCCCAGAAGGCTCGCTGGCTGCCGGGCATCGCGTCCGGCGAGACCATCACCTCCTTCGCCCTGACCGAGCCCGAGGCCGGTTCGGACAGCGCGGCGGTGCAGACCCGCGCCACGCTGGACGGCGACGCCTATGTTCTGAATGGCGCCAAGCGCTACATCACCAACGCCGGCAAGGCGTCGCTGTTCACGGTCATGGCCCGCACCAATCCCGACGTGAAGGGCGGGGGCGGGGTCTCGGCCTTCCTGGTTCCGCGCGACCTGCCGGGCCTCTCGGTCAGCAAGCCCGAGAAGAAGATGGGTCAGCAGGGCGCCCACATCCACGACGTCACCTTCGACAATGTCCGCGTGCCGGTCGAGAACCGCCTGGGTGAAGAGGGCGAGGGTTTCAAGGTCGCCATGCAGGTGCTGGATCGCGGCCGCCTGCACATCGCCGCCGTCTGCGTCGGCGTGGCCGAGCGGCTGATCGCCGACTGCGTGGCCTATGCCAGCGAGCGCAAGCAGTTCGGCCAGCCGATCGCCAGCTTCCAGCTGATCCAGGCGATGATCGCCGACAGCAAGACCGAGGCCCTGGCCGCCAAGGCCCTGGTGCTGGACACCGCCCGCAAGCGCGACGCCGGGACGGGCGTCACCCTGGAGGCGGCGGCCTCGAAACTGTTCGCTTCGGAGATGGTGGGACGGGTAGCCGACCGGGCGGTGCAGGTGTTCGGCGGGGCCGGTTATGTCGCCGACTATGGAATCGAGCGGCTGTATCGCGACGTGCGAATCTTCCGGATCTACGAGGGCACCAGCCAGATCCAGCAATTGGTCATCGCCCGCGAGACCTTGAAGCGCGGCGGCTAGGGCGAGGGGGCGTGGCGGGATGTCGCGCCGCGCCTGATGATCGGGCCGTGCCCGAATGCCGCATGGAGGGCGTTCGCCCTCGGCCATGCGGAGGGTTTCACGGCTGACGGGTCCATGAAGGTGGTCTGTAACCTCCGCGCGTGTGCGTCACCTTGTCGCTCGCGCGGCGCGATTATTTAAGTCGCTATTAAGCATGCCAGACGAGCCTGCTCCCCGCATTTCGAAGACGGGGGTAGGGCCTTGAGCCAGGATCATGCGATCAGCGAACGCGTGGCGTTCATGGGGTTGGACGACAAGGCGCGCGCCGCGTTGCGCGAGCTCCAGCCTGTCATTCGCAAGACCGTCGGCCAGGCGTTGGACGCCTTCTACGCGAAGGTTCGCACCACCCCCGAGACGCGCAAGTTCTTCGCCGACGAAAATCATATGCGGTCGGCCTCGAGCCGCCAGCAGTCGCACTGGGACGTGATCTCGCGCGGCGACTTCGACGACACCTACGTCAAGGCCGTCCGCACGATCGGCCAGACCCACGCCCGCATCGGCCTGGAGCCGCGCTGGTACATCGGCGGCTACGCGGTGGTCAGCGAACACCTGATCCGCGCCGTGATCGAGGACCAGTGGCCCAAAGGCTTCATGAGCAAGGGCGACGCGGGCAAGGCTGGGGATTCGCTGAGCGCCCTGATCAAGGCGGTCATGCTGGACATGGACTTCGCCATCTCGATCTATCTGGAGACCATCGAGGCCGAACGCCAGCGCCTGGAGAGCGTGCGCCTGGCCAACGAGGCCAGCCAGAACGCCGTGGTCAAGGCGCTGGGCGACGCCCTCGACCGCCTGGCCCAGGGCGACCTGGTCGGCCGCCTCAACGCCGAGGTCACACCGGAATTCCAGAAGCTGAAGGACGACTTCAACAACGCCGTCGGCATCCTGGAGCTGGCCATGACCCGCGTGTCGGCGGCCTCGGATGGCATCCGCGCGGGGACCGACGAGATCAGCGTCGCCGCCGACGATCTGGCGCGCCGCACCGAGCAGCAGGCCGCCAGCCTGGAAGAGACCGCCGCCGCCCTCGACGAGATCACCTCGACCGTGCGCCGCTCGGCGGCGGGCGCCAAGCAGGCTCAGGACGTCGTGATCGGCGCCAAGGCCGAGGCCGAGCGCTCGGGCGTGGTCGTCGACCAGGCCGTGGCGGCGATGGGCGAGATCGAGACCAGCTCGCGCGAGATCGGCAACATCATCGGCGTGATCGACGAGATCGCCTTCCAGACCAACCTGCTGGCGCTGAACGCCGGCGTCGAGGCGGCGCGGGCCGGTGAGGCCGGTCGCGGCTTCGCGGTGGTCGCGCAGGAAGTCCGCGCGCTGGCCCAGCGCTCGGCGGACGCGGCCAAGGAGATCAAGACGCTGATCAACGCCTCGACCAAGCAGGTCGAAGCCGGGGTCGGCCTGGTGGGCCAGACCGGCGACGCCCTGCGCGGCATCGTCGGCAAGGTGGCCGAGATCGACGAACTGATCGTGCAGATCTCGTCCTCGGCCCAGGAGCAGGCCCAGGGCCTGCATGAGGTGAACACGGCCGTCAATCAGATGGACCAGGTCACCCAGCAGAACGCCGCCATGGTGGAGCAGACGACGGCCGCGACCCATTCCCTCAAGGGCCAGGCCGCCGAACTGATCACGCAGGTGACGGCGTTCCGTGTGTCGGGGACCGGCCCGGCCGTTGCGAGGAGCAAGCCCGAGCTCGCTCGCGCCGCGCCGCCGGCCACGCGCGCCGTCCAGCGTCCGACCGTTCGTCCGGGCGCCTCGGCGCCGGTCGCTCGCGGCAATACAGCCGTGGCGATCAAGGACGAGTGGCAAGAATTCTGAAGTATAGGACGCGCGGGTGTCCACCTGTCTTCAAACAGCAGAACGCCCCCGCCGACCGAGTCGGCGAGGGCGCTGTGTTCCCCCTGATCGGACGTGGCGCTTACGCGCCGCCCGGGAAGCGGAACGGAACTTTCACGGTGCCGGTCTTGGCGCCCATCGGGAGCTTTTCGGCGATGCACATCGCGGCCTTGTCGAAGCCCTTGCCGGCCGCGCTGTTGTCGACGACCTTGCAGTCGGACAGCTTACCGTCGGCGGCGTTGCACTCGAGCATCACCTGCGCGGCGTCGCGGGTGTTCGCGAACTGCTGCAGGCAGCGACCCATCTGATCTTCGAAACCGCCGGCGGCCGTAGCGGCCTGAGCGACGAAAAAGCTGCCGGCGATTCCAGCGGCAATAGCGATCGGATATTTCATCCCGCTGCTCCTAGTAAAAAGGTCTCGCCCATTGGGCGACGCGCCAACCGGACGCAGCGGCAAATTCGCAGGTGCAAGTTAAGACATTCTAAGTTTCAGAAGAATATTCGGGTTTTACTTCCAGGTAACCCTACTCGAATTCTAACGAAACTATCGCAGCTGGAGGCTCTCTTTATAGAATCAGCGCCTGGGAGCCTGCGACGAAACGACTTTCCAGGTACGATTTCTGCTTATTATGTCGAATTGGCTTTAACCAAGTCAGAGTCTGTTAGGACTCTATCGGGATTATCCCTCTTCAGTTTGGCGATCCGTGGGCACGGAGCGCTGGTTGGAGGGGACCTCGCGATGAAACGGATTCGTCTCGTCGATTTGCCACTGATCATCAAGATCGGTGTTGCACCGGCTTTCGCACTACTGATGCTGGCTTTGATGGCCGGTGGCGCGATCGTCGTTCAGAAGAGCCAGTCGGCTGCTCTGAAACAGGTTGTTGAAAGCGACATGCGTCAGAACATGGAGATCCAGAAGATCTCCAAGCGCATCTCGAACATCAACGGCGAACTCTACACGGTGCTGACCCACAAGGCGGGCAACATCGATCTGGCCGGGAACGACGCCCGCATGGCGGCGATCCTGACGGAAACCGACTCGGTGAAGAAGGACCTGGCCGCGCTCAAGGCCAAGCTCCCCGCCGCCGAACAGCCGAAGATCGCCGAGCTGATCAAGTCGCTCGAGGAATGCCGCAGCGCCATCGACACGGTGAGCGGCATGATCGGCGTCGACTTCGGCATGGCCGTCGGCTTCATCGCGCCGTTCGAGGAGCAGTACGCGAAGATGACCGGTCTGCTCGACCAGGTCGTCCTGGCCGCGAACAAGCGCATCGAGACCGAGACGACCAAGCGTCAGGCCGAAGCCACCGCCGCGATGAGCATCACCATCGTGCTGTCGCTGATCACCCTGGCCGCCGTCGGCGGTCTGGCCTTGTTCACGGTCATGACGACCCGCAAGTCGATCAACGACATCGCCGGCGCCACCGACAAGCTGTCGAAGGGCGACAACACCATCGACCTCGAGAAGCTGACGCGCGGCGACGAGCTGGGCGCCATCGTCTCGGCCCTGAAGGTGTTCCGCGACAACCAGCTGCACCTGGATACGCTGCGCGCCGAGCAGGAGAAGTCCGCCGCCCTCACGGCCGACGAACGTCGCGCCAAGGAAGCCGCCGCCGCCGCCGCCGCTCAGGAGAGCTCGCTGGTCGTCAGCAGCCTGGCCGAGGGCCTGGAACAGCTGGCCAAGGGCGACCTGACCTTCCGCGTCAGCGCCGACTTCCCGGGCGAGTACCGCAAGCTGAAGGACGACTTCAACGGCGCCATGGGCTCGCTGCAGGAGACGATGAAGGTCATCGCCGCCTCGACGGACGGCCTGCGCACCGGCGCGGACGAAATCGCTCACGCCTCGGACGATCTGTCGCGCCGCACCGAACAACAGGCCGCCAGCCTGGAAGAGACCGCCGCCGCTCTGGACGAACTGACCGCCACCGTGCGCCGCACGGCCTCGGGCGCTCGTCAGGCCTCGGACGTGGTCTCGACGACGCGTGGCGAAGCGACGCATAGCGGCCAGGTCGTTCATCAGGCAGTGTCGGCCATGGGCGAGATCGAAAACTCGTCCAAGCAGATCAGCCAGATTATCGGCGTGATCGACGAGATCGCTTTCCAGACCAACCTCCTG
Source organism: Caulobacter segnis (assembly GCF_023935105.1). NCBI lineage: Bacteria > Pseudomonadati > Pseudomonadota > Alphaproteobacteria > Caulobacterales > Caulobacteraceae > Caulobacter > Caulobacter sp. RL271. Next base: position 5,119,081 of record NZ_CP096040.1, on the reverse strand, counting down.
GCCCTGAACGCCGGCGTCGAAGCCGCGCGAGCGGGTGAAGCGGGCCGCGGCTTCGCGGTCGTCGCCCAGGAAGTTCGCGCCCTGGCCCAGCGCTCGGCCGAAGCGGCCAAGGAGATCAAGGCTCTGATCTCCAGCTCGACCCAGCAGGTCAGCCAAGGCGTCAGCCTGGTCGGCCAGACGGGCGAGGCCCTACAACGGATCGTGGCGAAGGTGGGCGAGATCGACGCCCTGGTCACCGAGATCGCGGCCTCGGCCGCGGAGCAGGCGACCGGTCTGAACGAAGTGAACACCGCCGTGAACCAGATGGACCAGGTCACGCAGCAGAACGCCGCCATGGTCGAGGAATCGACCGCCGCGACGCACTCGCTGAAGGGCGAAACCGCCGAACTGGTCCGCCTCATGGCCCGCTTCCAAGTCGGGTCGGGTTCTTCGTCCTACAGCCGGCCGGCCGTCGCCGACCCGGTTCAACACGCCCCGGCGCGCAACCCGGTGGCCGAGCAGCAGGCTCGTCTGAACACCTTCGCCCGTCCGGGCCGGAGCAGTGGTTCGGCGGCCGCCGCCCAGGCCCCCGCGACGGAAGGTTGGGAGGAGTTCTAAATGGCCGCTGCGATCGCGCTGCCCGAAAACCTGGATCTGAAGGCCGCGGCCCCTCTCAAGGCCGCCCTTCTGGAACGTCGCGGCGCGGCGATCACGGTGGAAGCCGACCAGGTCCGTCGTCTTGGGGGTCTGTGCCTGCAGGTTCTGCTGGCCGCCCGCAAGGCCTGGGACCTGGACGGTCAGTCCTTCTCAATCAAGGGGCCTTCCGAGGCCTTCGTCGAAACCACCCGTCTGTTCGGCGCCGAAAGGGCGCTCCTTTCGGCGGAATTCCAAGGAGCTGAATCGTGACGCGTACGATTCTCACGGTCGATGATTCCCGGACAATGCGCGACATGCTGCGCATGGCCCTCGCCGGAGCCGGCTTCAACGTGGTTGAGGCGGTCGATGGCGAGCATGGCCTGGAAGTCCTGTCGGCTCATCGCCCTGACGTGATCATCACCGACATCAACATGCCCAAGCTGGATGGCTTCGGCTTCATCGAGGCGGTGCGGGTCGACGACGACTATCGCGCCATCCCGATCCTGGTGCTGACCACGGAAAGCGACCCGGCCAAGAAGCAGCGGGCTCGCGAAGCCGGCGCCACGGGCTGGATCGTCAAGCCGTTCAACCCGGAAAAGCTGGTCGACGCCATCCGGCGCGTGGCGGCCTAAATCCGGGGCCTGATCCAGGCCACGACTTAGTACCCCGTTTTTTGAGTACCCGTTGCTAGACGCGAATTAGGACTTACGGGAATGGACGAGCTAGAGGCCATCAAGGTCACCTTCTTCCAGGAATGCGAGGAGCTCCTCGCCGACCTCGAGGGCGGTCTCCTGGCTATGCAGGAAGGGGCCGGCGACCTCGAGACGGTCAACGCCGTGTTCCGGGCCGTCCACTCGATCAAGGGCGGCGCCGGCGCCTTCGGCCTTGAGCCGCTGGTGCGCTTCGCCCACGTGTTCGAGACCCTGCTGGACGCCGTGCGCTCGGGCTCCGTACCCAACACGGTCGAGCTGGCCGCGGTCCTGCTGCGCGCGTCCGACATCCTGGCCGACCACGTCAGCGCCGCTCGCGGCCTGGGCGATGTCGACATGGGGGCCTCGGCCGCCATGGCCGCCGAGCTGGAAGCCTGGACCGATCCGAACGCCGCCCCGGCCGCCGCCGCGCCGGTCGCCGTCGAGGACGCCGCGCCCGCGCCTGTCGCCGCCGCCGACGACGACGCCATGGAAGACGACGACCTCGGCTTCGTCTTCGTGCCCCAGACCATCACGGTCGAGGCGCAGGCCGCCGACGCCGACCTGGTCCCCTCGAATGTCTGGACGGTGTCGATCCGTCCGAAGTCGGACCTGTACCGCAAGGCCAACGAGACGGCGCTGCTGCTGCGCGAGCTCAGCCGCCTGGGTCCGATCAAGGCGACCCTGGACGACAGCGCGCTGCCGACCCTGGGAGACCTGGATCCGGAAGCGGCCTTCGTCACCTGGAGCGTGCGCCTGGAAACCGACGAGGACGAGGCGGCGATCCGCGAGGTCTTCGAATTCGTCGACGGCGACTGCGACTTGGACATCACCCGCGGCGAAGGCAAGGTCGAGGACGCCATGGCCTCGCTGCTGAGCGTCGCCGAGGCCGCCGCTCCCGAGCCGGTCGCCCCCGAGCCCGTCGCCGAAGTCGTCGAGCCCGCCCCGGCTCCGACCCCGGCCCCCGAGCCGATCGAAATCTCCGTCCCGGCGCCCGTCGCCGAGGCCGCGCCCGTCGCTCCGGCCCCCGCGCCGGTCGTCGAGGCCGCCAAGCCGGCCGCCGCGACCCCAAAAGCCACCCCGGTCGAAGTCCCGGGCCCCGGCCAGTCGGTCATTCGCGTCGATCCCGAACGCATCGACCGCCTGATCGACCTGGTCGGCGAGCTGGTCATCAACCAGGCCATGCTGGCGCAGCGCGTCGGCGAATACGGTATCGCCCCGTCCTCCAACCTGGCCATGGGCCTCGACGAGCTGGAACAGCTGACGCGCGAGATCCAGGACAGCGTCATGGCCATTCGCGCCCAACCGGTGAAGTCGGTGTTCCAGCGCATGCCGCGTCTGGTCCGCGAAGTCGCCAACATGACCAACAAGCAGGCTCGCCTGGTCATGGAAGGCGAGAACACCGAGGTCGACAAGACGGTCATCGAGCGTCTGTCCGACCCGATCACCCACATGCTGCGCAACGCCATCGACCACGGGCTGGAAAGCCCCGAGGAGCGCAAGGCGGCCGGCAAGAATCCTGAAGGCGTCGTGCGCCTGGCCGCCCTGCACCGCAGCGGCCGGATCGTCATCGAGGTCTCGGACGACGGCAAGGGCATCAACCGCGAGCGCGTCTTCGGCATCGCGGTCAAGAAGGGCCTGATCTCGCCGGACCTGACCCTGACCGACGAAGAGATCGACAACCTGATCTTCCTGCCGGGCTTTTCGACCGCCGAGAAGATCTCGGACGTCTCGGGCCGCGGCGTCGGCATGGACGTGGTCAAGCGCTCGGTCCAGGCCCTGGGCGGCCGCATCTCGATCACCTCGCGTCCCGGTCTGGGCTCGACCTTCACGCTCAGCCTGCCGCTGACCCTGGCCGTCCTGGACGGCATGGTGGTCGACGTCGCCGGCGAGACCCTGGTCGTGCCGCTGGCCGCCATCGTCGAGAGCCTGCGTCCGAAACCCGAAGAAGTTCGCCCGCTGGGCCCGGTCGGCTCGGTGCTGGCCGTCCGCGACAGCTTCGTGCCGCTGATCGACGTCGGTCAGGCCCTTGGTTACCGCGACCACTCTCCCCATCCGACCGACGGCGTCGTGCTGCTGGTCGAGGGCGAGGACGGCTCGCGCGCCGCCCTGGTGGCCGACGCCATCCACGGTCAGCGTCAGGTCGTCATCAAGTCGCTGGAGCAGAACTACCAGCAGGTCGAGGGCGTCGCCGCCGCGACCATCCTGGGCGACGGCCGCGTCGCGCTGATCCTCGACGTCGACGCCACGATCGCCATGCGGCGCCGCGAAGGCGGCGCGCCTCGTCCCCCCGAACCCACCCTCATCGCCGCGGAGTAAGTCATGACCGACCATGCCACCGCCACCGGTGTTGACCGCCGAGAGCTGATCTCGTTCCGTGTTGGCGACCAGGAGTACTGCGTCGACATCATGGCCGTCCGCGAGATCCGCGGCTGGAGCCCGGCGACCGTTCTGCCTCAGACCCCGGGCTTCATGCGCGGCGTCATCAACCTGCGCGGCGCGGTCCTGCCGATCATGGACCTGGCCTGCCGCCTGGGGATGCCGGTGATCGAGCCGACCGTCCGCAGCGTCTTCATCGTCGTCAAGGCGGGCGACCGCACCGTCGGCCTGCTGGTCGACGCGGTGTCGGACATCCTGTCGATCAATGACGACATGGTGCAGCCGACGCCCGACATGGCCTGCGACACGGTTCGCAACTTCGTGCGCGGCATTGTTTCCATCGAGGGGCGGATGATCAGCGAGATCTCGCTGGACCGCATTCTCCCTGAACGCGAGGCTCTGGCCGCCTGATGACGACCGCTTCCGCTTCATCCATGGAACGCCGCGAGGCCCTGGTCGACGGCGAGTTCGCCTTCACCACCCAGGACTTCAAGCGCATCGCCGCGCTGCTGTACGATCTGGCCGGCATCAGCCTGCCCGACAGCAAGGCGACGCTGGTCTATTCGCGCCTGGCCAAGCGCCTGCGCAACCTGGGTCTGCGCTCGTTCACCGAGTACTGCGCCTTCGTGGCCAGCGACAAGGGCCACGACGAGAGCCAGGAAATGCTCCGTGCGCTGACCACGAACGTCACGCGCTTCTTCCGCGAGCCGCACCACTTCGACGACCTGCGCGCCAACGTGCTGGAGCCGGTCGCCGACAAGGTCCGCGCCGGCGGCCGCCTGCGCCTGTGGTCCGCCGCCAGCTCGTCGGGCCAGGAGCCCTATTCGATGGCCTTCACGGTGCTGTCGGTCTGGCCGAACGCCGCCGATCTGGATATCCGGATCCTGGGCACGGACATCGACACCAACGTACTCGCGACCGGTCGGGCCGCCGTCTACGACGAGAGCCTGCTGGAGGGCATCCCGCCCGCCGCGCGCAACCAGTATTTCGAACGCGATCCCTCGGACCGCCGCGCCTTCCGCGTCTGCGAGGCCGCGCGCAGCCTGGTCGCGTTCCGGGAACTAAATCTCAATGGTCCGTCCTGGCCTATGAAGGGTCCGTTCGACGCCATCTTCTGCCGGAATGTCGTGATCTACTTTGACGAACCCACCCAAGAGCGTGTCTGGAGCCGCTTCGCGCCGCTCGTCGCGCCGGGCGGTCGCTTGTATGTCGGCCACTCCGAGCGGGTGGGTGCGTCGGTGACGGCCTTCGAGAGCTGCGGCCTGACCGCCTACAGGAAGGTGGGCCGCTGATGCCGAAGATTCGCGTTCTTGTCGTCGACGACTCCGCCACGATGCGGAGCCTGATCTCGGCGGCCCTCAATCGTGACCCGGAGATCGAGGTGGTCGGCGGCGCCGGCGACCCGTTCGAGGCGCGGGGCATGATCAAGGCCCTGAACCCCGACGTCGTCACGCTCGACATCGAGATGCCGAACATGAACGGCATCGAGTTCCTCGAGAAGATCATGCGCCTGCGGCCGATGCCGGTGGTCATGGTCTCGACCCTGACCCAGGCCGGCGCCGAAATGACGCTGCGCGCCCTGGAACTGGGCGCGGTGGATTGCGTGGGCAAGCCCGCCGACGCCACCGGCACCCAGGAAGCCCTGGCCGAGATCGTCTCCAAGGTGAAGATCGCCGCGCGCGCTTCGGTCCGCACCAACGCCGGCGCGACGCCGGCCGCGGCGCCGACCCGGCGCAAGGACTTCATGCCCTCGGGCGACATCGTAGCGATCGGCTCGTCGACCGGCGGGGTGGAAGCCCTGCTGTCAATCCTGACCCTGTTCCCCGAGACCTGCCCGCCGACCGTCATCACCCAGCACATGCCGGCCACCTTCACCGCCAGCTTCGCCGCGCGCCTGGATCGCGCCAGCGGGGCCAGGGTGCAGGAAGCCACGGACGGCGCCGTGCTGGAGCCGGGCAAGGTCTATGTCGCCCCCGGCGGCGCCACGCACCTGGAGGTCGTTCGCTCGGCCGGCCTGCGTTGCCGCCTGGTCCAGGGCGATCCGGTCAGCGGTCACCGCCCGTCGGTGGACGTGCTGTTCAACTCGGTGGCTCAGGCCGTCGGCGACAAGGCGGTCGGGGCTATCCTGACCGGCATGGGCCGCGACGGAGCCCAAGGCCTTCTGGCCATGCGCAAGGCCGGCGCCAAGACGCTGGGCCAGGACGAGGCCAGCTGCGTCGTCTACGGCATGCCCCGGGCTGCTTTCGAACTTGGCGCCGTGGAGAAGCAGGTTTCCCTGTCCTCCATGGGTCAATCCATTCTCGATTTGGCCTCCGCGAGGCGATGAACCATGCCGCAAGCTAGCTCCATCTCCGTTCTCGTGGTCGACGACCAGCTGACCATGCGGGCTCTGATCCGCAATGCGCTGCAGCAGATCGGCTTCAAGGACATCCGTGAGGCGCCCGATGGCGAGGAGGCTCTCAAGAACCTCCTGGCCAAGCCGGCCAATCTCGTCATCTCGGACTTCAACATGCCGAAGATGGATGGCCTGGCGCTGTTGCGAGCCGTGCGCTCGCACCCGCCGATCCGCCAGACCGCCTTCGTCATGCTGACGGGCCGCGCCGACCGCGAACTGGTCCAGCGCGCCGTCCAGTTCGGTGTCAACAACTACTGCGTCAAGCCCTTCACCGTGCAGGGTTTGAGGGAGAAGATCGAACAGGTGTTCGGGCAGCTGACATGACGCAATTCTCCCACAGCGACGACCCGGAACGCGCGATCAAGGTCCATGTCACCCAGGGCGAAAGCCATGTGACGACCGACCCGCAGGTGGTGATGACCACCGTGCTGGGTTCCTGCATCGCCGCGTGCATCCGCGACCCGCAAGCGGGCGTGGGGGGCATGAACCACTTCCTGCTGCCCGAAGGCGACGGACGGGGCGGCGGCGGCGGTGACGCCGTGCGCTACGGCGCCTATGCGATGGAACTGCTGATCAACGACCTGCTGAAGAAGGGCGCCCGCCGCGAGCGGCTGGAAGCCAAGATCTTCGGCGGCGCCAAGTTGTTCGACGGCCTCTCGGACGTCGGCGCCAGCAACTCGGCCTTCGCCGAGCGGTTCCTGCGCGACGAAGGCATTCCGATCGTCTCGTCCAGCACCGGCGGGGTTTCGGCCCGCCGCGTCGAATTCTGGCCGACCTCGGGTCGGGTGCGCCAGCGTCTGGTGGCCGTGGACAACGCGCCGCAGGACGTCCGTCGTCCCGTTCCGGCCCCGATGCCCGCCGCTTCGAGCGGCGACGTGGATCTGTTCTGACACTCATGACCGCTTCGCCGCTCCCGTCGTCGCCGATCGCCCCGCCCGAGGAACACCTCGCGGTCGGAGAGCTGTCGCGTCGCCTGGCGGCGGAGCTGGCCTCGGCCGCGGCCATCTGTCGGGACTGCGAACACCTGGCCGGCGACCTCGCCACGGGCGGCGCCACGCTGGAGAACCTTTCGCGCCTGCAGGCGCTGGACGAACTGAGCCAGCGGCTGCACGGCCTGTCGGAAGTGCTGGAACGGATCGGCCTTCACGCCTCCGGCGAGTGGAGCGTCTCGATCGCGCCCGTGCTGAACGGCCTGGGCTTGGCCGACATGGCCAAGCGCCTGCGCGCCGAGGAACAAGCCGGCGTCCGCGCCGAAGCCGGCGAACTGGATTTCTTCTAGGGGCAGATGCCGGACGCCCTTCTCCCCTCGGCAAGGATCAATCTCGAACGAGCCACGGTGCTCGTGCTGGACGACAACGGCGCCTCGCTGGACATTTTGTCGCAGGTGGTCTCCGGCTTCGGGGTCAAGCAGCTGTTCCGCGCCGAGAGCGTCGATGCCGCCCAGTCGCTGATCCGCACCAAGACCTTCGACCTGATCATCAGCGACGTGCAGATGCCGGTCACCGACGGCATCGAGTTCATCGAATGGCTGCGCAAGCAGAGCGGCGAGACCAATCGCTATGTTCCGGTGATCCTGGTCACCGGCCACACCCGCAGCTCGCAGATCCGCAAGCTGCGCGACGCGGGCTCCAACTATGTCGTCGCCAAGCCGATCACGCCCAAGGTGCTGCTGGAGCGCATCTACTGGGTGGCGCGCGAGGAGCGGGTCTTCATCGAATGCGACACCTATGTCGGGCCCGATCGACGATTCAAACACGAAGGGCCGCCGCCGGGAACGGACGGACGGCGCAAGGATGACCTTCCGGCGGAGGTGGGCGAAGCGCAGACGCCCAACATGTCCGACGACGAAATCGCCAATCTGATGCGCCCAGCCAAGGTGCAAATATGACCGTTCGCAAGTTCCGCCCGCCCAATCGTCTGGCCTCGATGATCAAGGATCGCGGCGGGCTGCTGGCCCAGGACGCGATCGCCGCCGCGGAGGCGGGGGTCGAGACCTTGCGCGAGTCCTCGATGGCCGCTCTGGACGAAGCCCTCGCCGAAATCGACAGCCGGTTCGGCAAGAGCGCGCCGGACCGCGCCACGCAATCGTTCGAGGACCTGTATCTGCTGGCCTCGCGGATCATCGACGTCAGCGCCTTCGTGGCCGACTCCGGCGTCGACAAGGCGGCGATGTCGCTCTGCGGCCTCGCCGACAGCTGCGCCGAGGTGGGGGCCTGGCGCTGGGACGCCGTGGACGTCCACGTCAAGGCGCTCAAGCTGCTGCGCGCCATGGGAGCCGAGCTGCCGGTCGAGCAGCGCGACGCCATGCTGCAAGGTCTTTACCAGGTCAGCCACTACCGGCCCGACGAAGGCTGAAAACGCACGGACACGGACTGTGACCTAACGTCGCTATGTGTCGCAAAGGCAACGGGGGCGGGAGTCTCGTCAGGTGTGGCCACTTTGTGGCCTTGTCGGCCGTCTCGGGCTTTGTTAGCAGTCTGATACCGGTGTCAAAAACCATAGTGCGGTTCTGACACCGGTAGCAAAATGAGTTTTAAAAAGGCTGGGGCCGATCTCGTGGGAAGGACGCGGGGTCGAGACGAAGGCCGAAGGCGGCGGTTACGTCGCCTGGAACGACCAACGGTCGACACGGGAGGAGGTTCTATGTCCAAGAAAACCACGGGACGCGTGCGCGTTCTGCACTACGGCGTCTCGGCTGGCGCCCTGGCTCTGGCGATGACGTTCGCCGGCGCGGCGGCCGCCCAAGACACTCAAGCGCCCGCGGCGGCGGCCCCCGCCGAGGAAGTCGAAGCCGTCGTCGTGACGGGCTTCCGCGCCTCGCTCGCCAACGCCCTTGACGTCAAGCGTCGTGAGAACGACCTGGTCGACGTCATCAAGGCCCAGGACATCGCCGACTTCCCCGACCTGAACCTGGCCGAGTCGCTGCAGCGCGTGCCGGGCGTGTCGATCGACCGTGACGGCGGCGAAGGCCGCACCATCACCGTCCGGGGCCTGGGTCCCGACTTCACCGTCGTGCGCCTGAACGGCCTGGAAGCCCTGGCCACCACCGGCGGCAAGGACAGCTCGGGCGGCGCCAACCGCGGCCGCCAGTTCGACTTCTCGATCTTCGCCTCGGAACTGTTCAACAGCGTCACCGTGCGCAAGTCGACCTCGGCCATGAACGAGGAAGGCTCGCTGGGCGCGATCGTCGACCTGCAGGCCGCCCGCCCGTTCGACTTCAGCAAGTTCACGATGAGCGCCTCGGCCAAGGCCGGCTGGAACGACCTCTCGCGCAAGAGCGACCCCCGCTACACTTTCCTGGTCAGCAACCGCTGGGACACCGGCATCGGTGAGGTCGGCGCGCTGCTGTCGGTCGCCTACGCCACCCGCGCCCAGCGCGAGGAAGGCTCCTCGACCGGCCGTTGGGAAAACCCGTCGGTCCAGTTCAACTCGTCGACCGCCTTCCCGTGCTCGGGCGCGGCCTACAACCCGGTCAGCGGTCCGGCCCTGACCTGCGCCCAGATCGGCACGGTCACGGGCGGCACCTCGCCGACCGTTACGGCCGCCGCCGGCACCGCCAACAACCTGTGGCACCCGCGGATCCCGCGCTACGGCCGCCTGGACTACGATCAGAAGCGCCTGGGCGTGACCGGTTCGCTGCAATGGCGCCCGAACGACCGCTCGACCCTGACCCTCGACGCGATGCTGGCCAAGTTCACCAACAACCGCGACGAGACCTATCTGGAGATCATTTCGTTCAGCCGTAGCGGTGCGGGCCTGCCCCAGACCGACGTCGTCAACTTCACGGCCGACAGCAAGGGCAACCTGATCAAGGGCACGTTCGACGACGTCGACGCCCGGGTCGAGTATCGCCACGACGAGCTGAAGACCGAGTTCAACCAGTTCTCGCTGACCTACGACACCAAGTTCGGCGAAGCCGGCCACCTGGCGGTCGGCTATGGCCAGTCGCGGTCGATCCAGGACAACCCGGTCCAGACGACCTTCTCGTTCGATCGCTACGACAGCGACAACTACAGCTACGACTACTCGGGCAACGACAAGCTGCCCAACTTCAACTACGGCTTCGACGCGACGAACCCGGCCAACTACGTCTACAGCGCCAGCAACGCCCTGGGCGACGCCTCGCTGCTGCGCCTGCGTCCCAGCAAGGCCGTCAACACCTTCAAGACGTTCCACGTCGACGTCGACTACCAGATCCTCGACGGCTTCAAGCTGCGGTACGGTGGCAACTACAAGGAATACGGCTTCAACTCGTGGGAAAAGCGCCTCTTCTCGCGTAACCTCGCGTCGACCGGCACCACCTTCACGGCCGAGGCCGGCTTCGGCCTGCCGGCGGGCACCTCGATCGCCGACGTCTCGCGCGTGATCAGCGGTTTCGGCCGCGGCCTGGATCTGCCGTCGGGCGTGCCGACCTCGTGGCTGGCCCCGGATCTGGCCAAGCTGCAGGCCAAGCTCGGCTATGACTGCAACTGCATCAACGCCAACGGCGACTTCCGTCTCAGCGTCCTGAACCAGCTGGGCGCGCTGCGCAACATCACCGAGAAGGACACCGCCTTCTACCTGCAAGGCGACTTCGACTACGACATCCTCAACATTCCCGTGCGCGGCAATGTCGGCGTGCGTTGGGTGAAGACCGAGCAGGCGGCCCTGGGCCACTACAACACCGGCAGCGTGACGACGCCGGTCGCGACGCCCTTCGGCACGATCTCGACCACCGTCCCGACCGACGGCGTCCAGACGACCTCGCGCCAGTACACCAACACCCTGCCGTCGCTGAACGTCTCGGCCCAGCCGTGGGACAACTTCTACGTCCGCTTCGCCGCCGCCAAGGTGATGACGCGTCCGCAGCTGCAGAACCTGACGCCGGGCTACACCGCGAGCAGCCAGTCGGCCCAGACGCTGACGCGCGGCAATCCCGACCTGAACCCGATGCTGTCCAACAACCTGGACCTCAGCTTCGAGTGGTATCCGGACAAGGAAACCCTGTTCTCGGTCGGCGTCTTCCAGAAGGACATCAAGTCCTACATCCAGACCACGGCTGTCGCGATGCCGTATTCGGAGACCGGTCTGCCGACCAGCCTGCTGACGAACGGCAACACCGTCGACACGCTGTTCACGGTCACGACGCAGATCAACAGCCCCGGCGGCAAGCTGAAGGGCTACGAGATCTCGCTGCAGCGTCCGTTCACCTTCCTACCGGCGCCCTTCGATGGCTTCGGCGGCATCGTGAACTACACGCACGTGCAGAGCGACATCGCATACGTGATCAAGAACCCGACCTACGCCGGCAATCCGCGGGTCCAGACGGCGCCGGCCGTGCTGATCACCCAGCCGCTGATCAACCTGTCGCCGGACGCCTACAACGCGACGCTCTATTACGAGAAGGCCAACTTCAAGGCGCGCGTCTCGGCCTCTTACCGCGACCCGTACCTGATCCAGGTGGCCCCGTCGGCGACCAACAACAACGATGTTCGGATCAAGGAGAAGACCCTGAACATCGACAGCCAGGTCAGCTACAACTTCGGCAACTTCACCGTCACCCTCGAAGGCATCAACCTGACCGACGAGAAGGACAGCAAGCTGGTCGACTCCACGCGCATGAACTCGGAAGAGTACGTGCACTACGGCCGTCAGTACTATCTGGGCGTGAAGTGGAAGTTCTAGGCTTCCATGGCTCGCTGAGCTGAAACGGAAAAGGGCGCCGGCCGCGAGGCCAGCGTCCTTTTTTCTTGCCCGGGTTTTTCTTGCCCGGGTGCGGGCGGCTAGCCCTCGTTTCCGTCGATCCAGGTGGCGGTGACGTTGAGGTCGTCGTCGAGCAGGCACAGATCCGCCGCGTAGCCCGGCGCGATGCGGCCGCGCTGGTCGGCCAGGCCCAGGAACGCCGCCGGGGCGGCCGAGGCCATCATCACCGCGTCGGCGATGGAGAGGTCCAGCATCCGGACGGCGTTGCGCACGGCCCCGGCCATGTCGAGATCCGAGCCGGCCAGGGTGCCGCCTTCGCCGACGCAGACCCCGTCGCGCACGACGATCTCCTGGCCCTGCAGGGTGAAGCGCTTGTCGGTCATGCCCACGGTGGGCATGGCGTCGGTGACCAGCATGAAGCGGTCCAGCGGCCGGGCGCGCAGGGCGATCTTCAGTGTGACGGGATCGACGTGGCGGCCGTCGACGATGATCCCGGCCCAGGCGTCCTGGTTCTCCAGCACCGCCCCGACCACGCCCGGCTCGCGGCTGGTCAGCGGCGACATGGCGTTGAACAGGTGGGTGACGCCGGTCAGGCCGTGGTCGAGAGCCTGGCGCAGGGTGGCGTAGCTGGCGTTGGTGTGGCCGGCGGCGACATGGACGCCGGCGTCGGCCAGACGCTGGATCGTCTCCGGCGTGGTCCGCTCGGGGGCCAGGGTCACCAGGGTTCGGCCGACCTTCAGCGACGAGAGCAGGGCGATGGCCGCCTCGTCCAGGATCCGGAACTTGCCCGCGTCGTGGATGCCCTTGCGCTTGGGATTGAGGAACGGGCCCTCGATGTGGACGCCTAGGACCCCGGGGACGCCTGCGGCGATCGCCGCTTCGGTCGCCCGCAGGGCCTGGTCGACGACGGAAAGGTCGTCGCTGATCAGGGTCGGCAGGAAGCCGGTCGTGCCGAACTTGCGGTGGGCCGCGCCGATGGCGGCGATGGTCTCCACCGTCGGGGCGTCGTTGAACAGCACCCCGCCGCCGCCATTGACCTGGGTGTCGATATAGCCGGGGACCAGCAGGCCGCCGGCCAGGTCGCGACGCGCGGCCGAGGCCGGAACCTCGGCCAGAGGGACCACGCCGGCGATCCGGCCGCCTTCGATCAGGACGGCCTGGCCATCCAGGATGCCGGCGGCCGTCAGGACGCGGCCGTTGACGAGAGCAGCCAGCATCAGGACAGGGCGTTCAGCTCGGCCACGAAGTCGTACGCGTCACCCCGGTAGTAGGACTGGGTCACTTCCACCGCCCGGCCGTCCTTCAGGAAACCGCGCCGCTCGATCAGCAGGCCGGCGTCCTTGACCGGCACGCCCAGCAGGTCGGCCTGCTCGGCGGCGAACAGCACCGCCCGCAGCCGCTGCAGGGCCCGCACCGGCCGATGGCCCGTCGCTTCCAGCGCCTCGTACAGCGAGACGCCGACCACCTCGGTGGAGGGCAGGGCGAAGGCGGCGATGGTCGTGTACTCCACCGCCATCGGCGCGCCGTCGGCGTAGCGGATGCGGGCGAAGCGAAAGACCGAGGTGCCAGGCGACAGGCCCAGCGTCAGCGACTCCTCCGGAGTTACCTGGCCTTCGCTGCGGCTGATCCATTCGCTGCGCGGCACCCGGCCACGCGAGATCATGTCCTCGGTGAAGGACGAGAGCTTGGAGAAGCTCTTTTCCACGCGCGCGGCGACAAAGGTGCCCGCGCCCTGGCGGCGGGTCAGCAGGCCCTCGCTGACCAGGCCGTCCAACGCCTTGCGCACGGTGATGCGCGAGATGCTGAACTCGTCGGCCAGGTCCCGTTCGGCGGGCAGGGCGTCGTCGGGCGCCAGCACTTTCTTCTGGATCGCTTCGCGCAACGCACGCTGCAATTGCTTGTAGAGCGGGGCGTGGTCGCCGGCGGCGTCGAGCCGTCCAATCCGTTCAGCAAACGTCATTTCACAGCCCTCCCCGAACAAGTCCGCGGCGCCTTGCGCTCGCTTCGATAGCATATGACCATTTTCATACCAATAAGAACATGGTCTGCAATTGGTTTCTTTTTGGCCTTGTCATCTGCAAAATTTCCGTCACAGTCGCCTTCCGAGGCCTGAGAAGCGCCACTTTTCGGGATCGCTCCGAAAAGATTGGTACCAGATTGGTCTTTGGGGTTTGGCTCGCGTCCGAAGCGGCCGAGCAAATGGGGAGAAGTGAACGATGAAGAAGTTCCATAAGTCCGTCTTGGCTGCATCCGCCAGCGCCCTGGCCGTCTTGATCGCCGCGCCGGCCCTGGCGCAGGACAACACCGCCGTCGATGAAGTGGTCGTCACCGGTATCCGCGCCTCGCTGCTGCAATCCATCGAATCCAAGCGCCGCGCCGACGCCATCGTCGATGTCGTCACCGCCGAGGACGTTGGCAAGTTCCCGAGCACCAACGTCGCCGAAGCCCTGACCATCGTCCCCGGCGTCACCGTCGATCGCGCCTTCGGTCAAGGCGAGAAGGTCAGCATTCTGGGCACCGACCCCGCGCTGAACCGCACCCTGCTCAACGGCCAGACCGTCGCTTCGGCCGACTGGTTCATCCTCGACTCTCCCGGCCGCACCTTCAACTACGCCCTTCTGGCCCCACAGATCGTCGGCAAGGTCGACGTCTACAAGTCGCCCGAAGCGCGCATCGACGAAGGCAGCATCGGCGGCACCGTCATCGTCAACACCCGCAAGCCTCTGGACCTCAAGTCGGGCCTGATCGCCGGCGCGGTAAGCTATCTGTACAACGATCGCTCCAAGAAGGGCGACGCCCAGGGTTCGCTGCTGGTCAGCTGGAAGAACGCCGACCAGACCTTCGGCGCCAGCTTCTCGGTCCAGCGGGCCGAGGACCAACTGCGCCGGGACGGCGTCGAGAGCTACGGCACCATCGCCGCCAACCAGTGGGCCGGCGGCAATCCCGACAATCCGGTCGACTCGCGGACCCGCGGCTGCACCGGCTCGTGCGCCACGACCCTGACCAACAACCTGACCGCCCGCAGCCCGAACGCCTTCGGCGCCTCGTACTTCGAGCAGGATCGCGTCCGCACCACCTACACCACGGCCCTTCAGTACAAGCCGACCGAGGCGCTCTCGTTCGAGTTCAACTGGATGAAGATCAAGGCCGACTACGATAACACCAACCAGTCGATGTATGCCTTCCAGGGCAACACCTGGAACAGCTTGGGCGCCCTGACCGACCTGACCGTCAAGGATGGCGTGGTCACCAAGGCCTCGTTCAACAACGCGCTGAGCGTGCTGGACGTGCAGTATCGCGAAGCCGAGCTGAACTCCGACACCTATCACCTGAAGGGCCAGTACAAGGGCGACGGCTGGGACCTGAACGGCGAGATCGGCAAGTCCACCGCCGACGGCGGCACCAAGCGTCAGGTGTTCCTCGAGTTCCTGAACTGGGCCAACTACACCGTCGACATCAGCGGCGCGCCCAAGAGCCCGGGCAGCCTGACCTACACGACCAACGTGATGGGCAACCCGGCCGCCTTCGCGACCGATCCGGGCTGGAGCGGCAACCTGGTCTCCAAGCCGACCTCCGACGAGGAGAAATACGCACAGATCGACCTGGGCAAGGACTTCGACGGCGTCATCCAGCGCATCCAGGTCGGCTACAAGCGTCGTGAGCACGAGACCGGTCAGCAATATGCCGGCATCGCCATCACCGGCGTCGCCGCCCCGGCCTCGCTGTTTAGCGCCACCCAGGTCCCCGGCAACTATCTGAAGGGCTTCGACGGCGTCGGCGACCAGATGAAGAACCGCTTCCGGATCAGCGGCCAGTCGATGGTCGACTACGTCCAGAGCGGCAAGTGGCTGCCGGCGGGCGGGGCCATGCCCAAGCCCTCGATCTTCGCCGCCGCCGAGTTCACGGCCGGCAACTGGAACATCCAGGAGAACATCGACGCCGCCTACGCCCAGGCCAATTTCAAGGCCGACAACATCCGCGGTAACTTCGGCGTCCGCTACGTGAAGACCTCGGTCAACAGCGCCGGCTACGTCTGCAAGCCCGGCGCGGCCTGCAACGCCGCGGCCGACTGGACCTGGCAGGTGACCAAGAAGAGCTACGACAACGTCCTGCCCAGCGTGAACGTCATCGTCGACGCCCGCGAGGACCTGGTGTTCCGCTTCGCGGCCGCCCAGGTGATCGCCAGGCCCAACTACGCCGACATGACCAACTACTTCTGGCTGTCGGACGGCATCCTGACCGGCGGCGGCGGCAATCCGAACCTGGAGCCCTACAAGTCCAGCAACGTCAACGCGTCGGCCGAATGGTACTTCCAGCCCCAGGCCATCCTGTCGGCGGAAGTGTTCTACAAGGACATCTCCAACTACATCCTGCAGCGCACGCAGCCGGAATCGTACTTCAACCAGTCGCAGGGCAAGGTTACGACCTACCAGATCAGCCGTCCGTTCAACGCGGGCTCGGCCGAGGTCAAGGGTCTGGCGGTCGCCTATCAGCAGAACTTCGCCCACGGCTTCGGCCTGCTGGCCAACTACACCTATGCCGACGCCTCGGGCCAAGGCGGCGCGCCGCTGCCCTACAGCTCGAAGAATCAGGTCAATCTCAGCCCCTTCTACGAAATGGGCCCGTTCTCGGCCCGGGCGACCTTCACCTGGCGCTCGAAGTACTTCACCGGCGTCGACCGCGGCGACGACATGTTCGTCCGGGCGTCCAAGACCCTGGACGCCACCGTCGGCTACGCCGTGACCAAGAACATTACGGCGTCGGTCTCGGGCCAGAACCTGCTGGACAGCGAGTACTACGCCTACGCCAACACCACCTCGCTGCCGCGCGGCGTTTACCGCACCGGCCGCAAGCTGCAGGCGACGCTGAACGTCAGCTTCTGACGCTCGGCCGGCGGAGGCTTCGGCGTGATCCGAAGCCTCTCGCCACGCCGCGATTGATCCGATCCCTCCTGACTGCAAGCATGGAGCTGGGGCGGGGCAGCTGGCTGTCCCGCCCGCTTTTTGCCGCCTATTCTTCCGTGAGGCCGCGTGACCAAGACTCGCACTATCGCCGTCTCGGCGTTCGCCTTCGCCCTGGGTGTCGGGGCTTCCGCGCTCGCGACCGGCGCCCTGGCCGACAGCCTCACCATCACGCCCGCGCCGGCCAGGGCGGTCGTCGCCGAGGGGACTTTCAAGCTTTCCGCCGCCACCCGCATCGTCGTGACCAAGGGCGACGTCGAGGCCAGGGGCGTGGCCCTGCAACTGGCCGACCTGATCCGGCGCTCGCGCGGCTTTCGGCCCGCGGTGATCGAGGGCGGCCCGGCCGTCGGATCGATCGTCCTGACCCGCGAGGGGCCGGCGGGCGAGGCCTACAAGCTCGACATCGGTCCCGGCGGCGTGACCATCGCCGCCGCCCAGCGCGCTGGCCTTTTCTACGGCGCTATGTCGCTGTGGCAGCTGGCGACGCCCGACGTGGCCAAGGGCCCGGTGGCCGTTCCCGCCGCCGCGATCGAGGACGCGCCGCGCTTCGCCTGGCGCGGCCTGATGGTCGACAGCGCCCGCCACGTCCAGTCGCTCGACACGCTGAAGGCGGTGATCGACGCCATGGCGGCGCACAAGCTGAACACCTTCCACTGGCACCTGGTCGACGACCAGGGCTGGCGGCTGGAGATCAAGAAGTATCCCAAGCTGACCGAAGTGGCCGGCTGGCGGCATGATCCGGGCGCGGCCGCGCGCTATCCGAAGTACGGCGGCTTCTACACTCAGGACCAGGCCCGCGAGCTCGTCGCCTATGCCGCCGCGCGCAACATCACCATCGTCCCCGAGATCGAGACGCCAGGCCACGCCCTGGCGCCGATCGTGGCCTATCCCGCGCTGGGCACGGCCGCCCCCGACGCCAGCAAGATGGGCGATTGGGGCGTCTTCCCCTGGCTCTACAACACCGACGACGCGACCTTCGCCTTTCTCGACGACGTGCTCTCCGAGGTGATGGACATCTTCCCGTCGCCCTTCATCCACGTGGGCGGCGACGAGGCGGTCAAGGACCAGTGGAAGGCCAGCCCGAAGATCCAGGCCAAGATCAAGGAGCTGGGACTCAAGGACGAGCATGAACTGCAGAGTTGGTTCATCCAGCGGGTCGGCCAGTCGCTCGCCAAGCGTGGTCGCCGCCTGATCGGTTGGGACGAGATCCTGGAAGGCGGCCTGGCCCCCAACGCCACGGTGATGTCATGGCGTGGGATCGACGGCGCCATCGCCGCCGCCAAGGCCGGCCACGACACGGTGCTGTCGCCGCATCCGACGCTCTATCTCGACAACCGCCAGAGCCTGTCGCCCGACGAGCCCACCGGCCGGGGCCGGGTGATCAGCCTCAAGGACGTCTACGCCTTCGATCCCGCGCCGGCCCAGCTGAGCGTCGACGAGCGCAAACACATCCTCGGCGTCCAGGCCAATGTCTGGACCGAGCACATGCAGACCGACGCGCGGATGCAGCGCATGGCCTTCCCGCGCGCCATCGCCCTGGCCGAGCGGGCCTGGACGCCGGAAGCGGACGTCAGCTGGGACGACTTCGCTCGCCGCCTGCCCGCCCAGATGGCTCGGCTGAAGGTGCTGGGCGTCACGCCCAACACCGTGCCGTTCGAGCCCGACCCGCGCATGGCCGAGGGGGAGGGCGGCCAGATCACGCTGGCGCTGACCGCGCCGCTGGGCGTAGGCGAGGTGCGCTACACCACCGACGGCAAGGTTCCGACGGCGGCCTCGCCCGCCTATGCGGGCCCCCTGGCATTGGCGGCGGGAACGACGGTCAAGGCCCGCTCCTTCGTCGACGGCCAGGCCCTGGGCCGCGAGAAGACGGTGACGATCGATCCGGTCGCGCTCCAGACCCGCACCAGCGGCCAGCTGAAGCGCTGCACCAGCCATGTGCCGCTGCTGATGATCGACGACGCGCCAGCCGCCTTCGACAAGCGGGCGATGTTCGACGTCGACATCTTCAATCCGTGCTGGATCTGGGAGGGCGTCGACCTGTCCAAGGGGGCGCGGATCACCGCTCGGATCGGCCAGATCCCGTTCAACTTCCAGGTCGGCAAGGATCGCGACGGCATCAAGCTGAACCCGCCCGCCACGCCGGGCGGCGAGCTGGAGGTGCGCCTGGGCTGCGCGGGCGAGCGCGTCGCCGCCATCCCGCTAGGCGACTCGGCGAAAAATCCGGCCCTGTCGACGGTGAGCGGCCGCTTGCCCGCCCGAGCGGGTAAGGTCGATCTTTGCCTGAGCTTCACGAACAAGAGTCTCGATCCCTTCTGGGTCCTGGATCGCGTGACCGTGAAGCCCGCGCCCTGATCTTCAAAGAAGAGTAGCCGCCTTGCCCAACCTCGTTCTCCGCTCGCCGCTGCAGGGCTGGGTAGCGCCGTTGGATGAGACGCCGGACGCGGTGTTCGCCGAGCGGATGCTGGGGGACGGGCTGGCGATCGATCCTTTGGGCTCGACCTTGCATGCGCCGTGCGACGCGGTGGTGACGAGCGTGCACCGGGCGCGGCACGCGGTGGCCCTGCGGGCGGCCAACGGGGCCGAGATCCTGATGCATGTGGGGCTGGAGACGGTGGCGCTGGACGGCGAGGGCTTCTCGGTGTTCGTCGCCGAAGGCCAGAGCGTGAAGGCCGGCGAGCCGCTGCTGGGCTTTGATCTGGACCTGCTGGCGCAGCGGGCCAAGAGCCTGATCACGCCGGTGGTCATCACCAATCTGGACGCCTTCTCGATCGTGCGCCGCGACCAGGACCGGGCCGTGGGCGTGGGCGACTTCCTGATGGCGCTGTCGCCGGTCGGCGAGACGGCGGCTGTCACTTCCGCTCCCGCCCTTGAAATCTCCCGCGAGGTGATCGTGCCGCTGGCGCACGGGATCCATGCGCGGCCGGCGGCGCGGATCGCCGAGACGGCGCGGGGCTTTACGGCCGAGACGGCGCTGAGCGTGGCCGGCCGCCGGGCCAGCGCCAAGAGCCCGGTGGGGCTGATGGCCCTGGCCATCCGCCATGGCGACGCGATCCAGGTGGTGGCTTCGGGTTCCGACGCCGAGGCGGCGATGGCCGCCATCGCCGGCCTGATCGAGAGCGGCATGGGCGAGGGCGCGCCGGTGGCGGCGAAGGCCGCCACGCCAGTCGTGGCGGAGGCGCCTGTGGCGCCCGCCGAGCTGCCCCGCGACGGGGTGCTGAAGGGCGTGCTGGCCGCGCCGGGGCTGTCGATCGGCAAGGCGGTGCGGCTGGCGTCGTCAGACATCGCCGTGCGCGAGGCCGGCGAGGGCGTGGGCCACGAGGAAGCGGCGCTGACCGCCGCCATCGCCAAGGTCCGGGCCAGGATCGAACACAACGCCCTGACCGGCGACAAGGCCCGCAAGGCGATCCTGGGCGCGCACCTGGCGTTCCTGGAAGACCCTGAACTGTTCGCCGGGGCGCGCCGGCTGATCGGCGCGGGCAAGAGCGCCGGCTTTGCCTGGCGCGCGGCGGTCGGTGGCTATGTCGAGGCCCTGCGGGGGCTGGGCGATCGCCGCCTGGCCGAGCGGGTCGACGACCTGATCGACCTGGAGCGCCAGGTGCTGCGAGCGCTTCTTGTTTTGGAGGGGGCGGGCGAAGAGGACGACACCACCGTCCTGGCGCCGGGCTCGATCCTGCTGGCCGACGAGCTCCTGCCTTCGCAGCTGATGGGCGTCGACCCCGGCGTCGTCGCCGGCTTCGCCACCGCCCGCGGCGGCCCGACCTCGCACGTGGCCATCCTGGCCGCGGCCATGGGCATTCCGGCCCTGGTGGCGCTGGGCGGGGCGGTCTTGAGCGTCGAGGACGGCGCGGCCCTGATCCTGGACGCCGATGGCGGGGCTCTGCGGGTGGCCCCCGACGCCCCGGCCCTGGCGGCGGCCCAGACCCAGCTGGCTCATCGCCAGGCGCGCAAGACTCAGGCGCAAGCCGCCGCCCATGATCCGGCCGTGACGAAGGACGGGGCCCGCATCGAGGTGTTCGCCAACACCGGCGCGGTCAAGGACGCGGTGGCCGCCGTCGAGAACGGGGCGGAAGGCTGCGGCCTGCTGCGCACCGAGTTCCTGTTCCTGGACCGCGAGACCCCGCCCGACGAGGACGAGCAGGCCCGCCAGTACCAGGCCATCGCCGACGCGCTTGCCGGCCGGCCGCTGATCATCCGCACGCTCGATGTCGGCGGCGACAAGGCCGCGCCCTACCTGCCGATCCCGGCCGAGGAGAACCCGGCCCTGGGCCTGCGCGGCGTGCGCGTCAGCCTGTGGCGGCCGCATCTCCTGAAGACCCAGCTGCGCGCCATCCTGCGCGTCCAGCCTTTCGGCCAGTGCAAGATCATGGTCCCGATGATCGGGAGCCTGGACGAGCTGCGCGCCGTGCGCGCGGTGCTCGACGAGGCCCAGCGCGAGCTGGGATCACCGAGCGCGTCGCGCTGGGGGTGATGATCGAGACCCCGGCCGCGGCCGTCACCGCCGACCTGATCGCCGCCGAGGCCGACTTCCTGTCGATCGGCACCAACGACCTGACCCAGTACGTCCTGGCCATGGACCGGGGCAATCCGGAACTGGCCGCGCGGATCGACGCCCTGCATCCGGCCGTGCTGCGGATGATCGACCTGACCTGCCGCGGGGCCGAAAAGCACGGCCGCTGGGTCGGGGTGTGCGGCGGCCTGGCCTCGGACCTGGCCGCCACCGCCATCCTGCTGGGCCTGGGCGTCACCGAGCTGTCGACCACGGCCAGCATCGCGCCGGAGGTCAAGGCCCGGGTCCGCGAACTCGACCTGGCCGCCTGCCGCGACCTGGCCCGCCAGGCGCTGAACCAGACGTCCCCCGAGGCCGTGCGCGACCTCGCCAAAGCTTTCGGAAGCTAAGCCCCATGAAGCTTCAGATGAAGTCTCCGCTCGAAATCCTCCAGCCGCTGGGCCGGGCCCTGATGCTGCCGATCGCGGTGCTGCCGGTGGCGGGCCTGCTGCTGCGCCTGGGCCAGCCGGACCTCCTGGACATCGGCTTCATCGCCGCGGCCGGCGATGCGATCTTCTCCAACCTGGGTCTCCTCTTCGCCATCGGCGTGGCCGTGGGCCTGGCGCGCGAGAACAACGGCGCGGCCGGCCTGGCCGGCGTCGTCTGCTTCCTGATCGCCAGCGAAGGGGCCAAGGCCCTGCTGCACGTGCCGGCCGAGGTCACCGCCCATCTCGTCAAGGACCACGCCGACCTGGCGGGCGCGGCCTACAAGGCCAAGGCGCTGGCCAAGCTCAGCGTGCCGATCGGCATCCTGTCGGGGGTGATCGCCGGGCTGTTCTACAACCGCTTCTCCGGCTTCAAGCTGCCCGAGTACCTGGCCTTCTTCAGCGGCCGGCGCTTCGTGCCGATCGTCTCGGGCCTGGCGGGCCTTGTCATGGCCGTGCTGATCGGCTGGGGCTATGACGGCATCAACGGCGGCGTCGACGCGGCCAGCCGCGCCATCGTCGGCTCGGGCGAGCTGGGCCTTCTGGTCTACGGCTTCCTCAACCGCATCCTGATCGTCACCGGCCTGCACCACATCCTCAACAACATCGCCTGGTTCGTGGTGGGCGACTTCCACGGCGCCACCGGCGATCTGCGCCGCTTCTTCGCGGGCGATCCCGCCGCCGGCGGGTTCATGAGCGGCTTCTTCCCGGTGATGATGTTCGGCCTGCCGGCCGCGTGCCTGGCCATGTACCACACCGCCAAGCCGGAAAAGCGCAAGGCCGTCGGCGGCATGCTGGTCTCCCTGGCCCTGACCTCGTTCCTGACCGGGGTGACCGAGCCGATCGAGTTCTCGTTCATGTTCCTGGCCCCGGCGCTCTACGCCGTGCACGCGGTGCTGACCGGGGTGTCGATGGCCCTGATGAACGCCCTGTCCGTCAAGCTGGGCTTCACCTTCTCGGCGGGGCTGTTCGACTATGTGCTCAACTTTGGCAAGGCCACCCGTCCGCTGTGGCTGCTGCCGATCGGGGCGGTCTATGCGGCGGTCTATTACGGCCTCTTCCGGGTCTTCATCACCCGCTTCGACCTGAAGACCCCCGGCCGCGAGGACGACGACGTCGTCGCGCCGCAAGCGGTGGCCACCGGCGGCGGGCGCGGGGCCGACTTCGTCCAGGCCCTGGGCGGGGCGGCCAACCTCGTCAGCGTCGACGCCTGCACCACCCGCCTGCGCCTGATCGTCACCGACCAGGGCGCGGTGAGCGAACCGGCGCTCAAGGCCCTGGGCGCGCGCGGCGTCGTCAAGCCCTCCGACAAGGCGCTGCAGGTGGTGCTGGGCCCCATCGCCGACGCCGTCGCCGGCGAGATCCGCGCGGCCATGGGCGTCACGCCGGCCCCGGCGGCCAGGCCCGCCGCCACCTCGGTCGTCATGCCGGTCAAGCCCGCGCCGTCCATCCTGCCCACAGTCGAGGACGACCAAAAGGCCCAGGCCCTGGTCTCCGCCCTCGGCGGCCCGGCCAACCTGCGCCAGGTGGGGACCTGCTCCAGCCGCCTGCGCATCGTCGTCGCCGACCCCGCCACCGTCGACGAACCCGCCCTCCACGCCGCCGGCCTGCGCGGCCTCGTCCGCGTCGGCGACCACGCCCTCCACATCGTCCTGGGCCCCAGCGCCGAACGCGTCGCCGAAGCCATCAAGGGGATCGGGTAGGGCGGTTCGGGTCCAAAGGTCGCAGGCGCGACGGAGGCGGACTAACCCGCCCTTCATGTTTTCGCGCGACCCCTATGGCTTGACGCCCCGGATCCGAGGCGAAGACAGAAAGTCTGGAATGGCCGTAGACATCGCCGAGGACGAGATCGCGATCCTGCGCGCCCGCCTCGACCACATGACCCGGCTGGCCACGGCCCAGGCGGGGATGTTTCAGACCGCTTTCCAGCACGCGCCGATCGGCATGGCCCTGGTCGGAGCGGATGGCCGGCTGGTCGAGGTCAACGACGCCTTGCGCGACCTCATCGGCTATCCGGCCGAGGACGGCCGCGCGCCGGATCTCCAGGCCATCGCCCATCCCGACGATGTCGAGCGGGTTCGCGATATCTTCGACCGACTGATCGCCGGCCCGCCGATCGACCGGCTGCGCTGGCGCGCTCGCCATGGGCGCACCGGCGCGTGGACCTGGCTGGAATCGACCCCCGTCCTGATGCGCGACCCGCTCTCGGGCGCACCGACGGGCTATCTGGACGTCCTGCGCGACGTCCCCGTCCAGCAGGCGAGGGAGCACATCCAGGTCTCGCCGGCCGCTGGAGCGCGCATCTCCGTCCCCGTCCAGGCCGAACCGGAGAGCGACGCCGGCGAGGCGGCGCGTCGGTATCTGGTGGAGTCGATGGGCGCGACCGCCGTCCGCTCGCTGCTGGCCATCCTGGTGGCCCAGCTGGACAGCTGCTTTGGCCAGACCGACGTTCGGACCGTGCGCGAGGACGCTCACGCCCTGGCCGGCTCGTCAGGCATGATGGGCTTTCTGGAGCTGTCCAGGACCTGCCGGGCTCTGGAAGCCGCCATCGACACGGGCGCCGATCACCAGGCGGCCCTGGCTGTGACGCGCGGCCTCGTCGCGCGGACCATCGGGGTCGCCCGACGTTGGGAGGCGGAACTCGCCGCCTTCGCCGAGGCCTCACCGCCACGGCAAATGCTGCACTGAGGACATGCCGCATTAAGGGCGGTCGACGCCCGCGGCTTTACACATGTCTTGAGGGATGGTGGCGGAGAGGGTGGGCACTCGGAAGCTCGAAAAACGCTATAAAACATAGCCTTAATGAACGTTTCCAGAAATTTCTATCCCACAAATCGTCCCGCAAATCCATGAATTTCAGCCTTTTTGGGCGACTTTTGTGGCTCATTGAATTCATAGATGAAGACCAACGACAGTCTGAACAGCGATGAGAGCCGCAGCTATGTAAACTGCTATCAAGGACCCGCCTTTTTGCTCGGGCTGCGCGCCGATCTCGACGCGGGGCGGCTGACGACCCGGCAAATCCAGCTCTATTCCCTGCTCGGGCGCGAGGTCGAGCGCATCACCCGCTGCATGGATCTGGCGCCCGACAGCGGGACGGCGCAGGCGCTCTGGGCGCAGGGCGCTCATCTGATCCGCACCTTTCTCGACGAGCATTTCCCTCAGGCAAGCCGGCATTGATCGGCGCCGCTCAGCCGCCGGCTTTGCATTGCGCAAGCAGGAGACGGTATCCGACCTTCGTCATCCATCGCGCCCGGGCAAGATGGCTCTCCCAGCAGCGCCGCGCCCCTTGCGGATCGCCGATAGGGTCGCGGTGCAGCGACAGCCGCGCCGCTTCGCGCCAGTCCGCGCCGTCGCGCTCGGCGTCGAGGACGAAAACATCGCGTCACTTGGGCGGCAGGGCGAGCAACATCTGCGCGGAAGACGCCGCTTCGTCTTGCATGCTGGGCGTTGGCAGGCGGGTCAGGGCCCGGTCGTCGAGGGCGACAGCGACCTCGCGCTGCGCCTTTCGCCGGCGGTTGGAGGTACGCCGCAAGAACCCTTAACGTTCGTTGGGCGTCTCGCGCGCTGGCGCGCGCAACCGCGCTCTACGGCACCGGCTACGCCGGACGCCGCCGAGCCCGCTTCGCGATCTCGGCCCGTTCGAGTGACGATCGCGTGACGCACGCGGTCGAACCATAGGCCGATAGCTGGCGCTCGTTCGCCGCACGCGATGCTTGTTGACCGAATGGCGATCGAGCATCTCAGGGTTGGGGAGCGGAAAAGCGAAGGTCTGCGACAAGCCCTGGTCGGGGATGGCGAGGACGCAGTACGAGGCCGATATTCAGGCGGCGAGTGATCGAGCGTACGATGGCTAGGCCTAAGCCCGCGCCGGTCGATGCGTGGCCTGCGGCGCCCCGGCTGAAGGGGGTGAATAGGCTCCGCAGCTCGTCTTCGCTCATGCCTCGGCCATGATCCCAGATCACGACCCTTGGTCCGTCGCCGTCGGGCGCGGCGAGGATGATTACCTTGCCGGCGCCATAGGCGCAGGCGTTGAAGACGAGGTTGCGCAGAACCTCGCCGACCAGCACCGAGTTGCCGCGCGCGAGCCCCAGGTCGGCGGGCAGGCGCGCCAGGACCTCGACCTCGGGAAAGGCGCGGACGGCCTCGATCTGGATCGTCGTCAGCAGAGCGGCGAGATCGGCCTCGCCATCTGCCGCGGCGGCTTCGGAGCGGGCCAGGGCCAGGAATTGCGACAGCACCTGGCGCAAGTTGGCCGCGGCGTTGCGCGAGTCACCCAGTAGCGCCTTGTCGCGGGGCGACGCCGCCGAGCGTTCCAGCAGGGCCAGGTTGGCGACAATGACCGACAGGGGCGTGCGCAGCTGGTGCGAGGCGTCGGCCGAGAAGCGCTCTAGCGCCCGGGTGAAGCGTTCCAGGCTGCCCATCATGTGGTTGAAGGCGCCGACCACCGGCGTCAGCTCGGTGGGGGCGTCCGCGGCATCGATCGGCGTCAGATCGGGGCGCGAGGCTTGGGCCCGCGTCGTCAGCTCGGTGGTCAGGCGGCGCAGCGGCGCCAGGCCCCAGCCGACCGCGGGTACGACCAGGGCGGCGGCGGTGGCGACCAGCAGCACCGGCAGCCCGATCAGGTTGAACAGCAGCTCGCGTACGCTGGCGCGGCGGGAGTCGAGGCTCTGGGCCACGGCCACCACGACCGGGTCCTCCACCCCGGGGACCATCACCGTCGACTGGACGATGCGGACGGTATAGCCGCGCATTCTGGCGTAGGCGAAGTTGGTCTCGTTCGGCGAGGGGGCGGGGAGGCGCGGCAGGTCGTCATAGCCCGTGACCAGTCGTGGGCCCTGGCGCACGGCATAGAACACCGCGTCGCGCTCGGGACTGTCCAGCAGTCCCAGGGCCCAAGGCGGCAGGGCGACTTGCGCCTGGCCGTCCCGGGCGCCGATCTGGGCGACGATCGAGGCGGCCGAGCCGGCCAACAGGCGGTCGGAGGACTTTTCAACCACGGCTCGCGCGGCCAGGGCGCCGGCCACGGTCAGGGCCGCCGCCAGCAGGGCCAACGGCACGATCTGGGCCAGCAGCAGTCGGCCGACCAGGCTGGAGCGGCGCGTTTCGCGGCTCACGGGTCGAGCCGGTAGCCCACGCCACGCAGCGTGCTCAGGCGAGGGCCGTCCGGGGTCAGCTTGCGCCGCAGCCGACCGACATGGATGTCCAGCGCGTTGGGGGAGGGCGAATCCTCGTCGGGAAACACCTCGGCGGCCAGCCGGTCGCGCTCGACGACGCGGCCCGAGCGGGTGGCCAGGGCTTTCAAGACGGCCCACTCGCGCGGGCGCAGGTCCAGGCGCCGGTCGCCGATCCAGGCCGAGCCGGCCTCCCAATCGCAGGCCAGGGCGCCGACATGCGCCGTTCGCGCCGCGTAGCCGCCCTTGCGCCGCGCCACCGCGCGGACCCGGGCGACCAGCTCGAACGGGTCGAAAGGCTTCAGCACATAGTCGTCGGCGCCCATATCCAGGCCCGCGATCCGATCGCGTACGGCGTCGCGCGCGGTCAGCATGACGATCGGGGTGGGAAACCCTTCGCGTCGCAGTCGGCTCAGGATCTCGAAGCCGTCAATGTCGGGCAGGCCGATGTCCAGGATCACGGCGTCGAAATCCGCGCCGGCGGCCAGGGCCAGGGCGAGCGCGGTCTCGCCGGTTTCGGCGCAGACGGGCTGGTGGCCTTCGCTTTCCAGAGTCGCGGTCAGCGAACGCCGGAGCGGCGGATCATCCTCGACAACGAGTATCTTCATCGGGGATGTAGACGCTGCAGCACATGCATGGAGGGCCGCCATCCCACGCCGATTGCCAAGCGAGGTCAAGAGACGGGGTCTCCTAGCCGCTTTGGGCGCGGTCGTCCTGGCGAGTCTGGCCGGCTGTGCGCCCGGCGCGCCGGGGCAGGCGACGCGGGGCTCGGACGTCCGGACGGCCGCGCGCGAGGGTGAGGTCGTCGTCTATATCAACAACGACGTCCACCAGGCGCTGATCGAGGACTTCGAGCGGCGCTTTCCGAAGGTGAAGCTGCGATTCGTCGTCCTGACCTCGCGCGATATGCAGGCCCGGGTGATCGAGGAGGCCAGGAACGGCAAGCCGGTGGCCGACGTCGTCTGGACCTCGGCCATGGACACCCAGGTCAAGCTGATCAACGACGGCTACGCCCAGACCTATGACAGCCCCGAGGCCAAGAATTTGCCAGCCTGGGCGCGGTGGCGCGACCAGGGCTTCGGCATGACCAGCGAGCCGATTGTCTTCGTCTACAACAAGCGGCTGCTGAAGGATGGCGAGGTCCCACGCAGCCACGCCGCCCTGTTGGCCGCGCTGCGCGCCGATCCCCAGCGCTGGCGCGGCAAGGTGGCGCTGTACGACCCCGAGCGCAGCGGCATGGGGTTCTTCTACCTGTCGAGCAACACCCAGACCTATCCGGACGGCTGGGCCCTGTACGATGCGATCGCGGCGACGGGCGCGCCGACCTATGTGCCTGGCAAGCCGATGCTGGACCGCGTGGCTTCCGGCGAGCACTGGCTGGCCTTCGACATGAACGGGTCCTACGCCGACTGGTATGTGCGCCACCACGGTTCCGACGTCGGCTATGTCGTGCCGGAGGACTATCACCTGTCGATCTCGCGGGTGGCCTTCATCACGCGATTGGCGCGGCATCCCGGCGCGGCGCGGGTGTTCTTGGACTACCTGATGTCGGAGAGCGGGCAGCGGCGCCTGCTGGAAGTTCGCCTCACGCCGGTCCGCCCTGGCCTGGGCGCGGCGCCGTCGGCGGGTGGTCGGCCCGTTCGCGTCGGCCCCGCGCTGCTGGCCAATTTCGACCAGGGGCGACGCGCCGAACTCCTGGCGCGATGGCGGCGTGGCGCGGTCGGACAATGATATTTGCACAATTAACGTGCGTTATCTGATTATATTTCAATCGCATTGCGCCGCGCCGAAGCCTGGGCTTCTTTTCTGAGGAACAGCGCCCCGCGCACCAATCTGTCACCGACCTGTCACGAGCCGAAAAGGGTCCGAGCTCGCGCCGACGAGCGTCCTACCGCGCGTTGAGTTCGTGGTCATAATTTTCTCCGTGATGGACCATTTCGGATATTTCTACCGAACTTGGCCGCTTTGACGGGACCGGAAGAACCCTTCGTACTGCCCTGGCTCTCGCGGAAGAGATCGGGTTTCGGCCCGACGCCGAAGGCGCAACCGCCCCGGAAACGCTCAGGCAACAGGGACCGCAGAGCACTAGGACGCTGGAAAGCAGGACCGCTCCAATAGCGAGCGGCCTCGCCGAAGGAGCAAGGGCGCGACCGCGCCTGAATCTCTCAGGCCCAAGGACAGCGGGGGCAGAGGAACCGCCTGGCGGAGCCGTGGGACCACCCACGCGAAGCGACCAGATGCGACCGAACAAGCGGCCGCGCGGGAGAGGGCGACTGTCGACTGCTGAAACATAGGGGATCTCGTTTTGACTCTTTCACGCCAAACCCGCCGAAGCCTGCTGCTGGGATGCAGCCTGGTTCCCGCCGTCCTGGCCCTGCACGGCGCCGCCTTCGCCCAGGAGGCCGCCAAGGCCGACGACGACACCAATGTCGGTGAAATCGTCGTCACCGCCTCGCGCATCGACCGCGCGGGCTTCGAGGCGCCGACTCCGACGGTGCGCGTCACGGCCCAGGACTTAAGCGTCGGCGCCCGTCCGAACATCGCCGCGGCCCTGAACGACCTGCCGCAGTTCCGCGCCACGACCTCGCCCCAGACCACCGGCACCAACACCGGCGCGGGCAACGCCCCGGTCGACCTGCGCGGCCTGGGCATCAGCCGCACCCTGGTGCTGCTGGATGGCCGCCGCTTCTCGGGCGACAACGACCTGAACCTGATCCCCAGCATCCTGACCAAGGGCGTGGACGTGGTCACCGGCGGCGCTTCGGCCGCGTGGGGCTCGGGCGCCGTGGCCGGCGTGGTCAACATCTCGATCGACCGCAACTTCACGGGCCTGAAGCTCGGCGTCGAGGGCGGCGAGTCCTCATATCACGACGCCAAGCAGGTCCGTCTCGAGGCGGCGGCTGGCAAGACCTTCGCCGACGGCCGCGGCCACTTCGTGATCGGCGCGGAGTATCTCGACAATGACGGGGTCATCCCGAAGAACAGCCGTCCCAACATCGGCCGCTGGGCCACGATCTCGAACGGTGCGGGCCGTTTCGTCCTGGCCCCGAACGTCGGCTTCTCGAATGCGGCCTATGGCGGCCTGATCATGTCGGGCGTGCTGAAGGGCATGGCCTTCAATCCCGACGGCACCCTGCGCGTCTTCAACGCCGGCACGGTGATCGGCGCCAACTCGGTGGGCGGCGAAGGCCCGTCGAACGACGACCTGTCGCCTCTGGTCACGCCGCAAAAGCGCTACGCCACCATGGCCAGCGTCACCTATGACCTAACCGACAAGGTGAAGCTGACGGCCGAGCTGCGCCGCTCGCGGATGTGGAACAACTACATCTGGTTCGGCGACCACAACCGCGGCAACCTGACGATCAAGTCCGACAACGCCTTCCTGCCGGCGGCGGTGAAGAGCGCCCTGGCGGCGGCCGGCCAGACCAGCTTCACGATGGGCCGCTTCAACACCGAGGCCTATCCGACGATAGACTTCGAGCGCGTCTCAACCCAGGGCACGCTGGCCCTGGACGGTTCGTTCGGCGACGGCTGGCGGTGGAGCGCCTACTACAGCCACGGCGAGAACGAGAACAATATCGACACGCCCGGGTTCTTCCTGACCCAGAACTATGCCAACGCCGTGGACTCGGTGATCAGCCCGACCACCGGCCAGGCCGTCTGCCGCATCGCCCTGACCACCACCACCAACTGCGTGCCGATCAACCTGTTCGGCCAGGGCGCGCCCTCGGCGGCGGCGCTGGCCTACGTCACCGGCACGCCCTCGATGCGAGAGACCAGCAAGCTGGACGTCGGTGGCTTCAGCCTGCGCGGCGAGCCCTTCTCGCTGCCGGCCGGTCCCGTCTCCATCGCCGTCGGCGCCGAGGCCCGCAAGGAGTCGGTCGACCGCACGGTCGGCGCGCTGGACACCGCCAAGGCCTTCACCTCGTTCAGCTTCTCGGCCATGGCCGGCAGCTATAGCGTCAAGGAAGCCTTCGCCGAAGTGCTGGTCCCGGTGATCCGTGACGTGCCGGTGTTCAACAAGCTGGAAGTCAACGCCGCCGCGCGCGTCTCCGACTACAACACCACCGGCTCGATCTGGTCGTGGAAGCTGGGCGCCACCAACGAGTTCTTCCCGGGCTTCCGGGGGCGGATCACCAAGTCGCGCGACATCCGCTCGGCCAACCTGACCGAACTCTTCACCACCAGCACGACCGGCTACAACACGATCGTCGACCAGAAGACCAATTCCAGCGTCTATGTGCTGACCAACGGCGGCGGTAACGCCAACCTGACGCCCGAGACGGCCAAGACCTTCACGACCGGCTTCGTCTATTCGCCGCCGGCCCTGCCGGGCTTCAACATCTCGGTCGACTACTTCGACATCGACATCGACAATGTCATCACTACGGTCTCGGCCCAGGACATCGTCACGCGCTGCAACAACGGCAACGCCGACATGTGCTCGCGGGTCACCCGGGACGGAACCGGCACGATCAGTCGGATCGTCTCGACCTACGTCAACCTGGCCAACTACAAAACCGATGGCGTCGACGCCGAGATTTCGTACGCGACCAGTTTCGACCGCATCATCCCCAACGCCCCGGGCCGCATCCGCGCCCGCTGGCTGATGACCTGGGTCAACAGCCTGACCACCAACGATGGGGTCAGCAAGATCGAGTACGTGAAGTCGCAGGGCTATTCGTTCGGCCTGGGCACGCCCAAGACCCGGATGACCGGCAGCCTCGACTGGGCTGGCAAGGTGTTCAGCGCCAACATCCGCGCCCGCTACATCTCGCCGGGCGCCTACAACAGCACCGTCGATCTCGTGAACGGCCATATTAAGGCCTACACCTATGTCGACCTGGGCGTGCAGGCCAAGCTGCCCGACGTCATGGGCCACGGCGTCGAGCTCTACGCCAACGCCACCAACCTCTTCGACAAGGCCCCCCCGGTCTCGTCGCTGTACTCGCCGTACTACGACGTCATCGGCCGCTATGTGACCGTCGGCGCGCGGATGCGTTTCTAAGCCCGCCCGACCCAGCGCCGCCGGCTGCTTCCCCCAAGCACCTCTCGCCGGCGGCGCTCCTCCTTTTTCTCCGAGGCCTACCTCACATGATTTTCCGTCACTCCCTGGCGCTGGCCCTGCTGGCCGGCGCTATCGCGACCCCTTTGGCGGCCCAGACCGTCGCGCCGCCCGCCGCCATCGTCGTCGACGGCGCGCCGGCCATTCCGCAGGAACTGGCGGCCGCGACCGCGCCCTATCTGCAGGCGCGCCACGCCAACTTCCTGGGCTGGAACGCGGCCGACCACTCGATGCTGATCAAGACCCGCTTCGGCGGCTCCGATCAGGTCCACGTCGTCGCCAAGCCCGACGGCGATCGCCGCCAGATCAGCTTCGAGAACGAGCCGATCCTGGCCGCAGCCCTCTCGCCCAAGGGCGACGCCCTGGTCGTTCAGAAGGACAAGGGCGGCGACGAGTTCTACCAGCTCTACGTCCTGGAAGCCGGCCGTCCGCGCCTGATCACCGACGGCAAGAGCCGAAACTGGTTCGGCGCCTGGTCGCCGGACGGCAAGCTCGTCGGCTACGCCTCGTCGCGCCGCAACGGCGCCGACATGGACCTCTATGTCGTCGACCCCAAGGACTCCAAGACCGACCGCCTGGTCGCCCAGGTCACCGGCGGCGGCTGGAACATCGTCGATTTCTCGGCCGACGGCGCCAAGGCCCTGGTGCTGAACCGCATGTCGGTCAACGAGGCCATGGTCTATGAGCTGGACCTGGCCAGCGGAAAGATGAAGCCCCTTACCGATCCGAAGGCCAAGGCCTCGTACGTCGATCCGAAATACGCCCGTGACGGCTCGGTTTGGCTGACCTCGAACAAGGGCTCGGACTTCCAGCGCCTGGGCAAGCTGGACGGCAAGGGCGGCTTCGTCCCGGTGTCCAAGGAGCCGCGCTGGGACGTCAGCGACTACGCCGTCTCGCCGGATGGAACCTTCGCGGTCTACGCCATCAACGAGGCCGGCGTGTCGCGCGTGCGGGTGCTGGATCTGGCCACCGGCGCCGTGCGTCCGGTGACCGGCCTGCCGGCGGGTGTGATCCCCTACAGCATCGGCGCGGCTATCGACATCGCGCCGTGGGGCGAGATCGGCCTCAGCATGGCCAGCGCCAAGGTGCCGGGCGACGCCTTCTCGATTGACGCCAAGACCCTGGCCGTCAGCCAGTGGACCCACAGCGAGACCGGCGGCCTGGATCCCAGCCTCAATGTCGAGCCCAAGCTCGTCGAGGTGGCCAG
Organism: Caulobacter segnis; assembly: GCF_023935105.1. Classification (NCBI taxonomy): domain Bacteria; kingdom Pseudomonadati; phylum Pseudomonadota; class Alphaproteobacteria; order Caulobacterales; family Caulobacteraceae; genus Caulobacter; species Caulobacter sp. RL271. The sequence goes on along the minus strand of NZ_CP096040.1, from coordinate 5,085,943 downwards.
CTTCGACGGCGAGAAGGTCTCGGGCTTCCTCTACCAGCCCGACCCGGCCAAGTTCCCCGGCAAGCGCCCGCTGATCGTCGACATCCACGGCGGTCCCGAAGGCCAGACCCGTCCCGACTTCCTGGGCGGCAACAACTACCTGCTGAACGAGCTGGGCATCGCGCTGTTCTTCCCGAACGTGCGCGGCTCCACCGGCTATGGCGCGCGGTTCGTCAATCTCGACAACGGCCCGTTCAAGCGCGAGGACTCGGTCAAGGACATCGGCGCCTTCCTCGACACGCTAGAGAAGGACCCGGCCCTGGACGCCAGCCGCTTCGCGGTGAACGGCGTCTCGTACGGCGGCTACATGTGCTACGCCTCGGCCACGCACTACAGTCCGCGCCTCAAGGGCGCCAACTGCTACGTCGCGATCTCCAACTTCGTCACCTTCCTGGAGAATACCCAGGCCTACCGTCGCGACCTGCGCCGGGTGGAATATGGCGACGAGCGCGATCCCAAGCAGCGCGAGCAGCTGATGAAGATTTCGCCGCTGACCAGCGTCGACAAGATCGCCACGCCGCTGCTGGTGGCCACGGGCGGGACCGATCCGCGCGTGCCGCCGACCGAGGCCGACCAGATGATCAAGGCCGTGCGCGCTAATGGCGGCTCGGTCTGGCACGTGCTGGCCAAGAACGAGGGTCACGTTTTCCGCAAGAAGGAGAACGAGGACTACTACTTCTGGACCAGCATCATGTTCTGGCGAAAGACGCTGCTGGGCCAATAGAGCTGGCAGGCGAGGGTGCGGACCAGTCGGTTCGCGCCCTTTCTCATGAGGCCCTGGGGAGGATATCGGACGTGAGCTCTCTGCGAGGCTGGGTCCAACTGGCCCTGACGCTGCTGGCCGGCCAGGCCTGGGCCGGACCGGTGGTCGACCACCACATGCACGTCCATTCGCCGGCGATCCTGCGCATCCTGCCGACCTATTGCGCCAGCCCGATGCGCAAGAGCCCGTGCGACCCGCGCTTTACCGCGCCGCTGACGGCGCAGGACGCACTGAAGGCCATGGACGGGGCGGGTATTGGGCAGGGCTGGCTGATGTCGACGGCCTACCTGGCCGAGAGCCCCTGGCCGAGCCGCGTCCGGACGCGGCCCAGGTGCTGCGCGACGCCAACGACTTCACCGTCGGCCTCGCCCGGCAGTATCCCGATCGCTTCGCCGCCTTCGTCAGCGTCAACCCGACCGCGCCCGACGCCCTGGGCGAAATCGCGCGCTGGAAGGGCGACCGCGCCGTGACCGGGCTGAAGCTGCACCTGACCAACTCCGGCGTCGATCTCCGCGACCCTGTCCAGGTCGCCAAGCTGGCGGCGGTGTTCCGCGCCGCGGCGGCCAACGGCTGGACGATCATGATCCACGTGCGCACTGGCGCGGCCGACTACGGCGCGCGCGACGTGCGGGTTTTCCTCGACAAGGTCCTGCCCGAGGCCGGCGATGCGCCCGTGGTCATAGCCCACGCCGCTGGCTGGGGCGGGATCGACGCCGTGACCCTGGACGCCCTGGGCGCCTTCGCCGACGCCTTCGCGCGCGACCCGAAGTTCGGCCGCAACCTGCGCTTCGACTTGGCCCAGGTGTTCACCAGCAAGACGACCCCAGAAGGCCGCACGGCGATGGCGGGGCTAATCCGCAGGATCGGCCCACAGCACTTCATCGCCGGGTCCGACTGGCCGTTCGCCGGCGGCCTCAAGACCTACTTCGCAACCGCCTATGCGACACCCGAATTGACGCCGGCGGAGTGGGCGATGATCGGTCGCTAGCCTGAGGCGCGCGCCGCGCTAGAGCGATCTTCCGCCCGCCGACCCCATAGTCATGGGCTGTCCGCGCGTATTCTAACGCCGCCTTTCTGGAGGCAAACCAAGGTCCGCTTCTGGCGCTGCTTTGCCCCATCCGCCAACTCCATGGCGTCAAGGGCATGGACGCAATCCATACTAGCTTGATTGTTCTCAAACGCGCTCGCTATGGCGCCACCGCGTCGAAGTAATCGTTCCCGCCCTCGTCGACGAAATGACCCGACAAGCCCAGACCCGCCTCGTCCAATAGACGTCGATATTCCGCTTCGCCAAATGACAGCGACGGACGCCCCGTCAGGGTGTCCGTCCATTCGCAAGCTTGGCGCGGCGCGCTGAACAGGAAGCGGCCGCCGGGCTTCAGCGCCCGCGCCACGCGCTCGATCACCTGGCGCTGATCCTTGGCCGGCAACAGGAACAGCAGGCCGATGGCGACCGCGCCGTCGAAGTTTCGCTGAAACAGACCGCTCGTCTCCGCCGCTTCGCACGCGACCTCCGCGCCAGGAAATCGACGGCGAAATTCCGCGACCAGAACCGGAGAGGCGTCGACGCCGAAGACCTGGAAGCCATCCTCCATCAGTGCGGCGGAGATCGGCGCTCCGGAGCCACAGCCCACGTCCACGACGTCGCCGCCAGGCGGCAGCTGTCTGGCCCACCGGCGCGCGGTGGTCGCGCCGATGGGCGATCGCACTTGCAGGAACTTTTGCGCCACGTCGTTCCAGCCGTGAGAGAGATCGATGGACATAGGTCAAGTCTGTGCGGTTGCGGGAGCCCGTCGCAGGCGAGCAAGCAGCGTCCTACGGTCGTCATGAGATGATGAAGGTTCCGTCCGTTGTCGCCCTGGTCAATCGCCAACAAGGGTTTCGCCTTCAAGCTTCAGGCTGTCTGGTCCGTCGAACAGGCTCGTCTGGCCTTGCCCGGACGCCCCGCCCGGATGGTCTAGGACTTGGCGGCGGCTTCGGTGAGGTTCGACATGGGTCGATTTTCGACGGTCCTCGCGAGCCCGAACCTGCTAGCCTGCGGCCATGGTCGCCACCTTCACCTTCGTCTGTCTGGCGAAAATCAGGTCGCCGTGCACCGCGAGGTTCTGGCCCTGGCCGAGGGCCATCTTCGCGCGCATGCCTTCCAGCTCTTGCGTGATCATGCCGCCGCCGCGACTGTAGAGGTCTGGCGCGACGAATCGGTGTGGGAGGTGCTCGCCCGTGACGGCGTCCGCGCGATCCGCACCGCCCCGCCCGCCAAGCCGGTGACGCTCAAAGCGGCGCCCGCCGATACGCCCTCGCGTCACAGTGACCCTTGAACAGGCGATGGCGGCCGCTGAGGACGTCATGAGGTTTTCTGGATTCGGCGCCGCGCCGTTCGCGCCTAGAAAAGAAGGGTGAAGCGCGCGGCGCTTCTGCCCAATCCGGGCGTTTCCTCCCTTACCTAGCCCGGCGTTTCGCCGGGCTTTTTCTTTGCCCGCCGCCGGTTCACAGCCGTCGGCGGCCGCGGCGCGCCTTAGGACAGAGCTCAACCGCGTCAGCGGCTGGCCTGCTGTCGGGAGGACGTCGCTCACGCCGTGGAGCCCGCACGTCCAGGCTTGGGGACGCCGGGAGCGATTGCGCCGGAAGGGACGATTGCCGAACAGCCAGGCAATCGCCACATGGCGGTTCATACAACGGAGCAAGACCTCATGGCCGATCGCGATCCTTCCCAAAGCTTCCCCGCAGGCTATGAGCCGGCCAAGGTCTGGACCTGGGAACAGGGCGGCGGCGCCTTCGCCAACATCAATCGGCCCATTGCCGGCGCCACGCGCGAGGAGCCCCTGCGCGTCGGCGAGCACCCCTTGCAGCTCTACTCCCTGGCCACACCCAACGGCGTGAAGGTGACGATCATGCTGGAGGAGCTTTTGGCCGCCGGTCACACGGGCGCGGAGTACGATGCTTGGCCCATCCGCATCGGCGAGGGCGATCAGTTCGGCTCGGGGTTCGTCGAGGCCAACCCCAATTCGAAGATCCCCGCCTTGGTCGACCAAAAGCCCGTAGGCGGCGGCGAGCCGGTGCGCGTCTTCGAGTCCGGATCGATCCTGGTCTATCTGGCCGAGAAGTTCGGGGCGTTCCTGCCCACGGAAATCCGGGCGCGGACCGAGACCCTCAACTGGCTTTTCTGGCAGATGGGCTCGGCGCCGTTCCTAGGCGGCGGCTTTGGCCACTTCTTCGCCTACGCCCCCATGCACATCCAATACGCCATCGACCGGTATGCCATGGAGACCAAGCGCCAGTACGACGTGCTCGACCGGCATCTGGCGGATAACCGCTTCATGGCCGGCGAGGCGTTCACGATCGCCGACATGGCCATCTGGCCCTGGTACGGGGAAATGACCCAGGGCAAGTTCTACGGTGACGCGGCCAGCTTCCTGGATCTGGCGAGCTACGAGAACGTGCTGCGCTGGCATGCCGAGATCGCCGCGCGCCCGGCCGTGCGGCGCGGGCGAATGGTCAACCGGCTGCATGGCGACCCGTCCGAGCAGTTGCACGAACGCCACGACGCCTCCGACTTCGACACCCGGACAGCCGACAAGCTGGCCTGACGTCTCCTCCGCCTCAGCGGTCTTCGTCGTCATGGAGCCTGTGCTGGAGCGGTGGGGACGTTGAAGCGGGGGAGGCCGGTCCACGCAGCGGCGATGACAGCGCCTTGCGCCTGGCCTAGCTTGAGACGGTACAGGAGTTTCGCATGCCGTCGCGCGTTACAGCCCCTCAGGATCCCGCCCTGGCATTCTGGAATCGACGCGCGACGCCGCCTTTCACCGCCCTGCGCGCCTTCGCGGCGGTTGGCGAGTTCGGCGGCATCCGCCGGGCCGCGGCCGTGCTGGAGCTGGATCATGCGGCCGTCAGCCGTCACCTGCGCAGCCTGGAGGTCTGGGCCGGCGTGCCCCTCATCGAGCGCGGCGTCGGCGGCGGCAAACTCACGCCGGAGGGCGCCAAGTTCCACGCCCGGATCACGACCGCGCTCAACGAGATCGCCGCCGCCTCGGCCGAGCTGGTGAACGGCCCCAATGAACGCACCCTGCAGCTATCGTGTATCCCAGGCCTGGCCTCCAACTGGTTGCTGGCGCGCCTGGCCGATTTCCGCCAGAGCCACCCGGAGATCCAGCTGATCCTGCGCCCATCCGACACCGCGCCGGACTTCACGCGCCGGGATATGGACGGCGACATCCGCTACGTGATCGACGCCGCGCCGAACAAGCCGCCGGCAGGCGAGGTCGAGACCGTGCAACTGGCGCGGCCGCCCGTTCTGGCCGTTGCCAGCCCCGCTCGGCTGGAAGCCCTGGGCGATCCCCGCACGCCCGCCGACCTGCTCCATGGACCGCTGCTGCACGAGGAGAACGCCCGCCAGTGGACCGCATGGTTCGCGGCCAACGGGGTGACGCAGGACCAAGAACTAGCGGGGCACAAGCTGTGGCACGCCCACCTCGCCGTTGACGCGGCGCGGCGCGGGGAGGGACTGGCGCTGGCCAACGCCTTCCTGGTCGGCGACGATTTCAAGGTTGGGCGGCTGGTCGATGTCGGGGCGCGGGTCGGCGCTCAGCCGATCGTCATGGGCGCCTATGTGTTCTGCGCCCGGCGCGACCGCTGGCGCACGCCGGCCCTCCTGGCGTTCCGGCGCTGGCTGGTCAAGGAGGCCGCCGAGGAGGCCGCGCGCTGGTCGCAATAGCGTCGGTGATGTTTCGTCACCACCCGCAGCGGAGTTGTCATCTCCGCATCGCGGCGGTTGTGGCCGAGCATCTCGTCAGGTGCTTTGTTTCCTGCGAGATCCTCCTTGTCCGCCTCCGCGATCGCTTCCGTTTCCAATGCCGATTTGCTCGAGCGCCGCCGCGCCGCCGTGTCGTCGGGCGTGGCCAGCTCGACGGCCGTCTACGCCGATAGGGCCTTCAATTCCGAGGTCTGGGACGTCGAGGGGCGCCGCTACATCGACTTCGCCGGCGGCATCGCCGTCCTGAACGTCGGCCACCGCCATCCTCGGGTGATGGCCGCGGTTGAGGCCCAGCTTGGGCGGTTCACCCATACCGCCTTCCAGGTACTGGCCTACGAGCCCTATGTGGCCCTGGCCGAGCGCCTCAACGCTATGGCCCCGATCGAGGGGGCGGCCAAGACCATCTTCTTCACCAGCGGGGCCGAGGCGGTCGAGAACGCGGTGAAGATCGCCCGCGCCGCCACAGGTCGACCCGGCGTCATCGCCTTCACCGGCGGCTTCCATGGCCGCACCGTCCTGTCCTCAGGCCTGACCGGCAAGGTCGCGCCCTATAAGCGGATGTTCGGCGGCGCGCCGGCCAACGTCTTCCACGCGCCGTTCCCGATCGAGGCGCACGGCGTCAGCGTCGAGGACAGCTTGCGCTGCCTGGACTTCCTGTTCGCCGCAGACCTGCACCCCACGTCCGTGGCGGCCATCATCATCGAGCCGGTGCAGGGGGAGGGCGGCTTCCATCCGGCGCCGGACGCCTTGATGACCGCGCTGCGCGCGATCTGCGACACGCACGGCATCTTGCTGATCGCCGACGAGGTGCAGACCGGCTTTGGCCGCACGGGCCGGATGTTCGGCGCCGAGCACTGGAGCGTGCGGCCGGACCTGATCACCGTGGCCAAGTCCCTGGCGGGCGGCTTTCCGCTGTCCGGGGTGATCGGCCGCGCGGCCCTGATGGACTTTGTCGAGCCGGGCGGCCTGGGCGGCACCTATGGCGGTTCGCCGATCGCTTGCGCCGCGGCCCTGGCGGTGCTGGACGTTATGGAGGACGAGGCCCTGTGCGCCCGCGCCGACGTGATCGGGGCGCGGCTGCGCGAGCGCATCGCCGCCTTCGCCGGACGCAACGACCTGGTCGCGACGAGAGGCCTGCGCGGTCCGGGGGCGATGATCGGCTTCGATGTCGTCACCCCCGACGGACAACCGGACGGCATGGGAGCCAAGGCGGTCGCGGCCCGTGCGCTGGAGCGGGGGCTGATCCTGCTGACGTGCGGCGTCCACGGTGAGACGATCCGGGTCCTGGCGCCTCTGACCATTCCGTTCGAACAGTTGGACGAGGGGCTCGACATCCTCGAGGACAGCCTGCGCCTGGACGTGGCCTGATGGACGGCTCGATCCCTGTTGCCGGGCTGGGTCTGGCCCGGCCCGACCTTCTGCGCCAGGCGGCCTATGTCGCCGGTCAATGGATCGCCGCCGTCGACGAGATCGCGGTGATCTCGCCCGCCACCGGCGCGCGGCTGGGCGGCGTGCCCGATCTTGGCGCCGAGGCGACCGAGCGGGCCGTCGGCGCGGCCCACGCGGCGTTCGGTCCGTGGAGCCGGCTGAGCGCCAAGGCGCGGGGCCTTGTCCTGCGGCGCTGGCGAGACCTGATCCTGGAAAATGTTGACGACCTGGCCCGGCTGATGACCGCCGAGCAGGGCAAACCCCTGGCCGAGGCGAAAGGCGAGGTGTTGTACGCGGCCAGCTTCCTGGAGTGGTTCTCCGAAGAGGCCAAGCGCGTCTATGGCGACATCGTCCCCGGTCACGACGCCAGCAAGCGCCTGATGGTGCTCAAGCAGCCGGTCGGGGTGGTCGCGGCCGTGACGCCTTGGAACTTCCCGGCGGCGATGATCACCCGCAAGGTCGGCCCGGCCCTGGCGGTCGGCTGCACGGTGGTGCTCAAGCCCTCGGAACTGACCCCGTTCAGCGCTCTTGCCCTGGCGGCGCTGGGCGAGGAGGCCGGCGTGCCGCCCGGCGTGTTCAACGTCGTCACCGGTCAGGCCGCGCCCATCGGCCAGGTGCTGACCGATGATCCGCGGGTGCGCAAGTTCACCTTCACCGGCTCGACCCCGGTCGGCAAGATGCTGGCCGCCCGCTGCATGGCCACCGTCAAGCGGGTGTCGCTGGAACTGGGCGGCAATGCGCCCTTCATCGTCTTCGACGACGCCGACCTCGACAAGGCGGTCGAGGGCGCCTTGGCCTCGAAGTTCCGCAACACCGGCCAGACCTGCGTCTGCGCCAACCGCCTGCTGGTGCAGTCCGGCGTCTATGAGGCCTTCGCCAACAAGCTGAAGGCGAGGGTCGAGCGCCTGGTGGTCGGCGACGGCCTGGCCGGCCCGACCGACCAGGGCCCGCTGATCAACGCCGCCGCCGCCGCCAAGGTCGCTCGCCATGTCGAGGACGCCATCGGCAGTGGGGCGCGCGTGCTGACGGGCGGCGCGGCCCTGCCGGGCGAAGGCTTCTTCTACGAGCCTACGGTGCTGACCGGCGTCACTCGCCGCATGCTGCTGGCCAACGAGGAGACCTTCGGTCCGGTGGCTGGTTTGATCCGCTTCGAGACCGAGGGTGAGGCCATCGAGATCGCCAACGACACCACGGCGGGCCTGGCGGCCTATCTCTTCACGCGCGATCTCGACCGTTCGTGGCGGGTCGGCGAGGCGCTGGAATACGGCATGGTCGGGCTGAACACCGGCCTGATCTCGACCGAGGTCGCGCCGTTCGGCGGGGTCAAGGAATCGGGCCTGGGCCGCGAAGGCTCGCGCCACGGCGTCGACGAGTTCGTCGAACTCAAACTTCTGTGCAGCGACATCGCGGGGGCCTAGGGCCATGATCATCAAATTCGCGCCGACCGAGCTCTTCGTCGCCATGCCGCCGGGAAATCCCGCGCCGGTTCCGATCGGCGAGCCGATCTCCCAGATCGCCGTGCGCAGCTTCACGTCCGAGGCTGCGAGCACGACCCGCACCGGGGTGTGGGAGTGCAGTCCAGGCCGCTGGCGTCGCCAGGTGCTGGCCGCCGAGTTCTGCGTTTTCCTGGAAGGAGACTGCGTGTTCGAGCCGGACGAGGGCGAGCCCATCCGGATCAAGGCCGGCGAGGCGGTCTATTTTCCGGCCAACACCGGCGGCGTCTGGACGATCGAAACCAAGGCTCGCAAGGCCTATGTCATCTTCGATGAAGCCCGATGAACATGCGGCCGGGAAACCTCACCGCCGCATCTGAAGCGTCGGCCTATCGCGACACCAGCTACTGGCTGGAAACTTGCCAGGACGACCTGACGCCGCGCTCGGCGCTGAGCGGCCAGGTGGCGGTGGATGTCGCCGTCTTGGGCGGCGGCTTCTCGGGCCTTTGGACCGCCTACTACCTGCTACGGGACAATCCAGGCCTGCAGGTGGCGATCCTGGAAAAGGACATCTGCGGCTACGGCGCCTCGGGACGCAACGGCGGCTGGTGCTCGTCACGCTATCCGCTGGACGCGGGCACCCTGGCCGACCGCTATGGCGTCGAGATCGGCCGCAAGACCTTGCAGGCGATGTACGACGCGGTGGAGGAGGTCGGCCGCGTCTGTGAACGCGAAGGCATCGACGCCGAATATCGCCAGACCGGGATTCTCAGCCTGGCGCGGGGCAAGGCGCAGCTGCCGGCGATCCAGGCCGCCCATCGCGCCTACGAGCGCCTGGGGTTCGGCGAGCAGAACCGCTTGCTGAGCGCGGAGGCCGCGCGCGCGAAGGTCAACGCCACTGAGGTCGAGGGGGCGCTTCATTCGCCCAAGAGCGCCACGGTGCATCCGGCCAAGCTGGTGCGCGGCCTGGCCCAGGCGGTCGAGCGCCTGGGCGGGGTTATCTACGAGCGCTCGCCAGTCACGCGCTTCGAGCCTAGTCAGAGCCCGCGTCTGCACACCGACAGCGGCGTCCTGGTCGCCCGCAAAGCGATCGTGGCGGCCGGCGAGGCCTATCTGACCCAGCAGCCGCGCTATCGGCGCACGCTGCTGCCGATGTCCTCCCTGATCGTGCTGACCGAGCCGCTGAGCCCGGCGCAATGGGCCAGCGTCGGCTGGGCGGACGGCGAGGGCCTGGGCTCCCAGGTCAACATGGTCGACTACTTCACCAAGACCACCGATGGCCGCATCCTCTACGGCAGTCGCGGCGCGCCTTACCACATGCACTCCAACCTGGATCAGCCCTGGGACGCGGCGACGGCCAGGACCATGCGCGAGACCCTGATCGAGTGGTTCCCGAGCCTGGAGGGGATCGGCTTCACCCATAGCTGGGCAGGATATCTAGGCGTATCGCGCGACTGGACGCCGACGATTAGCTTCGATCCGAATACGAAGGTTGGGCAGCTGTTCGGCTATACTGGCCGGGGCGTGTCGACGACCAACATCTCGGCGCGAATCCTGGCGGGCATGATCACAGGCAAGCCGACCGGGCTGGAGTTCCTGCCCAGCGTTGGCAACCGCTCGCCGCAGTGGGAGCCTGAGCCGTTGCGCTGGCTGGGCGTGCGCTATGTCCAGGAAGGCTTTGCCCGCATGGACGCGGCCATGAAGGCCAGAAAGGCCGCGCCCATCGACGCAGCCCTGGTCCGTCGCCTCAGCAAGCAGTAGGGCTGGCGCGGCAGAGGCGATCAGCGAGGATGGGATGAGCGCTGGGGGCAAGACGGTGGTGCTGCTGGCCTGCTTTGGCGTGCGCGCCGAGCCTTGGCTGGCGGCGCTGTCCAAGGCCGCGCCGGACTTCGAGCTGCGGGTCTGGCCGGACGCGGGCGACAAGGACGAGATCGACTACGTCGTGGTCTGGGCTCAGCCCAATGGCTTTTTGCGTCAGTTCCCCAGTCTGCGAGCGGTGCTGTGCATTGGCGCCGGCGTGGATCGGATTTTGGAAGACACCGACCTGCCTAAGGTCCCGATCGCGCGCATGCGCGACGAGGGTTTGACCCAGGGCATGGTCGAGTTCGTGTTGGCCCGGGTGCTGCACTATCACCGGCTGATGCCAGCCTACGAAGCTCAGCAGCGCCAGGGCGTCTGGCGCCAGCTCGCCGCGCCGCTCGCGAGGGATCGTGCGGTGGGCGTGCTGGGCCTTGGCCAGCTTGGCGCGGCCTGCGCCGCCAGCCTGGCCGCCAACGGCTTCAAGGTTCGCGGCTGGAGTCGCACACGCAAGGACCTCCCCGGCGTGCAGTCGTTCGAGGGGCCGCTCGAAGCGTTCCTGGCGCCGTGCGAGGTGGTGGTCTGTCTGCTGCCCTTGACGCCGGCCACGCGCGGCGTCCTCAACGCCGCGACGCTGTCGCAGCTTTCGGGCGCAAGCCTGATCAATGTCGGCCGCGGCGCCCACCTGGTTGAGGACGACTTGATCCCGGCGCTGGACGCCGGTCACCTGGCCAACGCCACCTTGGACGTGTTCGCGACCGAGCCGCTCGTGGCCGGCCATCCGTTCTGGACGGATCCGCGCATCACCGTGATCCCGCACGCCTCGGCCCTGACGCCGCCGGGCACGGCCGGTCCGACGATCGTGGCCAACATCCGCCGGCATCTGGCCGGCCAAGACTTGCTGGACCTCGTCGACCGCGCGGCCGGCTACTGAGGATCAGAGCTGGGTGGCGCTGGCCAGGCGGAAGAGCAGCCCAACCTGACCCTTGTCCTGCACCTCGAAGCGACCGTGAAGGCGAACCTGCTCGCTCTTCTGCTGGAGGACCGGCTGGTCGGCGAAGACCTCGACCAGCTCGTTGGGCTGGTTTTGCGGGCAGCAGTCTATCGAGTAGCGCGTCAGGAGGAACTGCCGGGCGTGGCGCTCCATGGTCACCGGCGTGATGAAGCCGGAAATCTCGACCACCCGGCCATCCAGTTCCAGGACCGAAGGCGGATACCGAGCCTGGTAGGCATAGTCGGGCGGCGCCTGCCGCAGCTGCGTCGCGGCCAACAACGCCCACATCGGATCGCGGGAGATGTCCTGCTCGTCGCCGCCCGGATGGGCCAGGGCGCGCGACAGCGGCGCCAGGGCCGCCATGGCCGTCGCGCCCGTCAGCAGTCCGCGGCGAAGGATCATGGCCGGTCTCCGGGCTAGAGCGGGTTGAGGACGCGGTCGAGAAACTCGCGCGTCCGTTCGACCTTGGGCGCGGTCAGCACCTCGCGGGCCGGGCCGCTCTCGACGATGCGGCCCCCGTCCATGAACAGCACGCGGTCGGCGACCTCGCGGGCGAAGCCGATCTCGTGGGTGACAATGACCATGGTCATGCCTTCGTCGGCCAGCGCGCGCATCACCTTCAGAACCTCGCCGACCCGTTCGGGATCCAGGGCCGAGGTCGGCTCATCGAACAGGATCGCCTGCGGCTGCATGGCCAGGGCGCGCGCGATGCCGACCCGCTGCTGCTGGCCGCCCGACAGCTTGGCCGGATAGGCGTCGCACTTGTCGCCCAGGCCCACCCGCCCGAGCAGGGCGCGCGCCTGGTTCATCGCCTCGGCGGCCGGACGGCCCAGGGCGTGGATCGGACCTTCGGCGACGTTCTCCTGCGCCGTGCGGTGCGGAAAGAGGTTGAAGCGCTGGAACACCATGGCGACCTTGGCGCGGATGGCCGGCAAGGACTTTTCGGTGAGGGGCGCGCCATCGACCAGGATCTCGCCGCCGTCGTGACGCTCAAGGCCGTTGATGCAGCGCAGGATGGTCGACTTGCCCGAGCCCGACGGACCGATCAGGCAGACGACCTCGCCGCGCTGGATCTCGAAGCTGATGTCCTTGAGGACCTGGACGTCGCCGAAGGACTTGCTGACGTTCTTGAGGCTGATCATTTGCGGGCGAACCTGCGTTCGAGGCGGCCGACCAGATAGGTCAGGGGCAGGCTCATGGCCAGGTAGAGCAGGGCGATCAGCGTATAGACCGACATGTTCTTGAAGGTGCTGACGGCCAGCAGCTGGCCGGCCCGGGTGAGCTCGGCCACGGTGATGGTCGAGGCGATCGAGGAGTCCTTGAGCAGCATCACGGCGGTGTTGCCAAACGGTGGCAGGGTCACCCGGATGGCCAGCGGCATGATCACGCGCAGCATGATCTTGCGCTCGCTCATGCCCAGGGACTGGGCGGCCTCGATCAGCATCGGGTCAACCGATGAAAACCCCGCCCGGAAGTTCTCGGCCTGATAGACCGAATAGGCCACGCCCAGGCCGATGGCGCCGGCGATGAAAGCGTCGAGCTGCACGCCCAGCTCCGGCAGCACGAAATAGACGTAGAAGAGCTGGACGATGATCGGCACGCCGCGGACGGTGTTGATCACCACCCGGCTGATCACCCGTAGCGCCGGGACCTTGGAAATGCCCATCAGCGCCCAGCCCAGACCCAGCACCACGCTGATCGCGAGGGCCGCCAGGGTGACGCCGATCGTCACCAGAAGGCCCGACATCAGGATCGGCAGGAACTGGACGGCGTCGGCGAAGAACTGCTCGAGCCCACCCATCACAGGGACCACTTGGCCAGGATGGCGGCGATCTCGGTCGTCTTGATCTGGCCGATGGCCGCGTTGAGCTTGGCCAGCAGGGCCGGATCGTCCTTGCGCACCAGCAGGCAGACGTCCTCGCGCGATGGCGGCTCGAAGTCGGCGACCAAGCGTAGGGCCGGATTGGGCGCCGTGCGCAGCCGGTGGGCCAGGATTGGCGCGTCGCCATAGCCGGCGGCGATCCGGCCATGGCCCAGGTCCTGCAGGATGTCGCCAAGATTATCGTAGGTCTTGACGTCGGCGACGCCGGCCAGGGCCAGTTGCTCGACAAAGCGCGTGCCGACCTGGGCGCCGACGGTGAGACCCTTCAGGTCGCTCAGGGTGCGGATCGGGCGAGCCTGGGCCTTGGCCACGACCACCCCGCCGCCATAGGCGTAGACCGGGTCGGTAAAGGCCACGACCTTCTCGCGCTCGGGCGTACGCAGGATGCCGGCGGCGACGATATCGATCTTGCGGGCGGTCAGAGACGGGACGAGCGCGGCGAAGGTGGTGGTCTCGATGCGGATCGGCAGGGCGGCCTTGGCGGCCACCGCATGGGCGATGTCGATCATCGCGCCGGTCAACTGGTTGGTCTTGATGTCGAGAAAGCTGAACGGCGCGCCGGTGGCGGTCGAGCCGACGACCAGCGCGCCGGACGCGCCGGACTTGCCGCCGCAAGCGCTCAGCGCCAGTCCCGCGCCCGTCATCGCCAGCATGTTCCGGCGGGTAGGATGGCCTTGGATATTCACTTAAGCCTCTTGGTGTCGGCGCATTCGGGCCTGGGCGCTGGGCCGGGCCGGGGAGGAGGACTCCGGTCCAGCGCCCTTGCTTTCGCTAGTAGCGGGCGATGGCCTGTAGGCCGATCGTGCGCGGGCGAAGCGTGGCGCCGGTCCAGAGCGGACCGTTCACATAGGTCGACGACTCGGAGATGTAGTCGACGTTATTGAGGACGTTCTCCCCATAAATGGAGAGACTGACGCGCCCCAGGTCAACGCCGGCCCGCAGGTCCAGGGTCGTGGGTTCGGACGGCAGCGGGCGACGCGGGTCGTAGGTCGTCGAGGTCGGGACCTGGTAGAGGAAGGGTCCGTCATTGACGCTGCGGTAATTGTACTGCGCGCGCACGAAGCTGTCGCGTTCCAGCACTTTGAAGCGGTACTCGGCGCTCAGATTGACGGTCCAGGGCGTCTGGCCCAGCGTCTGGCCGGCGACGACGATAGGGGCCGTGCCGATCTGGATGGTCTTGTCGTAGGTCGCGTCGTTGTAGCCGACGCCCAAGCCCAGCAGCAGGTTCTCGACCGGGCGGACATTGAGGTTCAGGTCGACGCCCTTGCTGGTGGCGCTGGCGGTGTTGGCCACCAGGCTGAACGCGCAGGTCAGGCGCAGCTGCTGCTGGATGTTCTTCCACTCGATGTAGTAGGCGCTGGCCTCGAACTGCACCTTGCCGCCGAAGAGCCGGTTCTTGGAGCCGATCTCGTAGCTGTCGGTGGTGTCGGGATCGTAGGTCCCGGCCTTGCCCAGGCCCAAGGTGGCGGCCTCGGTCGCGCAGACGTCGGGCAGCGCCTTGTTGACGCCGCCCGAGCGGTAGCCGCGGGCGTAGGAGGCGTAGTAGAGCGCCTCGGGCGTGGCCTGCCACGACAGAGCGACCTTCGGCGTGAAGGGCTTCTTGGACATTGAGCCCGAGGCGCGAGAGACGCCGCCCGCGTAGGAGACACCGCGCTCCAGCACGTCGAAGTCCAGCGTGTCCTTCGAATAGCGTCCGCCCAAGGTGAGGGTCAGATTGTCCAGGATCTTGTAGTCGAGGTTGGCGAAGACCGCGGTGGTCTTCTCGACCGTCCATTCGTTGCCGTAGTAGCGCGCGATGCCGTTGACCAGGGGCGCGACGCCCGCGGCCTGCGGCGTGCGGCCGTAACGCACCAGATAGAGCGCGTTGTAGTGCGGCTCGTTGATCGCCAGATCCGAGCGCAGGGCGCTGCGCGAGAAGTACGCGCCGACGCTCCACTTCAGGCGCGCGCCCGGATCGGTGTTGTTGATCCGGAACTCCTGGGTGAACAGGTTTTGATAGATGTTCGGGTTCTGCCAGGTGATCGACTGCTGGAAGCCGGGCGTGACTGGATAGAGATAGGCGTTGCCGAACGAGGTGCGGTCATTGCCGTGGGTGGCGTCGTTGGTCTCCATCACGTGGCGCTTGAAGAACGAACTGACGCTGGTGAAGTCCAGGCCGTCGGCGGAGGCCACCATCTTCAGCGCCGGCACGGTGAAGTGGTCGCTGCTGGGCTGCGGGATGGAGGCGTAGCTGAGGAACTTGCCATGGTCGGGGTCCGATACGCCGAGCGGACAGGGGTTCAAGGTCGGATTGATCACCGAGCCGGTCGTGGCCGGACAGCGCGTGGTCAAGAGCGTCCGGTCGGCGAACTTGCTGTTCTGGTGATAGATGCTGGGCGTGATCGTTAGCCACTCGGTGGGCTGGATCGTCAGGGCCGCGCGGAACACGGTCGCCGTGCTGGTGTTGACGTTTTCGTCGCGGCTGGCGGCGTTCTGCCAGCTCTGGCGGTCGATCCAGCCGGCGTCCTTGCGATGGAAGAAGCTGATCCGCGCGCCGATCTTGTCCTCGACGATCGGGCCGCCGACGGCGACGCCGAGCTCGTAGCCCTCGCCGCCGTTCTTGACCTGGTTGACCGCCGCGCGGCCGTAGCCGCTGTAACTGGTCAGGCTGGGCGTGGGTGTGATGAAGCGGATCGCGCCGCCTTGTGAACTGGCGCCGAACAGCGTGCCTTGCGGTCCGCGCAGCACCTCCACGCGTTCCAGGTCGAAGATGTAGGGCAGGGTGCTGCCATTGTAGTTCAGCGAGGCGTTTCGCGCCTGGATCGGCGTGTCGTCGATATAGATCGCCGAGGTGGCCGCGCCGGCCGACGAGTCGATGCCGCGGATGGTCACGCGGGTCGCGCCGCTACGGGTGATGTCGACGCCGGGGGTCTGGTTGATCACGTCGCGAATATCGCGAACGCCGCGCTTGTCCAGCGCTTCTTGCGAATAGGCCGCGATCGAGATCGGAGTCTTGGACAGGGCGGTGCTCTGTTTGGTGGCGGTGACGATGATCTCCTCGATCGCCGTCCCGTCATCCTGGGTCCGAGCCATGGCGTGACCGCCGGTCATGATGAAGGCCGCCACGCCGCAAAGCAGCATTCCCTTCGAATTTCTGTCGCGAAGCATCACTATCCCCCTTGTCTTGCGCCGACCGTCATTCCCCTGGCGGGCGCTGAGTGGTTGCGGCCCTCAGCCGGAACGGAGGTTTCGGCTCGCCTCTCAGTGTTCGCGAGAGTTCCAGCAAGATCGCGTGGCGTAAGGTGAGAAACACGATTGTAGTGGTGTCAAACTGACACCACCGTTCGTCCAAGCGCGCGGTTGGCGCTGTCGCGGCCTTGGGCTTTGCCGCCTATAAATTCTTATGGCGCGCGGCCGTAAGGTCGGCGAGGAAATCCATCACCGCGTGTGCGCGAGGAATCCTGGCTTGGTTGGCGCGAGCGCAGAGCCAGTAGCTGCGCTTCAGGTCGAGGGCCTCTGATAGCACCCTGACCAGCCGGGAATCTTGCGGCGCCGCAAATTTGTGCAGGACGCCGAAGTCGAGCCCCGGAGGCGATCGCCGCCTGCTGGGCGGTATCGAGTTTGATCGGAACATGGTTGGCGCGCCGCTGGCGACCTGATCCAGATCGCGAAGCTCGGGCACGTCGATCAGTTCGTCGACGTACCAGACAGCGGCCGGCCCGGTAGGTCGGCGAGACTTTCGAGGCCGCCGTGCGTCTTGAGATAGTCGCGCGAAGCATAGAGGCCCAGGGTGTAGTCGGCCAATCGCCGGGCCACCAGCCGGCCTTGGGTCGGCCTGCTGAGCCTGATGGCGATATCAGCCTCTCGCCGAGAAAGATTAACCGATCGCGATTCCGGAACCCGTTCCAACTGCAGCCCAGGATATTGGTCGTGAAAGGCCTTGGCCGCAGGCGCGACCAGCCAGGCGCCGAAGGTCTCGGGCGTGGCCAGACGCACGGCGCCCGAAAGGGGGTGGCCCTCGACCCCCAGCCTCTCGGCCGCGGCGATGGTCTAGGCCTCGGTGCGCTTGACCTTGGCTGGTCAGGATCACGCCATGCGATGAGCGGTCGATCAGCCGCGCGCCCATCACCGCCTCCAAAGCCGACAAGCGCCGGGCGACGGTCGCGGCTCGCACCGCAAGGCCACGAGGATGGCTTCTTCGTCGGCCAGACCCTGTTCGACCGCGTCAAGCCGACCAGCCGCTCGTATCAGGACGAGATCTTCGGCCCGGTGCTGCAGATGGTCCGCGCCGAGACCCTGGAAGAGGGTATCGGTCTGGCGTCGCGCCACCAGTACGGCAACGGCGTGGCCATCTTCACCCGCAGCGGCGACGCCGCCCGCGAGTTCGCCGACCAGGTCGAGGTGGGCATGGTCGGAATCAACGTGCCGATCCCGGCGCCGGTCGCCTATCACAGCTTCGGCGGCTGGAAGCGCTCGGGCTTCGGCGACCTCAACCAGTACGGCATGGACGGGGTGAAGTTCTATACGCGGACCAAGACCGTGACCCAGCGCTGGCCCAAGGGCGGGACGGTGCTGGACCAGAGCTTCGTCATTCCGACGATGCGGTGACGCATCAAGGTCAGGCGGTGTCGAAAGCACACCACCTCGACCCGGAATTTCAACTCCGCCTTGGACACGGCGCAGGTCATCATCGATGCCTGAAAGTCCAAGAGGGAGCCACACATGCGCCGTCCAGCTCAATCCGCCTTGGCCGGGCTTGCCCTTCTGGCCACCTCCGGGTTCTGCTCGGCGGCCTTCGCCGCGCCGAAAGCCGACCTCGTCTTCGTCAACGGCAAGGTGATCACGGTCGACGACAAGGACACCGTGACCTCGGGGGTGGCGGTCGTCGGCAACAGGATCGCGGCGGTCGGCGACGTTTCGGCCTGGCGCGGCCCAAAGACCAAGGTCATCGATCTGAAGGGCCGCGCCTTGCTGCCAGGCTTCATCGACGCCCACTCGCACGTGTCGGGCATGGCCAATGTCGAGGCGCACTACATCAACATCCAGGTCCCGCCCCTGAAGGACGGCGCGGCGGTCATCGCGCGCCTGAAGGAAGCCGCCGCCAAGCTGCCGCCGGGCGCCTGGCTGACAGGGCAGGGCACCTACAACCAGGTCATGCCGACCCGCGCGGAGATCGACGCGGCGTTTCCGGACAATCCCGTCGATCTCCAGTGGAGCGTCCACGACCACCTGATCAATCACAAGGCCGCGGCCTTGATGGGCATGGGTAAGGACTTTCCCGATCCCCCGGCGGGCACGACCGGACGCTACGAGCGCACGGCGGATGGCGAGGTTGCGATCATTCGGGATGCGCCCGCGCCCTGGCCAAGGGACAAGTCGCCCGAGTTCACGCCTACCGAACTCAAGGAGGCGCTGCGCTACGTCCTCAGCGACTTCTACTTGAAGCGCGGCGTGACGACGGTGTCGGACATGTCCGACATGGAGTCCTACAAAGCCTATGCCCAGTTGAAGGCTGAGGGCCGCCTGCCGACCCGCGTACGGATGAACTATATGCTGCGGGCCAAGGCCGTGCCGGGCGTCAACGTCATGTCCGATCCCGCCACCTCACCTTTCACGCCGCTGCGAGCCGCCGGCCTGACACCGGGCAAGGGAGACGACTGGCTGCGCGCCGGCGCCATCAAGTACGTACTTGACGGCGTCTGGGGCACGACGGCGGCGGTCTACAAACCCGTTTGGAACGGCTCTGGCACCACTTGGACGCCGGACAACTATGGCGGGGCCAGCATGACCCAGGCGCAGCTGAACGACGCCGTGATCGAGGCGGCCAAGGACGGCTGGCAGGTCCAGATCCACGCCAATGGCGATCGCGCCCAGGACATGGTGCTGAGCGCCTACGAGACCGCGCAAAAGGCCTACCCCCGGCCCGATCCGCGTTATCGGATCGAACATTTCGGGCATTTCCTGGTGCAGGATTCCGAACGAACCGAGACGCGCCTGAAGCGCATGAAGGACGACCACGTCATTCCTTCGCCCCAGCCGGCGTTCCTGTGGCGTCTGACTGACGTCAACATCAAGGAGCCGGAGGTGACGTTCTTCGCGATGAAGACCCTGATCGACCGCGGCTTCCATCCGGCGGGGGGCATCGACACGATCGGTACTCAGAACTTCGCGACTTACCCGATGTTCTCAATCGCCCGCGCTGTGAACCGCGATACCAAGTACGGCTCGGTGGTCCAGCCCGAGGAAGCCATTTCGGTGATGGACGGCATCCGCATGTTCACCACCTGGGCGGCCTACGCCAACTTCCTGGAGAAGACCCAAGGCAGCATCGAGGTGGGTAAATTGGCCGATTTCGCCGTGCTGGCCCAAAACCCCTTGACCGTACCGAAAGCCAAGCTGGCGGATATCCCCGTCGATATGACCATCATCGACGGCAAAGTGGCCTATGAGCGCCGCTAAGCGCTAGCCCCGACCCGACGCGGGGCCAGCGCCCTAAGCTCCGATGGACGGACAACGCCGGCTCACGGCGCCGCATCGCCGGCCTGCCTCCGCCGCCCGAAAGTCGCGCAGATCTACAAGAAGACCGGCAGCTTGCGCGCAGGCCAGCATCTGCTCGGCCACCCGGCAGGCGTTCAAGAACGCGCGGAAGTGGTCGTGGCCCAGGCGGTGGTTGATCAGTTAGCGCACGGTCCGCTCCGGCGCGCTCATGCGCCGGGCGAAATCGGCGAACGTCAGATCGGGTTCAAGGTGGGCCTTCTCGACCTCGACTAGGACCCGCAGGCGCTCGGTCAGGCGGGCCTCTTCGCCCCGGGCGGGCAGGGCGGCGGCCGCGGCCGCGCCGGCGCCCGGAGCAGGGACCGGTAGCAGGCGCAGGGCCAGCCAGGCTGCGAAGGCCAGTAGAGCCGTGTTCTGGATGATGGTGAAGCTTTGCGGTCTCCAGTCGAGTCCCATGACGACGAGGACCAGGATCCGCGCCCGGCGGCGCTCATCGACCAGGTCTCCGGCCCGGTCGCGGACCAGGCGCCAGAAGAGGTCGCCAATCATGCCCAGGCCCAGGGCGATCAACGCCCAGGACAGACCCTTACTCTCCAGCGCTGGCCCCAGCAGGCCGCGATCGGCGCTGGCGACGGCCAGCCATGCCAGCCCCGCAGCCAGTACCCCGCCGCATGGCCGGAACGTGGGATCGAAGCTCGCCAGGCCGAACCACCACAGGAAGACGGCGGCGTGGCCCAGCGGACCGCCGAGGCGCAAGGTATGCCCTGGCGTGTCGCCGGCTAGGAAGCCTGCCAGGCACGGGGCCATTGGCGCGAAATAGGCCGCCAGCCGCCGCGTGCGCGCGTCGCGCGCCAGCAGTGCCGACAGCGCCAGCAGCAGAGTGGCCCCCGCGACCCGAGTGATCACGTCCAGCTGGCTGAGATCCATTGATTCCTATGGGGGCTAGGCACACGGTGCGCATATCGCTGGCCGTGTCGGCAGCCTAGACGCGCTGACAATTTTGCAAAGGTCCGCCACATATCGGCCCTTCCTTCTTGGTCGGACCCGAATGTCGCGTTCCTGGAGTGGTGCTCGAGTCCGTCGTTGGCGCTGCCTGGCCGGTGACACAGACCTTCGGATCGGCCGCGGAGGGTGTGGTGAGCAGACGTCGAGATTGGCCGTCTGGCGCCCCGCAAGGCTTCTCTTTGAGAAAGGGAATTTTAGCGTCCGCTACGGGTGGCTATCCGCCTGCGTGATCGTCGCCTCCGTGCGCGGCGATAAACATGGCGATGGCTGACTCGCAATAAGCTTCGATTTCGTTGTCGCCCCGTGCTCTCTCCTCATCAAAGCGTGCAATCATCAGGAGATCGGATCCTTTGAAAAGCGCGGCAAACAAGCGGGCGGACTGGACAGGATCGGGCACGCTCAAAAGCTTCTTCGCGTGCAACTGACGCAACAAGGCCTCGATTTGGGCGATGATATAGGCAGGGCCGGCCTCGTAGTGGAGCTTGCCCAACGACTTTTGGTTCGTCTTGTCGGCCATGATCATGGCTTCGACACCGCGGACGTCCGGGCTGAGCAGCGTGCGAAGCAGGGATGATCCCACCGCCATGAGCTGATCTTTGGCCGAACCGTCGACGCCTTCAATGAGAGCCAGTGGTGCAAACTGATGGCAGTGGGCCGCAATGGCCGCGCTGAACAGCGCCTCCTTGTTCTCGAAGCGCCGATAGATGCTGAGCTTGGATATCTTCGCCCGCTGGGCGACCTTGTCCAAGGTCGTCGCTTGAAAACCCAATTCCACAAGGAGATCGTACGCGGCGTCGACGATTGTTTGGCCAAGGGCCTCGTTGGCGGGCCGGCCGCGCCGGGCCTGGCTGTTTTCGGTCACGACAATTCCAGTACTTGACAGTATCTCAATTCTTGCACATTTAAGGTACCACGCAGTATCGAAAATGTGCAAGCCAATGGGTAGGTTCATCACCATGGACGATGTCATCATCATCGGCGGCAGCTTCGCTGGCCTCGCCGCCGCGCTGCAGCTCGGCCGCGCTCGTCGCAAGGTCACCGTTCTCGATACCGGCCTGCGGCGCAATCGTTTCGCGGGACGCTCGCACGGCGTGCTCGGCCACGATCACAAGCCCCCGTCAGACATCTGGGCCGAGGCGCGGCAGCAACTATCGCGCTATCCTGCGATCAGGATGATCAATGGCCGCGCCGACAGCATCACCGGCGCCATCGACAATTTTTCCATCGTCACTGGCGATGGCGAAAGCCTAAGGGCGCGCCGCTTGATCCTGAGCTATGGCGTTGTGGATCAGATGCCGGATGTTCCAGGTTATGCCGAAGGTTGGGGCACATCCATCATCCCATGCCCCTATTGCGACGGCTTCGAAGTTGCCGACCAGCATTGGGGCCTTGTCTGGTCGGGTCCGCAGTCAATGAATCAGGTCAAGCTGTTCCACGATTGGACCGACAAGCTGACAGTCTTCGCCGATGGTCACGACATCGCGCCTGAAATCCGGGCCGATTTGGCAGGCCGCAACACCCCGGTCGTTGATGGCCGGGTCACCGGGATCGCCCGTCACGGAACCCATGGAGCCACCCTCAAGCTCCATACCGGCCTCGATGTAGCGGTCAATATCCTGTTCGCGCATCCGCGTACCAAGCCGTCCGCAAGCCTGCATGATTCCCTGGGCCTCGCCACGGTCAATACGCCAACCGGCATCGCCCTCAAGACCGACGATCGCCGCGAAACCAGCGTGCCCGGCATCTACGCCGCCGGCGACCTCGCCAACCCCGGAATCCCCTCGGTCACCACGGCGATCTGGCAGGGCGCGATGGCAGGTATCTTCGCACAGCAGTCGATGCTGGCTTGAAAGGACAGATTCCCGGAGCACGGCTGGGGCCGTCGCTGCGAGCTGGTCCGGCCTGACGTCCGCCATGGGTCGAAGCCGGTCCTTCAGACGGGCCTTTCAGAGATCGCCCTGCGCCAGGAGCCGGCGTTGGCATGGCGACGTTCGGTCGCCTTCGACATGACCTAAACTTAAGGTGATGCGAGCACCGGCGCGTGCGAACGTCCTTTTGGACTGGACGGGAGGACTGGCTGCATGAAGGAACCGAGGACGCCGCTGCCTGAGCTTGCCCTCCTGGCAAGTGTCGATGCCCCATTGCCGGAAAGTCAGCGCACGCGACGCCAGTTCCTCAACTATAGCCTCCCCGCAGCTTGCGTTGCTTTAGCGCCAAAATCGGTGCTTGCGGCCCCCAAGGCGCCGCTCTGGACGGTCAAGAAGGGCGGCAAGCGCATCTATATTCTAGGCGAAACCCTGCCCCGCCCTGTTGATTGGCATGCCCCTGAGATCGTGGCGTTGCTGGAGCGTTGTGGCCGTCTCTGGACCGAAACGAACCAGATCTACCGGCGTCCCGGCGGTGAACTCATCAAGCAGTTTGGCATGTCGACGTCGCCGTCGCCTCTGGAGCTCCTGTCGCCGGAGCAGTTGGCCCGTTTGAAGACGGCGCTGGCCCTGTGCGCGGTATCCATGAACGATCTTGCTGGCGCGCGGCCGTGGCTGATCGGCGCGACGATCGAGGACGCTGGTTACCGAGCCGCAGGTCTGACCGGGAAATCGGCCAACGCTGTTCTCAGCGCACGGGCCACCGAAATTGGGATTCCAGTCTCGAGCGAGTTCGAAGTGAAGGACGACGTCTTTGCCTGGTTCGCCGGCATGACCCCGAAACAGGAAGCGCAGTTCGTTTGCTACGCCGTCGATGGCGCGTTGTTGGGCCGCGAAGGTTCCGAACGGATATCGACAGACTGGCTCGCAGGCCGACAGGCGGCGGCGGCTGATTTTGTCGATCACGAACGTCGCGATTATCCCGAGCTTTATGCCAAGCTCACGGTCGATCGGAATCGCGCCTGGGTTCCGCGCTTCGAGACGATGCTGAACGGTCCGAAGCCCACGCTGGTCGTTGTTGGCCTTTATCACCTTGTCGGCCCGGAAAGCATGCTGGTCCAGTTGCAGCGCGCCGGATTTGAGGTCGACTGAGAGCCGGTCGTGCGCGGGCGCCTCAGGACGAGGAATTCATTTCACTAACGACCTCATCCTGAGGTGCGCGCTCCTGAGCGCGCCTCGAAGGACGCACCGCGCCAGACGTCCGCAATAGGTCGTGGACGGTCTTCTCGCTCCGCGCCGAGCGTCCGGTTACCGGAAGGTGCGCCAACGTCAGAAATTGGCGCAACCAGGCTGGAGAAGCGGCGCTTACTCCGCGCCGGAACTGCGATGATCGGGACCCCCAAGCGTCTGCTCTTGCGGCGAGCTTCAACCTTTGATGCTGCCCTCGTTGCACCGCGCGGCGTGCCTTGGTGATTGAACTGCACAATACCGTATCGCCGTGATCTGGCCACGATCGGAGTGACTTGCTGCGCTGCACCATTCCTGGTGGACCAGAGGGCTCGTCGCCCTCTTCGGAAGGATCCACGATGCGCTTGCCTCTGATCGCTCCCGCCGACCTGACGCCTGAACAAAAGCCGCTCTACGAGGACATGCGAAAGGGCATCGCCGGTCACTTCAACGCCTTCAAGGTCGAGCGCGAGGACGGCGCGTTGATGGGGCCGTGGAACCCTTGGCTGCACGAGCCGGCGATCGGCAAGGCCATCTGGGATTTCACCCTGGCGATGACCGCCAACGCGGTCCTGCCCGATCATGTCCGCCAGATCGCCATTCTGGTGGTCGGCGCCCGCTACGACGCCGCCTACGAAATCTATGCCCACATCGCCGTCGCCGAACGCGAAGGCATGCCGGCCGAGCGTCTGGCGACGATGATGGCCGACCTGAAGCCCACCGACCTGGCGCCTGACGAGAGCGTGGCCTTCGACGTGGCCTACGCGCTGTCGCGCGGCGGTGTCCTGCCCGAACCGCTCTACGCCCTGGCGGTCAAGACCTTCGGCCAGCACGGGGCCAACGAACTGATCTATCTGGTCGGCCTCTACGCCCTGGTCTCGGTGACGCTGAACGGCTTCAACGTGCCGGTTCCCGAACGTGAGTAACCGGGCGCGCAAAGCGGTCGCCGTCCCCGAGAAGGTCAAACCCACCGCCACGGCCTTCGAGAGCGTGGCCCTGCTGCTGCAGGGCGGCGGGGCGCTCGGCGCCTACCAGGCCGGTGTCTACGAGGCCTTGCTGGACGCCAATGTCGAGCCGACCTGGATCGCGGGCATCTCGATCGGGGCGATCAACAGCGCCATCATCGCCGGCAATCCTCGCGAGACCCGCTGTGCGCGCCTTCGTGAGTTCTGGGAGATGGTCAGCCAGCCGCATGACGGCGGCTGGTCCAGCTATTGGTCGGACATGCTGAACGGCGACGCCGCGCGCGGCTGGGTCAACCAACTGTCGGCCGGCGAGATCATGGCCAAGGGCGTTCCAGGCTTCTTCCGGCCGCGCCTGCCGCCGCCGTTTCTGATGCCCGCGGGCCTGGCGGGGGCGACCAGCTGGTACGACACCTCGGCCCTCAAGCCGACCTTGGAGCGACTGGTCGATTTCGATCGCATCAACAGCAAGACCATGCGCTTCAGCGTCGGGGCGGTGAACGTGCGCACTGGCAACTTCGCCTATTTCGACAATGAGGCCGACGTCATTCGTCCCGAACACGTCATGGCCAGCGGCGCCCTGCCGCCGGCCTTCGACGCGGTCGAGATCGACGGCGAGTTCTATTGGGACGGCGGCATGGTCTCCAACACGCCGCTGGACTGGGTGCTGTCCGCGCGCTCGGACCTCGACACCCTGATTTTTCAGGTCGACCTTTGGAGCGCTCAGGGTGTTCTGCCGCGCGACCTGTCGGAGGTGGCGGTGCGGATGAAGGAGGTGCAATTCTCCAGCCGCACCCGCGCGGCGACCGACGGCTTCGAGCGGATCCAGACGCTGCGCGCCGCCTTCAACGAACTGCTGGCCCAGATGCCGGCCGAACTGGCCGCCACGCCCCAGGCGCGGCTGTTGGCCGAGGCCTCGGACCCGGCCGTCTACAACATCGTCCAGCTGGTCTATCGATCAGCCACCTATGAAGGCCAGTCCAAGGACTACGAGTTCTCGCGCCGGACCATGGAAGAGCACTGGGCGGCCGGCCGTCGCGACGCGCTGCTCACTCTGTCCCACCCTGAGGTGCTGACGCCGCCGACGGCGGCCCACTCCGTGCGGACCTTCGACTTCACGACCCCATCCTCGTCTCCCGCAAAGGACTGACCCATGAGCTTGCAAGATAAGGTCGCCGTGATCACCGGCGCGGCCAGCGGCATTGGCAAGGACATCGCCAAGGAATTCCTGGCCAATGGCGCGAAGGTGGCGATCGCCGATCTCAACGTCGAAGCCGCCACCGCCACCGCCCTGGAGTTCGACCCGACCGGCCAGCGCGCCTTCGGCGTGGCCATGGACGTCACCGACGAGGATCAGGTGGAGGCCGGGATCGAGGCCGTCGCCAAGAAGTTCGGCGGCATCGATATCTTGGTCTCCAACGCCGGCATCCAGATCGTCGGCCCGATCGAGACCTACAAGTTCTCCGACTGGAAGAAGCTGCTGGCCATCCACCTGGACGGCGCCTTCCTGACCACGCGGGCGTGCCTGCAACGCATGTACGCGCAGGGCCGCGGCGGCAGCGTGATCTACATGGGCTCGGTGCACTCCAAGGAAGCCTCGCTGCTCAAGGCCCCTTACGTCACCGCCAAGCACGGGCTGGAGGGCTTGGCCAAGGTGGTGGCCAAGGAAGGCGCCAAGCACGGCGTTCGCGCCAACATCATCTGTCCCGGCTTCGTCCGCACGCCCCTGGTGGAAAAGCAGATTCCCGAACAGGCCAAGGCGCTGGGGATTAGTGAGGAGGACGTGGTCAAAACCGTGATGCTGAAGGACACCGTCGATGGCGAGTTCACGACGGTGGATGACGTGGCCAAAACCGCCGTGTTCCTGGCCGGCTTTCCGACGAACGCCCTGACCGGCCAATCGATCGTGGTCAGTCACGGCTGGTTCATGCAGTAGAACCGCTAGGCGCCGCGCGATGGCTGCTGATGGCAAATGTCACTGTCCTCGCCAGCCGTCTCCCGTTTGTCGTTGCGCAAGTGACCGGCGATCGGGATGAGCCAGGTCCTTCAGCGGATTGGGCAGGCACTAACAACCGACAGCGAATGTCTGGATCTGGCAGGCTGCCAACGTCAGGAAATGGCGTAGGTCGGTCCTTGCGAGGGCGCCTCGACTTTGTCGAGATCGGCCGTGTCGCTCGACGGGAGAATTTATGTCTAGCCTGACTTGGCCACCATTACACTGCGGATCGCGAAGCTGGAATTGATGCGGGCGACGCCGGGGAGGCGAGACAAGATCTCGGTATGAATCCGCTCGTAGGCCGCCGTGCTCGAGGCTGTGGCGCGTAGGATGTAATCGGCGTCGCCGGTCATCAGGAAGCATTCTGCGATCTCGGGATGCATTCGCACTGCCTGCTCGAAGCGGCTCAGATAGTCCTCGGTCTGCTTGTCGAGCGTGATGCGAACGATGGCGACCACGCCGTCATCGGCCACGGCCTCGGAGATGATGGCGGCGTAACCCCGGATCGCGCCGCTTTCCTCCAGCGCCTTGACGCGCCGAAGGCAGGCCGAGGCCGAGAGGCCGACCTGGGCGGCGAGCTCGTTGTTGGGCATGCGGCCATTGACGCGCAACAGGCCGATGATCTTCCGGTCGAGAATGTCGAGCTTCAGCATGTTATTCGAGTCTTGTGCAACATGGCGTCGTTCTGGGGCGCATTATAGAGATATCTGCGAACTATAAGTCATTCATTCGAAGCTCGTTTCTTTACGGTCATGGTTGCGTTCAGCTGCCGCTGAGGATCGATGACGATGATGGGCGAGCCTTCTCGCGACATGGCCGGTGGTCTGCTCCGTATCGACCTGACGGCCCTGGCGGCTAATTATCTAGACCTTGCCCGTCGCGTTTGGCCCAGCAGGACTGCGGCGGTGGTGAAGGCCGACGCCTATGGGCTGGGCGCCCGACAGGTCGCGCCCGTGTTCGAGCGGGCCGGGTGCGAAGACTTCTTCGTCGCCCATCTGGAAGAAGCCTTGGCTCTCAAGTCGGCGCTGTCGCCTGGCGCAAAGCTCTATGTGCTGAACGGCCTGCAGCCCGGCGCTGAAACGACCTGCCTGACCGCCGGCGTGATCCCCGTGCTCAATGGCCTGGAGCAGGCCTGGCGCTGGCGCGATCTGGCTGCCTCTCGAGGCGCGGCGCTGCCGGCGGTGATCCAGATCGACAGCGGCATGGCCCGGTTAGGTCTTTCGGAGGCGGATCTGGATGAGCTCCTGGCCGACGCCACGTTCTTCGATGAGGTTTCGCTGGCGCTGGTGATGAGCCATCTGGCCTGTTCCGACGAGCCTGCGGCCGCTAGCAACGCCGAGCAGAGGGCCAGGTTCGCGGCCCTGGCCGATCGTCTGCCGGCCGCGCGTTGGTCGCTCGCCAATTCTGGTGGGATCTTCTTGGACGCTTCGCATCACGGAAATCTCGTCCGGCCCGGTGTCGGTCTGTATGGCGCTTCGCCCAACGCCGGGCCCAATCCAATGCGCCCGGTGGTGCGCCTGGACGCCAGGGTGATTCAGGTGCGTGACGTCGCCGCCGGCGATCGGGTCGGCTACGGCCTGACCTATGCGCGCGAGACGGCGGGCCGGATCGCCACCATCGCCGTCGGCTATGCGGACGGCTGGCCGCGCCATCTCAGCAACACGGGCGCGGCCTATTATCAGGGCGTTCGTCTGCCGATCGCCGGCCGAGTCTCGATGGACAGCATCACTTTGGACGTCTCGGCGTTGGGCGAACGGGGACTGGCCCTGAAGCTTGGCGATCTCGTCGAGTTGCTGGGTCCACACCAGACCCTGGAAGATGTGGCCCGCGACGCCGCAACCATCCCCTATGAAATCCTGACCAACCTCGGGCGCCGGTATCACCGGACCTATGTGGAGGATCCCGTCATGCAGCAGCTTCCCATTTCGCTGCGCCAAGCGGGCGCGCGGTCGTGAAGGTCGCGGTTCTAGGCGGCGGCGTCGTCGGCGTCACCACGGCGTATTACCTGGCCCAGGCCGGGCATGAGGTGACGGTCGTCGATCGCCAGGCCGGCCCGGCCTTGGAGACCAGTTTCGGCAACGCCGGCGAGATTTCACCGGGCTACGCCTCGCCCTGGGCGGCGCCGGGCATTCCGCAAAAGGCGATCAAGTGGCTGCTGATGAAGCATGCCCCCCTGATCCTGCGCCCGCAGCTGGACGGCGAGATGCTGGCCTGGCTGCTGTCGATGCTGGGCAACTGCACGGCCCGCCGCTACGCGCTCAACAAGGGCCGCATGGTGCGGTTGGCGGAATATAGCCGCGACCGTCTGATCGACCTGCGCGCCGCCACCGGCATCGCCTATGACGAGCGCCAGCAGGGCACGTTGCAGCTTTTCCGCACCCAGTATCAGCTGGACGGGATCGACAAGGACATCGAGGTTCTGCGCGCCGGCGGCGTGCCGTTCGAGGTGCTGGACCGGGCCGGTTGCATCGCCGCCGAACCCGGACTGGCCCACGCCGACGACGACTTCGTCGGGGGCTTGCGCCTGCCCAATGACGAGACCGGCGACTGCTTCAAGTTCACCAACGCCTTGGCCAAGCTGGCCGAGGGGCAGGGCGTCCGCTTCCAGTTCGACACCGCCATCGAGGCGATCGAAGTCGATGGCCGCGACATCACCGCCGTGCGCACGTCCCGCGGTCCGATCAAGGCCGACGCCTATGTCGTGGCCCTGGGCAGCTTCTCGGCGCGGCTGGTGCGTCCGCTGGGCCTGAAGCTGCCGGTCTATCCGGTGAAGGGCTATTCGATCACCGCGCCGATCATCGACGCCGAGCGCGCGCCGGTCTCGACCCTGCTGGACGAGACCTACAAGGTGGCCATCACCCGGCTGGGCGATCGCATCCGCGTGGGCGGCATGGCCGAGATCTCCGGCTACAACAACGATCTGCCCGAACGTCGCCGCGCCACCCTGCAACGCTCGGTCGGCAGCCTGTTCCCTGGCGCGGGCGATCTGGAGGCGGCGACCTTCTGGTCTGGCCTGCGGCCGATGACGCCCGACAGCACCCCGGTGATCGGCCCCACCAAGATCGGCAATCTCTATCTCAACACTGGCCACGGCACCCTGGGCTGGACCATGGCCTGCGGCTCGGCCCAGGTGCTCAGCGACATCATCAGCCGCCGTACGCCCGACATCGAGACCGCCGATCTTTCGATCGCGCGCTACGGCCGCTAGACCCTTCCGCCTCAACAGAAGAGACCGTCCATGACCATCACCCGTCTTCATTCCGGCCCACGCATGAGCCAGGCCGTCATCCACGGCGACACCATCTATCTGGCCGGCCAGGTGGGCGCGCCAGGCAAGAGCGTCACCGAGCAGACCGAGACGATCCTGGGCCAGATCGACGCCCTGTTGGCCGAGACCGGCAGCGTCAAGTCCAAGGTCCTGTCGGCGACGATCTGGTTGGCCGACATGGCCGACTTCGCCGAGATGAACGCCGTCTGGGACGTCTGGGTCGGCGGGCAGGACGCCCCGGCGCGCGCCACCGGCGAAGCCAAGCTGGCCACCCCGGACTACAAGGTCGAGATCATCATCGTCGCCGCGCGCGACTAGACCCTGGCGGCGTCGGCTCGGCCGACGCCGTCCTTTAGCCTTCCGGGCCTTCGCGCCAGCGGTTCAAGTGGCGATCGATCAGGGCTGACAAGGCCTCGCCGTCGCCGGCTTCCAGCAAGCCGATCATCTGGGCGTGGTCGTCGTTGCTGCGGCGGATCGCGCCCAGCGAACGCCAGCCGCGCGCCCCGGGGAGGCCGCGCTGGCGCAGGGCCTTGATCTCCTGGGCCAGGGTCAGGTTGTTGCAGGCTTCATAGAAGCGGTCGTGGAAGTCCGAGTTCAGGCCGCGCAGCACGTCTAGGTCGCCGGTCTCGATGGCCGCGTCGAACTGGGCCACCATCGCCTTCAGCTCGATGATGTCCTGCGATGTGCGCCGCTTGGCCGCCAGCTGGACGGCGGCTTTCTCCAGCACCGTGCGTGTCTCGATCAGGTCCTCGCGCTCACGGTCGGTGAGGTTGATCACCCGATAGCCGCGATTCTTGACGTGCTCGATCAAATGCCGGGTCTTCAGGTCCAGCAGCGCCATGCGCACGTCGAAACGATGGGCGCTGTAGTTGGTCTCGATATCGGTCTGCTTGAGCCATTCGCCCGGCCGAAAGGCGCCCGACAGCAGATCTGCTTCGAGCGCGCTCACCAGCTCAGCGGCGCCGTCCTTCTTCCGCGACGCGGTTGACACATCCACGATAGTAGCCAATCTCTGTAGCCAATCACGGCATCTAAGTTAGCAACAGTCGCGATCCGTTGCCAACCGCCGGCCGGGGCCCTTGTCGATCTTAAGGAGACTTTCCATGCCATTTCCCGTGCGGGTGGCGTGCGTGCAGACGTGCGCGACGCCTGACCTCGAACAGAACCTTTCGCAGGCCGAAGCCTTTATCCGTCAGGCCACGGGGCAGGGCGCCAGCCTGGTCGCCCTGCCGGAAGCGTTCGACTTCCTGGCGCCGACCGCTACGGAGATGCACGCCTACGCCCTGCCCGAGGAGAGCCACTTGGCCACCCTTCGTCTAAAGGGGCTGGCCAGGGAACTTTCGATCTGGATCCTGGCCGGCTCGGTTTCCACCCGCTCGGGCGATGGCGCGGTGGTCAATCGATCCTTGGTGATCGATCCCGAAGGCGCGATCACCGCGCGCTATGACAAGATCCACCTTTTCGACGTCGATTTGCCCGATGGCGGCGCGGTGAGGGAGTCGGACTTCTATCGACCGGGCGAGCGCGCGGTGGTCGCCGATACGCCCTGGGGCGGCCTGGGCCTGACGATCTGCTACGACGTGCGTTTCCCGCAGCTGCATCGCGCCTTGGCCGAGGCGGGCGCTGGCATCCTGGCCGTGCCCGCCGCCTTCAGCAGCGTCACCGGACCCCTGCATTGGGAAACGCTGCTGCGGGCCCGGGCGATCGAGACCGGCAGCTTCGTCATCGCTCCGGCCCAGTGCGGCCTGCACTATGGCGAGCGCCGCAGTCACGGCCAGTCGATGATCATCGACCCGTGGGGCCGCGTGCTGGCCGAAGCCGGCGATGAGGTCGGGGTGATCCTGGCCGATCTGGACCTGGACGAGGTCGAGCGCTTCCGCGCCGCCATCCCCTCCTTGGCCAAGGGCCGCGCCTTTGCCCTCGGCGAGGTGGCGGCATGACCCTGGAGCCGACCACCGTCCGCGTTCGCCTGAAGGAAGGTCACGAGGTCGTCGCCTATGTGTATGGCGAGGGAACCGAGACCGTGCTGATGGCCAATGGCGGGCCGGGCCTACCCAGCCTCTACCTGCGCGCGCCGCACGCCCGGCTGGTCGAGCGCGGCTATCGGGTCGTGGCCTGGGATCAGTTGGGCTGCGGGGCGTCGGACCGACCGACCGATCCGGCGCTGTGGACGCTGGGCCGCTATGTCGAGGAGGCCGAGCAGGTGCGCGCCGCGCTCGATCTGGGCCAAGTACACGTGCTGGGGCACAGCTGGGGCACCTGGCTGTTCACCGAATACTGCCTGACCTATCCGCAGAGCGTGAAGAGCTGCGTGCTGGCCGACGGGGCTTGCGACATCCCGCATCTGGTCGGCGAGCTGGGCCGCCTGCGCGGCGCCCTGGGGGCCGAGACCGTCTCGATGATGGTCTTCCACGAGGCCCAGGGCACGCTGGACCATCCCGAGTACCAGGCGGCGGTGACCCTACTCAATCACCGCCATGTCTGCCGCCTGCCGGTGTGGCCCGAGCCGCTGACCCAGGCCCTGGCCGACTGGAACATGGGTCCCTACGAGACCATGCAGGGCCCCAACGAGTTCACCTATACCGGCAATATGAAGGCCTGGAATCGCGTGCCCGCCATGGGGGCGATCACCACGCCATGCCTGGTGGTGGCGGGGCGCTATGACGAGCTCACGCCGGCCTGCGCCTTCCTGATGCACGACGCCTTGCCGGACTCGCGGATCCACATCTTCCCGCACAGCTCGCACATGCCGTTCTACGAAGAGCCCGACGCCTATTTCGCCGTGCTCGAAGCGTTTCTGGACGAGGTGCGCGCCGCGAAGGCGCCGTGAAAATTCGTCATTAAAATCGAACAAATCGATTGCATGCCAAAATTGGCTACTATTAGGTCTCCATATTGGCTACTATTTAGAGCCGACCCGGGGCGGTCGGCCTCGGGGGATAGGCTCATGAAATTCTCGCACCTGCTCTTGGCGACCACGGCGCTGTTAGGCGCGGCTGCCGCCCAGGCCCAGGCCCAGGCCCAGGCCCAGGCCCAGGCCGCCACGACCGACGACGGCACGACACTGGAAGCGGTGGTCGTCACCGGCTCGCGCTTCTCCGGCACGCTGACGACCTTCCCGGGCTCGTCCACGGTGCTTAATGAAGTACAGCTGGAAAAGCAGCTGGCCACGACCAACGATATCGGCAGCGTCCTGGCCTCGACCATTCCCGGCATGGCCGCCGCCAACGGCACCGCGGCCAATGTCGAGCAGAGCCTGCGCGGCCGCCCGCTTCGCGTGTTCATCGACGGCGTGCCGGTTTCCAACCCGCTGCGTGACGGCGGTCGCGACCTGCGCCTGATCTCGCCCAACGCGATTTCCGGCATCGAGGTCATTCGCGGCGCCTCGGCCATCTATGGCCAAGGCGGCGCGGGCGGCGTCATCAACTACGTGACCCGCAAGGGCAAGGCTGACGACGGCTGGAAATTCCACACCGAGCTCGGGACCGGCTTCTCCACGGAACACTTCACCGGCAGCAGCAGTCCCAGCGTCTCGCAGAGCGTGACCGGCGCGGTGAAGGGCTTCGATGTCACCCTCAACGGCAGCTACGAACATGTCGGCGGCCAGTTCGACGCTGACGGCGACCGCCTGGCTCCGGACCCGCATAACTTTGGCGGCATCTCCGACTCCGACATTTGGAACATGTTCGGCAAGGTCGGCTACAATTTCGGCGGCCAGCGCCTGGAGGTGATGGGCAATTTCTATCGCCAACACCAGGACACCGACTACATCAGCCGCGCCGGCAACATCGCGCAGGGCCTCAAGGAAACGGCGGTCAAGGGATCCTACGATCCGCGCGCCCTGGATCCGGTCAACCGCAACGTGATGGGCTATCTGGGCTACTACAACGACGACCTGCTCAGCAGCGCCTTCCATGCCCAGGCCTACTATCTGAAGAACTATTCGGTCTTCTCGTTCGATCCGGCGCGCCTGGGCGGCACCCAGACGACGATTTCGTCGGAGAAGATCGGCCTGCAGAGTGACTTCCGCACGCCGCTGGAGAAGCTGGGCTGGTCGTCGGGCGGGGAACTGCTCTGGGGCGCGGACATCAGCCGCGACACCACCCAGCAGCCGCTGATCCCGCTGACCAACAATCCCGGCGACGGCCGCACCTTCACGCCGCCGCTGGAGCAGATGAACTACGCGGCCTTCGCCCAGCTGGAGATGCCGCTGACCGAGCGCCTGACCCTGCGGGCCGGCGTGCGCCACGACCAGTTCGTGCTGAAGATCGATGACTTCGTCGCCGGCCTCACCGGCGTGCATGTCGAGGGCGGCGAGCTGAAGTACCACGCCACGCCGGTCAATATCGGCGGCACCTTCCAGATCGCCCCGCAGGCCCAGCTGTTCGGCGGCTTCTCACAGGGCTTCTCGATCCCCGATATCGGCTCGCCGCTGCGTCGCGTGGCCGTGACTAACCTGGATAATTTCGATCCCAAGCCGCAGCTGGTGAACAACTACGAGCTCGGCCTGCGCGGCAAGGTCCTGGGCGTGCGCTACACCGGCGCCTACTTCATCAACACCGCCAAGTTCGGCACCGACTTCATCATCGACACGGTCAATCCTTCCGAGGCCCAGACCCTGCGCGAGAAGGAGAAGGTCCACGGCTGGGAAGTGGTGCTGGATGGCCGCCTGACGCTCAAGACCCGCTGGTCGGCCAACTATTCGCACACCGAAGGCAAGCGCGACGCCACCCATGACGGCACGCTCGACACGCCGCTGACCGGCCGCCGCATCGGCCCCGACCAGTTCAACCTGATGCTGGAGCACGACATCACCGACGATTGGCTGGTGCGGCTGCAGTACAACCACTCGGGAACCCGCAACGCCTTCCCGAACTCCACCGTCGGCAGCTTCTACACTGGTCGCGTGCGTAGCACCGATCGGCTGGATGCTTTGACCCAGTTCAAGGTCAATAAGATCGATATGAGTGTCGGCGTGAACAACCTGCTCAACGAGAACTACTATTCGATCACCTCGCAGATGATCAATCGCAACGAACTCTACAGCAAGGCTGAGGGGCGGACGGTCTATCTGAAGCTTGGGATCAACTACTGACGCCGACAGGCCTCATCGACCTTCGAAGATCACAGCGCGGAGACCGCGGCCGGCGCCTGAGGCGTCGGTCGCTCCCTAGTCCATGACCGATTCCACGATCCCGCCCTTGTCGCCCTATGACCTTGGTCGCACGCCGGCCACGGCCTGTCGCGCTGACCAGCGGTTCTCCTACTGCCTCTATGTGCCGACCACCGGGGAGGCGTCCGACCGGCGTATCCTGGTGGCCGTCCACGGCACCGAGCGCGGCAACCAGGCGATGCGCGACCTGTTCTCCGACCTGGCCGAAGCGCTCAACCTGATCATCCTGGCGCCGCTGTTCCCGTGCGGGATCGACGAGCCCTATGATCGCGACAACTACAAATACATCGAATATCGCGGCATCCGCTTCGACCAGGTTTTGCTGTCGATGATCGATGAGGTCGCAGCGCGTTACGGCGTGGACGCTGGGCGCTTCTCGCTGTTCGGCTTCTCAGGCGGGGCCCATTTCGTGCACCGCTTCTATTATCTGCATCCCCAACGGCTCAGCGCCCTGTCGGTTTGCGCGCCGGGCTCGCCGACCCTGCTCGACAGTCACAAGCCCTGGTGGGTGGGTGTGGCCGACATGGAGGCGCGGTTTGGGCGTCCGCTCGATCCGCCCGCCCTGCGCGCCGTGCCGGTCCATCTGGCGGTCGGCGACGCCGACACCGACACCTGGGAGATCACCCACAAACCCGGTGGCGCGCACTGGATGGAAGGGGCCAACGGGGCTGGAGCAACCCGCATCGAACGCCTCAAGGCGCTGGAGGCCAGCCTTTCGGCGGCCGGCGTGCGGGTGCGGATGGACATCCTGCCCGGGGTGCGCCACCAGCGGGACGCCCTGGCCCAGTCAGCCATCGCTTTCTTTACCCAGGCGCTCGGCGCCAAGGATGCATCCACGCCATGCTGAGGCCCAACGCCGTGAAAGCGCGTCTGGCCAGGCGCGAGCCTTCGTTGGGCGCCTGGCTGTTCATGGCCAGCCCGCCGGCCGCCGAGTTGTTGTCCCATGTTGGGTTCGACGCCCTGATCGTCGATTTGGAACATTCGCCTGCTGCATTGGGCGAGGCTGTCGATCAGCTGCGCGCAGCCGGCGGTCGGCCTGACGGGCCGACCTTGCTGGCGCGCCTGCCCAACGTCGAGGCCGCCGTGGTCAAGCCCGTGCTCGACATGGGCGTGGAGGGTCTGTTCGCCCCCGCGTTGGAGAGCGCCGACGAAGTCGAGCGCCTCGTCCGAGCCGCCTATTATCCGCCGCGCGGCGCGCGCGGCCTGCACTACACCGTCTCACGCGCCGCGGGCTGGGGCGCCGACAGCGCCGCCTATCCGGACCACGCCGCCGACCAGACCCTGATCGTGGTGATGATCGAGTCCGAGAAGGGCGTCGCGGCCATCCCCGAGATGGCGGCGGTCGATGGCGTGGACATGTTCTTCATTGGCCCGCTGGACCTGTCAGCCAGCATTGGCGTGGCCGGTGAGTACGACAGTCCCGCCTTCATGGAGCTGTGGGGCGAGGCCGAGCGGCGCATCCTGGAAAGCGGCGTCGCCCTGGGCGGCACGATCCTGCCGGGCCATCCGGCCCAGCGCCTGTTCGAGCGACAATACGCCTTCGTGACGGTGGGCGCGGATGCGGGTTTCTTGCGGAGCGCGGCCGTGTCGGCGCTGGATGGCGCCAGGAGACCCGCGCATGACTGATGGCAAGATGACGCCCGCGCGTCGTGGCGTGCTGGCCGGTCTAGCGGCCATGGCGGGTCTGACCGGGGGCAGGGGACTGGCCCAGGGCCAGGACCTGATCGCGGCCTCGCGGCGCGAGACGGGCCTGCGCGTCTATTCCAACATGGCCGAATATAACTGGCGCGAGATTCTGGAGGGGTTCAAGCGCCGCTATCCTTGGATCCGGGTCGAGACCCTGGACATGGGACCCACCGAGGCCTTCGAGCGCTATTACGCCGAAACCTCGGCCCGGCGCGCCTCGGCCGACATCATCGTCAGCAGCGCGCCGGACGCCTGGCTGCGCTTCGCCCAGCGCCGTGCGGCGGCCAGCTATCGCAGTCCCGAGCAATCGCGCCTGCCGGCCTGGAGCCTGCCGCTGCCGGGCGTCTACACCCTGTCGGCCGACCCGATGCTGATGGTCTACAACAAGGCGTTGCTGGATCCGCACCAGGTCCCGACGGGCCTTAATCAGCTGACCACGCTGGCGGCGGCCAATCCACGCAAGTTCGCCCACCGCATCACCACCTATGACGCGTCCGCCCACGCCCTGGCCTATGCGGTGCACTGGTCGGCGATCGATCAGAAGAAGCCGGGCGGCTGGGACCTGATGCAGCGCCTGGCGCCTTACGTGCGGGTCGAGACGGGCGGGGCGGCCATGCTCGACAAGGTCACGGCCGGCGAATACCTGGTCGGCTACCACGTCTCGGCCGTGACGGTCTTGCCGCAGATGCTGACCAAGGGCCGCGCTAAGATCGTCGCCTGGACGCTCTGCGCCGACGGCACGCCCGTCGTGCCGCGCGGCATGGCGGTGACGGCCGCGGCGCGCAATCCGGCCTCGGCCCGGCTGATGCTGGACTACCTGCTGTCGCGCGACGGCCAGATCGCCGCCGCCAAGGGCGGGTTGACGCCCTATCGCAGCGATGTGAGCGAGCGCGACGTGCCGTTCCTGACCCATGACGGCGTGATCCGTCGGCTGGGCGGTGAGTCCAAGGTGGTCATGGTCGGCTACGACCACCGGATGGTCAGCCAGTACGACGCCTTCGTCGCCCGCTGGAACGGGCTGTTCCACAGGCGGCGCCGATGAGCCGCGCGAGCTCTGGAGCCCCCATGCCCGCATCCGCCAAGCTTCTCGACGGCCGCTCGTCGCTATCGCATGCCTTGCTGATCCAGTGGGCGACGGCGATCGTCACCGTCATCCTGGTCGCCGCGCCCCTGGGCCCGATCCTCTGGCAGTCCTTCCTCGACAAGCCGTTGTATGAGACCGGCGCGCTGACGCTGCGCAACTATTCGCGGCTTTTCGGCGACCCCGACTTCCACGACGTGCTCGCCAACTCGTTCCAGCTGGCCGGCCTGACGACCTTGGTCGCCTGCGCGGCGGGCGTGGTCTTCGCCCTGTTCATTGAGCGCACCAACCTGCCAGGCCGGCGCTGGCTGCGACCGCTGGTGCTGTGGCCGATGTACATCTCGCAGCTGGTGACGGCCTTCGCCTGGTACATCATCTACGGGCCGTCGGGTTACATCACCCTGCTGGGCGAGCGCCTGATCGGCGTGCCGCCCTGGGACATGTATTCGATCCCCGGCATGGCCATCGTCGCGGGCGTCACCCAGGCGCCGTTGGTCTATCTGTTCTGCTCGAGCTCGGCGCGGATGGCCGACGCCACGCTGGAGGACGCCGGTCGCAGCATGGGCGCGGGCGCCCTGCGGGTGCTGTGGTCGATCTCGCTGCCGCTGATGCGGCCGGCGATCATCTACAGCGCCCTTCTGGTGTTCATCGGTTCGTTGGAGATGCTGGCGGTGCCGCTGGTGTTTGGACGCCCCGCCGGCCTGGAGTTCTTCACCACCTTCCTGTTCAGCCGGGGCCTGGGCGCGATCACCCCCGACTATGGGCTGGTGGGCGCGGCCGCCGCCCTGCTGCTCGCCATTGTCTCGGGACTGCTGGTCCTGCAGGGCCTGCTGCTGAGCAAGGCCGGCCGGTTCGTCACCGTGAAGGGTAAGGCCCAGCGACCCAAGGTCGCCGACCTGGGCAAGGCCGGGCCGCCGATCGCCGCGGCGCTGTGGCTCTATCTCGTCCTGGCCCTGCTGATCCCCCTGATCGGCATCGTGCTGCGAGCCTTCACGACCTTCCTGACGCCGTTGCTGTCGCCGTTCGAGCTGCTGACCTTCGACAACTTCACGATCCTAGCCAAGTACCCGGCCTATATCCGCTCGATCACCAACAGCGTCGTCATCGCCTTCGTCGGCGGCGTCGGGGCCACGACTTTCGTGGCCCTGCTGGCCCTGGTCGTGCAGCGTTCCAGCTTCCCGTTCCGGCGACAGCTGGAATATGTCGCCCTCTATCCGCGCGCCATGCCCGGCGTGGTGGCCGGCATCGGTTTCTTCTGGGCGATGCTGCTGATCCCCGGCGCCAGCCTGCTGCAGGGCACGATCTGGATCCTGATGATCGCCTTCGCCATGCGCGGCATGCCCACGGCCTATGGCGCCCTGGCGCCGGCCATGATGCAGATCGGTAAGGAGCTGGACCAGAGCGCCCGCTCGGTCGGCGCCAGCTGGTGGACGGTCTCGACCCGCATCGTCCTGCCCCTGATGAAGCCCGCCCTGTTCTCGGCCTTCACCCTGCTGTTCCTGGGCATGCTGAAGGAATACGCCTCGGCGGTGTTCT
This sequence comes from Caulobacter segnis, assembly GCF_023935105.1. Classification (NCBI taxonomy): domain Bacteria; kingdom Pseudomonadati; phylum Pseudomonadota; class Alphaproteobacteria; order Caulobacterales; family Caulobacteraceae; genus Caulobacter; species Caulobacter sp. RL271. The sequence goes on along the minus strand of NZ_CP096040.1, from coordinate 5,046,584 downwards.
TGTTCGCGCCGGGCGCCGAGATCATCGGCACGACCATGTTGTCCTTCTGGGCCAACGGCAACAGCGGCGCGGTCGCCGCCCTGTCGGTCATCCAGCTTCTGATCACCTTCCTCTTCGTGACGGCCGCGCGCCTCATCACAAGGACGCACCGCGATGTCTGATGTTTCTGTCGAGAACCTCTCCAAGCGGTTTGGCGACGTCACCGCCCTGCACGACGTCAACCTGCATGTGGCGCAGGGCGAGTTCCTGACCCTGCTGGGCCCGTCCGGTTGCGGCAAATCGACGACCCTGTTCGCGATCGCCGGCCTCGACACCCCCACGGGCGGCGTGATCCGGGTGGGCGGCCAGACCTTCTTCGACGGCGCTGGCAAGGTCGATGTGCCGCCCGAGCGCCGGAATCTCGGCCTCGTCTTTCAGTCCTACGCCCTGTGGCCGCATATGACGGTCGCCCAGAACCTGGCCTTTCCGCTGAAGCTGCGCGGCGTCAGCAAGGCCGAGCAGGCGCCGCGCATCGCCGAGGCCCTGTCGCTGGTCGATATGGGTGAGTACGGCGCGCGCTTTCCGCACGAACTGTCCGGCGGCCAGCAGCAACGCGTGGCCCTGGCCCGCACCTTGGTGTTCCGGCCGACCCTGCTGCTGCTCGACGAGCCGCTCTCGAACCTGGACGCCAAGCTGCGGCTCAAGGCGCGAAGCTGGCTGAAATCGTTGCAGCGCCAGCTGGGCCTAACCACGATCTACGTCACCCACGACCAGGAAGAGGCCCTGGCGCTCAGCGACCGCATCGCGGTGATGGACAAGGGTCGGATTGTCCAGCTGGACCGGCCCGAGACCATCTATCGCCGCCCCGCCAACACCTTCGTCGCCGACTTCATCGGGGCCAGCAACTTCCTGCCGGTGCGGCGGACGGGCGCGACGGTGGACGATATCACGCCGGTGATGACCGAGGCGGGCGTCGCTCTGCGCGCGGTGGCCGCCGGCTCGCCCAGCGCCGACGACGGGATCGTCACGGTCAGGCCCCAACACATCCGCCTTTCGCGCCTAGCGCCGACCGATCCTGGCCTCAACGTGCTGGCCGGCGCGATCATCGACCGCACCTATCTGGGGGCGCGACACGCCTATGGCCTGGAGATCAGTGGCCATACCCTGGTCGCCGAGGCCGAGGAGGTGCTCGAGCCGGGGCCGATCTTCGCGGTATTCGAGCCGCGCGACACGCTGCTGATCGCGCGTTAGGCCGATGCCGACGATCGACCTGGGCGGCACGCGCTATCGGTTCGACGATCTGAAGGCCCTGCTGGCGGCCGCCTCGCCGTTTCGATCGGGCGACGCCCTGGCCGGCGTCGCCGCCCCCGACGCCGCGACGCGCGTGGCGGCTAGGCGCGCGCTGGCGGACCTGCCGCTGAAGGCGTTCCTGACCGACGCCATCGTTCCCTACGAGGATGACGAGGTCACCCGGCTGATCATCGACGGGCACGACGCGCAGGCCTTCGCGCCGATCTCGCACCTGACCGTCGGCGATTTCCGCGACTGGCTGCTCGGCGACACTGCGGACGGGCCGGCCCTGGCGCGGCTATCGCCGGGCCTGACGCCGGAAATGGTCGCGGGCGTCTGCAAGCTGATGCGTAACCAGGACCTGATCGCCATCGCGCGCAAGATCCAGGTGGTCAGTCGTTTTCGCAACACCCTGGGCGAGGCCGGCGCCCTGGCCGTCCGGCTGCAGCCCAACCATCCGACCGATGATCCGGCCGGCGTCGCGGCGATCATCTTGGATGGTCTGCTGATGGGCAGCGGTGACGCGGTCATCGGGGTCAATCCGGCCACCGACAGCGTCGCGGGCGCCACGACCCTGCTGCGGCTGATCGACGATCTGCGCCAGGCCTATGCGATCCCGACCCAGAGCTGCATCCTCACTCACATTACCAACACCATCGCGGCGATCGAGCGCGGCGCGCCGGTGGACCTGGTGTTCCAATCGATCGCCGGCAGCCAGAAGGCCAACAGCGGTTTTGGCGTCGACCTGTCCGTGCTGCGCGAAGGGCGCGAGGCGGCTCTGTCGCTGAACCGCGGGACCGTCGGTCAGGACGTCATGTACTTCGAGACCGGGCAGGGCGCGGCCCTCTCGGCCGACGCCCATCACGGCGCCGATCAGCAGACCATGGAAACCCGGGCCTATGCCGTGGCGCGGGCGTTCTCGCCACTGCTGGTCAACACCGTGGTCGGCTTCATCGGTCCCGAGTACCTCTATGACGGCAAACAGATCGTCCGAGCCGGGCTGGAAGACCACTTCTGCGGCAAGCTGCTGGGCCTGCCGATGGGTGTGGACGTCTGCTACACCAACCACGCCGAGGCTGACCAGGACGACATGGACGACCTGCTGACCCTCCTCGGGGTGGCCGGGGTCAACTTCGTCATCGGCGTGCCCGGCGCCGACGACATCATGCTCAACTACCAGTCCACCAGCTTCCATGACGCGCTCTACCTGCGTCAGGTCCTGAACCTGCGACCCGCGCCGGAGTTCGCCGCCTGGCTCGACCAGATCGGGCTGCTGGACGCGCGCGGCGGCGTCCGTCCGAAGGCGCTGGATCAGGTCGGAGCGATCCTGGCGCTGCCGAGGGTGCTGGCGTGACGGGAGCCTTGATGACCCGCCTGCGCGCCGCCACCGACGCCCGGATCGGCCTGGGACGGGCGGGAGCGGGGCTGCCGACCGCCGCGATGCTGGCCTTCCAGAGCGATCACGCCCTGGCCCGCGACGCTGTCCATGCGCCTATGGACGCCGACGCCCTGGTCGGCGCTCTGGTTGGAGACGCGACCATCACCGTGTCCAGCTGCGCCGATAGCCGTGCGGCCTATCTGCAAAGACCCGACCTGGGACGGCGCCTGGACGCCGACTCCGTCGAGCGGCTGCGGGCGGCGGAGCAAGGCCATGACCTGGTCATCGTCATCGGCGACGGCTTGTCCGCGAGGGCGGTTCAGGCCCACGCGCCCGCCGTGGTCGCGGCGTTGCGCGAACGGCTCGCCGGCTGGCGCATCGCGCCGATCGTCCTGGCCCGGCAAGCGCGGGTGGCCCTGGGCGACGAGATCGGCGAGAGCCTGGGCGCGGCCATGTCGCTGATGCTGATCGGCGAGCGCCCCGGCCTCAGCTCGCCCGACAGCCTGGGCGCCTACCTGACCTGGGGGCCGCGATCAGGCCGCGCCGACAGCGAGCGCAACTGCGTCTCCAACATCCGTCCGCCGCGCGGCCTGTCCTACGAGGCCACCGCCGCCAAGCTCGCCTGGCTGCTGCATCAGGCCCGCGCCCGCGCCCTGACAGGGGTGGGGCTGAAGGACGATTTCGATCCGGCGCTGGCCGCCGAGGTCCCGAACCGCGCCCTGGAGGCCTGAGCCATGTTCACGATCAATCCCATGCCCGCGCAAATCCCCGCCGATCTGATCGCCCTGTTGGAGCAGGTCGAGACCGCCACCCTGGGCCACGTGCTGCACCACGGCTTCGTCGATCCGGCGATCCGCTCGGTATGGGACGGCCCGCGCGTGGCCGGCACGGCGGTGACGGTGCGCATCCCCGGCGCGGACTCGACCCTGCTGCATCACGCGGTCAGCACCGCGCGGCCGGGCGACGTGCTGGTGATCGAGCGCTGCGGCGACACCCGTCACGCCTGCTGGGGCGGGGTGACCACCAACGCCGCGAGGCTGAAGGGTATCGCCGCCGTCGTGATCGACGGTCCGGCTACGGATTTCGGGGAAATCCGCCGCGCGGAGATGCCGGTCTGGTGTCGCGGCTCCACGTCCCTGACCACCAAGTTCCTCGGCCTGGAAAGCGCTTTGAACGTGCCGGTCTCGGTCGGTGGCGTTGCGATCAATCCGGGCGACGCGGTCCTGGCCGATGAGAGCGGCGTGGTCGTGCTGCCGCCTGATCGCGTCGAGACGCTCGCACGCCGCGCGATCCAGATGCAGCAGGACGAGCTCGACGTGCTGACGCGCCTGAGAGCGGGCGAGGCTCTGGCGGACATTTCCGGCGCCAACCGCCTGATCGCCCAAGCCATGGCGTCGCGATGAGCGGGGCGCTCAGCCCGCGCGGCGTAGCGGTGTTCGCACATCGTTGGGCCGGATTGGTGATCGGCGCGCTCTGGGCCATGCAAGGGCTGACGGGCGCGTTACTGGTCTTTCAGCCGTAACTCGAACGGCTGGCGCACCGTCCGTTCTCGACCGCGCACCAGCGCCTCTCCGAAATGGCCGACCCCTTGCATTTCGGCACGGTTGGCGGGGCTGTAACCAAGCTGATCTGGTTTGTGTTCGGCTTGGTCCTGACCTCTCTGTCGGTGTCCGGTGTGGCGGTCTACGCCTTGCGGCTGTCACGCGACGGCGGGATCGCGACGGCCTGGGCCAGCGCTTGGCGCGGCATGGGTCTCTGGCGCTGGCCGGCCCTTGCGGGGATCGGGATCGCCTTGGCGCTGTTGCCGGCGCTGTTCCAGGCCGCCGGTGGCGACTAGCGACCGCGATCAAGCGCCAAGTCTTGGCGTCCATCAGTTGCGCCCGCCACCCCCAAGGAATAGCTTTCAACGGGGCGACCTGGTCTGGGGCAGGTGTCGTGCGCGCGCTATTGAGGCAGAACCTCTACAAGGTTCCGAGGAGATGACGGCCTCGGACGCCGACAGGACCGTGGAAAAACTTTGTCTGGCGCTCTCGGCTGACCTTATCGCCAGCGGATTCCTGCGAGGGGCATATCCCTCCGCGCTGGACACGCTTTTGGCGCTGGCCATAGGTCAAGCCAACCTAGCGTCCATGAATCGCAACTTGGCGCTTCAAAAGGCGTATGCCGGACTTAACAGCTCACCGCCCGACGACCTGCGTCGGCCCGTGCGCGTCCGATCCGTGGCCATCTCGCTTGGCGTCCCTCAGGAAACCGCGCGGCGGCGGGTGGCGCGGATGGTCAAGGCCGGATTTATGGTCCAGACGAAGGCTGGGGTCTTCATGCCCCAGAGCGTCACGGAGACGCCCGTTTACGTCGCGACCGCCGAGGCGACATGGCGGGCGATCGGGGACCTTTACGGCGCTCTCCGGCGCGAAGGCGCGCTTGGCGCGCCAGCCCACAAGGTCAGCGATGACGAGATTCCCCATCGCTACATGATGCGGCTTTGGGGGGACCATTTCCTGCGGCTGATCGAGGCGCTTTTGCCCATGGTGCAAGAGCCGTTCGATATCGTCTTGCTGTTTGCGGTCTTGCGCGCGTGCCAAGCGACGAAGCCTGTGGCGAGCAAGCCCATCTCCGCCCTATCCCTGTCGCGGTCTCTTGGACTGCCGGGCGAGACCGTAAGGCGTAATCTGTTGCGGCTTGTCGAAAACGGCCTGTGCAGCAAGACGCCTCGCGGTTACCTCATCACGTACGCGCTGCTCGACACGCCCATCTGGCGGCAGTTCGCCGAGCGTCATCGCCTGATCCTGATGCGCTTTTTCTCCATCATGGGCGAGAGGGGCCTACTGGGCTGGTGGGAGGCTGACTACCTGGCGGCGAAAGCCTCGTCCCGGGCTTTGCCGGCGCCGTGAGCGCTCAAGGCGTATGGTGTGGTTCAGGTCAGCGCCGCGATGGTTCTTGCAGCGCCCATCACCCTTCCCATCGACGAGAGCAGCGCAGCCAGTTCCACCGGCTTGATCACGACGTCGGTCATGCCCGCGTCAAGGCAGGCCTGCACCTGATGATCCATGGCGTCCGCCGTGAGGCCGATAATGGGGATCGCGTCGAGTCCGAGTTCGGCGCGCACCCGACGCGTGGCCTCCAGCCCGCCCAAGACGGGCATGTTGACGTCCATGAGGATCAGGTCGAATGGTTCGGTCGCCAAGCGGTCAAGCGCGACTTGGCCGTTCTCCGCCTCCGCCAGCTGGCATTCGAGCGCGGTCAGCATCAACCCGATCACCTTGCGGTTCACCGGATGGTCCTCGACGAGCAGGATTTTCAAGTTGGATGGCAACGGTGTCGAGACATCATGGCCCCGTGACGCGCTCGGCGCGTCGACTGTCGGGACCTGGCAGCGGAAGCTGAGGGTGAACGTTGATCCAGCGCCGGCTTGGCTTTCGACCGTGACATCGCCTCCCATGAGCTTGGCCAGCCTGCGGGTGATGTTCAGGCCAAGCCCCGTACCGCCGAATCTGTGGGCCGTGGTCGCATCCGCCTGCTCAAAGGCGCCAAAAAGGCGCGTGCAGGCTTCGGGAGACATGCCAATGCCCGTGTCGCTGATCGAGATCCGCGCGATGACCTCGTGGTCGCCCGACGGACGGCAGCGTAGACGTAAGGTCACGCCGCCGGTTTCGGTGAACTTGATGGCGTTCGACAGCAGATTGGAGAGGCATTGGCGCACGCGCACTGGATCGAAGATCAGGGTCGGCGGAATGTCCTTGTCGATGTCGAGGGTGAGGGTGATGCCCTTGTCCGCGGCCAGCACGCCGTAGATCCTGACCATGCGCTCGCATTTGCGCCCCAGATCGGCCCGTAATGGCGCGATCCGCAGCTTGCCCGCCTCGATCTTGGAAAGGTCGAGCACGTCATTGAGCAAGGTCAGGAGGTTTCGACCAGAATCCTCGATCAGTTCGACCTGCTCGCGTTCTCCCGGCTCGAGCGGCTCCAGCTTCAAGGTTTGAGCTAGGCCGAGCATGCCATTGAGCGGCGTGCGCAGTTCGTGGCTCATGGTGGCCAGAAAGGTCGACTTGGCTTGGCTGGCGGCCTCGGCCCGCTCGCGCGCCTGGGCGAGGGCCCTGGCCGTTCGCCGTTGCTGAAACACGAAAGTTACGGCGCCCAGCGCGACGATCCCCAGCAGGCCCGCGACAAGGCTCCAAGCCAGCGAAAGGCGGCTTTGGACCTGCGCTTCGCGCTCGGCGCGCTGGCCCTTGTCCCGCTCGGCGTCCAGCGTGGTCTGCAGAGCGCCAGCGATATCGGCGATCCTGCGTTGGTGATCCTCGTGAAGCCGCCAAAGCGTTCGCCGGCGGGACAGATCCATGGCCTCAAACGCCGCCAGGCCCTTTCCCTCGGCGCGCAGCACATAGGCCCTGCTGAGTTGATCGGACGCATCGTCGTCTTTGAGCCTTGCGGGAGCGCCCTGCAATCGGAGAAGATCCCCTCGTGCGCCGGCCGCGTCGCCTGTCCGAGCGTGGGCCGCAAGACGCAGGCGCAAGGCCGATAGAGTCCAGCTGTCGTCGGCGCGATCGAGGGCGGACGCGACGGGCTGAAGACACGTCAGGACCCGCGACGGCTGGCTTTGAGCATCGGCGATCGCAGCGCAGAGATAGGCGTGGAAGAACGGCGCCCGCGGCCCGCCCGATGTCGCGATGACTTCGCCGTGCAACCGCCACAGCATTTCGGCCGATGCGAATTCGCCGGCTTTCAGCGCCAGAAGCGACAGGTTGTAGACGCGTTCAGCATCCTGCGTGTCGGCGCCTGTCTGGCGGTCGATCGCGATCGCGTCGGCCAGATGCTCGAGCGCCCCGCGATCATCGCCCAGGTCGGCCGACACGCGCGAGAGCAGGGTGTGGGCCTCGGCCGCGATCGGCAAGGCCATGGGCTCGTCATGGGTCGCGGCCAGCAACTTCGCGCCGCTGCGCGTGGCCGCCGCCCATTGATCCTGGTTGGCCTCCAGCCGTAGGCGTTCCAGTTCGACGACGTGATCGACGTCTTTGTTCTGGTGAACCAGGCGGGCTAGAAGGGTGAAGTCGATCTGGCGTCCGGGCGCGCTCATCGCCGTCTTGGACGCGCTCAACACGGAGATCACCGCCTGAAGCGGCGCATCCTTGTCGCGGGCGGCGACACGGCGACCCTCATCGGCCCACCGCTCGAAATCGGCGTCCTGACCATTGTTGCGATAATAGCTAAGGGTGCGCCACAAACCGTAGAGCCGGGCTCGACCGGATGTGCTCATGGCGGCCTTACCCACGGCCTCGATATCGGTGGGCGAGAGACGTCCGTGGTGCGCGCGGATCTCCTCGCCGAGGGCGCGCAGTCGTTCGACTCGAGATTCAGCCCGCGCAACGCCTGTCGTGCAGAACGGGATAAGCGCCAGCGCCAGGAGGCCGAGGGCCAGAGCTTTCGACCAAAAGCACCCACGACTAGTCTTCAAACGCATCTCACCACCAAAAGCCGCTCGCGACGTGGCGCCCTCCACGCCGCGGAAGGTCAAGTCGGAACTTCACGGGGCGATGGCGGCGACCAAGGCAGAGCTTGGCGCGTTTTACGGGCAATACCTAGACGTCGCCAACATGATCGGCCCGCTGTCCCAAATGATCTTCGGGCCAAGATCTCCAGACCATCAGGCTTCTCGCGCGGGCGCGGTATCGAGCCCATGCCGGCGGTCGGTCGAGATCAAGGCCTGACTTCGGGCAGGCGATCCAGGCGCCGCCAAGCCGGTGTTCCGCGCAAGTTTGGCTCGGCCTGCGCGATTGAGGCGCGCCTCAACGGGGCGGGGACACACCGCGGAGCGACGGCAAAGCCGCCCTTGCCCCGCGCCAGTCCGCCCGGCAGAGGCTCTCCAGGCGCTTCAGCGCTTCAGGGGGAGCACTGGACCTTACTCAGGTCCAGGCTCCCCCACCTTTGGTTGCGCTCGGCGGTGGAAGGGTGCGAGCCTTTTCTTTTCGCGTTCCAGGAGAGATCGATGATGGACGAGCAAGACAAGCTGCCCCTACTGACCGCCAGTGTGGTTTCAGCCTATGTCGGCGCCCATTCCGTCGCCATCGACGCCCTGCCGGCGCTGATCACCAACGTCTATGATGCTTTGAGCCAAGCCGGTTCGCCAGATCCCGCATCGGCGCCGGGCGAGCCGATCATCAAGCTCACCCCCCAGCAGATCCGCAAAAGCATCGAGCCGGACGCTCTGATCAGTTTCATCGACAATCGGCCGTACAGGACGCTCAAGCGCCATCTCCGTCGTCACGGCCTGACCGTCGAGGCCTACAAGGCCCGTTACGGCCTGCCAACCGACTACCCCACGTCGGCGCCGACCTACAGCGCCGCGCGGAGCGCCTTGGCCAAGGCCCATGGCCTTGGAATTGGCGGCCGCAAGCGGAAAACGCGCTAAAGCGCCGTCGCCAGTTCCAGGTCGCGCCCGTCCTGGACGTCAGCTGCATAGAGCCACCGCTTCGAACATCCGCCGCCAGAACAGGCGGCCACCACGGTCAGACCCGCGAATAGACGAACGCGACGTCAGCTATGGATGGCTAAGCGACCATTCTGGTTAAGGTCAGGCAAGCGCGAGCGATGTGGCTGGGAAGGAACGGCTTTTCGACGACGAGATGGCCGTGGCGGGCTTGGCCGAGAACATCCGGATGGCTGGACACAAACACCACCGGCATGGGCCCGAGCTTGGCCTCGATCGCTGCGACAGCATCGGGACCGGTGCCGTCCACGATGCAGTAGTCCGAGGTGATCAACTGCGGTGGATGGGTTAGGGCGCAATCGAGCGCCGACCGCGGGTTGTCGGCGATATCGACCGTTGCGAACCCCTGCTCCTTGAGCAGGTATTCGAGTTCCAAGGCGACCAGACAGTCGTCCTCTATAATCAGGGCATGTCGCTGAGACATGATGCGCCTCGAAGCTTCGCTGTTCTGAGGCTGAGTCGAAAATGGTTAACAAATGTCTTTTTCGAACGGGGGGCTCGCCCCGATCATGTTCGTCCTCACGTCCCTAGTGGCCGGTCAGCACCCTCCAGGTGGCGCTGGTAGGCGACTCCGCTGGGGGCGGCCTTGCCCTCAGTATCCTTGGCGATACGGCGACCGCGTCGCCGACCATCGCCGCGATCGCGGTTTTCTCGCCATGGCTCGACTTGGCCATGACCGGCGCCTCCGTCAACGATCCCGGAATCCACGACCCCATCTTCCAGCCGGTCATGCTTGCCGGGCCGGCCCAGGTCTATCTTGCCGGCGTCGATCCGAAGGACGGCCGCGCTTCGCCTCTCTACGCCGTACCTGAGATCGTGCCGCCGCTGTTGATCGAGGTCGGCGGCGACGAGATCCTGCTCGACGATTCCCACCGCTATGCGGCCGTGGCGGCCTCCAGGGGCGGCGAGGTGCGGCTGGAGGTCTTCGAAGGGCTGCATCACGTCTTCCAAGGTGCGACGCGATACCTGCCGGCGGCGCGCCGCTCGCTCGACAGGGTGGCGGCGTTCCTTACAGGGCACTGGGCCGAGTGAAGAGTTCGAGGGGCGTCCTGACCTCTGGGACGCCCTTTTCGGCGGCCGACAGCTAGGCTTCTGGCCCATGACGCAGCACGCCGAAACGAAGTCGCCGAATGGCGCTTCCCGGTCTCTAGGGGGATGTGTCGCTGCTAGGCGAGCCGCGCCTCGAGGGGATCGACCAATTGGATCGTGCCGCTGTGTTGGTCATAGGCGAGGAGGGTGATGTCGCCGACCGGCCGCGCTTCGGCAAGGATCGCCAGGTCTTCCGGGTCCAGAGCGCCGGTATGGTACGCCTGGACGAAAGTGATGTAGGCGCTAAGCGCGGAATCCAGCGCGGCGCCTTCGAGATCGGACGCGATCAGCATCTTGAAGCGGCCGCCTTCATGGCGTTCGGTCCAGACGGACAGGATGGGCGAGTATCGGTCCGCGATGGCGACCACCTTTTTGGCGGTCACCTCCCAGTACTTCAGTCCCGACAGGCGCCGGCCAAGCTGCCGCAGCGCCTTGTCGAGGATTGAAGCGTGCGCCTTGCCCAGCTCCTTGAGCAAGCCGTCGAAATAGCTCTTCGAGATCCACAGGAGGACGGCGGTCGGTGCGAGCCACGACCAAGCCGATGCGCGAACGGACATCCCGCTGCGGATCTCCACTTCCAAGCCATCGGTCGCCATCGCGGCGCGAAACTCCTCGAGCATGTCGAGGTCGACCGGTCCCTCATGGATGAGGGCTAGCGGAGACCGCTCGCGAGATGGCGCGATCTCGATCGTGCTGGACATAGCGCTCCCTGGGACTCCCGTGAATCTATCCGTCAGAGTACAGCCAAAAGGTGCGGAAAAACGGCGCTCGGCTTTCGGCCGCTGCCAGGCGTTTGGAGTGTCGTGCGACGTCAGCAGGTCAGACGAAGTCGTCATCGTCGAAAGCACGAGGGTCCCGGTAAAGGTTCTGGACCGCTCCGTCCGAGGTCTGCAAAGTCCGCCTCGCCGTGGGGAGCTGACCTCCATGGTTTCCGGTCAGGATGAACGATAGCCGGTGGGTGACGCGCCGATTCCGGGCGCTCCGCTGGTCCGCTTTTAGAAACGGCCCCAACGTCGGGCGCACGGCGGCTTAACATGCGCCACCGCTTTCCCCTGGCGCGCTTGGTGTCACCAGTAAACCTTGGCGGACAGCGAGCCGTTTATACCCTCGCCGATATTGCTCAGGCCCCAGTATTTCTTGTTGAAGACGTTGTTGAGGTTGCCGGTGAAGGCGAGGCGCTGGCCAGCGGCCCGGGTCTCATAGCGGAAGCCGAGGTTCACAAGGGTCCGGCTGGGAATGAACAGGGTGTTGGCGTCGTCGGTCGGGGCCTTGCCATAGTAGCGGGCGTCACCGTGGACGCTCAGCCCTTCCACCGCTGGAATGGCGTATTCGGCGTTGGCCGTGACCTGCCAGCGTGAAGCCTCGGCCGGAATGTTGCCGCGCAGGTTTTCGTTGTCCGATGAAACGTCTTTGATGGTGGGATCCAGATGGATCGCGCCCAGACCCAGGCGCAGATCCCTGTCGACCTGATAGGCGCTGCTTACCTCCACACCCTTGTAGGATGTCATGCCATCCTGGGTCAGATAGCGCTGCCCATCGACCAGACTATCGATCTGGTTGGCCCGCTCGATCTTGAAGGCGGCCGCCGTTAGCTCCAGGGCGCCATGCTCGTACTTTAGACCGAACTCTTGCTGCTTGCTGACCGTGGCGCCCAACACCCCGCCGGCATTGGCGTATTGGCCGCCAACACGCGTGCCGCTCTCCATGGATTCAACATAGCTGCCGTAGATCGAGACATAGTCGGCGGGCTTGTAGATCACGGCGACGGTCGGACTGGTCGCGGACGTCTCGTAACCGGAGTCGACGGTGGGATCGCCGTCGAGATCGCGCAACGCGTAGTGCGTGCGCCGCAAGCCCACCACAGCCTGCCAATGCCGCCCCAGGCGCAGCGTGTCGCTGACGAAGACGGCCTTCTGCCGCTCTTCTGACGGAAGGCCATCGGTGCTGAAGTCGATCACCGTGTTGGCCTTGAAGGGCTGGCGTTGATAGATGTTGCCGTTGAAGGCGTTAGACCAGCTGTAGCCGTCGCCGAAGTCGGCGGTGTAGGTCATGTAGGATGCGCCGGCGACGACCTCGTGACGGATCGCGCCGGTCTGGAAGCTTCCGTTCAACTTGCCCTGGACGAAGTGGTTCTGATCGAGCTCGGCGAAGGTGTAAGCATAGCCCTCATAGTCGCCCGCCGCGTTCAACATGTAGGCGAACATCTTGTTGGAGCGGTGCTTCTTGCGCGTGTAGCCATAGGTCAGATCGGCGGACCAGATGTCCGAAAGCCTCCAATCCAGCCCGGTGGAGAAGGCGAGGGTGTCGGACTTGTAGGACGGCTCGACCTTGGCGGTGTTGGTCACGGCGCCGACGCCCGTGGTCACGCCGCAGCCGAAGTAGCACGCGGTCTTGAACGGCGCGTCCTTGCGGATCTTGGCGACCGCGATCTCGGGCAGGACCGTGTAGTTCGAGAAGGTCGAGCAGCCCATGTAGTGGTGGATGGTCTGGCCCTTGTAGGAGAGAAGCGGCTGGTGCCGTCCGGCATCAGCCCTTGCCCTGGGGCGCGCGGATGGCCGTGCAGAGGTTGGTCTTGCCCGAGAGGCAGCTTTTGCACTGGCGGCACTCGGGCGTGTAGAGCGGGATCACGTGATCGCCGACGGCCACGCTGGTGACGCCCGGACCGATCTCGACCACCATGCCCGCGCCCTCGTGGCCCAGGATCGAGGGGAAGAGCCTTCGCTGTCGAGACCGTCCAGCGTGTAGGCGTCGGTATGGCAGACGCCGGTCGCCTTGATCTCGACCATCACCTCGCCGAACTTCGGCCCTTCCAGATCGACCTCGACGATCTCCAGCGGCTTCTTGGCTTCGAAAGCGACGGCGGCGCGGGTCTTCATCGTCGATCCTCCTGGTGAAGGGCTAGGCTGGGCAGGGCCGGCTCGCCGCCGTCCTGAAGGTCTTTGAGCGGTAGGGCGGGGTTGGCCAGCTGCGCGCGGTCGGGCACGACGCCTTTGACCACGAGGCGCTTGCCCTGGACGTAGTCCTTGACGGCGTTGACGCAGTCGAGCGCGACGACCCGGCCTTGTCTCAGATAGACAGCTGAGAAGCTTCTGCTGGCGGGATCACCTCGTAGCACCACCTCGTCATAGCCGCGCGACACGCCGATGGTCTGCAGCCGCAGATCATATTGGTTCGACCAGAACCACGGGACCGAAACATAGGGCTCGGGCGTCCCGGTCAGCACTTTGGCAACGGTGGCGGCCTGGTCGTTGGCGTTCTGCACCGACTCCAGACGCAAGGGCTCGCCCGGAGCGAATGGGTTCAGATGGCTGGCGCAGTCGCCAATGGCAAAGATGTCTTCCAGCTGCGACCGGCAGAAGGCATCGACCTCGACGCCAGGCCCCTGACCGCATCCGGCGGCGACAAGCGGCTCTACGGCCGGTACGATTCCAATGCCGACGATCACCAGATCGGCTGCGACGCGATCGCCGGAGGCCAGGCACACGGCGGTGGCCTTTCCGTCATGACCGTCGATCGACACAACCTGCACCCCACATCGGACATCGACGCCGTGGGCTTCGTGCTCGGCCTCGTAGAAGCGCGATACCGCCTCGCAGGCGACGCGGGCGAGCAATCGATCGGCAGCCTCCAGGATCGTCACGGCCTTGCCAGCCTTGGCGAGCACCGCCGCGGCCTCGAGCCCGATAAAGCCACCGCCCACGATCGCGACGGTCTCGGCGGTCGCGAGTTCGGCTTTCAGACGGTCGATATCGGCGCGGTCGCGCAGCGTATGGACACCGGCGAGGTCGCTCCCGTCGCAGCTTAGCTGCCGCGCCTTGCCGCCGGCCGCCCAGATGATGACACCATAGGTCACCGCCGATCGGTCGTCGCAGACGATCCGCTTGGCGCCAGGATCGACCGAGACGACACGGCGACCCAGGCGAAGCGCGATATCGCGCTCGGCCCAAAACGCCGCAGGCTTCAGAAGCAACCGCTCGAAGCTCTTGTCGCCCGCGAGATAGTCCTTCGAGAGGGCAGGGCGCTCGTAGGGCAGCTCGGGATCCTCGCCGATGACGAGGATCGATCCCTTGTAACCGCGTTGCCGGAGCGCTGCGGCTGCCTGCGAGCCCCCGTGGCCGGCGCCGACGATGACTACGTCGTAGCTGGGTTCGTTGGGGAGGAACGCCACCTTCAGTCTTCCGGCGCGATGACGATCGCGAGCCCGTCGAGGCCGTCGCTGAGGGGGATTTGGCAGGACAGTCGCGACGTCTCACGCCGGTGGGACGAGCTCTCCAGCAGCGCGTCTTCGTCCGCGCTCTGCCCGGGGAGTTGGGAGAGGAACGCCGGGTCGACATAGACATGGCAGGTCGCGCAGGAGCAGCAGCCGCCGCAAAGGGCGAGGATCTCGCCAAAGCCGGTCTCTCTGAGCGCCTCCATCAGCGATATGCCGCCAGGCGCTGCTACCGAGCGGACGTCTCCGTTGCGAGTTGTCACGGTAAGCTGAGGCAAGGGATATCCTTCCTGGTGAGAGGCGGATGAGCGCGGGAGGACGCGGGCTAGACGATTTCGAACAGGGCCGCCGCGCCCATGCCAGCGGCGGTGCACATCGACACCACGACATATTGGACGCCGCGCTTGCGGCCCTCGATCAGCGCGTGGCCGACCAGCCGGCTGCCCGACATTCCGAAGGGGTGGCCGACCGCGATGGCCCCGCCATTGACGTTGAACTTCTCAGGGGCGATGCCGAGCCGGTCGCGGCAATAGAGGCATTGCGAGGCGAAGGCTTCGTTCAGCTCCCAAAGGCCGATATCATTGATCGAGAGACCCGCCCGGGCCAGCAATTTGGGAATGGCGAAGACCGGCCCGATGCCCATCTCGTCGGGCTCGCAGCCGAGCGCCTGGAACCCGCGATAGACGCCCAGCACCGTTCGGCCCTCAACCTCGGCGGTCTCGCGGTCCATCAGGATCTGCGCCGAAGCCCCATCCGACAGCTGGCTGGCGTTGCCCGCGGTGACGTGACGGCCGGGGCCGGTGAACTCGCCGCCGGCCCAGACCGGCGAGAGGGCGCTCAGGGCCTCCAGTGTCGTACCGGCGCGTATGCCTTCGTCCTGCGCCAGGGTGACGGTTTCGGTTCCGGTCCGGGCCCCGTTCTTATCGAACAGAGCCTTCTCGACCGTAATCGGCGCGATCTCCTGGGCAAAGGCGCCGCTCGCAAGCCCCGCCGCCGCGCGCCTTTGGCTTTCGGCCGCATAGGCGTCCTGAGCCGCCCGGCTGACGCCGTAACGCTCGGCGACGATCTCGGCGGTCTCGATCATCGGAATATAGGCGGCCGGGACCCGCTCGATGACGCTCCTATTAGGATAGCGCGGCGCATCCGGCGTCACGGTCAGGCTGATCGACTCCATGCCGCCGGCCAGGGCCACGTCGATGTCGCCGGCGATGATCGACCGGGCAGCCAGGGCCAGGGCCGTGAGACCCGATCCGCATTTTCGGTCCAGGGTGAAGGCGGGGACGGCATGCGGTAGGGCCCCGGCGAACACCGCCATCCGGCCCGCATTGGCGCCTTGCGTGCCCCACTGATTGCCGACGCCCCAAAAGACATCGTCGATGCGCGAGGCTTCTATCCCGGCGCGGGCGATAGCGGCGTTGAGCACATGGCCCGCCAGCACGGGCGCCTCGGTCGCGTTGAAGGCCCCGCGATAGGCCTTGCCGATGGGGGTGCGGGCGGTCGAGACAATGGCGGCCTGGCGCATCTTCGGGCTCCTCAAAACGCGGCCAGGCCCGTGATGGCGCGTCCAAGGATCAGGGCGTGGACATCATGGGCGCCTTCGTAGGTGTTGACGGTCTCCAGGTTCATCGCGTGGCGCATCACATGATATTCGCCCGCGATTCCGTTGCCGCCGTGCATGTCCCGGCTCATGCGCGCGATCTCGAGCGCCTTGCCGACATTGTTGCGTTTGACGATCGAGGCCATCTCCGGCGAGAACCTGCCTTCGTCGAGCAGTCGCCCGACCCGCAACGACGCCTGAAGGCCCAGCGCGATTTCGGTTTCCATGTCGGCGAGCTTTTTCTGGTAGAGCTGGCGGCCGGCCAGCGGCGAGCCGAACTGCCTGCGGTCGAGGCCATATTGCCTGGCCGCCTCGAAGCAGAATTCCGCTGCGCCCATCGCGCCCCAGCTGAGGCCATAACGCGCCCGGTTCAGGCAACTGAACGGGCCCTTGAGACCCTCGACGTCCAGTAGCGCCTCGTCGCCGACCTCGACCTCGTCCATCATCACCATGCCAGTGATCGAGGCGCGCAAGGAGAGCTTTCCCTCGATCTTCGGCGTGGCAAGACCTTTGAGGCCCCTGGTGAGCAGGAAACCGCGAATCGCGCCGCCATGGGCTTCGCTCTTGGCCCAGATCACGAAGACATCGGCGATGGGCGCGTTGGAGATCCAGGCCTTCACCCCTGAGATGCGGTAGCCGCCGGCGGTCTTGCAGGCTCGCGTGGTCATGCCGCCCGGATCCGATCCGGCGTCGGGCTCGGTCAGGCCAAAGGCGCCGATGAACTCTCCGGTCGCGAGCTTCGGAAGAAGGCTTTGTTTTTGTGTCTCCGATCCGAACGCGTTGATTGGATACATAACCAGGCTCGACTGCACGCTCATCATCGAGCGATAGCCGCTGTCGATCCGTTCGATCTCACGCGCGATCAGCCCGTAGGCGACATAGTTGGCGCCAGCGCCGCCATACGCCTGCGGGATGGTCGGGCCAAGCAGGCCCAGCGCGCCGAGCTCGCGAAAGATGCCAGGATCAGTCACCTCATTCTGGAAGGCGTCGACGATGCGCGGGGCAAGGTTGGTCTGAGCAAAACTGCGCGCGGTGTCGCGGATCAGGCGTTCTTCGTCGCTCAGTTGGTCTTCCAGTAGGAAGGGGTCGTTCCAGTCGAAACTCGGCATTGGGTATTGTCTCCAGTAACCGTCAGGCAAGTAGCGACCAGGGCTCTTCGATCAGAGCCTTGAACGACTGCATGAGATGGGCGGCGTCCGCCCCGTCGATGGCGCGGTGATCAAAACTGCCCGTAGCGCACAGAACAGTTTCGGCGGCGACCGCGTCGTCATCGCCGATCCGGAGCCGCCGCTCGCTCGCGCCGACTGCCAGGATCATCCCCTGCGGCGGATTGATGATCGCCTCGAACTGCTTGATCCCGTACATGCCCAGGTTCGAGAGCGAGGCGGTGCCGCCCTGATACTCATGCGGATGCAGCCGGTTTTCCCGGGCCCGATGCGCTAGATCGACCATCCTGGATGAGATGCTCGACAGGGGCTCCAGCTCGGCGCCTGCGATGATCGGCGTGATCAGGCCGGCGGGTGTCGAGACCGCGACGGAGATGTCGGCCCTGGTAAAGCTCACCAGGCCTTCCGGCGCGAACATCACATTGCAGGCCGGGGCCAGCATGAGCGCTCTTCCCAACGCCTTGATCATCATGTCATTGACCGAGAGCTTGACGCCGCGCGAGGCCAGGCCGGCATTGAGCTCCCCGCGCAAGGCCAGGAGCGCGTCGAGCCGCACATCCACCGTCAGATAGATGTGGGGAATCTGCTGCTTTGACGCCGTTAACCGCCTGGCGATGGTCTTGCGGGTGCTGGAGAGCTTGGCGATCGTGTGCGGGGCGGCTGGGATCGCGGCGGAACTGGTGGTTATCGGCAGCGCGCGCTCATCGGCCAGCTCTGTCGGAGGCCGCAAAGCAGGCGGCTTGGCGGGCGCGACGTCGCGCATGAGGATGCGCCTATCCGGGCCTGTTCCCGCAACCGTGTCCAGATCGATCGCCCTGAGGGCGGCGACATGGCGGGCAAGCGGGCTGGCCGTTTCGGACGCGGAGCGCCCGCCGTTCAGGGCTTCTCGCCGCGGGGCGGGCGAGGGGGCGAAGACGGGCGGCGCCTCAGGCGATGGCGCGAGCGATTGGGCCGAGTTCGCAGTCGCCATGGCCGGATCGGCCAAGCGGGCGATCACCTCGCCGACCTTCACCGCCTCGCTTCCGGCCGGCACGACAAGCTCGCTGATGAGTCCATCCTCGGCCGCCTCGAGTTCCATCGTCGCCTTGTCGGTTTCGATCTCCGCGATGATGTCGCCGGCGCGAACCGCGTCGCCAGGCTTGATCAGCCAGCGGGCCAGGGCGCCCTCTTCCATGGTCGGGGAGAGGGCAGGCATGGTGATCGTCATGTCCATGGATCAGCTCGCGAACAACGTGGCGGTGGCGTGGACGATGGCGTCCGGATCGAGCCTATAGCGCCGGTAGAGGTCAGAGAGCTCGCCGGTCTGGCCGAACCGGTCGACGCCGAGCGGCGACACGCGGCGACCATCGACGCCCCCCAGCCAGGAGAGGGCGGCAGGCGAGCCGTCAAGCACGGTGACCAGTCCCGCGCCGGGCGGGAGGGTGGCCAGCAGGGCTTCGATGTGCGAGGGCGACTGGTCCGACCCAGTTCCGGCCAGGCGCTCGCTCCACTCGCGATGCAGAAGGTCCGGGGATGTCACGACCAGCAGCCCCAGGCCGGGCAGGTCGTCGATCATCTGCTCCCACGCCGCCAGGGCCTCGGTGGCGAGCGCGCCCATCACGACGAGCGCCGCTTCGGCCTGTTCCCCAGGCGGCTTGAGCCAATAGCCGCCCTGGATCGCGCCCGATTTCCACGCGTCATCCTGACGCGCGATCTGGGCGACCACGCGCGTCGTCAGTCTGAAATAGACCGCCTCGCCATCCTCGGCCTGGATCAGCCGGAACGCTTCTTCCATCAGGACCGACAGCTCGTCGACGAATGCGGGCTCGTAGTGGCGCAGGCCCGGCTGGCCCATGGCGATCAGCGGCGGGTTGATCGATTGGTGCGCGCCGCCCTCGCGGCCGAGCGTCAGACCGGACGGCGTCGCCACCAGGATGAAGCGGGCGTCCTGGTAGCAGGCATAGTTGAGAGCATCGAGGCCGCGGGCGATGAACGGGTCGTAGACCGTGCCGATCGGGATCAGCCGCTCGCCGAAAATGGCGCCGGCAAGCCCGGTCGCCGCCAGCATCAGGAAGAGATTATTCTCCGCGATGCCAAGCTCGATATGCTGGCCGGCCGATCCGCCTTCCCATTTCTGGGGGGAGGGGATGCGCGCGATCTTGAAGACGTCAGCCAGTTGCTGGCGCCGAAACAGGCCGCGTTGGTTCACCCAGGCGCCGAGGTTGGTCGAGACGGTGACGTCGGGCGATGTGGTGACGATCCGATCGGCCAGCGGCGAACCACCGCGCGCCAGATCGAGCAGGATCTTGCCAAAGGCGGTCTGCGTCGATTGCTCCTCACCCTCGGGCGGGACGATCGCAGGCACGTCGAGCAACGCCGGGCTCGTCGCGCGGCGTTGCCGCATGATCGGGGTCTCGTCGGCGAGGGTGCGCAACGCAGGCAGGACATTGTCGCCCACGCCGGCCCAGGGCTCCCATTCCTGGCCAGGCGGAATGTCCATCTCCGCGCGCAGCGCCTCGATCTGAGGCGCGTTCATCAAGCCGGCATGGTTGTCCTTGTGGCCCGCGAACGGCAGGCCGTAGCCTTTGATGGTGTAGGCGATGAAGAGCGTGGGGACATCGTCCCGCGCTTCGTCAAACGCTTCGGTCAGGGTTTCCAGGCAATGACCGCCAAGATTGGTCATCAGCCGGGCGAGGTTGGCGTCGTCGCGCCTAGCCAGAAGATCGGCGACCCCGGGCTTGGCCCCGATATCAGTGGTGAGCCGCGCGCGCCATCCAGCCCCGCCCTGATAGGTTAGGGCGGCGAAGTCGACATTGGGGATCGTGTCGATCCACTCGCGCAGCGCCGCGCCGCCGGGCTCCTCGAACGCCGCCTGCTGCAGCTTGCCATATTTGAGCGTGACCACCCGCCAGCCGCAGGTGCGGAAGATGTCGTCGAACCGTCGGAACATCCGGTCGGCCGTCGTGTGGTCGAGCGATTGGCGGTTGTAGTCGACGATCCACCAGCAGTTTCGGATGTCGTGCTTATAGGCCTCGATCAGGCACTCGTAGATATTGCCTTCGTCGAGCTCGGCGTCGCCCATCAGGGCGACCATCCGGCCGACATCCTTGCGGTCCATCGCTTGGTGCGCCACCAGATAGTCTTGGACCAGGCTGGCGAAGGCGGTGATCGCAACGCCCAGACCCACCGATCCGGTCGAGAAGTCGACGGGGATTACGTCCTTGGTCCGGCTGGGATAGCTTTGCGCCCCGCCAAATCCTCGAAACGCCTCTAACTGCTGCCGGGACTGGCTCCCCAGGAGATAGTGGATTGCGTGGAGGACGGGACCGGCGTGCGGCTTGACCGCGACCTTGTCGTTAGGGCCAAGCGCGTGGAAATAGAGCGCGGTCATGATCGTGCTGATCGAGGCGCAGCTGGCCTGGTGGCCGCCGATCTTCAGGCCGTCGGCGCTCGGACGCAGATGGTTGGCGCTATGGATGGTCCAGGCCGACAGCCACCGAAGCCGGCGGTCTACCATGTCGAGCATGGCGATGCGGTCGGGCAGGGTTTCAGGCACGGGTGCGGATGCGGCTCTCGCCGAGCGGGTCGCCAAGGGATGATCCTTTGATCTTGAGAGGTCAGGCCGGGGTGGTCTGGGCGGATGAGGCCTCTGCTGGCGCGGCCGGTCGGCGCGCCGTTTCCGCTTCCTCGGCGATGATGCGCTCCATGGTGCGGCGGCAGCGCGTCCCTGCAAAATCCGTCTCGAGATAGATCGGTCTGAGGGAGAAGAACTCGGCGCCGCCCATATTCTCCTGGCACGCCTGCATCATCGGCTCGTCTTCGGTCAGGAAGGCGTTGCTGAGGATGGCGCGGGTCCGATCGTCGATGGACACGTCATCCATCAGCCGGTTGCGCGAGTGGATCCAGAAATAGTGGGTCGAGGTCTCGGTCTCTGGGGTGATGAGGTGGACGTTGCGCGTGACCGCGCCGGCATCGGCTTCCGCGCCCGTTTCGGTCATGGCCAGGCGCTGGCGCAGGCTTCCGGGGAAGATCCACTCGATGTCCGAGTGATAGTCGCCGCGCGGTGAGGGAAAATAGAGCTGCTGGCTCGACGGGGTGGGCACGTCCCGCATCACCGTATTGACCCGCACGCTCGTCTCGTCGTCGTCGTAAGTCGACTCGCGCTTGGCGCGGGAGGGCGAAAGCGTGCCCGCGTGTAGATAGGCCGCGTGGCTGAGGTCCATCAGGTTGTCGAGCACGAGCCTGTAGTCGACCGGCATGGTCAGATGGCCGTTGACGGGCGTGCGCTCGCCGCGGTCGACCAGCAGCAGGTCGGGGATGATCGCCGGATCGGCCAGAGCCGGATCCCCCGGCCACAGCCAGATGACGCCCTGGCGCTCTTCGACCGGATAGGCCGCGACACGCGCCGCGCCGGGAATACGGCCTTGTCCGTGGGGATTGAGAACGCAGCGGCCGTCCAGGTCGAACCTTAGGCCATGATAGGGGCATTCGACGGTGTCCGCCTCCCGGACGCCCCGGTGCAATGGCGCGAACCGGTGCGGGCAGCGATCGCCGATCGCGCGTACGCCGCCCGCCGAGTCGCGGGTGATCAGCACGCCTTCACCCAGGATCTTGCGGCCAAGGAAGTTCGTATCGACCTCGGTCGAGAAGGCGGCGCAGTACCAGCCGTTGCGGGCAAAAGCCATCGTCGTTCCTCCCTCATTTTTCTATTTGGTATGCCATTTGTGGATTAGATGCGCGAAGCGCGCAAGTTTTTCATTGCAATATATCAAAATGGCATGCCATCAAGAATGCATGGCGCGTCAGACGCCGTTCATTGGGGATGGAGGCAACAAGCTATGAAGAGGCAGAGACGAGTAGGGCGTTCAGCCTGCTGGGCGATGGGCGTAAGCACGCTGGCGATCGCCGCGCAGGCCATTGCCGCATCACCGGCGTCGGCCCAGGCGGCCGGTTCAGTGAGCGCGCCGCCTGCGCAGGATCAGGCCCTGTCGACGACGCTTGAGGACATCGTGGTGACCGCGAACAAGCGCTCGGAGCGGTTGCAGGACGTCCCGATCTCGGTCGTGGCGCTCACCCCCAAGGTTCTCGCCGAGACGGGTGTCGTCAGCACGGTTCAACTTCAGCAGACCGTGCCGGGCATCTCTTTCTCGCCGTCGGGTGAAGCCAAGCTCAACAGCTTCTACATCCGCGGCGTCGGCACCTATGCGCTAAGCGCGGCGCTGGAGTCGTCGGTTGGTGTCACCGTCGACGGCGTGCCGCTCGCGCGCGTGGGCGGCAGCATCTCCGACCTGGTCGATATCCAGCGCGTGGAGGTGCTGAAAGGCCCGCAAGGCATGTTGTTCGGCAAGAACGCCACCGCCGGCCTGATCGGTGTCGTGACCCAAAAGCCCGAGCTCGGCGTCAGCGGCGGACAGGCCAATCTAAGCTATGGCTCGTTCAATGAGCTCAATGTCGATGCGGCGCTGAACGTTCCGATCGGCGATAAGGCCGCCATCCGATTGACTGCCTGGCGGTTCGGCCATGACGGCTTTGTCCATGACCTGAATGGCCGCGACTACAGCGATAAGAACAGCTACGGCGCCCGGCTCGGCCTGACGTTCGAGCCGACCGACGCCTTGCGCCTAACCCTGATCGGTCAGGCGGACGGACGGGACGAACACGGCGTGGCCTTCACCTACCGTGAATTCACCAATACCGCCCCGTTCGGCTCCGTCGTCGAGGCCTATGAAACCTCCCGGGGCATCGTACCGTCGGCGAACAATCTCGTGGCCGATCCCGGGACGACGCCCAAGTCGTTCGCACGCAACTACTATGTCACGGCGCTGGCCGACCTTGACCTTCCCGGCGGCTATACGCTCTCGTCGGTCACCTCCTACCGCAACCTCTTCACCAGCGGTCAGATGGATCCGTGGCTATCGAACTCGCCGCTGATCAAGATCAACCAACTGACCGACGACGAGCGCTACGACCAGTTCACCCAGGAACTGCGGATCGCCTCGCCGGTCGACCGGCCGCTCAGCTTTGTGGCGGGGCTGTTTTACTACGACTTCAGTATCAACGACGTGCAGAACCAGGCCTTCTTCGGCGTGCCCGTGCCCGGTTCGTCCAACTATCCGCGGCGAAACACCGTCCACAACACTCTGCGCAATATCGCCGCCTTTGGTGAAGCGACCTACCGCTTTACACCAAAGTTCCGCATCGTCGCCGGTGTCCGGCAATCCAACGACCGCGTCACCGGTTCTTTCGATCGCTCTAGGACCGGGCCCGATTCCGGTGTCGTCCCGGCGACCGTGCCGATCTTCTCGTTCACGCCAAAGCCGATCACCTATGACGCCACTTCGTATCGCGTCGGGGCCCAGTTCGACGTCGCCCCGTCCATCATGATCTACGGCACGGCGTCACGCGGCTATAAGGCTCCGGGCTTCAATCTCACTCAATCGCTGACGCCCGGCGCGATCGTCAACGACGCCAGGGTCGAGGCCGAAATCGTCAAATCCTATGAGATCGGCGTCAAGTCGCAGTTCTTCGACCGTCGTCTGACCGTCAACATCGCTGCCTTCGATTCGACCTTTAGCAACTTCCAGACCACGGTTGGCCTGCCCGTCAGTCCGCCGGTGTTCGTGATCCAGAACGCTGGCGCGCTGAAGTCCAGCGGCGTCGAATTCGAGATCTCCGCGCGTCCGACCAGTGGGCTCTCGCTCGGGCTGAACGGCGCCTATATCGACGCGCGCTATACCGACTTCAACAACGCCGCCTGTTATCCCAACGAACCGACTTTGCCGGCAGGCAGTGCGCTCCAGCCCGGCTTCTGTGTCGGCGGCGTTCAGACGCTCAACGGCTTCCCTCTGGCCCAGTCGCCCAAGTGGAGTTTCAATCTCTCGGCGCGCTACGAGCGGGTGCTCTGGACCGGCTGGAAGGGCTTTGTCGGCGGCAACTACGCCTATCGTGGCAAGACCTGGTACGAGGCCAACCGCAACCCAAGAGAAGTTCAGGACGGCTATGGCTTCGTCAATCTGAGCACCGGCGTCGGGCCGGAAGATGGGCGCTGGTCGGTGTCAGCCTATGCCCGCAACGTGACGGGCGAGAACTTCGTCGCCCGGGTCCGTAACAACTTCAACAGCTACTACCAGCTGCCGGCCTATGAGGCGCAGCGGCGCTACGGCGTCCAACTATCGGCGTCGTTTTGACCTCCAAGGCCGCATCTCTACTCTACCCTCGGGCGTCCATCCGGACGTCCGAGGATAGGAGCCCTGCCATGTCGACCCGTGTCGAAGCCGTCACCCTGAAACTGCGCGAGATGATTATCGCGCGCGAGCTTCAGCCGGGATCACGGGTGCCGGAGCGCGATCTGGCCGAGGCGTTCGGCGTGTCGCGCACGCCCGTGCGGGTGGCGCTCAGCATTCTCGAAGCCGAAGGTCTCGTCACCAGCGAGCCCAATCGCGGGTTCGTCGTCAACGCGTTCAGCATCGAGGACGTGCTGTCAGCCTTCGATGTTCGCGGCGCGCTGGAGGGGCTGGCTGCGCGCACGGCGGTCGAACGCGGGCTCGGCGACGACGCTCTGGCGACCCTTCGCGCCTGTGTCGCCGAAGGCGAGGCGCTCGTGGCCGGCGGGCTTTGCGGCGCTGACGACATGCGGCGCTGGTCGGCGTCGAATGACGTCTTCCACAGCACGATCATGAACGCGGCGGGGCTCAGCACGCTTCTGAAGGTCCACGCTTTTCTGGCGAAGATGCCGCTGGTCGCCCCCGTGGCGATCCTCTTCACCAACGATCGGCACGACGACGCCCATGCGCGGATGGTCGATGCCCACACCGACCACGTGCACATCCTGAACGCGGTGAGCCGCGGGCAATCGGCCCGCGCCGAGGACCTGATGCGTGAGCACATCCATCGCTCGCGCGATCATCTCTCCCGCCTTTTGACGTCGGGCCGCGCTGCGCTTTCCGCCGAGCCTGTCGTGCTCCGACGAAGGAAAAAACAGACCCATGTCGATTGAACAGCTTGATCTTCTTATTGTCGGGGCCGGGCCGGCCGGATTGCTGGCCTCGATCATCGCTTCTTCCATCGGCCTGACGCACCAAGTCATCGAGCGCCGGACTGGCCTGCACACGGAGCCTTCGGCCCATGTGCTTAAGACCCACAGCATGGAAGTCTACCGCCGCATCGGCGTGGCGGACAAAATTCTGGAACAGAGCACGCCGGTCGAACTGCAGCAGTGCATCACCTGGTGTGAAAGCGTCGGCGGCCTGCACTATGGCCAGCTCAGCCTGGCCGGCAAGAAGGGGCGCGTGCCGCGCTTCACCGAGATCAGTCCGGGCCATTCGGCCAACCTGCCCCAAAGCCTGCTCGAGCCCATCCTCCACCGTCGCGCGGCCTTCATGGCCGGGCGCGATCCAGTAGCGTTCGGCGCGGCGTTCCGGTCGCTCGTCCAAGACGGCGAGGGCGTGACGGCGACGGTGGAACGGGCCGAGGGGACATCGCAAATCAAGGCCCGTTATGTCATCGGGGCAGACGGTGCGGGAAGCCGCGTTCGCCGCTCAGTCGGCATCGCAATGGAGGGGCCCCAGGCGCTGGCCCACTTCCTGGCGATCCACATCAAGTCGGACATGACCGAGGCGTTGAAACGCGGGCCGGGCGTGCTGTTCTTCGTGCGGACGCCGACCCGCGAAGGCTTCTTCATCATGCACCAGCCGATCGGCTCCCAGGTTTTCATGATGCGGTTCGACCCGGAGGCGACGCCGTTCGAGAGCTTCGACGAGGCTCAGTGCCGGGCGATCGTCGAGGAGGTGATGGGCTGTCCCCATGACTTCACCATTTCGGCCATCGACCGTTGGGCGATGTCGGCGCAGGTAGCCGAGCGCTACCGAGAGGGCAGGGTTGTCCTCGTCGGAGACGCCGGCCACCGTTTCCCCCCCACGGGAGGCCTGGGCCTGAACACCGGGGTCGAGGATGTCGAGAACCTGATCTGGAAAGTCGCGGCGGTGATCCGGGGTCAGGCCGGCGACAGTTTGATCGACAGCTATGAGACGGAGTGCCGTCCTGTTGCGATCCGCAACACCAACCAGTCCGTCAACAACCATGTCCGCATGCGCGAAGTCGCCATGGCGATCGGCGCCGAGGAACCGCCCGAGGCGTTCGCCGCGGTGATCGCGGCGCTGCGCGCCGATCCGGCCCATCCCAGGTTCGAGGCCATCCGCACGGCGGTCGACGCTCAGATGCCGCATTTCGCGTTCCTCGAGATGGAGATGGCCTCGATGGCCGAGAACGGCGCCTTCCTGCCGGCCGAGCGCGCCATCGCCGAGCCGGTCGAGGCGGTCGAGGGATATCGGCCGAGTTTCCGCCCTGGGGGGCAGATGCCCCATCTGTGGGTCGAGCCGGGCGTCTCGACCATCGATCTTCTCCATTTCGACCGGTTCACCCTGTTCGCGCCGTCACAGGACGCCGAACTCTGGCGGGAGGCCGCCACGAGCCTTGACGCGCCGATGGCGGTTCAGGTCGTCGCGATCGATGCGACGATGCGAAGCGAACGGGTCAGCGCCGCTGATTTCTGGGGTGGCCAGCCTTTTGCGATCCTCGTGCGTCCCGATGGTCGGATCGCATGGGTCGAGCCTGAGACCGGGCAGACCAGGCGCGATCAGCTTGCCGCCGCGCTCTCTTGCGTCCTCGGCCGACCGCTCCAGTCCTCCGTCACGAAAGTCGCTTGATGACCCCGTCGCCTTCCATGATGCGCGCTGTCGAGATCCACGACGCAGACGGCCATTTCATGCTCGCCGAGACGACGCGTCCTGTCCCGTCGCCGGGACCCGGCGAGGTTCTGATCCGAGTGCGGGCGGCGGGCGTCAATGGCCATGATGTTCACCAGCTCCACAATGGCGGCCATCCCATCCGCCCCGGTGAAACCGACCTGCCGGGCCTTGAGGTCGCAGGCGAGATCGTCTCGGCCGGGACCGATGCCTCGCGCTGGTCGACCGGGAACCGGGTCTGTGCGCTTCTGCGTGGCGGCGGCTATGCCGAATATGCGATCGCGCCGGCTGGCAACTGTCTGCCGGCGCCCGAAGGCCTGAGTTGGGCGCAAGCGGCGGTGCTGCCGGAGACCTTCTTTACGGTCTGGAGCAATGTCTTCCTCGACTGCGCGCTCGGACAAAACGAGTCCTTCCTGATGAATGGCGGCACGAGTGGCATCGGCGTCGCCGCCATCCAGATCGCCTCGACCCTTGGCCGCCGCGTGTTCGCCACGGCGCGGGGGCCTGAGAAGGCCCGTCTGTGCGTCGAGCTCGGGGCCGAACGCGGGATCGACTACGAGACTGAGGATTTCGCCGCCGTCATCCTGGACGTCACCGATCACAGGGGGGTGGACGTCATCCTCGACATTGTCGGCGGCGACTATCTCGACAAGGACCTACAGGCGATGGCCGAGGGCGGACGCCTGGTGTTCATCGGCGCGGCGCGCGGCTTCACGACGCAGGTCGATCTGCGCAAGATCGTCCGCAAGAGGCTCCGCGTCGGCGGCAGCCTGCTGCGCCCGCGTCCCGACGCCTTCAAGGCGCGCGTGGCCGCCGACCTCGAAGCATTGGTCTGGCCCCATATCGTGGCGGGCCGCATCAAGCCGATGCTGGACCGGACTTATCCGCTCGCCGAGGCGGCACGCGCCCTCGAAGATCTCGAGGCGCGGCGGCAGATCGGCAAGATCGCGCTGATCGTCGCGGAGGATGAGAAGTGAGCCGCCCGCCGAAGGCCGTCGCGGTGGCAGGTCAGGACGACAACGCCATGTCCCCTCTGCGCGCCCTTATCCTCGTCGTCGCACTGATGGCGGCGCTCGCGCTTTCCTTCATGGACCGGCAGATCTTGTCGCTCCTCGTAGAGCCCATCAAGGCCGATCTTGCAATCAGCGACACCCGTTTTGGCATGCTGCAGGGCCTGGCTTTCGCTATCTTCTATATCGGTTTTGGCATCCCGCTCGGGCGGCTCGCCGATCGCGGCAGTCGGCGCAACCTCGTCATTTTCGGCATCGCGCTGTGGAGCCTGATGACTATGGCTTGCGGCTCGGCGGGATCCTTCGCGGCGCTGTTCGCTTGGCGGGCGGGCGTGGGGATCGGTGAAGCGACATTGTCGCCGGCGGCTTATTCGATGATCGCCGACGCCGTGCCTAAGCGCCGTCTGTCGCTTGCGCTCGGGGCCTATAATATGGGCGTCTATCTCGGATCGGGCCTGGCGCTTCTGGTCGGCGGGGCGTTGCTCGACCTCTTCACGCGCGCCGAGCTGGATCTTGCGGCGCTGCGCGACATCGCGCCCTGGCGCCTGGTCTTTCTCGCCGTGGGCCTACCCGGGCTCTTGCTCGCCGGCCTGATGCTGTTGATCCGCGAACCGCGGCGAACCCATTACGAACCCGGCGCGGCGGACGTGCTGCCCAGTATCGCCGAGACCGTGCGCTTCATCAGAGGCGAGTGGCGACTGTTCGCCAGCCTCATCCTCGGCTTTGCCTGTCACAACACTGCGCTGTACGCGCTGCTCAGCTGGATCCCGGCCTTTCTCGGGCGCCATTACCATTTGGCGCCGGCTGGGGTTGGCGGCGCGCTCGGCCTGGCCACCATGGGCGGCGGCGGCCTTGGCCTGATCATCGGCGGGGTCATCAGCGACCGCCTGTTCGCGGCCGGTCGCGGCGACACGCCGCTTTTGGTGGGCATGCTGTCGATGACCGGTATCGCGGTGGCGACGGTCTGGATGATCTTTGCGGGCAGCGCGGGAGCCTCATCCATCGCGTTCGGCGTGGTGATGGTCTTCGTCGCCTTGCCGATCGGCGCTGCGGCCGCCGCTTTGCAGCTGGTCGTCCCGAACCGTTACCGCGGCCAGATCTCGGCGCTTTACCTCATCTGTATCTCGCTTGCGGGGCTGACCATCGGGCCGATCGGCCCGCCGCTGATCGGCGACCTCGTCTTCCATGATCCGGCCCGGATCGGCGAGGCCATCGCGCTGACCGTGGGCTGCGCCGCGGTCCTCTCCATCCTGCTCTTCCTGGCCGGCAGGCCCGCCT
Source organism: Caulobacter segnis (assembly GCF_023935105.1). Taxonomy (NCBI): domain Bacteria; kingdom Pseudomonadati; phylum Pseudomonadota; class Alphaproteobacteria; order Caulobacterales; family Caulobacteraceae; genus Caulobacter; species Caulobacter sp. RL271. The sequence goes on along the minus strand of NZ_CP096040.1, from coordinate 5,017,384 downwards.
ATGCGCGCCGCTACGCCGCCATCCACCTTACGAACACCGCACCGTCAGGAGACCCGTCATGAAACTCGTCAGCTTTGTCACCGCTGGCACGCCAAGCTACGGGATCTATCGGGATGATGGGATCGTCGACGCTGGTGCTCGGCTGTCGCACTATCGGGATCTTGCTTCGGCGCTCACGGACATCGCGGCGCTTGAGGCCCTGGCCGACGCGCCGGCGGACCATGACGCTGCGTCGGTCACGCTCTTGCCGCCCATTCCCCGGTCGGAGCGGATCGTCTGCGTCGGCCTCAACTATAAGAGCCATATCGCCGAGACCGGGAACGACACGCCGGCCCATCCGATCCTGTTCGCGCGCTACCCCGACTCCCTCGTCGCCGACGGCGCCCCGATCGTCAGGCCGCGCGTCTCGGAGCGGTTCGATTTCGAGGGCGAGCTGGCCGTGGTGATCGGCAAGCCCGGTCGCCACATCCAGTCCGAACGGGCGCTGGAGCATGTCGCGGGCTATGCCTGCTTTAACGACGGTTCGGTGCGCGACTTCCAACGCCACACGTCCCAGTTCATGCCGGGCAAGACCTTCGATCGCTCCGGCGCATTCGGGCCCTGGCTGGTCACCCCCGACGAGGCGGGGGGCGTGAACGCCCTGCAGCTGACAACTCGGCTCAACGGCGAGGTGGTGCAGCAGACGGGAATCGACGACCTCCTTTTTGGCGTTGAAGCGCTGATCGCCTACGTCTCCCAGATCTGGGAGGTCCGGCCCGGCGACGTGATCGCGACCGGCACCACCGGCGGGGTCGGCGCGGTGCGCAAGCCCCCACTTTGGATGAAGCCTGGCGATACCATCGAGGTCGAGATCGACCGGCTCGGCACGCTGACCAACACCGTCATCGACGAGGAGCGCTGAACCATGATCTCACCCGTTCGCCTCGCCCATATCGTCTTCAGGACGAACCAGCTCCAGAACATGATCGACTGGTACTGCACTGTCCTGGGGGCTCATGTCGTCTTCGCCAACGACCGGATCGCCTTCCTCACCTATGACGAGGAGCACCACCGGATCGCGCTGATCGCGACGCAGACCTTCGCGCCGCGCGCGCCATCACCCTCCGTCGGCTTCTACCATTCGGCCTTCACCTATGAAGGTCTCGAACAGCTCCTGGCCACCTTTGATCGTCTGACGGGCGAGGGGATTAAGCCCTGGCGGACCATCAACCACGGCCCGACGATCTCGTTCTACTATGCCGATCCGGACGGCAACGACGTCGAGCTCCAGGTCGACCGGTTCGCCGACGCGCGAGACGCCGAACTTTGGATGGCAGGGGAGGCCTTCGCGCGCAATCCGATCGGGATCGAGCTCGATCCTGAGGACCTCAGGCGCCGGCTGTCATCGGGCGAAGACGTCGCCGACATCATGCGCCGCGACGACGAGGTTTTGGCATGAGCGGCCTCACCCTTTACCATCACAAGGGCGCTTGCTCCCTGGCGCCCCTGATCGCGCTCGAGGAAAGTGGTCTCGACTACAGCGTCGAGATCATCAATCTCGCGACCGATCGGCCTGGCTATTTGAAGGTCAATCCCGCCGGCAAGGTGCCCGCGCTGGTCTTGGATGGCGAGCTGCTGACCGAGAACCTCGCCATCCTCTACCGGATCGCCAGCCTAGCGCCCGCTGCCGGCCTGCTGCCGTCCGGTCTCGAGGAGACGAGCCGGACGCTGTCGCTGATGGCCTGGTTCGGCAGCACGGTCCACATCCTGCGCCGCCAGATCCGTATGCCGTTGCGTTTCACGCCCGACGCCGACGCCCAGGCCAAGCTGGTGGAGGCGGGACGGCCGAAGATGTGGGAGGCCCTGCTGGAAATGGAGGCCCGTCTCGGCGAGCGGGAATGGTTCGGCGGCCGGGCCTTTGGTGTGGCCGACGGCTATGCGCTGGTGTTCTACGGCTGGGGCCTCAACGACGGCTTCCCCATGGAGGAGCTCGAAAAGCTCACGACCTGGAAGGACCGGATGCTGTCGCGTCCCGCTGTCCTGCATGCGATCCGCAACGACGCGGGCGTGCTTCACGACAAGCTGGAGGCCGCGGCGTGATCGACAAGCGTTGCACAGACGTCGAGGCCGCTCTGCAGGGCGTCAAGGATGGCGCGACGGTCCTGATCGGCGGCTTCGGCGAGGCGGGAAATCCTACTGAGCTGGTGCATGCCCTAATCGATCAAGGCGTGCGCGATCTGACGGTGGTGAACAACAACGCCGGCAATGGCGAGATCGGTCTCGCGCGCCTCTTGCAGACCGGCCGCGTGCGCAAACTGATCTGCTCCTTTCCGCGTAGTTCGCACAGCTATGTCTTCGACGACCTCTATAAGCGCGGCGAGATCGAGCTCGAGCTCGTGCCACAAGGCACGCTGGCCGAGAGGCTGCGGGCGGGCGGCGCCGGGATACCCGCCTTCTTCACCCCCACGGCGGTCGGAACTGAGCTGGCGGCGGGTAAAGAGGTCCGGACGTTCGGAGGACGTGACTATTTGATGGAAACGGCGCTGCGCGGCGATGTCGCCCTAGTCAAGGCCGAGACCGCCGACCGATGGGGCAATCTCGTCTATCGCAAGGCTGCGCGCAATTTCGGCGCCGTCATGGCCACCGCGGCGGACCTGACGGTGGTCCAGGTGCGCAACCTCGTCGATCTCGGCGACCTCGATCCTGAGGCGATCGTCACACCGTCCATCTATGTCGACCGGGTGGTGCGGGTGGCCGAGCCAGTCAGCGAACGCGATCATCTGGCCCAACTTGATCGGAAGAACGCCAAATGACCGCCTGGACCCTAGAGCAAATGGCGGCCCGCGCCGCCGCGGACATTCCCGACGGCGCCTATGTCAATCTGGGCATAGGTCTGCCGGAACGGGTGGCCGACCATGTTCCTTCGGATCGGGAGTTCGTCCTTCACAGCGAGAACGGCATTCTCGGCATGGGACCTCGGCCTCCGCTGGCCGAAGAAGACATGGACCTGATCAATGCTGGCAAGAAGCCGGTGACGTTGGTCGCGGGCGGGGCCTATTTCCACCATGCCGACAGTTTCGGGATGATCCGGGGGGGGCATGTCGACGTATGCATTCTCGGCGCGTTTGAGGTCGCCGCGAACGGCGACATCGCCAACTGGTCAACAGGGCCCGACGGAGCCCCCGCCGTTGGCGGGGCCATGGACCTGGCGGCCGGCGCGAAGAAGGTGCGTGTGATCACGGCCCACACCACCCGATCGGGCGCGCCAAAGCTGCTCAGGGGCCTCACGCTTCCGGCCACGGGCCGCAGCGTCATCGATCGGGTTTACACCGATCTCGCCGTGCTGGATCCAGCGATAGAGGGTTTCCGTCTAGTGGAGCTCGCGCCGGGCGTTCAGCTGGACGATATTCGCCGCAAGACTGGGGCTCCCATTCTTGTTTGAGTCTCGCTGTCGACCGGGGCCGCTGGAACAGTAAACCCGGATCGTCCCTGCTGGCGCCCATCCTGTACGGGCATCCTAGATGTGCGGCAGCGTCCGGCGGCTGTAGTTCTCAAGAAGGTGTAGGTACGCAGAAGCGGAGCGCTCGGAAACTGAGGACCCGGTAGCGCTGACACCTCGGTTTGAGGTGCGCACTGATCGGAACCGCAATACGTCAAGGTTCCGCTGTGGCGATGCGCCCTGAAATGCATCGCGGACGTTGCGCCTCACGGCCAAAGGGGGCTCTGGTTCATCGGACCCATTTCAGGCCTTGTGACGACCTCCAACGTCATGAGCGGCGGCCGCTGGTCAGAAATGTCATCTGGCGGTCAGGCTGGCGACCCGGCGACGACCGCAATGTACAAGGGTCACTTCAGCCGGTTTATGCGTCGTCCGAAGATGGCGAGGGGCGCGGGGAGGCGCTATTTTGTCGGCTTGGAACCTCTGCATTCTGGGATCCTGGTCTTGAGGCGTTCCGTTCCATGAAAATCCTGATCGTCGAGGACGAGCCCAAGACCGTCGCCTACCTGCGCAAGGGGCTGACCGAACAGGGCTACGCCGTGGACTTCGCCAGCAATGGCGAGGATGGCTTGCATCTGGCCCAAACCTTGGACTACGACGCCGTGGTGCTGGACGGCATGCTGCCGGGCCTGGACGGGGTCGAGGTGCTTGGGCAATTGCGCCAGACGCGACAGACGCCGGTGATCATGCTGACCGCTCGCGACAGCGTCGAGGATCGCCTGAAGGGTCTGGGGGCCGGTGCGGACGACTATCTGGTCAAGCCGTTCTCGTTCCTGGAGCTGTTGGCTCGGCTGCAGGCCATCACGCGCCGGGGCCGCAGCGAGTCAACGACCATCACGGTGGGCGACCTGCACCTGGACCTTATGGCCCGTCGCGCCACGCGGGCGGGCAAGCGCCTGAACCTGACGGCCAAGGAGTTCGCCCTGCTGGTCGTCCTGGGCCGCCGCCAGTCGCAGATCGTCTCCAAGACCATCATCACCGAACTGGTCTGGGACATCAATTTCGACACCAACACCAATGTGGTCGAGGTCGCGATCAAGCGCCTGCGGGCCAAGATCGACGGGATGTTCGAGACCAAGCTGCTGCACACGGTGCGCGGCATGGGCTACGTCCTGGAGCATCGCCCCGAAGGGAGTTCGACGTGATCGCCGCTCCCAAATCTATCGCAGGCCGGCTGGCCCTGATGTTCGCCATCGCCACCGGCGCGGTGTCGATCCTGGCTGGCGTGACCCTGTTCAGCTTCCAGAGTCTGGAGCTCAAGCGCCACCAGGCCGAGGAGCTCAGCGCCCGCTCGGAGATCATCGAAGCGATGATCCGCCGGTCGGAGGACCCGACCCGCTGGCCGCTCATGACCGACAAGCTTAAGTCGTTCACGCCGGCCGACGGCTCCATCCGTTACCGCATCGAGAGCGCTGACCCGCGCTTCCAGTTCATGCCGGGGACGGCGCTGGAGCCGGCCCGCAACGGCTTCGGGGTCATCCACGCCGACGGCAAGCGGTTCATGACCCTGTCGCGCAAGGTGCCAGCCTTCGGCCGCCGTCCCGACGTGCGCCTGGTGATCGCCGCCGACACCGCCCCGTTCGACGCTTCGCGCTACGTGCTGGGCGTCGGGGCCCTGGGCATGTCGGTATTGATCACGGCGCTGGTCAGCCTGCTGGGCTGGTGGATCGCGCGCCGGGGTCTCGCCCCCGTCGATCGCCTGTCGCAGCGGGCCGGCGCCCTGAACCCCGCCGACCTTTCCCTGCGCATGCCGACCCAGGACCTGCCGGCCGAGTTGGTCGGGCTGATGAGCGCTTTCAACGGGGCTCTGGACCGGCTGCAGGCCGCCTATGAGCGGCTGGCGGCCTTCAACGCCGATGTCGCCCACGAATTGCGCACGCCGCTGGGCAACCTGATCGGCCAGACCCAGGTCGCGCTGTCGCGCACGCGCGACGCCGACGAGCTGGAGGACACGCTGCACTCCAATCTCGAGGAGTTGGAGCGGCTGCGCACGATCATCAACGACATGCTGTTCATGGCCCGGGCCGATCAGGGGGCCTTGGCGGCCAACCTGGCGCCGCTGTCGCTGGCGGCCCTGACGCACAAGACCGCCGACTTCCTGGATGTGCTGTTCGAGGACGCCGAGGTGCGACTTGAGGTGCGGGGCGACGCCACCGTCACCGCCGACGCCTCGCTGCTGGGCCGGGCGGTCACCAACCTGCTCGACAACGCCATTCGTCACGGGGTCGACTGCAAGACTGTGCGGGTCACGATCGAGCCCCAGGACAAGGTTGTGTGCCTGTCGGTGCGCAACAAGGGCGGCCCGATCCCTGGGCCTCACCTGGCGCGGTTGTTCGACCGCTTCTACCGCATGGACCGGGCCCGCGAGCACAGCGGCGAGGTTCACGGCCTCGGTCTGGCGGTGGTCAAGGCGATCGTCGCCATGCATGGCGGTTCGGTCTTCGCGCGCTGTGAGGGTGGCGAGGTGCTGATTGGCTTCCTGCTGCCGCGAGCCGAGCCGATGGCTACGGACGGCGGCCTGGCGACCGTGGCCGCGGAGCCGCCGCCCGAGCGGGAAACCCTCGACGCCTAGCCGGCGCTCCAGCCGCCGCCCAGCGCCCGGATCAGATCCACGCTGGCCGAGAGGCGACGCGTCCGCAGGTCCAGCGCTTCGCGCCGGGCTTGCAGCTCAGCCGTCTGGGCGGTGACCACGTCGAGGTAGCTCGCCGCGCCTTCGCGATAGCGGGTCGTCGCCAGCGCCGTGGTGCGCACGGCGGCGTCGACCGCCTCGTCCTGACGGCCTTGGGCGGCGGCCAGGCGGTTGGCCAGCACCATCTGGTCCTCGACCTCGCGGAAGGCGTCCAGGACGGTTTGGCGATAGCCGGCGGCGGTCTCGTCGAACACCGCCCGGCTGCGGGCGACCTCGGCCTTGCGGGCCCCGCCGTCGAACAGGGGCAGGGCGGCCGCCAGCGGCCCCAGGGCCCAGACGTGGTTGGCGGCTGTCAGCAGCTCGCCGCCGTTAGACTGGTAGCCGCCGGCGGCCGCGAGGGTCACGCTCGGGAACCACGCGGCGCGGGCCTGGCCGATGCGGGCGTTGGCGGCGGCCATGCGGCGCTCGGCGGCGGCCACGTCGGGACGGCGTTGCAGCAGGGTCGAGGGGCGCCGACCGGGGTCACCGGGGCGTCGCTCAGGCCTGACGCGGAAGCCAGGCTGAAGCTCGAGGCCGGTTCGCCGACCAGCACGGCGATGGCGTGTTCCAGCAGGGCGCGATTGGCCACGGCCTGCTCGTACTGGGCCTGGGTCGCCGCCAGCTGAGTCTGGGCCCGGCCGGTGTCCAGACCGCTGGCTGCACCGCCGGCCTGACGCCGGTTGGTCAGGTCCAAGGCCTGGCGATAGGCCTCGACCGTCGAGCCCAGCACCGCGATCTGGGCGTCGGCCCCGCGCAGGGCGAAATAGGCGTCGGCCAGCTGTGCCTGGAGGCTCAGGCGCACCCCAGCGAGATCGGCGGCGCTGGCCTGGGCGTCCGCCTTGCCGGCGGCCACCAGGTTGCGCACTCGACCCCACAGGTCGACCTCATAAGCGGCGCTGGCCGCCAGGGTCGTGGTGTCGAAGCGACCGTTGACCGGCGTGCGCTGGCGCTCTGTGCTGGCCGACGCTCCGACGCTGGGGAAGAGGGCGCTGGAGGCCTGACGGGATAGGGCGCGGGCCTGATCGTAGCGGGCGAGGGCGGCCGCGAGGTCGGCGCTGTCGGATTCGATCCGACGTTCCAACCCGTCCAGCGTCGGGTCCTTGAACACCGCCCACCAGGTTACGCCGCGGGCTTCAACTTGCGCGGCCGGGGTCCAGGGGCCGGTGTCGCGAAAGGCGGCCGGCGCAACGGGCGTCGGCGGCGCGTAGGCCGGGGCCAGCGCGCAGCCGGCGAGGCCCAGGCCGGCCAAGATCAGTAGGCTAGCCCTTTGCATTGACGCCGCCTTTGGCTTCGGCCTTCACCGCATTGACCTTGTCACCGTTAGCGATGGCGTCCGGCGGACTGGTGACGATCCAGTCGTTGGCGGCGATCCCGGAGGCCAGCTCCAGCTCGGCGCCGTCGTCCCGGGCGATCTTGACGGGATGGATCGAGATGATGTTGTCGCCGCCGACCACGGCTACGGCCGCGCCCTCCTTGCGGAACAACAGGGCGTTGGACGGGATCCGCACCGAGGCCGTGGAGGTCGTGGCCGCCTTCAGGTCCAGGCTGACCTGGGCGTAGCCGCCGGGCTTCAGCCGGCCGCCGGCGTTGTCGACCTCGAGCTGGATCAGCATCGACCCCGACTGGGCGTCGACCGCGTCGGCCGTGCGGATCAGGCGGGCGTTGAAGATCTGACCCCGCAGGTCCGGCGTGGTGAAGGTCGCGCTCATGCCCGCGCGGATTTGGCCGGCCAGGCTCTGGGGCACGCTGACATAGAGCCGTAGGCGCTTGGTGTCGGACACCGTGAACAGCGGCGTGGCGCGACCGCTGCCGGCGCTGATCAGGTCGCCCTGGTCGGTGTCGCGGCTGGTCACCACCCCGTCGAACGGAGCGACGATGCGCTTGAAAGCGGTCAGGCTCTCCAGGCGACGGACATTCGCCAGCGCCTCGTTGCGCATGGCCTCGCGGGCGGCCAGGTCGCCGGCGCGTTCATCGGCTTCCTGCTGCGAGACGGCGTTTTCGGCGACCAGGCGCTTCCAGCGGGCGGCGCTGGTGGCGGCCAGGTCACGCTGGGCCTGGGCGGTGGCGAGGGCGGCGCGGGCGGCGACTAGCTGCTGGTCGACTTCTGGCGCGTCGATCTCGGCCAGCACCTGGCCTGTCTTCACCGGTTGGCCGATATCGACGTACCAGCGGCGCAGATAGCCGTCGGTGCGGGCGAAGACCGGGGCCTCGTTCCAGGCTTGCAGGCGGCCAGGCAGGACCAACTCGCCGCTTTCCCCGCCGCCGGGCTGGATGACGCTGACCGTGGTGATCGCGCTGGCCTGGCTGGTTTTCTTCAGGTCGTTGCTGGCCATCAGCCGCGAGGCCGTGCCGGCCGCCAGGATCAGGACGAAGCCGGCGGCGCCGAACAGGGCGAGACGGCGCAACCGCTGGGGGCTGGTCTTGGGCAGGGTGTCAGGCAGGGACTCAGACATGGGCGACGCCTTCGGGGGAGGCGGCTTCCGCGTGGGGGCGGCGGCCGTGAACGATGGAGAAGATGGTGGGGACGAACAGCAGCGAAGCGCAGGTGGCGAAGATCAGGCCGCCGATCACGGCGCGGCCCAACGGCGCGTTCTGCTCGGCGCCTTCGCCCAGGGCCAGAGCCATGGGCGCCATGCCGATGATCATGGCCAGGGCGGTCATCAGCACGGGGCGGAAGCGGGTGACCCCGGCCTCAAACGCGGCCTGGACGGCATCGCCAGTGGCATCCAGTCGCTCGCGGGCGAAGCTGACCACCAGGATTGAGTTGGCGGTGGCCACGCCCATGCACATGATCGCGCCGGTCAGGGCGGGCACCGACAGCGGCGTCCCGGTGGCGAACAGCATCCAGGCGATGCCGGCCAGGGCGGCCGGCAGGGCCGAGATGATCACGAACGGATCCAGCCAGGACTGGAAGTTGATGACGATCAGCAGATAGATCATCACAACCGCGCCCAGCAGACCCCAGCCCATGCCGGAGAAGGCGGTGTTCATCGTCTGGTATTGGCCGCGCAGCGTGACGCGCACCTTGGCGGGCTTGTCCTTCTCCAGGGTTTTCAGCGCTTTCTGGATGTCGCTCGCCACGCCGCCCAGGTCGCGGCCTTGGGTGGCCGCGTAGACATTGACCATGGGCTGGATGTTGTACTGCGAGATCACGGCGGCGGTGGAGCCGCGGCTGAGCGTGCCCAGGCCGCCCAGGACCTGCGGCGCCTGGTTGGGCGCGCGGGCGCCGGTGACCGGGATCGACGACAGCTTGTCGAAGCTGTCCAGCATGTATTCCGGCGTCTGGGCGACGACGGGGTAGGAGACCCCGTTCTGCGGATTCAGCCAGAACACCGGCGCGGTCTGCTGGCTGCCGGCCACGGCGCCGGCCAGGCTGGCGGTGACGTCGCGCTCGTCCAGGCCCAGGCCGTGGATACGGGTGCGGTCGGCGTCGAAGCGCAGTTCGGGCGAGGCGAGCGGCTGCTGGATGCGGACGTCGGCGACGCCGGCGACGCCGCGGACCGCCCGCAGGATCTTCTGGGCGTAGGCCTGGTTGGCCGCCATGTCGCCGCCGGCCACCTGGATGTCAATCGGGGCGGGGCTGCCGAAGTTCAGGATCTGGCTGGTGACGTCGGCGGGCAGGAACGAGAAGGTCGCCGTCGGGAACGCCTTGGGCAGTTGCTCGCGCAGGATGCGGACATAGTCGTCGGTCGGCCTGTGGCCCTTCTTCAGGCTGATCAGGATGTCGCCGTCCTGCGGGCCGATCGTGCCCGAGGCGTTGTAGGCGACGTTGATGCCGCTGGTCGACAGGCCGATGTTGTCGACCACGGTGTCGATCTCGTCGGCCGGGATGATCGTGCGGACCTGACGCTGGATGCGGTCGAACAGCGCCGCCGACTCCTCGATCCGCGTGCCGGTCGGGGCGCGCACGTGCACGGCGATCGAGCCGGAATCCACCGCCGGGAAGAAGTTGCGGCCCAGGAACGGGACGAGAGCCAGGCTCAGCAGGGCGAACCCCAGGAAGCCGGCGACAAACAGCCCGCGCGCGCCCAGGGCCACGCCCAGCAGGCCGGCATAGGCGTCGCGCACCTTGGCGAAGGCGCGCTCGAATCCGCGCTGGAAGCGGACCAGGCGATTGCTGGACGGCGCTTCCTCGTCGTGCGGGACGTGGGGCTTCAAGAGGTAGGCCGCCATGGTCGGCACCAGGGTCCGCGACAGCAGGAACGAGGCGATCATCGCGAACACCACCGACAGCGCCATCGGCACGAACAGGAAGCCCGAAACGCCCGGCAGGAAGAACATCGGCACGAAGACGATGCAGATGCACAGCAGGGAGACGAAGGCCGGGGTCACGATCTGGGCCGCGCCGTCCAGGATCGCCGACTTGACGTCCTTGCCGTGCTCCAGGTGCCAGTTGATGTTCTCGATGGTGACGGTGGCGTCGTCGACCAGGATGCCGACGGCGAGCGCGAGGCCGCCCAGGGTCATGACGTTCAGGGTCTGGCCGAACGCCGCCAGCGCCGCGATCGCCGCCAGCACCGCCAGCGGGATCGAGACGGCGATGATCACGGTCGAGCGCCACGATCCCAGGAACAGCAGGATCATCAGTGAGGTCAGTACGGCGGCCAGGGCGCCCTCGTGGACCACGCCCTCGACGGCGGCCTTAACGAAGGTCGACTGGTCGTTCAGCGGCGTGATGCTCAGTTCCGGCGGCAGCTGGGCCTTCAGCTCCGGCAGGGCCGCCTTGACCCCGTCGACGATGGCGATGGTCGAGGTCGCGCCCGACTTCAGCACCGTCATCAGCACCGAGCGCTGGCCGTCGACGTGGACGATGTTCTGCTGTGGGGCCGAGCCATCGCGCACGTGGGCGACGTCGCCGATGCGGATGGTCGCGCCGTTGACCGTCTTGACGGGCAGGGCGTTCAGCTCGTCGACCGAGCCAGGGGCGTTGTTGAGGCGTAGGGCATACTGGAACTCGCCGATCTTGACGAAGCCGGCCGGGGTGATCTGGGTCTGTGCCGCGATCGCCGCCCCGATGTCAGTGGCCGATAGGCCCTTGGACAGCAGGGCCTGGGGGTCGATGTCGACCTGGATCTGACGGGTCTTGCCGCCGAACGGGAAGGGCAGGGCCGCGCCGGGCACGGTGACCAGGCGGGTGCGGATGAAGTTCTGGCCGAAGTCGTAGAGCTGCTGCTCGCTCATCCCCTGGCCCGACAGGGCCAACTGCACGATCGGCACGGTCGAGGCGTTGTAGTTCAAAACCAGCGGCGGGGTGGTGCTGGGCGGCAGCTGGCGCAGCAGGGTCTGGGAGATGGCGGTGATCTGGGCGTTGGCCAGGCGCACGTCGGCCCCGGGCTGGAAGTAGATCTTCACCACCCCAATGCCCTGCAGCGAGGTCGCCTCGATATGGTCGATGTCGTTGACCGTGGTGGTCAGGGCCCGCTGATAGGGCGTCAGGATGCGGCCCGACATGTCGGACGGCGACAGGCCGTTATAGGTCCAGGCCACCGCGACGACGGGAACGCGGATGTTCGGGAAGATGTCGGTCGGCGTGCGCAGGATCGCCAGGACGCCGACGATCAGGATCATCGCGGCCATGACGACGAAGGTATAGGGACGCGCCAAAGCCGTCCGCACAAGGGAGATCATCTGGAATTCCGTCGTTGCGGAGGGAAGATTGGCTTCGGTTTAGCAAGGCCAAGAGGTCGGCAGCCTGACGCGTACCTGACAAGACCGTCAGCTAGGCGCCGCTCGGCCGCAGGCCCGCATCAGCTCGCGTCTCCGCGCCGGTGGACAGGGCGAGCGCTGGCGCGAAGGTCATGGAGCCCATGGCGCCGTCCAGGACCAGCGCCGCATCGGCGCGCAGGATGCCGCGATCGTCCATCCATTTCCCCCAAAGACTCGGCCCTTCAGTAGGCTGGGACGATTGCGCAAGTCAGAGGTCGACGCCGGAAATCAACGTCGTACGAAACCGAACGTCCGACATGATCGGCGAGGAACATCGGCATCGAATGCCTGAATGCGGCCTTCCTGGAGCAGACCCTGCGGCGGCTATTGGCGCAGCGCCGCCGCATAGGCCGCCATCGACGGTGACCGGCAGGGGGAATGCCTCTCGATTGAGAGGGTGCGATGCTCCAGTTGGATCGGCCCTATAGCGACACTCCGCAAAAGCTCGGCCCCTTAACCTTATAGCGGCAGTTGCCGGCGATCTTGTGCGCGGCTTGGGATTTGGGCTCATCGGGAAGGTTGGCATGATATCGAGCAATCGGTTCGATGGGGACCGGCGCCAGACGCGGCTGCTCGTGGTCCTGAGCGTGGCTTACCTGATCGTCATCGCCTATTGCGACCTCCTCACGCGCGGCCCCTCGGGCCTGGCCACGGTGTGGCCATGCAATGGTCTGCTGGCCGTAGGCCTTTTGCTGCTGACAGCCGGCCGGCGCCTGGTTCTCTTGGCCGTCAGCGTCGCCGCGCACCTGGTGCTGGACAGGGCGGGCGCCTCGCCGCTGCTGATGAGCGCTCTGTTCAGCGTGCTGGACGCCACTGAGGCGATCCTCGTGGCCCTGGTGCTGCACCGAGCGTTCGGCGGGGCGCCACGGCTAAAAGACCTCGGCCGTGCGTTGAAAACCATAGGCCTGGCGATGCCCGCCACGGTGATCATGGCGCTCGTCGGCGCCTTGGGCTGCGCGCCGATCCTTCACCTGAGCCTGGGCAGCCTCACCGCCAACTGGCTGTTCATCAACGGGCTGGGCATGGCCGTCAGCCTGCCGGCGGCCTTGATCCTGTTCGATCCCACCATTCGACACGGCTTCGAGCGGTCGGCGCTCGAAAAGCTCCTCTGCTACCTGATGGTCGCGGCCACGGCCGTATTCGCCTTCGCCAGGCCCACCCACAGCCTGCCCTTCCTGGCGTTTCCGGCTGGCGTGCTCGCCGCTTTCCGATTGGGCCCCAAGGGCGCGGCGTGGACGACCTTGCTCGTGACCGCCATCGCCGCGCCGCTCAGCGTGCTTGGCTTGGCGGCGGAGGCGGGAACGCGCGCGCAAGCCTCCGAGCGCATGCATGTCCTGCAGCTCTTTGTCGGCGCCCTCTTCGTCACTTGCCTGGCGGCGGCCCTGGCCCTGGCGACCCAGCAACGTCTCAAGCAGCTGCTGATCCACCGTCAGGCCCTGGCCCGACGGGCCCAGGCCCGCGCCCAGGCAGCGAGCCAAGCCAAGACCGACTTCCTGGCGACAATGAGCCACGAGATCCGCACCCCGCTCAACAGCGTGCTGGGGTTCACCCGCCTCCTGGCCGAGCGCGACGACCTGGCGCCCGACGCCCGCCGGCAGGTGGGTCTGATCGATGGGGCCGGCGGCGCCTTGCTGACGCTGGTCAATGACGTTCTCGATTTTTCACGGGTCGAGGCCGGCCGCTTGGAGCTTGTGCTTGCGCCAACGCGCGCCGAGGCGGTCTTGCGCGAGGCGGCCGAGATCGTCGCCCTGGAGGCCCAGGCCAAGGGCCTGACGCTGGAGGTCAGCGTGTGTGGAGAGGGCGATCTCCACCATGAGCTGGATGCGGCCCGGCTGCGCCAGGTGGCGCTCAACCTGTTGAACAATGCTGTGAAGTTCACCCCAGCCGGAAACGTCTCGGCGCGGTTGATGATCGCCCCGGGCCCCCAAGGCGACCTGCTCAGGGTCGAGATCAGCGATACCGGGATCGGCGTCCCAGCGGAGCTGCGCGGCCGGCTCTTCGAGCGCTTCTCGCAAGGCGATGGCTCGGTGACGCGCGCGTTTGGCGGCACGGGTCTGGGCCTGGCGATCAGCAAGGCGCTCATCGAACTGATGGGCGGACAGATCGGCATGAGCCCCAAACCCGCACAGGGTTCGACCTTCTGGTTCTCGCTCGGGGCGCGGCGGGTCGAACCGGCCGCCGCAACCGGGAGCCTGGCTCGGAACAGGATCGGTTCGGCCCGCATCCTGCTGGTCGACGACCATCCGCTCAATCGCGAGATCGGCCAGACCTTGTTGACCTTGGCCGGCTGCGACGTAGTCACCGCCCAGAACGGCCACGAAGCGGTGACCCTTGCGCAGGTGGGCGGGTTCGACGTCGTCTTGATGGACATTCACATGCCGGGCATGGACGGCTTGACCGCCACCCGCGCCATTCGCGCCCTGCCAGGGGCGGCCGCAACCGTGCCGATCATCGCTATGAGCGCCGACGCCTTGCCCCAGCACATCGCTCGTTGCCGTGAGGCCGGGATGGTCGACCACGTCGCGAAGCCTATCCAGAGAGACCTGCTCTACGCCACGGTAGAGACCTGGCTGCGGCGCCCGCCAACCGCCGACGCCCGTCCAGCTGTCGGCGCCTGACCGCCGACCTTCATCGCCATCGGCTCCGCCCTAGGGCGCGCAAGCAGAAGCAGCCTCTTGTCGGGACCCACCGTGGCTCAACATCTAGTCCTTAAGCCGAGTCTCACGCCTACAAGCTGGGAATCTCTAGGCCAAGCTTGCCGGTCGGAAGCCTGCGGCAACTCCGACAAGGTCCTGAATGGCCAGCGACTGGTCCGCCGAATGTCGTGTGTGGACGCCCCGGCGGATGCAAGAAAATTCTGAGAATGGTTGGCAAGCGACGCAGCCTAACGCCCGCGATCTGCCGTGCTGTCTGAAATGACCGTGGACACGGGCCTGATCTCGATCGCCGAGACGATCGCCTCACCTAGGGTAGGGATGAACTGCAGCGTCAGGCCCTCGACGCCGGCGTTAACCTCAAAAGTCTTGTCGAGCGCCTTGAGCGGACCCCCGGCCTGGGCGGCCACGTCCAAGCTCTGCAGGACCGGCGCGCCGTTGGCCCGCACGTCGAAGCGACGCTCACCGCTGGCCAGCGATGGCTCAACAAAGGTCAGGCGCACGCGGTAGCGGCCCGGCGCGATAGGCACAGCGTAGGAAAAGCGGCCCTGCCTGTAGCTGGCGGCCACGTCGACCTCGTCGGTCCCGCTGATTGCGGCGCGAACCAACGGACGGCCATAGTCGGCTGGGGTATTGGCCGACTGGGCCTGTCCTCCCTGGAAGAAGGCGTCCGAACCGAATGCGACGGTCTTGCCTGCTCCGACGATGGAGCCGGCGTCGATGCGGACGGGGAAGGTCGGATCGGTCGGTCGCCGCCAGACGATGCGATCCTCGGCGACCCGGCCGCCGAAGCTGCCCCTGGCGACAAGAACGTTCTCGCCCGGCGCCAGGCGCACGGCCGGCCAGACGCAGACGTGCTGCGGGCAGTTGGCGCGTTGGCCCAGCGACTCGCCGTTAAGCGTCAAATCAGTGGTCGCGCCATTCGAATAGACCCGCACCTCCGTGACGGGATAGGCCCTATCGACATAGCGGCGGCCGTTGATGTGGACGGTTGGCGAGTCGGACCAGTTGGCTTTGTAGAAGTACCAGGCGTCCTTGCGAATCTTGCGGTCGTAGGTGACCAGGCCCTTGGTGTTGATGTCGTCGGCGTCGCCCTCGTGGCGGATGGTGGTGGCGAAGTCGAACGAGTTCCAGATCCACGTCCCCCACAGCCAGGGGCGCTGGGACAGCGCCGCCCAGGCCGTCTCGTGGACATGGCTCTCGAACTCCTCGGGTTGGATGCGGCCACGCGAGTCGATCGGGCCGCCCAACACGTCGTCGGTATGGATGGTCACGCCGCCGCCGGCGCCGTACTCGGTCACCGACAGGGGCTGGCGCGGACGCTTGGCGCGGAGGGCGTCGAGGTGCGGACCCAGATCGCCGGTCTCGCCGAAGTACCAGCCGAAATAGCGATTGGCGCCGCCCAAATCGGCGGCCTCCGCCGTGGTCGGAACGTCGACTCCAGCGGCGAAGACCCGGCCTTCGCAGCAGGTCGCCAGCGCCGTGGGCCGTCCCGGATCCTCCTGGTGGGCTAGCTGGTTCAGGGTGTTGAGCAGCGGCATCGGATCGGGCGCCTTGCCGTCCTTGTAGCCGGTCAAGAAGGCGGGGAACGAGTTGCCGAAATCGACCTCGTTGGCGATGCCCCAGGTGGCGACCGAGGCGTGGTTGTAGTTCTGCCGGATCAGCTCCCGCAGTTGCTGTTTGGCGTTTTCCACCAGGGCCGGGGTCGGCTCGAGCGCGCCGCCGGTTGTCCAGGCCGAGACCAGCGGAATCTCGTCCCACAGTATGATGCCGTACTTGTCGGCCAGGTCGTGGATGGTTTGGCCGTGTTGGTAGTGCGTCAGGCGGATGGAGTTGGCGCCCATCTCGCGCAGGATCGCCATATCTTCCTCGACGTCGGCGGGCGCGACCGCCCAGCCCTTGCCCTCGCGATCCTGATGGTAGCCCACGCCCTTCAGGCGGTAGGGCTTGCCATTTAACAGGAAACCCTTGTCCGCGTCGAAGGCCATCCGCCGCACGCCGAACGCGGTGCTGACCCGGTCGAGCAGCTTGCCGTCCTTGCCGATCACGTCTGTTTCCAGGCGGTAGAGATAGGGATCGGCCACGCCATTCCACGGATGTGGATTGGTCAGCGCCAGCGACAGGCTGGCGTCCTGAGCGGTCTGGGCGGCGAGGGCGACCTCGGTCCCGGCCTTGGCGGCGAGCTTGCCTTCGGCGTCGTACAGCCGGGCCTCGACCCGGACCGGGCGGGCCTTGGACAGGTCGTTGCGCAGGCGAGCGCGGATGGCGATGTCGGCCTTGTCGGTCGACAGACTGGCGGTGCGCGCATAGACGCCCGAGCCGCCGAAATCGAGCATGTCGAAATGGATGGCGTTGGTCAGCACCAGGCTCGCCGGACGATAGAGCCCCCCGTGCACGAAGAAGTCGCCTGTCAGCGGCAGGTTGTCGACGGTGGCCGAGCCGGGAGCGGGCTTGCTGTTGTCGGTGCGCACGACCAGCAGGTTGTCGCCGGCGCGCAAAGCGTCGGTGGCGTCCAGCCGGAACCGCGAAAAGCCCCCCTGATGCTCGCCGAGATAAATGCCGTTCAACCACACCTTGGCGGCGCGACTGGCCGCGTCGAACTGCAGATACGCCCGCTTGCCGTCCAGCTTGGGCGCGGCGAACGACAGCCGGTACCAGCCCACCCCCTGGGCCTTGTTGACGTCCGTGGTTTGCTGCGTGCGGGCGATAGGGCCGGGCAGGTAGACGCCCACACGGTTCCAGGTGTGAGGCACGCTGACGCGTTGCCAGTCCTGGTCGTTGAAGCTGGGCGCTTCTGCCCCGGCCACCGCATCGTCCTGGCGAAAGCGCCAGTTGTCCGTAAGCGCGGTCTGCCGTCGGACCTGCGTGGACTCGGCTTGAGCATGGACGACCTGCGGCGCGACCGCGATGGCCAGGGTCGTGGCTAACAGCAGTCTCTTCATCGCAGGTGCTCCCGATCGCCGCTCATGGCGGACGTTGGCTGAACCTTAGCGAGGGAATCTAAATCTGCCAGATCAATTTTAAAAATTGGTCAGTCAGGTTTCTATCGCATTAGCTGAGAAGCGGGCGCGTACGCCGGCCGCCGCGCGACGCGCTTCCGCCAGCGCCATCTCTTCGGTCGTGAACAGCAAGTGGTCCATAACCGCGGCGAGGTGAGCGCGCATGGCCGCGCGGGCGGCCTGTGGGTCGCGCGCCTTCAGGGCTTCGACGATGCGGCGATGCTCTGGCACCACGGGCCTAATCTTGGCGCTCCGGGCCTTGTCATGCAGCAGGGCGCACGCCGGCGAGGTCGACCGCAGTCGCCAAAGTTCCTCGATCGTCAGCACGATCCCGGCGTTGCGCGTCGCCCGCGCGATGGTCATGTGGAACGCGCGGTCGGCGTCCTCGGTCACCTTCGGGCGCAGGTTCTCGGCGGTCATGTCGTCGAGCAGGGCTTCGAGCTTGGCGATCTCCTCATCGGT
Source organism: Caulobacter segnis (assembly GCF_023935105.1). Taxonomy (NCBI): domain Bacteria; kingdom Pseudomonadati; phylum Pseudomonadota; class Alphaproteobacteria; order Caulobacterales; family Caulobacteraceae; genus Caulobacter; species Caulobacter sp. RL271. The sequence continues at coordinate 4,999,417 of NZ_CP096040.1, read as the reverse complement.
GATCTGCTTGGCGGCCAGGGCGGCGGCTTCGCCCTCGAACGCCAGGCGGGTCTCGGTCAATTCGAAGGCGGTGATTGCGAATCCGGGATGATCCTCGCGACCGGGCAGGGTTCGCACATAGGCCCCAGAGCCCACGCGAATGTCGATATACCCCTGAACCTCGAGGGCGATCAGCGCTTCGCGGACGGCGGGGCGGCTGGCGCCGTACTCAGCGCACAGCTCCCGTTCGGCCGGAAGCCGGCTGCCGATCGCGTAGCGTCCGGCCAGCAGGTCATCGAAGATGGTTCGGGCCAGTCTCTGGTAGAGCCGATCGCCGTTCGAGGCCTCTTCGGCGACCCGAACCTTCTCCGCGCCACCCTTCGCGCGCGCCACCATGCCTGCCTCCCTCGCCATCGCCCCTTGTCGTGTCGCGAGCGCGGGGCGGCTGGCGACCTCTTTGGATGGTGGCGGCGATTGTGGTCTGGATTGAACGCGTTGTCAGGCAAAAAGAGGTTGACCCCATCCGCCACGGCCCAAGAATTGGTCAGACAGATTAGGCGCGGCAAACCGTCGCCAATAATTAGGAGGGGATAATGAACAGACGTCTTCTTTGGATGGCCAGCGCCGCCATGATCGCCACGTCGGGCCAAGCCTGGGCGCAGGCCGCCGGCCAGGCCCCGGACCAGAACGTCGCGCTCGACGAAATCGTCGTCACCGCGCAGAAGCGTGAGCAGAACCTGCAGGACGTGCCCGCCGCCGTGAGCGCGGTCAGCGCCGAGCAGTTGGAAGCGCGCAACGTGGCTCAGGTCACCGACGTGGTGCGCGTGTCGCCCAGCCTGACGGTCACCGAAAACACCAATGCGACCGGCAACAGCATCAACTTGCGCGGCATCGGCACGTTCTCGTTCAGCATCGGTATCGAGCCCAGCGTGGCGGTCGTGGTCGACGACGTCGCGCTGCTGCAACAGGCCCAGGCCTTCTCGGGCCTCAACGACATCGCCCGCCTGGAAGTCCTGCGCGGTCCGCAAGGCACGCTATTCGGCAAGAACGCCGCGGCCGGCGTCATCAACATCGTGACGCAAAAGCCGACCAAGACGCTGACGGGCTCCGTCGGGGGGACGCTGACCAGCGACGGCGAAAAGCGGGTCGAAGGCATGGTCTCGGGCCCGATCTCGGACAAGGCGGGCTTCCGCCTGAACGCCTTCTATGGCGACCGCGACGGCTACATCAAAAACCTCAACACCGGTCACAAGCTGAACGGCGAGCGGGCCTATGGCGTCCGTGGCCGGCTGGAACTGGATCCGACCGACAACCTGAACATCAGCCTGACCGCCGCCCACACCAACACCAAGACCGATGGCCAGGTTCGCACCTTCCGAAGCATCAACCCTGGCGCGGTCGCCTTTGGCGCGCCGCTGGCCCTGTCGGCCGTCGGCCTGACGCCGGGCGCGGACAACTACAAGATCCGCATCGACACCGAGCCGAAGAACACCAGCAAACAGACCACGTTGACGAGCCGCGCCAGTCTGGATCTGGGCGGGGCCAGTCTGGTCTCGATCACCGGCTATCAGGACTGGCGCTTCCGTTTCCTGGAAGACCTGGACACCCTGGGATCGCCGACCCTGCTGAACGCCGCCGATCCGACCAGCATCCTGCCCAAGGGCTCGACGGCTGGCGGCCCGTTCCACTCGACCAACCTGACCCAGGAACTGCGACTGGTCTCCAGCGGCGCGCGAAAGCTCGATTACCTGTTCGCGCTGTTCTACGCCGACGGCGATTCCAACCGCTCCTACGCGCGGGGACCCAACGCCGCGACCAGCTGGGCGGCGACCGCCACCACCAAGACCATGGCCGCCTTCACCCAGATGACCTACCACGTGGGCGAGCGCACCCACCTGGACGGCGGGCTTCGCTTCAACCACGAGGTCGTCGAGGCGACCTTCGTCAACACGACCCCGACCGCCACGCCGCCGGCCAACAACGCCTCGTGCCTGATCACCTGCTCAGGTAAGGCCAAGGACGACCACATCACTTACAAGGTGGCGCTGCGTCAGGATCTGGCCGACGACGTAATGGCCTACGCCTCGTTCTCGACCGGCTACAAGGGGCAGGGCTTCGACATCAGCACCGGCTTTAACCCGGCCCGGGCCGCAAAACCGGTCCGTCCCGAGACCAGCAAGGCCTATGAGCTGGGCCTGAAAAGCCGGATCCTGGACCGTCGCGTCCAGCTGAATGTCACCGGCTTTCTCACCGACTTCACCGACTTCCAGGCCCAGGGCGGCGTAACCCAGCCGGACGGCACCATCGTGCCGCAACTGAGCAACGTCGGCTCGCTGCGCAGCAAGGGTGTCGAGGTCGAGGTCTCGGCCAAGCCGGTCCGCGCTCTGCGCATCGACGCATCGGCCGCCTATACCGACGCGACGATCCGAGAGTTCGCCAACGCGCCGTGCTACACCAACCAGACCCTGGCCCAGGGGTGCCGCCCCGTTGGCGGCGCGAACTTCCAGGACCTGTCGGGCAAGCCGCTCGCCAACTCGCCGAAGTTCAAATACTCGCTGGCCGGCGTCTACGACGTCGCCATGCCAGACATGCCCTTCGACGGCTTCGTGACCGCGGAATACACCCACCAGAGCGCCGTCATGCTCGACCTGCTGGGCACGCCGATCTCGCGTCAGAAGGCCTACGGCGTCGTCAACGCCAGCATCGGCGTCGCGGGGCGCGACGAGGGCGCCTATCGCGTGGCCCTGTTCGTCAACAACCTGTTCGACCAGCACTACGCCTCCTCGCTGGGCTACACCGGGTCGTCCAACGCCGGGGCTGTCGCCCAGCTGCTGCCGCGCAACTCCAAGCGCTATGTCGGCGTCCGCGCGCGTATGGGCTTTTAGGATCTAGGTCGGCGCGGCCGCCCCGCCGCGCTTTACCCGGGAATGTCCTCCCTTGTTCCCGGGACTTCGTCGCTCTCGCGACCGGCGGCGCGTCTTCTTGGCGCGCCGCCTTTTTCTTGCCCGTCGCCGGAGGGGGCTCGTCGGTCGGGCATTTCCTGCTAGACATGAGGCGATGGGGAAGAGCGGCGACAAGGGCGTTTCGATCAAGGACATCGCGCGGGAAGCGGGTGTGTCGATCGCGACGGTCTCGCGGGTCCTGAATCGCGGGGAAGGGGCCGGGCCCGAAGTCCGCGGCCGCGTCCTCGAGATCGTCGAGCGCCTCGGCTATCGGCCCAACGTCTCGGCCCGGGCGTTGTCGGGGCGGCGCAACTATCTGATTGGCGTCCTTTTCCTGCGCCTGGGCGGTTATCACTATCTTGGCGAGGTCCAGCTTGGCGCCACGCGGGCCTGTCACCGGGCCGGGTACCACCTGCTCGTCGAACAGCTCGAGACCGCCGAAGGCATGCCAAACCCCGAGGCGCTGGCCGCGTTCGTGCGCTCCGCCGCGTTCGATGGCCTGATCCTGACGCCGCCGCTGTCGGATGATCTTCACCTTCTCGCCGCGATCGAGGACGCGGCGATCCCGTACGTTCGCCTGGCGCCCAACAGCAATGAGGCGCGCTCGCCGTATGTCTGGATGGATGATCAGGCCGCCGCGCGCGAGCAGACCCTGGCGCTTTGGGACATGGGGCATCGGCGCATCGCTTTCATCGACGGACCGGCCGGTCACCGCGCGGCGGTCCGGCGCAAGGCGGGCTATCTGGCCGCCATGGCCGAGCGCGGCTTGGCCGTTCCCGCCAACTGGATCGCCCAGGGCGACTTCTTCGGCATGTCGGGCTTCAGCGCGACCGAGGCGCTGTTGGCTCTCGAGCCTGCGCCGACGGCGATCTTCGCCGGCAATGACGAAATGGCCGTCGGCGCGCTGGCCGCGGCGGCCAAGCACCGCGTCGCCGTGCCGGAACGTCTTTCGATCGTCGGTTTCGACAATTCGCCGGCCGGGGAAACCTCTTGGCCGCCCCTGACGACGGTGCACCAACCGATCGCCGAGATGGCCGAGGCCGCAGCCGAGATGTTGATCGGCGGCTTCGGGGATCAGCGCTTCCGGGCGCGAGTCGAGGAGCAGAAGCTCGACTACCGCCTGATTTGTCGTCAGTCGGCCGCGCCGCCCAGCGCCTGACCTCCCCTATCCGCCAGGCTGCAAAAAGAGGCCTGACCAATTTCGATTATTATAGAAAACGTTTTCGTTCGCGCATACAACGCCTCCATCCCCGCCAAAGAAGCGGTGGAGAGCGCTCTCGACCCGAGGGCCGCGCAGATCTGGGGGAAGCTCGTGCCCATCGCACTCAATTTCGCGACGACTGGTCAGGCCTCTTTGGCGAGGTCCGCGCGTAGAAAGCGGGCGTTGTCGCTCGCCTCGAGCCTAGCGGTTTTGACGATGTCCGGGGTCGCTCATGCGGCCGCGCCGTCCGTCCAGCCCTGGATGAACACCAAGCTGTCGCCCGACGAGCGCGCCGCCCTGCTGGAGAAGGAACTGACCCTCGACGAGCGCATCGGCCTGGTGCACGGGCCGATGTCGATGCCGATCTTCGGCATCAAGAAGCCGGAGGGCGCGATCGGCTCGGCCGGCTACATCCCTGGCATCCCGCGCCTGGGCGTGCCGGCCGTCAACGAGAGCGACGCCAGCCTGGGCGTGACCAATCCGCTGAACGTGCGGCCGGGTGACGGGGCCACGGCGCTGCCGTCGGGCCTGTCGCTGGCGGCGACCTTCAACACGAAGCTGGCCTATGAAGGCGGCGCGGTGGTCGGGCGCGAGGCGCGGGCCAAGGGCTTCAACGTCCAGCTGGCCGGCGGTGTCAACCTGGCCCGCGACCCGCGCAACGGCCGCAACTTCGAATATCTGGGCGAGGATCCGTGGCTGGCCGGCAACCTGGCCGGGGCTTCGATCAAGGGCATCCAGGACCAGGGCGTCGTCTCGACGGTCAAGCACTTCTCGCTGAACGGCCAGGAGACCCATCGCCACTTCGCCAATTCGGTGATCGACGAGGCGGCCCACCGCGAGAGCGACCTGCTGGCCTTCCAGATCGCGATCGAAAAGGGCCAGCCGGGCTCGGTGATGTGCGCCTACAACCTCGTCAACGGCGACTACAGCTGCGGCAACACCCATCTGCTGAACGATGTCCTCAAGCGTGACTGGGGCTACAAGGGCTGGGTGATGTCGGACTGGGGCGCGGTCCACGCCACCGACTATATCCTCAAGGGCCTGGACCAGCAGTCGGGCGAACAGTTGGACGCCCAGGTCTGGTTCGGCGAGCCGCTGAAGGCCGCCGTCGAGAAGGGCGAGGTCCCGGCCGCGCGCCTGGCCGACGCCAGCCGCCGAATCCTGCGCTCGATGTTCGCCGCCGGTCTGTTCGACAAGCCGGTCGCGCCGGGCGGGGCCATCGACTACGACGCCGGCGCCGCGGTGGCGCGCGCCGCCGCGACCGAAGGCGTGGTGCTGCTGAAGAACCGGCCGGGCCTGCTGCCCCTGGCCAAGACCGCCAAGTCCATCGCCGTGATCGGCGGCCATGCCGACGCCGGCGTGCTGTCGGGCGGCGGCTCGTCGCAAGTGGCGCCGCCGGGCGGCGCCAAGACCATCATTCCGCTGGGCGGCGAGGGCATGATGGGGCCGTTCCGCAGCCAGTACTTCAACGGCTCTTCGCCGCTGGCCGCGATCCGCAAGGTCGCGCCGGACGCCAAGGTGAGCTTCGACGACGGCCGCTACATCGCCTCGGCCGTGGCCGCCGCCAAGGCCGCCGACATCGTGGTGGTGTTCGGCAACCAGTGGATGGGGGAGGGCGAGGACGCTGCGGACCTATCGCTGCCCGACGGCCAGGACGCCCTGATCGCTGCGGTCACCGCCGCCAATTCCAACGCCATCGTGGTGCTGCAGACCGGCGGGCCGGTGTCGATGCCGTGGCTGTCCCAGGCCGGCGCGGTGGTCGAGGCCTGGTACTCGGGCGCCAATGGCGGCGAGGCCATCGCCGACGTGCTGTTCGGAGAGGTCGATGCGTCGGGCCGTCTGCCGATGACCTTCCCCGCGTCGATCGACCAGTATCCGCGCGCTCAGCTGCCGGGCCTGGGCCTGCCCGACAAGACCCAGTTCGACGTGGTCTATTCCGAGGGCGCCGACGTGGGCTATCGCCGCTTCGCCCAGACCGGCGCCAAGCCGCTGTTCCCGTTCGGCTACGGCCTCTCCTACACGACCTTCGCCTACGCCAATTTGAAGGTGACGGGCGGCCAGACCCTGGACGTCAGCTTCGACGTCACCAACACCGGCCAGCGGCCCGGCAAGGACGCGCCGCAGGTCTATCTGACCGGCGCGGCGGGCAAGACCGTCCAGCGGCTGATCGGCTTCGACAAGATCGAGCTCAAGCCCGGCGAGACGCGGCGGGTCACCCTGACCGCTGATCCGCGCGTGCTGGGCCAGTTCGACGCCAAGGCCAATCGTTGGGCCTTGACCGGCGGCGACTATCAGGTCGCCGTGGGCGCCTCCTCGGCCGATCTGACCCTGAAGGGCGCGGCCAAGGTCAAGGCGCGGACGCTGAAGCCGTGATGTCCTCGCTCCTTTTTCAAACCCCACCGCTACCGCATTTTCGAAAGCCCTTCCTATGAACATGGTGCTCGTCGACCGAGAGCAGGTCCTTGTCATCCGTGGAGCCTTGCCAGCCGTGACCAAGGTTTGGCTGCAGGAGGTTTTAGGCGTGAGCGAAACGACTTGGCGATCATTGCGCGATGGCCGCCCGATCCGTCAGTCGACCTACGATCGGCTACTCGCCAGGCTCGAGAGGACACGTAGTCGGACGATGGGTCGGTGACCACGGCAACGTCGGCGATGCGACATCGAGGCAACAGGGCGCGCTAAAAGGGGCCGACCAGGGCGAGCGCCAAGGTTAGTCCCGCCAGTCAATGTCCAGTTGATGGAGCCACACCAACTTCCGGTTATGACGCAAGCATGACGCCGTTCCTGTGACCGTTGAAAATGGTCACGCTGGACGCCGAGGTGAAAAAAGACAAAGCCATAGCTGTTACGGCTTTGCCCAGTTCGTTCGTCCTGGTCACCGATGAAAGACGACAGCGCCCTACGCCGCTGGTTCGTGGAGGAGGTGCTCCCCTTCGAACCGGACATCGAACGCTTCCTCGCGCGCCATTGCCGCGTGCGAGACGACGTCGTCGATCTACGCCAGGAGGTCTACGAGCACGCCTTGATGGGCGCGCAGCGCGGCATTCCGCAGTCGACGAGGGCCTTTGTGTTCACGGTCGCCCGCAATCTGTTGATCGACAGGGCCCGCCGCGACCGCATCGTCTCGTTCGATCGGGTCGCGGACCTCGATCTCGTCGGTGAGATGGACATCTCGGCCACCGACCGGGCCTACACCGCGCGCGAGGAATTGCGGCGCGCCATGATTGGTCTGGAACGTTTGCCGCCGCGCTGCCGCGAGGTCGTTCGCTTGCGGCGCGTGGAGGGGCTCAATATTCGCGAGACGGCTGAACGGCTTGGCGTAGGGCATCACACGGTGGAACGGCAGCTGACCCTCGGCCTGCGGGCCCTGGCGAATTTCATGCTGGGCGGGGAAGGGCGGATCGAGCGCCAGACGCCGAAAAAACTGCGGCGAAAGGATGCGCCATGACCGCGGCGCGCCAGATTGAACACCGCGCGGCGACATGGCTTGTCCGGCGCGAGCAGCCCGACTGGAGCGCGGAGGACGAGGCCGCGCTGCAAGCCTGGCTGAATGAAAGCCTGGCTCACAAGGCCGCGCTATGGCGCCTTGAGCGCGGATGGGAGGCCGCCGATCGTCTAGCTGCCCTGAGGAGCGACAGGACCGTTCGGTTGAGAGTTAGTCTCTGGCGCGGGCCCGCTATTCGAGCCCTTGCCGCCTGTGTCGCGCTTGCCCTGACAGGGACGTTAATCGCCCGCTCGGACTCCATCGTCCCCCGCGCCGTCGAGCCCGTTGGACTGACGACGCAGATCGGACAGCACAGGCAGGTGCGGCTGGACGATGGCAGCCTCGTGACGATCAACACGGCCAGCGCGTTGCGCGCCGTGGTCGACAAGCGGCAACGTCAGGTCTGGCTGGATCGCGGCGAGGCCTTCTTCGAGGTGGCGCACGACCCTCGTCATCCCTTCGTGATCCTGGCCGGCGACCGGAAGGTGACGGTGCTGGGAACGCGCTTTTCGGTGCGGCGCGACGGTGAGACCGTAACGGTTTCGGTGGTCGAGGGCCGCGTGCGCCTGGAGGATGCGCAAGGCGGCGGGAAGGGCGCCGCGGCGATCATGACCGCAGGGGACGTCGCCGTTTCTCAAGGCCGTTCCACGCTGCTGGCGGATCGATCCTCGCGGCAGATCGAGGACGCCCTGTCCTGGCGCCGCGGCATGCTGTCGTTCGACAAGGTGACCCTGGCCGACGCGGCCGCGGAATTCAATCGCTACAACCGCCGCCAGATCCGGGTCGCCGATCCCAAGGCGGCAGCGATCCGCATCGGCGGAACCTTCGAGGCCACCAATGTCGAGGCGTTCGCGCGTCTGTTGCGCTCGGCCTTTGGTCTGCAGGTCGTCGAGGAGGAAGGCGTGATCACGGTAAAATCTTGAACCGGTGTGTTACGAGGTTTCCTTCGCCGACCGTCTCAGTGCGTAGGTGGCCCGAAGAGGCCATTCGAGCCTGGGAGGGAGGCTATGATGAGCAAGAAGAATTGGCTCGCCGCGGCGGCCATGGGTGCGATCCTGACCGGCGCGCCGGCGATGGCCCAGACGACGATCGCCCAGCCTGAGCTTGCGCCACGAGTTCGCACCTACGTCATCGAAGCGGGCGCCATGAAGGCCGCGCTCGACGCCTGGGCCCGGCAGTCGGGACGCGCGATCCTGTATCGGGTCGACGAGATCCAATCCATGCGATCTCCAGGGGTCCATGGAAAGCTTGGCGAATACGCCGCGCTCGAGGCGATCATCGCCGGATCGGGCCTTGTGATCCATCGCGACCCCAGCGGCTCGATTGCGGTGTCTCGTCCGAACGCCCGTGCGAACGACGCCGCCCTGGTGGCTGAGACCGCCGACGCGGCGTCTCAGGCCTCCGCGAGCGAAGCGACCGTGATGACCGACATCGTTGTGACCGCGCGCCGAACAGCCGAGCGGGCGCAGCGCGTTCCGGTGGCGATCACCGCCTTTTCGCAGGACGCCATTCGCGAGAAGTCGATCAATAACGGCAGCGATCTTCAGAACTTCACCCCCTCGCTCTCGGTGCTGGGGGACGTGTCGCGCAACCAGGAAAGCTACACCATCCGCGGCATGGGCGGGAGCGGCGGGCCGGGCACGGGCAGCGGTCCGGGGGTCGTGGGCTACTTCGCCGAGGTGCCGAGCTCGGCCAGCGGACCGGGCAATTTCTACGACCTGGCCTCTCTGCAGATTCTGAAGGGGCCGCAAGGCACGCTGTTCGGTCGCAACACCACCGGCGGCGCGGTGCTCATGGAGCCCGAGCGGCCCAAGATGGACACGGTCGAGGGCTATATCGACGCCACGATCGGCAACTTCGACCGCCGCGGCCTGCAGGGCGCGGTCAATCTGCCGCTCGTCGACAACGTCCTGGCGATCCGCCTCGCTGGCCAGATGGACAAGCGCGACGGCTACGTGCGCGACGTCAATACCGGCCGCGACTACCTGAACCGAAACAATTACAGCCTCCGCCTGGGCGTCCAGTTCAATCCGACCGAGCGGCTACGCAACTACACGGCCGTCAACTACCTCAAGGTCGACGAGCATGGCGGCGGCAGCATCCTGCTGGCGGTGAACCCGGCGCGGCCCTACGCCGCCCTGCTTCAGCCCTATCTCGCGGCCCAGCAGGCGCGGGGCGTCCGCCAGACGGCGCTCAGCGTGCCGACGTTCGAAAGGGCCAAGAACCTTCTGGTCCTTAACAACACCGAATGGCGGGTCGGCGACGCCGTCACGGTGAAGAACATCGTGAGCTATGCGCGCACCCGATCGACTAGCGCCAATGATCGGGATTCCACGCTCCTGCCGATCGCCGATCTTCTGGGGGCTTATCCCGGCGGCTGGAACAACAATCTGCGCACCGTGACGGAGGAGCTGCAGGTTCGATATGACCGTGGCCCGCTGCGCGTGCAGGGCGGCGGCTTCTTCCTGGACCAGAAGACGCCGGCGCCGCTGACGTTTAGGACCGTCAATCCGATGCAGGTAGGCGGGCTTCTGGGCGGCGGACCGCTGATCGTTCCGCAGGCGCTTTGGTCCACGCTGGGCCTGTCCGGGCCTCTGGCGCCGGCCCTGAGCCTGCAGCCCAGCGCCCATGTGGATGGTCGCAGCAAGGCGCTCTACGCCCAGGCGCAGTATGAGATCGCGCCGAACCTGACCGCCACGGTCGGCTATCGGTGGACGTGGGACCGGTTCGGGGGCGACATCCAGGCTTATCAGGACGCCGACAGCTATCAGATCTTCAGCAAGCTCGCGGCGCTAGGCCTTGTGAGCCCGGCGCAGGCCGCTCAGGTCATCGGTCTCAACGCCAATCTTTGCGTCTACGACGCGTTCAAGGCCGTCGCCGCGGGAGGCTTTCCCACCCTGAAATATCCGAACTGCACGTCGCCGACCTTCAACGGCAAGAGCGACGGCGCGACTTGGCAGGTCGGTCTGGACTGGCGGGCCGACCCCGAGACGCTCGTCTATGCGGTCTCGCGGCGGGGGTACAAGTCCGGAGCCAGCAATCCGATCGTTTCGCTGTTCCTGGGCGAAAGCCACCCCCTGTTCGCTGTACGCCCAGAGCAGGTGACGGACGCGGAGGTGGGGATCAAGCGCGACTGGTCGCTGGACGGCGTCAGGGCGCGCACCAATCTGTCGGCCTTCTACACCTGGTACAACGACATCCAGGTCATTCAGCGCGCCGCGATCTCGGGCTCGGATATCCTCACCAACGCCCAGCGGGCGCGGGTTCTGGGTCTCGAGTTCGAAGGGATGATCATCCCGGTCAAGGGCGTGACGCTGGGGGCGACCTACTCGTACAACTCCGCCAAGTATCTGGAATACGATACGATCGCTATCCCGGCGATCCCGCAGGCCCTGACGGCCGCGCAGCCCAGCCGGGATTTGGCGGGCACGCCGTTCTCCTTCGTCCCCAAGCAGAAATACAGCCTGAGCGCCGCGATCGCCTTGCCCATCCCTGCCGAGGCGGGCCGTCTCGATTTCACCGCCAACTGGTCGCATCAGTCGAGCCAGCGCGTGACGCCCGAAGCGCAGCCCTTCGATACGATCGCCGCCTATGGGCTGCTGAACCTGAGGCTCGACTGGCGGGAGGTCTGGGGCGCGCGGCTGGACCTGGCCGTCTTCGCCACCAACGTGCTGGACAAGACCTACCGCGTCACCGCCAACCCCGGATACAACAACTCCGGCTTCGCAGGCTCGATCTTCGGCGAGCCCGCTCAGTACGGCGTTCAGCTCCGCTACCGGTACTGAGGGGCTGATCATGCGACATTGGATTTCCAGCGCGGCGCTGGGGGCCGTGTTCCTCTGCTCGGCCGTCGCGCGCGCAGAGCAACCGGCCGCGCCGGCGCACGCCGCTTCGGCCTTCGCGCCCACCTCGGCCCAAGCCAAGCTTTTGGTCAAGGCGGAGCGGGCGGGCGCGCAAGATCTGAGCGCCTCGGCCGCTCCTGCTGGCGGCATGATCCTCAAGGGGACGCTCGAGGGACGCGCCTTCGTCCTGGCGATTCCGGCGACCTGGCGTGGCGAAATCATGCTGTTCGGCCAAGGCTACGCCACGCCGGGCTCGGCGCCGACCGTCCCCATGGATCTGCTCGCCAAGGACCCGGGAGGCGGCTTGTTCAACCACCTGTATGACGAGGGCGTGGCCAGTGGCGTCGCGGCGTTCGACAAGTCCGGTATCGCGACCGAGTCCGGCGCCAAGAACACCATGCGCTTGCGCGCTCTGGCGGCCACCCTGGGGGGCGAGCGCTTCTATGCCGTCGGCGGCTCCATGGGCGGCAGCATCGTGATGGCGCTAATCGATCGCTATCCGACGGCGTTCTCTGGCGCGGTCGCGATGTGCGGCGTCACCCAGGGCTGGCGGCCACTCATCCAGCAGCTGACCGACATGCGCGGGGCCTACGACATCCTGACCGCGGGCACGCCCTACGCCTTGCCCGGCGAAAAAGACCTGACGCGCTCGGCCTTGCCCGTGACGCCGCCCGCCGGCGACGCCACACCGGGCGATGCGTTCCGTGAAGCCCAGAAGATGCGGCTGTTGACGCCCATCTTCGGCCTCTTCCTGGCCGCCAAGGCCAACCCCGCAGGCCCGGAGGCCCGGATCATCCAGCAGGTGGCGGCGATCGGCGGCTTCACGCCTGATCCGGCGGCTTTGGGCGCGCCCCTCTCTGCGGCGGCCCTGGGCATGGACGACATCATCGCGACCATGGGCGGCTTGCCGATCGGCAATCGCGCGCGCGTCTACGCGCCGCCGGAAATGACGCCCGACGAGGCGGCGGACTTCAATCGCAAGATGCAGCGCTATGACGCTGACGCCGCGGCCGTCGCCTATGCCCGCGCCTGGCACGAAACCAGCGGAACATTCGAGATCCCTCTGGTGACGGCGCATCAGACGATCGACGCCCTCGTGCCGTTTTCGCAGTCCGAGGGCCTGGGTCGGGTCGTCGCCGAGGCCGGGAACAGCGGCAGACTGGCTCAGTACGCTTTGGAGCCGACTCGCGTGCCTCTGCCCGAAGGTCTGGAAGGGTTCACGCACTGCGGTTTCTCGCCAGGCCAGAACATCGCCGCGTTCGAAGCCATGCGAGATTGGGTCCGAAGCGGCAAGAAGCCTGGCGCGGATGCGGTGCGATGAGGCTGGATCGCCGTAAAGCGCTGGGACTTGGCCTGGCCGCCGCGGCGTCTGCGCGGGCGGGGCAGGTCGCCGCCAAGCCGCACTTCCTGTGGGGGGCGGCCACCGCCGGACACCAGGTCGAAGGCAACAACGTCAATGCCGACATCTGGCTTCTGGAGCAGGTCACTCCCACGGTGTTCGCCGAGCCGTCCGGCGACGCCTGCGACAGCCTGCATCACTGGCGCGAAGACATCGCCATCGTCAAGGCGCTGGGCCTGAACTGCTACCGGTTCTCGATCGAGTGGTCGCGGATCGAGCCCACCAAGGGACAGTTCAGCCAAGCGTTCCTGGACCACTACGGCCGCATGGTCGACCATTGCCGCGAACAGGGCCTGGCGCCTGTCGTCACGTTCAATCACTTCACCACGCCGCGGTGGTTCGCCGCCGAGGGCGGCTGGGAAAATCCGCAAGCGCCCGAGCTCTTCGCGCGCTTCTGCGACCGCGTGAGCCGGCGCGTGGCTGACGGTCTCAGCCATGCCCTGACCTTCAACGAACCGAACCTGGCCCTGGGGGGGCGATGGTCTGCAAGCCCGCCCCCGGCGGCGTTCACCGCCCGCATGGCGGCCTGCATCGCCGCCGCGGCCAAGGCCAGCGGATCCAGCCGCTTTTCCTTGCTGATGGGCGACAAGGATCCGCGTCCGATGATCCCGCACGTCATCTCCGCCCATCGGCTGGCCCGGGCCGCGATCAAGGCGCACCGCTCCGATCTGCCGGTGGGGCTGAGCCTGGCGATACCCGACGAGGTGGCCGTCGTTCCCGACAGCGCCCTCGAGCGAAAACGGGCCGATGTGTACGAGTCCTTCTTCGCCGCCGCGGCCGGCGACGATTTCATCGGCGTGCAGGTCTATGGCCGCGACTACATCGGGCGCGAGCGATCTGTGTCGGCGCCGCCTGGGGGACCTCGGCGTCCCAACGGCCAGGAGTGGTTTCCGTCGGCCGTCGGCAACGTCGTCAGGTCTGTTTATGCGCGGACCGGCAAGCCGGTGCTGGTGACGGAAAACGGCATAGACGCCGAAGACGACGCCGAACGCGCCCGGTTCATCCCCGAGGCGGTCGCCTCGGTGCTGTCGGCCCGGGCCACGGGCGTCCCGGTTCTGGGCTATATCCACTGGTCGCTGCTGGACAACTTCGAATGGCTATCCGGCTACGGGCCCAAGTTCGGCTTGGTGGCGGTGGATCGCCGCACGTTCCGGCGAACGCCCAAGCCCAGCGCCGAGGTCTTGGGACGGATCGCGCGGTCGGGCGGGGTGGCGTGATGCGAGCGCGGTCTGTTCTTGCAAGTGTCGCTGGCGCTGTCGCGGGTCTGGCGCTCCTGACCGATCCCGCGCGGGGGCAGGGCCCGTCGCCGACTTCGGTCCTACCGCCCTCCAACCAACTCAGCGCCGAGGCCCGCGCCGTCCTCCTGCGGATCGAGGCGGCCAAGGCGCCGGACTTCAAGGGCGATCTTAGCAGGCAAAAGGCGTTCTACGGCGCGTTCAACGACGAGCGGCTGGCCGAGATGAGGCGCGGCTTCAAAGTCGTTGAAGCCCATGACACCTTGAACGGCGTGCCGGTCGATACAGTCGAACCTATCGGCGGCGCATCGGCGCGTAACAAGGACAGAGTGCTGATCAACGTTCACGGCGGCGCCTTCCTGTGGGGTGCGGGCTCCGGCGCGCTCGTCGAGGCCATACCGATCGCCGCGACGATGGGCGTTCGGGTGGTCGCGGTCGACTATCGACTGGCGCCCGAGCATCGCTATCCCGCCGCCTCCGAAGACGTGGCGGCGGTGTACCGCGCACTGCTGGCGCGTTATCCGGCGGCCAATATCGGCATCTATGGCTGTTCGGCGGGGGGCGTCATCACGGCCCAGGCGGTCGCTTGGATCAGAAGGCAGGGTCTCCCACGGCCCGGGGCGATCGGCACGCTGTGCGGCACCGGCGCGCCCTATTCCGGCGACAGCCCCTATCTGGCCGGCCTGGCGCCGACGGGCCCCGGAACGCCGCCGCTGCCGGACGTCTTGCCCACGCCCTACATGGCCGGCGTTTCCCACGACGACGCGGCCGCCTATCCCCTGACGTCCGACGCGGAGACGGCGCTGATGCCGCCGACCCTGCTGCTGGCGGGCGGGCGAGACTTCGCGGTCAGCGCGCTCAGCCTGGCCCATCGCCGGTTGGCCCGGCTGGGCGTCGAGAGCGATCTGCAGCTCTTCGACGGCCTGCCGCACGCCTTCTTCGTCTGGCCGGACATGCCGGAATCCAAGGAAGCCTACGCGCGCATCGCGAGCTTCTTCGACCGCTGGCTCGGCGTCGATCCCCTCTCGTCCCCACCCTCGACCCGGAGACCGTGATGGTCCGCTCATTGAGATTGCGCCTTCTGGTGGGACTGTTCCCCTTGATGCTGGCCATGAGCGCGGCGTCCGCACCGATCGCCGCCCCGCTCATCGCGACGGGCGCGGAGGCTGGCAAGGCGTTGACGCCCGCCCAGGCGAGGCTGGTGGAAAAAGCCGTCGCGCTTGGCGCAACCGACGTCCAGGGCCGCCCGGGAACGGACGGCGGGCTGTTGCTAGGCGGCAAGCTGAAGGGCGCCCAGTTCGCGCTGGCCATTCCGGCCGACTGGAACGGCGACGGGCTGGTCTATGCGCATGGCTACAGCGCGCCCGGCACGCCTGTCACCGTTTCCGCCAACCCGGTCGACAAGTCCGGTCTCCTCAAGGAGGCCTACGGCCAGGGTTTCGCGGCGGGACACAGCGCGTACGACAAGGCCGGTCTCGGCGTGGAGACAGGCGCGGTCAACACCTTGCGCTTGCGCGATCTCGTGGCCGGCCTTGGCGGCAAGCGGATCTATGTCGCTGGCGACTCCATGGGCGGTGGCATCGTCGTCACGCTGCTGGAGACGCATCCAGAGGCGTTCGCGGGTGGGTTGGCGCGGTGCGGGGTCGTCAACAGCTGGCGCGACCTGCTGAGCCGGCTTTACGACATGCGGGCCGCCTACGCCTTCCTCACGCGCGGCGGACCCTACGCCTATCCCCAGACGGATCTTCGCCGAAACGTCATCGCGCCGGAGCCACCCACGGGCGCCGACGACGCGACCGCCCAGGCCTATGTCTTTGGACAAATGATCAAGATGGCCGCCCCGCCGCTGGCGCTGTGGGCGGCGGCGCAGCGAAATCCGCAAGGCCCCGAGGCGCGCATCGTTCGCCAGGTCACGACGATTGGCGGCTTCGAGTACGACGCCGCGTCCCTGGTCTATCCGCTGGTGACCGCGACCTTGGCGTCGGAGGATCTGATCGCGACGGCCGGCGGCTGGGTCTACGGCAACGAGGGCCGCGACTTCTCCACGCCCGACATGAGCCCTCAGGAGGCGGCGGCGATCAACGCCGGGGTTCAGCGCCTGAAGGCGGACGCCCCCGCCCTGGCCTATCTCGACCGTTGGCATACCGCTAAGGGGCGGATCAGGACGCCGCTGGTCACCCTTCACAACCGCATCGATTCGCTGGTCCCCTATTCGCAGGAAGAGGCTTTCGCCAAAGCCGTGGCCAAGGCTGGCGAGCAGGACAAGCTCGCCGCCTACGCGGTGCCCGCGGTGAAGGCGCCGCTGCCGGGCGGGGTGGAAGGCTACACACACTGCGGCTTCGACCAAGCCCAGACCGCGGCGGCTTGGAACGCGTTGCGTCAATGGGCCGAGATCGGCCGCAAGCCGTCCGCTGACGCGATCAAGTGATGTTCAACCACAGATCTCAGGTTTTCCAATGTCCATGAAGCCGCTCCGCGGTCGAGGACCCGCGTGCCTGGCGGGCTTGGCCCTCGCCGCCGCCTTGTCCAGCGCTGGCTGCAGCACCCGAGCCAACGCCGAACTGCAACCCGCCCAGGCCTCCTTCGCCGAAAGGGCTTCCGCTCAGGCGACGGATATCAAGGCCAGGCCGCGCAAAGACGGCGGCTTCACCGTCAACGGCAGGTTGGAGGGCGACCATTTCGCCATGGCCGTCCCGGCTCGCTGGAACGGCAAGGTGCTGGTCTTCGCCCATGGCTACTCTGCGCCCGGCAGTTCGATCGCCGTCTCCGAAGACCCCGCGGACAAGGACCCGTCGGGGGGGCTGATGAAGGGCGCGTATGCGCAGGGCTTCGCCATCGCCCACAGCGATTTTGACAAGGCTGGGATCGGCGTCGAATCCGCCGTCGAGAACACTTTGCGACTGCGCGCCTTTCTCGGACGAATGGGGGTGAGCGAAGCTTATGTGGCCGGCGGCTCCATGGGCGGCAATATCGTCATGGCCATCATCGAGACACGACCGGATGCGTTCAACGGCGCACTTTCGGGCTGTGGCTTGGTCGACAACTGGACCGACGAGGTGGGCCTGCTGATCGA
This sequence comes from Caulobacter segnis, assembly GCF_023935105.1. NCBI lineage: Bacteria > Pseudomonadati > Pseudomonadota > Alphaproteobacteria > Caulobacterales > Caulobacteraceae > Caulobacter > Caulobacter sp. RL271. Next base: position 4,982,262 of record NZ_CP096040.1, on the reverse strand, counting down.
TCTGCGGGCCCTCTACGCCTACTATACTCGCGGCACCCCCTACGCCTTGCCCGGGAACGTCGATCTCAACCGTTCGGCCCTGTCCCCGATCGCGCCGAACGCCATCGGGGCGCTGAACGAACCCTTCCGGCTCCTGCAGATGAAGCGGATCGCCGATCCGATCGCGGCGCTCTTCAAGGCGGCGCGCAAGACCCCCGACGGCCGCGAGGCGCAAATCATCAACAAGATCGCCTCGATCACCGGGGTGACTCCGGAGCCGGCCTCCCTGATCGTCCCGATCATGACCGTCGCCCTTGGGATGGACGACATGAACGCCACCTTCGGCGGCGGCGTCTACGACAGTTCGACCAAGGTCTACGCCAGTCCCCTGTTATCGGCAGAGGAGGCGGCCGCCCTCAACCGCGACATCGGTCGTGTGAGCGCCACCCCTTCGGCGGTGGCTTATGCGGATCGTTGGCGGCGTTCGACAGGCCGGTTCTCCGTTCCTTTGGTGGCCATCCACAACCGCATCGATTCCCTGGTGCCCTACAGCCAGTTCGAAGGTCTGATCCGCAAAACAGAGGCTGCCGGAAACGCCGACCGCCTGCTGGCCATCACCGTGCCCGAGATCACCATGCCCCTTACAGGCACGGGCCTCGAAGGGCTGGCCCACTGCGGCTTCACCCCCGGACAGCTCGGCGCCGCCTTCGACGCCCTGCAGGCCTGGACCACCACGGGCCGGCGGCCGACGCCGGCGATGCCAATTGCGGCCCAGGCGCGCTGATCGATGGCTCTTCGCTTCGCAGATCCCGCACCCAACGCCTACGGCTATCCCCTGCTGATCCGGCAACTGCTGCAGAGTGCGCTGGACGCCCGCAGCGGTCGCGAGATTGTCGGATCAGACGGTCGGCGTCACGGCTATGAGGCGCTGGCGCATCGCGTGGGACGCCTAGCCGCCGTGCTCGCCGCCCACGGCGTTGACCAGGGCGACGTCGTCGCGGTCATGGACTGGGATAGCCATCGCTATCTGGAGGCGTATTTCGCTGTCCCGATGATGGGGGCCATGCTGCAGACGGTGAATGTCCGGCTTTCGCGGGACCAGATCGCCTACACCCTGAAGGACACCCAGCCGCGCGCAATGATCGTGCACGCGGACTTCGTTGAAGACCTTCAGGCGCTGCGCCCTGCCATCGAACCGGACTGCGTGATCATCACCTGCCATGATGGACAGCCCGCTTCGCTCGATGACGCCGTCGGGGACTATGAACAGCTTCTCTCGGCTGGAGCCGAAACCTTCGCCTTCGTCGATTTCGACGAGAACGCCCTCGCCACGACCTTCCACACGACCGGCACGACCGGCATGCCAAAGGCGGTGACCTTCAGCCATCGGCAACTCGTCCTCCACACCCTGGCCGTGGGTTTCGCCATGGGGCAGCAGCCCGACAACCAAGGCCTGGGACGCGAGTCGGTCTATATGCCGATCACCCCCATGTTCCATGTCCACGCCTGGGGTCTGCCGTATCTGGCGACATTGCTGGGACTGAAGCAGGTCTATCCAGGACGCTACGTTCCCGCCCGCCTCCTGGCGTTGCAGCGGGAGGAGGGCGTCACCTATTCGCACTGTGTGCCGACCATCCTTCAGATGTTGCTGGACGAAGCCGGTCCGGACGCCTGGCTCGGTCCCTGGACCATAATCATCGGCGGATCGGCCCTCCCGGCGACCCTGCTGCGCGCCGCCGCCGCCCGGGGCATCATCGCCGTGGCTGGTTATGGCATGTCCGAAACCGGACCGGTCCTAACGTTGTCGCGCCATGAAAACGACGACAGCCGGCCAGGAGAGACCGTCCGCCGATGGGCCGGCAGGCCCATTCCCCTGGTCCAGATCCGGCTCCACGACGACAACGGCGAGGACGTCTCCGGCGCAGCAAACGAACAGGGGGAGATCGTTGTCCGCGCGCCGTGGTTGACCCAGGCCTATCCAAACAGCGCCGCGGCCAGCGCCGCGCTCTGGGCAGGAGGATGGCTCCATACCCAGGACGTCGCTAGCCGCGAGACGCATGGCGACATCGTCATCCGCGACCGGCTGAAGGACGTCATCAAGACAGGTGGCGAATGGGTGTCCTCTGCGGAGATCGAGGACTTGGCCCTGCAGGATCCGGACATCGCCGAGGCCGCCGTTGTCGGCGCGCCCGATCCGCGTTGGGGCGAACGGCCTGTGCTGTTCGCTGTGCCGCGCCCCGGTCGCACGCCACGCTTGCAGACCTTGAAGGACCGAATGTCACCCCTCGTGGCCGCTGGACATCTCAGCCGCTGGGCTGCGCCCGACCGGTTGATCCTGATCGACGCGCTTCCGCGCACCAGCGTCGGCAAGATCGACAAGAAGCAGCTTCGCCTCCGGCTCGGAGACGATGTCCTCGACAGCGGCCGCGGCGCCTCATGAACCTTACGTCTTGCTCCACCGCAACCGGCGTTCCGTCCTGAGGGCCGGGACGCTCGCCGCCGCCGCCCTCGCCACCCGCACCAACGGCCCTGCCACACAGCCCTGCCACACAGCCGGGCGTTCAAGCACTACCGCCAGATCGTCCGGCGTCCTGAAACTGGCGGTCGACCTCCATCCCGACAGCCGGAACGCCTTCGACGGCCTGGGCGAGGCCCATGCCGCCGACGACGTCAGGGCGCGGGCGCTCACGGCGTGCCGCCAGCACCTGGTCCTGAACCCTAGAAACACGAACGGCGTGGCCCCGTTGGCCCTCCGCGCGGCCCCTAGCTTTGGACCTCACGCTAAATGGCGACGCCCGTCCTCGTGACCGCGGCGCAGCGCGGCCGTAAGCGTATGCGCTGGAAGTCGTGAGGTGGCGAACCCGCCCTTGCTACTTCTCGCGCCATCGCGCCAAAAAGGGAGATGGTCGGAGTTTCGATGCGGGCATGACCCAGACACGTTTGAAAGGCGCCGAGCGACGCGAGCGCTTTCTCGATGCGGCCGCCCAGATCGTCATCGAGCAGGGCGTCGCCGCGGTCACCATGGATGGCGTGGCCGCGCTCACGGGCGTCACCAAGGCGTTGGGCTATCGCTATTTCAGCGATCGCGACGACCTGCTGACCGCGCTGTTCGACCGCGAGACCCAAATCTATGTCGAGCGCCTGGCCAGCGAGGTAGGGCCTGCGTCGACCTTCGAGGAGTGGGTCCGCGGGGCCCTGAAATATTGGTGTCGGCGCGCCGACGAACGGGGCGAGCTGTTCGTTCGTCTCGTCCGCGACTGTGGCCCTTTGGCGGAGCGCGCGCGCGCCAACCGCAAGGCTGACGCCGACGCTTGGGCGCTAGGGCTGCAGAAGGCCTTCGGCCTGCCCGCGCGGCAGGCCAGGCAATATGCCTGGTTCATGGTCGCCGGCACGGCGGGGGCGCTGGACGCTCGCGACGGCGATGACGAGGCCATGATCGAAGCGATCACCCTGGCGGTGGTCGCCGGCGCCAAGGCCCTAGCCAAGAAGTACGGCGAGCCTCGCCCGGCCAAGACCGCCTGAAGACCGCCCTCTGGCGAGGACGACGGTTGCCCCCGCAAGTAAGTGACGATACCGTTACTTAGCGGCGGGGCGTCGAGACCCTGCATACAGCGCGAAGCCGCAGGGGAGGCGACCACGCATGAAGCTCTATGGCGAAGACAATCCCGCGCCCAATCCGCGCCGGGTCCGCATTTTTCTGGCCGAGAAGGGCCTAACCCTGGAGCAGGAGCGCGTGCCGCTGAGCGCGCGCGCCCACAAGGCTGAGGCCTTCCTGGAGAAGAACTCGCTGGGGCAGGTGCCTGTCCTGGAGCTCGACGACGGCACGTTCCTGAGCGAGAGCGTCAGCATCTGCCGCTATCTCGAGGGCCTGCACCCGCGATCGCCGCTGTTTGGCGAAACTGCTCTGGAGCAGGCGACCATCGACATGTGGATCCGGCGGATCGAATTCCAGCTCATGGCGCCGATCGCCCATATCTGGCGCCACACTCATCCGCTGACGGCGGGCCTGCTGACCCAATACAAGGACTTCGGCGAGTCCAACCGCGCCCACGCAGACCGAAGCTATCGCTGGCTGGATGGGGAGCTGGCCGGCAAGGCCTTCATCGCCGGTTCGGCTTACAGCATGGCCGACATCGTTGCGCTGACCACAGTGGATTTCGGGCGGATGATCGGTGTCGCGGTCCCCGAGGACTACGGCCAAGTCCATGCGTGGCTCGGCCGCGTCACCGCGCGGCCCAGCGCGGCCGCTTGACGAACAATCGTTCGAAAGCGGTTGTCACGTCCATTAAGTGACGATAGCGTTACTTAAACGTCCCAAGCCTGGACGCTGTCCACATCTCGGCGAGCCGGACGGCTTGCCCCGCCTTCCACGACCGCCGTCAGGCGGGCGGCGAAGGCGTGCGCCCGACTGATCACAAAAGAAGCCGCGCAGCGGCTCGAGGAGGAATGCGCCGTGCCCGTCCAATCCCGTACGACGAAAACCCCGTCGCGAATTCTGAGAACCCATCTGCTCATGGGGGCCTCGGTCGGCGTCACCACGATGCTCGCCGCCGGCGGGGCCCTGGCCGAAGACGAGACGTCGCGCCCCACCAACCCCGTCATCATTGTCGACGAGATCATGGTCACCGCCCAGAAGCGGGCCGAGAACGTGCAGGACGTGCCTCTGGCCATCACCGCGGTGCGGGGCGAGGCGCTGGCCTCCATGAACATCACCCAGCCCCAGCAGCTGTCGCTGATCGACCCCAGCGTCCGCTTCAAGCAGAGCCTCAGCAGCAGCGCCTCGGGCCTGACGATCCGCGGGGTCGGCACGAGTAGCTTCTCGGCGGGGATCGAACAGAGCATCTCCACCGTCGTCGACGGCGTGGTGCTGGCCGACCCCGCCAGCCTGGCCACCCTGGCCGATGTCGAGCGGGTCGAGATCCTGCGCGGGCCGCAGGGCATGCTGTTTGGCAAGAATGCCTCGGCGGGCCTTGTCCACTTCATCACCAACCGTCCCAAGCTGAACGAGAACAGCGGCCAGCTGCATCTGCAGTATGGCGAGCGGGGCGAAGAGGTCCTGCAGGCGATCGGCAATTTGGCGGTCAGCGATACGCTGGCCCTGCGTCTGGTGGCCACGCACAACCAGCGCGACGGCCTGATCCGCAACGTCGCCAAGGACAATGCCTTCACCGATCCCCAGGACGTCAGCACCCTGACCCTGAAGGCGCTGTGGAGGCCGAGCGACGACCTGACGGTCTATTTCTCGGCGGACCGCACCGACAACGACGCCTTCTGCTGCTCATCGACCTGGCGCAAGGTCACGCCGGGCTACGCGCCTGCGGTGACCAACGCCCGCTACGGCGTCGTCGCGGGTCCCAAGAACTTCCAAGTCGCCGCCAACGGCCCGTCGCAAGGCAAGTCGACCGCCCAAGGCGGGACCTTGCAGATCGACTACGGGCTGGGCGAACACACCCTGACCTCGATCAGCGCTTATCGCTCGGTCAAGCGCGAGGCGTTCTATGATGGGGACCTGACGACGGTCAGCTATGTCGACACCAACGGCGGGGCAGGCAAGACCGACTGGCTCAGCCAGGAACTGCGCCTGACCTCGCCGATCGGCGAGCACTTCGACTATGTCGCCGGCCTTTATCTCTTCCACTCCAAGGCCTCGTCGCTGATCCGCCAGCGGGGCCAACTCAGCTGGATCACGCCGGCGACCAACGGCGTGGTGGTCCCGGTCATCCCCGGCGCGCCGCTGGGCGCGATCTTCGAGACTTCGACCTATAACGACATCAACTCGACCAGCTTCGCGGGCTTCGGTCAGGTCGGGCTGCACATCACGCCTAAGCTTGACTTGATCGCCGGCGCCCGCGTCACCCGCGACGAGATCACCCTGGACTATCACCGCGCTCCGACGCCGGGCGCGGTCTACATCCCTGGTTCAGTCACGCTTGACCTGCATCAGGAGGTCGACAACACCAACACCTCGTGGCGGATCGGACCGCGCTATAACTTCAGCGACGACATCATGGCCTATGCGACGGTGTCGCGGGGCTACAAGGGACCCGGCTTCAGCGGTCTCAGCGCCGCCAACAGCCTGGCCGACCAGCGCGTGCAGCCCGAAATTCCGACCAGCTACGAGGCCGGCATGAAGGCCGCGTTCCTGGACCGCCGCCTGATCGTCAACGCCAACGTCTACAGCACCACGGTCAAGAACTTCCAGGCCCAGGTCTCGGACCTGACCAGCGCGACCTATTCCTCGCGGATCACCAATGCCGGCGAGATCAAGACCCGCGGCTTCGAGGCCAATCTGATGGCGCGGCCGGCGACCGGCCTCAGCATCACGGCGGGTCTGGCCTACACCCACGCCCGCTACGCCGACTTCAACGGCGTGCAGTGCTATTTCGGCCAGCCCAAGATCGCCCAGGGCGGGCCGTGCAGCGCGCCGCCGGCCACGCCTACCTCACTGGACGGCTTCTTCAACGCCAAGGGCCTCAGCCTGGCGGGCGTGCCCGACTGGGTCTATGGCGTCAGCGCGGTCTATGAGCGGTCCCTGAGCCCCGGCCTGCGCGGCTTCTTCCAGGCCAACTGGAACTGGCAGAGCGACATCAACTACTCGATCAGCGGCGATCCCGGCACGATCCAGAAGGCCTATGGCCTGCTCGGCGGCCGTATCGGCGTCTCGGCGCCCGACAAGGCCTGGAGCGTGGCGCTCTACGCCAGCAACCTGCTGGACAAACGCTACGCCGCCCAGATCACGCCGTCGCCAGTGACCGCCCTAAATCCCGGTGGTTACGTCCAGTACTTCAGCCCCGATTCCGTGCGCCGGGTCGGGATCAGCCTGGATGTCGCCTTTTAGAGACCCGTTTGCGCGGCGCTCTCGCCGGCGCCCCGCCTTCCTCAACCACGTCATCTCTCTGGGAGAGCCCTATGAAACAGTCCATGGGACGCCGCGCGTCGCTGGGCGCTCTGGTCGGCCTGGCGGCCGCGCCGCTGATCGCCTCCAAAGCCAGCGCCAAGCCCGCCTCGCCTCTGCCGCCGATCACCATCTACCATCTGGAAGGCCGCCGTTCAGAGCGGATCGTCTGGCTGATGGAAGAGCTGGGCTTCCCCTACGATCTAAAGTTCAAGCGGGGCGATCTGGCCGGCTCGATGGCTCTGATCCGGCAATTCAGTCCGGTCGTACCAATGGCGCCGACCGTGAAGTACGGCGATCAGGTCTTGGTCGAGTCCGGCGCGATCATCGAGCTGATCCTCAGCCGCCACGCTCCGGGGCGCCTGCAACCGGCGCTGGACAGCCGCGACTATCCTGACCACCTGATGTGGATGCACTACGCGGAAGGCAGCCTGGCGGCGCGTCTGTTCTCCGACTACCGCGCCTGGACCGCCCAGCCGCCCAAGCAGCGCTCGCGCCTGGTCGATTCCGAGGCCGTGGTGCAGTTCGCTGAAAATTTTCTAGGCCAGCACGCCTGGTTTGGCGGCGCGGCCTTTTCCGGGGCCGACATCATGATGATGTTCCCGCTGAACGCCGCGACCGGCTTGAACTTGGTCGAGGAGTCGCAATTTCCGAACGTGGCGGCATGGAAGGCCAGGATCGAGGCGCGCCCCGCCTACCAGCGCATGCTGGCCAAAGCGCGTCCGGACGGCATGATCGGCGGTCTGCCACGCTTGCCACAACATGCGCCGGCAGGTCCTCGCGAGCCGCCGAAACCGCCAGCATAGTTCAATCCGGGAGCAAGCTGTCAAAGATCCTTGCAACGGTTGAATGTCCGCTTTCTGGAGGCAGACCAAAGACCGCTCATAGCGGGACACAGACTCGGATCGATCGAGGAGGGGAGTGGACACGGGCTCTGCGCCGGAAGGCGCACCTTCAGCCAGCTTCAGCGACGTGTTCGATTTGCTCGCAGATCGTCGGGGCGCCGCGCCCCCGCGTATGTCCAGTAGCAGACCGGGGCCTCAGACAAAGACGCCAAGCAGATGACCACAACAATTCGTCAAGGTGAAGCTTGGCCGCCTGTATTGGATTGCAACGACCATCCTGGGCGTTGACGCCACTGGCCCAAGAAATAATGTCGCCAGGTTCCGGCTTGTCGGCTCACGGCCATGTCCTGCGCCAGCCGACCAGCTCGTTTCCGAGGTCATCTGCTAGTAACACTTACAAGGTTGGTGACCGTGGCGATGGCCCCTGACTTCAAGGCTTTCTTCGACGCTTCACCGGCGCCGATCATCGTCGTCGAGCCGCCCAACTGGTCCATCGTCGCCGCCAACCGCGCGCGCCTGGAAATCACGGACACGACACTCGACCAGCAGCTCGGACGGCCACTGTTTGACGTCTTCCCGGATGATCCCGCCGATCCGACGGCCGATGGTGTGGAGAATCTCACCGCCTCACTGAACCGGGTCATGACAACCCGGCGAGCCGACACCATGCCCACGCAACGCTACGCGGTGCGCGATGTCCACGGCGCCTTCGTCGAACGCTGGTGGAGCCCCATCAACATCCCCGTCCTCAACGAAAAAGGTGAGGTGGCCTTTATCATCCACCAAGTCGAAGAGGTGACCGAGACTGAGAAGATGCGTGGCGAGCTCGTCACAGCCCAAGACCAGCTGCGGCAAAGCCAGAAGATGGAGGCGATGGGCCAGCTGACGGGCGGCGTGGCTCACGATTTCAACAATCTGCTGATGCCCATCCTCGGGTCTCTGGACATGCTACAGCGACGCGGCCTGGGTGATGAGCGCGATAGGCGTCTGATCGATGGCGCCCTCCAGTCCGCCGAGCGCGCCAGAGTTCTCGTGCAGCGTCTGCTTGCCTTCGCACGCCGTCAGCCCCTTCAGCGTGTGGCGGTGAACCTCGCCACCCTCGTCCAGGGACTCACTGGCTTGCTCGAGACCACGGTCGGCCCGACCATTGCTATCCAGACCAAGATCGAGCCTGATCTGCCCCTCGCCATCGGGGATCCCAACCAACTCGAAATGGCCGTCGTGAACCTCGCGGTAAACGCCCGGGACGCCATGGGAAATGGCGGGGCGTTGGTCCTGATCGCCCGGCGCGAGAGCGTGAGAGATGGTCACCGCTCTGGTCTTACGTCGGGGGAGTACCTCTACCTTGCCGTCGTCGACACCGGCTCCGGGATGGAGGAAGAAACGCTGCAGCGCGCGGTCGAACCGTTCTTCTCCACCAAGGGCATCGGTCGGGGCACAGGGCTGGGTCTGTCGATGGTGCATGGCCTGACCGCACAGCTCGGCGGCGCCCTCACACTTCAAAGCAAGATTGGGCAGGGCACCACGGTGGAGCTTTGGCTCCCGAAAAGCGATGCTCCGGTTGTCGTCAGCAAGGCTGGGGACGCGGAGTCTCGCAGGGAAGCTATTCGCGGACGGGTGTTGTTGGTCGATGATGAAGAACTCGTGCGAACGACGACGGCGGATATGCTGGTCGACCTCGGATTCGAGGTCATTGAGGCGGCGTCGGCTCCTGAGGCGCTTAGCACGCTCGAGCTGGTTGACGATGTCCGTCTGGTCGTCACCGATCACCTGATGCCAGGATGCACAGGCGTAGAGCTCAGAGCCCAGATCCGCGCAAACCGCCCTGACCTGCCAATCCTAATCGTCTCGGGATACGCGGAGACCGAGGGGATCGCGGCGGACCTACCCCGACTGACCAAGCCGTTCCGAAGCAATGAGCTGGCGGAAGCTGTCCGCCGTCTCCTTGCCGAGCCTTCGCCAGGCATCGGGCTTTCTTAACATCAGCAACGCGTCGGCGCCGGCCGCACCAACCTGGGTTGAACGTTCGGTTCTTGGAGGCACACCAAGTTCGGCTATTGGCGCGGGCCGGTCAGGTGGACGTGTCCTTCGAAGGCGGCCTGAAGGTTTGAAGGGCGCGCCACCCTAGCCCGCTCCTCATGTCGCGTCGCCGAAAGCATGTTGTCCCTTAGAAATGTTCCGGTATATCGCGAGTGATTATCATTTGCGATTCGTCGGGGTGTTTGGTGAAGTACATTGTGTCGATGGTGGCCGTGCTAGCGGCCTGCCCTGTGATCGCCTGCGCGCAATCGCTTCCGGCGGGGCGGGACGACACGTGGATCGAGGACATTATCGTCACGGCGCGCGCCCAGCAGCTCTATCGAACGACGTCGACGAAGATCGGCAAGGTGGCCGACGATCCGATCAATATTCCGCAGTCGGTTGACGTCATAAATGCCCAGCTGATCCAGGATCAGGGCGCGCGCCAGATTACCGACCTCTATCGTGACGTCGCCGGCGTGAGCTTCTTCTCGTATTCGGGCGTCACCTTCCGGGGCTTTCGTCAGCAGGGTGCGTTCTACGACGGTCTGCGCGGCGATCCCTATCAGGCGTTTTCGGTGCCGCAGTTGTTCACGATCGAGCGCGTCGAATTCCTGAAGGGGCCCGCCGGCATGCTGTTTGGCCCGGGCTCTCCCGGCGGAACGATCAACTACGTGACCAAGAAGCCGGGCGACAGCTTCGCGGCGAACCTGCGGGCGATCGTGGGCACGCGCGATCGTCTCGGCGCCTCGGGAGACGTCACCGGGCCCCTGGACACGGAGGGTTCGATCACCGGCCGCCTCGGCGGGTTTTACGAAAGGTTCGACGATTTCCGTCGCAACGCCAGTAACCGCACGGCGATCGGAGACGCCGGCCTGACCTTCAAGCTGGGCGAGGCGACCAAGGCGACGGTGCAATCGACCTATGCCGACCAGAACTTGCCGGGAAACCGCTTGCGCGGCGTGCCGGTCGACAGGGACGGAAATCTGCAGGCCGGCGTGCGGTTCAACGCGGCCGAGCCAACCGACTTCATCAAGATCAACACCCAGTACCATCAGGCGCTTGTCGAAAGCGAATTGAGCGATGCGGTCTCTGTCAACGTCAGCGGGCGGTGGTTCCGCTACAACGAGCGCCAGCAGTTCCATAACCCCATCTATCAGCTCGGCGCCGACGGCCGCGTGCTCGACAGTGTGCCGCGGGATTTCGCTGACCAGATCCGGCGCACCGAGGGCCTTTCGACGGCGGCCAATCTGATCGCCAAGCTGCACACCAACGCCATCGAGCACACTGTTCTGGTGGGCGGGGACTGGTATCAAGAGGACGCGGTCTTCCGCAATCGGGGCGCCGATCCGGTGGAAATTGGGGGCGTCGTGCCGGCGATCAGCCTGCGCAATCCCGTCTATCGAGCCACGCCGATTTCGAGCTACGGCGTGGCGGACATGCCGTTCGAGATCGAGCGGACACGCGCCACGCGATACGGCGTCTACGCCCAGGATCAGCTGGCGCTGGGCGACCGTTTCCTGCTCGTGGGCGGGGTGCGCCACGACTGGTTCGAAGACCGCGATCGGGTCGCGGGAGCCGGCGGGAAGGGCGGGGCCACCACCTGGCGGGCCGGGGCGATCTATAAGCCCCGCGCCGACGTTTCGGTCTATCTGAGCTGGTCGGACAGCTTCGAGCCGCAGAACACCGCTGATCAGTCGCCGACGGTCGGCGGCCCCTTCGCGCCGGTAACCGGTGACCAGGTCGAAGGCGGCGTCAAGACGGCGCTGCTCGGCGGCAAGGTGCAGGCGGCGATCGCCGCCTACCGCATCGTCCGACGTAACATGTTGCAGGTCGATGCGGCCAAGCCTCCAGTCAATGGCGTCGATCAGCTAGCGCCGATCGGCGAGGTGACCAGCAAGGGCGTGGAGCTGACCCTTTCGAGCGACATCACCAAGAACTGGCTGCTGCTGGCAAACTACGCGCGCAACGACACGCGCATCACCGGCACGGCGCCGGGACAGTCCTTGATCAACGCCGTGGGCGACCGCTTCGTCAACGCGCCCGAAAACCAGGCCGGCTTCTGGACGCGCTATCAGGTGGCGGGCCTCCGCACCGCCTTCGCCGCCGGCGGCCAGTACGTGTCGGCTCAGCGCGGCTTCAACGGCGAACGGGTCAAGCCTTACGTCGTGTTCGACAGCACGATCACCACCGACCTGGGCTTCGCCGAGATCATGCTGCGCGTCGAAAACCTTTTCGATCGCAGGTACGCCGCGTCGGGATTTGGCCTGCGCAACGGCTCCTTCCCAGGCAAGCCTCGCACGGCGTTCGTCGAGGTTCGCAAGCGCTTCTGACGATCATGGCCAAAGAAAAAAGGCGATCGGTCTGGTGGCGCGTCCACAGCTGGGCGGGTCTGAAACTCAGCGTCATTCTGACCTTCATCCTGGCCACAGGCACGCTGGCGACCGTCTCCAACGAGATCGATTGGTTGCTGTCGCCGGCGATGCGGTCGGCGGCCCCGTCCAACGCGCCCATCGCATGGGATCGGATCCATCGAACAGCGCTGGCTCATGCCGACGGCGGGCGCGTGGAGATGCTGCGCGCACCCTCGGAAAGGGGGTTCGGCGCGCAAGCCATCGTCACGTTCCCATCGGGAGAGACGCGACGGATTTGGATCAATCCGCAGGATGGAGCGTTCGCTGGCGCGACGCCCTGGCGCAACTTTCAGCAAGTGCTGCGTCAGCTCCACCGCCGGCTCATGCTGCCCAACGCTTTGGGCTACTTCTTTGTCAGCCTGTTTTCCGTCCTGCTGACCGTTCTTCTGGTTTCGGGGCTCGTCTCTTACAAGCGGTTTTGGCGCGGCTTCCTCAAGGCGCCGCTCTATCGGCGAGGCCAGCTGCGTCGTTTCGCGGGTGACCTCCATCGCTTCGCGGCGCTCTGGTCGATCTGGTTCACGGCCATCATCGCTGTCACCGGGTTGATCTATCTCGTCGGCTCGGTCGGCATCGAGCCCTCGGCCCGGTCGACGGCAGCCCCGGTCCGGACTTCCCGAGCGACCACGCTCGATCAGTGCCTGGCGCTCCTGTCGCAGAAGGCCCCCGAGCTGGACATCCGTATAGTGGTGCTCCCGGAAAAGGTCGGCGAGCCCATCGTGGTCATGGGACAGGGGGACGCCCTCCTGACGTCGGAAAACGGAAACAGGGTGACGATCGATCCCGTGCGATGCGCGCCCACCCAGCACCTGATGGCCGACCGTCAGAATGCGCTCGTCCGCGTCTTTCTGGCGGCCAATCCGCTTCACTTCGGCACGTTCGGCGGCCTGGTCACCAAGGTCCTGTGGTTCGCCTTTGGGAGTATTCTGACGTCAATTTCGATCACGGGCGCCATCATCTACAGTCAGCGTATCGTCCGCGACTTCGGCCCCGCTGCGCCGCCGGCGATCCTGCGCTGGTACGGCGGCCATGGCGGATGGAAGTATCTCGCATTCGGTATTGTCGCCGCGACAGTGCTGATCACGATCCTGGCTTTGCTAGGTCCGCTCTCGTTCGCGCTCGACGACTGGCATTTGTGGTAGCTTGCTCACGGGCGGTCGCTCTGGGGCCCCGCTCGGCTTTTGCCGCTGCTACGCCCTCTTCCAAGGCGAGGGTGTGGGGCTGGCCGTCGAACGATCGCGGCCAGCTGCGGCAGCTGCGTTCTCTTCGGACCAGGCCGACTTGCAGGGTCGATACTTCGAACTGTTCGAGGGCCTTTGCGACGAGCTTCGCCGCGCGGCCGACGTCCACAAAGGTGCGCGAGCGAAGGCAAGCGCGGGAGCGGCGCGCGGCCTTCGTACGGTCGGCTGAAGGTCCGGTTCCTGGAGCGGCCCCAATGGCGGCTTGTGGCGCAGCGTCGCCTGACATCGAATGCGAGCACCTCGCGAGGCAGGCTGGGTTACGTGGACAGCGTGGCGCCGAGAAAATCCAGGAAGACGCGCACCTTGCTAGGGAGCTGGCGGCGAGATGCATAATAGGCATAGAGCGGGAAGCGCTCCTCCGACCATTGGTCGAGCAGGGTGACCAAACGCCTGCTTTCCAGCCACGGCTCAAGGCCTAATTCAAAGCTCTGGAACACTCCGGATCCCGCTTCGCAGGCCGCCAGGGCCGCGGAAGGGTCGTCGAGTACAACTCGGCCGCCGACGGAAACTTCCACGGCCTTTCCGCCGCGATGAAACTCCCACGTGAACGGTCGTCGCGACTGGGGATCGCGAAAGACAATAGCGTGATGCTCAGCGATATCGGCAGGCTCACGGGGAGCGGGATGGCTGTCCAAATAGGTGGGCGCGGCCACCCTAAACGATTCTCGTTTCCAGTAGTTTGCGGGCAATGAGCCCGGCGCCTGGCGGCGGGCCAAAGCGTGTGGCGATGGCTCGGCGACCTTGGCGACCTTGTGGCCCTTCTGCTTGGCCTTGATCAGGTCCTTCAGGGCCTCTTCGTAGCGGTCGACGAACTGGCTCGGACACTGTCGGGATCACGGTTCTGGGAAGATCGTTGTGGCCTATGGAAGGAAGTTCAGATGGCCGCCAGCAAACTATCAAAATATCAGGGAATGCGAGACTTCTCCCAGACGGCCGAGCCGTCCGGGAACGACAAGGTCGTGCCGTCCAAGGCTCTGCGCTTCGTCATCCAGAAGCATGCGGCCTCGCATCTGCACTTCGACCTCCGGCTCGAATATCACGGTACGTTCAAGTCCTGGGCCGTGCCCAAGGGTCCGTCCCTGGATCCAGCCGATCGTCGCCTGGCCATGGAGGTCGAGGATCATCCCCTCGATTACGGCGACTTCGAGGGAACCATCCCCAAGGGACAGTACGGCGGCGGCACGGTGATGCTGTGGGACCGCGGCTACTGGGCGCCGGAAAAGGGCTTCGAGAAGATCGGCGCGGCCCTGGCCAAGGGCGAGCTGAAGTTCGCCATGGAAGGCGGCCGCATGCACGGCTCATGGGTGATCGTGCGCACCAAGCGCGACAGCCGGGGTCGCGCCAGCTGGATGCTGATCAAGCATCGCGACGAGGGGGCCGAGGTCGGCAATCCCATTGGGCCGAGCGATGAAGACCGGTCGATCGCGTCGGGGCGGACCATGGTCGAGATCGCGAATGGCAAGGGCAAGGCCGCCACTCCGTTCATGACCGCCTCGGGCGCCGACGCCGGCGCGGTCTGGCAATCCAACCGGGACGACAGCGCGCCGGCGGGGTTGATCAAGCCGGCGAGGGCCAAGGCGGCGGCCAAGGGCCAAGCCGTCAAGGTCCTGCCCGAGTTCATCGAGCCGCAACTGACCGAGCCGGTGGACAAGCCGCCCGCCGGCCCCGGCTGGGCCCACGAGATCAAGTTCGACGGCTATCGCATGCAGCTCCGCACCCTGGACGGCGAGGCGGCCTTGCGCACGCGCAAGGGCCTGGACTGGTCGGCGAAGTTTCCCGAAATCACGGCGGCCGGCGCTAAACTCGGCGACGGGATCATCGATGGCGAGGTCGTCGTCCTGGACGAGACCGGCGCGCCGGACTTCGCGGCCCTGCAGGCGGCGATCTCATCGGGTGAGACCGGATCGCTGGTGTTCTTCGTCTTCGACCAGTTGTTCGACGGCCTGGAGGACCTGCGCGAGTTGCCGCTGGCTCAACGCAAGGATCGTCTGGCGGCCCATCTGGACGGGGCGGGGACGGTTCTGCGCTATGTCGATCACTTCATCACCGCTGGCGATGCGGTGCTGCTGTCGGCCTGTCGCATGGATCTGGAAGGCATCATCTCCAAGCGGCTGGACGCGCCTTATCGGTCGGGCCGGGGCGAGACCTGGACCAAATCCAAGTGCAGGGCCGGGCACGAGGTGGTCATTGGCGGCTACACAACGACCAACGGCGCCTTCCGCTCCTTGATCGCCGGCGTGTATCGTGACGGCAAGCTCTTCCATATCGGCCGCATCGGCACGGGCTTTGGACGTGACAAAATCGCCGTGATCCTGCCCAAGCTGAAAGCGCTGGCGATCGCCAAGTCGCCGTTCGAGGGCAAGGAAGGGCCCAGCCGCGCGGGGCGCCAGGGCGAGGTCCACTGGGTCAAGCCCCAGCTCGTCGCCGAGATCGAGTACGAAGGCTTCACCGCCGATGGCCAATTGCGCCAGGCTGCGTTCAAGGGCCTGCGCGAGGACAAACCGGCGGCCGAGGTCGATACCTTGGAGCCAGCCCCTGCCAACACGCCCTTGGCCGAGCCCAAGGCCCAGAAGGCCAAGCCAGCGGCGGCGCCCGGCGCCGTCACGGTCAAGTCGGCCACGGTCAGTCCGCGCGGCGCGGCCGTGGTGATGGGCCAGACCATCTCCAATGCCGGCAAGGCGCTTTGGCCGGACGCGAGCGATGGACGAGCGGTCAGCAAGCTGGAACTGGCGCAATATTACGAGGCGGTGGGGCCGTGGATGATCGACCACGTCCGAGGGCGACCCTGTTCAATGATCCGCATGCCCGACGGCATTGAGGGCAAGCAGAATTTCTTCCAGCGCCACACGAGCGCGGGCCAGTCGTCGCTGATCACCGAGGTCGAGGTCTGGGGCGATCGCAAGCCTTACCTGCAGTTCGATAGCGTCGAGGCCCTGGTCGCCGCCGCCCAGGTCGGCGCGCTAGAACTTCACCCCTGGAACAGCGAGCCGTTCCTGCCCGAGCAGCCCGGGCGCCTGGTCTTCGATCTCGACCCCGCCCCGGACGTACCGTTCGACTGGGTGATCGAAGGCGCGCGCGAGATTCGCGACCGTCTGCAGGATCTTGGCTTGGTGTCGTTTTGCAAGACCACGGGCGGCAAGGGGCTGCACGTCGTCACGCCGCTGTCGGCCGAGGGGCTCAACTGGGATATCGCCAAGGCTTTCGCGCGCGACGTCTGCAAGGCCATGGCGGCCGACAATCCCGATCGCTACCTGATCGTCATGGCCAAGGCCAAGCGCGGTGGGAAGATCTTCCTGGACTACCTACGCAACGATCGCATGGCCACGGCGGTCGCGCCGCTGTCGCCGCGCGGCCGGCCTGGCGCGCCGGTATCGATGCCGCTGTCCTGGACGCAGGTGAAGAAGGGCCTGGATCCCGCCAAGTACACGGTCCGAACCGCCCCGGCGCTGGTTCGTAGGCTCACCGCTTGGGAAGACTATTGCGACGGCGAGCGGCCGCTCGAAGAGGCCATCCGGCGCTTGGGCAAGGTGTGACATGGCCAAGCCCCCGCGCCTGAAGGTCTATGCTGCGCAGTTCGGCTTCCACGACAGCGTGGTGGCCGCGCGAAGCCAGGCGGCCGCGCTAGAAGCCTGGGGCACGCGGCAGAACCTCTTCGCCGAGGGCCGCGCCAAGGTCAGCGACGATCTGGACGCCATCGCCGCGGCGCTGGCCCATCCGGGGGTCCCCTTGCGTCGCGCCGTCGGATCCAAGGATCCGTTCAGCCTGGAGCCGGGCCTGCCTCAGGTCCCGGACGCGCCCAAGCGCAAGAAACCGGACCTGAAGGTCGTCAAGACCGCGCCAGCGCCGGCGCCCAAGGCGCCGCCGCCTAATCGCTCGGACCTGATCGCCGCCGAAAAGGCCCTGACAACCATCAATAGCCGGCGCCTGGACGAGGAGGCCGCGCTGGCGGAGCGGCGCGCGGCGCTGGAGGCCGACGAGATCGCGTCGCGCCAACGCTGGATCGCTGAGCGCAAGGCCGCCGAGGCGGCGCTGGATAAGGCGCGGCGCGCCTACCGGCCGCCGGCGGCGAGACCTAGCTGGCCTTCTTGTGCGCGGTCTTGGCCGGCGCCTTGGCCGCTGTGCGGCTTGCGGGCTTGGTCGCGGTCTTACTTTTGGCGGCGGGTTTGGCGGTCGACTTGACCTTGGCCGGGGCGTCGCCCTTGCCGCCCAGGCTGGCGCGCAGCGCCGCCATCAGGTCAACGACATTGGTGTCCTCGGGCTCGGCCACCTTGGCCACCTTGTGGCCCTTCTGCTTGGCCTTGATCAGATCCTTCAGGGCCTCTTCATAGCGATCGACGAACTGGCTCGGATCGAAAGGGCCTTCCTTCTGCTCGATGATCTTCTGGGCGATGGCGATCATCGCCTCGTCGGGCTTGGCGTCGCTGATCGACCCGAAGACTTCGGCTTCGTTACGCACCTCCGCATCCGTGCGCAGCGTGTAGGCCAGGATGCCCTTGTCATGCGGCTCCAAGGCCAGCAGGCGCTCGCGGGTCGACATGACGACGCGGCCCAGAGCGATCTGGCCCGAGCGGGCCATGGACTCGCGGATCACCGCGAAGGCCTCCTGGGCCAGCTTGCCGTCAGGGGCCAGATAGTAGGGGTTGTCCCAATAACGCCGGTCGATATCCTCGGCCGGGACGAAGCGCTCGATGTCGATGGTCTTGGTCGACTCCAGCTTAACGCTGTTGATCTCGTCCTGGGTCATCAGGATGTATTCGCCCTTGGAGACCTCGTAGCCCTTGACCAGCTTCGAGCGCTCGATCGGCCCGGTATCGGGATCGGTCGTGACCATCTTAATCCGGTTGTTGGTGTCGGGATTGATCAGGTTGAAATGCACTTCGCCGCCGCTGTTGGTGGCGGTGTAGAGCGCCACCGGGCATGTGACGAGCGAGAGGCGCAGGTGCCCTTGCCAAGTCGGGCGATAAGCCATGTCGTTGATCCTTGAGGCCCATTGCGTGTGGTCGGGCGCTGGGACTCAACGGGACTCCGAGTGATTCGTTTCGGTCAGCCGCAGGGGGCCGTCTCGCCCGTCTCCAGATCGATCCGGAAGCAATGTTCGCCGCCGCCGTCGAGGTCGCGGACGATGACTCGAATGGCCTCGTCATCCTCCGGCGCGATGGCGAGATCCTCGACATAGGCCACGGCCGCGGCCTCGAAGCTCGGCTCGTGGACGACACGGGCGTGATGACGCCCGGCGTGATCGGCGTAGACGGAAAAGCGGCGATCGTCGTTGGCGGCCTGGGTCATCGCAAACTCCTTGGGCCATCAACGCGCAACCTGCGGGAAGGATTCATCGCCGGGCGTTCGCGATCGCGTGTCAGCGGACGTCGATGGCGCTCTCGAAGTAAGCCGTGGCGCTGCCTTCCGCGTGGGCGATGATCGAGACGTCGAAAGCCTTGCCATCATCGAGCGCCAGGCGGACTCGGCCTTGGCGAAAGGCCTGTCGCATCGCGTCGGGGTCACCGGTGACGCCGCCCTTGGCCGAGCGCAGGCCTCGGTTGTCGAGATAGTGCAGAGAAAACGCCACGGCGTGGCTCTCCCGAGAGATGATCAGTTCGCCCTGACCGGTGTGTGGGGGCTTGGGGGGTCTTGCCATCATTCTACAACGGCCAAGACGCCCGGCCGGGTGCAGACAAAGCTGTGGAGCGATGAGGACCGGGTGCGGCCCGGCGATCGTCGGGGGGGCGTCTGGCCGGGCCGCTGGGGCCGAGAGCGCCATGAACGGCGCTGTCGAGACGCTAGGGAAGAAGGCGCCAAGGCCAAGGGCGCTTGCGTCGCCATCAAGGTCGCTGCCTCCCCGGGTCGACGAACCGCCAACCGCGAAGAGGACTACCGAAGCGCCGGTCAGGGCAGACGCGAAAAGGCGCCCCGGCCAGGCCGGGGCGCGGTGTTCGCTCAAGCCGTGTCGGCGAGCGGGTGGCCGTCGGCCATGTTGGTGGTCGGCCTGGCGCCCCCGTCCAGGCGTGCGCTACCTGAAAAGACAGGTGCAGGGGCGTTGTCGTGATGCCTGATCAGTCCGCTTTTCGAAAACAATCGCTCGCGGGGGCCAAGAGCGGCTTTCGCAACGTCTTGTGAACATTGTCTCACCTCCCTGCACAACGTCGAGAACGTCCTGGGAAGCCTCGATAGGCTTGCTACGACGTCCTTGGAAGTTGTACGCGCCAAGGCTTCAAAGCGTTCCGTCAGCGGACGATGCGCCCTAGGTGTCTGGTCCCGGTGTGTGGTGGACTCAGTTTAGCTGAGTGCACACATCGGGAGGAGCTATGGGCCAGAGCCGCCATCAGGACATCCACGAAACACTGCCGGATTCCGGACGAGATATTCGGATTGCTTCGCCGCCAGAGCTGCCCACGCACCACAATGTAACCGCCATCGGGCGTCACCAGCGGCGCGCTCATCGATCGATCTCGATCCAGGCCGGCGCGTGATCGCTCGCGCCGTCAAGGCCCCGCGCCCAGCGATCGACCCCCGCGTCGACCAGTTGCGTGGCGATCTGCGGCGAGACTAGCAGGTGGTCGATGCGCAGGCCCTTGTCGCTGGGCCAGCGAAACCGCGGATAGGACCAGAAGGTCCAGAGTGGGCCTTCCGGATGAACCGCGCGCAAGGCGTCCGTCCAGCCCTGGTCGAGCAGGCGCTGGAAGGCCGCGCGGCTTTCGGGACGCAGGAGCGCGTTCCCCGCGTAGGAATGGTTGGGGTAGAGATCGGCCTCGGTCGGAACGACATTGTAGTCGCCCGCCAGCACGACCGGCGCGCCGCTGGCCATCAAGCTCTGCGCGTGAGCCAGGAACGCCTCGAACCAGGCCAGCTTGTAATCAAATTTGGGCCCAGGCGCCGGATTGCCGTTGGGCAGGTAGAGACAGCCGATCAGCACCCCGCCCACGGCCGCCTCGATGTAGCGCGCCTGACTTTTGTCCGGCTCGCCGGGCAGGGCGATGCGCGTCACCACCGGCGTCATGCCGCGCCCCAGGATGGCCACGCCGTTCCACGCACGCTGACCCTTCCAGGCGGCTTCGTAGCCGAGGGACTTGAGCGCGGCGAACGGGAAGGCGGCGTGCTCGGCCTTGAGTTCCTGCAGACAGACCACGTCCGGCTGTTCTGCGTCCAGCCAGGCGGTGAGCGCGGCCAAGCGCGAGACGACGTTGTTGATGTTGAAGGTGGCGATCCGCACGCGGCGCTAATCGGCCGCGCCGCGCGCCGACGTCAACCGTAGCGCCACCGCCTCGCTGTCGGGGCCGACGGCGATCACCGCGTTGCGCAGCGCGTCCTCGCCCACGCCCAGGTGCTTGGCCCAGCGCCTGACACTGGCCGGGTCGTCAAGATCGATGGCCTCGACGTGGCCGTCCTCCGCCCGCGCAGCGGCGTCCTTCAGCCGATCGCCCGTCTCACGGGCCGCGCTTGGCGTCAACGAAACCCCCGTCGCCCCAGGGCCCCTGACGCTGACCTCGCCCTCGACAGGGTCGACCTGGCTGGGCTGATCGAAGGGCTCACGCGACATGGACTGTCTCCTTCCAAGCAAAACCGACATTTCCCCAGGGCGTTCCAAACCCAGAGGTCGGGAACGGTTCTGCAGAATCGCGGATTCGTCTCTGGAAAGGAGAACCACCCCATGTCCAAACGCGAACTGATCGAGCCGCACGACGGCGACAAGCGCTATATCCGCCGCGACGACAAGGGCCGCATCGCCGAGTCCGTCGATGTCGGCAAATCCTCGGCCGCCGACCAGCGCCGGCACGCCCAGCATGACGCCGTCCGCGGCCAGGGCGACCGAGGCGATCGCCAGAAGCCTTAGCGGCGGCCATGCCTTCATCGGTGATCAAGGCCTTCGCCTATGACGAGGCTGGTCAGATCCTGACCATCACTTTCGTCAGCGGGCGCGCCTATGCCTATCAAGGCGTGCCCGCTGACATCGCGCAGGGCCTGCGCCTGGCCTTCGCCAAGGGCGAGTATTTCAACAAGGCCATCCGCGAGCGGTATGTCGCCCTGCCCGTGAGCGCGGGAACCGACAGCCGGCCGTAATCGCTTTTCGAGGGTCCGGCGCGCGCGTACCAGGCGGACGGGGAGGCCGGCCCATTTGCTCGCCCTCTCGCGCCCGCGGGTCGGCCCACCTCTGGAAGGGCCTGGGCTGGCTCCCCATATCCCATCCATGCCCAAACACCTCGCGGCCCAGGCCGCCTCGTCGTTCCTCGCCGAGGACGACGCCCTTCGCGTCGGCGTGGTCGTCGACCTCGATGATGTTTTGCAAAGGCGCGAGCGCCTGCTGGCCTATGCAGAGGCGACCCGGCCCGTCCTGATCTATCGCTTCGTTTTTCCCGAAGGCGCGAAGGTCAGAGCGCTGGACCTATCCGGGGCGGTGCGGGACGCGCGCGCTCAGCTCGAGCTGATTGTCGGTCTGACAGGCGGAGGCCTCGTGAAAAGCCACCAGGGCTTGGGCGCGCGGATCCCCAAGCTTTCCGCTGCGCGCTTCGAGATGATGGCCGGGCCGTTGATAGAGGCCTATCTAGTGGCGCTCGATTTAGGAGGTGACCAGCCTTTCGGCTGGCCTTTTTGCACACACAATTTCTTGGCGAAGAGGTCGGGTATCGGACGACGCGTAATGGGATCACCAGCTAGGCTGAGCGCATGGACCTCGACGCCGATGATTCTGACACCCTGACCTTCGTCTGCTTGGCGTCCAACCAAGTGGCGAGCTTTGTTGATGTGGCCAAGCTGCGGCCCGGGCGACACCGCGCCCACGCCCAACAGCTTTTCCGTGAGCACGCCAGTGCCGAGACCATCGAAATCTGGCGCGATGACAAGGTGTGGGAGGTCATCGCTCGCGAGGGGATTCGCACGATCGGCGCAGCAGCTGCGACAACCGAAGGAAGCGTTGGCTCGACTATCGCAAACGGAGCGTCGCCAGACGCCTGACCTCGACCTAGCAGAAGTTCCGGCTGCGCCGAGCCCAGGAGATCGCCCGCGTCGGCGCATCGATCCTGCAGGCTTTAAAGCACCGCCCCAAGATCGTGGAGCTTGTAGGCGACTAGGTGGACGACATCGCCGTCGCGCTGGATCCGACCCTCCACACCCAGCAAGTAGGCCGACAGCGCCACGCGCCGCTGCTTTTCGTAGAGGGTCTTCCAGATCACCAGGTTGGAGACGCCGGTCTTGTCCTCCAGCGTCATGAACATCACGCCCTTGGCGTGCCGGGCATCTGACGGACCACACGAGGCCCGCGGTCCTGATGAACTGCCGATCGCGGCCGCTGGCGGCGGCTTGGCAGGGACGGTACGCGGGCCCTGGCCATTGAACTCCAGCCGCTCCGCGTAAACTGCGTGGCGCCTGGTGTTGTGAAAACCGACCTTTGGGCGGGTATGGGCGAAGACGCACAAGCAGCCCTTTACGCCTCCGAAGCCGCGCGGCTGCCTGTCGGTCACTCTGGCGACGTCGAGCAGATCGCTCAGAGCTATCTCTACCTCACTGGCCAGACCTATGTGACGGGCCAGGTGCTGCACGTCGACGGGGGCGCACTCCTTGATGCGGCGTAGAAACCGCGCGGTGACTATTCAGCGCGCCAAATAGCGGCTGTTTCGGAACCTCGCTGGAAACGCCGCGCGGTTTCTTCGATCGAAGAGCTGAATGTCGAGTTGCTGGAGGCCCGCCAACGGCGGCAGTTGGCGCGACCTGGGCGGTCACCAGCACTTCAGGTCAGCAGGGCAGGCGCTTGCCCTGTCGCAAGTGGCTGCAGGACTTAGTGGCCCCGTCTTCGCGTGGACCCACATGCGCCGATGGTCGAAGTATTGACGGCGCCGATATCAGGCCTTCCGCTCTTTGCGCGCACGAGGCAGGGGGACGACCGTGCCGGACGCCGGAGCCGTCGCGCCCAGTAGCACCTGATCGATCGCCGTCTTCAGTTCGTCGATGTTGTAGGGCTTTCGCAGGATGGGAAACTCCGCGTTCAGGTTCTCGGCCGTCTGGCTGTAGCCGGTGGCGAGGAGCACAGGCAGTTCGGGGTGGCGCTCGCGCAGCAGCCGCGCCAGCGCCACGCCATCCATTTTGCCGGCCATCACGATATCGCTGAACACCAGGTCGGGCGGCGAACCGTCTTGCAAGGCGCTCAAGGCGGACGCGGCGTTGTTGGCGACACGCACCTGGTGTCCAAGCCGCTCCAGCAGACCCATCGCCACGTCTGCGACATCGGGGTTGTCTTCGACGAGCAGGATCCGGGCCGCCCCGGTTCTTTCGGTGGCCTCGATCGAGAAAGCCTTCGGCGACACCTGCCCGTGCGAGCGCGGTAGGAGGATCGAAAACCGCGTGCCCTTGCCCAGGATGCTGTCGACCTGCACGTCGCCGCCCGCCTGCTGGGCGAAGCCATAGACGTGGCTCAGACCAAGGCCGGTCCCCTTGTCGACGTCCTTGGTGGTGAAGAAGGGCTCGAATATCTTGGCCATGATGTCGGGCGCGATGCCCGTGCCGGTGTCGGTGATCTCGATCTCGACAAAATCGCCGAAAAGGTCGCTGACCGTCCCGGTCTGGGTCGTGTTGCGCGCCGAAATCGTCAGCCGCCCGCCTGTCGGCATTGCGTCACGCGCGTTGACGGCGAGATTGAGGATCGCCAGGTCCAGTTCGCCCTGGTCCACCTCGACCGGCCAAAGGTCGTCGGAGATGTCGAGCTTCAGCTCGATGTTGGCCGGCAGACTGGTGGCGACCAGTTCGTGCACGCCGCTCATCCGCTCGGCGAGCGGGGCGATGGTCGTCTGCAGACGTTGGCGCCGGGCGAACGACAAGAGGTGCCGGGTCAGATCCTGCCCGCGCAAGGCGGAGGTCTCGATGGCGTCGAGGGCGCGATGGGCCTTGGGATCATCGCCGACCTTGTTGCGAAGCAGATGCGCTTGGCCGCTGACCACCATCAGGAGATTGTTGAAGTCGTGCGCCACGCCGCCTGTGAGCTGGCCCAGGGCTTCCATCTTTTGGTTGTGAGCGATCCGTTCGCGCGCCTCGTCGAGTTCGGCCTGCACGCGCTTTTTGTCGGTGATGTCGCGGGTGATTTTGGCGTAGCCGACCAAACGTCCGGTCTCGTCGCGGATCGGGTCTATCACCACATTGGCCCAGAACAGCGTGCCATCTTTGCGGACACGCCACGCCTCGGCCTCGAACCGACGTTCCGTCGCGGCTCGGTGCAAGTTCTGCACGGGCAGGCCGGCGGCGCGATCCTCGGGGGTATAGAACTTCGAGAAGTGCTGGCCGACGATCTCGCTGGCGCTATAGCCCTTGATCTTCTCGGCGCCGGCATTCCAGTTGGTGATGATCCCGTTGGGATCGAGCATGTATATGGCGTAGTCGACGACGCCCTCGACGAGCATGCGAAACTGCCGCTCGCTCTGGGCCAGGGCCTCCTCGGCGGCCTTGCGCTCGCTGATGTCGCGCGTGATCTTCGCGTAGCCGATCAACTGGCCTTGATCGTCGTGAATCGGGTCGATCACCACGGACGCCCAGAAACGACTGCCGTCCTTGCGCAGTCGCCAGCCTTCGCCCTCGAACCGGCCCTCGGCCTTGGCGGTGACCAGGGCGACAGCCGGGCGACCCGCGGCGCGGTCCTCGGGCGTGTAGAAGGCCCCGAAATGCCGTCCCACGATCTCGTTGGCGTCGTAGCCTTTGATGCGCTGGGCCCCGCGATTCCAGTTGGTGACCACCCCGTTCACGTCCAGCATGTAGATGGCGTAGTCGACGACGCCCTCGACCAGATAGCGAAAGCGGCGTTCGCTCTCGACGAGCGCCTGCTGTGCGGCCCGCTGCTCGGTCATGTCGCGGGTGACCTTGGCGAAGCCGATCGGCTCGCCGGCATCGTCACGCATCAGGTGCAGGGTTGCTACAGCCCAGAAGCGACCGCCGTCCTTGCGGACCCGCCAACCCTCGCTGTCGATCCGGCCCAGGGCGCGGGCCTGCATGATCAGGCGCCGGGGGAGCCCGTCACGGCGATCCTCGAGCGTGAAGAACCGGCTGAACTCCTCGCCCTGGATTTCCTCGGCGGTGTAGCCCTTGAGGTTCTGCGCGCCGCGGTTCCAACTGGTCACCCGGCCGTCGAGGTCGAGCATGTAGACGCCGTAGCCCGTCAGGGACTCGACGAGCAGCTCGAACCGACGATCGTGAGAAGACTTCATGCGCCTCTTCTTCTCTATACGGATGTGCTTGTCCGCAGCGTTGACAGCCTTGAACGTAGGCGAAATTGTGCGGCGCTTGAACGGGAGTCTCCGCGGTGCCACAAGTTGTAAAGCTAAGCCCCACTGATGATCCGTTCGACCGTTGGTCGAAAACGCCGCCATCGCAAGGCCGGTTCCCAAATGACGACGAAGAGCTGCCTTATGTCGTCGAGCTGTGGTCGGCGCACGATGGCGCGCTGGAACAGGTGGTGGCTGTCAGCGCCTCGCCGTCAATCGGGTACGCGGCCTATTATGCGGCGACCCGCGAATATCCGGGACGTGTCATCATCCTGCGTCATCTCGACCGTGTCATCAGCCGATGGGACGCCAAGACCCAGTAGTCGCTAGGCGCATCCGATGACCTCCCAGCCTCCCGACGAAGACATTCCGTTCGCGGTCGAACTGCGCGTCGCGGGCGACGCGCCACGGGTGCTCGGCAGAGGCGTCACGCTCACCCTCGCGGCCGCGATTTTCGAAGCGGCGCTTACTGCCTACCCGGGACAGCGGGTCGTGCTCAACCGCGGCGCCGAAATCCTCCGCGACAGCCAAGCGACCAGCTAAATGCTTCAGAGTTGGAACGGCGACCTAGCCGCGTTTCAAGCTGTGCTCGGTGGCGCAACCATGCCGACGATCTTGGCTGATGCGACGCAAGCCGATCATCCGATTGTCTTTGCCAACCAGGCTTTCCTGGATCTGACCGGCTATGCCCGCGAAGATGTCCTGGGACGCAATTGCCGATTCTTGCAAGGGGCGGAGACCGATCCTGAGACGGGGCGGCGGATCCGGCAGGCGCTTGAACAACGGCAGCCGATCTCGGTCGACATCGTCAACTACCGGGCGGACGGTTCACGCTTCTGGAACACGCTGTTTATTGGCCCCGTGTTCGACGACGCTGGCGCCTTGAGATACTTCCTCGGCAACCAGCTAGATGTCACGCGGCGGAAGACGGCTGAAGACGCACTGCAGGAGAAGCGCAAGATCGAGGCTGTCGGTCAACTCGCGACTGGCCAGGCTCAATTCCTGACGGATCTCCTCCAAGTCGTCATCGGGGCCCTGGAGTTGATGGCGCCAAAGTTTCGAGACATGGGCGTTGACCGTCATGGTGCTCGCGCTCTGCATGCCGCGCAGGACGCCGCCGCCTTGGTTCATCAGCTTCTCGCCTTCGCTCGCAAGGCGCCGCTGAGCCCCCGGCCGCTTAGTCTGGCCGAAGCCATTCGAAAGGTGCAGCCATTGGTGAAAGCGGCCGCGGCCGGCCGCCATCTGAGTTTCGCTTTTGAGGCGACGCGACGGCGCGTCTTGCTCGACAGGGGCCAGTTCGAGGCGGCTCTGCTGAGCTTGATCGCCAACGCTTGCGAAGCGACGCGCCAGCAAGGCCAGATTGTCGTTCGCGTTCAAGACGACGATCTCGACGGCGCTCCGGCGGTTTGCGTCATAGTCGAAGACGATGGCCCAGGGATGGATCCGGAGGTCATCGCGCGCGCGACAGAGCCTTTCTTCACCACCAAGGCCTCGCTGGGCAACAACGGTATGGGTCTCTCCATGGTCAGCGGCTTTGTGGGTCAATCTCACGGGCGGCTCGAGGTCCAAAGCCAGGCTCGGCAAGGCGCGCGGGTGAAGATGGTGTTCCCCGCCACGCTCACCCAGCTCGTCGATCGCATGCCTATCGAGCCGTTGTAGGCAAAGGCGACTTCGCGGCTTCGTGTCCGCCGCCGCTAGCAATTTGCTTCAGCCGAAGCTCATGTCCGCCATTCCAACGTCCAATTTCTGGAGAGGCGCCAACGACCGCTACTGGCGCATGCTGGCCACGGCGGTCGAGGTCAGGCTGACGCCAGTATGGGCGTCATGAGGCCGCTATTCTTGGGGTCATCGCGCAAGTCGGCGATGTCTACGAGCGTCGGTCTTCGAGCGCAGTGAAGCTCTGCATTGCGACCTGCGCAACGGCCTCCAGTTCCTTCCGTGTGGCGCCATCCCGCGCCAGGATCGACATCCCACTCTGGACGGTCTGCACAAAGCGGGCGAGGGCGTGGACGTCGGTTTCGACCGGAAGCTCGCCATCGGCCACACCCTGATCCAATCGCGCCTCCAGCCTTTCAAGACTGCCGAGGCGCGCTGCGCGGACCATCTCACCCAGTCCGGGGTGGCCCTCATCGCCAACCATCGACAAGGTCACCATGCAGCCGCGGGGCATGTCGCAGAGCGAACCTGTCAACGAGGCGGCGGAGTCCAGGAGCCACGTCGCCACCGCCCCACGCGCCGTCGCTGCGGCCCTGAACCCACCCCAGCCCATCTCGTCGTAGGTCCGACGATAGTAGTCGAGCGCCGCGCTATACAGCGCCTCCTTCGAGCCGAACGCGGCGTAAAGGCTGGGCGCGCCGATCCCCATTGCAGCGGTCAGATCGGAGATAGAGGTGGCTTCGTAGCCCTTCTCCCAAAACAGCTTCATCGCTTGAGCCAATGCTGCGTCGCGATCGAACGCGCGCGGCCGACCGCGTCCGCGCCCCGCCGCCCCATCACCGCTTTGCGGATGGTGTCCTGAATTCTGCATCGATCGTTAGATAAGTCCCTTGAACCGGCGTCGCAACTTCCCAGCTATTTATGTATCGATCACTCTAGAAAACGGACTCCAGACCGATATGACGAATCTGACTGGCAAGCGCGCCCTGGTGACGGGCGCTTCCCGCGGCATTGGAGCCGCGATCGCCCTGGAACTGGCCGAGCAGGGCGCGGACGTCGCCATCACCTACGAACGCGCTGCCGACAAGGCTGCGGACGTCGTGCGGGCCATAGAGGCTAAGGGGCGCAAAGCTGTCGCCATTCAGGCTGACAGCGCCGATGTCACAGCGGTGAAGCGCTCCGTCGATGAGGCGGCCGCTGCCCTTGGCGGTCTCGATATCCTGGTCAACAACGCCGCCATCGCACGCTACGCCCCCTTCGCCCAGATTAGCCAGGAGGACGTCGACGCTCTACTAGCGGTGAACGTGCGCGCGCCGATCTTTGCGGCCCAGGCGGCTATCCCGCACCTAAAAGCAGGCGGCCGCGTCATCACCATCGGCTCGGCCGGCGCCGATCGCATCGTGGGCGATCCTGGCGCCGCCTACTACATGACCAAATCGGCGCTGCAGTCGTTCAACCGGGGCCTCGCCCGCGAACTGGGGCCGCGTGACATCACCGTGAATCTCGTGCAGCCGGGCTCGACCGACACGGACATGAACCCGTCCGATGGCGAGTCCTCCGATTTTCAGCGCTCGCTGATCCCGCTTGGTCGCTACGGCAAACCTGAGGACGTGGCCGCTGCGGTAGCTTTCCTGGCGTCGCCCGCTGCCCGGCAGATTACCGGGACGATCCTGAACGTCGATGGCGGCGCGCTGACCTAAATCTAGACTGCGGAGGATGCATCGGCGTCCTCCGCATACAGCCGCGCGCCCACCTGGTGAACGGTGGCATTGGTCTTCTCGACGAAGGCGCTGAACGTCTAGTTCTTGGAGGCGCGCCAGCTGACCGCCCAGATCTGGATCGGTCGGGTAAGGGGGCAAGGCCATGCATTGCCCTCGGCGCCAATGGCGCGTGTGGCGCGTTCGAGCATCATGACCGATCAATCTAGGCTCATAGGCGGCTGCGCCTGCGGAAACGCCCGTTTCTCCGTTTCGGGACCACCTGTTCGTGCGGGCCTTTGCCATTGCCTGACCTGTCGCAAGGCGCACGCGGGCGCATTCAACCCCTTCCTCGTGTTCACCCCAGACCAGGTAACCGTCGAGGGGCCGCTGGCGAGCTGGGAAAGTTCGCCGGGATATCGCCGCCATTTTTGTGGACGTTGCGGGTCACGTGTGCTGGCGGAAAACTTCAGCCAAGACGGGGAGGCGGAGTACGAGATCTCGCTTGGAAGCTTCGACGACACCGGGATATTCGCACCCCAGTACGAAAGCTGGGTCGTCCGTCGCGAACCGTGGCTTACGCCCCTCGATACGCCACAGTTCATGGGGAACCGCCAGGGCGACTAGCGCTCACGGGCCTAGCCGCAATCTCGGAGAGTTATGTCGACGACAATAGCCGGCCTCAAAGGAAATGTCTGGTGTCCGGATCCACGCCAAATTCCGCTCCTGATGCTGTGGACGGCTCTCCGCCCGCGGGAGCGTAAGCTCCCGCAGAGCAGGAGGAGAGAGCCATGGCTCATGCGGTTACGATCGGTCTGGATATCGCCAAGTCGGTGTTTCAGGTGCACGGCGTCGACGCGACAGGCGAAGTGGTGATCCGCCGACAGGTTCGGCGAGCTCAGATGCTGGTGTTCTTCGCCAAACTGAGCTTGCCTGTTCGGCGTCGAAGCGTGCGCCAGCGCCTCCATATCGATCCCAGCCTAGTCGCCTCCCAGCATCTCAAGTTCGCCCGCCTTGACAAGGCGGGTCACGAGTTCGTTGCGCGGAAGGCCTATAGGTTCTCCTTCGTCGGCAATGCTTAGCCGACCTATCTCCTGGCGAACGATCGGCAACTTTCGAGGTTGCAGGTGCTGGCGCGGAAGCGTGGACGAGGTCGTTTACGGCGAGTGCTTCGCCTTCAATCCGCACCGATCCACCGCGCCGCGGCCTCCGCCGTATCTTGGGGGCGGGTGTTGAAAGCGATAGCTGCCTGAGGAGCGCCCCGGTGGATGGCGTTCACAACCTGCTCAAACAACGACAGGCTTTTGGGCGGAAGACGCAGGCCGCCCCCGATCACCACGCAATCGTAGTCCGCCTTTGCCAACTGCGCAGACAGCATCGCTATGCCACTGTCGTCGGGGGCGATCATGCAGAGGTCGCCCGTCCAACCGCGCTCGGTCATCGAGGCCTCCGCGATGTCGATGCCGGCCTGGATTTTCTCGGCGTCGAACCCTGGCGGCAGGGAGGGGTCGGAAAAGTCGACGGTTTCGGGCTCCTGCCCGACAAACAATACACGCGTCATAATCAAGCTCCTGGAGGTGGGTCTGGGATGGCGGCGACGGCCGGAATATCAAGCTGGCTCGAGACGAAAGCGCCGTTCCGTCGGCGATTGAGCTTTGGGTTTGCGATGACTTCGACGGGTTCACGTCACCGAAGCGGCGCGAACGACGGTGCAGAGAACTCCCGAAAGAGCCCGTCGACGCTGTCGCTGACGATATCCTTGTTCCCCGTTGGGTTGGTGTAAGGAAACCGGGCGTTGATCCGGCGGATCGTCGCCGCCTTCGCCGCATCGGTGAAACCGCCGCGGGCGATCTCTTCCGCCGCGATTGCGCGACAGGTCCTCAGATATAGCCGCTCGTCATCGAACATTGGCTCCTTCGGACCCGACGCGCCGTGCCCTGGATGCACAATGGTGACGTTGGGGTACATCGCCTCGATGCGATCAAGAATGCCAAGCCACGGCCCGGTATGGGCTTCTCTGAGCGGGCCGTGTAGCCGGTTGAGAATGGCGTCGCCGGTGAACAGCTCTCGCGTGGAGGGCAGGTAATAGGCTGTCGTCGCGGGGGCCTCGCCGGCGCCCAATTCACGCGCGACGATCGTCAATCCGTCGATTTTCAGGGTCGTGTCGCCGTCGAACGTGACGCCAGGCGCCACGAATTCACGCGGTGTGATGTCGGGGGCGTCGGCCTGCGTCCCCGCATTCGCACCATAGGTGTCGTAGCGGATCGCATCGGCCGTCGCCTTGGACGAATAGACTGGGACGCCCGGGAAGGCCTGCCTGAAGAGGCCAAGGCCGGTGTAGTGATCGGGATGGGCGTGGGTGATGAGGATCGCGCGGACGGGTTTGCCCACGGCCTTCACCGCCGCCAGCGCCTGGGCCGCGTGGACCAGGTCGCGCTGGACGTCGATAACGACCAGGCCGCCGCCCGGGGTCTCGATCCAGTAGGTGTTCACGGCGCCGGTTCCTGGATAGGTCCAGGAACCGGTCCTGGCCGGCGACGCCGCTGGGAGCGATGAGCGATCCTGGGCCGTTGCGGGCGCGCAGATCGCCAAGGTCGTCGCGGCCAATAGGGCTGTTAGGCTAGCGCGCATCTTGTGGTCCTTAATCGTTTGGTTGTGAGGGATGCGGCGAAGCCCTCGGCTTACCCGCGTCATGATCATTCGCCTT
The DNA here is from genome assembly GCF_023935105.1 of Caulobacter segnis. Lineage (NCBI taxonomy): Bacteria > Pseudomonadati > Pseudomonadota > Alphaproteobacteria > Caulobacterales > Caulobacteraceae > Caulobacter > Caulobacter sp. RL271. The sequence goes on along the minus strand of NZ_CP096040.1, from coordinate 4,950,579 downwards.
CGGTTGGGGTGGTGGGGTTGGCTGGGACTGCGAGCCTGCTTGATAAAAACGCGCCGCTGGCGTCGAGCGACTGATCCGCGGCCCGCAGAAGGCCCAGGCTGGACTGGAAGACGTGAGGCATGCCGCCCCAAATCGACAGATTGACATCGACTCCAGCCTCGGCGGCGCGCGCGGCGAACCGGACGGAATCGTCCAGCAACACCTCGTCGTCGCCGACATCGATGTAGATCGGCGGCAGGCCGCCCAGCGCAGAGTAGAGGGGCGACATGCGCGGATCGGTCCTGTCCCGGCCTCCGGCGTAGTTGTCGGCCATGGCCTGCAGCACGCTGCGGGTAAAGATCGGATCGGCGTTGGCGCGACTTTCCAGGCTCGCGCCCGTCAGATCGAGATCTGTCCAGGGTGACATGACCGCCGCGCCAACCGGGGTGACCCCTTGGGCGTGAAGGATCGCAAGCAGCGCCAAGGTCAGGCCGCCGCCCGCTGAGTCCCCCGCGATGGCGATCCTTGCCTGGCCAAGGGCCATCAGGCCGTGATAGGCGGCGATCACGTCGTCGATGGCCGCCGGGAACGGATGTTCGGGCGCCAGCCGATATTCGGGCAGAAAAGCATCGGCCTTTGCGCGCACGGCGATCTGGCTGGCGAGGTTGCGGAACGCCTCGGCCGAGCCGAGCGCATAGCCGCCGCCGTGCACATAGAGCAGCAGCCGGCCAGGGTCAGCGGCGGGGATGCGGCACCACCAGCCCGGGACGCCGCCCACCTCGCCAAGCTCGAAACGGACGCCTTCGGCGGCCGGCGTGGCGGCCATCATCGCATCGAACATGGGCCGCGCCTCGACGCCCATCGGTTGGCCTTTGTGGGGGGGCAGTCGCTTGCCGCATGGCCCCCACGACGGGGACATCTTCGGCCGCAAGGGGATGCAGGTCCGTCATTAGGTTTCTCCGGGACTAGGTTAGTCAGGCCCTCGCCCACTGGGCGGCCGCGTCGCGGGCGAAGTCACGGTAAGAGCGGGGTGCGCGACCGAGAAGGGCCGTGAGGCGCTCGATCGCGGCGGGATCGGCCACCGCGCCGTCACTCTGATAACGCTGAAACATCAAGCGCAAATCCAGGGCGTGCCACGCAGGCAACACCGCCTTCATGCGTTGCTCCATGACGACGAGGTCGTCGCCGCCGTAGCGGATAGGACGCCCCAGCGCCCCGCCCCAGATAGCTGCGATGGATTGCCCGGTCAGGCTGTCGGGCCCGACGAGGTCGTAGACTTCGCTGGGTAGCGGGTCCGGCGCCCGCTCGCGCCGCAGGAGTTCAACGGCGGCGGCGGCGGCGATATCGCGGATATCGACCATGGACAGGCCCTTGGCGCCGATCGGCGAACCGTAGATCCCCGGCCCCAGCAGCAGGTCCTTCTGGCGCAGATCGTTCTGGATGAAATAGGCCGGCAACAGAATGGTCGCCGGCAGAGCCAGCGCCTGGATCATCCGCTCGACCGTTGCCTTGCCGGCGAAATGCGGCACGTCGGCATAGGCCTCGCCCTTGAACACCGACAGATAGACCACGCCCTTGACGCCGGCCTCACGCGCGACGGTGAGCGCCAGCATGGCCTGGGTCAGCTCGTCGGCTAGGTTGGGAACCAGCAGGAATAGAGTGCTGACGCCGGTCATGGCCGAACGGACGGAGTCGATGTCGCCGAGTTCGCCGCCGACCGGGATTACGCCCGCCGGAAATTGAGCCTTTTCCGGCGAACGCGTCAGGGCGCGCACGTCCGCGCCATGACCTTGCAGATGGCTCAGCACCTGGGATCCGATGGTTCCTGTGCTGCCTGTGACCAGGATCGTCATGTGGAATCTCCTCAGCAGAGCGCGGAAGGCGCCGTGGCTTGAGGGAGAAGATAGATGTTCCGGTTTTGCTGAGAAGGTGACAAGTTTGGAACCAGTTGTTCCAAGTTTGAGACGATAGATGGATCTAGACGCCCTGACCGACTTCAACCTCGTGGCTGCTCAAGGAGGCTTCAGCAGCGCGGCGCGCTTTTCCGGCAGGCCTAAGGCGACGCTGTCGCGGCGGGTTGCGGAGCTGGAGCAGAGCTTGGGTGTCAGGCTGATCGACCGGGGCACGCACACATTACGCCTGACGGAGGAAGGGCGCGCTCTTCATACGCGGACTGAGGGGCTGCTCGCAGAGATCGCCGAGGCGGGAGAAGCCGTCGTGCTCGGCGCTTCGGTCCCGCGTGGACGTCTGCGTGTCAGCGCGCCGGTCGTGTTCGCACACGTCGCCCTCGGTCGGATCGGCGCGCGCTTCGCCCTGGCTTATCCGGACGTGCAGCTGGAGATTGTCGCCGAGGACCGCAAGGCCGATCCGGTCGAGGACGGCTTTGACCTGGTGATCCGTATCGATCCTGCGCCGGACGAGCGGCTCGTGGGGCGCCGCTTCCTGACTGACGAGAGGCTGATCGTGGCCTCGCCTGGTTTGGCCATGCCCCCGGCCCAAGCGCCGGAGGCGGACGCGATACCGGTGGGAGCGGTGGTCCTGGCCGCCATGCCGCCGAACCGGATATGGCGCATGCGGTCCATCGATGGGGGAACGCTGACTCTTAAGCCCCAACCCGTGCTGCGGCTCTCCTCGCTGCTGATGGCGCGCGACGCGACCTTGGCGGGAGCGGGGGTCGCCCTGCTGCCCAAGCTTCTGATCGCCGACGACCTCGCCGCGGGCCGATTGATCCTATGGGGCGTGGAGGATGCGCCGCCGGTGGAAATCTGGGCGCTGCAAAGCTCCCGACGCCTGGTGGGCGCCAAGGTCCGCGCCTTCCTGGATGTCGTGGACCAAAGCTTCCCCAACAAGGTGTTCGTTCCGCAGAAATGAACGTCTAGCTAAACGGCCGAGTTTTGGCTCAGCCTGGGGGGCCAAGCGCCCCCCGCTGAAGGGATACGCGACACCAAAAAGGCTCGCGCCCAGGGGAAGGCTTTCCCCTCAATCAAAGGCGGATCGGAGAACCTGACGCCTGACCGACATGAGTCTCGCCCAGGGGCGCGGCCCACGCTTACCGGGCATCCGAACCAAGCCGCAGAGTCATCAAGGCGGCCTGTCGTCAGACCCGGCTGCGGACGCCGATCTTGACGCGAGCGTCACCTGGTCGAGGACGCCCGGTCTGGACAACCGCGGCGACTGGGCGGAGACGAAAGCTCCGCCCACGCTCTTTATCGGCCGCGCGTCCCGGGCAAGGCGAACGAGCGATCGCGCCGCCCTTGTCCTAGGCCGGGCCTCGGTCGCGACTGAACTCCACCTGGCCGGTCTCGCAGCTCAAAATCGCGAAGGAACGGGGCGCATCGGCGGACTTGAAGCCTATCAGCCACGATTGAGCCTGCTTGGCCTCGGAGACGATCGAAAGTTCGCCGGCCACCGGCTTCTTGAATGTTCGGCTATAGGCTTCTTCGACCAGGCGCTTGCGGTCGGCCGGCCCATAGTCGGCGCAGGATCGGGGTTTCGAGCAGGCGGACGCGGCGACCGCCGTGAGCGCGGCCGACAGGATCGCGATCATGTTTCGCCCGCGCATGTCAGTGAATGCTCCCATCGATCACTACGCTCTGCCCGCCCGTGATGGCGATCTCGTAGCTCGTACCGCCGAACAGGCCCAGGATGTGTGTGGAGGCTTCGCCGATGGGGCCGCGATGGGTGCTGGGATTGGCGTCGTAGACATCATTGTAGGCGGTGATCTGGCCCGTGAAATGATAGTTACCGCTCGGTGAGATGGTGACTTCGCCCTGATAGTGAAGCGTGATGTTGCCCATGTACGACGCGGTCACCAGGCTGTCGTTGGCGGTGTTGTAGGCGAAATCCCCCGAGACCTGGAGCGGCTGATTGGTCTGGGCGGCGTGAGCGGCGACGAAATCCTTGAGCGGCTGGACCTCATCAGCCTCGAAATGCAGGCCCAGATCCTGCAGGCGCACGCTCATGGCGTCGCCGCTGCCCTGGACATAGTGAAAGAGGGCCGCGAACGGCGACAGCACGCCGCCCGAAAGCGTCTGGCCTACGGTGGAGACGAAGTCCTGCCACGCCAGCATGATGGCGTCGAAGGGCTTGGTCCAATTGCCGGTGACGTAGACCGTCTCGGAAATGAAGGTATCGGCGGCCGCATAGTCCCGGCTGATATTCAACCACCATTCCTTGATGCCGGGCGATGGTGGGTAGCCGATGGTGGCGCTTTGCTGGGCCAGGGTCTCGGCCGCCCAGGTGACCTCGGACCCCTGCCCCAAAGCGAGGGGATCCACGCCCCCGGCGCCCACGGCTCCTCCCGCGCCCGTGTCAGCCCAGGCCGTGGGCATCCAACCACCTTGGTTGGCCGGGCTCCAGACGATAACCGGATCGGTATCCCAGGGCGGCGGCTCGTCCGTCATCGGCGTCAAGAGCATCGTAAACCTCTAGGTTGAACGAACTCAACCCTCGGGAAAGCGCCGCCCGATGCAATGTCGGATGTCGGAGCCTCGTCGCGGCGCAGGCTCATGTGCACGGAATTCAATCAGGGGTGGTGAGGCAATGCCCGGAAAAGGTCCGCTCCGCCCGGTGCGGCGCCATGGCTTGTCACCGCGCTATGCCCCGCAGAAAGCAAAATGGTGGCGACCGAGATCGGCGACGTCACCTTTAAAAGTCAGCTTAGAGACCGACTTTCAAACTACGGGGACGAAGAGGGGTCATCTGATCGCCTTTCCCGATGTTGAAGGGATTTCCATAACCCCGCGCCTCCCGGCCTGGATCCATTGCTTGCCGCTCCAGGGACGGGATGTCCGCCAAGCAAGGACGAATGGCTGGCGAAAAACCTCACACGAAAAAATCGAGGCTGCGTCCTGAAGGCGCGAAGACCTGTGGAAGATCCGCCTTTCGGAAGCGGGCCAAGGTCGGGTTTTTGGCGCTGCGCCGCCAACGGAAAACTCAGTCGGCCGCCGCAGCGCCTTGGCGCACCGTGTCTATGAAAGCGCGTAGGGCCGGGCTCATCTGCCGTTGCTGAGCAAAGCAAAGGTGATGGCCCGGGAAGGGTTCGCACCAAGCCTCCAACATCGGGACTAGCCGGCCGTCGGCAATAGCGTGGCGAGCGGTGCGCTCGACCGAGAAGGCGACGCCGACGCCGTCTATCGCAGCCTTCAGCGCCATGTCCTTGCTGTTGACGATCAGCGGCCCATCGACCTCGACTTCGAACCAGGCGCCGTTCTCGAAGAACTCCCAGCGGTAGGGCTGAGTGCGGCCCGGCCAGCGCCAGCGGATGCAGTCGTGGCCTAGCAGGTCGCGGGGATGAGCCGGCAGGCCGCGTTCCGCGACATAGCTTGGGGCGGCGACGGGGACCTGCCGCACCGGCGGCTCCAGGGGCACGGCGATCATGTCGCGTTCGATGACCTCGCCGATACGGATGGCGACGTCGAAACCCGACGCCACCGTGTCCACCACCTCGTCATCGACGGTTATGTCCAGGACGACCTTGGGATAGGCGCGGCGGAATGCGGGCAAGATCGGCTGGACGTACAGGTCGGCGGCCGAGCGGAAAACGTGGACCCGCACCGTCCCCGAAGGCTGCTCTTGATAGAGCCGGACTTGGCCGACAGCTTGGCTGAGTTCGGCCACAGCGGGGGCGACGCGGTGGAGCAGTGTCTCGCCCGCCTCGGTCAGGGAGACGCTACGGGTGGTGCGGTTCAGCAGGCGGACCCCGATCCGGTCCTCGAAGGCGCGCACGACTTGACTGAGCGCCGAGGGCGTGACGCCCAGGGTCTCGGCGGCGCGAGTGAAGCTGAGCGCCTGGCCCACGGCCACGAACGCCCGCAGATGGACGAAGTCACCGCTGCTCAGCAGTGCGTCAGTGCTCAAGGTCATTGTTTAGCACGCCTTACAAGCTCACGCAGAATTGGCGCCATTCTGAAGGTGCGAATGCAGGCGCACAAGACTCGCCTCACAAGGAGCATGCGATGACGAAGCATTGGTTCATCACCGGGATTTCGCGCGGTCTGGGGTTGGCGCTGGCTCAGGCCGCGTTGGCGCGGGGCGACACCGTGATCGGCACGGTCCGTTCGGGCGCGCCGTCCATCGAAGTAGGGCCGGGCGAGCTGCACGTCCTGACACTGGACGTCACCGACGGGGTGGCCATCGAGCGAGTGGTCGCTGAGGCCTTCCGCCGGGCGGAAGGGCGGTTGGACGTCGTGGTCAACAATGCCGGCTACGGCCTGTTGGGCGCGCTGGAAGACGCCGGCGACGAGGAGGCCCAGCGCCTGTTCGCCACGGACGTCTTCGGGCCATTCAAGGTAATCCGCGCGGCCCTGCCCGGGCTGCGGGCCCAGGGCGAGGCGCGGATCCTCAACATCACTTCGATCGCGGGCCGAGCGCCGGGCGCGGCGTCGGCGCTGTACGCCGCAGCCAAGCACGCGTTGGAGGGCTTGACGGCGTCGCTGCACCAGGAGGTCGAGCCGCTGGGCATCAAGCTGACCGCCGTCGCGCCGGGGGCCTTCCGGACGGACTTCCTGTCGATGCACTCGATCCGCCTGAGCACCCCAAAGGCCGGGGGCTACGATGCGACGGTTGGCAGGGCCAGCCAGGTTTTCTCGTCGATGGCCGGCCAGCAGTTGGGCGATCCGGCTCGCGCGGCCGATGCCCTGCTGCGCATCGTCGATGCGCCTGATCCGCCGCTGCACCTGCTGCTCGGCTCCGACGCCTTGCGTCGAGCGCGCGCCAAGCTCGCGGCGGTCGAAGCGGAGATCGCGACTTGGGAGGACCTCACGATCAGCACCGACTTTCCGGAAGCTTGAGGCGGAAGGCGGAGCCGAGGCGCCGCGGAACCGTTGCGCCGCGCCGGTCAATCGAAAGGAGACGAACTTGAAGCATGCCGTCAGCCCAGGAGCCCATCGCGACCCTCGCAGATGGACCGCCCTGATGGTCTTGCTGGCGGGGGCGTTCCTGCCTCCGCTGGATTTCTTCATCGTCAATGTGGCCTTGCCGTCGATCCGGGCGGACCTGCAGGCCTCCGCGGCTATGATGCAGCTGATCATCTCGGGCTATGCCACGGCCTATGCCGTGATGCTCGTCACCGGAGGGCGCCTGGGAGATCTTTACGGGCGCCGAAACATCTTTCTGATCGGCATGGCGGGCTTTGCGGCCTCGTCGGCCTTGTGCGGCTGGGCCTCGACCGCCCCGGCGCTAGTCACAGGCCGGGTTCTTCAAGGGGTGTCGGCCGCCATCATGGCGCCCCAGGCCCTGGCCTCGATCAATGCGATCTTCCCGGAAGATGAAAAAGCAAAGGCGCTGAGCCTCTACGCGATGACGTTTGGACTGGCGTCGATGGCGGGCCTGCTTCTGGGCGGAACCTTGATCGCGCTTGATATTTTTGGGCTCGGCTGGCGCAGCATATTCCTGGTCAACCTGCCAGTGATCGCGCTCGCCGCGCCGGCGGCGCTCATCCTGGTGACGGACACACGATCGGATCGTCCAAGCCAGCTGGATATCGGGGGCGCCGTGCTGCTTGCGCTTGGCCTTTGTGCGCTCATAGCGCCGCTGATCGAAGGTCGTGAGCAGGGGTGGCCGCCGTGGGCTTTCGTCATGCTGGCCACCGCCGCCCCGCTCTTGCTCGCGTTCTGGCGATTTGAACGAAGGCTGGAAAAGGCAGGTGGCGACCCGATCGTTGCGCCAGGCCTGCTTCGGACGCCCGGACTTATGCGTGGCCTGCTTGCCGCCCTGTTCTTCTACGTTGTTGCGGCCTTCTGGCTGATATTTTCAATCTACCAGCAAGGGGGCCTCGGCAAGACGCCTTTCGCGGCTGGCTTGGCGATCCTTCCGGCGGCCGCCGGCTTCTTTCTTGGCCCGTTCTTCAGTGGTTGGGTCCTCAAAGTCTTGGGGCGATACGCCGCGGCCGGCGGAATGGGGCTGCAGGCTGTGGGGCTGGCGGCGACGGCGGTTCTGATTTCGGTCGGGCTTCCTCGCCTCTTGTTCGTCGCGCTGCTCGTCGTCGGCGCGGGGCAAGGGATTGCGCTTCCGAACCTCGTCCAGACCGTTGTCCGGGGGATCGACAAGACGCGGTCGGGATTGGCGGCCGGCTTGGTCAATTCGATGTTCCAGATCAGCGGAGCGCTGGCGGCCGCGTTGATTGGCGGATTGTTCTTCTCGGTGCTTGGATCGGCGAGCGACGCAAAATCCATCGGCCACGCCTATGGTATCGCCGTCCTTGCGATCGCTGCCTGTCTTCTCATCGCCGCATGGCTGTCCACCGACATGGCAATCCTCAGGAAGGCCGGCCGTGACGCCCTGGAGATGGCCGAGCGGACTGATCTCTAGCGTATTGCTCATGAACTTTTGCACTGCCGCTAAGGCGGGGCGCGTCTCTGAACGTCATGTTCCTGGAGGCGCGCCAACGGCTGCAACTGGCGCGATCTGGTCGATGCCTGATGCGATCGGCCGGGGAGGGTAAGCGTGGGCGGCAAGCGCCTGGACGCTCGGTGTGCGGGGCGCCCGGCTCGCAACGTTGAGAGCGCTTCATCACGATTGCCATATGCCGCCAGAACGGGTCAGTCTGTGGCATGCCGCTCAGCCGAACCGATCTCGCCGACTTCAGCTACTTCCTCGCCCTGGCCCGGCACCGCAATTTCCGCCGGGCGGGACTGGAGCTGGGCGTCAGCGCCTCGGCGCTCAGCCACTCGCTCAAGGGTCTGGAGGCGCGCCTGGGCGTGCGCCTGCTCAACCGCACCAACCGCAGCGTCACCCTGACGGCGGCAGGCGAGCATCTCCAGGCGTCGATCCTCGGCCCCTTCGAGGCCATCGAGACCGCGGCGGACATGCTCAACAGGTTCCGCGCCGAGCCGGCCGGGCGGATCCGCCTCAATGTCCTCGAACACGCGGGCTCGCTGCTGCTGGCGCCGGTGCTACCGGTCTTCGTCGAGCGCTATCCGGACATCGCCATCGACGTCGTGATCGCCAACCACCTGGTGGATGTGGTCGCGGCCGGAGCCGACGCCGGTATTCGCTATGGCGGCACCGTGCCGGAGGACATGGTCGCCCAGCGCCTGTCGGCCGACATCCGCTGGGTGGTGGTCGGGTCACCCGGCTACCTGGCGCGGTTCGATGCGCCGCTGCATCCTTCGGACCTGGCGCGGCATCGCTGCCTGCGCATCCGGCTGGGCGACGACAGCATCTACCACTGGGAGTTCGAGCGCGGCGAGGAGACGCTGGCGGTGGACGTTCCTGGCCAGGTCACGATCGACGACACCGCTTTCGCCATCGACCTGGTCAAGGGCGGCGCCGCGCTGGCCTATCTGCCCGAACCGTGCATCGCTGCGGAGCTCGCCCGGGGAACGTTGCGGACGGTGCTCGACGACTGGTCCTCGAACGGCCCCGGCTTCCACATCTACTATCCAGGCCGCCGGCAGCTGCCGACCGGGCTGCGCCTGCTGATCGACCTTATCCGAGAAGAGCGCCCGCTCGGCCTGTGACTGGTTGGCGATGATGAGCCAGGCTCAACGCCGCGATAAACGGGGGGCGGCTATTGCGCTAGCGCCCCGCGCCTATCTTGCTGGTCATGGAAACCGCCGCCAGCCTGAACCTCGACACTGCCTCTCCCCGCTCTGACACCGCGCTGTCCGGCCGCGGCCGCTGGAGCGCGGTCCTGGCGCTCACGCTGTGCGTGGCCACCTTGATCGCCTCGGAGTTCATGCCCGTCAGCCTGCTGACGCCGATCGCCACGGACCTGCGGCTGACCGAGGGCATGGCCGGCCAGGCCATCGCCGTATCGGGCCTGTTCGCCGTGCTCACCAGCCTGTCGATCGGCCCGATCGCGCGGCGGGACCGACGCCTTGTGCTGCTCGGCCTGACCGGCGTCATGGCGATCTCGGGACTTCTGGTGGCCTTCGCGCCCAATGCCCCGCTCTTCATGGTCGGCCGCGCTCTGGTCGGCGTCGTCATCGGCGGCTTCTGGTCGCTGTCGGCGGCGACCGTCATGCGCCTGGTCCGGCAAGACGAGGTGCCCCGCGCCCTGGCCCTGGTCAACGGCGGCAACGCCGTGGCCACCCTGGTCGCCGCGCCGCTGGGCGCGTTCCTCGGGCAGTTCATTGGCTGGCGCGGGGCCTTCTTCCTGGTCGTGCCGCTCGCGGCGGTGACCTTCGCCTGGCAATGGCTCGCCCTGCCGAAGATGCCGTCCTCGTCCGACGCAACGCCGAGCGTCCTTGGCGTCCTGCGCCGGCCTTACGCCAAGGCGGGGATGGTGGCGATGGGCCTGCTGTTCGCGGGCCAGTTCGCTCTCTTCACCTATCTGCGCCCGTTCCTCGAAGGCGTCACCCGGCTTGGCGCCTCGCCGCTCTCCCTGGCCCTGTTGCTGATGGGTCTGGCCGGGCTGGTCGGCACGGCCGTGATCGGGCGCCTCGTGGCCGCGAGCCTGAGGACGGTGCTTCTCGTCGCGCCGATGCTGATGGCCGTGATCGCCCTTGGCCTGATCGTCGCCGGCTCGAGCGCCTTGCCGACCATGGCCCTGCTGATCGGCTGGGGCTTCGTGGGCACGGCCCTGCCCGTGGCCTGGTGGACCTGGCTGGCGCGAACCCTTCCCGACGACGCCGACGCGGGCGGGGGCCTGATGGTCGCGGTGATCCAGCTGGCGATCACGGCCGGCGCGGCGTGCGGCGGACTGCTGTTCGACGCCGGCGGCCACCGCGCGACCTTCCTCGTCAGCGCCCTTCTGCTCTGCGCCTCGGCGGGGTTCGCCGCCCTCAGCGTCCCGCGCCATCTCGCCAGCCTCTGACCCCCACGGAGATTTTCATGCAAAGCCCAGATGATCTTCCCACCCTTGCGCGCCCATCGGCGCTGGACCGTCGACTTCTCCTCCAGGGCGTGGGCGCTAGCGTCGCCGCCTCGCTCATCCCCGCAACCGCAAAGGCCCAGGACATGACCCATGGCGCTGAAAACTTCTACAAGAGCGACCGCGTGACCGTTCAGGCGGTCACCTTCAAGACTCAGTATCAAATGACGGTCGCAGGCAGCCTCATCACGCCAAAGAACCTGGCCCCGGGCGCCAAGGCGCCGGCGCTGGTCGTTGGCCATCCGATGGGCGCCGTCAAGGAACAGAGCGCAACCCTCTACGCCATCAAGATGGCCGAGCAGGGCTTCGTGACCCTGGCCATCGACCTGCCGTTCTGGGGCGGAAGCCAAGGTGAGCCGCGCAACGCCGTCGCGCCGGACCTCTACGCCGAGGCGTTCAGCGCCGCGGTGGATTTCCTGGGCACGCGCCCCTTCGTCGATCGCGAGCGGATCGGCGGCATCGGGGTGTGCGGCAGCGGCAGCTTCATCTTGAGCGCGGCCAAGATCGACCCGCGCCTGAAAGCGATCGCCACCGTCAGCATGTACGACATGGGCGCGGCCAATCGCGATGGCCTGAACCACGCCGTCTCGGTCGAGCAGCGCAAGCAGATGATCGCCGCGGCGGCCCAGAAGCGCTGGGCCGAGTTCGAAGGCGGTCCGGTCGAGGTCGCCGGCGGCACAACGCTGCAACTGACGTCCGACACCGATCCTATCCAGCGCGAGTTCTACGACTTCTACCGCACGCCGCGCGGCGAGGTGACGCCGCCTGGCGCGTCGCGAGAGCGCACCACCAAGCCGACGGTGACGAGCAACATCAAGTTCATGAACTTCTACCCGTTCAACGACCTTGAGACGATCTCGCCGCGCCCGTTGCTGTTCATCAGCGGCGACCAGGCTCACTCCAAGGAGTTCAGCGCCGAGGCGTACCGCCGCGCCGCCGAGCCGAAGGAACTAGTCTGGGTGGCCGGCGCGGGCCACGTTGACCTCTACGACCGGGTGGACCTGATCCCGTTCGCCAAGCTGACCCGCTTCTTCCAGCAACACCTGGCCGTCTAGGGCGGCCGGGCCTCAATCTTGGGAGACCCGCCATGCGACGCACCGTCCTGGCCGCCGCCGGCCTCGCCCTCGTCTCAATGGGGCGCGCCATGGCGCAAGAGCGTATCCAGATCGTCTCGCCGTGGGGTGAGGTCACCGCCACCCTGGCCGACAACGCCGCGGCGCGCGCCTTCGCGCGGCGGTTGCCGATGACGATCCAGATGCGCGACCACCTGCGACAGGAAAAGACGGGGATCTTGTCCTCGCCCCTGCCGCAGGCCCAGCGCCAGGTCGATTTCAAGCCCGGCACGCTGGGCCTGTGGGGCTCGGACGAGGTCGTGATCTACTACCGGGGCGGGCGCGTGCCCCAGCCAGGCATCGTCGTCCTCGGCAAGGTGGCTGGCGACGTCTCAATCTTCGATCGCCCGGGCCCCGTCCTGGTGCAGGTGCGTCAGGCCCAGGCCTCGACGGCGAAGTGAGCCTCATGAACGCCCTTTCGCGCGGCGGGCAGACCATCCAGCGCGGACCGGCCCCTAAAGCGTAGGGCATCAACCATGATTACGACCACGCTCATCGCGGTCCTGATCGGGGCTGCGTCCTTCGATCCTCCTCAGAACGGAAACCAAGCCATGGACATCGTCCGCAAAGCCGAGCTCAAGACCGTCGAAGGGCCGGCAGAGTACTTCACGGGCAAGGTGACGATCACGGGCCAGTTCCAACGCCCCGGACCTTCCCGGGTAGGCGGCGCGATCGTCCACTTCGAGCCTGGGGCCCGGACCGCCTGGCATTCGCATCCCGCCGGCCAGACGCTGATCGTCACCGAAGGCGTCGGCTGGACCCAGGCCGAAGGCGGGCCGAAGCTGGAATTCCATGCCGGTGACATCCTCTGGTGCCCGGCCGAGCACAAGCATTGGCATGGTGCGACGCCACACGCGGGGATGACGCACATCGCCATCCAAGAGACCGTCAACGGCTCTCCTGTGACCTGGATGGAGCACGTCAGCGACGTGGACTACCTCACGCCGGTTGCCAATGACCGGAGCGCAGAGAGAAAGTAAGCCGCTGGGGTGCCGTGCACGACGGTTGGCCGGGACCAATTTGGACCGGTGAATGTCGAATTTCTGGAGCTACGCCACTGTTCGCAAATGGCGCGGCGCCGCCGTTGATCCAGACATCTCAATCCCCGCGCAGCACCGGGGCTGGACGTTGGGACAGAGCGAGACTTGCGGCGATCAGGCCGCCGACGCTCGCCAGGCCTGTAGCACCGGTCAAGAGCACCAGGATGCCGCTCCAGTCGATGCTCCAGCGCGCTTCGAAGATCTTGACCACAACCGGCCACGCCGCCGCGACACCAAACAATACGCCCGCTGAGCCGGCGATGAGTCCCACGGCGCCGTACTCTATAACGTAAGCGAGTAGGATCTGGGCGCGCGTCGCCCCTAGCACCTTCAAGGTGGCCGCTTCTCGCGCCCGCGCCCGGGCTCCGGCGGCTATGGCGCCCGCCAGCACCAGTATTCCCGCGAGGCCAGCGACGGCTGCCGCGCCGCGGACGGCCAGCGCCAAGCGGTCGAAGAGGGCGGCGGCCGCGTCCAACTGCTCGCGCACGCTGATCACGTTCACCCCCGGAAAGTCCTGGCCGAGCTCGCGGGTGAGCGTGGCCTCCTGCGCGCGGTCGAGCCTGACGATGGCGACGCTGCGCAGGTCGGCGCCCTCCAGCGTGGCGGGATTAAAGATCAGCGCGAAGTTTGGTCCGAAGCCCCCAAAGTCGACCTTGCGGAGCACAGCGATCCGCGCCTCGATCTCCCGGCCGAGGACCAGAACGGTGATCGTGTCGCCGACCTTGAGGTCGGCGGCGTGGGCGATCTCGACATTGATGGCGACCTGAGGCGGAGCGGCGCTGTCCGCGCGCCACCAGCGACCAGATACAAGGCCCGCCTTCGCCGGTTCTCGAGCGAACAGGGAAAGGCCGATGTCGTTGTCGAACGCCCAGCGCTGCGAGGCCCTTATGCTCTTGGTGTCAACGGGCCGGCCCTTGAGGCGGATGATCCGACCCGTAGCGAACGGCATACGCAGATAGACGTCCTCATGCAGCGGTCCGATTACGTCGGCCACCGCAGCGTCGAAGGCGGCGGCGCGGTCGGCGGGGATCTCGGTGAACACCATGGCCGGCGCTGTGCGTGGAGCGACGTCGCTGACCTGGGCCAGCAGAGCCGACTGGATCAGCACGACCCAGGAGAGGAGGGCGACGCCGAGGCCGATCGCGGGACTTGCAGTCTTCGCCGCCGAGTTCGGGCCGGCGAGGTTGGCAAGGCCGAGCTTGCCGGGGCCGCGCGTCAGCCGGCGAGCGCGGCCCGCGCCTCTGGCCGCAATCCGACCGAGCGCCGAGAGCAGGCCAAAGGCGATGGCGACGCCCGCGATCATGATCGCCGCCGCTAGCGGACTCGGGGCGGTGACCACGGCCAGAGCCGCGAGGCCGGCGCCCGCCACGACCGCGCCGATCGCCTCAGGGCCCAGCGGAAAGTGGGCCTTGGGCGTGCGGCGGAACAGGGCCGAAGGCGGCGTGCTGCGAGCCCGCGCCAGCGGGATCAGCGAGAATGCTGTCGCCGCCAGGAAGCCGAACAGTCCGGCCTTGGCGAGCGGCCACGGATAGACCTTGAACAGCGCTGGGATCGGCAGGTTCGCGCCGGCCATCTGGCCCAGGATCAGTGGGGCGGCTGCGCCGATGACCAAGCCGATCGCCACCCCCAGTAGGGCCAGGACGCCGATCTGGATCAGGTGCAGGTTTCGGATGAGGCCGCTCTCCGCGCCCAGGGCCTTGAGCACCGCGATCGCCGGCTCCCGCGCCGAGAGGTAGGCCGACACCGCGCCGGCGACACCCAGACCGCCGGCCACCAGCGAGGCTAGACCGATAAAGCCCAGAAAGTATTCCAGTTGGTCGATCAGTCGCCGAGCGCCCGGCGCGCTATCCAGTCGATCACGGACCTCCAGATGGGAATCTGGGAACGCGGCCTGGAAGGCCTTGCCCGTGGCGCGGGGATCCTGGCCAGCCGGCAGGCCGATGCGAACCGTGCGGCCGGAGAGACCTCCCGGCGCGAGCAGGCCGGAGCGCTCGAGGACATCGCCGCGGACGAGAACGCGCGGGGCGATGGAGAAGCCGCGCGACAGGCCGTCGGGTTCGCTGAGCAGGCGGGCGCGCACAACCAGGTTCATGGCGCCGGCCTCGAAGCGGTCGCCGATCTTCAGGTGCAGCCGATCCAGCAGGGCGGGGTCGACCGCCGCGCCGGGCAAGCCGTCACGGTCGGCCAGGGCGGCGGCGAGGTTGGGCGCGCCGTCCAGCTTGACGGCGCCGGCCAGCGGGAAACGACTGTCCACCCCGCGCAGGCTGACAAGCCGGCGATCTCCGCCCGGCGCCTGGGCCATGGCGCGGGCGCCGGCGGCATAGGTGGTGACGCCCAGCTTTTCAAAGGCCGCGCGCTCCTTGTCCGTGAAGTCGCGGTTCTCCACCGAAAACGACAGGTCGCCGCCCAGGATCTCACGCGCCTGACTGGCAAGACCTTGGCGGAACGCCTCGGCGGTCGAGCCGGCGGCGGCGATGGCGGCCACGCCCAGGGCCAGGCAGGCCAGGAAGATGCGAAAGCCGCGCACGCCCGAGCGCAGCTCCCGGGCGGCCAGGCGCAAGGCCAGCGGAAGGTTCGTCACGCCGCGATCCGTCCATCGGCCATCCGCACGATGCGATCGGCGCGCGCGGCCAGGGCCGGGTCATGGGTGACCATCACCAGGGCCGCACCGACCTCGGCGACAAGATCGAACATCAGGTTGGCGACGGACGCGGCGGTCGCGCTATCCAGATTGCCGGTCGGCTCGTCGGCGAACAGCAGGGCCGGGCGGGCGGCAAGGGCGCGGGCCAGAGCGACCCGTTGCTGCTCGCCGCCCGACAGTTGGTGCGGATAGTGTGTCAGACGCCCGGACAGGCCGACTCGGCCCAGCCAGTCGCGCGCCGTGGCGCCTGCGCCGCGGACCCCCGCGATCTCCAGCGGGGTTGCGACGTTCTCCTCGGCGGTCATGTTGGGCAGCAGGTGAAAGGCCTGAAACACCAGCGCCGCGCGGCCGCGGCGCAGCCGCGCGCGGCCGTCCTCGTCCAGTTTGGCGAGGTCCTGGCCGAACAAGCGCACCGTTCCGCCAGTAGGCTCTTCAAGCCCGGCCCCGACCGCGATCAACGAGGACTTGCCCGAGCCAGAAGGGCCGATCACGGCTACGCGCTCTCCGGCGCCAACCGTGAGGCCGACGCCGCGCAAGATGTTCACGGGGCCGGCGGTGGAGGGCAAGGTCAAGGCGATGGCCTCCAGGACCAAGGGCGGAACAGCTTGCACTGGGGGCGGAACGCCGTCGGTCATGTCGCTTCCTATGAGGCGGTCTTGTTCCGCCGACAGCAGCCCTACATAGGAAGGCATGAGCCCCACCGCACAGCGTTTTCCCAGCCGCCGCCGATTTTTGCTCGGTCTGGGCCTGATGACTCAGATCGCCGCCGCGCCGAAGTCCGCCGTCGTCACGGTTTTAGGCGACTCCATCACGGCTGGGCTAGGCCTGCCCGCGCGCGACGCCATGCCGGCCCAGCTCCAGTCAGCGCTCCAGAAGATGGGGGTTCCCGCCATCGTCCGAGCGGCGGGCGTCTCGGGCGACACCAGTGGCGGCGGGCTAGCGCGGGTCGGCTTCAGCGTCGGCAACGACACGACCCTCTGCGTCGTCGCACTGGGCGGCAATGATCTGCTACAGGGCGTCGAGCCGTCCAAGACCAAGGCCAATCTGCGCGGCGTTCTCCAGAAACTGAAGGCGCGAGGCATCAAGGCGGTGCTGGTGGGTGTCGGCGCGCCGCCGATAATCGGAGCCGCCTACGCCCGCGAGTTCAACGCGGTTTATCCCAGTTTGGCGCGAGAATTCGCCGTGCCGCTCTATCCCAACATCCTGGCCGGGGTCAGTGGCAATCCGACGCTGATCCAGCGCGATGGCCTCCATCCCAACGCGGAGGGCGCCAAGCGGATCGGCCAGGCCTTGGCGCCAGTCATCGCCAAGGCCTTGAATTCCAGACGAATTTCCGCCGGTGGACGGCGTCCTGGGTAGCCGCCTGGGTCAACTCTGGCCGACGGGGACGGCTAGCAAGTCCGTTGCGGTCGTCGGCGAACGGCCCAAGTCTTCATAGTAATAGGCGCTGATCGTCCAGTTCCTGGAAGCGATCCAAATACCGCTTCTGTCGCTCGTCTGCTGTATGCGGTCCCACCATACGGCCACGCGCTCACGGCCCAGGAGCATAATTGCGCAGCTTGCGGATCGCCTGGGCATAGTCGCCCGAGTTGAAGATCGAGGTTCCGGCCACCAGGACGTCCGCGCCGGCTTCGATGACGGCGGAGGCCGTATGGGCGTCCTGGCCGCCGTCGACCTCGATGTGCGGCGACAGGTCCCGGGCGTCGCACAGCTGGCGCAAGGCGGCGATCTTGGGCAGCATCTCGGGAAGGAAAGCCTGGCCGCCGAAGCCGGGATTGACCGTCATCACCAGCACGATATCGACCAGGTGCAGCACGTGTTCGATCCAGGCGATCGGGGTGGCGGGATCGATCACGACGCCTGGGCGACAGCCCAGCTCGCGCACCTGGGAGAGCACGCGGTGCAGGTGGACCGTCGAACCCGGCTCGGCCTGGACCAGCAGGTGATCAGCGCCGGCGTCGCGATAGCGTTCCAGCGATCGCTCCGGCTCGACGACCATCAGGTGGACGTTCAACGGCTTGGCGGTGCTCCGGCGGATCGCCTTGACGATCGAAGGGCCAAACGAGATCTCGGGCACGAACCGGCCGTCCATGATGTCGACATGGATCCAGTCGGCGCCGGCGGCGTCGATGGCGCGCACCTCCTCGCCCAGCCGCGTGAAGTCGGCCGCCAGGACGGAGGGCGCGATCTTGATCGGCCGGCTCATGCCGGGGCCTCCGTGCGCAGGATGTAGCGGTCGATGGCCCTGGAGACGCCGTCGTCGTCGTTGGAAGCGGTGACGAAGCGCGCCGCCGCCCGGACGTGCTCGGGCGCCTGGCCCATGGCGATGGCCAGACCCGCGCGGGCGAACATCGGCAGGTCGTTGGCCATGTCGCCGATCGCGGCGGTTTCGGCGAGCGACACGCCGGCGGCCTTGGCGACCGCGGCGATGCCATCGCCCTTGTTGGCGGCCGGGGCGGTGATGTCGAGATAGTAGGGCTGCGAGCGGGCGACCGTGGCGCGCTCGCCGACAGCGGCGATGACCTTGGCTTCCAGCCGCGCGAGGCCTGCGTGGTCCTCGCTGATCGCCACGATCTTGTCGACCCGGTCGAGGCCGGAGAAGTCGGCGACCAGAGTCGGCTCGGTATCGGCGGCCAAGCGCTCGTGGTCGGTATGGATGTTGCGGGTGTCGCGGCTGTACCAGAGCCCGTGGGCGAACAGCCAGATGTCGACGCCGGCCGCCTCCAGCAGGGCGAGCGACGTGGTCGCGACGTCTGGCTCCAGCCGCTGGGCGCTGAGCACGGCGCCGCTGGCGTCGATCAGCGTGCCGCCGTTGAATGCGCCGAGAGGGCCTGGAATGTCCAACGCCTTGGCCAAGCGAAGCATCCCGCTGGGCGGACGAGCGCTGATCAGCGTGGCGGTGATCCCCGCAGTACGCAGGCGGCCGAAGGCGTCGATGGTAACCTGGGACAACGTCTTATCGCCACGCACCAGCGTGCCGTCGACGTCGGAAACCAGGAGCTTGATGGGGAGCACGCTCATGAGCCCAGACGATGCCATTGGCGGCCATCGCGCGCCATCAGGGCGTCGGCGCCGGCGGGGCCATCGCTGCCGGCGGCGTAATCCTCCAGAGGGGCGTCGCCCTGCGCCATCAAGGTCAGGAACGGCTGCACCGCCCGCCAGGCCGCCTCGATTTCGTCGCCGCGCTGGAACAGCGACGGATCGCCGATCAGCACGTCGTAGATCAGGGTTTCGTAGCCGGTCGAACCGCCCATCTCGAAATGGTCCTTGTAACGGAAGGCCATCGAGACAGGCGCGGTGTTAGCCAGCGGTCCAGGAGCCTTGGCGACGAAATCGAGCGTGATGCCCTCGTCGGGCCCGATCTGCAGGATCAGCTGGTTGGCCGGCGTCGGGCCTTCGGATTCGCGGAAGAGCGCCAGGGCAGGGGGCTTGAAGGCGATGACGATCTCGGTGTCGTGCGTCGACATCGCCTTGCCGGTGCGCAGGTAGATCGGCACGCTGGCCAGACGCCAGGTGTCGACCTCCAGCTTCAGGGCGACATAGGTCTCGGTGTCGCCGTCCGCCGCGACGTCCGACTCGGCGACATAGTCCTTGAGCGGCTTGCCGGCCGCTTGGCCGGCGGTGTAGCGGCCGCGCGCCATGTTGGTCTTGGCGTCCTCGGGCGAGGGCGGGCGGATCGCGCCGATCACCCGCGCCCGCTCGGCGCGCACGGCCTCGGCGTCGAAGCTGTTGGGCGCCTCCATGCCAACCATGGCCAGCAACTTGAAAAGGTGGTTGGGGACCATGTCGCGCAGCGCGCCGGTGGCGTCATAGAACTTGCCGCGCGTGCCCACGCCGATCGTCTCGGCGGCGGTGATCTGGATGTGGTCGATGAAGCGGTTGTTCCACACCGCCTCGAGTAGGCTGTTGCCGAACCGCGCGACCAGGATGTTGCGGACGGTGTCCTTCCCCAGGAAGTGGTCGATCCGATAGAGCTGCTCCTCGGTCGCCACCTTCAGCAGACGGGCGTTGAGGGCCTTGGCCGACTCGAGGTCGACGCCGAACGGCTTTTCGATCACCACCCGGCGGAAGCCCTCGCTTTCATCGAGGAGGTCGGCGTGGCCCAGGCCCTCCACGATCTCGGCGAAGAACGACGGGCTGGTGGCCAGATAGAAGACTACGTTGGCCTGGCCCTTCAGCTTGTCGGCCAGGGCCTGGAAGGTCGCCGGCTCGGTGAAGTCGCCCTGCAGATAGGTGATCCCGCCGCGCAGCGCGCTCCACGCCGACTTCGCGGCGGCGTCATCCGGCGGGATGAACTCACCCAAGGCCTTGGCCAGGTCTTCGTCGTTTCCCTCGCCGTGGCTGACGCCGATGACCGAGAGACCTTCGCCGATCAGCCCGTCCCGCCGCAGATTGGCCAGCGACGGCGCCAGCAGCCGACGCGCCAAGTCGCCCATCGCACCAAAGATCACCAGGGAGGCGTCGGGGGCGAGGGGAGGGCGCTGCGTCAATTCGGCGTCTCCACGTGGCCGCCGAAGCCGAAGCGCATGGCCGACAGCAGCTTCTCGCCGTAGGTGTTCTCGCTGCGCGAGCGGTAGCGGGCGTAGAGCGCGGCCGACAGCACGTTGGCCGGCACGGCCTCTTCCATGGCCGCCTCGATGGTCCAGTGCCCTTCGCCGCTGTCGGCGACCTTGCCGTTGAAGCCGTCAAGGGCCCCGTCCTTGGCCAGGGCCGAGGCGCTGAGGTCCAGCAGCCAGGAGCTGATCACGCTGCCGCGGCGCCAGACCTCGGCGATGTCGGGCAGGTCCAGCGTGAAGCGCTCGTCCTCCGGCAGGAGCTCTGAGGCCTTGTTCTTGAGGATGTCGAAGCCCTCGGCATAGGCCTGCATCAGGCCGTACTCGATGCCGTTGTGCACCATCTTGACGAAGTGCCCGGCGCCGGCCGGACCGGCATGGATATAGCCGCGCTCGGCGCGATCGTCGGCGGCGTCGCGGCCCTTGGTGCGCGCGATGTCGCCATAGCCCGGGGCCAGGGTCGCGAAGATGGGGTCCAGCTTGCTGACCACGGCGTCGTCGCCGCCGATCATCATGCAGTAGCCGCGCTCCAGTCCCCAGACGCCGCCCGAGGTGCCGACATCGACATAGTCGAGGTTCTTGGCGCGCAACGCCTTGGCCCGGCGAATGTCGTCCTTGTAGAAGCTGTTGCCGCCGTCGATGATGATGTCGCCGGGGCTGGCGAAACCCGCGATCTCATCGATCGTCTCGTCGGTGACCGCGCCGGCCGGCAGCATCACCCAGTAGATCGCGCTCTGGCCCAGCTTGGCGCGCATGTCCTGAAGATCAGTCGAGGCGATCGCGCCTTCCTTGGCCAGTTCCTGCACCGGCTCGGGCGAGCGGTTGTGCACCACCACCTCATGGCCGCCGCGCATCAAACGACGGACGATGTTGGCGCCCATGCGGCCAAGGCCGATCACACCGATCTTCATGACTGGGTCCCTTCGAGATGTTGAGGCGCGGCGATTGTGCCGTAGGATTATTCCGCTGTGTCTTGGACGAAGGCGCGGCGCTTTTCCTCGACGGCGGCCAATAGGGTGTCGGCGGCGTCGGAGAATTGCTTGACGCCGTCGGCGACCAGCGCCGCCGTGACGCCGGGTAGGTCCAGGCCCAGGGCGGCCGCCTTCTCCAGTATGGCTCTGGCGTCCGCGGTCCCCTCGGTCAGGGTCTGGTCGACCTCGCCGTGGTCGCGGAAGGCGTCCAGGGTCTTGGGCGGCACGGTATTGACGGTGTCGGGGCCGATCAGGGTTTCGATATAGAGCACGTCGCGATAGTCGGGATTCTTGACCCCGGTCGAGGCCCACAGCAGCCGCTGGGGCATGGCGCCCTTGGCGGCCAGCGCCGTCCAGCGCGGGCTGGCGATCAGGTCCTGGTACCAGGCATAGGCCAGCTTGGCGTTGGCGATGGCGATCTTACCGGCCAGCGCCTTGGCGTCAGCCGTGTCCAGCGCCGCGATCTTCTTGTCCATCTGGGTGTCGATGCGGCTGACGAAGAAGCTGGCGACGCTGGCGATCCTGTCGATGGGCCGGCCCTTGGCGACGCGGGCTTCTAGCCCAGCCAGATAGGCCTCGGCCACGGCCTGGTAGGCCTCGATCGAGAACAGCAGGGTGATGTTGATGTTCAGCCCGTCCTCGATCAGCGCGCGGACGGCCGGGACGCCGGCGTCCGTGCCGGGGACCTTGATCATCAGGTTGCGCCGGTCGACCGCCTTCCACAGCCGCCGCGCCTCGGCGATCGTGCCGTCGGTGTCGTTGGCCAGGTAGGGCGAGACCTCGAGGCTGACATAGCCATCCTTGCCGTCCAGGCGATCGTAGGTCGGCAGCAGGGCGTCGGCCGCCGTCTGGATGTCGGCGATGGCCAGGCTCTCATAAACTGCCGTCGCGTCGGCGTCGGGGTGGGCCTTCACGAAGGTCTTCACCGCCTCGTCATAGGCGTCGCTGTGGCCAATGGCCTTCTCGAAGATCGAGGGGTTGGAGGTGACGCCGGTCAGGCCGTCCTCGGCGATCAGCTTGTCCAGTCCGCCATCGGCCAGGAACTCGCGATCGACGAAATCCAGCCAAACGCCCTGTCCGGCGGCGGCGAGGGTCTTCAGGCGGTTGCTCATGACTGTTCTTCCAGCTTGGCGATCAGCGCCTTGGCCCGCGCGACCACCTTGTCCGGCGTGAAGCCGTACTTGTCCTGCAGCTTGGCTAGCGGGGCCGAGGCGCCGAAGGTGTTCATGGTGATGGTCTCGCCATCGAAGCCGACATAGCGGTCCCAGCCGATCGGACCGGCCTGCTCGATGGCCAGGCGCGCCCGGACGGCGCGCGGCAGGACCTGCTCGCGATAGGTGGCGTCCTGCTTTTCAAACACCGACCAGGACGGCATCGACACCACGCGCGAGCGGATGCTGGCGGCCGCGAGGGTTTCGTGTGCCGCCACGGCGAGGGGGACCTCGCTGCCGGTGGCCAGCAGGATGATCTGCGGCGTCCCGTCGGAGTCGGCCAGGACATAGGCCCCCTTGGCCAGGCCGTCGGCCGCGGCGTAGCGCGTGCGGTCGATGGTCGGCAGGGCCTGGCGGCTGAGGATCAGGCAACTGGGCTCGTTCGACTGGGCCATGGCCATCTTCCACGCCTGGGCGGTCTCGTTGGCGTCGGCCGGGCGGATGACATTGAGCCCGGGAATGGCGCGCAAGGCGGCCAGATGCTCGATCGGCTGGTGGGTGGGGCCGTCCTCGCCGACTCCGATGGAATCGTGGGTGAACACGAAGACCGTCGGGATCTCCATGATCGCCGCCAGCCGGATCGGCGGCCGCATATAGTCGCTGAACACCAGGAAGGTGGCGGTGAACGATCGCAGGTAAGACAGCGCCATGCCGTTGGCGATCGACCCCATGGCGTGCTCGCGGACGCCGAAGTGCATGGTGCGACCGCCGTAGTCGTCGGCCTGCAGCTGTCTCGCGCCTTCGAAGGTCAGGTCGGTCTTGGTCGAGGGTGACAGGTCCGCCGCGCCGCCGACCAGGCCCAGGACGTGCTGGGCGATAGCGTTGAGCGCCTTGCCGCCAGCGTCGCGCGAGGCGATCCCCTTGGCGTCCGTCGCGAAGGTCGGGATGTCCTTGTCCCAGCCGTCGGGCAGCTTGCCCGACCGCAGGCGCTCGAAGGTTTCGGCCAGGTCCGGATAGCGCTCGCGATAGCGGGCGAAGGTCGCGTCCCAGGCTTCGCGCAGCGGGCGGCCGCGGTCGGCGACGGCGGCGTGGGCATGGTCGGCGACGCCGTTGGGCACCAGGAACTGGGCGTCTTCCGGCCAGCCGTAGGACCGCTTGGCGGCCTTGCTCTCGTCCGCGCCCAGCGGCTCGCCGTGCGCCTTCTCGGTATTGGCCTTGGTCGGCGCGCCATATCCGATGACGCTGTTGACGACGATCAGGGTCGGGGCGTCCTCGGTGGCCTTGAAGGTCTCGATCGCGCGGGCGAGGGCGGCGGTGTCGTTGGCGTCGTCGACATGCAGGGTCTTCCAGCCATAGGCCCGGAAGCGCGCGGCCACGTCCTCGGTGAAGGCGAGGGATGTGTGGCCCTCGATGCTGATCGTGTTGCTGTCGTAGATCCAGCACAGGTTCGACAGTTTGTAGTGGCCCGCCAGCGAGGCGGCTTCGCTGGAGACGCCCTCCATCATGTCGCCGTCGCCGCACAGCACGTAGACGTCGTGGTCGAACAGCTGGGCGTCGTCGCGATTGAAGCGCGCGGCCAGCCAGCGCTCGGCCAGGGCCATGCCCACCGAATTGCCGCAGCCCTGGCCCAGCGGGCCGGTGGTGGTCTCGACCCCAGTGGTCATGCGGTATTCGGGGTGGCCCGGAGTCTTGGACGACAGCTGCCGGAACTGGCGGATGTCCTCGAGGCTGACGGCGGGCTGGCCGGTCGGGCGGCCCTCGGCGTCGATCTCACGCACGCCGGTCAGGTGCAGCAGGCCGTAGAGCAACATTGAGGCATGGCCGGCCGACAGCACGAAACGGTCGCGGTTGGGCCAGTCCGGCTTGTCCGGGTCATAGCGCAGGAACCGGCTCCACAGGGTATAGCCAACCGGGGCCATGGCCATGGGCGTTCCGGGATGGCCGGAATTGGCCTTCTCGACCGCGTCGATCGCCAGGGTGCGCAGGGTGGTGATCGCCAGCGCGTCCAAATCCTGCTCCCGCGGATCGACCGTTTGAGCCGCCATCTGGATCTCCTGAAGAGCGTCAGCCCGTCGATGTAGGAACGCGCGATCGTTAGGAAAACCCCGCCTCCAAGACGCAGTTCCGCCGAAACACAGCGTTCTGTCGAATGGCGGACTCTAGGCGCGCCACTGCTGACTTTTGTCGTCGTCGAGCGCCCGGTTCAGGTAGAAGGCCGCGCTGATCAGGGCCAGGTGGGTGAACGCCTGGGGGAAGTTGCCGATCAGCTGGGCCCGGGCGTCGAACTCCTCAGCATAGAGGTGCAGATGGTTGCCGTACCGCAGTAGCTTCTCGAAATTGGCCCGCGCCTGCTCGAGACGGCCCGCGCGCGCTAGGCACTCGACGTACCAGAACGAACAGGCCGCGAAGCTGCCCTCCCGGCCGGTCAATCCGTCCTCGCCGGCGTAGCGGCGCACCAGGCCATCGTCGGTCAGCTGCTCGCCAATGGCGTCCAGCGTCGCCAGCCAGGCCGGATCCTTGGCCCCGATGAAGCGCACCAGCGGCATCATCAGGATCGCGCCGTCCAGCTCGCGACTGCCCTTGCTCTGCACGAAATGGCCCAGCTCCGGGTTCCAGAAGTTCTCCCAGATGTCGTCGTTGATGGCGTTGCGGGCCTGGATCCAGGTCTCGAACGGGGCGGCCAGCGAACGTTTGCTGGCCAGGCGGATGGCGCGGTCGACCGCCACCCAGCACATCAGCCGTGAGTGCAGGTGCTCGCGCGGCTCGCGCCGAACCTCCCAGATCCCCGCGTCCGGCGTTTGCCAGGTCTTGCAGACATGGTCGACGACGTGGCGCACGCCCAGCCAGTCGGCGTGGGAGATCGCCTCGCCGTACTTGTTGCTCAGATAGATGGAATCCAGCAGCTCGCCGTAGATATCCAACTGCAGTTGGCCCGCCGCGGCGTTGCCGATCACGACGGGCTTGGCCCCGCCGTAGCCGGCCAGGTGATCCAGGGCGGTTTCCGGCGGTTCGGGCGAGCCGTCCATGGCGTACATGATGTCGAGGCGGCCGCCGGACTCGACCGCGCGGTCGGCGACCCAGCGGGTGAAAGCCGTGGCCTCATCCAGGTAGCCCAGGCGCATCAGGCTGTAGACGGTGAACGAGGCGTCGCGGATCCAGGTCGCCCGGTAGTCCCAGTTGCGCGAGCCGCCCCGGGCCTCGGGCAGACCGAAGGTCGCGGCGGCGGCGATCGAGCCATGACGCTTCGAGGTCAGGAGCTTGAGCACCAGGGCCGATCGGGTGACCGCCTCGCGCCAGCGGCCCTTGTAGGTCGAGCGCTTGGCCCAGTCCCGCCAGTCGCGGGTGGTGCGTTGGATGGCGGCCTCCAGCGCGTGGCCTTCGAGCCGGGGCGAGGCCTCGTCGTCGAGCACGAAGTCGGCGCGCTCGCCGGCGTTGAGCGTGAAGCGGGCGGTGGCGCCGTCGTCTTCCGCCGCGAAGGCGACGGGGCCGGTCAGGCGCAGGCTCAGACCGTCAGGGCTCGAGAACATGGCGGCGTCTTCGATCACCGTCACCTTGGGGCGCTGGCGGGCATAGTCCGGGCGCGGCGTGCAGCGCAGGTCGATGGTCACGGTTCCGCGCGTCACGCGCACGCTACGGATCAGGCGGCAGACACAGTCGCCGTTCGCGTCGGGGATGGGCATCAGGTCGATGATCTCGACGCTGGTGGTTTCGCCTATCCAGCGGGTCAGCAGCACGTTGGTGTCGGGCAGGTACATCTGCATTGTGCGCGCATCGTCGATCCGCGGCGACAGCACGAAGACCCCGCCCTGGTCGACATCGAGCAAGGCGGCGAAGATGGTTGGGCTGTCGAAATGGGGCCAGCATAGGAAGTCGATGGCGCCGTCCGTGGCCACGAGGGCCGTGGTGGACAGGTTGCCGATGACGCCATGATCGGCGATTTCCCGCTCGGCGGCCTTGTTGTGGTCGATCACGGCCGGATCCTGAAACGCGCAAGTCAGAGAGAAAGGAGCCAGCGTTTCGGTGCGGACCGTTAGGCGATCCAACTCCGCGCTTGCGCGACTCCAACGCACCGCGCTCGTAAACGTCCCCGGCGATCTTGACCTAACGCCTTCGGCAGAACACAGCGGCTCGTTGAAAAGAGCATGTCGTCTCGGCTCTGCTCTCTTTCAAAGACGTCGACAAAGTCGCGTCTATGGAGCTGGGTCGACGGCAGCTATTGGCGCTCAGTGACCTTTTACCAGTCACGTGCGCCTCAAGCGAACATCAGGAGGCGGAGCTATCTCCAGCAGGCCGGCCTCGGATGCTCGACGACGCTGCTTAAGCCATTCCTCCACTCCTTCCAGATTCTAGCGCTGACACACCAATCATGGCCCCGCATCTGGCCTAGCCCGCTGGCAGCACCACGATCGCCGCCAGGCCGCCGGCCTCGCGGTTGGCCAGCACCAGCCGTCCCCCGTGCGCCTGGGCCAGGGCCTGAACGATCGACAGCCCCAGGCCCGCGCCGCCGGTGCGACGACTACGCGAGGTCTCGCCACGTTCGAAGGGGGCGGTGATCCTGGCCAGCACGTCGTCCGGCAGACCGGGGCCGCGATCCAGCACCGCGATGCGGACCTCCTCGCCGACGGCCTCGACTTCCAGTGACACCACGCCGCCGTAAATCACGGCATTGTCGACCAGATTGTTCAGCATCCGCCGCAGCGCCACCGGCGAGACCAGGGCGTTGACCGTCGAGCCCGGCGCCAGGGTTACGGCCTGGCCCATCTCGGCGCGCAGCGCGACCAGGGTCTCCAGCTCGCGCTGGATCGCTACCGGCCGCGCGCGGTCGCCACGCCCGGCCTCCTGGCGGGCGAACAGCAGGGTGTCCTCCAGGAGTTGGGCCATCTCGGTCAGGTCGGCGCCGGCCTTGGCCCGTTGTTCGGGGTCGGCGATGAACTCGGCGCGCAGGGTCAGGCGGGTCAGGTAGGTGCGCAGGTCGTGGGCGATGGCCGCCAACATGCGGGTGCGCTCGTCCATCAGCCCCCGGATTCGTTCGCGCATGGTGTTGAAGGCGGCCGACAAGTCGCGGATCTCGCGCGGGCCGCCGGGCGGCAGCGGGGCGGCGTCCAGGTCGTCGCCGAAGCGAGTCACGGCCTGGGCCAGGCTGGCCACCGGTCGGGCGGTCTGGCGCACCGCGACCAGCAGCATGAGCAAGGTGACCATCAGCAACGCCGCGCAGGCCAGGGTGACGCGGCCCAGATAGCGGCGGGCCGATTCCGGGGCGCGCCGGCGCAGGGTCAGCACCGCTCCATCCTTCAGTCGCACCGACAGGCGCAGGGCTGCTCGGCCGGGCATGGGGCCGTCCCGCAGCCGCCCGCCGCGCCGCACCTCGATCCGCCAGTCGCGGCCCGCCAGCACCCGACCATAGGCGGCGTAGCCGGGTCGCGCGCGTCGGCCGGTCGGGCGCGGCGCAGGAGCGCTGGGAAGGCGTCGTCGAGGCTGGCGCGGATCACCCCGGTGTCCAGCGCCTTCAGCACCGCCGGCCGGGCCGAGCTGGGCGAGGCCTCCAGCGCCTCGACCATCGCCACCGCCTCGTCGGGCTGGGGCAGCTGGTAGAAGCGCACGCCGCCGCCGGCGCCGCTGCCCGTCGGCCAGATCATCAGGGCCGCGCCCAGCGCCAGCAGCACGGCCAGGCCCGCCAGCAGGATGGCGGCGATGCGCGAGGAGAGATTGTCGACCAGAACCATGATGACCGTCGCTTCAGAGCCGCTCGACGGGCGCGCTGAACAGGTAGCCGCCGCCGCGCACGGTTTTGATCAGCCCTTCGCCGCCCGCGCCGCCGGCCAGCTTGCGCCGCAGCCGGCCCAGCAGGACATCGATCGCGCGGTCGTAGGGGCTGGCGCTGCGGCCGCGCGTCCAGTCTAGCAACTGGTCGCGGCTCAGGACCCTTTGGGCATGGCGCAGGAAGGCCATCAGCAGGTCGTGCTCGCCGCCGGTCAGGGTCACCGGCCGGCCTTCCGCGTCGATCAGGTCGCGGCTTGCCGAGTCCAGGCGCCAGCCAGCGAAGCCGTAGACCTCGCCCGGCGGGACGGCGGTCACGCGGTGCGCCTCGCGCGTGCGGCGCAGGATGGCGCGGACACGGGCCAGGAGCTCGCGCGGATTGTAGGGCTTGGCCAGGTAATCGTCGGCTCCGATCTCCAGACCGATCACCCGATCGATATCGTCGCCCTTGGCGGTGACCATCAGGATCGCCGTCTCGCCCGTCGTCCGTAAGCGGCGGCACAGCGACAGGCCGTCCTCACCGGGCATCATGATGTCCAGCAGCACCAGATCGACGCGGCGGCGGGCGGCCAGGCGGTCGAAGGCGGCGGCGTCCTCGCAGCCGACGGCCTCCCAGCCCTCGCGGCGCAGCAGGCCCAGCGTCAGGTCGCGAATCTCGGCGTCGTCCTCGACGACCGCGATCAGGGTGTTGTCGATCATGGCCAAAGCCTTGCCTCACGGGCGCGGCGCGGAAAAGGCGGAGGCGTCCACGATTACATTTCGACACATTTCGTCGACGGCGAAACATCAAGACGAGCGGCCCAGCATGTTCTGTGTGCGGCGACGAGGGACGTCACCGAACCGATGGAAACACCATGCGTAAAACCGTTCTCACCGCTGCCGTCCTGGCCGCCACGGCCCTGTTCACCGCGCTCGCTCCCGCCGCCGAGGCCGGTCAGCACGGCCATACCACCCGCGTGCAGGGCGCCTATGGTCGCGGCTACGTTCACGATCGCCACGTCAGTCGGCAGCCAGGCGCCGTCTCGGTCTCGCGCGGGACCCAGACCACCGGCGGCTACGGCGTCGCCAGCCAGCGCAGCGCGAACTGGGGTGGCGGCGCCTATGCCGGGAGCGCATCGCGCACCTTCAACAACGGCGCCTCGGCCAGCCGGGCGACGAGCGTCGTCAACAATGGCGACGGAACCTACAGCTACAACGCCAGCCGCACTGGCTATGACGGCGACACCCGTTCGGTCAGCGGCGTCGTGAGCCGCCCCTGACCGCAACCAGGGCCGGCGCGCGAGCCCCCTGCGCCGGCCCGTCCCTCGGAGAGGATCCCGTCTTGAAGAAGCCTCTGACCCAGCTCGTGAGCTTGACCCTTGCGGCGTCCCTGGCGGCCAGCGCCGCGGACGCCCAGATCGGCCTTCGCGGCAAGATGCGCGAGCGGATGATACAGCGCCTGCAGGAGAAGAAGGCCGAGGAGGAGCGCCCGATTGACCTTCAGGCGATCCTGCCTGGCGCCCGCAAGCTGACGGCCGCCTACGGCGCCGATCCCGCCCAGGCTGTGGACGTCTATGTCCCGCCAGGCGTTTTGCGCGACGCGCCGGTGATCGTCATGGTCCACGGCGGCGCCTGGAAGATCGGCGATAAGGCCAATACCGGCTCGGTCGAGAACAAGCTGCGCCACTGGTTGCCTAAGGGCTACGTATTCGTCAGCGTCAACTACCGCATGCTGCCCCAGACCATGGCCTACGCCCAGGCCCAGGACGTGGCCGCCGCCGTGCGCTGGACACAGGCCCACGCCGCCGACTGGGGCGCCAGCGATCGCCGGATCGTCCTGATGGGCCACTCGGCCGGGGCGCACTTGGTCGCTCTGCTGTCGTCGAAGCCGTCGATGGTCGGCAAGCCCTGGGCCGGGACGGTGGTGTTGGACTCGGCGGTCATGAAGGTCTCCACGACCATGGCCGGCCGCCATCCGAAGTTCTACGACGAGGCGTTCGGGAGCGATCCCGCCGGCTGGACCCAGGCTTCGCCGATGGACCAGTGGACGCCCTCGGCCGTGCCGATGTTCCTGGTCTGCTCGACCAAGCGCCCCGACAAGCCCTGCGAAGACGCCCGCGCGTTCCAGGCCCTGGCTAAGCGCGCGAACGTCCCGATGCCGGTCTTGCCCCAGCCCCTGACCCACGCCGACGTCAACCGCACCCTGGGCCTGCCCGGCGACTATACCGAGGCGGTGGATCGGTTCATTGGGGAGCGGCTGGCGGGGTGAGGGCGGACAGGCGGGGAGGGAAGCGGTTGCTCAGACGCACGGCAGAAATGAAGTCGCCCCAATGGCAGCTCCTGGCGCCTCCTTGCGCTTGACCCACCGCCTGAACGACAACTTTCATATGTAGTCGGCGCCTCAGCCCGGAGCGGCGCCATCGAGAGCCCGCCAGATGTTTCGAATATCGCGCATCGGCGGCGCGCCGAACTGGCGCGTGTATTCGCGGCTGAACTGGGAGGCGCTTTCATAGCCGACGGCGAAGGCGACGTTGGAGGCGTTGTGATCGCCGGCCAGTAGCAACTGTCGCGCCTCCTGCAGACGCAGCTGCTTCTGATACTGGATGGGGCTGAGACCGGTCAGCGCTTGAAAATGCCGATGCAGACTCGCGCGGCTCATGCCGCTGGCGTCGCACAGCGCCTCGATCCGCAGGCGCTTGTTGCAGTTGTCCCGGATCCACGCCACGGCCTTGCGGATCTGGGCCAAGGGCCCTTCTGGGCGCGCGATCTGGCGCAGCAGCCGACCCTGCGGTCCCTGTAGAAGACGATAGAGCAATTCGCGCTCCGCCATAGGCGCGAGCGCTGGAATGTCCCCGGGACTATCGAGCAAGGACAGCAATCGCAAGAGCGTGTCGCGCAGCGTCGTCGTCATGGGGTTGATCGCGACGCCAACACCCTGCGGTTCCGGATCCCGCATCGGCGGCAGGGTCGACGCCACATCCGCCATCAGGGCGGGATCCAGGACCAGCGACACGGCGATGTAGGGGCGACCGTCATCCTCGTCGAGGATCTGGCCCGTGCCCGGCAGATCAAGGGCGCTGATCAGGTACTGCGAGGAGTCGTAGCTGAGGAGCTGGTCGTTGATCGCGACGTGCTTTGAACCCTGCAGGATGAAGCAGACCATCGAGCGATAGAGGCACGGCGCTCGATCGGTATTCCCGCGCCCGACGGTGATGTCCAGCCTCGGGATGGGCGTGTCGGTCAGGCCGATCGCGGCGTGACGTCGAACGACCTCCAGGTGAGGCGAGAGCGGATTGGTCATTCCTCCGTATCGCACGTTTCCGCGCCGGTCCAAACGGGTTGAGACAATCGGGCAATAAGCTGAGCCGATCGGGCGGGTGCGCGGCGCGGGCGCGACCTACTTGGGTTTCATCGGAAGTCGCCAAGGCGGCGCGCCTTCACCTCAAGCTATCCCGCGAGAATGACATGACCAAAAAGATCGCAATCATCACCGGCGCCAGCCGCGGCCTGGGTCGCAGCATGGCGCTTCACCTGGCCAAGCGCGGCGTCGGCGTCATTGGGACCTATCGCAGCGGTTCGGCCGAGGCAGAGGCAGTGCGCCAGGACATCGCGGCCCTGGGCGGCAAGAGCGTGATGATCGCGCTCGATGTCAGCGACTCCAAGAGCTTTGGGGCCTTCGCCGAGGCGGTCGCCGCCGCCCTGAAGACCGAGTTTGGCCGCGAGCGGTTCGACTATCTGGTCAACAACGCCGGCCATGGCCTCTATGCGCCGCTGACCGATGCGACCGAAGAGCAGTTCGACGGGATCATCGACACCCATCTGCGTGGTCCCATCTTCCTGACCCAGAAGCTGCTGCCGCTGATCGAGGACGGCGGGCGCATCCTGAATGTCTCGTCGGGCTTCGTGCGCGTGACCATGGCCGGCTACGGCATCTATGCCGCCGCCAAGGCCGCCATCCAGACGATGACCAAGTTCATGGCGGTCGAGCTGGGCGCGCGGCAGATCCGCGTCAACACCATCTCGCCCGGCGCCATCGCGACGGACTTCGGCGGCGGCGCGGTCCGCGACGACCAGAACATCAACGCCTATGTCGCCCAGACCATCGCGCTGGGCCGCGTGGGCGAGGCCGACGACATCGGCGGCGCGGTGGCGGCCATTCTGTCCGACGAGATGGGCTGGGCCAACGGCACGACCTTCGACGTGTCGGGCGGTCAGGCGATCTGATCTTGCATCACCCGTTCGCCGTCGCCGTCCTGCCGTCTCATCGAAAGATCATCATGCAAAAGACCAGCCTCACGCTCGTCAGTCACCCGCTTTGCCCGTTCGTCCAACGCGCGGCGATCGTCCTCCTCGAAAAGGACGTTCCTTTCGAACGCGTCAATGTCGACCTCTCGGCCAAGCCCGACTGGTTCCTGGCTCTGTCTCCGACCGGCAAGGTTCCGCTTCTCCAGGTCCGCCAGGCCAGCGGGGAAGAGGCTGTCCTCTTCGAGAGCATGGTGATTTGCGAGTATCTCGAGGAGACGCAGGGCGGCGCGCCGATGTACCCGCAAGACGCACTGGTCCGGGCCCGGCAACGGGCTTGGATCGAGTTCGCCACCCAGGCCATGGCCGACGCCTGGCAGTTCCTCAACGCCGCAGACAAGGCGACAGCTGAAACCAAGCAAACGGCGTTCCGGAGCAAGCTCCAGCGCCTGGAGCCGCAGCTGGGCGCGGGCCCCTATTTCCAGGGCGTGGCCTTCTCCATGGTCGACGCGGTGTTCGCGCCGCTCTTCCGGTACTTCGACATCCTCGACCCTCAGGCGTCAGCGCCGATCTTCGAAGGCCTTCCGCGCGTCTCGGCATGGCGAGCGGGCCTGGCGATCCGGCCCAGCGTCATCGCCGCAGTCGGGGGCGACTACGCCGATCGGTTCCGGGCTCACCTGCATCATCACGGGGCGCTGCTGGCGGCCTAGGGGCCGCCGACGAGCTTTCGCGCCTGACGCGCCCCTTCAAATCCATCCAGCTTCTGAAAGAGCAACTCCATGACCCACCACATCGAACCCAAGAGCGCGCTGATCCTGATCGAGTATCAGAACGACTGGCTGGCTCCGACCGGCGGCATCAATCCGCAGTTCCAGGATCGCGAGCAGATCGACGCCGCTGTCGCCAACTCGGCGAAGGTCCTGGCCGAGGCGCGCCATCGCGGCTTGGAAATCATCCACGTCGCCATGGTGCTGGAGCCCAACTACCGCGTCATGGGCCAGGGCAAGTATGGCCTACGGGCGATGGTTCCGCAGTACCGCTCGTTCCTCGGCGAGCAGACGGCGTTCTTCACGGGCTTCGAGCCCGCGCCGGGCGAGCATGTCATCCGCGAGCGCACCGGTGGCAGCAGCGCCTTCGCGGCCACCACGCTCGACAGCTATCTGCGCAACAACGGCGTCTTCGACCTCTATGTGATGGGCTTCGCTCTGCGCCAGTGCGTGGAGTCGACCGTTCGCAACGCCCACGACCTAGGCTACCACACCAACGTGATCCACGACGCCTCGGCGGCCTTCACCAAGGAGCAGCAGACCTCTTTTGTGGCCGAGATCTTGCCCTTCTACGGCAATGCGGTCACCACCCAGGAATTCCTGGACGCCGGTCGCTAGATGGCGTTGGGCCGGCCTTGCAATATCGGGCCGGCCTCTAGCTTTGGCGGCGGCGTGATCGAGCCAATGTCCGGAAACGGCTAGGATTCGAATGTCGGAAGCTGGCGCTTACTCGCCTATTTCGGCGTTGCGGAGCGGGGGGCGCCGAGCTTGGCGGCGGCATAGATCAGGCAGGCTCCGCCGGCGACCGCGCTGAGCTGCATCAGCGAGATGGACGGGGCCAGGCCCTCGACCGCGCCTCGAGCCACGAAGAGATCGCTGAGCCAGCCGGTCAGGAACGGACCGACGCCCATGCCGATGACGTTCAGCACGAACAGCATGCTGGCCATGCCGACCGCGCGCAGGCGGGGCGGCAACAACATCTGACCGGCGGCGAACAGCGGGGCTGAGAAGGCCGAGCCCGCCAGCTCGGCGACGAAATAACAGCCATAGGCCGCCGCGCCGCTGGTGTGGAAAAAGAGCAAGATCGCCGGGCCCATGATCGCGATGCCGATCATGGGGAGCCACAGGTACCAGCGGGCGTCGCGGCCGCCGAGGCGGTCGGCGGCGAAGCCGAAGATCAGGGTGCCGACGAAGCCGGTTACGCCTTGCAGCAGGCCGCTCAGCGATCCGACCTCGGTCGAGCTGAGGTGCTGCACCCGGATCATGTAGGTTGGCACCCAGTTCTCGAAGGCGCTGGCCGAGGCTGAGACGAGGGCGAAGCCCAGCGCGATGGGCAGGAAGCTGGGATGGGTAAGGATGTGGCCGGCGGCTTCTTTCAGCGTGTACTGACGGGCGTTCTCCTCGGTCTGAGCGTCAAAGGTTCCGCGTGGTGGCTCGCGCACGATCAAGAAGAACAGCGCCGCCACGACCATGCCGGGCGCGCCGACGATCAGGAAGGCGCTACGCCAGCCGAACCGGTCTTCCAGGAGGCCGCCGAAGGTCAGGCCCGCCCACATGCCGATCGATATGCCCAGGCTGTAGACGGCGATCGCCGCCGCGCGCCGGGCCTGCGGAAAATAGTCCGAGATCAGCGAATAGGCCGCCGGCGAGCATCCGGCGGACGACACGGCGATGCCGAAACGGGCGAAGGCCAGCGCCGTGAAGTTGGTCACGAAGCCGCTGATCACCGTCAGGGTGCTCCAGGCGCCGATGGCGGCGGCTATGATCGCCCGGCGCGAGCCCTTGTCGGCCAGACGCGCGATCGGAAAGCCGGCCAGCGAATAGAGCAGGGACGAGCCAAAGCCGGTCAGCAGGCCGATCGCGGTATTGGAGACCTTCAGGTCGCGGCTGATCGGGTCCACTAGAATGATCAACAGGAAGCGGTCGATCCAACTGAAGGTGTAGACCAGCGTGAGCATAGCCAGCACCACCCAAGCCCGCGTTGACACCTTGGGCGCCGGCGCTGCGGCGGCAGGGACAGCGGAGAGGGCGGCGTCAGTCATCGGCGGTCCGTCTGGAGTCTCGGACCTCTGACCAAGCACGGCGCGGGCGCACGGTAGATGGCGTTATCGGCAACCATGCTTGGCGGGCTGCGTAAGGAAGATCCCGCCCATGGGGCAAGCGTCGCCGTTCACTTCCAGTTTGGCGCAACCATCGTTGTGCAACGCGACATTCTCGCTGGCGCGATCCCGCCAAATCCTCGCATGAGACCGGCCTGAGCGAGACGCGGGCGGCCCCTTCGGGAGGAGGGGCGGCAGAACCCGCATCCGTCGTGACCTCGACCACGAGGCCAGGCCCGACAGCGCGACGCTTAGGGGATACTCGGGATGCATATGAATTTCGTGACGGCGCGCCAGCGCGCCCTGAAGACGCGATTGCTGGCGGCCGCCGCCCTGGGCCTGATGGGCGTCGCTGCGCCTGTCGCGGCCTTTGCCCAGGCCACGGACGACACCATGGTTCCCGAACTGGTCGTAACCGCCCAGAAGCGTTCCGAGAACATTCGCGACGTTCCGGTCAGCATCAGCGTCCTCACCGGCGATCAGTTGGCCAAGCAGCATGTCGCCAACTACGCGGACCTCGCCCGCAGCACGCCGGGCCTGTCGTTCAGCAACACCGGTAGCAGCGGCCTCTCGCGGATCAGCCTTCGCGGTATCAGCTCAGCCCAGGGCTCGGCGACGGTGGGTATCTATCTAAACGACATATCGCTGACGATCCCGAACCAGTTCTTCACGGGCGTGACCCTACCGCGCCTGTTCGATCTCGATCACGTCGAGGTGCTGCGCGGGCCGCAGGGCACCCTTTACGGCGACAGTTCGCTAGGCGGCACGCTGCGATTCATCACCAAGGGGCCGCTGCTAGGCGTTTTCGCCGGCGAGGCCTCGGCCGAGGGTTCCAAGACCGACGCGGGCGGCGCGAACTACAAGCTGGAGGGCGTGGTCAATGCGCCGGTCGGCGACAACGCCGCCTTCCGTCTGGCCGTGCAACGCGAATATCTGAGCGGCTTCATCGACCACGTGAACAGCCAGGGCGTGGTCGATAACAAGAACGTCGACGCCGAACGCACCACGGCCGTTCGGGCCAGCTTCCTGTGGAACCCTTCCGATGACCTGAAGGTGACCTCGACCCTGCAGTGGCAGCAGACCGCCTCGGACGACACGGGCATCACCAAGCTCTCCCTGGGCAAGTTCCAGGAGAACCGGCCCGTCCGCGAGCCCAGCGAGGACACCCTGTTCGCGCCCAGCGTGACGGTCGAGAAGCGCTTTGGCGACCTGACCTTCACCGCGATCAGCGGCTACGCCTATCGCCGCTTCGACCGCCAGTTCGACGGCACGATCTATGACAGCGACTACGTCGCCAGCGTCATCGACGACAGCTATGGCCCGACCTACGAGACGATAGCGGCTCTGCCAGGGATCATGCGCAATACCGACGCGGTCGCGACCTACAGCCAGGAGTTCCGGCTGGCCTCGCCGTCTCTGGCCGAGAGCGGCAAGCGCTACGAGTGGCAGGTCGGCGCCTATTTCGCCAAGCAGAAGATCACCAGCCTGGACCATGAGTATGTCGTCGGCCTGGATGCGACGGTGGCGAGGCTGCTGGGGACCACGACCCAGGACGCCATCGGCTATGCAACGCCCGGCGGCCTGATCGGCTATTTCAACTCGGTGCGCCGCAACAACCAGGTGGCGCTCTTCGCCGAGGGATCGTTCAAGGTCACCGATAAGCTGAAGGCCACCGTGGGCTTGCGTCAGGTTCGCGCCACTAGCCAGTACGCGCTGGACGAGGGCGGCTGGCTGGCCGACGGGGCGCCGGCCCGCGACGACGCCAGCACGCGCTCGACACCGCTGACCCCGAAGTTCGCCCTGACATACGAGGCCTCGGATTCGGTCTCGCTTTACGCCAACGCCGCCAAGGGCTTCCGCCTGGGCGGTCAGAACAACGCCCTGACCTCGTTCTGCGCCGCCGACGTCAAGTCGCTGGGTCTGGCGGACGCCAAGAGCTATCAGTCGGACTCGTTGTGGAGCTATGAGGGCGGCGCCAAGACCCGCCTGTTCGGCGGCCGCGTGACCTTCAACGCCTCGGCCTTCTACATTGACTGGAAGAACGTTCAGCAGTCGGTGCGCCTGGCCAAGTGTGGCTCGGTGATCACCGGCAACGCGGGCGACGCCCGCAGTCAGGGCGGTGAGCTTGAACTGCGCGCCATGCTGACCGACCACCTGACCCTGAACCTGTCGGGCGCGATCACCGACGCCAAGATCACCAAGGCCTCGGCTGGGACAGGCGCGGTCGATGGCTCGCATCTGCTTGGCGTGCCCGAGAACACGGCCTCGAT
This sequence comes from Caulobacter segnis, assembly GCF_023935105.1. Lineage (NCBI taxonomy): Bacteria > Pseudomonadati > Pseudomonadota > Alphaproteobacteria > Caulobacterales > Caulobacteraceae > Caulobacter > Caulobacter sp. RL271. Next base: position 4,913,202 of record NZ_CP096040.1, on the reverse strand, counting down.
CGGCCTGGACTACAATCGACCGCTGACCAACCGCGTCGATGGCTTCTTCAGCGTGAACTGGTCGCACACCGGCGAGAGTTCCGGCGCCTACGCCACGACCAGCCAGGACTACCGCCGGCCATCCTATGACCTGGTGGACGCCAGCCTGGGCGTCGATATCGACAAGGTCGAGGTCTCGCTGTTCGCCAAGAACCTGCTGAACGAGGACAAGGTCATCCAGAAGCCCTCGGTGCTGTTCATCACGCAGGGGCTGGTCCTGCAGCCGCGCACGATCGGTCTGAACGTCCGCGCCAAGTTCTGAGAAAGACGGAAAGCGGCGCTCTGCGATGGGCGCCGCTTGCTTCTAGTTCACCCGGGTTCGGGCGGCCTCGACCTGTTCGATGAAGGCGGCGACCAGGGGCGGGGTGTGGCCCTGGCGCGTGATCACCGAGATGTTGCTGGCGTAGGAGAAGGTCTCCGGCGCGATCTTGTGGAAGCGCTTTCCGCCCCCCATCGCCGCGACCTGGTGCTCGGTCAGGAAACCGAGATAGCGGCCCGAAGCCACCATCATCGCGATCGCCTCCATATGGGTGACGGTCGCCGTGCGCTTGAGCAGTCCGCTGACGCCCAGACGCTCCATCTCGTGCTCGAATGGATAGCCAACGAAGTCATAGGCGCCGATGTCCTCGACGCAGACCTGATCTTCGTGGCGACGCTGACGCCAGGCCGGGTGGTCTTCGGTGCAGTAGAGGTAGCTGACCTCCTCGTAGAGGAAATGGTAGCGCAGTTGGTCCATCGGTCGACGCTCGAAGACCACCCCGACGTCGAGATTGTTTTCGATGACCGCCTGCTCGATCAGGTTCGAGGTGGTCGTCTCAATGTTGAAATGGACATTCGGATAGGCGGCCTTGTAGCCGTCGAAAACTTCTGGGAGGCGGAAGTTGGGGTCGCCGACCAGGGCGTCGACCATGCCGATGCGGATGGCGCCCGCTGGACTGGCGTGGATGTCGCGGACACGCGCCTCGAACAGATCCAGTTCGCCGAACAGCTTCTCGCAGGCCTCATGCACCCGTGCGCCTTCAGCGGTCAGGGTGAAGCCGCGGCGGCCGCGCTCGCAGAGCCTGGCTCCGAGCCGGATCTCCAAGTCCTTGATGTAGCGGCTGATCGAAGGCAGGCCGATCTGGAGTTCGGACTCGGCGGCCACGAAGCCCCCATGCTTGACCACCGTGGCGAAGGTGCGCAGCAGGCGCAGGTCGTTGTCGCTGACCTTGCCCGTAAAACGCTTCAGACCCAGTTCCATACTTGGCTTGTCCGGCAACCATCATTGCCCATGGCAACATTCCCGACGTGCCGGGGCGGGGCGCACTCTGGCGACCGCGATCAGGCGACGACGCCCTTCCGGCATAGCACCGGCCGGGCGCGGACCATGGTTGCCGGCGACCAGAGACCGGAAATCCCGAGGTTTTGCTGAAAAGCTGATGGCCGGCGCCTGAAAAATGCACGGTTGGCCGGGGCGGCGAAAATCCATCGTTCGATGCGCGACGGCTTGGCTCGTCGAGACGGCGATGGTTTCGCATTCCGCAACTAAGGGGCGGTCGGACGTCGCGTGAATGCGCCTTTGCCGATGAGGGTCCCTTGCGCCGACTTTTATGCCTACTCGCCGCCGCCGCGATCGCCGGGTCCGCCTATGCTCAGGCGCCTGATCCCTGGGCGGGCGATGGCGGGGTGACGCCGTTCTACCGCTGGACGGGCGCGACCCCCGCCGGGCCGGGGCGGATGCTGCGGACTGAAGCGATCCCGGCGGGACAGTCGCTGGCCGGGGCGGGGCGCGCCGAGCGCATCCTCTACAGCTCGACCGACTGGCTGGACGCCAAGACGATGGTTACGGTCTCGGGCGCGGTGTTCTTCCCGAAGGGGACGCCGCCGGCGGGCGGCTGGCCGCTGATCGCCTGGGCCCACGGCACCACAGGCGTCGCCGACGTCTGCGCCCCATCGTTCATGCCGCGCTCGGAGCGAGACCAGCAGTATCTGTCGGCCTGGCTGGCGGCGGGCTACGCCATTGTCGCCACAGACTACGCGGGGCTGGGTACGCCCGGACCGCATCCTTACCTGCAGTCACGCTCGGAAGGCCTGGCGGTGCTGGACAGCGCGCGGGCGGCGCTGAAGGCCTATCCTGGCCTATTGGCCAACAAGGTCGTGACCATGGGGCAATCGCAGGGCTCGGGCGCGGCGATCGCGGCGGCGTGGCTCGCCCCGACCTATGCGCCCGACTTGAGGATCAAGGGCACGGTGGCGACGGGGCTCGTCGCTCACACCAACAACACGCGCGGCGCGCCGCAGGAGCCAGTCCCAAGCCTCTATACCGACCGCGACGCCGGCGGAAACGCGGCCTACGAGATCCTCTACTTCCTGGGGACCGTGCGCTCGATCGATCCGAAGGGCATCCGCGCCGAGGACTATATATCGCCTGCCGGACGACCGCTGCTGGAGAAGGCCCAGACGACTTGCATGGGCGGCTTGCGGACTTTCGCCCGCGAAATCGCCCTGCCGGTTGAGAAGCTCTACAGCCAGGCGATCGCCGCGTTGGAGGCTCGGGCTGACGGCCTGAGCGACTTCCCGGACGTCGACATAAAGACTCCGGTCTTCGTGGGCACGGGCCTGGCCGATTCAGACGCCCAGGCCGTCAGCCAGTACAACTTCGTCTCGGCCATGTGCGCCGCCGGGACGACGGTCGAGTGGCGCTACTATCCAGGCGCCACGCACATGAGCGCGGTCATGCGCTCACGCGCCGACTCGCCGGCCTTCGTCGAGAAGGTGCTGAGCGACAGGACGGTGACCAATCTCTGTCCCAGCCTGGTCCCGCCAGGGCCGCTGCAAGAGCCGGAAGGCTGATACGCAAAGGCCCTCCCTCGCGACGCGGGGGAGGGCCTTTCTCTTGCGCGGCGTGGGATCAGGCCGCCTTGCTCTTCCGAGCGGCGAAGGCCTCCAAGATCTCGGTCGAGATGCGGCGCGCGCCGGTCTGCATGTATTCCATGGCGTTGAGCGCCGCGTCATGAGCCTCGGGCGAAGAGCCCGTCACGCAGTCCTCGACCACGCGGCAGTAATAGTCGCCCTGGTGACCGTCGACGAAGGTGTAGTGGACGCAGACGTCGGTGAAGCCGCCGACCAGGATCAGCGTCTGCGCCTTCAGGCCCTTCAGCAGGATCTCCAGCTCGGTGCCGTAGAAGCAGGAGTAGCGGCGCTTGGCCAAGAGGTAATCGCCTTCGACGATCCCCAACTCCTCGATCGCGAACTCCGTGCCTGGAGAGGTCTCGATGCAATGCACGTCCTCGCGGCCGTCCAGCTCGCGCCCGAAGTCGATCATGTTGGGACGGTGCACTTCCTTGAAGAAGACGACCGGCACGTCGGCGGCGCGGGCCGCGTCGACTAGCGGGCGGACGCGATGCATGCGCTCGACGCGGTCCGGCAGCATCGGCAGGCGCTCGGAAGAGGGCCAGTCCATGAATGAGCCCTTCTGGACATCGATCACCACGAGGACGGGCTGGCCGACGATCATCGGTCGGGCGTTGTCGGGTTTGTAGGTCAAGGCTGTCTTCCTGATGTCTGTCGGATCATCAAGAGCAGCGAGCGGCCGGCGGAGAAATGTCGACGCTGGAAAAGTTGGTTGCGGATCGCGGCAACTGAGCGCCGCGCAAGGTTGCTCAGGTGAGCCAGTATCGCCCGCCGCGGGCCGTAAGGCCCGCGCACAGAAAAGACCAAGCGTACGCCATCAGTTTGGACAGCATGCTCGTATCCTCCATCCCGAGGTCGGAGGCTGGCTGTGCGGGCGATGTTGGCAAACCATGGCGCGGGCTCATGGCCGTCCGCGGCGCGAGAACGGCGCGGGATGCGGCGCCTTTGCTCGGGGGCGGCCTGCTTTTTCGGCAGAATAGGCCGGGTGGAAACGCCTCGAGAGGGCGTTGGCGGTATTACGATTGCGACAAGTCGTAATATGAAAAACGCTCTCCTCAGCGAATTTCGAGGGAGCCGATCATGACCATTGAGTTCACCCGTAAGCGTTTCATGGCGGCCTTGGCCGTGTCGGCCCTGGCCCTGGCGTCGTGTGGTCCCAAGACCGCCGACAAGGGCGCGCCCGCGACTTCCGCCGAGGCGGCCAAAACCGAGTACAAGATTGGCTGGACCATCTATGCCGGGTGGATGCCGTGGGCCTACGCCCAGCAGTCGGGCATCGTGAAGAAGTGGGCCGACAAGTACGGCGTGAATATCCAATTGGTGCAGATCAACGACTACGTCGAGTCGCTGAACCAATACTCGGCCGGCAAGCTGGACGGCGTCACCGCCACGAACATGGACTCCCTGACCGTGCCGGCTGCCGCCGGCAAGGACACGACGGTCCTGATGATCGGCGACTATTCCAACGGCAATGACGGCGTCATCCTGAAGAACGGCACCAAGCTGGCCGACATCAAGGGCCGTCCGGTCAACCTGGTAGAGCTGTCGGTGTCGCACTATCTGCTGGCCCGCGCCTTGGAGACGGCGGGCCTGAAGATGGCCGACATCAAAACGGTCAATACCTCCGACGCCGATATCGTCGCCGCCTACAGCGCCGCCGACACCAAGGCCCTGGTGACTTGGAACCCTCAGCTGTCGGAAGTGAAGAAGATGCCCGGCGCCACCGAGGTCTTCGACAGCTCCAAGATCCCGGGCGAGATCCTGGATGGTCTGTCGGTCAGCACCGAGGCGCTGAAAGCCAATCCGAACCTGGGCAAGGCGTTGGTCGGCATTTGGTACGAGACCATGGCCCTGACCGTGGCCCAGACCCCAGAAGGCAAGGCCGCACGCGAGCAGATGGCCAAACTGTCGGGCGCGGATCTGGCCAGCTTCGAAAGCCAGTTGAAGACGACGCACCTCTACGCCGATCCGAAGTCGGCCCTGGCCGCCACGGTCAGCCCTGACCTGGTCACGGCCAATGATCGGGTACGCAAGTTCAGCTTCAGCATGGGCCTGTTCGGCCAGGGGGCGAAGTCTGTCGACGACATCGGCATCAGCTTCCCGGGCGGCAAGACCCTGGGTGACCCGAAGAACGTCAAGCTGCGCTTCGATCCCAGCTATGTGCAGATGGCGGCTGACGGAAAGCTCTAGTCCTCATGCGCCTGCTGAACGTCAGACCGAGGGGAGGGCTCGCGGTCCTGCTCGGAACCCTCCCGCTGCTGGCGGCGGCGCTGCTGTACCTGATGGCCTCGCAGGCCCGTCACGCTGAAAACCCGCGCGACAAGCTGCTGCCAACGCCGCAGGCCATGATCGAGGCCGTCCAGCTTATGGCCAAGGTCGATCCCCTGACCGGCCACGCGCCGTTGGTGGTCGATACCCTGGCCAGCCTCGAGCGCATTGGTATCGCGCTGCTCCTGGCGACCGCGATCAGCCTGCTGCTGGGACTGGCGCTGGGCTTGCTGCCGCTGCTGCGGGTCAAGCTGGGACCGCTAGTGGCGGCGATCGCGGTGATCCCGCCCATCGCCGTCCTGCCGATCCTGTTCATCGTCTTCGGCCTTGGCGAGACGGCCAAGATCGCGCTGATCGTCATTGGCGTAACACCCGTCATGGTCCGCGATCTGGCTGCTCATGTCGCGGCCATTCCGGAGGAGCAGCTGGTCAAGGCCCAGACCCTGGGCTCCAGCACCTGGCAGCTGGCCTTGCGCGTGGCCTTGCCCCAGGCCATGCCGCGCCTGATCGACAGCCTGCGCCTCTCGCTGTGCCCCGCCTGGGTCTACCTGATCTCGGCTGAGGCGATCGCCGCCGATACGGGGCTCGGTTACCGCATCTTCCTGGTCCGCCGTTACCTGTCTATGGACATCATCCTGCCCTACGTCTTCTGGATCTCGCTGCTGGCGGTGGCGATGGATGTAACGCTGCGCCTGATCAGCCGAAGCGCCTATCCGTGGGCCTATCCGGAGAGGGCGCGCTGATGGGCGACCTGCTGAACTTTCGCAATGTCTGGGTGGAGTACGGCGACAAGGTCGTGCTCGAGAACGTGGACCTCACGATCAAGCCGGGCAGTTTCGTCTCGATCGTCGGCCCGTCCGGCGCAGGCAAGAGCACCTTCCTGCGGCTGATCATCGGACAGGAGAAGCCGACGCGCGGCGCCATCGACCTCGACGGCGACAAGCTGCGCGCCGAGCCGGGGCCCGATCGCGGCGTGGTGTTCCAGAAGTACTCGGTGTTTCCGCACCTGTCGGCCCGCGACAACGTCGTGTTCGGCCTGGACTGCGCCGGCTCGCCACTCCTGGGCCGACTGACGGGCGCCCGCCGCCGCAAGGCGCTGGACGAGGCTGACGCGATGCTGGCCGCCGTGGGTTTGGCCGACAGCGGCGACCTCTATCCGGCCAAGATGTCGGGCGGCATGCAGCAGCGCCTGGCCATCGCCCAGGCCCTGATCAAGAAGCCCCGCATCCTCTTGCTGGACGAGCCGTTCGGCGCCCTTGATCCTGGGGTGCGACTCGACATGCACGAGCTGATCACCGGCCTTTGGCGCGACAACGGCCTAACCATCATGATGGTCACGCACGACATCAAGGAGGCCTTCAAGCTGGGCACCCGGGTCCTGGCGTTCGACAAGCGTCGCCGCGATCCGCAGGCCCCGCACCGCTACGGCGCGACGGCGGTTTACGACTTCCCGCTCGACAAGCCGGGGGCGGTCGGGCCGGAGGCGCTAGCGGGTCTGGGCAAATAACCGGCCGGTGCGATGTTGCGTCGCACCATTATTGCTTGAGATGACAACGTTGTCACACTACATGTGCTCCATGGCGAGGAACCGTCCTCGCTGGATCGAAGCCCGGAAAGTCCGATGTTCAGCCTGATCTACTACACGATTTCGGCCCTGAAAGCCGCACGCGCCACCGCTTAAGGCGCTCTTCGTCCCTGACGATGCTGAAAAGCCCGCGAACGCAGTTCGCGGGCTTTTTCGTTGTGCGGCGCCGAAGGGCTAGGCTTGTAGCGAAGCGATATAGGCCCGCCAGCCGCCCAGGGCGGTGATGTCGGTCGCGCCGTCCAGCGCGCGAGGCTCGGCGACGAAGCCCTTCACCGAGGTCCCATCCTCCAGGGTGACCGTGCCGATCGCCAGCGGGGCGGGGACCTCGGCGGTGAAGCTGCCGAAGGCCTCGACGTCCAGCTCGTAGACCTCGACCAGGATCGACGATCCGCCCCCCTCTTCATCGGCCCCGACATGGACCAGCGCCGGCTTGGGTGGGGTCGAGTTGGCGATGGCGTAGAGCTTATAGGCTGGCGCGGTCTTGGTGGCCTGGACCAGCCGGGCCTCGCGCGAGGTTAGCTGCCAGTGCAGGGGCATGCCGCCCAGGTGCGCGCCGACCACGGCCAGCTTGATGCCGGGCTTGTGGGGCGTCAGGTCCAGCGGGGGCGTGTTGGCCATGGGGAAGGTCTCCAGATAATGGGCCGCCAAATCCAGCAGCGCGCGGTCGGCGAAGGCAGGGCCGACCAAGGTCACGCCAAAGCCCGTCCCATCGGCGCGGAAGCCGGCCGGAACCGCCAGGGCGGACAGGTCCAGCAGGTTCACGAAGTTGGTGTAGAGGCCCAGATTGGCGTTCAGCGCCAGCGGCTCGGCCTTCAGATGCTTGAGCCGATAGATGGTCGGCGTCGTGGGTAGGAACAGGACGTCGGCGACGTCCCAAATGGCTTCGGCCGCGCGGCGATAGCCTTCCAGGGCGTAAAGGCCCCGGAACGTCTCGACGCCGGTGGTCGCCAGACCGCCTTGGACGATGGCCCTTACGGTGGGCTCGATGGCGCCGGGCGTCGCGCGCAGCAGGGGCTCGACGGCGGCGGTGCGCTCGGCCACCCAGGGTCCGCTGTAGAGCAGCTTGGCCGCGTCCAGCAGCGGGGCGATGTCGACCTCGACGGCGCGGCCGCCCGCCGCTTCCATCCGCTTGATCGCGGCCGCGTAGAGCGCCTCGGCTTCGCCGTCGCCGAAGAAGATCCGCTGGTCCGGCAGTGGGATCGCGAAGCGCAGGCCGTCCATGGAAAGAGCAGGGGGCGTCGCGGGCGCGCGGCGGGAGTAGTCGTCCTCCGGGTCGAAGGCGGCCAGGACGTCGTCGACCAGGGCCGCGCCGGCGAGGTCGGCGGCGAAAACGCTGATGCAGTCCAGCGAGCGGCAGGCGGGCACCAGGCCCCGCGTGCTCCAGCGACCCTTGCTGGGTTTCAGGCCCACCAGGTGGTTGAACGCCGCCGGCACCCGGCCCGAACCGGCCGTGTCGGTGCCCAGCGAAAAGGCGACCAGGCCCGCCGCGACCGCCACGGCCGAGCCGGAGCTGGAGCCGCCGCTGACGAAAGCCTGGTTGAACACGCAGCGCGGCGCGCCGTAGGGGCTGCGCGCGCCGACCAGGCCGGTGGCGAACTGGTCGAGATTGGTCTTGCCGATCAGCACCGCGCCGGCCGCGATCAGCCGCTCGACCACCGTGGCCGATCGTTCGGCCTCATAAGCGAAGGCTGGGCAAGCGGCTGTGGTCGGCAGGTCGCCGACATCGATATTGTCCTTCACGGCGAACGGGACGCCCGCTAGGGCGAGGACCTCGCCGGCGGCGATGCGCGCCTCGACCGCCCGGGCCTGGGCCAGGACGGCCTCGGCCGGCAGGCGCAGGGTCCAGACCTGGGGCTGGATCAGGTCGTATTCAGCGACGGCGTCCAGCGCCGCCTGGGCAACGTCGACGGCGCTGGCCCCGCCATGGACGGACCGGGCGATGGCCTCGACGGAAAGGCGCTCGAAACTCACGCGGCGGCCTCCAGATCCGGTGTGACGGCGATGACCGGCGCGCCGGCGGCGATGGATTGCGACGGCTGGGCGTAGACGGCGCTGACCACGCCCGCGACCGGCGTGTTGACGTCGCACTCGGCCTTCATGGCCTCGATGATGGCGATGACCGCGCCGGCCTCGACCCTTTGGCCCGGCTCGACCAGCACCTTCCAGACATTGCCGCCCAGCGGCGCCTCGACCAGGTCAGCGCCTGGCGGAACCTCGACGGCCGCCGCTTCTTCTTCGGCATCCGCGACGCCGGACAGCGCCTCGACCCGCGCGAACTCGCCCTTGGCTTCCCAGTCGGCGCGCTCGGCGTCGAAGGCGGCCTGGCGCGTGGCCTGGAAGGCGGCGATGCTCTCGGCGTTGTCGGCCAGCATCCGGCGATAGTCCGAGAGGCGGAAGGTCTCCTCCTCGATGCGGATCTGGCGACGGCCCAGCGGGAAGTCGCGCCGCCACTCGGTCAGTTCCTCGGCGCTGACCGGGAAGAAGCGGATCTGGTCGAAGAACCGCAGCAGCCAGGGCTTGCCGTCGGTGAAGGCGTCGGTCTGCCGCCAGGTGTTCCAGACCTGAATGGTGCGCCCGAACAGCTGATAGCCGCCCGGACCCTCCATGCCGTAGATGCACATATAGGCACCGCCGATGCCGACCACGTTCGGCGGGGTCCAGGTGCGGGCGGGGTTGTACTTGGTCGTCACCAGGCGGTGGCGCGGATCGACCGGCGTGGCGACCGGCGCGCCCAGATAGACGTCGCCCAGCCCCATCACCAGATATCGGGCGTCGAAGACGATGCGCTGGACATCGTCGATGCTGTCCAGGCCGTTGACCCGGCGGATGAACTCGATGTTGTCCGGGCACCAGGGCGCGTCATCGCGGACGGCCTGCATGTACTTGTCGATCGTCTGGTAGATCGCCGGATCCTTCCAGCTCAGCGGCAGGTGGACGACGCGAGATGGAATCTCGAAGTCGTCCAGGCCGCCCAGCCGGTCCTCGGCGGCGACCAGGAGCTCCAGAAGCCGGGCTTGGGTCAGGCGGCGGCTGTCGTAGTGCACCTGCAACGAGCGGATACCCGGCGTCAGGTCGATGACGCCTTCCGGGGCCTGGGCTTGCAGGTCCAGCAGCAGGGCATGGATGCGCAGGCGCAGCTCAAGGTCCAGCACGATCGGACCGTACTCGACGAGTAGGTGCTGATCGCCTTGGCGGCGGTAGAGCACGCGGGGGCGATGACCGTCCTGCGGCAGCTCGCGCAGGATCGGGCTGGCCTGCTCGTCCACCGGCGGCGAAGCGGGCAGGGGCGAAGCCACGAGGTCGGCGATCAGCGCCTCTTGGGCGTCCAGCGCAGCGGCGGCCGTGGCGTCGTCGACCACGGCGAAGCGGACCGTGTCGCCCGGCGCCAGCTGGCCGGCTTTCCAGAGGTCAGCCTGGATGATCACGAACGGGCAGACGAAGCCGCCCAGCGACGGGCCGTCCGGTCCCAGGATGATCGGCATGTCGCCGGTGAAGTCGACGGCCCCGATGGCGTAGGCGTTGTCGTGGATGTTGGACGGGTGCAACCCGGCCTCGCCGCCGTCGCGCCGCGCCCATTCGGGCTTGGGCCCGACCAGCCGCACGCCCGTGCGGTTGGAGTTGTAGTGCACCTTCCAGTCCGTGCCGCCGATCATGGCGACGTCGGCCGTGGTGAAAAAGTCCGGCGCGCCGTGCGGGCCGGGCAGGACGCGGATGGTCCAGGCCTTGGTCATGGCCGGCCGGAGCTCGGCGGCGAGGGCTGGGGCCGCGCTGTTCGCGACGGGCCCAAGCAGCCGCAGCACGTCGCCGGCCGTTAGGTTGCGCCCCGCATGGCCGCCGAAGCCGCCCAGGGTGAAGGTGGAGCGGCTGCCCAGATAGGCCGGGACATCCAGGCCGCCCCGGAACAGCAGGTAGCCCCGCAGGCCCGCCTCGATCGCGCGGCCGATTTTCAGCACTTGGCCCGGGGCGACCGCGAACGGCGCGTAGGGTTCGACCGGAGCGCCATCCAGGCGGGCGTCGAAGCGCGCGCCGGTCAGGCACACCGTGGCGGCGTGGTTGAACTTCAGGGTCGGACCGAGCGCGGTGATCTCCAGCCCGGCCGCATCCTCGCCATTGCCGAGCAGGCGGTTGCCCAGCCGGAAGGCGAAGGCGTCCATCGGACCGGACGGTGGCACGCCGACGTCCCAGTAGCCTTGCCGACCCGGCCAGTCCTGCACGGTGGTGGCGGGGCCGCCGCTCAGCACCTGGATGGTGTCGGGCGTCCAGGACACGGTCTCCAGGGCGCGGGTGGAGACCTCGCCGGTGACGAATGGCGGGCTGCGAACCACGGCGCGCAGCCAATCCAGATTGGTCTCGATACCGGAGAGGCGCGTGTCGTCGAGGGCCTTTTGAAGCGCCGTGACCGCTGTCTCGCGATCGGGCGCGGTGACGATCAGCTTGGCCAGCATCGGGTCGTAGAAGGCGCTGACCTCGGTCCCATCGACGACCCAGCCGTCGGCGCGGACGCCGCTTGGAAACGCGACCTGCGTCAGCACGCCGGAACTGGGGCGATAGTCCTGGGCCGGGTCCTCAGCATAGAGGCGCACCTGGATCGATGCGCCCTTGGCCTCGGGGACCGGGGCGTCCAGGAAGGCGAAGTCGCCGGCCGCGCCGCGCACCATCCATTCCACGAGGTCGACGCCAGTGACCTGTTCAGTGACGCCATGCTCGACTTGCAGCCGGGTGTTGACCTCCAGGAAGAAGAAGTCGTCGCGGCCGGCGTCGTACAGGAACTCGACCGTTCCGGCCGACCTGTAGTTCGCCGCCTTGGCCAGGCGCACGGCGGCGTCCAGCAGGGCTGCGCGGGTGGCGGCGGGCAGGCCGGGGGCGGGGGTCTCCTCGACGACCTTCTGGTTGCGGCGCTGCAGGGAGCAGTCGCGCTCGCCCAGGGCCACGACCTTGCCCGCGCCGTCGCCGAACACCTGCACCTCGACGTGGCGGGCCTTGCGGACGTAGCGCTCCAGGAAGACGCCGCCGTCGCTGAAATTGCCGGTCGCCAGGCGCTGGACGGCCGCGAAGGCCTCCTCGACGCCTTGCGCGTTCTCGCAGACCCGCATGCCGATGCCGCCGCCGCCGGCCGTGGCCTTCAGGATCACCGGAAAGCCGATCCGTTCCGCCGCGTCCAAGGCCGCCGCCGGATCGACCAATAGGTCGGTGCCTGGCGCCAGGGGTACGCCGTGCGCCTGGGCCAGGTCGCGCGCCGTGTGCTTGAGGCCAAAGGCGCGGATATTGTCCGCCGTCGGACCGATGAAGGCGACGCCCGCGTGCTCACAGGCTTCCGCGAACCCGGCGTTCTCGCTGAGGAAGCCATAGCCCGGATGGATCGCCTGGGCGCCCGTGGCCTTGGCGGCGGCCAAGACGAGGTCGCCGCGCAGATAGCTCTCGGCCGCCGGAGCCGGACCCAGGCGCACGGCTTCGTCGGCCATCGAGACATGCAGCGAGCCGGCGTCGGCGTCGCTGAACACCGCCACCGACTTCACGCCCATGGCCTTCAGGGTGCGGATGATGCGGCAGGCGATGGCGCCGCGATTGGCGATCAGGACCTTGTCGAACATGGCGAGGTCCTATTGGGCGATGATCATGCGCACCGGCGTCGGATCGAAGCCGTTGCAGGGATTGTTGATCTGCGGACAGTTGGAGACCACCACGACCACGTCCATCTCGGCGCGCAGGTCGACATAGAGTCCGGGCGCGGAGATGCCGTCGACGATGCCCAAGGCGCCGTCCGCCTCCACCGGCACGTTCATGAACCAGTTGACGTTGCTGACCATGTCGCGCTTGCCGCGACCCTGGGCGGCGTTGGCGACCAGGAAGTTCTCGACGCAGGCGTGCTGGCTCTTGGTGTGGTGGCCGTAGCGCAGGGTGTTGCTCTCGCACGAGCAGGCCCCGCCGATGGTGTCGTGATAGGCCACGGCCGTCGCGGTCACCGTCATCATCGGCGACCCCTCGTTGGATAGCAGCACCGAACCCTCGCGCAGGAAGATGTTCTTCTGGGCGGCGATGGTGTCCTGCGCGCTATAGCGCTCGGCGTCGTCCGCGGCGCTGTAGACCAGGAAGTCGACGGCCTGGTTGCCCTCCAGATCGATGATCCGCAGGGTCTGGCCAGCCTTGACCTCATGCAGCCAAGGCGCGCGGGCGGGGACCACCTCGTCGTGGACGATGGTGTTCAGGGGCGGGGGATCGAACGCCATGACGGGGCCTCAGCGCGAGAAATAGTCTTCGACGTTTTGGAAGGCGCGTAGGCCTTCGGGCGTCGCGTTGCGGATCGGGTCGTTGGCCGGCGTGACCGGGCCGCACCAGGCGGTGGCGCGCACCGGGGTCACGGCATAAGCCTCCCGCGGGTCCAGCACGTGGGGGCAGTTGGCCAGCGCCACGATCAGGTCCATCTCCGCGCGCAGGGTCAGGGCGCGCCCGGGGGCGTAGGGACCGACGTCGATCACCGTCTCGCCGCCCTGGCCGACCCGGATCTCCTTGAAGAGATTCAGGCAGGGGTGGATGTCCTTGCGGCCCAGGCCGAACTTGGCGACGCCCAGCGAGAAGCGATCGCGGGCGTTGGGGTGGGCCCCGTGATTGAAGCCGTCGCCATACTTGCGCGCGTTGCTGGCCTGGTTTGAGGCGCCGCAGAAGGCGTCGTGCGTCCCGGCCTCATCCGCGACGATGCTGGCCAGCACCCGGCCCATGTCGGACAATAGCAGGCGGCCTTGGCCCAGATAGCCGTTCCACTGGACCTTCAGCGTATCAGCGATGTTGAGGCGCTCGATCGGGCGCTCGGCGTTGAAGATCAGCAGCGAGACCGACGCGTCGCCGGCTAGATCGGTCAGGCGCAGGCGAGCGCCCCGCGCGATCTGGCGGCTGGCGTAACCGCCCGGCGCGATCGTCTCGTCCCAGACCACGTCGGCGGCCGCGACGCCCGGCGGCAGGTCGATGGCGGCGCTGGCCGGCACCGTGGGCATAGCCTCGACGCGGGTCCCGGCCTGAGCGCGGGCGTGGGCCTGGGCGGCGTAGGGGGTGGCGGTGCTACTCAAGGGACTCTCCGTCGGGCCCGTCGCCGTGAAAGTGCAGCGGCGGCAGCAGGGCGGTGGTGGTGACAAGCTTGATCTGCTGGACCCCGCGCACCTTGCGCAGGTCGTCGCACAGCTGCTGGAGGCGCTCGGCGGGCCCCTGGACCAGCAGGACCTCCATGGCCTGGTCGTCCTCGAGGAAGACGTTCTGGGCCGAGATCACCTCTTTCACATAGCCCAGCTGGGTCTGGGCCAAGGCATGGCGTACGCGCCCGCTTTCGGCGCGATAGATCAGGGTGATCGTGCCGGCCAGCATCGCGTCGGGCCGCTCGCCGCTGTGCTCGGCCAGTTCGTGGCGGATCAGCTCGGCGATCATCTGCGAGCGGCTGGGCAGGCCGCGCTCGGCGACCATGGCGTCGAGCTGGCTCATCAGCTCGGCCGGCAGGCTAATGCTCAGGCGCGCCAGGGGGGAGGAGGACGTGTCCATGTCGGCATCCATCGGTGATATTACGAAGGACGCAATAAGTAATACTTGTGGGTCGTGTCTCCGACACGTGGCGCCTCAGATTTGTGCGGCGGGCGTACGATCCTTGCGCACACGGTCGAGCTGGGAAACCGTGACGTTCGAGCCAATGGCGAAGGTCCATTCGCCGATGTCGAAGGTCAGCTTCCTGGAGGCGAGCCAATGTCAGGAACTGGCGCACTAGAGGCCGACCGCGTGAGCACCTGTCTTGGCGCCCTTCGGGCTTCCATCCGTGGGACGAAGGCTTTCCAGCGCTATGCGCTCGGTCGCCCCTTCGGCTGGGCTAGAGCCGACCTCGCCCATGGCGCAGCTGACAGCGGTCAGGCGGTCAGGCGCGCTGTCGGCAGATACAAACGCGCCACCAAGCCATCTTGGCGCCAGTCATAGGTGATCCTGCCGTGGAACTGGGTTTCGACGACGCGGTTCAGCAGCTTGGAGCCAAAGCCCTTGGCGTCGGCCGGGGCGGTCACCGCAGGTCCGCCGCGTTCGGTCCAGGCGATCACGGTGTCATCGCCTTCGGCGAGACAGCCGATGTCGAGAAGTCCCGTCGGCGTCGACAGGGCGCCATGCTTGACCGAGTTCGTGGCCAGTTCGTGCAGCACCAGCGCCAAGCTGGTCGCGGCGGCCGCGCCGACCCCCAGCCTCGGCACCCCCACTCGAACCCGCCCACTGAATGCGCCGATATCGTCATAGGGGCGCAGCAGCACCGAGAGGTCGCCAAGCAGCGTGGCGTTCTCCGTCTGGCCAGGCACGGGCCGGACAAGATCATGCGCCCGTCCGAGCGCCGCCAGGCGCTGCGTGAGGTCCTGCGCCATCTCCTCCTTCGTCTCGGCCGAGCGCGAGGTCATGGCGGTCAGGGCGCTGGCCACGGTGATGAGGTTCTTGACCCGATGCTCATTTCTCCGGCCAGAAGTTCGTTCCCTTCTTCGGCCTGCTTGCGCCCCGTCACATCGAGAAAGACGCCGAACATCACATTGCCGACGATACCCTCGTCGTCGCCGCGGCCCCGCGCGGAAATCCAACGAACCTCGTCCCCGACGAGGATACGGAAGTCGGTTTCATACGGACCGATAATGCCACGGGTGGCGTGGAAAGCTGCTCGAACTCGGTCCCTGTCGGCCGGGTGGATATGGGCTGAAAGATCCTCAAAGGTGATTCGACGTTCGTCGGAATGGCCCAAAGCTCGTAGCCGATCTCGTCCATGGTCAGACGGTCGGTTTCAACGTTCCAGGCCCACAGGGCAACACCTGCAGCCTTCACACCCAATCTCAAATGTTCTTCATCCCACACGGCGGAACTCGGTTGGTTCACTGCAAACATCCATCACGAAATGATCGATCCATTATCTCCGCCGTCGACAGTCGCCTAGAGCGCTAAGCGCCATCCTTGAGGCGTATCGACACCTTCATCCAGGTTTCAACGGACATTTCCAAGCTGACTTCCTCAAGCCCCCCTTGCTGCCCGTGACGCAGGAGTGGATCAAAGAAGCGTGGGGCTTGGATGTCTGGAATCGGACGGAATGCCAACGGCGGCAGTGGGCGCGACCTTTCCTCAAACGCTGCTGAGCAGCAGGCTGGTCTCGCTGTTCTGGACGCCAGGGGTCTCGCGCACGTGGCGCAGCACCCGGTCGAAATCAGTCAGACTGGCGGCGCGGATTTCCGCCACCAGATCCCAGGACCCGTTGGTCGAGTGCAGCGAGTGCAGCTCGGGCAGGCCTCTCAGGCCGCGGATAACGGCGGTCGTCGATTTGCCGACCACCTCAATCATCATGATCGCGCGGACGGCGTCGTCCTCGGCGTCCTGGCGGACCCGGATCGTAAAGCCGAGGACCGCGCCGCTGTCGAGCAGACGGCTCAGGCGGCTCTCGACCGTCTGGCGGGATACGCCCAGCATCACGGCCAGCTTCGAGATCGGCGCACGTCCGTCTTCGCGCAGCGCGCTGATGAGGCGGCGGTCGAGATCATCAAACAGGTGCATCGGAAAAACTCATGATCACAATGGCAATTTTGCCAAAAATCTCGTCGAAATGACAAGGAGAATGCACATCCCGCCGGTCATGGCGCGCAACTAGAGTGTTCGCGTCATTCGAAACCGGAGAACTGCCAGTGCTTTTCATGGATGTCGACGCCGTCGTGAACCTGGTCGAGCGCATCGGCCTCGAGACCGTGCTGACCGAGATGGCGGGCTATGTCGAAGAGGACTACCAGCGCTGGGGCGCGTTCGAGAAGTCGCCGCGCCTGGCCAGTCATTCCGCGGACGGGGTGATCGAGCTGATGCCGACCAGCGACGGCGAGGCCTTCGCCTTCAAGTACGTCAACGGCCATCCGACCAATGTCGCCCTGGGACTGCAGACGGTTGTGGGATTCGGGGTGCTGGCCTCGGTGCGCACCGGCTATCCGGAGCTGATCGCGGAGATGACGATCACGACGGCCCTGCGCACCGCAGCGACTTCGGCCATGGCCGCGCGCCATCTGGCGCGGGACGACGCCGCCACGATGGCGATCATCGGCCTGGGCGCGCAATCGGAGTTCCAGGCCCACGCCTTCCGCGCCGTGCTGGGCGTGCGTCGTCTGCGCGTCTACGACGTCGATCCCGCCGCTACGCGCAAGTTCATCACCAATATGCAGGGGCGTGGCTTCGAGATCTTCGTGGCGGCGTCGGCCTCCGAGGCGGTCATGGGCGCCGACATCATCACCACGGTCACTGCCGACAAGGCTCAGAACCACATCCTGTCCGACAACATGGTCGGCGCCGGCGTGCACCTGAACGCCGTGGGCGGTGACTGCCCCGGCAAGACCGAGCTGCAGGCCGACATCCTGCGCCGGGGTGAGGTGTTCGTGGAATTCGCGCCGCAGACCCGCATCGAGGGCGAGATCCAGCAACTGGAGCCCGACTTCCCCGTCACCGAGCTGTGGCGGGTGGTGTCCGGCCAGGCGCCTGGCCGTCGCGGCGCGGACCAGATCACGATCTTCGATTCGGTGGGCTTCGCGATCGAGGACTTCTCGGCCCTGCGCTATCTGCGCGACCGGATGCTGGAGGCCGGGGACGGGGCGCGGCTGAACTTGCTGGCTTCGCCCGAGGATCCGCGGGACCTCTTCGGCCTGCTGACGGCGCGCGAACGTCTGGCGGCGCCCGTCGCCGTCTAGATCCGGTTGTAACCCAACCTACGGGCGAAGACGGCTCACGGGGATGCGCAGCAGACGGGCAATGGGCGCCCGCGAAGTCAAAAACTGTGGTTGCCAGAGGAACGCGGGCGCCCGAGGACTGGACGCAACGATCAGAAAAAGAGGATCGGCCGAGGCGGCGGAAAAGCGAGTGTCGAAATCGACACGGCCCGACCGCCGCGGCGCACGCGGGGGCGGTGCGTCCGGTTAGGCCCTTGTCGGGGAGCGCCGATGAAGACGGACATTAGGGTAGGGGACGATCGTCGAGCGCGGCTGTCGGATCTCGTCACGCGCCATCGCGAGACGCTCGTCCGCTATTTCCGGCGCAAGGGCCTGGACCCGGCTGCGGCCGAGGACGGGGCCCAGGAGACTTTCATCCGCATCAGCCGGGTCGATCCCGGTGACCTAGCCAGCCCCGAGGCCTATCTCTTCACCATCGCCTCGAACGTCTATCTCGAACGCGGCCGCCGAGCCCGGACCCGGCGCGAAGACCGGCATGTCCACATCGACACCGTCGAGCTGGTCGACAGCGAGCAGTCGCCAGCCCGCATTTTCGAGGGGCGGGAGGCTCTCGTGCGGCTGGCCAAGGTCCTCGAGGAGCTGCCGGCGCGCACAAAGGAGGTTTTTCTGCTCAACCGAATGGACGGCCTGACCTACACTCAACTCGCGACGCGGTTCGGGGTCTCTGTGGGCACGATCGAAAAGCAGATGAGCAGGGCGCTTGGTCACGTCCGGGCGCGAATGGATCAGGATGCGTAAGCGTAGTTCGATGTTCGCCGGCGGGCCAAAAGGGCCGGAGACGGCCGGCCCGGATGCGGCCGCCGACTGGGTCGCGCGCCTGGCTTCCGACCAGCGCACGCGTGAAGACGAGCAGGGGCTGCAAGGCTGGCTGGCGGCCAACGGGGCCAATGCGGCGACGTTCGACGCGCATGCGCGCATCTTTAACGGCGTCGGGGCGCTGGCGGACGATCCGGAAGCGCGCGCCATCCTGATGGGCGCTAAGGTCGAGAAGCCCGCGCGGCTTGATCGCCGCGCTTTGCTTGGCGGCGGGCTCGCGGTGGCGGCGGCCGGCGCGGCGGCGGCGGTCATCGGTCCGAACCTGCTGGCGGGCAAGACCTATCGCACCGAGCCGGGCGAGCAGCGGCGGCTACGTCTGGCCGACGGCTCGACGGTGATGCTCAACACCCGCTCCAAGCTGCGCGTGCGCTTTGACGGCGCCGAGCGGCGTCTCTTCCTGGACTACGGCCAGGCCTGGTTCCAGGTGGCCAAGGACGCCCAGCGGCCGTTCCGGGTGTTCGTCGGCAAGGACGAGGTCCGGGCGCTGGGCACCGCCTTCGACGTGCGCCGCGAGGGCGAGCGGGCGACGGTGACCTTGGAGGAGGGCCGGGTGGCGATCTTCCGCGACGTCTCCGGCCAGCCGCTTCCGGTGTCGCCGGCCTCTGGCGGTGCGTCCTCGAAGCTCGTGGCCGGACCGGTCGCGCCGGCCGTCATCCTGTCGCCCGGCGACGAGGCGCGGTTGGTTCCCGCCGTCGCGCCGACCGTCGCGGCCGTCGACTTGGCGCATGTCCAGGCCTGGCGCACGGAGCGGGTCATCCTGGAATCCACGCCGCTGGGCGAGGCGGTCGCGGAGTTCAATCGCTATGGCGGTCCACGTTTGGTGCTGGCCGATCCCGGCTTGGCCGACTTGCCGGTCAGCGGGGTGTTCCATACCGATCGCCCGCAGGCCTTCGCCGAGGCCGTCGCAACCTCGTTCCCGGTTCGAGCCACCACGGCTGGCGACGGCCGGATCGTGCTGGCGCATCGCTAGAGGCGGGCGGGCTAAACTTTTTTGTCACAAAAGTTCGAGGCGCGATGGGGGTGAATTCCCTCGGCTGCATCCCTGTCACTGAACGCTTGAGTTCGAGGGGGCAAGGATGAAGACCATCGATCTACGCGGCTTGCTGCTGGCCGGTTGCGCGGCCGTGACCATGGCGGGCGCCGCGACGGCGGCCCAGGCCCAGGCCGTGCGGGCGTACGCCATTCAGCGGCAGGATCTGGCGTCGGCCCTGCGCGCCTATTCTCTGAAGAGCGGCCAGGACGTGATCTACGACCCCAGCCTGGTGCGCGGACGGACCTCGCCGGGCGTCAGCGGGCGGCTGACCGACGAGGCGGCGCTGGAGGCGGTGCTGGCCGGGAACGGGCTCGGCGTTCGGCGGACGCCTTCCGGCGGCTTGAGCATCGTGCCCGGAGGCGAGGCCGACCGCCCCCAGACCATGTCCGCCGGGGATCTCGAGCCCGGCGGCCATCGTCGATGAGATCATCGTCACCGCCGGCAAGCGCGCCGAGCGACTGCAGGACCTGGCGGGCGGCGCCTCGGCCGTCACCGGCCAGCAGCTGAAGGCGGCCGGCGCCCAGAGCAACGCCGACTATCTGGGCCGCATCCCGGGCGTGGTGTTCAACGAGGGCACCTCGGGCCAGTCGGCCGTCACCATCCGCGGCGTCGGGGCCACGGCCGGCATTGACCAGGGGCAGGGCCCGACCGGCTATTTCCTCAACGAAATCCCACTGACCGAACCCAGCTACGCTTCGGGCATTCCCGACGTCGACACCTTCGACCTCAATCGTGTGGAGGTGCTGCGTGGCCCGCAGGGCTCGCTGTTTGGCTCGGCCTCTCTGGGCGGGGCGATCAACTACATCGTCAACACCGCCGACGCCTCGGGTTACGACGCCGCGACCGAGATGACGACCCGCAAGATCTCGCACTCGGGCAAGGCCGGCTACGCCGTGAAGGCCATGATCAACCTGCCGATCATCGCCGACAAGCTGGCGGTGCGCGTCGTGGGCTTCTCCCGCGAGGACGCCGGCTATATCGACAACCTCGGCGCCGGCACGACCAACAACCTGCAGGTCAACGGCGTGCGCGGCTCGGTGGTGTTCACCCCGACTGACCGCACCACGCTATCGCTGCTCAGCCTCTACCAGCAGAACAAGTCGGACGAGATCGCCACCGTGCAGACGGCGTTCGGTCCCTATGCGCGATCGACGATCCTGCCCGGGCCCACCGACTACGACTTCGAGATCCACGCGCTGCGGCTGGATCACAAGTTCGACTTCGCCAACCTGACCATCCTGGCCTCGACCAATACCAAGGACCACGTGCTGGACAGCGACGTGACACGGTCCAGCGCCCTGCGCACCTTCGCCCCGCATGGCGTGCTGTCCCAGGAATTCATGCACACCAACATGAAGACCCTGGAGGCGCGTCTGGCCTCGGACGACGACGGTCCGTTCAAGTGGCTGATCGGCGGCATGTACTCGGAGACCAAGACCGACGTCGCCACGCTCAGCAGCCTGCCCCAGGGCGAGGCCGTGCTGGCCGCGCGCTACGCCGCCGCCCAGCTGCAGGGCGAGCTCTTCAACCGCACCTACAGCCATCGCGAAGGTTCGGAAAAGGCGCTGTTCGGCGAGATCAGCTACGAGTTCCTGCCCAAGGTCACCGCCACGGTCGGTGGTCGTCTGTTCGACACCAAGTATTGGGTCGAGATCCAGCGCTACGGCATCAGCTATGGCTCGACCGGCCAGACGGTGCAGCGCCGCAACGCCGGCGACGACGGCTTCGTACCGAAGTTCTCGCTGGCCTGGCGGCCCAGCCGTGACCTGACGGTCTACGCCCTGGCCAGCAAGGGCTTCCGGTTCGGCAATCCCAACACGGTCGTCGATCTGGCCGGCTTCAACACGCCCGCCGCCTGGGCTTCGGACTCGCTGTGGAACTACGAGCTGGGTGCGCACAGCGCCTGGCTGGACGGCAAGCTGCAGGTCGACGCCTCGGTCTACGACATCGAGTGGAGCGACATCCAGGTCCGCCTGGTCCGCCCGGGTGACAACCTGACCTATGGCACCAACGCCGGCTCGGCCCGGATCCAAGGCGTCGAGCTGGCCGTCGTGGCCCGGCCAATCCCGCCGCTGACCCTGTCGTCGAACGTCACCTATCTGGACGCCAAGCTGACCGAGACGGTGACGACGGCCTCGCCGCCGCTGCTGGACGGCACGCGCCTGCCGGGGGCGTCGCCCTGGCAGATCGCCAACACGGTCAACTATCGCTTCGACGCGCCGCTGACGCCGGTCCTGACCGTGTCGCACCGCTATCTGGCCAAGGCGCCGGAGACCCTGCAGGGGCCAAACGTCAAGGTCGCCGGCTATAACCAGTTCGACGCGCGCCTGAACCTCAGCCTCGAAACGGTCGACGTGGCGCTCTTCGCCACCAACCTCACCGATAAGCGGGCGGTGGCGTTCGGCTATGGCCTGTCCAGCACCGGCACCGGTCTCAGCGAGTTCATCATCCGCCCCCGCACCGTCGGCGTCACGGTGAACTGGAAGCTGCGCTAGCGACCCGACCTCGGCGCGCTGTCTCACGGCGCGCCGAGACTTTCCCCAACAGGAGCTGAGGCGGGCGCATGGCCGGCGGACTTCGATTTGCACTGGCGGTGGCCGCGATGGCGCTGCTGGGCGGCCTACCCGCCGCCGTCGCGGCGACGACGCCGATCGTCGCCAAGGACATCATGGGCCTGACGGATGTGTCGGACCCGCAGCTGTCGCCGGACGGCAAGCGCGTGGCCTATGTGGTCACGCCGACGCTATCGACCCAGCGGCCATCCCGATCGGCGATATGGATCGCGCCCGTCGATCGCAGCGCGCCTCCCCATCGCCTGATCTCGGGCGCGCAGTTGGAGAGCAGTCCACGCTGGTCGCCGGACGGGCGCGACGTGGCTTTCCTGTCCAACCAGGCCGATCCGTCGGCCGGCAAGATGGCCGCCAAGCAGGTTTGGATCGCACCGGCCGGTGGCGGCCCGGCCCGGCGACTGACGGCCTCGCCGACCGAGGTGCGCAACTTCTCGCGGTCGGCCGACGGCAAGGCCTTTGCCTTTGTCGCGGGCGATCCCCGGACCGACCAGCAGAAGGCCGACGCCGCCGAGAAGCGCGACCAGGCGATCATCGACGACAAGGGCGAGCTGGGGCGTCTGTGGCTGCTGGACGCCGACGGTGGCGAGCCTCGCCGCATCGCGATCGAGGGCCGCAACATCGCCGACGCGCGCTGGTCGCCGGACGGAAAGCGGCTGTCCGCGCGCGTCGCCGACAGCACGGGCCTGAACGACTATTTCTACCATTCCGACGTCGTGATCATCGATGCCGCGAGCGGCGCGGCCCGGACCGTGTTCCGCGAGGCCTCGGGCCCCGGCGAGTGGTCGCCGGACGGCAAGCGCTTGGCGTTCACCCAGCTGCGCGAGCAGTACATCGGCCTGCGCGCCTGGATCATCGACGTCGACAGCGATCGTCGCCTGCGGATCGGCGAGGACCACCATGGTTACGTGAATCACCTGGAGTGGGCCGCCGACGGCCGCTCGCTGCTGGCCCAGTCGTTCGAGAACACCCGCACCAAGCTGGTGCGGATCGACGCGGTGAACGGACAGATCAAGACCCTGCTGGCGTTCGATGGCCGGCTGACCGGGTTCAGCGCCGAGGGCGGCCGCGTGGCCATGGCCGGCGACACGCCGACCCGGCCCGACGATGTCTGGCTGTGGACGCCGGGCCTGGCCGCCGCCCAGCCCTTGACCGACCTCAATCCGCAGGTGCGCCAATGGACGCTGGGCAAGGTGCGCGAGGTTAGCTGGACCAGCAGCAAGGACGGCCGCAAGGTTTACGGGACGCTGGTGACGCCGCCGGGTTATGTCGCCGGAACGCCGATCAAGACGGTGATCCAGGGGCACGGGGGTCCCGAGGGCTTCTGGTGGTCGGGCTGGCTGGGCAGCTGGCACGAGTGGGCGCAGATATTGGCCACGCATGGCTATGCGGTGCTGCTGCCCAATCCGCGAGGCTCGGACGGCCAGGATATCGGCTTCACGCGCGGTCCGATCAACGACTGGGGCGGTGGCGACTTCCAAGACGTTCTGGACGGCCTGGACATGCTGGTGGCCGAGCGCGTCACCGACCCGGCGCGGGTTGGGATCGGCGGCTGGAGTTATGGCGGCTTCCTGTCGGCTTGGGCGGTGACCCACAGCGACCGCTTCCGTACCGCCATTGTCG
Organism: Caulobacter segnis; assembly: GCF_023935105.1. Taxonomy (NCBI): domain Bacteria; kingdom Pseudomonadati; phylum Pseudomonadota; class Alphaproteobacteria; order Caulobacterales; family Caulobacteraceae; genus Caulobacter; species Caulobacter sp. RL271. Next base: position 4,889,634 of record NZ_CP096040.1, on the reverse strand, counting down.
GGGCGGCGCCGGTCGACGTCTCGACCATGCTGCTGACGACCGACACGCCCGACTTCGTGGCCGGCTTCTTTTCGCGCACCCCCGAGAACCTGGCGCGGATGGACGCCTCGTCGCCCGTGCGGTTCGTCGATCGAGTGAAGGTCCCGGTGCTGGTGCTGCACGGCGAACAGGACCGGCGGGTGCCGGTGACCCTGGGCCTGTCCTTCTACCGGGGCCTGCGCCTGCTGGGAAAGGAGGCGACCATGGTCAGCTATCCGCGCGAGCCGCACTGGACCTACGAGCCGGCTCACCAGACCGACATCCAAGAGCGGGTGCTGGCCTGGTTTGACGCGCACCTGTGACGCCAACGAGGAACGAGATCATGTCCTGCACTGGAATGAATCGCCGGGCGGTGCTGGCGACCGCGACGGCCGCCCTGGCCGCGCCGGCCTTCGCCCGGGCCGGGGCCGGGGCTGGGATCGTAGAGATGGGCGCGCGCGAGATGGCGGCCGCCCTCCGTCGCCGCGACCTCTCGTCCCGCGAGGTCATAACGGCGCATCTGGCCCAGATCGACCGGCTGAACCCGCGCTTCAACGCCATCGTCTCGCGCGTCGACGCCGAGGCGCTGCTGAAGCAAGCCGCGGCGATGGACGAGGACGCGGCCGCCGGCCGGTTCCATGGCCCGCTGCACGGCCTGCCGCACGCGGTCAAGGACACCGCGCCGGTCAAGGGGATCCGCAGCACCCAGGGCTCGCCGATCCTGCGCGACAACATCCCTGTCGCCGACAGCCTGGTGGTCGAGCGTATGCGCAAGGCCGGCCTGATCTTCGTCGGCAAGACCAATGTCCCGGAGTTCGCCCTCGGCTCGCACAGCTTCAATCCGCTGTTCGGGGTCACCGGCAACGCCTACGACCCTGGGCGCTCGGCCGGCGGCAGCACCGGCGGAGGCGCGGTCGCTCTGGCGCTGCGGATGACGCCTCTGGCTGACGGCAGCGACTTCGGCGGCTCGCTGCGCAATCCGGCGGGCTGGAACAATGTCTTCGGTTTCCGCCCGTCGTTCGGGCGGGTGCCTTCGGTCCCCAACAGTGACGTATTCTGGCAGAACTTCGCGACGTCCGGTCCCATGGCGCGAACCGTCGAGGACCTGGCGCTGCTGCTCTCGGTCCAGGCCGGCCCGGACCTGCGCTCACCTTTCTCCTTGCCCGACGATCCCGCCGTCTTCGCGGGGGCGCTGGACCAGGACTGGAAGGGTAAGCGGATCGGCTGGCTGGGCGACCTGGGCGGGGCTTTGCCGATGGAGGCGGGGGTCCTCGACACCTGCGTCAAGGCGCTCGAGGCCTTCAAGACGATTGGCATGCAGGTGGAGGCGGCCAGCCTCTCCGAACCGGCCGCCGAGATGTGGCGTACGGCGGTGGCGCTGCGCCACTGGTCGGTGGGCATGGACCTGCAAGATTTCTACGACGACCCGGCCAAGCGCGCGCTGATGAAGCCCGAAGCGATCTGGGAGGTGGAAGGCGGCATGAAGCTAACCGCGCCTCAACTAGCCTCGGCCACGGTCGGCCGCACACGGATCTATCAGGCCTTCCGCACGGCGTTCGAGCGTTTCGACTTTTTGGTGCTGCCCACGGCCCAGGTCTTTCCGTTCGAGAACGCCACGCGTTGGCCCAAGGCCATCGCCGGCGTCGAGATGGACAGCTATCACCGCTGGATGGAAGTCACCCTGCCGGCGACCATGGCCGGCCTGCCAGTTCTGGCCGTCCCCGCCGGCTTCGGCGGCGCGCACGGTCTGCCCATGGGCCTGCAGATCATCGGCCCCAACCATGCCGACCTGACCGTGCTCAAGCTCGGCCACGCCTACGAACAAGCCTCGCCCTGGATCCCGGCGAGGCTTCCTCCAGCGTTGCAATAGCCAGACGGCGTATTAAAGACCCGGTTTACCGCGCGCTTAAGACTGGCTTTCCCAGCAGCGTCTGCGGCGAGGCTTAGGCGCTTCTACGAATCTCGGGAGAGTGAATTTCCGACGCTCAGGCGCAGCGTATGCATCAAGGCGGCCAAAGCCGCCGAAAAGGCGGCGGCCAAGGCTCTGGCGCGCGATGGGTCAGGCGACCGCGCCCGACACCCCCCGGCCACCTGAGATGCCTGAAGGCCTCGCGCATGACCGTGGCCGACCGACTCCATAGCGAGCCGGTCTGAAGCCTGACGTACGACCCGTGCTTGGTCGATCGCGTCGTGAGCCGGGCGTTCGGTGACAAGCTCAAACGGTCAGCGATGGAACCTCTTGCGAGACGTCGATTTATTGGCAAGCCGCGCGGGAACAGGCCCCGAGAGCGCGCTCGGCTCGTCCTTCCGCTCCGGATCGAGCCCCTATCGGAGGGACCCTACGGATGAGAGCCGAGATTTCGGAAGCCTTGCCGCAGGGCGCTTCGTCGCCTGGCATGGCGCGGCGGGCCGTCCTGCGATGGCTTGACGCCCACGGTTACGACTTCGTCACGCCGACGCCTTCGGTGTCCCGGCGCGCGCTGGAAAGACGGCTGTCGCAGGGCGCGCCGCTTCGCGCGCTGCTGGGCTGGAGCCTTGCGGTCGCGCCGGCCAATCTTGATCCGGACCTGTTGGCGCTGCTGGAGCAGGCTGATCTCCTGGCATGGGACGATAGCCGCTGTCTTAGCCGGCTGCGCGTGTCGCGCCTGGCGGGGACGCTGTTCTTCCACTCGGCCTTCCCGGCGAACACGGCTGACGCCGTTTTCCTGGGGCCCGACTCCTATCGCTTCGCACGCCTGATCCGGCAGGCGACCTACGGCGACAGCGTCGGCTCGATCGCCGAGATCGGCTGCGGCGCCGGCGTCGGCGGCCTCGTGGCCGCGCGGCTGCATCCCGGAGCCCGTCTCGAGCTGGGCGACGTCAACAACGCCGCCCTGGACCTGGCGGCCGTCAACAGCGCCCACGCCGGCGTGGTGGCGCAAACCCGGCGAAGCGACGGGATGGCCGCGTTGCCCGGCCCTTACGACCTGATCGTCGCCAATCCGCCCTATGTCGCTGGCGCTTCGGGACGCGCCTACAAGGACGGCGGCGGCATGCATGGCGCCCGCCTGGCGCTGGACTGGGCAAGGCAGGCTCTTGAGCGTCTGACCATCGGCGGCAAGTTCGTGCTCTACACCGGCAGCGCCATCCTCGATGGCGGTATCGACGCCTTGCGCCTGGCGTTGGAAGAGATGGTTGCGGGCGAGGCTTATCACCTGAGCTACGAGGAGCTCGACCCGGACATCTTCTCGGGCGAGCTGCGGCGCGAGGCTTATGGCGATGTCGAGCGTATCGCCGCCGTCGGCGCTGTCATCCAGCGCCTCGTCTAGTCGAAGGCCTGCGACTGGCCATGCGGACGTCGTGTTTTCAGGTTGAGCCCGTCGCCGCTGGCCAGGACATGCAGGCGAACGTCGAAGATCGATAGGGCGCGCTCGGCGCGAGCCTCGGCGATGTTGGAGGCGCTGACGCCCTCGGCGTCGACGACGTAGACCGCGCCGCTGCCGATCACCTTGAAGTCGTCGTTCTGCAGGATGATCGCGGTGTCTTCGTCGATGCCGACGCCCAGCACGCGCGGGCTCTGGGCGACGGCGCCCAGCAGCCGGCCGATCCGGCCACGTTCAGCGAAATGCTGGTCGATGATGGCGTCGCGGACGAGGCCCAGGCCAGGAGCCATCTGCAGGTCGCCGATCCGGTGGGTTTCGGCGCTGGCGCCGCGCACCATCATGGTGTCGCTCATCACCGACGCCCCGGCCGAGGTGCCCGCCAGCACCCCGCCGCCGCGCCAGATCTCGCGGATGCGCGCCTCGATCGGCGTGTCGCCGATCTGGCTGCTGATACGCAGCTGGTCGCCGCCCGAGAAGAACACGCCCGTCGCGCCGTCAAGGAGGGCGAGCTTTTCGCCGGCGTGGGTTTCGGCGCGATCTTCGATGTAGAGCTCGACCAGATCGGTGACGCCCAGCGAGGCGAAAGCCTTCTGGTAGGTCTCGAAATAGCCCTCCGGCGCGTGCGAGGCGATGGTCGCCAGAACGAGGCGCCCCCCCCTCAGGCGTTCGGCCACGGCTTTGAGAATGATCTTGTCGCCCTCCTTGTCCTCGTGGCCGCCGATGATGATCAGCGGGCCCTCGGCGCCGGTATTGCTCATGAGGGATCCTTTCGGGCGTCCTCGGCCCGGTTGACGAAGGCCTGGGCCGGCTGGCCGGCGCTGGCATGGGCGACGGCGAACCGCGCGCTGTTGTGGCCCCAGTCGAGGCGGCCGTGGGTGTCGATGACGATCAGCCCCGCCTCGCCGCCGACGCGGGCGAGATAGGTCAAGGCTGCGTCAATCGCCTTGCCAGGCGGCAAGGCTTCCAGCGCACGCATCAGGCGCGCGGCCAGGGTTGTGCGGATCAGGCTTTCGCCTTCCCCCGACAGCGAAACCCCGCCCACGGCGTTGTCGGCATAGAGGCCACAGCCGGGCAGGGGGCTGTCGCCGACCCGTCCGGGGTGGGACCCGCTCAGGCCGCCGGTCGAGGTCGCGGCGGCGATGTCGCCGTAACGGTCGAGGGCCACACATCCAACCGTATCGCAGCCGGGGTCGCCGACGCGTTCGACCAGCAGGTCCGACGGCGCGCAGAACTCGCCGCCATGGTCGCGGGCGAAGGCCTCGGCCCCATCGCCGACCAGCAGAACGGGCCTTTCGGGCAGCATGGCCGCGGCGACCGAGACCGGATGGCGTAGGGTCGTGACCGCAGCGACGCCGCCGACCGCCAGGGTCTTGCCGTCCATAATCGCCGCGTCGAGCTCCACCTCGCCCTTGGCGTTGACGACCGCGCCGTAGCCGGCGTTGAAGGTCGGATCGTCTTCCAGGGCGCGCGTGGCTGCCTCCACCGCGGCAAGGGCGGAGCCGCCCCCTTCGAGGATGGCCTGACCGGCCCGCAGCGCCGCTAGGCAGCCGTCCCGATGGGCCTGCTCCTGGCCGGGCGGAATGTCCTTTGCGCCGCCATGGACGATGATCGCCCACTCAGACATAGGCCAGGCCGTCTTCTGCCTGGAGAGACGCCGCGCCCGGTTCGGCCGGCCGGAAGGAGGTGACCTGCTTCCACACCGCATCGACAGCAGTGGGGAAGACCAAGACGAGATCGCCGGGCCGAGCCATGCGAAGGGCCGCGTCGACCGAGCGCGCCTCGCTGAGGATGCGATGGATGCGCTCGTCGGGGAAGCCTGTTCCAAGGGCGCCGTCGGTCAGCAGGGACAGGACCGAGCCGGAGGGGCGACCGCGGCCGTCAGGGCGTTCGCGGAAGATCAGCTCGTCGAACATCTCCGCGGCGATGGCGCCCATCTCCAGGATGTCCTCGTCGCGACGATCGCCCGGGATGCTGACCACGCCGATCACCCGCCCGACCCTGGGGCGCAGCTGGGCGACCAGCTCGCCCATGGCCCGCATGGCCCCGGGGTTGTGGGCGTAGTCGACGATGACGCGGAAGCCATGCGCATCGTGCACGTTGAACCGCCCAGGGTTCTCGGCGTGCGAAGAGGTGAAGGCCCCGAGCGCCGCGGCCATGATCGCCGGGCTAGCGCCCAGGCCGTGGCCGGCGAGGACCGCGGCCAGAGCGTTGGCGACATTGAACCGAGCCAAGCCCTGCAGGGTCGAGGGGAGTTCGTCGGCGTGCATCAGCGACCAGCGCGCGCCCCTGTCGTATAGCACCAGTTCGCCGCCGCGGACCGAGGGCTCGAGCGCCGCCAGAAGGCCGCCTTCGGCGACATGCTTCTGCAGGAACGGGCTCATCTCGAAGCCGCCGTTCAGCGTGAAGTAGCCGATCCGGCCCCCGGCGTGGCGCGCCATGCGCAAGGTCAGCGGGTCGTCGGCGTTGAGCACGCTGATCCCCCGGCGCGACACCGTCTCGGTGACGATCGACTTTACGGCCGCCAAATCGTCCAGGGTGTCGATGCCCTTCAGGCCCAGATGGTCGGCCGAGACGTTGAGCACGATGCCGACGTCGCAGCGATCGAAGGCCAGGCCCTCGCGAAGCATGCCGCCACGCGCGGTCTCGAGCACCGCGACCTCGACCGTCGGGTCCCGCAGCACCATGCGTGCGCTCTTGGGGCCGCTGGCGTCGGCGTCGAGCACCTTCTCGTCGTTGACATAGACGCCGGTGGTGTTGGTCAGGCCCACGGTCTTGCCCATCTCGCGCGCGATCCGGGCGACCATGCGCACCACCGTGGATTTGCCGTTGGTTCCGGTGACCGCGACGATCGGGATGCGGCTGCGCGTCCCGGGGGGGAAAAGCTCGGCGATGACGGCCTTGGCCACGTCGCGCGGCCGCCCTTCGGAAGGCTCCAGGTGCATGCGAAAGCCCGGAGCGGCGTTGACCTCGACGATGCCCCCGCCGGTCTCGCGGACCGACCGGGTGATGTCGGGGGCCATGAAGTCGATGCCGGCCACGTCCAGTCCGACCGTGAGAGCGGCGCGCCGGGCGATGGCGGCGTTGTCGGGGTGGATCACGTCGGTGCGGTCAATCGCCGTCCCGCCGGTCGAGAGATTGGCCGTGGCCCGCAGGGCGACCACTTGCCCGGCGGTGGGAACCGACTCGAGCGACAGGCCGGCCCGGGCCAGCATGTCCATGACCTGGTCGTCGATGACGATGCGGGTCATGACCCGTTCGTGCCCGATCCCGCGTCGCGGATCGGCGTTCACGGCCTCGATGAGCTGAGCCACGGCGCCTTGGCCATCGCCGATCACCTGGGCCGGGACGCGTTCGGCGACAGCGACGACCTGACCGCCGACCACGAGGATCCGGTAGTCGCGCCCAACATATTGCTCTTCGACGATGACCCGCCGGCCATGCTTGGTCGCCTGCTCGTAACCCCAGCGGACCTGATCCGGCGTCTCCAGGGCCAAGCTGACGCCGCGGCCATGGTTGCCATTCAGCGGCTTGAGCACGACGGGCCCCTTGATGCGTTCGGCTTCGACCAGCGCCTCTTCGAGCGTGCGCACCACGCCGCCGCGCGGGACCGGCACGCCGGCCCCCGCCAGGAGGCTCTTGGTCAGGGCCTTGTCGCCGGCGGTCTCGACGGCGATGTGGCTCGTCTGGCCGGTGATGCTGGCGCGGAGCATCTTGCGACGAGCGCCCCAACCCAGCTGGATAAGGCTCTGCTCGTCCAGCCGCTGTACGGGAATGCCGCGGCGACGCGCCTCCTGGACGAGGGACCGGGTGGTCGGGCCCAGCGCCCCGCGCCGTGCGATCGCCTTGAGCGCATCGAGCGTGGCCTTCAGGTCGAACAGAGGCGGTGTCAGGCCGCCGATCGCCGGCGCGATCCGGTCCAGGCCCTCCACCCCCTGCAGTTCGCGGGGCAACACGCTGTGAACCAGTTCGATGGCCGCGCGGCCGGCGGCCCGGCCCAAGGCCTCGCCCTCGTAGACGTAGAGGATGTTGTAGACGCCGGGCCGGCCCTTGACCGACCGGGTCTTTCCGCGTCCGACCTCGACGCCCGCCAGCTTCTGCAGCTCCAGGGCGACATGCTCGATGACATGACCAAGCCAGGTGCCCTCGCGCATCCGCATGACGAGGCCGCCGGGGGCCTTATAGGAGCATCCATGCGCTCCCAAACCCGGAAGCGTGACGAGCAGCCGATCCGTAAAGCCGTGAATGCGCTGGGTCGGCCAGGTCTCGAGCTGGCCCAGATCCAACTGAATCCGCACCATCGGGCGGGAGGCGTAGAGGTGAGGGCCGCGATAGGTCGCGACTTCGAGAACACGCATACTTCAGGCCGCCTTCGCGGAAAGATGAGGAAGGGGGGGCGTGGCGCCGCGGGCGCTCACCAATAGGATCTGGCGGATCACGAGGGCGGCGGCCTGCTTGCGGGTCGAGGCCAGGCCTTGGGCGCGAAGCTGGCCGGCCTGATCGAAGGTCCGCCAGAGCCAGATCCCCTGCTGGGTTGGCGTGATCGAGAAGCGCACCATGGGCGGTGCGGCTTGGGCAATCGTGCGCTGGCCTGCCGGGCGCAGGGGCTGGGCAAGGATCTGGCCGCTCATGCCGGAGCTCCGAGCGCGTAGGGAAAGCTGGCCGGGAGCACGGGCGGCGCGGGCCACTCGCCGACCAGAGCGCGCCGCAGATCCAGCACACGGACGCGAGCGTCGCCAGGATGCGCCGCCGCGAGGCGTCTGGCTTCCCGTTCGGCCTGACCGCCAGTCTCGAAGAACAGGACCTCGCCGGTGTCGCACAGCTTGACCGCCCAGCCTCCGTCGAAGGGGGAAACCTCGAACACGCACGCCATCGACGCCTCCCTACTCGGCCGCGTAGACGAGCGGGTGGGTGTGGGCCCAGAGGTGGGCGCGATAGGTGTCGAAGCACTGCTCGCCGCAGATCAGGCGCATGATCGCGCCCTCGGCGATGAACCGGGCCCGCGACGGATCTTCCGACACCAGCGGGATGAGCGCCTCGGCGTTCCAGGCCTTGGAGTGCTCGATGTCGAGCTGGGCGTGGAGCGCGAAATACTTCCGGGCTTCGGGCGAGACACCGACGCGCTTCAGACCAGCGTCGACGCAGGCCACGCGCGTCGGGGCCGTCAGTTCGACCACGCCGAGGGCGCCGATCGAGTGCCAAGCGTATCGGCGGGTGGTCGCGAATGCGGTCATGGTGTTGGCCAGGCACAGCGACTGCCAAAGGGTGGTGTCGATGGTCGGCGTCAGGCCCAGGGTCGCCGTCGTTCGCGAAAGCATCGGGCCGTGCATGCCCTTGGCGTTGCCTCGGCCCATCTCGTCCCAGTAGTTGCGGGCCAGCTCAAGCTTGGCGCGGTCGGAAACCTTGACCTGAGTGAGGGCCACCAGGTCGTCGAAGCCGGCCTCGCCGGCGGCCTCCTGGGTCAGAAACCATTTGAGATCCTCGAACGAGGCCGCGCCCTCCAGCCAGTCGAACAGCGGATCCCATTGACCAGGACCGTGGTCCTTCAGGGTTTCGAACCAGGCCACGAAGCCTTCGGCGTCCTGTGGGACCTCGTCGACGAGGGGAGCGACGTGATCGCGGAAAGCTTCGATGAACTCGCCTTCCAGGCGCCTCATCTTGCCCTCGTCGATGAGTTCTTCCCGCCAGTCGACGGCTGGCGCGCGCGGCGAGAGCCGGTGGTGGTTCCAGTGGGCCAGGCCCTTGTGCAGGGCGTCGGCGTCGGGGAATTGCGGGCTGAAGTCGCCCAGGCGGGACAGTCGCTCACCACCAAACATGCCTGTCACTCCAAACCGTTTGCGAGGCGCGGGCCCGGGCGCTGAGTGCGGTGTCCGCCTGCAAGCGTCGTATTGCGTCAACCTCGCCAGGGAGGCCGTGAGCTGCACAAACGGAGGCGTTCGAGTGTGCGTTCCAATGTCGGAGACTCGGCGCCGGCCGCAGGCGGGAAAACCGCTGAAACCGTTGAGGAATCGAGGGGGCGCAGCACGACGCCCTTCATTTGATGGGTTGGGGCGCGACGGACCTTGGCCGTCGGAACAACAGGCGCATCGGCCCACTTGATCTTTCCAAACCCCCAGGAGATCGACGATGTCCGATGAGACGATCGCCCGCGCGCTGCAAAGCGACGCCCCTTTGACGGCCGCCGTGCATCAGCGCGATATCGCCCACGAGGTCGCCGAGGAGCGCGGCTGGCATAAGGCGGCTCTGGTCGGGCGCACCGTGACCATCAATCGTCCCCGTGCGGAGCTCTACGCGTTCTGGCGCGATTTTCGCAATCTGGCGCTCTTCATGGAGAATGTCGAAAGCGTCACGCCCGGCGACGATCGCCGCTCGCACTGGGTGGTCAAGGCGCCGGCCGGCAAGACGGTCGAATGGGACAGCGTGCTAACCGAGGAGGTCGAGAACGAGGTCCTGGCCTGGGAGTCGGTGGAGGGCGCCGACATCAGGAACGCCGGCCGGATCGCGTTCAAGGATGCCCCGCCCGGTCGCGGGACGGAGGTCACCGCCACCATCGCCTATGAGCCGCCTGGCGGTGATCTGGGCAAGCTGATCGCCAAGCTCTTTCAGAAGGAGCCGAAGATCCAGGCCCGCCGCGAACTACGCCGCTTCAAGCAACTGATGGAAACCGGCGAGATCTCCACCGCCAAGTTCCAAGACGCCGCGCCGCAAGGCTGATTCCTCACCCTATTTCTAGGAGACGCCCATGCGCGCCCTGACCTGGCACGGCAAACACGACGTTCGCATGGACACCGTGCCCGATCCCAAGATCGTCAACCCCCGCGACGCCATCATCAAGATCACCTCGACGGCCATCTGCGGCTCGGACCTGCGCCTCTACGACAGCATGATCCCCTCGATGGAAAAGGGCGACATCCTGGGCCACGAGTTCATGGGCGAGGTCGTCGAGACCGGCCCGAGCTCGACCCTGCAGAAGGGCCAGCGCGTCGTGGTCCCCTTCGTGATCGCCTGCGGCAAGTGCTTCCATTGCGAGAAACAGCAGTTCTCCGGCTGCGAGAACTCCAATCCGGCCGAGACCCAGGACCTGGGCGAGATCGCCTACGGCACGGCGATGACCGGCCTCTTTGGCTATTCCCACATGACCGGCGGCTATGCCGGCGGCCAGGCCGAGTATGTGCGCGTGCCCTATAGCGACGTCGGACCGATCGTCATTCCCGACGGGCTTGAGGACGACAAGGTGCTGTTCCTGTCCGACATCCTGCCGACCGGCTGGATGGCGGCCGAGAACTGCCAAATCGAGCCGGGCGACACCGTGGCGGTCTGGGGCTGCGGCCCGGTCGGGCTCTTCGCCATCCAGAGCGCCCTGATCCAGGGCGCACACAAGGTGATCGCCATCGACCATCATCCCCACCGCCTGGACCTGGCCGCGTCGATGGGCGCGCAGGTGATCAACTACCACGACGTCAAGGTCCGTGAGGCCCTGATGGCCATGACCGGCGGCATCGGGCCCGACGCGTGCATCGACGCGGTCGGCATGGAGAGCCACGGCTTCTCGTTCGACAACGTCGTCGACGCGGTCAAGGTCGCCACCCGTCTTGGCACCGACCGCGCCCACGTCCTGCGCGAGGTGCTGATGGCCTGCCGCACCGGCGGCCGCGTTTCGATCCCCGGCGTCTATGGCGGCATGGGCGACAAGATCCCGATCGGCGCGCTGATGGAGAAGGGCCTGCAGATCCGCACGGGCCAGACCCACGTCCACAAGTACCTGCGCCCGCTGCTCGACCTGATCGGCGAAGGCGTCATCGACACCACCTTCCTGATCAGCCACCGCCTGCCGCTGGAGAGCGCGCCGGACGGCTACAAGATGTTCAAGGAAAACCAGAACGAGGTGACCAAGGTCGTCCTCAAGCCCGACTGGCGGAAGGAAGCCGCATGATGATCGAGGATCTTCGCCCCCTAGCCGTGGTGACTGGCGCCTCGTCCGGCATCGGCTACGAGCTGATGGCGGCGGTGACGCCGCAGAGCGTGCTGGCGCAGCAGCACCGTAAAATGGCCGAGCCCGGCTCGGGGCAACGTTGATGGCCGGCGCGCAGAGCGATCGCAAGCCTGGCGAAGCGGCGCCGGTCCGGGAGGCAGGGCTCGAAGCGCCGCCGCCGCCGGCCGCCGACCCGAACAAGAAGACCGACGCCACCAGCGACCCGACGGCCGACGACCCGGGCAACGGGGCCGACTGAGGCCAAGGCCGGCGGGCTTCGGCCTAGGCCCGCTAAGGCTTGGGTTGTTTGAAGGTGTCGCCGACTTCAGCGGCGTCGGGTCCGTCCGGCCCGGCGGAGCGTTGCTCGGCCTTGCCCGTCTTGACCGTGTCCTTGGCGGAAACCAGTCCGGGGCGATCGCCCGGTGGCAGCGCCGCATTGTCCTTTCGGCCCTCGGTGTTTGCCGTCTCGCCCATCTTCGCTGTTCCTCGTTGGCGGCGCCGCGCCGCGCAGGAAGGCCAACGGCGGCGGCTGACCAGATGTTCCCGCAGGGCGGCCAATACCCGGGTGCGATGATCAAACGAGCAGCGCCGAACCTTTGGATCGAGCCGGAGTTGATGAGGCCGTAACCCCGCGCAGGGCCCGCCATGTCCAAGCCCATAAGCCCGCCACCCGTTTCGGGCCAGGGCGATCTGGATCTTCCCGCCTATGTCACAACGGGTCGTCGGCCTGCGCGTGCGCCGCCAACCGCTGCAGCTGGGCATGCGACTTGCTCAGACGATGTCTGCCTTCCGGCCCCGAGCCAAGATCCGCTCTGTAGAAGCGCGAGCCTGGCAGATGCATATGCCGTTGTCGTGCAGGAGGCCTATGCGATTCTGGCGAAGCTGGAGACGTCGAGGCGATCCGGGCCCCCAAGACCTACGCCTTCCAGGTCGCCCGACTGGTGTTCCTGCAGGGCCTGCGCCGCACCAAGGTCGCGCCCATCGGCACGATCGCGGATCGGGCCGCGACCCAGGACATGCCGACCCAGGTTCGCAAGATCTTCTGGCTTCGCCGGGTCGATCGACGGCCTTGAGCCGATGACTTGCGGGCATCGTCGCCAGCTATTTTGCCGGGACGCCAGGACATGTCCGACAGGAACAGCTTAGACCCACCCCGTCACCAAAGGAATCGCCGCCAGGATCATCAGAGCCGCCGTAAGGCCATGGACGCCGAGCGCCTTTCCAGTCGAACCCTTCGCGGCGAAAATGAGCGACATGTCGCCTACCGGAATCATCGCTTCGATCAACAGGATGACGCCGAGCATTCGCGGCTCACCCCACAGCATCAATGCAAGCACGACCAGCCCCGCAGCCACATCGCGCACGCCCTTGAGGCGGAGCCACCAGGCGATGTTCGAGCCCTGCTCAGGCAGCGGCAGCCCGAAGCTCCGCATCGCCGTCTTTGGATTGGAAAGATACATAACGCCGATCGCGATGATCCCGAGCGCCGCGAGCAGCGCGACCCCCATTGAAAACCAGTACATAAGCACCTCCGTGTCGAAGATGCAGATAATCTAGCATTGCTATATTTTCAAGCGGCGATATAATTCGTGCGCGATTTGGGTGTTGGAGGTGAGATTGAGCATCGCCGAAAGAAAGGGACGGGACCGCGCGGATCGAGAGCGCCGCATCGCCGCGGCGGCGCGGGCGATCGCCGAAAGCGAGGGGTGGAGCGCAGTCACGATCCGCCGCCTGGCGGAGGAGATCGAGTATAGTCAGCCCGTACTTTACTCGCACTTCGAGAACCGGGATGCGATCGTGACGGCGGTCGCCACCGAGGGCTTTCGGGATCTGGCATCGGCCCTACGGCAGGCCGCGCAAGGATCAACCGGTCGTCGGACTGCACGCGCGAACGTCGCTTCGGCGTATCTCGTCTTCGCCCGCGAGCATCCTGCGCTCTACGAAGCGATGTTCACGATGCCGACGGGCCTGCGGTTCGCCGAAGCGGACGCCGGGCCGGAATTGAAAGACGCCTTTGCGGCATTGGCGGCCGTCATCGATTCCTCGCCGGATGTCGCCGAGGTTATGACCGAAACCTTCTGGGCGACCCTTCATGGCCTGGCCCAGCTGGAGCATGCGGGCCGAATCCGGCAGAGCGCACGCGATGAGCGCTTAAGACTGGTCGTCCTGGCCCTGGGCGAGCGCTGAGGCGGGCCTATTACCGTCCCCTTGCGATTGCTAGGCCGACGCACCCAGGCGAGCGTGATGGCGGGGCGTTCGTCCGGTTACGCGCTTGAACGCCGTCCGGAATGCGCTTTCGGACTCATAGCCAAGGGAGCAGGCGATCTTGCTGACAGGTTCACCGCGCGAGAGGCCCCGTCCGGCGAGCAGCATTCGCCAGCGCGTGAGGTACTCGATCGGCCCATCGCCAACCAGGGCCCGAAACCGGGCCGCGAAGCTCGATCGTGACATGCCGACCAGATCCGCCAGCTCGGCCACGGTCCAGCGTCTCGAGGGCTGGCGATGCATCGCGGCGATCGCCGTCCCCACAGGCTTGTCGGACAGCGCGAACAACCAGCCCCGGCCATCGCCCTCGCCGAGATAGAGGCGCAGCACCTGTACGAAGATCATGCACGCCAGCTGCTGGGCGATCAGGATGCCGCCAGGCTGACACTCGGTCAGTTCCTCGCGCAGTCGATCAAAGGCCCACCGTAATTTCGCGTGGCTGGTTTGCGCCTGCAGATGGAGGATGGGTGGCAGCACGTCGAGCAGCAGCTCGGCCTGCCAGCCCGCAAGCTGAAAATGACTGCCGAGCATGGCCACCCCGACGTCTTCGTTCAACTTGACGACCGCGCCTTCGCCGGCATCGAGGAAGTGACCTCGCCAATCGTCTGGGGGCAACGCAAGGTCGCTCGCGATCCGGAACGGTCGCCCGTGCGGCAGCAACACGCAATCACCCTGGCGGAGACGCTTAGGCTCACCGGCGCCCTCGACCGCGATCCAGCAGCTACCCTCGGTCACGGCATAGCATTTGATAGCCGCGTACCCCTCGAACCCGACCGACCAACGCCCGCCGGCTTCGAAGCCCCCGACGCGGTAGCTCCGCAGTTGCAGGAATGAGATCACGTCGGACAAAGGGTCCATTTGGACGATCCCAAACATACTGCGGACGAATGAGCATAGATCGTCTGAAAGAGCGCGCCTAGCGTCTAAGGCGAACCAAAGGGCGCTGTCCAGGGGGGCGGGCGCCGGAAGGAAAAGCCTCCCATGAACAGACCGCTCGTCGCGCGATGCCTCTTCACGATCAACGCTGTCGGGATCGCCGTTGGCGGCTTTGTCGCCGACTGGAACGGCAGTCATATCTTCAACCCTCGCTGGCCGCCGCACGCGAAGTTTCACGACGGACAGACCCTGGCGTTCGGGGTCCTACTCGCCGCGGCCACGCTCTTCTTCGCCTGGCGCCGATCGGGTGATCGGCGGACCAATATCCTGGCGGCGACCATCACCGGCGGCGTCTTGTATTGGGCGCAGGCGGGCGCCTTCTTCGCTCCGGGTGTCGCCTGGACCGATCCGGAGTTTCTCAAGGCCGGCCAGAGTCTCGATGACTTTCCACCGCAGATCTACTTCGAGGTTCTGGGGACCCTCGTGGTCGGTCTGGCCTCCTGGCTGGCGTGGCCGTCAAGGACAGACCAACACCCGGAGCTATCGCCCCGTCATGGGTGACGGTCTTCCGAGCTTCTCGCCTCTACCCTGGGATGACGGACTTCAGCGCTCATGAAGAAGATTCAGTATTCGCGATACGGCGGAACCGAAGAATTGCGGCTCGACGACGTGCCGCTGCCCGAGCCCGGGAAGGGGCAGGTTCGTGTTCGGGTCATGGCGGCTTCGTTCAACCCGATGGATGCGAAGATCCGGCGCGGTGCGATGAAGATGCTCTCGGGGTCTCGCTTCCCGCGCGGCCTGGGCCATGATTTCGCCGGTGTCGTCGAAGCCGTCGGACCGGGGGGGAGCGGGTTCAAGCCGAGCGACGAGGTCATCGGCGTCACATCCATTCCAAAAGCAGGCGCGATGGCCGATTATGTCGTCGCCGACGCGCAGAATATAGGGATCAAGCCCGCCGGCATGCCGTTCGAGGAAGCCGCCGCCTTGACGATTGTCGGCCTGACGGCCTGGACCGCGCTGGTCGCGAAGGCGAAGCTGAGCGAGGGCCAGATGGTGTTCGTCAACGGATGCCTGGGCGCGGTTGGCCGTTCGGCGGTGCAGATAGCGCGCATGTGCGGCGCAAGCGTTGTCGGCGCCTGCAGTCCAACGGACTTCGGGGCGGCTCGGACGCTGGGCGTCAGTGAGACGGTCGACTATCGCGCGCTCGAGGTCCATGCATTCGCGCGTCGCTTCGACGTCGTCTTCGACACGGCCGGTGCGTTGTCGCTGCGCCAGTGCGGCGTCATGTTGAAGCCATCTGGCATGTCGCTGCACATCGTACCCAACCTTGCCAAATGGGCCGGCTCCCTCTTCTCGTCACGCCACCATCTGGTTTTCGGTAACCCGACGCCGGAGAGCTTCGCGGGCATTGCCGAAGCCGCCGAGCGCGGCATACTCGTTCCGGTGATCGGCCGCACCGTGCCGCTATCCGAGGCTATCCCGGCGATCGCCGAATTTGCAAAGACGGGATCGCCGAAGGGAAAGTTGATCATCGCACCAGAGTGATCGTCCCTCGGACGCCTCGTTCAAAACACAAGCCAGCCGCCAGCGGGGCGATGGCCGGCCGGCAGCCGCCTATCGCCCCGCTGGCAGGCAGCCTTAAATCTGAGCCAGGCCGCCGTCGGTGAACAGCTCGCTGCCCGTCATGAAGCTGCTGTCGGGAGACGCCAGGAACGCAGCGGCCGCCGCGACTTCCGATGGGTCTCCGACATGCCCGATCGGCGTGGTCGCCCCCATCTCGATCATGGCGTCGCGGCCAACGACCTCGGCGGCGAGTTCGGTCAGGGTTGGTCCGGGCGAGAGCACGTTGACACGGATTCCCGTGCCGCGCAGGTCCTGCGCCCAGCTGCGCGCGAGATTGCGAACAGCGGCTTTCGAGGCGCTGTAGATGCTGAACGCAGGCGTGCCCATCACGCCGGTCGTCGAGCCGGTGAGAATGATCGAGCCGCCCTCGCGCATGAGCTCAAGGCCCTTCTGCACCGTGAAGATCGCGCCCTTCACATTGACGTCGAAGGTCTCGTCATAATGGGCAGGCGTGATCTGGCCCAGCGGGACAAGCGCGCCGGTTCCGGCATTGGCGAACAGGATATCGAGCGCGCCGCGTTCCTGCTTCACGGCATCGAACAGCCGATCCAGGTCGGTGGCGTCGCTCACCGATCCGGCAATGGCGCGGGCGTTAGGGCCAAGGCCGGCGATCGCGGCGTCTAGTTTCTCCTGCCGCCGGCCAAAGATGTAGACGAACGCGCCCTCCGCGATGAAGCGCTTCGCCGATGCGAGGCCAATGCCCGTACCGCCGCCGGTGATGATGGCGGTCTTGCCTTCAAGTCTGTTCATACGCGCCTCCAATTCGTGGTTGCACGCAGCTGGCCCTTCACATACCCAGCGACAAGTATGCACCTTTTGGTAAGTACCAAAAAATGTCCGATACGCTCGAAACCGCCGTCGTTAAGCCAGCGCCCATCGCTCCCGGTTTCACCTGCGGGCTCGATGCCACGCTGCGGATCATCGCGGGCAAGTGGAAGCCGCTGATCCTGTACTTCCTGCTGCGCGGACCGACCCGTTACGGAGAACTGAAGCGCGCCGTGCGCGACGTCAGCGACAAGGTGTTGATCCAGCAGCTGAAGGAGCTCGACGCAGACGGCGTAGTGCTCAGGACCGACTATAAGGAAGTGCCGCCGCGCGTCGACTACACGTTGACGCCGCTGGGAGAGAGCCTTGCCCTGGCGCTCGAGCCGTTATGTGCCTGGGGCGCGGAAAACATGGCGGAGATGCAGAAGATCTTCGCCGAGCGCGACAGCTGGCGACGGGACAAGGACGCCCGTCGGTCCTAGTTCGCGCGTAGAGCATCGACGGACCCGCCGGGGTCGCCGATCCGATCGCTTTCCTGGCGTCTCTACGCGCAGCAATAACCAGCACCTGCCAACCTTCGCGTTTTTTCGCGAGTCGTACTGTTTGGCGATCTGACGGTTTTCCCCAGTTGGTCGCGTAGATGTTAGCGTGGTTCGTCCGGTCCAACGAACCAAGCCGATGGCTCTTGGCGCAACGCCGCCAACATTCGGACGTGTAGGCCGGCTGGGCAAGACCGAGAAGGTTCATTTGCGCCTTTCTACATCCGCAAGGACTTCCACCGACCGTCGGGATTTGCGTCAATCCAGACCGACCTTGCCGGGCGCCCAATAGGCCTTGGCGGCGACACGCCCCGACGGGACGCCCTGATGCATCATGCCTTGGCGGAGCTTCTGGATCGCGCCCGCCCTTCCGGTCAGGACGAAAGCGGCGCCGGCGGCGGCCCGTGACGCGAACTCGGCCGCCACCGCCTTGAGGTGCGCGTCATCGGGCGTCCTCTCGAACAGCATGGCCTCCTTCAAGCCGAGGCGCGCTGCGACCGTCTTGGCGTGGTCGACGTCGCCGACCTCAAGGACACACGAGACGGTGCAGGCGCCGCCTTGCGCCGACAGGGCATGGGCCAGGCCCATCGACGTTTCGTCGCCGAAGACGGTCACCGGTCCTGCCAAGCCCGCCACATCCAGCGAGGGACGCGGGCCGAACAGGTCGCATTCGACGCCGGCTTTGAGCGTTCGGAGCCAAGCGCTTCCCGGCCCGTCGCCATGGGCGTAGCCCAGCAGCTGGGTGCGGCCTTGCGAGCTTTCCCAGGCGATCGGGGTGTAGGTGCGCGCTGCGAACGCCGAACCCATGGCGATCTGGATCTTCTGTCCCGGCGTCCAGGTCGCGCCCGCCAGGGCGGGCCCCTCCAACGTGATCAGCCGGAAGTCAGGGGCCAGCGGCTCGACGACGACGACGGTCGCGCGCTTCATCACCAGGCTTGTAAGCGCCTTGCTCAGCCGAGCGAGCGGGCCGGGCTTCGGCCGCAGCGAGATGGTCATCTTCGCCATCACGCCACCCTGACGGCGAACACGTTACCGCGCCCTTCGTCGAGCGGCAGCGTCTGGGCGAGGTAGCCATTGGCGGGCGCGCGGATATAGTCGAGATAGTCCGGATCGAAGGCGTTCTCGCCCAGGACCACGGCGCCGGGCCGCAGATGGGGTTCGACCAGCTTGAGCACCGTTAGGTAGAGCGAGAAGGCGCCGTCCACCAGCAGCAGATCGACATCTCCGCCGACGTCCTTCAGCGTCTCGCGCGCATCGCCTTCACGGATCTCGACCAGATCGCCCAGGCCCGCGGCCTCAAGGTTGCCACGGGCGCGCGCCACTTTGCCGGGTTCGAACTCGGAGCCGATCAGCCGCCCGCCGCCATTGTCGCGCAGAGCCGCGGCCAGATAGATCGTCGAAATCCCCATCGAGGTGCCGAACTCGACGATACGGCTCGCCTTGCAGGCGCGCGCCATGGCGTAGAGGAACCGTCCATAGGTCGGGGTCACCGCCAGGTAGTTGTCGGCATAGCGGTGATAGATCGCGCGGTAGTCGGCGCGCTCTTCGGCCATCATCTCGACGATCAGCGTCTCCATCGATGCGTCCTGCGCCCCGAAGGTCTCGACCATGGCTTCGAGATGCTCGCGATCCGAAGCCTCGGCGTCGCGGTGCAACTGGGTCAACAGCTCGGCGACTCGTTCGCTGGCCAATGTGGTCACGATATCCTCCTGCGATGCGCGAAGCCGGCGCGGTCTCGACTTCTTCCGGCAGCCCGGATAGACGGGCGCGGACTTGGCGTCATTCCGAAGGATGGCCAGAATGTTATCCAATCTTGCCATCGCTCCCAGCCGCCTCGGGCGTCCGACATGCCGATCCTGACCAGCGCGGATGCGGGCGAGACCTGGATCGAACCCGACGAGGTGCCTCGCCCCATCGTGGCCTTCGGCGTGGCGATGGAGGACGTCGGCGGGATCGAGATCGACCCTCATCGCCATAGGAAGGGCCAGATCATCCTGGTGCAGCGGGGTGCGCTCAGCTGCGAGGTCGAGGGCGGCCTGTGGATCGTGCCGCCGCGCAGCGCTCTCTGGATCCCCGGGGACGCGCTGCACGCCGTCAAGGCCAGCGGCGCGCTCGAGGGCTATAACGCCTTCATAGATCCGAAGGTCGGGGCAGCCCTGCCCAAGGCGTGCTGCGCGGTGTCGGTGACGCCCCTGCTGCGCGAACTCCTGATCCGTGCGGCGCATCTGCCCTATCTGTACGAGGAAGGCGGCGCCCATTCGCGGCTGGTGGTCGTGCTGCTCGACGAGCTCGCCGCGGCGAAGGTCGAGGACCTGCACCTACCCATGCCGGCCGACCCCCGCCTGCGCAGGATCGTCGACGAGATGATGGCCGCGCCGGCGGCGCGAGGAACTCTGGCCAGCTGGGCCAGGCGGGCCGGACTGAGCGAACGCAGCCTGATGCGGTTGATCGCCCGGGAAACCGGCATGAGCTTTGGACGCTGGCGCCAACAACTGGGCGTCGTGCTGGCCGTGAAGTGGCTGGCCGGCGGCGTCTCGATCCAGGCGGTCGCGACGGACCTGGGCTATGAGAGCACGCCCAGCTTCGTGACCATGTTTCGAAAGGCGCTTGGGGCGTCGCCGGGACGCTATATGGCCGAACGGCATCCGTCGCGAGGTTGACGTCCTTGCGATCCGCGCTCCTGGATCGGCGTTCGCCCACTATGGCTCGTGGTCGGAGCCTTGGCGGCCTTCAGGCTGTTCAAGCTGCCGCTCTTGGGGACGTCGGGCCAGCAGCGGGCGGACGACTCGTCGGCGTCGGTCCGCGCGGCCCTGTTCCAGAAGCACAGCGCGGCGATCCAACGCGCAAACCGGCCGGGCAGAGTGATTACCCGCCAGTCTCAGAGAGCGTAAGACGAGGCGGGGCTGACTTAACGTAGCGCGGACATATGGCCGTCGCTCAAGCTTCTCTTCGCAGCTTGTTGGCGCCTTGCGCGCGGAGCCGCGGCACGCATGCATGGGAACAGTGGCAGAACGTGCTGCCTATGGAGCACTGACACCTTCACCGAAGCGGGCGGGCCCTTTCACACGGGTCGACCTGATGAAGTGCGACATTCAACTCGGGCTCGATCAATAACCCGTCAAGTGTTGAGAGCCGACTGTCGCTGGCCATGAAGGGGAACGCCGTGGATATCGGTCAAGCTGCTGACATCGACGTGCGCCTGGCCGCTCTCCAGTCCCTCGGGTTGCTGGATTTCGAGCGCGAGCCGGCGTTCGATCTGATCGCCGAAGCCGCGCGCGCGGCCGTAGGGGCGGATGGCGGATTCGTCACGTTCGTGGGCGCTGAGCACGTCTGGTTCAAGGCCGCGTCGGGGGTCGAGGTCGAGCGGCTGCCAAGGTCACACGCTTTCTGCGATCGCGTGGTTAGGACGAAGGCCGTCGTCGTCATCGAGAACGTCAGCCAAGACCGGGAGTTTGCTCACATCGATGACGTCGCCGCCTATGCAGGCGTCCCTGTCTTCGTCCAGGACCACGTCGTTGGAACGGTCTGCGTCACCAGCGGCGCGCCGCGGTCTTTTGGTGAGATGCAAATAGTTCAGCTCGACCTTTTGGCGCGCATGGTCAGCGAACGCCTGGAAACGCGGCGGGAAAAGCTCTTCCTGTCGCAGCTTTTCAACGGGACATCCGATGCGGTGCTGATCGTCGACGAGCAGCAGCTTATCGTGCACTGGAACGCTGGAGCCGAAGCACTGTTTGGCTACTCTGCGCGGGAGGCGCTGGGCCAGCCCCTGAGGATGATCATCCCGCCGCACCTTCGCGTGGGCCATGACCGCGGCTTCGCCCGGCTATGCAACGGCGGGCGACCGACCCTGACCGGAGCGGTCGAGGTGCCGGCGCTGCGCCGGGACGGTTCGGAATTTCCCGCCAGCCTGTCGGTTTCAACGTGGCGCGATAACGAGCGCACCATGGTGGGGGCTATCGTCCGGGACATCTCCGATCGCGAGGCGTTGCACCAGGCCCGCGTCGCCAGCGAGGCCAAGACCCGCTTCCTGGCTAATATGAGCCATGAGATCCGTACGCCCTTGAACGGTATCCTTGGTCTGGGTGATGTCCTGTCGCGCACGGCGCTGGCGTCGGAACAAGCCGAGTTGCTCCGCGCTATGACCGGCGCGGCGCGGACTCTGGAAGCCCTGCTCAGCGATCTGTTGGATCTAGCGCGTTCGGAGGCGGGCGCGTTGCGCATTGCCGATGAACCGTTCGACCTTAATGGCCTAGCGCGCGAAGTTGGCGAGCTTCACCGGCCTACGGCGGAGGCCAAAGGTCTTACCTATGAGGTCGAAGCTCCACCAGGGGAACACTGGGTGACCGGCGACGCCGTTCGTCTCCGCCAAGTGCTGGGCAACCTCCTCAGCAACGCCGTCAAGTTCACGCACGCGGGCTCCGTGCGCTTGGAGGTCGCGGACAAAGACGGCTGGCGCTTCCAGGTCAACGATACCGGGATCGGCTTTGACGCGGCGGCCAAGGACCGCATCTTCGATCGCTTCGTCCAGGCCGACGATTCCATTACGCGGCGTTACGGGGGATCGGGCCTTGGCCTGGCGATCAGCGCTGATCTCGTCCGAGCCATGGGCGGGGAGCTGTCGGCTGTTTCGACGCTGGGAATCGGTTCCTCTTTCGCTTTTCGCCTCACCCTACCCGATGCGCCGCCGCCGAGCGTGGCGGCGGAGCCCTTGGCTTGCCAGGAGCGGGCCGTCCGGGTGCTGCTGGCCGAGGACCACCCCGTCAATCGCAAGGTCATCGAACTGATCCTAGGCGAGGTCGGCGCGGAGCTTACCTCGGTGTGCGACGGGCGAGAGGCCGTTGAGGCCTTCGACGCGGCGGATTTCGATCTGGTCCTGATGGACATGCAAATGCCGGTGATGGACGGGCTGTCCGCAACGCGCGAAATCCGCGCGCGACAGAAGCAGCTAGGCCAGCGCCGCTGCCCGATCATAATGCTGACCGCCAATGTCTTGCCGGAGCATTTGCGGGCTACCTTTGAGGCGGGAGCCGATCGCCACCTTGCCAAGCCGATCGAGGCCGCGCGCCTTTTGTCAGCAATGGACGAAATACTGGCCGAGCAAACATTCTGACGCAGATGCGTCGTCTTCGCTATGACCGTCATCCGTAAGCATGGCAGTCAAACGCGCATTCGCTGATAGGCATCGCGATGGTTCGACGATCACGGCGGAGTTAAACCGGTGGCGCGGCTCCAACCAGGCCTCCACGTCCGACCCGCCGGTCATTTCGCCGCCGAACGGCAGCTTACTGGAAGGCTCCTTGAGCCTACTCTTGGCGCGAATGATCAATTCGGAAACCTAAATCCCTCGTGCATATCCGTCTAAGGACGACGGAAGCGGCGAGACTTTCAGCGCCTTACAAGTGCGACGAGCTAGAGCCAGCCTCTGGATGGCTCACGAGGTCGCGCCAGGCGCCGTTATTCGGCAGCGGTCAGGGACGGCGCGCTGACGGGCTGGTGTTCGGCGCCGTTCGTCCGTCGGCGCGGCGCGCGGGCGCCGGTGGCCGCAAGAACAAGGCGGTGACCACGACCGCCATCGCCAGCAGGCCCGCGAAGGCCAGGAACACCGGCGTGAAGCTCTTGGTAGTGTCGGCGCTCCATCCAGCCACCAGCGGGCCGATCACCGCCAGGGTGGTGGCCATGGTGGCCATCGCCACCATCTCACCGGCGATGGCGCCACCAAAATAGCGTAGCAGCAGCACATGGGCGCTGAGCCAGGACAAGCCCCAGCCGACGCCGAACAGCAGGGCGGACACATAGGCCAGGGCTGGCGTACCGGCGACACAAAGCAGCAGCATGGCCGCGCACTGGAGAGCCAGACCCCAAACCAGCAGGAGCTTGGGGTTGACCTTCTCGCTCAGAGCGCCGGTTACGCCCTTGGCCAGCGTGCCCGTCAGGGCCAGCAGGCTCATGGCGAAGGCGCCGGCCGCTGGACCGTGGCCGAAGCTGGCGACATGGGCCACCAGCGACGAGTGCATGGTGGTCACGACGGTCTGGACGATCATCATCGCCAGGGCCAGCAGGACGAAGGATCGGCTCGTCAACGCCTGGCGCACCGACCATGACACGGGCTTGGCCTGCGCGTCGGCGGTCTTCTCCGTCAGGCCGGCGTTCTTGACATCGGAGACGTCGATGACCGGGACGGCGTCCTTCACCGCCGCCAGGCTCATCAATCCAACCGCCAGGGCGGCGACGGACATCACCATCCAATGCGTCCGCCAACTGCCTGTCGTCGAAACGATAGCGCCGACCACCAGCGGCCCGACCACGCCGCCGAAGGCGCCCGCCATGAAATAGAAGCCGATCATGCGCGATGAGGTCTTCGGGAACCAACTCGCCAGCAGGTAGACCGCCGGCGAGGGGGCGACCAGCGAGAACCCCACCCCCATTAGCGCCGTGGCGACGAAGAACACCCCAATGCCCTGAACCGTGGCCGCCAGGAGGAAGCCGACCGCCAGGGCGAGCCCGCCGAGAAACATCGTCAGGCGGGTGCCAACCCATTTCATCAGCATCGGGGGCAGCGGGCTGCTGAGCCCACAGGCCAAGCCCAGGATCGAAAAGCTCATGCCCGCGGCGGCTTGCGACCAGCCCAGCTCGGCCACCATGGAATAGAGCACGTAGCCCAGAGAGGTGAACGTGGTCGCCGTGACGAAGAAGAACCCCAGCGACACCACGACCATAATCAAGATGCTGCGCGACATGCCTCGACTCCTCGCCATCGCCGCCTCCGGTCCGACGCCTCCGCCTGGCCGCGCTGGCGTCGTGAGAGGGCGCCGGACGCGACAAGGCGCGCCTCTTCCGGCGAACCCAGGGTGCGCCGGCCCCGGCGCCCAGGCTTGACGCTTCGCGCCTCAAGACTTGACGATCGGCGATGCCGATGATGAGGCGGCAGGACAGCGACCCCGCGCGTCTCCGATCAGCGCTAGGCTTTCGGCCCATGGCGGAAGGTCGACGGCGTGCATGCCGAAGCTCCAAGGAAGATCAGAGGGCCGCGCCTGGCGGGCGATCGGTGAAGGCGGCTCCCGTCAGGCCGACTGATCAGAACTTGTAGCCGACGGAGGCGATCCACTGCCTTGGCGGGATGAAGGTGTCAGTTACCTGGGCGCTGCCATAGGGGTCGCTGAACCGCGAGTTCAGGCCGGCGGTGTCGAACAGGTTGGTCACCGACAGCGACAAGGCGATCTTGCTGTCGTTTGGCTCGTATTTGAAGAACAGGTTGACGACGTCGTAGGAGGGCACGCGATCGATCGCGCCCTCATTGAACAGCCGGTACTGGTACTGGCCACGATAGGCATACTCGGCCTTGGCCGTCAGGAACCCCGGCCCAATTTGGTTGGTGTAAGTGGCGCTCAGCGAGCCCTGCAGGTCGGGCAGTTTGGGCACATCGTTGCCGTTGATGTTCTGGCGTGCGGCGTCACGCGCCAGGACGGCGGGGAAGAAGTTGCTCCAGAACAGATAGCCGGGATAGCCGGCGGCGTTCTGGGCGGCCTCGGCCTTGGCCTGGTCAAGAGCGTAGTAGTCCTTGTCGAATTCGCCCTTCAGCAGCGATACCGAGCCTTCGATGCGCAAATGCCGGGACGCCAGCCATGAGGTCTCGGCCTCCAGACCATAGATCCGGGCGCTCGGCGCGTTGCTGGCGCCCTCGCCATAGAGGATCGGGTCTTCCTCCAGAAACTGCATGTTCTTGTAGTCGTAGACAAAGGCCGAAAGGTTCAGCTGCAGCGTGTTACCCAAAAAGCGGTTCTTCGAACCGACCTCCAGGGAGTCGACGATTTCAGGCTTGAAGGTCGGCTTGATTGAGTAGGAATTTCCGGAGGCGGCCGAGCTATTGATCCCGCCCGGTTTGTAGCCGCGCGTATAGCTGGCATAGAGCATGTTGGCCGGGGTGTACTGGTAGTTCAGGGCCAGCTTTCCGGTCGTCTCCTGGGTGTTCAGGCCTTGGGTCGGCTGTGGCTGGAGATAAGCGCCGGACGTGGCCGAGCCGTTGCTGGCGGCTTCGCCGCTGTACTTGTCGTCGTTGTAGCGTAGACCCGCCGTCAGGCTCAGCTTGTCGGAAATCTGGTAGGCGCCCTGGAAATAGGCCGCCCAGGACTTGCGCGTGATCGCCGACAGTTCGGCATAGGACAGGGCCGCCACGCGGGGATCGTCCCAGGCGGTGTCTTCGGGCAGCGGCGGGGTGACCAGATTGTTGTCGTCGGCGTTGTACTCGACGATGTACTGCGAATTGGTCGACTTCAGATAGACGGCGCCGGCGATCCACTGAAACGGTCCCTCAGCCGTGGAGGTGAGGTTGAATTCCTGGGTGTACGACTTACCCCGGCTGCGCCACAGCGGGACGTGGTCGTAGCGATACCCGCCGAAGGTCAGCGGACTGTAGGTCTCGGCGTAGAACAGGCTGGCCGTCAGGGCGTCTGCGTCCCAGGCCTGCTTGCTGAGCAGCTTCTGATAGCTGCTGATCGAGGTCAGGGTCGCCCAAGGCAGCTTATACTTAACGACCGCCGAATAGAGCTTTGTGTCCACCAGCGACTGGCTCGGATAGTCCTGGGTCAGTTCGCGAGGGTTGGGATTGGGGTCCAGGATGTTTTTCTGGGCCGGCCCGTGGGTGTCGCTCTTGTACTGAATCGTGCTGAGCACCACCGAGAGATCGTCGGTCGGCGTCCACAGGCTCGATAGCTTCCAGCCGGTCTCGTCGGCTTCGTCCAGTTCATAGTCCGAATAGCCCGCGACCCCGGTGGCCTTGGCGTAGCCGTCGTGCGCGTAGCGCTGGACCGCGCCACGGACCGCGAACTTGTCGCCCAGCGGAACGTTGACCGCCGCGTCGCCCTTGAACAGCCCGTGATTGCCGCTGCCTAGATTGACCGTCGCGACGTAATCGCCCAGCACGGGCTTGTTGGTCACCACATTGATCGTGCCGCCCGTCGAACCCTGGCCGAACATCGTGCCCTGAGGGCCACGCAGCACTTCGACCTGGGCGACGTCGATGAAGGCGGCGTTGGCGGCGATCGAGTTGAAGATGTAGACGCCGTCAACGTGGTACGAGACGCCCGGCTGGGTGTTGGTGTTCTCCGGGGTTTCCGAGCCGACGCCGCGGATCGAGATCACGCGCTCGCCGCCGCCGCTGCGGGCGACGACCAGGCCGGGCACCAGGCCGTTCAGGCCGGTGATGTCGGTGATGTTACCCTGGGTCAGGGTCTCGGCCGTCACCGCCGACACCGACAAAGCGCTTTTCTGCAGGTCCACGGGGCGCCGTTCGGCCGTCACAACCACCTCTTCCAACTGGCTGGCCTGTTGGTCGACGGTCGGTTCCACTGCGAAGGCCGACGTCGCCAGGAATGCGGGCGCGGTCATCGAGACCGACAACAGCAGCACCACCCTGGTGGTCGCCATTCCACAATATTGCAAACGCATCAGCATGCCCTCTGTGGTCCAGACTGAACCCGTACGACCTGCGCCGACGAACGAGCTCTAGCGCGGCCACACTGAGGCTGGGCGTGCGATCCATCTTGTCGTCCGGCGTCCCATTTCTTGCGCTGCGCCACCCTGGGGCGGCGCTTGAGCCGGGATTGCGAGATGGGGTCAAGCCGGCTTCTCGCGCCAAGATCGACGTCCGAGACGCAAGGCGTGCGCGCTGGTGCAAGCGCGCGGGCGCCATGGCGCAAACCGATCTGAGCTTCTGCCTCGAAACGGCGTCGGCGAAGACCTCTCCGCACGAATCCCCAGCAATTGCCCCCGGACCGGGATTTGTAGTCGGCGCGGCGTCGCGCCGCTCGAATTTGCAAGGACAATTCGATCCAGGATCGGCTGGCGGAGAGTTCCGCCACCGGAAAGAAGTCTGCTTCGAGATCAACGGTGCGTTTTACGACTAACGCCTTTCCCAAGGAGCAGCGCCAGGAAGCTTGGCGCTTTGCGCTGCAGCGACTGTCGATCGAGTTGCTGGACAACCAGGCCGAGCTCTACGGCGAGCTGGTCACGTTCCGCACGGCCCTGGGAATGCAATTCGTCCGTATCGCCGGTACGCGGCAGTCGCTCGCCGTCGACTTCAGCCAGAGCGCGTCCTGCATCTGGTTGGTTCTACTGCTTGACGGCGAGCTGACCGTGACCAGCGGTCGGACCGTGCGGATCCTCGCCGGGGGCGCCATCGTGTGCGGAAGCGACCTGGTCGGCGCGCGCTTGGACTTGCACGGTGACGGCCGGCTCCTGATCGTCCGTGTTCCTCAGGCCTTGCCGACGCTGAAATCCCGAACGCCGGCGCCCGCCGCGATCAACTGCCTGGATGGCGCCTCCGGGCTGGACGGCATGCTTTCAGGTTTGCTGAGCTCGGTCGCTGAAACCCTCAATGAGGTGGAGGCCGATCACATGCGGCCTGTTGAAGCCGCCTTACCCGAGTTCATCGCCGCTCTGCTGCTCGACTCCGCCCCCGACAAGGACAGGGGCGGTTCGGCCGGCGGGCGAGCCTCGCTACTGGATCGCGTCTTCCAGACCATCGAAATGCGCCTCAGCGATCCCGAGCTGAGCCTGCAGCAGGTCGCCAAGGAGCACGGCATATCGTCGCGCTACCTGCAGAAGCTGCTCGCCTCCATCGACGAGAGCTTCAGCCATTTCGTGAAGGCGCGGCGGTTGGAGCGCTGCCGGTTGGACCTGGGAAGCCCGCTGCATGCGCAGAGGTCGATCTCCGAGATCCTCTTCCAGTGGGGGTTCAACGACTCCGCCTCCTTTAGCCGCGCCTTTCGAGAGCGGTATGGCGTGAGCCCGCGCGAATATCGCAAGGCGCCCGCGATCAACGATGAAAACGCACGGGTCCTGCTTCGAGGCCTGCCCGCCTCGATCCGCAAGCCCAAACGAGTCTCGCCAGGTTTGCCGCCTATCGAGGACGAGGACGGCGAGGTCGCGGACGCCGCACCGTCCGAAGACGTCCCCCTGCCCCCGATCGGGCGGGGCTTTCGCCATCATCTCCTGAAGGCGTCTCCCGAAACCGTCCATTGGGGCTATTTCAGTCGCGCCCTGAAGCCCGTGATCGAGGTCGAGTCCGGCGACTACGTCACGGTCGAGACGCTGACCCACCACGCCTATGACGACTACGAGCGGATGATCGAAGGCGATCCCGGCGCCGAAAGCGTCTTTCGCTGGACGGCGGAGGGTAAGGCGGTCGATCGGCGAGGGGCTGGGCCCATCGACGGCTCGGCGCTGGGGCGCGGGGCGGGGGAGGGATTCGGGGTGCACATTTGCACCGGACCGATCGCGATCGCCGGCGCCAAGCCCGGCGACGTGGTCGAGGTCAAGATCCTCGAAATCACGCCGCGCCCCAGCCAGAACAGCCGCTTCCGGGGCCGCGCGTTCGGCAGCAACGCCGCCGCCTATTGGGGTTTTCACTACACCGACCTGCTCACCGAGCCCAAGCCGCGCGAGGTGGTGACCATCTACGAGGTGGAGCACCAACACGGCCGGGCGTGCGCGCACGCCGTCTACAACTATCGCTGGACGCCGCAGACCGATCCCTTCGGCGTGACGCACGATCGGATCGACTATCCCGGCGTGCCCGTAAATCTCGACACCGTCGTGCGGAACTTCGATGTGCTACGCAACATCGAGGTGCCCGTGCGGCCGCACTTCGGCGTGGTGGCCATGGCGCCAAACCATGCCGACCCCGTCGATTCTGTCCCGCCGTCCAACTTTGGCGGCAATATCGACAATTGGCGCTTGGGAGCCGGCGCCAGTCTTTTCCTGCCCGTCGGCGTGCCGGGGGGACTGCTCTCATTGGGCGATCCGCATGCCTCACAAGGCGATTCCGAACTGTGCGGCACGGCCATCGAATGCTCGATGACGGCGCTCATCCAGATCGTCCTCCATCCCGCCAGGATCGCGCGCGAGCCGCTGAGGGATCTCGACTATCCGTTGCTCGAAACCAAGGATGAATGGGTGATCTTCGGCTTCACCCATCCAGAGTACCTCAAGGAGATGGGCCCGGCGGCGCAAAGCGAGGTCTACAAGAAGTCCTCGATCGATCTGGCCATGCGCGACGCCTTCCGGAAAGCGCGGCGTTTCCTGATGACGACCCGGAACCTTAGTGAGGACGAGGCGATCTCGCTGCTGTCGATAGGCGTTGATTTCGGCGTCACCCAAGTGGCGAACGGAAACTGGGGCGTCCACGCCATCATCCGTAAGGCCATGTTCGCCAGCTAGGGGCTAATGGCCGGCGCGCTCCGGGTGTCGCGGGCCCCACTGGGTTCCGCCGCCATGATCGTCACCGCGGCCGTCTACGCGCTCTGGCGGGGCTTCGATACCGCCAGTCTCGCCAGGGCGTGTTTGGCCAAGACCCTTACCTTGAGCGGCGCCAACGGAATGACATTGGTATTCCAACGCCGAGCGCACGCAACCAGGGTAGAGGCAGGCTACTCGCCTAGGCGGCAAGGCGCCGGAGGTCTTGCCTCGCCAAGCCGCCGCTTGCGACATTCAGGCCCCTTGGCGCATGGCGCGACTTTGGCGAGGCTCATAGGATGCGCGAGGCGAGATTTCCGGCGTTGCGCCAAGCCGAGGAGACGATGAATGATCGGGTCCCATGATCCCATCCCCCACGTCCTGGTGGCCGACGTCAATGGCGCTCAGGCCCGCATCGGTGTGGCCGAGCGCGGCCGGGCGCCGCGCGAGGTCATGGTGGCGGACTGCACGAGCCAGGATGCGCTCATCGAACTCTTGGCGCGCGCTCGGGCCGGGTTCGACGGACCCGTGCTCGGCGTGGCCGTCGCGGCGCCGGGCCCTAATCTGAACGGCGTCATCAAGCTGACCCACTCGGACATGCGCCTCGAGGCTGAGACGATGGCCGAGCGGCTCGGCGTTCATCGGCTCCACCTGGTCAACAATTTCACGGCTCGGGCGCTGGCGGTGCCGCTGCTGGAGCCTGAGGCGCTGGAAGCGATCGGCGGCGGCGCCCGCATCGCGACGCGCCGGTCGGCGCGATCGGTCCGTCCGAGACCGGCCTTGGCGTGTCCATTCTCTATCCCGACGGCTTCGTCGGATGGACCGCGGCGGCGGCGGAAGGCGGGCACGTGGATCTGGCCGCCGGCAACGACCGCGAAGCCGAGGTGATCCGCGTGCTGCGCGGCCTGCATGGCCACGTGTCGGTCGAGCACGTGCTCTCGGGACAGGGCGTGTTCGACGTCGCCTTCGCCCTATCAAGCCTGGCCGGCGCCCCGGGGCGTCCGGCCAACCTGGCCGCTTTGCTCGAAGCGGCCGCGCGCGGCGACCCAGTGGCGCGCGAAACTTTCGACCTTGTTTCGGGATGGCTGGGCGCGGCGTGCGGCAACCTGGTGCTGACCGCCGGCGCCCGCAGCGGCGTCTATATCATCAGCGCCACGGTGCTTTCGTGGGGCGACGGGCTGGATCGCGCCGTGGTTCGCCACCGCTTCGAAGCCAAAGGTCGGATGGCCGCCTACCTGCATGACGTGCCGCTCTACCTGGTCAACGAGCACAACTGCGGCCTGTTGGGTCTGACGACGCTGTTCGGCTAGGAGGCGTCAGACACGTCGGTCCAGCTGCGATAAGGCAAGTTCAAGGCTGGGCAGGCGACCTCGCCCGTCGGGGCGTTGGTCAATGGCGCGACCATCGGACCGCTCAGGAATGGCGTCTTCAAGCGACGGCAGAGGTCCAATTCCTTGAGGCTGTCGACCATGGCCACGCCCTGCCAGACCCGCTTGGCGCGATAGACCGCCGCATCCTTCATGAAGCGGGCGATCATCGCCAGCCGCGCGCGCTCGTCTACGCCCTCCAGCACCAGGGTCACGCTGTTGACCACGCCAACCGGCAGGCTCTCGATCCGGAAGCCTGGATCGCTCACATGCAGGTCGATCAGCGAGAAATAGGGCGCAAGAAAGCTGCGGATCTGGCCAATCGCGCCGTAGGACGGCTCGCGCGGCACATCGTAGACGCTGGCGGCCATGCGGGGGCGCAACGCGCGCGGGAACTTCACGATCGCGGCCCGATAGGTCTCGCGCACCGAGGGCTTGACGAGCGACGAGAAGCTGAACGGCAGGAAGATATAGCCGGGTCGCGACTGGTTTAGC
Source organism: Caulobacter segnis (assembly GCF_023935105.1). NCBI lineage: Bacteria > Pseudomonadati > Pseudomonadota > Alphaproteobacteria > Caulobacterales > Caulobacteraceae > Caulobacter > Caulobacter sp. RL271. The sequence goes on along the minus strand of NZ_CP096040.1, from coordinate 4,858,124 downwards.
TGGTCCTGGGCGGTCTCCAGGCACGCCAGGTCGCGGGCGGTGACGTCGGAATCCTCGAGGGCGCTGAAGGCGTCCCAGGCCACGCGCCAATCGACGCCGCTGCCGACGAAGCGCTCCTTGTTCAAATAGTAGATGCCCCACCAGCCGGTGTTCTGCTGCGGCGCGTCCAGAAGATCGCTGATCCCCCCAAGCGGCGGTTCTGGTTCGATCGCCGCCAGCTCCTCCGCCGGCGGCGCGCCTTCCAGGGGCCCGCCGGGGGGTTTGATGCTGGTGACCGCCTCGGGGGTGATCTTGCAGACCCGTCCGGCGAACGCGCTATCATCCTTGCCCTCCAGCAGCGCTTTCAGCGCTTCGCCGTGGGTGCTGGCGAACCGCATGACATCGGTCTGGTCGCCCTCGAACATCAGGAGAGCGACTTCTCCGGCGCCCTTGTCGCCGAACATCTTGTGCTGCAGGTCGCGGGCCATCCGCTGTAGTTCGCGCGCGTCCAGACGTGTGGCGCGCGGGTCGGCGAGCACGAACGAATAGGGCGCCACGAGACCATAGCGCCGAGGCCAGGCCCACTCGGTTTCGAGATAGGCGTTGGCGACCTTGGCCACCAACGCGGCCAAGGCTTCGGAATCGGCGAACTGTAGATCTTCACCGACGAAAATCTTCAGGCAGGCGATCGCTGTCATGCGCGCAAGATGGCGGCTTTGCATCACGAAATCTATTGCGAGTTGTGCCTCTTTCGGCGCGACCAGGCGTCGCAAGGCGCATGCCAAGGTGCAGGCCTAGGATCGCTGCCGATATGGTGAAGATAGCTTCAGAGCCCAGCAATTCCGGCCCGGCGCGTCTTGGGGACCCACGACGGGATGGCATCGACAATGATCCTCCAATGCGCGGCTTCGGGAAGACCTGCTCGATCTAACGATCCTGGGTGGCGAGGCCATCGTCGACGGCGCGGGCGGCGAGCAGGTGGTCGGCAAGCCCAGCGCTCTGTTGCTCGGCTCGGGGCAGCCGTTGATCCGGCCGCTCCAAGCCTGCCCCCTGGCCTTCAGGCCGCTGGACCGGTGCGATGGCCGTTCCTGGACGTGCGACGCGCAGAGCCCGTCGACGAAGCCAAAAGCTAGTTAGCGGCAAGCGCTGCTTGGCGACGTTTTCGGGCTGAAATCGCATTTGGGGTCAGCTACAGACGCATATGCCAAAGATGCCCGCGCCGCCTGCCACTCCATTTCCAAGCGATGACCTGCACCGCTCCGGCGCACTCGTCTGGGCCCCGCTAAAGCACGAGTGGCGGGACCTGACGGGCAAGCCGGAAGAGGAGGTTCGGCAAGAGTTCGTACGGCATCTCCATGTCGTACTGGGTTATGATCTAGCGCAGATGGGCCAGGAGCTACGCACCCAATCCGGCACGAAATCGGTGCGCGCCGACATCGTCGTCTGGGGCTCGGCGACCGACAAGATTCATGGCGCCTCGCCGAAGATCGTCGTCGAATGTAAGGCCGAGAGCGTCAGCCTCAATCTGAAGGACTACTACCAGGGCGAAAGCTATGCCCGCTCGATGGGCGCTGAGTTTTTCGTCGCACATAATCGCCGGTTCACCGAGCCTTTTGAAGTCGTTCCAGCCGCTCCTGGCAAGTTCAAGTCGGTCGTTCGCATCCCCTCGGCGTCCGACTGGGGCGACGCAAAGCGCATCAAGGCGATCAAGGAAACCCAGCGCGCCTTCAACCGCGCCGAGTTCACGCGCTTGTTGCAGACCAGCCACGACATCATTCGCGACGTCCACAAAAAGGACCCAACGGCGGCGTTCGACGCCATCTCCAAGGTGCTGTTCATTAAGATGTTCGTGGAGCGGTCTGGTCTTCACGGCACCTTCACGACAGCTTATCTCGACAACCGTAAGAAGCTTGCCCTGCCCGGTGATCTGCCGGTGCACCAACAGCTCTTCGATCAGACCAAGAACTTCTATCGGGCCGACAATCTCTTCACGGAGAAGGACACGCTCGACATTTCCGAGGCGACATTCCGGCGCATCGTCGAGACGCTGCAAGCCTTCGACCTCGCCAAGACCGGCGACGACGTCAAAGGCATCGCTTTCGAGAAATTCCTAGGCGCGACCTTTCGCGGTGAACTGGGCCAGTTCTTCACGCCCCGCCCTGTCGTCGATTTCATGGTGGACATGGTCGATCCGCAGGAAGGCCAGCTCGTTTGCGATCCCGCAGCCGGCTCCGGCGGCTTCCTCATTCGCGCATTCGAGCACGTCCGCGCCGACATAGAGGCCGATCTCCAGGCGCAGAAGGATGCAAGGCGCGCCCAAATCGAAGGGCAGGGCCTTGACCCGGAGGTCGAAGCGGACGCCATCAAGGCGGCCTTTATCGAGATCAACCGCGAACTGCTGCCGTCGACTGACGATAACCGGCCGGTCGACACGCGCCTTGGCCGTCTTGCATGGAACTGCATCTATGGCGCCGACGCCGAGCCGCGCGCCGCGCGCACGGCCAAGATGAACATGATCATGCACGGTGACGGGCATGGCGGGATTCATCACCACGACGGCCTCGTCGACGTGAACGGTATTTTCCCGGACCGCTTCGATCTGATCGTGACAAACCCGCCGTTCGGCTCGGCGGTAGGGCGCGACCAGCGCCTTGGCGACAGCGACGAGACCTCCATTACCACTGATGCGGGGCGAATTGCCCAGCATCGCGAACGCTACGGCGAGGCGTGGTCGGAAAACCACGCCCGGCTCAGCGCAGCACAGGAAGCGCGAACGCCTGTGCTTGACCTGTTCGAGATCGGGCGAGACAAGGCCAGCCGCGACACCGAGGTCATTTTCGTCGAGCGCTGCCTGAGCCTGCTGAAGCCGGGTGGGCTCCTGAACATCGTCCTGCCCGATGGCAATCTGAACAATCCATCGCTCAACTGGCTGCGGCGCTGGTGTGAGGGGCGCGCCAAGCTTCTGGCCGTGGTCAGCCTCCCCGAGGAAACCTTCCGGTCCAGCAAGGCGTCGGTGAAGTGCTCGGTCGTGACGCTGCGCCGCTTCACGTCGGAAGACGAGACCGCCTGGCAGGCCGCCTGGGACGCCGCCCACGCCGCCTTGGACGCGACCTTCGCGGCCGAGCGCGACGCGGCTTGCATGGCTGCGCGACAGGCGATCATCACCGGCTCGAACCCAGACGTCGCCGAGGCGATCGCGACGCTGGCGGCCCTCGGCGTCGAGCCGATCGGACCTAGCTGGAAGGCCGGGCCAGTGCCGGCCTATCCTCGCATGGCCGCGCCTTCGCGTCTCGAACCTGTCCGCTGGCGCAATGACGGCGCCGACGCCAAGAAGATTCGCGCGGCAAAGGCGGCGCTGCAGGCAGCTTGGATCGGCCCGGCCAAGGCGGCCGCCGCGGACGCCTCGAGCGCCCTGGCCCGCGACTTGCGCAGGATCGACGCCGGGCACACCGCGGCGCTATGGGCGCACGTCCGCGCCGCCTTCGACTATCCCGTGTTTCTTGCTGCGCCCAAGGGCGTGGGGATTAGCTCGACGGGCGACACCGGGCAGGGAGTGGCCAACGACCTGCCGCAGGTGCTCAAGGCGTGGCGTGCGTTTCGGGCATGGACAGGCGCGGGTGCGAAAGCGGAGGACCTGCCGGATTTTCAAGCGCCCCCCGCTGCCTGATCCGGCAGTGGGGGGAGATGGAAAATTGGGCCGCGCACGAGGTATTGGCGGCCCAGGCAAGCGTGTTCCCGCTCGCGCCCATCGAGGCGCTGGTCACCCCGCGTCTACAATCGACAAGCGCCGAAAAGTTTTCGGACCTAACGCCGATCACCGTCCACCTGACAGGGGAGATCTCCGTTCGCGAACGCGATGAGCCCTTCCAGGGTGCGATGTTCGTTGGATATCCCGGAGACATCGTGTTCTCGAAGATCGACGCTCGCCTGGGCGCGATCGGCGTCATTCCAGACACCATCGGCGCAGCGGTCGTCACCGCGGAATACCCTGTTCACACCCCGAACCCGGAGGCGCTCGACGCGGAGTATCTGAAACTGGTCCTCCGTACGGGCCACTTCATCTCGGATCTTCGCCAAAAGGCCAGCGGCACCAGTGGGCGAAAGCGGGTCTCTCCGGAAGCCTTCCGCTCACTGCGCGTGCCACGACCCAGCCTTGGCGAGCAACGTGCGATTGTTGGCAAGTATCGCGAAGCGCTTGGCCAGGCCCAGGCGCTCGAGAAGGAAGCGGCCGCCAAGGAGGCGGAGGGGGTGCGCCGGTTCGAAACGGCTCTTGGCATCGTGGCCTCGCCCGCACTGCCCGATCGTCCATTGTTCGTCGCCCGCTTCTCGGATCTTGACCGTTGGAGCCACGAAGCGGTCCTGCGTCGCGTCGCCGGCGCCGAGCCGCCGCCCAGCCCCTATCCCATCGTGGCGCTGGAAGACGTGATCGCCGATCTCGAGAACGGCTGGAGCCCCAAGTGCCATCCCCGGCCGGCGGCGGAAGGCGAATGGGGCGTCCTGAAGGTCGGGGCTGTTTCAACGGGGATCTATAACCCGCGCCAGAACAAGGCCCTGCCTGACACTCTGAAGCCTCGGCCGGCGCTCGAGATCCAGCAGGGCGACCTTTTAATCGGCCGCGCAAACATCGCGCGATTGGTGGGGGCCACAGTCTTTGTCGACGATACGCCCGGCCGCCTCATGCTGTGCGACAAGATCTTCCGCGCCCTTCCTCTTCCCGGCGCACCGGCGCGCTTCGACTTCCTGGCCGCGGTGCTGAAGACGCCTTTAGTTCGCGAACAGATCGAGGGCCAACTGACGGGCTCCTCGCCGACCATGAAAAATATCTCCAAACCCTCGCTTTTGGGACTGACCTTTCCGATGCCAACTGACCTTGAGGTGCAAGCTGCGTTGGTCGGGGACCTATCGGCCTCTCAATCGGCCGCCTCCGGTTGCCGCGCGCAGGCCCTGGAAATCCGGCGCGAGGCGTGGCGGGTGTTCGAGACGGCCATTTATGGCGACGCTAGCGTCTCGACCAATCTCGGCCTTCCAGATGAGGTCACCGAGTCGCTCGCCGACTAGTGGCGGGCGGATCCGCCTGTTTCCGGCGGCTTCGCCCCCTCACCACTCCGAACGCTGGCGTCCAGGGGCGAGGGGATTTTGCCAGCGTCGAGCGCGCTCGCCGACGTGCGCCTCAATCCGTGATCCGCTGGGATGGACCTTCTCGAACGCCGAAGGCCAGCAGAGTTCGGTTCGTTTCACGTCATGTCGGAGGCCACGGACTTGCTGACCCTAGATGCTGAACTATAGGAGTTTTCCGTTTGCGGCCTGGGCGGCATGGCGCAAGTTGCTGGCGCCTTCCAACCTCTACGTGTAGACTCTGTTTCGGTATTGTTCCCGCCGTCTCGAGTCGAGTGAATGACCAAGCCCGAGCATCATCGCGCCGCGCGCGCCGAGGAAGCGCTTGCCATGCGGCGGGCGGCGGGTGAGACAGCGGGCATGGCAACGACCCTCGACCATCTGCCGGCGGGAAAGCAGCGCGAGCTGGCCTTCGTGGCGGAGATCCTCAAAGAGGGCTTTGCCGAGGAGGTCGCCAAGCGCTCGGGCGCTCTGGGGCAGGGCAAGATCCTCAAGATCATTCTGTTCGGATCCTACGCGCGAGGCGATTGGGTCGAGGACCCGGTCGGGCGCTATTTTTCGGACTACGACCTGCTCGTGGTCGTCGATCAGGAAAAGCTGGCCGACACCCTGGAGTTTTGGGAGGGCGCCGAGAAGCGCCTGCTCGACGAACTCTCGGCCGGCCAGCGCTTGCGCACCCCCGTCAATTTCATCGTCCATGACCTCGACGACGTGAACGAGCAGCTACGGCTGGGGCGGTACTTCTTCACCGATATCGTGCGCGATGGCGTCGTGTTGTTTGAAGAGCCAGGTCGACCGCTGGCCGAACCTCAAGCTCTCGCCCCAGAAACTGCTCTGGCTGAAGCTCAGGGCTACTACGACGAATGGTTCGGGCCCGCCAGCGCATCGGTGGCTGGAGCGCGTTTCTACCTGGGCGAAGGTCACCCGAAGCTTGCGGCGTTTTCCTTTCACCAGGCGGCTGAACATTTCTACAATTGCCTGCTTCTGGTCGTTTCGCTTTACGCGCCCAAGTCCCACAACCTCGTGCGCCTGCGCGGCTTGGCGGAACCGCTTGATCCGCGCTTGGCCGAGGTCTGGCCAACCGACACGAAGTTCCACAAGCGCTGCTTCGAGCTCTTGCGGGCCGCTTACGTCAAGGCGCGCTATTCGCCGCACTACAAGATCACCGCCGAGGAGTTGGCGTGGATCCAGGGGCGCGTCGAACGGCTCCAGGCTCTGGTTCAGGAGCTTTGCCAGGCGCGCCTGAAAGCGCTTCAGGAGGCCGCGAGCACCTAATTGTTTCTCGTCTGAATCCCGCTGTGTCAGCGCCTGCGGACTGCCCGGTTTTGACCGGGGAGGCGTGAGGACACCAGGGAGATTCCGATGGCTGACATTCAGGACGAGCGCGACCCGGTCGACGTTTTCGTCGGTGCCCGCGTGCGGGCGTTGCGGCGCCTGCGCGACCTGAGCCAGCTGGAACTGTCTCGACATCTGGGCGTCAGCTTCCAGCAGATCCAGAAGTACGAGACCGCCGCGAACCGGATCAGCGCCTCGATGCTGCACAGGATCGCCGCGCTGTTCGACGTGCCGGTTGGGGCGCTGTTCGACGGCGCGCCGAGCGACGATCAACGCGGCGTCCTGCCGGGGCCCGCCGATCCGGCCCAGGCGCCGGGCGTCGACGTGCTGGTGAACACCACCGGGGGGCTTGGCTTGGCCGAGGCGTTCCTGCGCCTGCCGCCGGCCCTGCGCGCGCCGTTGGTCGACGTCGCCCAGGCCCTGGTCAAGCTGGGTGATGTCGAGCCAACGTCGGAACCTCCCGCCGAGCGCGCCGAGCCGGTCGCAGCCGGCTATGGGCCGGGTTCGGAGCGATGAGCGGCTCGCAAGGCGCGGGCCTCCACCACACTCCAGCTCAGGGCGGCCAGGAAGATGAAGTAGAAGATCCACAGCGAGATCACATAGCCCCGCGCCATCAACGTCGGGTCCAGGATCATGCCCAGATGCGCCATCACCGTCGCCAGCTCGACCCCGGCGGTCAGGATCAGCCACGTGCGGTCATAGCGCAGCGCCAGGCCGATCAGCAGGACACAGACACCGAGGTCAACGAGCGCCACGCCGGGCAGCGGCCAGCGTCCATGACTGAGTTTCTGGGCCAGGGGCGTGATCAGGAAGGCGACGAGCGAGGCCAAGGCGGCGATCCGTTCGGGCACGCCGCCGCGCCAGACCACCACAATCGTGACGATCGGGGTCAGCACCAGCCCCAGGGTCTGTATAGGCGAATGGGACATCAACGCCTCCCGCAAGAAAGGGACGTCGAAGCGCCGGAGCGGTCAAGTCGCGCTGTACGGCGGCTGATGGGTATAGTTCGGCTTCGCGCAAAACTGGCTTTGGGTTCAAGCGCACGTCATCGGCGTGCATCGCTATGGCGCCAAACCTTGGATTGTGCCAGAACGGACGCGCCGGCGTTTGTCCGGGCCTTCAAGGTGCTGTTTTCCCGGCATGACGTCGTCTCGCTCCTGATGTGATGGCTACGTCCCCATGCCTTTCCTGACCTCCAAGACCTTCGAGCATGCGGGCCGGACCTTCGAGATCCGGGCCGAAATCTCGGACACCGATCCGGGTCATCTCGAAGCGGTCGTCTATCTGGACGGCGCTCTGGCCTGGCTGCCCTATCCGGAGGGCGAGCAGGCCTTGCCCACCTACGGAGCGTCGTTCTCACGAAACCTTGGTCCTGGCGATCGAGCCCTGGCCGCGCCGCTGATGGCGGCCGCCGAAGCCGATTTCCGCCGTCTGCTGCGTTAGCGGGCGGCAAGGATGGCCAGGGGAGCAGGGCTGGGCCCAAGACTTGCGAAGTCCCGTCCTGTCGTGAGCTAATAACGTCTACGCGGAGGTTGGTCCGCCTCGCGTTGCGTGGGTGCGCTTATGATGAGCCGCTTTGACAAGCTGACCCCGCGCGAGCACGACGTCCTACTGGGCGCGGCCCAGCTGAAGTCGTCCAAGGAGATCGCCTTCGATCTCAGCCTGCGAAAGGCCACCGTCGACAAGCATATCGCCAGCGCCGTGGGCAAGCTTCAGACCGGCTCGCGCCGCCAGGCGGCCATGATGCTGGTGGTCCATCTGCGTGAGGCGGGCCTACCTATTTTGTACCAGGGGCGCCCGATCCCCCTTCCGTTCGAACCCTCGCCGTCGGCCAATTCCATGGCCAAGGGAGATCTCCATGTTCGAACCGATGGAAATGGTGCCAGCCTTTCCGGCGATCAGCTGGAGCGACCTCGAAGCGATCTACGAAGACCTGGCGATCACGCCGGCGGAGCAGGAGGCGGTGCAGCACTTGCTGAAAATCACCCGGCTCTTGAGCTGCCACCTGTCTCCGCTCGATCTGATGCGCGAGATTATCTGCATCGCTTTCGTTCTGACGCCCGCGAGCGATCATTCGCCCAGCGGCCGCGATTTGCCCCGCAAGGCCGGTCCAAAGCCGAGCGGTTGATCCTGATCCTGGCGGCCGCGCTGGCGTCCGTCGTGCTCGCGCTCGTCGTCCTGGCGCTGGTGATCCAGGTCGGCCACCTGTCGGACGCCTACGACGCCTGGCTCAGGCGCCGCTAGCGCGCCGGCGTCCTCCAACGCTCACCCTTATCGCAAGGAGCCCGCCCGCCGGCGGGATCGAGACCTCATGCAAAGACGAGACATCGCCCAATCCGTCGCCGACGCCCTGTTCGAGGCCGAGCAGGCCGTCGACCTGGCCCTCGAAAAGGCGGCCCTGTTCATCACCCATACTTCCAGCCTGCGCCGCGATCACAATTTCTCGGCCGTGCTGGGCCACGAGGGCGTCGCCGCCGTCGCTCGCTCGATCGAGACGCTGGGCCAGACCCGCTCGCACATGATGAGCGCCCATGCGGCCCTGGCCGCCGCGGCGCCGCAGATCGGCGTGCGCCCGGCCACCCTGCACGGCACGGGCACAGACAAGCCCGACGTCGACGCCCCGACCGGTCAGATCGCCCGGCCGCGCGCGGTGGCCGAAGCCTAGACCGCCCAGGCGGTCTGACCGCGCCGGCGTGGCCCGCCTGACCCCGAGGGGCCGGCGGCCGGCAAGGCCGGCCGGCCGCCTCAACGGCGCGCCGCCCTTCGGGCGACGGCCGGGCCGAGTTCGCGCGTGAGGCGCAATCGCAAAGGGAGATTTCTCTATAGGTTGTGTGTATGTTACAGTTTCGTTGGGGTTGAACTCGCGCCTCGAAATCATCTGCACATCCGTTTTTTCAAGAGCGTGGCGAGTCCTCCCAGTGTTGAGGTGCGGTGCGTATGACCAGATTGCCCACGTCGGGCGAGGCCGGCGGAAAGTCCGCCGCGGCCTACGTCCGCCTCAAGGAATTGGCGGTGCGCGGAGAGCTGCGGCCGGCCCTGCAGCTGCGCCCCGCAGATATCGCGCGCCGGTTCGGCTTTAGCGATACGCCCATCCGTGAGGCCCTGGCGCGCCTCTACGCCGAAGGCTTCGTCGAATGGCGCCGCAGCCAGGGCTATTATTCCAAGGTCTTTACCGAGCCCGAGCAGCGCGAACTGCTGGAGGTTTGCCAAGATTTCTTGGTGGCGAGCATCGCCGGGCTGCCCAGCCGTCCGGAGGCGATGATTCCGCGCCCGCTCACCGACATGTCGCCGACGGTGCTGGAGCGCGATGACAGCGCCGAATTCATCGCCGCCCAAGTCGAGGGTCTCTATATCGGACTCGCCGAGGCGGCGGGCAACGCGACGCGCCTGGACATGGTGCGCCAGATGATGGAGCGCACCCACCTGGTGCGGGTCCTGGATCTGCGCGCCGTGACTGTGGCGCGCGCGACGATCGATGTGGTCGTCGCTATGGGCGAGGCCTTGCTGACGCGCGACCTCGACGCGGCCGAGCGCGCCGGCCGTCAAGCCGTGCGATCACGCTTGGACCGTCTGTCCCATCTGGTCGGGGAGGCCAACGCCCAGGCCGCGACTTCGACCTTCCCCGACGACGGCTTCGGCCGCCCGTGGCGCACGGCGCGGCTCTAAAGGACTAAAGAGACGAGGCCAAGGACGCGCGGTCGTCGAGCGCGACCGGCGCGACCGAAAAGGCCTGGGCCCGCCAGAGACGGGCATAGACGCCACCCATCGCCAGCAGCGCGCCGTGGCGCCCGCGCTCGACGACGCGTCCGGCCTCCAGCACCAGGATCTCGTCGGCCCCGGCGACGGTGGCCAGGCGATGGGTGACCACCAAGGTGGTGGCGCCTTGTGACAGGCCCGCCATCGCCTCCCACACCGCCCGCTCGGTGCCCGGATCGAGCGCGGCGGTCGCCTCGTCGAAGATCACCAGTCGCGCCTTCTTCAGCGCCGCCCGGGCGATCGAGACGCGCTGCTTTTCGCCGCCGGAGAGCTTGAGGCCGCGCTCGCCGACCCGCGTCTGCAGCCCGTCGGGCAGGATCGCCAGCAGCGGCGCCAGTCTCGCCGCCTCGGCGGCCTCGGCGATGGCCTTGGGATCGGCGTCATCGGCGGCGAGCGCGATATTGGCGGCGATGGTGTCGTTGAAGAGGATGGTGTCCTGGGAGACCAGGGCGATCTGGCGGCGCAGCGCCGCGAGCGAGAGATCGTCCAAGGGGGCGCCGTCGAGCCGGATCTGGCCGGCGCTTGGCTCCAGGAACCGCAACGCCAGGCGCAGCAGGGTCGACTTGCCCGCGCCCGAAGGACCGACGATGCCGATCGTCTGGCCAGGGGCGGCGCGGAACGAGACCGCGTCCAGGGTCTGGCGACCGGGATAGGCGAACGAGACCTCGTCGAAGACGAGCTCGGCGGGCGTCGACGGCGCGGGGAGGGCGCTCTCCCGAGCGCCGGTCTCGCCCTCGGCCGGCTCAGTCAGGATCGCCCCGATCCGGTCGAGATAGGCCAGGGCCTGGCCGATGTCGCGCACCGCGAACCCGAGCATCTCCAGGGGGCGGATCAGCTGCAGGAGATAGGTGTTGATCAGCACGAAGGCGCCGAGGGTCAGGCCCGCGCGCAGGACCTGTAGGCTCGCGAGCAGGTGGGTCGCGGTCATGGCCAGGGCGAAGACGCCCGCCACGGCCAATCCGCCCGCCAGCCGCCGAGCAAGATAGCGCCGCCAGTGGGCCTCGGTCTTCTCCAGCAGGGCGTCGTACCGGCGCGCATAGCGCTGCTCGGCGGTGAAGGCCTTGATGGCCTCGATGTTGAGCAGGCCGTCGGCCGTGGCTCCTCCGACGTCGCCTTGCGCGGCCGAGATGCCCTTGACCGCGCCATGCACGCCAAAGGCGCTCCAGGCGAATACCGCAGCATAGCTGGCCAGCGAAACCAGCAGGACCAGGGCCATGCCAGGCCCCAGCACCGCGCCCAGAACGACGCAGGCGACGACCACCTGGATGAGCACGGGGGCGATCGACAAGATCGCATGCGTCAGAAGCAGCCGTAGGCCCAGCACTCCGTCAGCCAACGCCTGAGCCAGAGCGCCGGACTTGTTGTCCAGATGGAAGGGCAGGGGCAGGGCCAGTATGTGGGCGTAGGTCTGCGCGCCGAACCGCCGCACCAGACGCTGCTCGCCGCGGAAATAGGCGTAGCTCTGGATCTGCTCGCAAAGCCGCTGGACGAGGAGAGCCCCGACATAGGCCCCGACGCCCGGCGCGAGCAAGGCAAGGCTCGGCGTCGCGCCCGCTGATAAGCGATCGACCAGGATCTTCAGCGTCAGAGGCGCCAGGCCGGCGGCCAGGCCGCCGAGGCTGACGATGACCAGCGCCAGTACCAGCCAGGCGCGGGCGCCGCCGCGCAACGCGCGGGCGATCTGGACGCCGATCGCTCGCGCGGCGGCGGGCCTGGGTGAGCGGCGATGACGAACATCCTCCGGCATGTTGTCACGACACACCCAATCGACGGTTGTGTCCAGCGCCAGCTCGCCCCGTCGCCAGGGTGATCTTTGTGTGAATTATGAAAATTCCTACTTTTCATGGGTGATAAACTTGCGCTAGTTCGCACGCCATTCCGGCGGGAGAGCGACATCATGCGGACCCTGGGCCTGATCGGCGGTTGCAGCGCCGAGGCCACCAGCCTCTACTACGCCGGTCTGAACCGCGGCGTGCGTGCGCGCCGCCCGGGCCATGGGGCCAAGCTCCTGCTCTGGTCGTTCGACGTCGAGGCGATCGACGCCCACTGCCGGACCGGCGACTGGGACGCGGCGCTGGCGGACTTCGCCGTCGCGGCGCGTTGGCTGGAAGAGGGGGGCGCGCAGGGTCTGCTGATCTGCACCAACACCATGCACAAGATCGCCGATCGGTTGGCTGGCATGATCACCATGCCATTACTGCACATCGGCGATGTCACCGCCGAGCGAGCACAGGACCTGCGCGTGCGCCGGCCGCTGCTTCTCGGCACCCGCTACCTGATGAGCGAGACCTTCTATCGCGAGCGGCTCGAGCGTCACGGCCTCGATGTCGTCCTGCCCTTGGCCGCCGGCCAGGACCTGGTCCATCGCATCATCTACGAGGAGCTGATGGACGGCCGGGTCGAGACGGCCTCGCGCGTGGCGCTGAAAGCGATCGTCGAGGAGGGCTTAGCGCGCAGGGCGGACGCGGTGATCCTGGCCTGCACAGAGCTTGGTCTGGCGCTGCGGTCGGGCGATGTCGATGTCCCGCTGCTCGATACCGCCCAGCTTCATGTCCAAGCGGGGGTCGCGTTCATGCTCGACGACGCGCCGCTCGCCAGCGGAACGCGTTCGCACGTCTCCAGCGGGGCTAGCGCGCGGGCCTGATTCCTCGGCTATAAACGCGCCGATCTTGGATTGGGCATTTTCATAATGGCTAAGACTCCTCGGGCGCCGTCGCCGAAGGCTCGCGCCGGCGAGACCGTTCCGCGCAAGTACCGCACCGGCGAGGCCCCGCCGTTCGAGGTGATCCGCACCACCCTCTTGAAGCTTCGCCCCACGCTTGCGCCTGGTCCCCAGCGTATGGCCGACCTCATCCTCGACAATCCGCGCGAGGTCGTGGGCATGTCGGTCAACGAGTTCGCCCAGGCCGCCGGCGTGGCCTACAGCTATGTGGCCAAGTTCCTGACCGAGATCGAAATCTACGGCTTTTCGGCGCTACGTCTGTCGATCGCCCAGTCGGTCGGCAACGGCACCGACATTATCCAGGAGGATCTGGCGCGCGAGGACGACGTCGGCGACATCGCCGACAAGGTGTTCAGCGCCAACGCCCAAGCCCTGGCCGATACGCGCCTGGCGCTGAAGAGCGGGGTGCTGCAGGAGGCCGTCGATCTCTTGGCCGGCGCCGAGTTCATCCAGATCTACGGCATCGGCTCGGCCGCCACGGTCGCCGCCGACGCCCACTATCGACTGCTGCGCATCGGTCTTCTCACCCGCGTGGAGATCGACAGCCACCTAATGGTCGCCTCGGCGGCCCTGACCCGGCCAGGTACGGTGGTGCTGACCGTCTCCCACTCGGGCAGCACTGAGGAAACTCTGACGGCGACTCGCATCGCCAAGGAAGCCGGCGCCAAGGTGGTGGTCATCACCGGCTACAAGCAGTCGCCCTTGGCCAAGTTCGCCGACGTCGTGCTGCTGACGGTGGCGCGCGAAACCAAGTTCCGCACCGAGGCGATGAGCTCGCGCGTGGCCGAACTCTCGGTGATCGACACCCTGGTCGCGGCCCTGGCGCTCTCGCGCCACGACGAGTCCGTTACCGCTCTGCGGGCGTCCTTGGCGGCGATTCAATTGAAGCGCCAATAACAGCTCTCATCTTCTCGTTAAAGTAATCAATAATTACTCACTATCTCTTGGCGAGTTGATGTCGTGCGCCTTGAAATCGTTTGAGGTGAAATCTTATCAACCTGTAGGGGATAAAAGTAAAACTCGCTTAGCGTTAGCAAGCGAATTGGCGTGAGAATTGAGCCTTATCTGTCAAAAAACCACGCAGGTGGGCGACCAAGTGTGGATTTCCACTTGTCGCCGTTATGAAATGTCATAAAGATAGAATATCGGTTTCGTATGAATTTTTCGAAGGCGCGCGGGGGGATCGCGTAGCCGGTTCGGCGAGGGACAGATGAGCAGGGTGATTGGATCGACCTTCAGGAGCCTCCTGAAGGCCTCGGCAGCGTTTGGCTTGTTGGCCGCGTTCGGTTCAGGCGGCGCTCACGCCAGCGAAGCCGACGGCCTCTCAGGGCGAGTGGTCAGGGACGGCGACACCGTGGACGAGGTGGTCGTCACGGGGACAAACATCCGGGGCGCAATGATCGCGCCGACATCGTTGACCACGGTCACGCGGCAGGACTTTGAGCGCAGCGGGTTTCTCGACATTGGCCAGGCGATGCGCAGTCTGCCGGTGAATTTCGCCGGCGGCCTCAATCCCGAGACGAGCCTGACAGCGGGGCCGTCCGATGGCGCGACCAACAATCGTATCGGGGTCGCCAGCCCCAACCTGCGAGGGCTTGGATCCGGCGCGACCCTGACTCTGCTCAACGGAAAGCGCTTGCCGCCGGCTGGTCAGGGTCTTTCGGTCGACCTTTCCCTGATCCCGATCGCCGCCATCGAGCGTGTCGAAGTGCTCGCCGACGGGGCTTCGGCAATCTATGGCGCCGACGCCGTCGCCGGCGTCGTAAACATCATCACCCGCAGGCGCTTTGACGGGATGGAGGCGCGCGCGCAATACGGGGCGGCCGACGGCGGCATGGCGACCTATTCGGCGAGCCTTATGGGCGGTCTGGATCGCGGCCGATTGAGCGCCATAGCCGGCGCGCAATATTTCCAGAGAGAGAAGCTGAGCGCTGAAAAGCGCTACGCTTCTCGTTCGGCACCGCTCCCTTTCACCGTGGTCGGCGAGGTCGAGCGGGCGTCTTATTTCGCCTCGGCGACCTATGAGGTCTCGAAGGATGTCGAACTCTACGCCGACGCTCTGTACACTCAAAGTCTTGGCGAGACCCTCAACACCAACACCTCTCGTACGATCATTACGCAGTTTCAGAAGGCGTCGCAGTACGAGATCTCGGCAGGGGCAAAGGCGTCCTTGGGCCATGGTTGGGACGCAGACGTCTTTGGCTTGGTCGCGCGAAACGTCTCCAAGTATCCGAACCTGAATCAGAACGCGGTCGGAATCGTGCGCTTCGTGCCCAACGACCGTATCGACGACCTGCGTTCGACGGAGGCCCGGTTCGACGGGCCGCTCTTTAGCTTGCCGGGGGGGCAAGTCAAGGCCGCAGTCGGTCTGGCCTACAGGAAGGAAAAGTATTTCTCGCGGGTCTCAAAGATCAACAACAGTCGAGACGTTACGTCGATCTACGGCGAATTGGAGGCGCCGATTGTCGGCGAAGCCAACAAGTTGCCGATGGTCGACAGCCTGCTGCTGTCGGTCGCCGGGCGACGGGATGACTACAGCGACTTTGGCGCGGTTTCGGTGCCCAAGGTCGCAGGCGCGTGGGGCCTGACGCGCGACTTCACGGTGACGAGCTCCTACTCGAAATCCTTCCGCGCGCCTTCCGGGTTCGACCAGGCTTCCGCTTACTCGGCGAGCATCCGAACGATCGTTGATCCGACCTCGCCGAGCGGCTCCACGCGAGGCCTCTATCTTACCGGCACGGGCGCCCCGGTCGGCCCTGAACGGGCGAACAGCTTCAATATCGACGCGACCTATGCGCCGGGCTGGGCTTCAGGCTTGAAGCTGTCTCTGGGCTACTATCGCGTGCGCTACGCCAATCGGATCGCCAACCCGGATCCGGCCAGCGCCTATGCGCGAAACCTGACCGGCGCGCCTGAAGAACTGCTCAACCGGTCGCCGACCCAGGCCGAGCTCATCGCTCTGTTCAACGGCGCGACGAGCGCAACCGCCAGTGGGGGGCTGCCTCTGGATCCGACCCTGGTGCAGACCGTCATCGACATGCGCAATACCAATATCGCTCAGAGCAAGATCAAGGGGTGGCAGGCCTCGGCTGATTATCGCGCCCGCTTGGGCGGGGGGGACATGGATCTGTCGCTAGACGTCGCCTATGTCGACAGCTTCATCGACGTTCTTCGCGCCGGAACCGCGCCAGTGCAGCGGGCCGGCGTTATCTTCTCACCGCCCAAGTTGCGCAGCCGGGCGGGCGCCCAATGGTCGGGCGAGGCGCTGTCGACATCGGTATTCTGGAACCATACGGACGACTACCTCGACAACCGCGTTGCTACGGCGCCCCAGCCGGTGAAGGCGTGGGACACGATCGACGCGAGCGTCACCTACAAGCCCGAGGCCTTGGGCTCGCTCGGCCGCGGCGCCCGGATCGTGCTCAGCGTCACGAACCTGTTCGATGCTGGTCCTCCTCTCGTCGCCCCGTTGAACACAGCCAGCCTGCTCTCGTGGGACACCACCAACGCATCGATCGTCGGCCGCTTCACCAGCATCGAATTGGTGAAGACGTGGTGAGGGGCTTGGTGCGGCCGTTGGGTCTCGCCGGCCTGGCGATGAGTTGGTCGCTCACCACCTTCGCGGCCGAGGCACCCGATTGGGCGGGCGCGGCGTTTGGTCCGGATATTGTTGGCCCCTCGGCGTCGCCCATCGTTTCGACGGATGATCTGGTCAGGATGCGGGACCTGGGCGGCGTCAGTGTCTCGCCAGACGGACGCTGGATCGCTTTTTCGATCTATCAGGGCGTGCCGGAACGCAACGACTACATCTTGCGCTGGTTCGTTCAGGCCGCCGACGGCTCATCGCCCCCGCGGCCCATCGCCCAGGACGGCGGCCAGCCGATTCCGTCCTACGCCTATGGGCTGCCGCAGGCGGCGATTCCCCGGGAGCGGGCCAGGTGGTCGCCGGATAGTCGGAGCATCGCCTTTCGGCGGCTGACCGATCGGCGCATCGAACTTTGGACCGCGGACATTCAAACTCTCCGGACGTCGCGCGTGGCCAGTGGCGAGCCTCAGGTCATGACCTTCGCGTGGCGCGCAGACACGGTGATCTTCAAGACTGGTCTCAATGTTAGCGCCTACCAGAAAAACCTGGAGGCGGAGGCCGAGCACGGCTGGTTGCTGGATAGCCGCATGAAGCTTGGCGCGGCGCGCATCCGGCCCAACCTGCCCGACTGCGGCGGCGAAGCGCTCGATCCAGCCTGCGAAGTTCGGACCTACGCGGCGCGGCGCGACGAGCCCGTTCGCGAGGCGACCGACGAAGAGCGCGCCGCTCTGGCGGAGGCCTCCAGCGAACTTCGCGCCGTTCGCGGCGATGGCGCCGCCGTTGAGTTGAAGAAGGTCGACCCTGCGACGAAGGGCTTTCAGCCGTTGCAGCGGATCGTGACGGACGCGGTGGGTTTTCGCCCCTGCGATGACCCGGTCTGCACCGGTCAGTTCTTCAAGGGCCTGGGCTGGGCGCCGAGCAACGAGATTTGGTTCCTGAAGGGCGAGAGCGGCGTGGGGCGCGCGGATGGCGCGCCAAGGGACGAGACAGCGCTTTATGTCTGGTCGCCGTCAGCGCGGCGCATGCGGCGCGTACTGCGCTCCAGCGACCTGATCCAGGATTGCCAGATCGCGCGCCAGGCGGTGATCTGCTTGCGCGAGACGGCGACGCGGCCCCGACACATCGCGGCGATCGACCTCTCGACCGGCGCGATCAAGGTGCTTGCCGATCCGAATCCGACCCTCGCCGCGAAAGTCTATCCGCGCGTCACGAAGATCGCCCTTAGCGACGCGGCGGGTAATCCTGGCTTCGCCCATGTCGTCTACCCTGCGCAATATGTCGCGGGCCGAAAATACCCGCTCGTCGTCACTCAATACTCCTCGAAGGGATACCTGCGCGGGCAGGTCGGAAACGAGTATCCGATATATCCCCTTTCGGCGGCCGGCTACTTCGTCCTCAGCATCGATTTTCCCGAGCCGTGGGGGGCGCGGCAGACGATGGACATCGTCTCCTATGAACGGTGGCAGTACGAGGATGACCTCCGCTATCGCCGAAACGTGTTCGGTGCGATCGACCGCGCCATCGACGATCTGGTCGGACAAGGTCTGGTCGACGACACGAAGATCGCGATCACTGGCCTGAGCGCCGGCGCCGAGATTGTCCACTACGCGCTGCAACGCTCCAATCGTTTCGCGGCGGCGATCGTCAGCAGCGGCGCGCATGACAGCACCTTCTTCGCAACAATGCCGGAGGGGGCTAGGCGAACCCGACTGATGGAGATTTTCCAGAGCAAGACGCTAACGCCCGCAGCCGACAACGTAATCGCCAAGATTTCCTGGTCAAGGATGCCAGAACGTCTTCACACGCCGCTGCTGATCAATGCGGGGGAGTACGAGTCCCTGTTGGGATTCGAGGGCATCGAGGCTCTCAAGCAAGCCAAGCGGCCGGTCGAGATGCGCGTGTTTCCCGACGAGATGCACATCAAGTATCACCCGAGATCGTATGTCGGTGTCTATGACAACAATCTGATGTGGTTGAACTTCTGGCTTCTCGACAAGGAGGACCCGCGCCCTGAGTTCCGCGCGCAGTACGAGCGTTGGAAGAGCATGCGGCTGCGGCTGCGCGCCGAGCCGGCGACTAGCCGGCAAGACGTTCCGGCGCCGTGACGCGATGATCGGCCTCCATCTGCTGTATCCACATCTCCGTGGTCAGGCAGGTTGTCAGCCGCCAGATGTCGGCGCCAGCCGATAGGACCATGGGCTGGAGAGCCGCTTCCAGGCGCGTCCGATCCACTAGTCCTTCGGCCGCCAATCGGCCCTCGAGCAGCATGGCGCGGATCCACGGCAACTCGCGAAGCATCATTTGCACCCGGTGGCTGGTGTTGGCGCCCTTGTTGCGGCGCTCGCGTATGCTCGCTGGGAGAAGGTCCGCGAAAGCGTCGCGCGCAAGGCCGCGCTGAACGCCGCCCGACGCAAACCAGTAGGTCGGCGTGCGCAGGCTCGCTTCGATCAGCGGCTGGGAGATCAGCGGGTGGACCTCCTGGGCGATGTCGCCTCGACCATAGCGCCAATAGTGCCGTTGCAGTTCGACCAGATTGACGATCTGGCGCAGCTTCTCGGGCGGCATATGGGATCGGGCGTCGACGACCCAGGGATGCGCAAAGCGCTCGTAGTCGCTGAACGAGGCGGCGTCACCCGCCAAGAAGGGGTTCTGTAGCTTGACCAGGTCGGCAAGCTGAGGCGCCGCCCGAAGGCAGTCCTTGATGGCGACGCCGAAAGCGTTCCAGATCGTGTTTTTCGACAGGCGCGCCAGTTCGTGGGCGGTCGCGACGAACTTCGAGTCAAAGCCATTCTGGCGGCGATAGTCGGCGATCGCACGTGTCGAGATGTTGTCAAAGAACAGGTGATCGCCGCCGCTCCCGGTGAAGAACGCCTCCGCCGAGAGCTTTTCGGCGATTGCGCCGCCCAGTTCGTCATAGCCCAGCGACATCAGCCGGACCGTTGGGCGCAGAAGGCGCATCGAGAAGTTCGCGCGGCGGCCCACGGTCTGAGAAGAGACCGTCTGCTCGATAAGGCGGACGCCGTGGAGATCGGCCGCATCCCGGGCGAAGTGTCGTTCGTCGCTTTCGGAGTGATTGGTCACGTAGTTGATGCCGACGACGTTCGGATGTCCGGCGTGGCGTCGGAGCAAGCCCAGGACGATCGCCGAATCCAGGCCTCCGGAGAGGTCGAGGACGATACGGTCGTAGCGCGCCGCCCACGCCGATACGGCCCGCTCGGCGCTGGCGCGGATGGCGCGGCCAGCTTCCTCGCGGGATGAATAGCTGTCCTTGGCGATCTGACCGGGCGACCAGTGGACGATCCGGCGGACCGCTTGGCCGTCGAAAACCAACTCCTCGCCGGGGAGAATTTCGGTCACGTTCGAAATCCCGGTGCGGTCTCCGTGCAGCCACGTGTTGTTCAGGTGGTAGGCAATGTATTGCCAGTCGATCGGATCGCTATTCGGGTTCTGCCCGATCACGTCGCCGTAGTGGGAGAAAACAATATCGTAGTCGCGACGCTTGAGGCGCCAGCACTCGATCCGTCCGCTCGGGTCCCGCAACACCGACACCGCGCCGCTGTCCGGATCAACCCGGAGCGCGACGTAGGCGCCCCAGCGCGCACTGAGCAGTCCGACGGGCGCGCCATCCTTTTCGTCACACACGTCGCTGCGTGCGGCGAAGTCGAGGCCAATGACGCAGGTCATCGCGTTCAGCATGCGATGGTTCAGCCGGCTGGGCGCGCGCGACCAAACCCAGGCCGATGCGCGGCTCGTCCGTAAGGCCCGTTCCCAGCCGGTTCCGAGCCCGAGTTGCGCCCAGATCTCGTCATGGCTTGAGGAGGCCGGAGAGGTCGAAATGATGGAGACATACCGGTGCATCATCGGATGGCCCTCGGTGTTCAAATGACCAAGATCGGGGCGTATTGACGAAGGCTGTCGTCGGACTCGTTCAGCGCGATTTCGTCTTCCTGAGCCCAGCAATGGGCATAGAACGGCTCTAACCGAACGCCGAAGACCAACTGAGCAGAGCGGCCTTGCCGCCAGAACAGAAGGCATAGTGCGACCGCATCGAGGCGACAGATCGGCTTTACCGGAAACCAGGGCCTGGCCAGCGCGAACACGTCGATCAGCTGTTGCGCCGTCAGATCGCCCTCGCGGCGCGCGGCGCGCGTCTTCTCGCGCTCAAGCCAGCGAATGATCTTGTGGAAGGGCAGAGACGACAAGGCGGCCTGGGCCTCCGTCAGCGCCCACAGCGCCGACGGGACGCCGGTCCAGCGCGTACGTTCGGCGCGTTCAGGGACGGCCAGCGCCGGCCACAGTGTCGTACGGGGCTGGGCGGCGCGCTCGGGGGCGGCTAAGGCCTGGCCTTGATCGGTGAGAATGCCTCGGGCGACGAGACGGTCGCGAGCATGGTCGAGCGCTTTGTCGCCGATCGGGGTGTCGCCCGGTTCGAGAAGATGCAGAGCCGCCTTTGTCAGGTCGGCGCCAAGGCCGATGTAGCGGTCGTTCTGGACATCCAGAACGACCGATTGGCCACCGACCGCGGCCAGATGCACGTTTCGAGCTAGATGCACGGGTTTGGCTCCCGACGATCTCGATTGGCCGGCTGGTCGTCCAGGCTGTCGGGCATGCCCATCTGCATCTCGGAGAGCGGGCCGCCCACGCCGCGGATGAGATCCAGGGCGCGACCGAAGTCATGGATCTGGTCGTCGAAGGTGGTGGCGCAAGAGACGGGCCTGGTTTGTCGCAGTATCGTCAAAGCGTCCTCCTACGGCGCCCGTGAGCCGCGCTGCCCATCACCGGGCGTGGCGCGTCAAGCGCATCATTCTCTAGTCTCGGCGCCCCCGCCCGAGAGCGATGCGCCGCGAAGGCGCATCGCTGCCGGACGCGAAGGCTTATTCGCGTTCCAGGTCGACTTCGCCGATGTCGCCGTTCGAGCCCTCGGTCTTTTCCGAGGCGGCGCCGAGATCCAGCAGTTCGGCGGCTTCCAGTTCGTTCAGGTCTTGAATGGTCATCGGAGTCTCTCCAGCCGATGATTTAAGATGCGCCAAATGGCGATGGGTGAATGCTGATCTCGAATTATGAATATATCAACCTAAAATTACTGTATATTTTGGAATATATTCTAACTTGAATTCAAGTAATGTTGACCGGCAGGGTGAAATTTTAATTTCGCCCCGAGGGATTAAGATTTCAACTTATTGAGGCTGTGCTGGATGGGTCGCTATGGTGGACGAATGGGGGCGGCGCACAGCGTCAGAGGTGTGGTCGCCGCGGAGGGGCGCATGATCCGTCGGATCATGAGCCCGCGAATGGACAGATAAGTGTGGAGCCTGGCGAGCGGCCAGCCCAGGCCTAAGGCCGCGGCCCAAAACAGACTCTGTCGAACCGATCTCGGAACGACCAGTTCATCAAGGAAGCCGGCGCCTAGCCGATCTGCCTCTACGCGTTGATCAGGCCTCGTGTCCGACAGGGCGCGCGTGCGCCAACCTGTCGAGGACGCCGAAATCAACAATACAGCCCGGACCGTCCCTGATTTGTCCGCGTCGCTCAACCTGCGCCGAACCCCGATCGCCCCGGCGTTCAATTCCAGGAGCCGCGCGCGATAGCGCTCACGCTCTAAGGCCTGCTTCAGCTGGTTGACGAAGGCCTTGGGCAGGATCGGAGCGATCGTGAGCAGTGAAGTCAGGCAACGAACCTCACTTCGTCGCGCCTGGTGTTCCTGACGCCACCGACCGATCGCCACCGCCAGCTTTTCCTCGACCGGTCGCGTCGTTTCTTGGCGCGCGGCTGGATAGGCGGCGGCGATGTTGGGCGCCGCGTCAAGCAGCGCACGCACTTTCGACCGATCCACAGGCCCTAGGCGGGGGGCGTTGCGGTCCAGCGCCTGACCGCCGATCCGGCTGTCTGAGCCGCTCTCGGGCCGGTTCCACCACAGCTTACCATCATAGGTGCTGATCAGGAGCTGGGAGGCTTGCTGCAAGTTTAGCCAGGCGCACAGGCTGGCCAGGACGCCCGCGCCGTCGCCATGTAGGTCCTCTAGCCGCAGAAGTCTGGCCTGCCCGTTGGCGGCGAGATAGGGAAAATAGGCCTCGCTCTCGAAGCTTGTGTGGGGCGGTCCGTAACGTCGAGATCGACGATCAAAGAGCGACGCAAGCACGCTTTCCAAGGCATCGGCCCGGACGTCCAGGCCGTTGAAGCACAGATGCTCGATCGACGAAGCGACGTTCGCGGTCGGCTCCCGAATGGTGTGAATGAAGCGCGCGTGGGGAAAGTCCTCGAGCAAGGCGGCGGCGACCGAGCGTGGCTCGCCATGCACGGGAAACATGATCTGCAGATCGCCCGGCGCCAATGACTGACCCCGGGCCAGGGCATAGGCCAGATGCCCGGCTTCGAAGAGGCTGCGCCGGGTGATCGAACGCCCTGTGGCGAAGGCGGCCCGCAGATAGCCCTCCAGGGTTTGCCGAGACACGCCGGCAAGCGCGTTTCGATGCGGACCGAGACGGTGCAGACCGGCGGTCGCGTCCACCAGTCCTGGGTCCCACCATTGTCGAAAGATCTTCAGGAAAGCATCGATCTTCTGACCGTCGGGAACGCGCGCGATGCTGCGCGCCCAAGCTAGATAGTAGCGGCGCGAATAGAAGTTGGGCGTCGACAAGACCTGGGGATGGTCATCCAACAGGCTCTGCAGAAAGGTCGAGCCTGACCGGCCCCAGTTCTGCACTGCGAAGACGTCGACAATCCGGTGCTCGCCCACCTGCGCGTAGGCTTCAGGGGACGGGCTGTGGTCATCTCGCAGCGCTGGATCATCGGCGCGGCTAGTAATTTCGCTTTCGTCGACCAGTTCGGATTCGTCGGTGCTGGACTGGACGCAGGCGGCTGCAGCTTGGCCAGCATAGACCAGACGAGGCGCGACGCTTGGAAGATCATCGCGCTCGACCATCTTCCGAGCGACCGCCAGATCCTTGGCCCTGTCTACTTCCATCCACGGCAGAAGGTTGGCGGCCGTGTCAATGCGCGCGCCTTCGGCGATCAGCGTCGAAAGCAGACGGGTGAAGTCGAGGCGCTGGCGCTCCGGCGCGGGCGCGGCGCGGTAGCGCTCGGCAAGCTTCGTCAGGCCTTCGGGCGTCAGCAGCATCAGCCCCATGAACTGGCCGTCGAGCTCTTCGATATCGGTGGGCTTGCCGCCGATCTCGGTGAGTACTTGGCCCGGGCCCAGCTTGAAGGTTTCGCTGTCCTTCAGCCAATTGCCGAACCGCTCTTTCCAGAGCCAGCGATGGTCGGCGTCATAGCCCACGACGATGTCGCCGGGGCGCTCGAGCAGGGCCAGAGCCGCGCAGGGGTGATAGAGGATGTCGCCATAGGAGACGACCGCCGGCTCGTCGCCGATCCAGTCCGCGGCCCGCAGCAGGGTCTCGACCTGGGTGCCTTTGTCCCAGTCGGGATTGTGGATGTAGCTGACGCCGCGGGCGGCTAGGGCCTGAGCGCCATGCCCCGTGACCACGGCGATCTCCTCGACGCCGGCCGCTTGCAGGGCGGCGATCTGCCAGTCGATCAGGGCGTGATCCCCAACCACAAGGGCGGCCTTGGGCCGGTCCTTGGTCAGCTTGCCCATGCGCCGGCCGCGGCCGGCCGCCAGGATCACCGCCTTCTTGACCACGCGCCGAGCCGCCAGCGGTCCCAGCAGGGGGCTGGTCTCGGCGCGGGGGGCGTGAATGGCGCGTTCATGGCGCGGCCTCGCGCGGCGCCCCGCGCGGACCGAAGAACATCTGGCGAAACAGCGCCACGTCCCCGGGGTCGAACGGATCGAGGCGCTCGGGATGCCACATCAGCCCCACCAGCGGCTCGCGGGCATGGCGCACGGCCTTGACCACGCCATCCTGGGCCAGGGCCCAGACGGTGAGGTCGGGCGCGGTTTGGCGCGCGCCCCAGGTGTGGAAGGCGTTGGCGACGCGCGGCTGATCGCCGACCGTGATGGTCTGACGCGGGGCGACGTGCCCCTCGACCGGCGCCAGGGCCACGCCGAACGCGCGCTGCAGCACCTGCATGCCGCGGCAAACGCCGATCACCGGCAGGCCAAGGCTGCGGGCGGCGGCCAGCAGGGCGGTTTCGGTGACGTCGCGTTCGGGCGCGTCGCCGCCGTGGTCGAAGAGGTCGTTGCCGCCGGTCAAAATGAGACCCTGAACCGGCAAGTCGTCGAATAGGGTCAGAGCCGTCGGCGCGTGATTGGGCATCAGCACCGGTGAGAGGCCTGCAGCCGCCAGGAAGCGGACCCACGTCTGGTCGAGGGCGTCGCGCCGCTCTGGCGGGCCGTGAGGTCGGGTGACGACATCGACGCGCTGGCTGACGGCGACCTTCAGCATGACGCGCCCATCGGCAGGATTTCGACGCGGCGGCCCGCGCAGTCGATGCGCAAGCCGCCGGCCTGCGCCCATTCGGAGAAGAGATGCTCCCCCGCGCCGATGACGGCGGGAAGATCAAGCTCGGCCGAGCGAATGGCCATGTGCGAATTGGCCCCGCCATAGGCGGTGATCAGCCCGGCGATCCGGCGGCTGAAGATCCAGTCGTATCCCGGATCGGCGTTGGGGATCAACACGATGGCGTCGGTCAGGTCCGTTTCGTCTAGCTCGCGCACCACGCGGCCTTGCGCGGCGCGGGCGGTGACGAAGTTGGGGGTGGCCATCGGCAGGTGAAAATTCCACACGTCCTGCGGGGCCACGATCAGCGGCGGCAGGCAGGTGGCCTGGGTCACCTGATGACGCTCGCGCCCTTGACGGATGGTCTCGGAGAACAAGGTCAGCGGATCGCGGGCCGAGCCGTGTGCGACCCGGATCGCGCCGATGTCGGCGAACGACAGGGCCTCGCGGTCGAGGCCGACGCTCTCTCCCCACTCGCCCAAGGCCACCAACGCATCGGAGAGGTTGCGAGTGAACAGGAACTTGGCGTGCTCGCGCTCGCGCACGCCTTCGGCCAGGAAGTCGAAGAAGGCGCCCGCGCTAAGCTCGAACCCATGCGCGGCCAAAAGAGGGGCGGCGGCGGCTTCCAGGCGGACGCGGGCCCGGGTGTGGCGCTCGTCGATCGAGGTGTCGGCGGCGAAGCTGCGGGCCTCCAGGGGGATATCGTCCGATTGCGGATTAATATCGGGACGGCGCGTCCAAACCTTGCCGAAGTAGAAGTCCGGGGTCTCGTCGTAGCGGGGCGAGAGGATGTCGTAGGCGCCGGGGCGCAGGTGCCCGTAGCGCTCGAGGAAGTCGTTCCTGGAGAGCCGCGCCAGATCGCGCTGCATTTCGCTGGCGACCGTCGACACGCTCATCATGAACGCCTGGCGATCCTCGTCGCTGATCGCCCCGACGCTGACCAGCGAGTTGAGCAGTTGGACGGCGATGAACCCCACCCGCGCCAGGCCCGCGAACGGACGGGTGCCAAACCGTCGGCAATCCTCGAGCAGCCAGTAGGCGCGGACCAGCGGCGAGGGTTCGGCCGCCAGCTGACGGCGGCGCGCTTGCAGCCGCTCCAGACTGCCGCGATCGAGCAGGCGCGGGCTGGTCCGTGGATCCATCACCTGCCGGGTCAAGGTGTGAAGCGCGCGGCCGAGGCGTTCGATCTCGCCGGCCGCGAACCCGGCCTGGGCCAGCTGGGCGAGCTTGGCGTCGGTGTCGAAGGCGTAGCACGACAGCACGATCTCGAACTCGATCTTGTCGTGCAGGTTCGGCGCGGCCAGCAACCGCGCCATGTAGTGGTCGACCAGCCGTTCGGCCGCGTCATCGTCGAGCGCGGCGGGGACGAAGCTCTCGAACGAGGCGCGCACGTCGATGAACGGGATGCCCAGAAGGTCGATCAGCAGCGGTGTGCCGCGTAGGTCGCGGTAGCCATAGGCGTTGCGCTGACGGGCCCAGACGTCGTCGGTGACCAGATCGCGATAGAGCGACAGGGCCAGGGGGCGGGGGCGCACGCCGATCATCTCGGCTGGGTTCCAGTCGGGCATGACGCCGAGCGCCGAGCGATGACCGCGCGCCATCGACCGCTCGCCCAAGAGGGCGCCGATCTTGTCCTCGGCCAGCTTCAGGTCTCGGCAGTGGCGGTCGCGCGGCAGAGCGGTGGGCGGAGAGTTGACCAGAGGGCGCGCCTGCAGCAGCACCGGCTCGTGCTGGCCGGCGACGAAGGCGAACTCGATGTCGATCCGCGTCAGGCCGGTGAGATCCTCGATCTCGCGCAGCAATCGCACGATCGCGCCGCATCGCCCCGCCGGTTCGGTGAGCGCCCCACGG
This sequence comes from Caulobacter segnis, assembly GCF_023935105.1. Taxonomy (NCBI): domain Bacteria; kingdom Pseudomonadati; phylum Pseudomonadota; class Alphaproteobacteria; order Caulobacterales; family Caulobacteraceae; genus Caulobacter; species Caulobacter sp. RL271. The sequence continues at coordinate 4,831,384 of NZ_CP096040.1, read as the reverse complement.
AAGTGGTAGCAGACCTCGGTGTCGTTGGAGCGGCCGGCCGTCACGGCGCTGGTGTCGGGGCTGAGGCTGGTGTTGACCACGATGTAGGGACGCCCCGACCCGACCTCGCGGCTGGTGGCCACGCCGCTGGCCACGACGTCCTGCAGCATGGGCTGGATGAGGACCTTCTGATCGTCGGCGATAGGCGCGGCGTAGGAGGCGAAGACCGTGTCGATCGCCACGGCCAGGGCGTCTTCACCCACCACGTCCGGAACGCTGACATAGTGTCCGGCCAGCGACCAGGTCGCGCCGTCCTCGCCCGCCGCGCTCGACCGCACGATCAGCGCCGGGCGCTCTTGCCCTGTTGCGCCTGGCCGTGTCCGCGCCCAGGAGCGGGCTAGGATCGCGGCCAGGGCGTGCTCGGGGGCGGCCCGCCAGTCGCCGTGCGCCAGGGTGACCTGCGGCAGGACTCGCGCGGTCCGCAGCTGTCCCTCGAGCTCGGCCAGAGTAGAGGCCTTGTCGCGGAAGAAGGCTGGCGCGTTCATGGTGTCAGGCCTTCCGCACCGTCCAGGCGCGCGTGCGGTAGCGCACCTCGATCTCGCCAAGGCCTTCCAGGCGCTGTTCGATCGCCGCCAGAATCTTCGCCCAGGCTTGTGGTCCCGCCTGGGCCTGGATGTCGTTCACCGAGCGCCAGGCCCCCAGGTGCCGCTCGACGCTCATCGGCTCGACATGCGGCGCTTCGAGAAAGACGAGATCGGTGAAGAGGCCCGAGCCGAGCAGTATGTCCTCCAGGCCCTCGGTATAGGCCGGCGCTCCGGAGGAGCGGCGCTTGAGGCCGGGCGCGATCGTCGCGATGTCGCGCTCGATGTCGGCCTGCAGCGTGTCGCGCGCCAGATCGCGGGGGTTCCACAGCAGGGTCAGGCGACCCGAGGGCCTCAGGATGCGGTGAAACTCAGCCAGCGCCCGAGGGGCGTCCGCCCAGTGAAAGGCCGAGGCCATGGTCACCCAGTCGACGCTCGCCTCGGCCAGGCTCGTCTCCTCGGCCGAGCCCGCGCGCCAGGCAAAGCGCTCGAGGTTTAGCGCCTGGCCTTCGGCGCGCATGGCCGCGTTGGGCTCGACCGCATGGCCATGGCGCCCGCGCGCGGCCAGCATCTGGGTTAGCTTGCCGGTGCCGGCTCCGATATCGGCGACCTCATCGCCCGTCAGGGCGACGAGGGCGTCAATCAGCGGCGCCGAATAGGCGGGGCGATGGACATAGGCCCGGGCCAGTTGGGTGAAATCGCCTTGCTGCATCACGCCGCCTCCTTGCGCCCGTCGAGAAAGGCGATCAGCGCCTGGGCGACGTCGCCAGGGGTTTTGTCACCGTCATCGGTGATGACGAGGTCAGGCGCCTGCGGTTCCTCGAAGCTCTGGTCGACGCCGACCACGTTGCGGATGTGGCCGGCGCGCGCCCGGGCGTAGAGCCCCTTGGGGTGGCGCTGGGCCAGCACCGGGATCGGCACGCGCAGATAGATCTCGACATAGCGGGGGATGTTGATGCGGTTCCAGCCGCGCACGGTCTCGAACATCGAGACCGTGGCGCAGACGACGTCGAAGCCCTGGGTCGAGAACTCCAGGCAGAAGTTGGCGTAGGTCTGGGCCAGGGCCATCCGGTCGGCGCGGCCGTATCGCTCCGCCGAGCCCAAGAGGGCGCGCATGCGATCGCCGTCGAGCCGCACGACGTGGCGACCGCGCGCCTCCAGGTGCTGGGCCAGCGCCGCGGCCAGGGTGGTCTTGCCCGCGCCGGGCAGGCCGGTGACCCAGTAGGCGACGCCGGGGTCGCAGGCGCGAAAATCGGGGGCGCGAAGAGACGCGTGGACGCCGTGATGCGACATTGAAAACCGCCAGGACAAGGCGGGGCGACGGACCGTCGCGCCCGATGTCGAGCAGGAAGCGCCGCCACGATCGGCGTGTAAAATGATATAATGTCAGATATTGCCTAGAATATATTATTTTATACATTCTGGCTGCTTGTCGAGAAGTCGACAGGGGCGTGCGCGCGTCTCCGCGAGTGTTTGTAAATGGCTTGGATTTGTCTGAAGTTGGATTTGAGGTCGCGCCCATAGCGACCCGCCCCAGCAAGTGCGGGTATTTTTATATATACATCCTATGCGAGCTTTTCATCAAAGCGTCAAGATCGGTCATGGATGCTCGGGCGCGGGGTCTCGTCGGGACGAAAGCGGGGTGAGCGCGGCGGTGACCTGCTGGCCTGACAGGCGACGATAGTAGTCGGCGAGGTCACGCCGCAGATCGCCGGCCAGGAGGCAAAGCGCGATGGTGTTGGGCGCCGCCATGGCGAAGACCATGGCGTCGAGAAACCGGATCGCCTCACCGGCGGTAAGGACCGGCGCGAGCGTCACGGCGCCGAGAAAAACCAGGCGAAAGCCGGCCCGGCGGCGTGGGCCTTCGCCAAACAGCCAGCCAAAGGCCCGCTCGCCATAGTAGGCCCAGCCGATCACCGTCTTGTAGGCCAGGAGCGCCACCAGGATCGCCAGCACGGGCGCGAACCAGGGCAGCACGCGCTCGAAGGCGGCCGAGGCGATCTCCACCCCGCCGACCGCGCCGACCGTGAGCGGGGCGCCGGCGGCCAGAATGACCAGGGCGGTCAGATTGCAGACCACCACAACCGTGACGAAGGGCTCCAGCAGGGCCACCAGGCCTTCGGAGACCGGCTCGTCGGTCTTGGCCGCGGCATGGGCGATCGCCGCCGAGCCGAGGCCGGATTCGCCGGCATAGACCGCCCGCTGAACACCGACCACGAGCGCCCCCAACGCGCCGCCGGCCGCGGCGTGGAGATCGAACGCGCCGCGCAAAGCTGAGGCCAGCACCCCGGGCAGGGCCGGCGCCCGCGCCACCAGGATGATCGCCGCGGCGACGAAATAGGCCAGCACCAAGCCCGGGACGAGCCGGGTGCACAGCCGCGCGATGCTCTTGACGCCGCCTATGATGACCAGGCCCACGAGCACAGCGAAGACGAGGCCAAAGAGCAGCGGGCTGGCAAAGCCGGTCACCGCCTTGATCTGCACGAAGGCCTGGTTGACCTGGAACACCGAGGTCGCCGCCAGCATGGTCGCCACGCAGAAGAACGCGGCGATCGCCTGGCCGACTGGCCGTGCGCCGATCTTGGCGAAGGCGATCGGCAGATAGTGCATGGGGCCGCCGTTGACGACGCCGTCCGCGCCGATCTTGCGATACTTCACCGCTAGGGCGCATTCGGCGAACTTCAGCGCCATGCCCAGAAAGCCCGTGATGGTCATCCAGACCATCGCGCCAGCCCCGCCGATGCTGATGGCCAGGGCCACACCCGCCACGCTGCCCACGCCCAGCGTGCCGGCCAAGGCCGCGCTCAAGGCGCCAAACTGACTGACCTCGCCGCGATCGCCCGGCTTGGCGAAGTCGCCGCGCGCCAAGCGGACGGCCTGAGGCAGACCCCGGATATTGATCAGGCCGAAGTAGAGGCTCATCACCACAGACACGGCGACCAGCCAGATGACCACCACCGGCAGCTTGAAGCCGCCGATCGGTGCGGCGGCGAAGACCACGGCGTTGGCGAGGTCGGCCGCCGGGCCGAGCACCCGGTTAAGCGCCGCCTCGAGGCCGGCGAGGGAGAGGGTCATCATACGGTTCCAGATCGAATGGGGGGATCAAGAAGGCGCGCGGCCAAGCCGGCCATGTCGACCGCGCCGCCCGGCTCGATCTGGATGAACGGCACGCCCACGGCGCGGGCGCCCAGGCCGTCGGTGGTCGGGTTGTCGCCCAGCATGACGGCCTCATGCGGCGCGACCCCGGCGCGGGCGAGCGCGGTTTCAAAGAGGAAGGGACCCGGCTTGCCGATGACCTCGATATCGACCGGGGCGCCGTCCAGGCAGGCGGCGATGGCCGCCTGCAAGGCCCCGGTCTCGGGCACCACCGCCCCGTCGACGCCGGGATGGGTGAGGTCCGGATTGGCCACCACCAGTTTGCCGCAGCGCCGCAGGGCGTTGGCCGCGGCCTCGAGCTTGTCGAAGGTGAAGCTGGTGTCGCGCAGCAGGACCACCGTCCTGGGCTCACCGCTCAGGCCGATGCCCATCGCCGCGGCGAAGGCGGTCATGGCCGGCGAGGCGACCAGATGGATGCTCTGTCCCATCGCCGTGATCGCCTGGCGACAAAGTGTCTGATGACCCGCCAGGAAGACGCGGTCGATGTCGAATCGAACATGCTGGTCGGCCAGCAACCGCACCAGGTCGCGCGGCTGGCTGGTGGAGTTGTTGGACAGGATAAAGGCCCGCGCGCCGAGCGCCTGAAGCAGTTCCCGCGCGCCGGGCAGCAGGCGTCCGCCGTTGGAAAGGCACCCGTCCCAGTCAAAGAGCACCGCCCTGGACCTGGCCAGCCGCGCGGCGCCGTCGCCAAGATCCATCATCGGTGGGGCTCGGCGCCGGGCGGCGAGAACGTCGTCTGCAGGCCATCGAAACTGACCGTGTGGGTAAGGAGCTGGCCGCCTGTCCAGCGATGCAGCTGAAAGCCGGGCGGCTCCAGCGACAGGACAGGGCGCCGGGCCGTGAGATCGAACGCCACCTGATGCGCGGTCGAAGGACAGCTCGAAGCGGGAATCTGCGCGAACCGGGTGTGGATCGCGCGATGGATGTGGCCGCTGATCACGCCGATGATCTGGCTTCCGCGCCCGGCCAGGGCCTGTTCAAGTCCGCCCGTCCAATCCAGCGTGTCGGGGTCCATCCACGGCACGCCGGTCAAAAACGGCGGATGGTGGGTGACGATCAGCGTCGGCCGGTCGTCTTGGGCGAGCGCGGTCTCAAGCCAAGATGCCCGCGCGGCGCAAAAGCTCGCCGCGTCCGAGCCTTCCGTGACCGTGTCGAGCACTACGATGCGCAAGGCCGGAAAGTCGACGGCGTATTGCGCGAAGGGTTCGGGCCCGAACGACAGGCCAAGGTCAGCGAAAGCGGCCTTGAACGGGCCGCGCGCGTCGTGATTGCCCAGGCACGGCAGAAGCGGGATTTCCAGCGCCGCCAGGATGGATCGCAGGGCGGCGTATTCGTCGGCGCGTCCGGCCTGGACGAGGTCTCCGGTGGCGATGACAAGGTCCGGCCGCGGCGTCAGGCCGTTGAGAACCGCGACCGCGCGACCAAGCATGGCCTGGGTGTCGACGCGGCCATAGGCGCGCTCGCCGTCGGCGACGCAATGAAAGTCCGAGATCTGAACAATATCCATCGACGCCGCCCAAGCCACGACGATCGATATAAAATAGTCTAATAGATTTGTCTATTTTTCGTATGTGTTTTTATATGAATGGCGAAGCGTTCAAGCGTCAGGGTTGTTCGTCGGCGATCGCCTGCACCAGCTGCAGCAGCCGTCGGCGGGTCGATCGCACCTGGATGCGGTTGATGGCCGAGACCAGGGCCGGCGCGTCGTCGGCGCGTAGAAAGTCAGCGAGCCCATCTTCGACGTCCGCGGACATCTGGCCCCCGTTCTGTAGGCCATCATAGAAATAGTTCACTGGCGCGTTGAGGGCTCGCGCCAGCTGAAGGAGCTTGGAGGCTGAGACGCGGTTGAGGCCGCGCTCGTATTTCTGAATCTGTTGAGGTGTGACGCTAGCCTTTTCGGCCAGCTGATCGAGGGTCAGGCCCTGCATGCGGCGGCGGATGCGAAGCCGGAGCGCCACGTGGGCGGTGATCCGCGCCTCGGGATCAAGATTGTCGTTGCTCAAGGATCCGCCCTCGTCGCGTCGCCTTCGCGGCTTTGAACGCCGCGGCCCTGTCGTCGCATGGCCGCGCGCCGGACGCCAGGGGCGGGCCTGAACGCCGCGCGCCAGGGCCAGCCAACCGTCTCGGCGCGGCAGCCGGCGCCTGATCGCAGGGCGCTTTTCGCGGAAAAGTGGCGAGATTCTCGTAGCAGGGGATCTGGGCAACCTTGAGAGCGTTGCGTCGGCCGGATGGGCCGCCCAACTTGTGACGATGGAAGAGGGCGCGCGCGGGGACGCTGGCGTAACGAGGGGCGGCGGAGCAGCGCATGCTGGATGTGAAGGATAAGGCGCACGTCGATGGCGACGACGGCGCCAGCCCGAGCGCGCGATCCGATCAGGACGCCGTGCGCGCTCATTTGGCCGGTCGTCTGCGGGTCCTGCGCCATCGCGCCGGGCTGAGCCAAGCGCGCTTGGCCAAGAGCATCGGCGTCACGCCCTCGCAGATCCATTTCTACGAACACGGTCAGAACGCCATTGGCGCAGCCACGCTTTTTATCCTGGCCAGGGCGCTTGGGTGCGGGATCGCGGATTTCTACGCCGGGCTCGATCCGATGGTGGACGACGGCGCGCCCTCGGCCCGGAGCCTGGACGCCGGACTTGATCAGGGCGCGACCAGTTTGGTTGTGGCCTACTTGTCGCTTTCGCCGGAGGTTCAGGCTGGCGTGTTGGGGCTGGTCGACAACTTGGCGCGGCTGTCGGAGCGTCGGTGACGCTGCGTCGCTTCCGCGCCAAAAGAGAAGCTCTGGCGCTTGAGCATCGCCACCGGCGAGGTGGTTACGAAGCCAGGGTTTCGGCCAGGTCCGTCAGGATACGTTGCTGGACAGGCGTCAGCTGAGGATAGACCACCGCCAGGCGGTTGGAGCTCGGCGCGGCCATGAAGTCGGCGAACGGGGTCAAGACGCTGGCGTCGCCAGCGGTTTCCAGACCCTCGAAGAAGGCGCTCGGCGAGGCGTTCAGGGCTCGGGCGGCTTTGTAGAGTTTCGAGGCCGAGATGCGATTGGTGCCGCTTTCGTACTTCTGGACCTGCTGAAAACTGACGCCCAGCGCCTCGGCGAGATCCTGCTGCGAAACACCCAGGGCCAGCCGTCGGGCGCGAACCAGCCTGCCGACGTGAATGTCGATCGGGTCGGGTGCATTTAAGTCGGGGGCGCTCATGAGGCGACCTTAACGAGCCTGCCGCGGGATGCAATTTCTAGCGTGTAACAGGGCAAGCGCCGCCTTCTGTGTCGCGCGAGGTCGCGGACCGTGATGGCCCCTAGGTCAGCAGCCTTGGACGTCCCGGCTCGACCGTGAACCGCGCCAGGGTGGTCAGGTCCTCAGACTGACGGAAGGACGCGTGGCGGCGCTCAAGGTCGATTTCACGGAGCCGAACCAAAGTCAGCTTCTGGCGCGGAAGGGTCACGCGGCCAACGCCGCGAGCAGGCGTGCGCGCTCGAGCGCGCGGTTGAGGCTTGCGTCGCCGACGTGGGCGTCGATGGCGGTCGTGGCGATGTTCTCGTGATCCAGCAGACGCTGCAGGAAGAGGAGATCCACCCCGTCCTCGAGCAGCGGCGTCGCGCAGGTGTGGCGCAGCATGTGCGGGGTGACGCGCTGGGTGACGCCCGAACCTCTGGCGAAGGTGGCCAACCGCTGGCGATAGGATTGGGTGGTCCAACCGCCCATCGCGGCATGGGAGAGGGTGGCCGAGGCTGAGGATCGCGATCGGAAGCAGCACGAGCTTCAGGAATTCGAGGATCCAGTCGAACAGCGGAGCAACCAGATGCAGACGCTCGCGCGGTCGAAACGGACCCATAATCAGGAATTATCTAGCCCTCGGCTCCACCAAAGACCTTATCTAAGGTGTTGTTTTTATAGCGATACATCCAGGCTCGCTGTTGAGCGCCCCACGTTTAGAGTGGGCTTTGCTGACGCCGGGCTAGTGGCTTTGGCATTCACCGACCGCGCCCACTCATTTGGTACCTCGCCGTCCAAGGTCGGCATTTTTCGAAGAAAGTTCGGGACCAAAGCCACGACGGCGCCAGAGGCACTTCGCGTAATAAATTTCCAATCTCGTCAGACGCAAGTTCTGACTGGGCGCGACAATTAGACACCGGAGCACTCATCCGCTGCCCAGATCGATCACGGTCCTTTCCCTCCGATCCTATCTGTTCGCCGCGCTAAGCACTTCCATTGTCAGGGTTTGCAGCGGGACCACGCGATCCACACATCCGCGCGCGATGGCTTCCTTGGGCATGCCGAACACCACCGAAGTGGCCTCGTCCTGGGCCAGGGTGAAGGCGCCCGCCTGCTTCATCTCGGCCATGCCCCGCGCGCCGTCGTCGCCCATGCCGGTCATGATCACGCCCACCGCGTTCGAACCCGCCGAACGGGTCGCCGAGCGGAAAAGGACATCCACGGAGGGCCGGTGGCGCGAAACCAGCGGCCCGTCCTTGACCGAGACGTAATAGCGGGCGCCGCTGCGCTCCAGCAGGGTGTGCTTGTTGCCCGGCGCGATCAGCACCCGGCCACGGCGCACGGTATCGCCGTCCTCGGCTTCCTTCACCTCCACCGCGCACAGGCTGTCCAGCCGCTTGGCGAACGAGGCGGTGAACTTCTCGGGCATGTGCTGGACGATGACGACGCCGGGTGAGTCCGGCGGCAGGGCTTCCAGCAGCACGCGCAGGGCCTCGGTCCCGCCCGTCGAGGCGCCGATGCAGATGATCGATTCTGTCGTGCGGGCCATCGCCTTGGCCGCGCCCGGGGGCGGCAGCATGGCGTCGGCGGTGAGTTTCTTCTCCGGCGCATGGTCGGGACGGACGAACTGCGGGACCGGACGCTTGGAGCCGGGAATCCGGGCACCGGCCGCGGCCTTCACCGCATCGCAGATACGGATCTTCGATTCCAGCAGGTGGTCGGCGACGCCCATCTTGGGCTTGAGGATGATGTCGACCGCGCCGGCCTCCAGCGCCTGCAGCAGGGTCTCGGACCCCGCCTCGGTCAGGGACGAGCACATCACCACGGGGATCGGCTTCTGCGCCATCAGCTTGCGCAGGAAGGTGATGCCGTCCATGCGCGGCATCTCGACGTCCAGGGTGATGACGTCGGGTATCTCCTCCGCGATGCGCTTGGCGGCCACGAACGGGTCGGAGGCGACGCCCAGCACCTCGATCTGCGGGTCCTCCGACAGGATCGAGGCCAGGGTCTGCCGCACGGTGGCGGAGTCGTCGATGATCAGAACACGGATCTTCCTGCCCGCGATCATGGCGTTCCCTACCGCTTCTGGAACACGGTGTTGGCGATCTGCGCGACCGGCAGGTCGATGCCGACGATCGACTCCGAGTGTCCCAGGAACAGATACCCGCCAGGCGCCAGATGGTTGCATAGGCGCTTGAGCACCTTGGCCTGGGTCACCTTGTCGAAATAGATCAGGATGTTGCGGCAGAAGACGACGTCGAGATCGGTCTCGATCGGATAGGCGTCATCCATCAGGTTCAGGCGGGCGAACGACAGCTTGCCGCGCAGTTCCGGCTTGATCCGGATCTCGGCGCGCGAGGCGTCGCGGGCCCGCATCAGATAGCGCTGGCGGCGGGCCATCGAGACCGGCTCGATCATCTGTTCCGAGAAGCGGCCGGCGATCGCCTGGTCCAGCACCTCGGTGCAGATGTCGGTGCACAGGATCGAATAGTCGAGACCGCGCTGCTTCTCGCAGAACTCGTCCATGATCATGGCGATCGTGTAGGGCTCGGCGCCCGTCGAACAGGCCGAGCTCCAGATCTTGATCTCGCGCTTGCCCTTGGCCGCCAGGGCCGGCAGCCCCTTGGCGACCAGAAAGTCGAAATGGGCCGGCTCGCGGAAGAACTCGGTCTTGTTGGTGGTGACCGCGTCGATCAGGTGGATGGTCTCGGCGGCCAGGCCGTCTTCCTCGAACAGGAAGTGGCAGTACGCGTTGACGTCGGGGATCCGCGTGGCCCGCATGCGGCGGCGCAGACGGCCTTCCAGCATGGTGCGCTTGTTGGCCGGCATCTTGATGCCGCTGTAATCCTGGATGAACGTCGCCAGGCGCTGGAAATTGCGGGCGCTGAGTTGTTCGGCTTCGGGCGCCTGCAGGGCGACGGCGGCATGTCTCGACACGGGCTTCTCCGTTCGCGGCGTCTGTCGCGCCGTTGTCTCTTCGACGGCCTGTTCTAGGCCGCTTGGCTGAGGGCGGCGGCGTCCTGGCTGGTCAGCAGGCGGGCGAGGTCGAAGATGACCACGAAGCCCCCCTTCCCAGCGGCCGAGTCACGACGCACCACGCCTCTGATGTATTCCGACCGCCACGGCACGCCGATGTCCGGCGCGGCCTCGACCTGATCTTCCGAGAAGGCCACGACCTCGATCACGCGGTCGGCGATCAGGCCCAGAGACAACACGCGATCCTCCAGCGGCACGTCCAGCACCAGGATGCGGGTCGCGCCGGTCGGCGGAATGGCTGGCAGGCCCAACTTCAGGCGCAGGTCGATGGTCGGCGTGCCCCGGCCGCGCACGTCGGTCAGGCCCATCAGGTAGCTAGGCCCTTCCGGGATCGCGAACGGCGCCTGGTAGTCGAGGATCTCGCGGACATGGGCGACCGAAACCGCGAAGACCTCGGCGCCGAGGCCCAGGGTGACGAACTGCTGATCAGCGGCGCCGGCCATCAGGCGTACTCGCGGAAGTCGGCGATTAATGTCCGAAGCTTTTCGGCCTTGTCGCCCGATCCCATAGAGGCCGCGACCGCTGCGGCGTGGTCGTGGGCCGGGGCCCTTCTGCTGACGCCGACCAGCGGCGCTGTCGGCAGAAGGGCCATGATCAGGCCATGGGCCAAATCGCGCCCTAGTTTGATCGTGAAGTCCATGGTCTGCGTCCTTTAGGTGCGCGTGAGATTAGGGGCGCCCGTGGGAGCTCAGTACTCGGTGAATTCGCGGTCATCTGCGTCCGGACCGCCCTGGCTGAGATCCAAGGCGAAACCTTGGGCGCGGGCCTGCTGGACGGCGACCGCGCGCGGCGTCGCCCTGCGTCCGGCGGCCTTAGGCGCGGCCGGCTTGGCGGCGTGAGCGGGCATGCGCGCCACCGGAGCAGCGGCGGCCGTCGGCCTGCGAGCCTGGCCGCCTTCGATGCGGAAATAGGCGATGGAGGTCTGCAGCTCCTCGGCCTGAGCGGCGAGCTCTTCCGAGGTGGCCGACATCTGCTCGGACGCCGAAGCGTTCTGTTGGGTGACCTTGTCCAGCTGTTGGATGGCCTCGTTGATCTGGCTGGCGCCGATGTCCTGCTCGCGGCAGGCGGCGCTGATCTCGGAGACCAGCTCGGCGGTCTTGCGAATATTTGGCACCAGGCTGGACAGCATGTCGCCGGCCGATTGGGCGGCCTTGACGGTCTCCGACGAGACCGCGCTGATTTCGGTGGCCGCGGTCTGCGAGCGCTCGGCCAGCTTGCGCACTTCCGAGGCGACGACGGCGAAGCCACGGCCGTGCTCGCCGGCGCGGGCGGCCTCGACGGCGGCGTTCAGGGCCAGCAGGTCGGTCTGGCGGGCGATTTCCTGCACGATCGAGATCTTCTCGGCGATCGTCTGCATCGCCTCGACGGCTTTGGTCACGGCCTGGCCCGAAACCTCAGCGTCCGACGCCGACTGGCGAGCGATCTTCTCGGTCTGGGCGGCGTTGTCGGCGTTTTGCTTGATGTTTGAGGCCATTTCTTCCATCGAGGCCGAGGCCTCTTCAGCCGAGGAGGCCTGTTCGGTGGCGCCTTGGCTGACCTGTTCGGAGGCCGCCGAGAGCTCTTGGCTGCCCGCCGAGACATTATCCGAGGCCGAGAGCGCGTCGGCGACGACGCCGCGCAGACGCTCGACCATGCGCTGCAGGGCGATGCCCAGCGTGTCTTTGTCCGACAGTGGCTTGGCTTCGACGGTCAGGTCGCCGTCCGCCACCTTGTCGGCGACAGCCGCGGTCGCGCGCAGGTTGGTGACCATGTCACGAAGCGACAGGCTCAGCGTATCCTTGTCCGAGCGGGGTTTGACCTCGACGGCGAGATCGCCCGCCGCGACCTGATCGGCCATGCGCGCCGTGGCGCGCAGATTGGCGACCATGTCACGCAGCGAATGGCTGAGGCTGTCCTTGTCGGACAACGGCTTGACGTCGACGCTCAGGTCGCCGGCCGCGACCTGATCGGCGACGGCGGCGGTGGCTCGCAGGTTCTCGGTCATACGGTTGACCGTTTCAACCAAGTCCTTGATTTCGTCGTTGGTGCTGACCGCCACGTTTTGGTGCAGGTCACCAATCGACACCGCATCGACGGCCGCGGCGACCTTCTTCAGGCCCGCACCGATCATCATCGAGATCCAGATCGCGCCGACCGCAGCGATCAGGACGGCCAAGCCGGCAACCACCAGCAGGGTTGTCCGGGCCGTGGCATAGGTCTGGTTCGTGGATTCATCAGCCGCCTTCATCTGGGCGGTCTGCACGTCGACAAGCTGCCCGATCGTCGCCGTCATCTCATTGGCCGCCAGGCGCGCCTTACCCAGCGAGATCTCAGCCGCCTCGGCATTGCGGTTGGCCAGGGCGAACTGACGCAGTTGATCGCTGATCGGCTTGTAAGCCTCCCACTGCCGTTGCAATTGCGCCCACAGCGGTTTGCCTTGTTCGCTGGCCTTGGCGTTGCCCTCGGCGATCAGCTGTTCGATCTTGGCGCGGCTATCCGTCGCCGAGGCATCGAACTTCTTGGTCAAGACCTCGTCAGTGGTCAGCGCCATGTTCTTTTCCCACCGAAGATTGCGCCCCATTTCCCCGTCAATCGATTGGGCTATGGCAAGGCGCTTGGCGGGACCGCTGATCACGTCGGTTATGGCGGTGTTCAACGCGCCCATACGGCTGACGCCGACAAAGACGACTGTCAGCATCATCAAGATGAGCACGGCGAAGGTCGCGCCCAGTTTCATCTTTATCGTGACACGCATGACGAAGCTCCCACTTCAGCTCAGCATTAGAGCGAAGAAATTGATGTGACGGACGCCGAGGACTGGCCCCGGGTAGCGAAGATCTGGTCGAGGTCGGGGATGACGATCACGTCGCCGTCCCGGCGCGCGAGCAGGCGAATGAAGTCCGCGCGCCATTTCAGGCCGACGCGCGGCGCGTCCTCGGTGATGTCGTGGGCGATGGAAGTGACTTCGTGGACCTTGTCGGCCCGCAGACCGATCAGGGTCGGCTCGCCGTCCAGGTCGTGTTCGATGACGACGATGCGGCTGTCGATCGTCGGCTCGGCGGTCTCCATGTCGAAGGCGACGCGCAGGTCGACCAGCGGAATCACCCGGCCGCGGAAATTAATCACGGCGCCGACGAACGGCGGCGCGCCCGGCACGTCGGTCTCGGGCAGCAGGTCCAGCACCTCGCGCACGAGGCCGGCCTCGAGGGCGAAGGTCTCGCCGCGCAGGTCGAAGGTCAGGGCCTCGATCGGGCCGGTCGGAAGTTCGGTGGTCATGTCCGGGCCCCTTCTCAGCTGGCGGCGCGCATCTGCGCGTCGTGGCGTTGACCGGCGGCCACCAGGCTGCCGATGTCGAGGATCAGGGCCACGCCGCCATCCCCCAGGATCGTCGCGCCCGAGAAGGCGCCGACGTCGGCATGGAACGACGATAGCGGCTTGATGACGGTCTGGTGGTCGCCGAGGATCTGGTCGACGACCAGCCCGACGCGCTCATGTCCGCCCGTGGAGACCACGACGATCTTCTGGTGCGGATCGGGCGCCAGGCCGGTCTTGAACATCTGCCGCAGGCGGATGAACGGCACCAGTTGGTCGCGCAGGGTGATCAGGCTGCGGCCCGCCGAGCGTACGTCCTGCTCGACCGACAGCTCCACGCACTCCTCGACCGAGGACAGCGGGATGACGTAGCGGCCGCTTCCGACGCGAACCAGCAGGCCATCGATGATGGCCAGGGTCAGCGGGATGCGCAGCGAGACGACCGAGCCGTGGCCCGGGGTGCTGGTGATTTCGATCGCGCCCCGCAGGCCCTCGATGGTCTTCTTGACGACGTCCATGCCGACGCCGCGACCGGACAGGTTGGTGATCGCCGCCGCCGTCGAGAAGCCGGGGGCGAAGATCAGCTGCAGCAGTTCGTTGTCGCTGAGCACCTGACCCGGCTGGATCAGGCCGTTTTCCTCGGCCTTGGCGCGGACCCGGGCGCGATCGACGCCACGGCCGTCGTCGGTGATGGTGATCACCACCTCGGCGCCCGACTGGCGCGCCGCCAGGACGATGTGGCCGGTCTCGGACTTGCCGGCGGCGCGGCGTTGTTCGGGCGTCTCAAGGCCGTGGTCGGCCGAGTTGCGGATCAGATGGATCAGCGGGTCGGCGAGGCGTTCGATGACGGTCTTGTCCAGCTCGGTCGCCTCGCCCTCGGTCGAGAGCGTGATCGACTTGCCGGTGTCGCGCGCCAGGTCGTGGATCAGGCGGCGGAAGCGGCCGAACAGCTGAGCGATCGGCACCATGCGCACGACCATCATCGTGTCGCGCATTTCCGCGGCCAGGCGCTCGATTTCCTCGGCGACGGCGCGCAGCGCGATGTCGCTGCTGCTGGCGGCCAGTTGCTTGAGGCGCGACTGGGCGATCACCAGCTCGCCCACGCGGTCCATCATCTCGTCCAGGCGCTCGGCCGGGACGCGGACGGTGTCGCCGCTGGTCTTGGCGGCGCGGCCTTCGTTGGCGGCCTCGACGGGCGCCGCGGCTTGCGTGGTCTGAGCAACCGGCGCGGCTTCGACGACCACTTCGGCGACCGCTTCCACCGGTGCGGCGGTCAGATCCTGGATCTCCAGGGTCATGTCGTCGATGACGAAGATGAAGACATCCTCGATCGCGTCACGGCCGTGCTTGGTGACCAGGGTCACGTCCCAGGCCAAGTGGCACTCGGTCGCGACCAGGGCGTCCAGATCGGGGATCTTGTCGGTGATGGCCGCGACCGTGCAGTCGCCCAGCTCGCGCAGTTCGTCCAGCAGCGGCAGGGGGCGGGCGCCGTTGACCAGGGCGTCGGCTGGCAGGCTAAACTTCACGCGCCAGGTGTTGAGGTCCGGAGAAATGGGAGAAGCAGCGGCGGGAGCGGCGGCAAGCGCAGCCTCCGCTCCACCGGCGCTGGCGACCACGCGGTGCAGCTCGGCCAGCAAGGCGTCACCCTCGGCCTGCTCGGCGGAACGGCCCTCGGCCAGGGCGCGCATGTGGTCCTGACAAGCCAGGACGGCGCCGACCAGTTCGGAGGTCGCGGCGACCTCGCCCTTGCGGACGCGGTCGAAGGCGGTTTCGCAGTGATGGGTGAAGGCGGCCAGGGCGTCGAAGCCGAACATCGCGCCCGAGCCCTTCAGGGTGTGGAGCCCGCGGAACACCGCATCGACCAGATCCCGGTCGCCCGGACGGTGCGCCAGGTCCAGCAGGCCCTGCTCGATCACCTCGAACAGCTCCTGGGCTTCCTGGCGAAAGATCTCGACGGGATCCTGACCGCTCACTTGGCGAGGACCTTCTTGACGACCCGGACTAGTTGCTCGGGATCGAAGGGCTTGGTCAGCCAGCCGGTGGCCCCGGCCGCCTTGGCCTGCGCCTTGATCTCGGCGTCGGATTCGGTGGTCAGGAACAGGATCGGCACGCCGGCGCCGGCCGGGCGCTTGCGCAGCTCGCGGATCATCTGCAGCCCATTCATGACAGGCATGTTCAGGTCGGTGACGATCAGGTCGAAGCCGCCCGCCGCGCCCTTGTCCAGGCCGTCCTGGCCATCGACGGCCTCGGTGACGGTGTAGCCTTCGCCGCTCAGCGCGATCTTGATCGCCTGACGGATGCTCGCGGAATCGTCCACCGTGAGAATGCTGACCATGCTCAGCCCTCCCTGCCCAAACGCCAAAAGCTCCGAAGATCGCCAGACTCCAGCAGGCCGCCTCGCTCAAGCACGGCCGAAAATGCTGCGGTTGGAGCCTTGGTTAGGGCCAAAGATTTGCCTTGCGCAGCCGCGCTGAGGCGTGCCGACAGCAAAATCTGCACACCAGCGAGATCGACGTCGTCGATCGCTTCGAGATCGATTTCGACCCCTGAACTCGAAGCGAGCAGCGCTCGAAGTTCGCTATGTTGTGCGGCGACGAACGGCAGGGTGAGCTCTCCGCGAGGAGCCCAAGTGACAAGATCAACACCCTCATGATGAGTGCGCATACAACCCTCCGCCCCGCGCAAAAATTTTGTTATGCTGCGTTACATTTTGGCATCATGCGATGCGGGAATGAATCCAATATTAAGCTTGGTTGCGACAATGTTTCACATACCAGAAGCGCATTTTCTCTATCTTCAGCGGGGGATATACATTATAAGATTTTGTTATTATTGCGTATTTTTTTAAATCTGACGCATCTCGGAAGATTCTAGTCTTCCGAAAGGCATCACATTCAAATCTTGACCTTGAGCGTTTGCGCCACGCGCAGTTGCGACCTGGTGTCGCAGTCGCTTAAGAGCCGCGCCAAACGGCCAATGGGAACTCTGATGAAAGCTCGCAATCCACCGCGCTCCGATCCCGAGGGCGCACTCCTTAGTGGGGGCGTGCTCGACCGCCTGCTCGGCCACGCCATTCGACAAGCCAAGTTTAGGGTCCGAGATGCCTTTGCGGAGGCGATGATCGGCACGGGGCTCACAACGCAACGGTTCACCGCCCTAGTGCTCATCGCTGAGAATCCGGGCCTCAAGCAGATCGACATCGCCAAGGCCATGGGCATCGCTCGCTCGGGCGCCACCTCGATCATCAGCGCCCTGGAGGAGCAGCATTTGATTGAACGTGCGCCTTCACCCGATGGGCGCGCCTTCGCGTTGGAACTCTCTGCAGCAGGACGCCGCGCGCTTCCCGACTTGATCGCTCGGGCCGAAGAACACGACAAGGCGCTTACGGGAAAGCTCTCTCGTGAGGAAGTCAGCCTGTTGAAGGGGCTTTTGGCGCGCGTTAGACTTGAACACGCCCCATAATACAGCGCGAACAGTAATCATTTCCTTGAACATAAATATTATAGAACGTTCCTAAAAAGCAGAGCATGTCCCGGAAGCCCCCCCCCCCCCCCTTAAATCAGGATCTGAAGCCCATGCTTCTGCGCAATCGCCAGTAATTTGAGCGCGGCACCGCTCGGTTTCTTGGCGCCGGCCTCCCACTTCTCCACGGCGCTCTCGCTGGTGTTGAGATAGCGGGCAAAGATCGGTTGGCTGACGTGATTGCTCTCGCGGAGCTGCTTGATCTGCGCGGGCTCGATCATCGGCGGCACGGTCAGGCATGCGGCGTCGAAGTCGCGCATCGTGGCCTTGTCTATCGTGCCGGCCCGGTACATCCCGGCGACGTTGTCATGGATCGCCTCGAAGGTGTCGCTCTTAAACTTGCGCTTGCTTATGACAGGTCTCCACAATCACCTTGGCCTCTAGCTCCTTGTCGATCTCCACGTCGGTCTTTTCGGCGCAGCGGGCAATGGCCGCGTCCGGGACTGCCGCGCCGATGGTCGCTAGGGCCGGGAAACGGCGAACGGGTCCTTGTCGTCAGACATCGGGATGCTTTGCATTGGATAAACACCGCTTCCGACTGCTCGGTCGTCGGACAAGCAGGTTTGAATTTCGATAGGGCCGATCGTCGTCACGTCGAGCGCTCATGGCAGTTAACTTATCCGCAGAATTTCCGGCTTTTGAGTGAACGCGTTCACTAGAAATTCACGGCGGTAAGCGGTGCCGTTAAGAGTCTATTTGACGCATGGACTTGCGAATATTTTCTCAGCACTACTTACGGCTGGAATGACGCGCTGGTCGGTCAGAACCGTTCCGCTGGGGAAGCATGGGAACTCACGCGAAAAGTAGTCCGCTGGAGGATGCGTTCGTCGCCAGCGCCCTCGACCAGGCGGCAATCGTTGCAGCCACGGACGTGAGTGGCACCATCGTCCACTGCAACGAACTGTTTTGCCGCATCAGTGGGTTTAGCCAGGATGAGCTGATCGGAGCCAATCACCGCATCCTCAACTCAGGCTGCCACGAACGTGCATTTTTCGTGGGCATGTATCGGACGATCGCGCGCGGCGAAACTTGGACGGGGACGCTTTGTAACCGACGGAAGGATGGCGAGCTCTACTGGGTCGATACCACCATCGTGCCGCAGGTGGGATCAGATGGCGTCGTGCTCGGCTATTTGGCCATCCGTTTCGAGGTCACCGAACACATGAAAGCGCTTGAAGCGCTTGCGGAAGCCCGTCAACGGGCAGAGGCCGCGGCTCATACCAAGGGGCGGTTTCTAGCCAATATGAGCCATGAGCTGCGCACGCCGCTGACGGGCATTGTCGGCATGGCGCATGTGCTGGCCAAGACAACGCTGAACGATGAACAAAGGAGCTGCATCGCCGCGATCGTCGATGCGTCGGACTCGCTGCAGGCGCTCGTGAACGACGTGCTAGACCTTGCCCAGCATGAGGCGGGGGGGACTCGCCTGGAGCCGACCGCCGTCAATCTCAGCCACTTGCTCCATTCCGTGGCGGCGCTGCTTCGCACTCGCGCCAGCGAGAAAGGTCTGGTTCTCGCGGTGGAGGAGGTCGATCTGCCGGCCTTCGCTCTCATTGACGGCCTAAGGGTGCGTCAGGTCATCACCAATCTTCTAGCCAACGCCATCAAGTTCACCGCGCAGGGTAGTGTCACGTTGTCGGCGCGTTGGGAAACCAACGCGTTGTCTTGCGAGGTCAGCGACACGGGTGGCGGCTTTGCCGCCGAAGAGAAGTCGCGCCTTTTCAAACCGTTCGAGCAGGGCGTGGAAAGTCTCAACCGGACCTTCGGGGGCACGGGTCTGGGCTTGGCGATTTCGTCGGACTTGATCGCGGCGATGGGCGGGCATATCGACGCCGAAAGCATCCTTGGACGAGGATCTCGCTTTTTCTTTTCCGTGCCCGCCCCGCTCGCCCAAGCGCCGGAGGCTGCAGCGCCGGCGCCTGGGCCGGAGCACGATGCGGAAAGGCTCTCGGTGTTGGTCGCCGAGGACAACGCGACAATTCAGCTGCTGCTCAAACGCATTCTCGACGCCGCGCAGTGCGACGTGACCTTGACGGCCAACGGCATTGAAGCCGTCGGCGCCGCCGAGGCGGGCGCTTTCGATCTTTGCCTGCTTGATCTTCGCATGCCCAAGATGGACGGCATCGCCGCCTTGCAAGCCATTCGGGCGCTCCCAAACGGCGCTGACTTGCCTGTCTTTGCCGTCTCGGCCGACGTCCTCGACGGTCGGGAAACGGTGGAGACCATGGGCGATTTTGACGGCTTCTTACCAAAGCCGCTGAGACCGGACCTCATTATGCGCCTCGTGAGTGATGTGCGCGCCCGCAAACTCCAGTTTGGAGTCGATGACGTTAAGGGGCCGCGAGCCTTTTAGTGCCTTAGCGCGCGCATCTTCGCGTCGGTCTGGGGGCGTTTGTGTCTTCAGGGGTGTCCGGCCAGCGGCGCTGGGTCAGTACTCCGTCGCAGTTTGCGCTTTTCGAACAGATCGCCGCGCCGCTACGGCTTCACCTTCGCTAGAGGCGCCCATGGCCTGTCTTTGTTTCCCAGAGTTCGACCTGGCCCCGCGAGGCCTTGCAGCCAGCAGCGAGCAATCCAATTCTGGCCCCTCGAATGCCTTCAGATCCCAGTCTGTGGAGCTTGAAACGATGGCCGATCTCGACCGCATCGTCCGCCTCAAGACCGTGCCGGCACGCACGGGGCACCAGCCGATCGACCCTCTACCGTAAGATCGCGACTTGAGATGGATGAACTGGGGCTTGAGCTTCGCAACGCCCCTGGGGGAGCAGATCTTGTTCCGTGGGTTGAAGCGCTCGATGCGGCTCTGGCGAGCGGCTAGGCTCCGGAGCGTCGCCAACGGCAGCGAGTGGTTCTAGTCAATCGGCTTCAGGTAGGTGACGGCTAGCGCGGTGGTCGGCGCGATCGTGATCAGGACGTTGCTGCAGCCCCCGGGACTTTCGTCGCTGTCGGGGCCGGGTTTGGCCGGGTCGGCGCCGCAGTCGGCGTCCTTGAGGTCGGTGCGATAGACCTGGCCGCGGGCTTCGAGCGTCTGGATGATCTCCCTGTCGGGCAAGGTCACGGATTTGTACGGGTAGGGGCCTGACGAGATCACGAAGACCTTGGCGCCGACGGCGTCGAGGAAGGCGTTGCGGGAGGAGGTCAGGCTGCCGTGGTGGCCGACGATAAGCGCATCGGCGGCTAGTTCGGGTTTGCAGCAGGCCAGTAGCCGGGCCTCGATAGAGTTGGCCTGCGGCGTCGCGCTGGGCGGCTCGCGCTCGCCGCCTTCAGCGTCACCGGCCAGCAGGATGCGCTTATCGCCCAGGTCCAGGCGCGTGACGACGCTGTTGCCGTTCGGGTCGGCATAGGGCTGGGCGTCGCGGTAGAGCAGGCTCATCTGGGCCTGGGCGCCCAGGACGATGGGCGCGGCCGTCATCATCGGGCCTTCGGTGATGGTGACGGGCCCCTTGCAGCTGCTGCCGCTAAAGGTGACCGTCCGCGTGGCGTTCGAGGCGATGGCGTCGTGGTAGATCGCGCCCTCGGCCACGACCTTCTTGAGGAACTTGCAGTAGCCGGCCGTCTTGTTGACCCGGCCGGACTCCCAGACGTTGGCGACCTGGAAGGCGTCGAACACGTCCGGCATCAGCTCGAGGTGATCCTTGTGTGGGTGGCTGAGGATCACGTGGTCAAGCCGCTTGAGATCGGGGCGGACAGCGCGGATGTAAGCGACCACCCGGTTGCCCGGGCCCTGGGCCAGGTCGTCCTGGCTGCCGGCGTCATAGAGCAGGGCGAAATCCTGGCCCTCGACGAACACCGCCAGGCCGGTGCCGACATCGATGATGTGGACCTTGAAGGTGCGGCCGGCGCTGGCCAGGCGCGCGGAGGACAGATCGGTCCAGGCCTTGGAGACATAACCCTGCCGCCCATTGGGCAGCTGGATACGAAACCAGCCGGGGACATCGCCGACTAGCGGCAGGATCGCGCCTGGCGGCATCTTGTCGACCGGCGCGGCGCTGGTCGACGGTTCGGCCCGAACCACGACGTTGCGGGTGACGCGGTCGCTCGGCGTCACCGTCTCCTGGGCGAGGGAGGTTGTGGGGGCTGCGATCGTTAGGAGGGCGGCGAGCAGTGTGGCGGCGAGCCAGCGGATCGAACGCGGCGTCACGAACATGGCGGTCCCCCCTGGGCCAGCTTCCGCAGGCAGACGCTATCTGGGCGTGGCGGAAGGCTGGGAAGCGGTAGCATGGAGGTTCGCCTTATGCGAGTATTTTGCGGGTTGGTCGGGCGAGGAGGGGCGCGTGGGGCGACGCGACGAGGACGCAGCGAGTGGGTTTCCGGTCTGGGGCGCCGAGGCGGTGCTTTGGCTGGGCTGCCTGTCGGTCGCCGTC
This sequence comes from Caulobacter segnis, assembly GCF_023935105.1. Classification (NCBI taxonomy): domain Bacteria; kingdom Pseudomonadati; phylum Pseudomonadota; class Alphaproteobacteria; order Caulobacterales; family Caulobacteraceae; genus Caulobacter; species Caulobacter sp. RL271. The sequence continues at coordinate 4,810,246 of NZ_CP096040.1, read as the reverse complement.
ATGCCCACGGGCCTGGTGCTGATGGCCTGGCGAGCTTGGGTTGGGGCGGTGACACCGGTGGCGGGCCTGGTGACCTATGTGGTGCTCTTCACGCTGTTCGTCGTGACAATGAAGCCCTGGACCGTGCGTTAGACCGGCAGCAGGGCTTGGGCCGTGTGTTGGGGGGCGCTGGCCTCGAAGTTGGAGATGCTGACGCCGAGCAGGCGCACGCCGACCCTGAGCGGATAGACCGAGCGGACGAGGTCCTGGCTGACCTGCCGCAGGGTGGTTGGGTCGGCGATGACGCCGGGGAGCGAGCGGCTGCGGGTGGCTTGCTCGAAGTCGGCGTACTTGATCTTCACCGTCGCGGTGCGTCCGAAGGCCTGCGCCTTCTCGCACCAGGTGAAGACCTTATCGGCGAGGGCGGCGACCTCGGCCTCGATGCGGTCGGTGTCCAGCAGATCGGTCTCGAAGGTGGTCTCTGATCCGGAGGACTTTCGCTCGCGGTCCGGATTGACCGGCCGCTCGTCGATCCCGCGCGCGATCCCATGGAACCAGGCGCCGGAGCGGCCGAAGTGCTGCTGCAGGAACGTCAGGCTCTGGCGGCGCAGATCCTCGCCCGTGTGGATGTCCAGGCGCTTCATCTTGGCTTCGGTGACCTCGCCGACCCCGTGGAAGCGGCCGATGGGCAGGCCAGCGACGAAGGCTTCGCCGCGCCCCGGTGCGACCACGAACTGGCCGTTGGGCTTGTTCTGATCCGAGGCCAGCTTGGCCAGGAACTTGTTGTAGGAGATGCCGGCCGAGGCCGTCAGACCGGTCTCCTCCAGGATACGGGCGCGCACGACCCGCGCCGTCTCCGTCGCCGTGTCGATCCCGGCCTTGTTGGCGGTGACGTCGAGATAGGCCTCGTCCAGCGACAACGGTTCGATCAGGTCGGCATACTGGGCGAAGATGCCGTGGATCTGCCGCGACACCGCGGAATAGACCTCGCGCCGGTGCGGCACGAAGATCAGCTCGGGGCATTTGCGCAGGGCCGTACTGGACGGCATGGCCGAGCGCACGCCGAACTGACGCGCCTCGTAGCTGGCCGCAGCGATGACGCCGCGCGCGGCCGGCGAGCCGACCACCACGGGCTTGCCGCGCAGGCTCGGGTCGTCGCGCTGTTCGACCGACGCGAAGAAGGCGTCCATGTCGATATGGATGATCTTGCGGGTGGCCGACTCCATGGCCTCGCCGTTCTAGCAGGGTGCGAACGGAACGGGAACTTCTAGCTTGGGTGTTTTGAGTTAGCACGGGGCGCGGTGGCGTGGCGTCCGCTCCTGACGCAGGCGGCGCGGAGGTTGTTGGGGTGGGCGACTCGGCTTGGGATGCGCGCCCCGCCAACGAGGACCGCGATGACCCCGGAAGTCTTTTCGACCCTTGCCGTGCGCGCCGGCCACGGCGTGGTGACCTATCCGATCCTCGACACGGTGCAGTACCGGTTTGGCGGCAAGGCCTTCGCGACCCTCGGATGGCCGGCCGCCGGCTGGGCGGTGGTCAAGCTCTATCGGCGTGATCGGGACTGGGCGCTGTCCCTGTCCGAGGGCCTGGCCCCCGAGCCAGGCGGGCGCCGGCGCGCGGGCATCGTTCTGGTCCGTCTGGCGGCGGTCGAGGACGACGTCGTGGAACTGGTTCTGTCGGCGGCCTGGCGGCACGCGGCCCAACGCAAGTCCTCGGCGGCTAAGTCCATCCGCATTGTTGAGCGCCAGGTCACGGGCGGGGCGGGGACGGCGGCCTGAAGCTAGGGCGCTTACGGTGCGAGCAGCGGCCATCGCGCGCTGCGCGATGACGCTCCTTGTTTTCCTTTCCCCGGAAAGGGGGGTGGGGTTTTGGGGCGGTGATGGAGGCCCGCTCATGCGCCCGTCCGCTTCTTCCCGCCGGTCCGCCGCCAAGGCCGCGCCCGCCCAGCCCCCTGAGGTCAGCCTCTATGACGAGGTCACCCGCAAGATCATCACCCAGCTGGAGGCCGGACGGTTTCCCTGGGTCCAGCCCTGGGGACGCGCCAAGGGCGCGGCCCTGGCCCTGCCGCGCAACGGGGTGACCGGCCGCCGCTATTCTGGGATCAATATCCTGCTGCTCTGGGGCGCGGTCTTCGAGCACGGCTATCCCTCGCAAGCCTGGGTCACCTTCCGCCAAGCCCTGGCGGCCGGGGGCGCGGTGCGGCGCGGCGAGCATGGCGCGACCGTCGTCTTCGCCGATCGCTTCACGCCCAAGGCCGAGCAGGAGCGCGCCGCGCGCGACGGCGACGAGCCGGGCAAGGTGGCGTTCTTGAAGCGCTTCAAGGTCTTCAACCTCGCCCAATGCGAGGGGTTGGGGGGTGAGGGGCTGGAGGGGCTGGACGGTGAGGCCGCGCCGTTGCCGGAACGGCAGGTCGTGCCCGCCGCCGAGGCGCTGATCACCGCCACCGGGGCCGACTTCAGGATCGGCGGGCAGAAGGCCTTCTATGTGCCGTCGCTGGACTATGTGCAGGTGCCGCCGCAGCCGGCCTTCACCGACCAGATCAACTATTACCGCACCGCCTTCCATGAACTGTCGCACTGGACGGGCCACCCCTCGCGCCTGGGCCGTGACCAGTCCGGCCCCTATGGTGGCAAGGCCTATGGCCGCGAGGAGCTGGTCGCCGAGATGGGCGCGGCCTTCGTCTGCGCGACCCTCGGCATCACCCCGACCGTGCGCCATGCCGACTATCTGGGCGCCTGGCTGGAGACCCTGCGCGAGGACAACCGCGCCATCTTCCGCGCCGCCTCCCAGGCCTCCAAGGCCGCCGACCTTCTCCTGAGTTTCCAGTCAGACCCCGAGCCGCCGCCGCCGCCCGCCGGGGCGGTCGCGCGGGTCGCCGAACCGCTCGCCGCGCCCTTGGCCGCCTGATCCCGCCCTTCCAGCGCCGGGTCAGCCTGGCGCTGGTCGACCGCGCCAATCCTGGCGCACCGCGGCTTCGCCCTCGCGCGGGAGCGGCTTTGCTTGTGGGATGTGCGCGGCGGAGCGGGCGAACAAGCCCCCGCGCCGGATGGCTGGGCGGCGTGGTTCAGCCTTCGGGGTTCCAGATCATGGCGAAGACGCTGTCGTCGTCCTGGCCGGCCGCCCGACCCAGATTGACCTTGTAGGCGCGCGGGCCAAGGTCGGGATGGGCCAGGTCAGGCTGACGTCCTTCTCGCCGGAGACCTGGCCGATATTGCCCCAGCCGGCTCCGACATCGATCCCCGAGGCGACCACCCGGTAGTCGGGATGGGCGGGCGAGACCTTGGCGTGGCCGGGCGGACGGGCGCGGCGGAGGCCGTGGGTGTGAAGCGGACCCTTGTAGGCGCCGGTTTCGGTATTGAGGGCGAGTAGCCCATGACGGTGGACAGGGCGGGGTTCCTGTCGAGATCCACGTCGCCGACGAACCCCAGACGATGGCTTGAACCCTATGGCCGGCCCGGCCCGCCTTGAACCGTCGCCCGGCGCTTTTTTCCCCGCCGCCCCCCAAGAAAGGGGGCGCGGCTCCTCGCGGCCGCTTCGCCTCAAAAAAGCGCCGGGCTCGGGTCCTCCGCTGCGCTGCGGCCCTCCGGCCCAAGGGCCTTCGGGTCATGGCGGTCCGGTCCGCCCATGACGGGCGCTGTCGCCGGGGATCGGCCCCGACGCGAACCTCGAAGGAACCCCGCCATGTCCACCGTCATGGGCTACCTCACCCTCAATACCGAAACCGGCGCCTACAAGGGCCCGCTTCACACCCTCAACATCCGGACCGAGATCGATGTCCTGCCCGTCCGCGCCAAGGCCTCGTCCGCCCATCCCGACTACCGGGTGGTCGCTTCGGGGATCGATGTCGGAGCCGGCTGGGACAACATCGGCCAGGTCTCCGGCGAGAAGTACGTCAGCCTGACCCTGGCCCATCCCGACCTTGGCCCGCGCGCCTACAAGGTCAATCTGGGTCGGGCGGCCGGCCAGGACGACGACAGCGTCTTCGCCATGATCTGGAACCCCGAAGGCTGAACGACGCCGCCCCCGCGCCACCCGGCGCGGGGGCGTGCTCGCCCGCTTGACGGAACTGGAAAGGGGGAACGTTTTTCGACCGCGCGTTTGCGTACGTCCCGCCCACGCCCGCGACCGGCTGTGCTCGCGCCAGCGCGGCCCAGCCCTCTCCACCTCGCCGCGCCCCTCAAAGGAGCACGACGATGATGGACGAAGACGACGCGATCAACCGGGCGGCGCGGGCGCGCAAGGGCAGCCCATTTCTCAACACCGCCCAGGCGGCGCACTATATCGGCCTCGCCGAGCGCACCCTGGAGGACATGCGCGCTCACGGCCAGGGACCGGCCTTCCGGCGTCACGGGCGCTTCATCCGCTATCACATCGACGACCTCGACACCTGGTCGCAGCGCAGCGGCGAGCGCCGGAACGGCGCGGGCGAGGCGCGTCATGTCTAGGCGTTTCGTCCTCGCAGCGAGCGGCCTGGGGCTGATCGCTCTGGCCCTGCCGAGGCTGCTCGACCCGGCCCCGCGCCTCGTCTGGAACGCCACGCGCAGCGTCCCGATCGGGCTCTGGCGGATCACGCCGGGGGCGGTGGTCTCGGTTGGCGACACGGTTCTGGCCTGGGCGCCGGATCCCGCCCGGCGCCTGGCGGCGGCGCGCGGCTATCTGCCGTCCAACGTGCCGCTGCTCAAGACCGTGGCGGCGACCGGCGGCGACACGGTCTGCGCGCGCGGACCGGAAATCCTCGTCAACGGCATGGTCGTGGCGGTCCGCAAGGCGCGCGATCGGCGGGGCCGGCGCCTGCCAGGGTGGCAGGGCTGCCAGCGCCTTGCCAATGGCGCGGTGCTGCTGGTCAACCCGGCCCCGGACTCGTTCGACGGCCGCTATTTCGGACCGGTCCCGGCGACCGCGATCATCGGCAAGGCGCGCCCGCTATGGCTGCCCTGACCGCGCCACCAGTGGTCGTCGAGACCTCGCCAGCGGTCGCGCCAGCCCCCGCACGGGTCGAGCGCTGGCGTGTCTGGATCGCCGAGGCGGCCCAGCGCTTCGATGTCCCGCAGGCCTGGATCGTGTCGGTGATGACCGCCGAAAGCGGTGGGCGCACCCACCTGGACGGCGCGCCGATCACCTCCAGGGCCGGGGCGATGGGCCTGATGCAGGTGATGCCGGCGACCTATCGCGCCCTGGCCGCGCGGCACGGCCTTGGCCCTGATCCGCAGGATCCGCGCGACAATATCCTGGCCGGCGCGGCCTATCTGGCGGAGATGCGGGCGCGGTTCGGCTACCCCGGCGCATTCGCCGCCTACAATGCCGGCCCCGCCCGCTACGCCGATTTCCTGCGGACCGGACGGGCGCTGCCGGCCGAGACGCAAGCCTATATCCGCACGCTCTCGGGCCTGTCGCCGACGCGGGAAACCCCGCCCGCGATGCTGGCCGGAGCGCGGCTCTTCTATCCCTTGAGCGCAGTCTCCGGGGCCGCGCCAACCGACGCATCGCCGCCGGTCTCGCCATTGTTCGCGCCGCTGTCGGGCGGGCCGGGGAGGGCGGTCGATGACGAACGATAGAGGGGCGTTGGGGCAAGCTTGGCTGTGGGGAGGGGGAAGGCAAGATAAGGCACTGGCGCCAACCCTGCGGGGTGTCGCCGTAAGCTTTTGTCTGCACATCGGTTTTGGCGGAGTTGCGTTGGCGCCGGTTACCAGGTCTTGGCGCCAGATAGGCATCAAGCCGTTGATGCGACTGCGGTTCTTCCGGCGCCAACCCGCCCTTGAGCGCGGTCGCCGGTCATGAGTGGCGACGATGAGTTCGAGCCGCGCCTGGGCAAGCTGAAGGCGGCCGGCGGTCGGGCCAGGACCTATCTGTCGCGCGTGCTCGGCGCGGCCATGCTGGCCAGCGGCGGGCGCTTTGGGCGCACGCCCGGGCGACGGGTCTTCACCGGCGCCCGCATCGGCCGCGGCGCCGGCGTCGCCGCCGCGCTCGCCGCCGGCGATCCTCGCGCGGGCCTGCGTGGCCGCCGCGTGGTGATCAAGGTCTCCGCGCCGCGGCTGGCCGGCAAGGGTCTGGCCGCCGCTCGCGCCCACCTGCGTTACGTCCAGCGCGACGGGGTGATGCGCGACGGCTCGCCCGGCCAGCTCTATGGTCCTGAGACCAACCGCGCCGATGGCCGCGCCTTCCTCGACCGCGCCCAGGCTGGCGGTGACGTGCGCCAGTTCCGATTCATCGTCTCGGCCGAGGACGGAGCCGAGTACGACGACCTCAAGGACCTGACCCGGCGGTTGATGCGTCAGGCGGAGACCGACCTTGGGACGGGGCTCGATTGGGTGGCGGTCGATCACCACAACACCGGCCACCCGCACACCCATATCCTGGTCCGCGGCCGCGACGACCGGGGCCGCGACCTGATCATCGCCCGGGATTACCTGACGCGTGGGCTGCGCGAGCGCGCCCAGGACCTGGTCTCGCTGGACCTGGGTCCCGTCACCGACCGGGAGATCGCCGCGCGCCTGTCGCGCGAGACGCAAGTTGAGCGCCTGACCAGTCTGGATCGGGGCCTGCTGGCCGCCGTCGACGACGAGGGCCTGGTCTCGCCGCGCCACGCCGATCCGCTGCAATACGCCGCCCGCGCCGGCCGCCTGCAGGTTCTCGCGCGCCTGGGGCTGGCCCGCGAGGCCGCGCCGACGACCTGGCGCCTGGCCGATGGCCTGGAGGAGACGTTGCGCAGGATGGGCGAGCGGGGGGACATCCAGAAGATGCTGTATCGCGCACTGGTGGAGGCCGACGTCGATCGAGCGGTCGACGCGCGGGTGGTGTTCGAGCCCAGGGCGCCCCACCAGCGTCCTCTGGTGGGGCGGCTCCTGCGGCGCGGCCTCGCCGACGAGATCCGTGACCGGCATTTCCTGGTCATCGACGGCGTCGATGGCCGGGCCCACTATGTCGACATCGGGCGCGGGGCCGCGACCGACGCGATCCCCGAGGACGCGGTGGTCCGTGTGGCGCCGCGATCGCTGGAGCCCCGGCCGGCCGACCATGGGGTGGCCCAGGTCGCCGCCGCCCACGACGGCCGCTACAGCCTCGACCTGCACCTGGCCCACGACCCGGCCGCGACAGCCGGGTTCGCGCAGGCGCATCTGCGGCGGCTGGAGGCGCTGCGGCGAGGCGGGGCCGGCGTCGAGCGCGGCGAGGATGGGACTTGGATCATCCCGGCCGACCATCTCGAGCGCGCCGCCGCCTTCGAACGCAAGAAGGCGCTGGACGCTCCGGTCGTCGTGGAGGTGCTCTCAGCCCTGTCGCTCGACCGTCAGGCCACGGCGCTGGGGCCGACCTGGCTGGACCGCGAGCTGCTCGCCGAGGCGCCCGAGCCACTGCGCGACGCCGGCTTTGGCCGCGCCGCGCGCCAGGCGTTGGCTCAGCGCCGCCAATGGCTGTTGCAGCAGGACCTGGCCGAGCAGGAAGGGGATCGAACCCTGTTCCGGGCCGGGATGTTGCGACGGCTGGAGGCGATGGAGCGGGCCGCAGTCGCGCACGGCATCGCCGCCGATACCGGACTAGCCTATGCGCCGGCCCAGCATGGGGACCGGGTCGAGGGGATCCTGCGGCGGCGGCTCGACCTCAACGGCGGACCGACGGCGTTGGTCGAGAAGAGCCGCGAGTTCACCCTGGTCCCCTGGCGGCCGGTGCTGGAGGGGCGGGAAGGGCAGGTGGTGACGGGCGTGGTGCGCGGCGCGTCGATCAGCTGGTCGTTCGGGCGAACCCGGGGGCCGTCGCTGGCCTAGCTCGGACAACCGATTTTGGTTGTATGTCCGCTTACAACCAACATCGTTTGTCCGAGCGGATATGGCTGCACCTGCCTATGCGGCCCAGACCTTACGCCAAGCCTCATACTGGCTTGGGCGGATCTGGTAGCGCGCGAAGTTGCCTTCATGCAGGGCGAGCAGTTCGGTCTCGGCGGCCTCGACCAATTGCTCGCGATCTTCCGGGGCGGCGAGCACCAAGGCCTGGCTCTTGAGATAGTCAGCGGCCTCCGTGCGTCCCAGCGCGCGGCGCACGACCTCGCCGATCATGTCGCGAAGCGCCTGGCGATGGCGCAGCCGGAAGGGGTCGGGCTCGCCCACCGATTGACGGACGGCGGCATAACGCGCCGCCGAGCGCTCATAGGCCCAGAGAAAGACATCCTTCAGCAGGTCGATCTCGCGGCGTTCGTAAACCGCCAGCATGGCCTGGGAGTAGAGATCGTCCGGCACGTCGGTGAACGACAGCGGCGTCAGGTTGCCGCGAACGAGGGGGATGTTGGCGGCCAGGCGCGAGACGCGTTTGTTCACGTCGTCGAAGGGCTGCAGGTAGGGCAGCTGCGCCATCACGAAGAAGGCTTGCTCGAACGGATCGGTGATCGCCTCGGCGCTGGCCAGCAACTGGTCGAAGCACTCCTCGATCAGCTGCGGCGTTTCGAGGGGATGGAAGACCGAGCGCTCGATGCCGACGGCGATGTGGCGCAGACGCCCGACCGCCTGCGGATCAGCCAAGAGGTTGTTGGCCAGGAGGGCGTGGAGGTTGAGGATCGTATAGCGGTTGAAGCCGATGTCGTCGGCCGACTGGACGAGAAACTCGATGGCGTCTTTGTGGTTCAGGATCATCTGGGCTTCGCGATGAGCCCGGCCTTCAGCCTCCTGGCCAAAGTCGATGAGGCGTCGCGTATCCAGCAGCGAGTAGGTATTGCCTTCGAGACGGCTGGAATTCCAGGCCAGGTCGATCAGCAGCCGATCGAGGATCCGCTTGGCGTAGGTGCCGGCGGGCGCGGCGGCACCCTCGTGGGCGCTGATCCGCGCCAGGCGTTCGCGCTCGCCAGCGCTGAGGTAGAAGGTCTCGTTGGGACGGTAGCCAGCGAGAAAGGCGCGATCGTAGCCAACGGGGGTCCGAGCGGCCACAGGCTGGCGCACATAGTCCAGGGCCGCACGACCAGCGGTCGAGATGGAGACGACCTCGGCGGGGGGCGGCGCGCCGTCCCGGCTGGGGACAGCGATCGTATAGCGTGCGGTGCGTCGATTGCCGCTCATGGTGAGACGGCCGGTTTCGACGAGGCGCTGCAACCGGTACTGCAGCGTCCGCCGCACGGTGTCGTCCCCAAGAACCCGCGCGACCTCACTGACGGTCAGACCAGCGGGCTCGGGGGCGACGGCCGCCAAGATCGCATCGACGAGGTCTTCGGGCGCTGGGCGTGACATTGCGCAACTATAGTTGCGCAATCGGTCATTGCGCAACTAAGTCGGCTAATGCGCAAGAAAGAAGCTCTTTGCGCAAAGAAGGTTGCGTGAACCCAGGCATGGCGCGGGGCCGCGTTGCGCCGTGACAGCGCCTCGCACGGGCCTAGCCGACCTAAGGGAAAATAGGCCCCGGACCGAGTCTCCGTCCGACCCCGCCGCGTACTGCGCCGGGCGACGGAGCCCTCGCGGTGACGCCCACCAAACTCCTCATTGGCCAGGTTCTCGCCGTCTTCGCGGTCATGATCCTGGGCGTTTGGACCGCCACTCAGTGGGCGGCTGCCCAGCTCGACTATCAGTCCGAACTGGGCGTGCCTTGGACGAGGCTGGGCGCCCTGCCGATCTATCGTCCCTGGCAGCTCTTCGACTGGTGGTTCCACTACGAAGCCTATGCGCCGGCCGTGTTCGACCGGGCGGGGTTGATCGCCGGGACCAGCGGTTTCTTCGGCTGCGCCTGCGCGATCGCCGGATCGCTGTGGCGCGCCCGCCAGAGCGCCCAGGCCACCACCTTCGGCTCATCGCGTTGGGCAACGTCCCGCGAGGTGTCGGCCGCAGGCCTCTTTCGGGCGAGCGGCGTGTTCCTCGGCCGCCTGGGCGATCGCTACCTGCGCCACGACGGCCCCGAGCATGTCATGGCCTTCGCCCCGACCCGTTCGGGCAAGGGTGTCGGGCTCGTCGTGCCGACCCTGCTGTCGTGGCTCGGCAGCTGCGTGGTCCACGACATCAAGGGCGAGAACTGGACCCTGACCGCCGGCTGGCGCGCCCGGTTCTCGCACTGCCTGCTGTTCAATCCGACCGACCCGCGCTCGGCGCGCTACAATCCGCTGCTGGAGTGCGCAAGGGACCCAATGAGGTCCGCGACGTTCAGAATATCGCCGACGTGCTGGTCGATCCGGACGGCGCGCTCGAGCGTCGGTCGCACTGGGAAAAGACCAGCCACAGCCTCCTGGTCGGGGCGATCCTCCACGTCCTCTACGCCGAGGAGGAAAAGACCCTCGCCCGTGTGGCGACCTTCCTGTCGGACCCGCAGCGCTCGTTCGCCCACACGCTGCGGCGGATGATGGCCACTAACCACCTGGGCGCGCCGGACGCGCCTCGCGTCCACCCCGTGGTGGCCAGCGCGGCGCGGGAGGTCCTCAACAAGTCCGAGAACGAACGCAGCGGTGTCTTGTCGACGGCGATGTCGTTCCTGGGTCTCTACCGCGACCCGACCGTGGCGGCGGTGACCGCCGCCTGCGACTGGCGCATCGCCGATCTCGTCGACGCCCCGTGGCCGGTGAGCCTCTACCTGGTGATCCCGCCGTCGGACATCTCGCGCACCAAGCCGCTGGTGCGCCTGGTGCTCAACCAGATCGGCCGCCGGCTGACCGAGCGCCTGGAGGGCGATCCGGCCAAGCAGCGCAAGCACAAGCTCCTCCTGATGCTCGACGAGTTCCCAGCGCTGGGACGGCTCGACTTCTTCGAGACCCAGCTGGCGTTCATGGCCGGCTACGGCGTCCGCGCCTACCTGATCGCCCAGAGCCTCCAGCAGATAGACGCCGCGCATGCTGGCGACCTGGTCGAACACCAGGCGCAGCTTGCTGGCAGTCTCGCCCATATAGCGGCTGAACACGCTCTCCATCTTGATGGTGAAGAGCGGCAGGCGGAGTTCGGCGGCCAGGGCTGCCGAGGTCATGGTCTTGCCAGTGCCGGGCGGGCCGATCAGCAGCAGATGGCTGGCCGGGGTCTGACCGTGCTCGCGCAGGGTGGCGCGGGCCTCCTGCTGGCGAACCACACGCGACAGCTTGTCGGCCGTGGCCGGGGCCAGAACCATGCCTGATAGGCGCGTCTTGGGGTAGCTGCTCTCTACGATGGTGTGCAGCTCGCCGCGGGGGCGCGCCATCGGGATCGGCGCGGCCGCCATCGGGGCGGGACCGCGTCGCGCTTCGCGCATGCGCTGCACGGCCTTTTTCAAGGCGTTGGCGTCTTCGGCGTGGCCGGCGCGGGCTTCGGTGGCGGCGATCGACAGGGCGATCGACAGCAGGCGCTCTTCATCACCCTCGGCGTGAGAGTCTAGGAGCGCGAGAATATGCCGGATCGTCATCGGAGCGCTCCCTTCTCTGATGCTCGCGCAAGGATAACGCGAGTCTTGGTTAATGGTCGGTGTTCAAATTCAGGCGCGTGCCTTTAGCCGAAAACATGACCGTGGGCACAAGGATAATCCATTCCTGTGTCAGAAACGGTCAGCAGGGCAGCCGGCTCGATGGACAGGCCGGCTTGACGGCGTCGACGGTGTGTCGAAGCTTCTCTACAATCAGACCGCAACGGCCATGAAAACGGGACGATCGGACGGCACCGAGCGGCCGATCAACGATTTCCGACAGCTACCGCCTGGAGCGCCGCGCCTTTGTCGAGCGGACCATCACCTCTTGGCGTCGGCATCGATGTGGGCACGGCCAGCGTTGTCCCTGACTTGGCGTTCGAAGTCGCTCATCTGAGGATGCTAGCCGACCCTGGTGATGGTCCGCCATGGGGCGATCTCGCCCGGTCGACCGGCGATCTGAACGTCGAGTTCCTGGAAGTGCGCCAATGTCGGTTACTGGCGCTCCCCGGCCGCAGTGAGGCCGGCCCGGGCCGATCACGAAGCTGACGGTTTCAACAGCCGGGCAGGGTGGTGAAGCGGCCTTGGAAGGCGACGAGGTCTCGGTACCGCTCCGCCTATCTCTCCGAGACATTCTGACCACGCTTTAATTTGCTCGCGTGCAGAGCTGCGTGCACGCTCCTGACAATTCTAGATCGGGGCGTTTTCACATGGCGCGACGGCTATTGACCGCCCTAGTCGCGGCTGGATGTCTGGCCCTGCCCCGGATCGGCGCAACGGCTCCCAATCAAACTCCCGTCGACTACAGTCTGGCGCCCGTTTTGGATGCGGACGGCAGGTTCACCGCGCTTTCCGTAACGATCACATTCAGGGCGTCTACGACGGGCGCGACGCAGTTTGAGCTTCCTAGCGGCTATGGCGGCGGAAGCGGTGAAGGCTGGCGCAACGTCCGTGATCTACGCATTGATGGGGCGACATCGATCGACGCCCCCGATCCTGGCCACCGCGTCATTCACGCCAAATCTGGCGCGCGCCTCACCGCCGCCTACACAGTCGTCCCCGGTTTCAATCATGACCCGCTGATCGACGAAGCCAGGCTCTATCGCCCGATCATTCGTCCAGGCTGGTTTCACGTCGGCGGCGCGTCCCTCTTCGCTCGGCCTTACGCCGATGCTGACGAAAACAACACGCCCGCACGGTTCGATTGGCTCGGCCAAACCGATTTAACCTTTGCTTCGGACCTTGAGACAATCGACGGCAAAGAGCATCAAGGAACGCGCCAAGGCACGTTGCATGATGTCCAGACCAGCATCGTCATTGGCGGCAAAGACGTTCAGATCGCGCGATCGGGCCCGGTCCGTTTCGCCATCGTAGGCGCCTTCTCCTTCCGCCCGCAGCAGGCCACCGAACTCGCCGAGCGCATTCTGTCGAGCCAGCGCGCCTTCTGGGGAGATCCCTCCGCGCCCTTCCTGGTGACGATGTCGCCGCTCGTCGCTCCTTCGGCGTTCTCGAAAACCGTCCAAGGCAACGGTCGCAGCGCGGGTTTCACGACCCAGGTTACCCCCAACACCACCTTGGAAGACCTCGCTGTTCTCTTCGCTCACGAGAACTTCCACACTTGGAACCCCGGCCAGTTGGGAGGGCAAGGTCCTCAGGGCAGCCTTGGTCTTTGGTTCAGCGAGGGCTTTACGGACTTCTACGCACGACGGCTGCTGCTTCGTTCCGGTGTGATCTCACCGCAGCGGTTCGTTGACCTCTGGAACGACGCGCTGATCGGCTACGCGATGTCTCCGGTCCGCAACATGCCCAACGCCCAGTCCGCAGAGCGGTTTTGGAAAGATCCGTACGCGCAACGATTACCTTACCAGCGCGGCGCATTGTTGGCGGCCCTGTGGGACGCCCGGCTCCGCGCCCAGAGCCATGACAAGATCATGCTGGACGATCTCATACGAGCTCAACGCGAGGCGGCCGCAGAATCTCCTGAGGTCCCTGCTTTTCGCCTTTTCCCGCAAGTGGCGGCCAAGTTCGGCTTGGACGTCTCAAATGACCTCGCCCGCTATCTGGACGAGGGTCAGTCCATCGATCTGCCCTATGACGCCATCGGAAGCTGCTTCCGCCTCGTCCAGCGGGAGCAAGCCGTCTATGACCGGGGCTGGGATCAGCAAGCCACTTCAGCCGCGGGCGGTGTCATCACCGGTCTGCGTGAAGACTCCCCGGCCTGGCGAGCAGGCGTTCGTAACGGCATGCGTGTCTTGGCGCGATCGTTCGATCATTCGAACGATTCCACTGTCGACTTTACGATCCGGGTCAGCTCGGCTGATGGTTCGGAGCGCGACTTTCACTTCAAGCCCGAAGGAAAGGATCGGCTGACCACACAGCGCATGGAGTTGCGCCCGGTGGATGGTGACTGCGCGAGCCACTGAAGTCCAAGACGGTCAGCAACAGACGTTTCCGAGGTCCGTAACGGGTCGATCTCGCCCTCGCGCTCGGCGGGCTGAATGTCAGGTTCCTGGAGGTGTGCCAAGGGCGGCTCTTGGCGCTCCCCGGCCGCAGTGAAGCCGGCCCGGGCCGATCACGAAGCTGACGGTTTCAACAGCCGGGCAGGGTGGTGAACCGAAGTCGGCAGCACGCCGCTAACCGGACCTTGGCTCGGATGATCAAGCATCCATTGGGCGTGGAGCGGACGAGGACGCCTGCGCGGCATTATTGAGTTGAACGGGGATGATCATGCGTCTTAGCGCGGCAATGCCGAATCCGAAATAGACTGCTCAAACAATACTTCTCGATTATCATTGACCCTCAGAATGACACTCTCGAAGCTATCACCTTTATCATAGATATTGATATAGTATTTTACCGTGTATATAGCGTCTTGCGGCAGCAACCCAGCGTTCAGCATGGGCAGGCAGGTATTCAGGTTGGACACGCTGTAGATGCCCCTACTGGCGTAACAGTCCAGTGCGATCGTTTTGCCGTCAGTGGTAGTGAATCTTATTGGCCTTCGAGCCGACGGGTTAAACGAGCCGTCAAAGTGGCCTTGCACGGTGACAATCTCAACGTCCGCCGCTGGTTGCCAACGCGCTGCTTTCGTTGTGCGCTCGAGCCGCTGAATCGTCGTGTATACGGCAAGTCCGCCAATACAGACGACGGGCACCATAAGTATTACGTCACGGACTGTGGCACCGATGCTTCTGGGTCTTCCCGACCCGTAGTTGTCGCGGCCCATCAGTCCCTCCACCGGCCTGCGTGGCCCGACCCTGCGGCATGCCGCATATACCAGCTTGTGATCGGCCACAGCGACCTTTCTGCTACCGCCTTAAGGCCAGGAAGGCCTCAAAGCCTTGACGCGGTCTTTTCCCGCCTCGTGACGATGGCCGCGGCGATAGCGGTTGACGAGGCGATTCCAGCCTGTGGAGTGAAGTAGACTTCCGGGAAGCCGTTTAGCGGACATACCGAACTGCCGTGAAGGGTCGATCTCGCCCTCGCGCTCGGCGGGCTGAATGTCAGGTTCCTGGAGGTGTGCCAAGGGCGGCTCTTGGCGCAGGACAGCCGGTCGCCGCTTATGGTGATTTCAAAATGGCCATCCCGTCGGTGGCGTTGGCCCGCGCCTACGACAAGGAGGTGTATCCGATCTCGCCGTTGAGGCGCTCTATGGCTTCCTGCGGCGATATTGTCGCTACGCGCCGGTCTTCATCGAACAGCTCGGCCCGGAGCGGATGAGCTCGTTCTACCAAGATCCGGCTCGTTTGAATCTTGGCCTCGAAAAGCGATCGGCTCGCCAGCGCTTCCATGTGGGGTGTTTGAGAATTCTCGGAGTAAACGTAACAAAAGTAAGTCAAGTTCTCCTCCCCTGGGCTGTCATGCGCATCGAGCGCAGCAGGGCGTTGCGCATCGGGGACCCGCTTTCACGGCCCGCCACGTCCTCCGACGGCCGCGAACACTTGGCCCGTCGAGTAGCTCGACTCCGGCGAGGCCAGCAGCACATAGATGCCCGCCAGTTCCGCCGGCTGACCGGGCCGGCCCATCGGGCTGTCGGCCCCAAACTGCGGCAGCTTGTCGGGCGGCTGGCCGCCGGTGACCTGCAGCGGCGTCCAGAAAGGACCCGGGGCCACGGCGTTGACCCGGATCCCCTTGGGCGCAAGTTGCTTGGCCAGGCCCTTGCTGAAGATCATGATCGCGCCCTTGGTGGAGGCGTAGTCGAGCAGGTTCTCGCTGGGGTCATAGGCGTTGACCGAGGCGGTGTTGATGATCGCCGAACCGGCTTTCAGGTGCGGCACGGCGGCCTTGGTGATCCAGAACATCGCATAGACATTGGTCTTATAGGTCTCGTCAAACTCGGCGGTCGTGATGTCGAGGATGGAGTCTCGCGAGAACTGCTTGGCGGCGTTGTTGACCAGGATGTCGAGGCCGCCCAGCTCGCGGACGGCGCGCTCAACCAACTGTTGGCAGAAGGTCTCGTCCTTGATGTCGCCGGGGATCAGCACCGCCTTGCGCCCGGCGTCGCGGATCAGTTTGGCCACTTCCTGGGCGTCGGGCTCCTCGGCCGGCAGATAGTTGATCGCCACGTCCGCGCCCTCGCGGGCGAAGGCGATGGCGGCGGCCCGGCCAATGCCGCTGTCGCCGCCCGTCAGCAGCGCCTTGCGACCCTGAAGACGGCCCGAGCCCTTGTAGCTGGTCTCGCCATGGTCGGGCCTGGGATCCATCTTGCTGGTCAGGCCTGGCCAGGGCTGCTGCTGCTTGGAAACGGCGGCCTTGGATAGGCCGTGGTCGGATCGGGCGGGGCGGGCCCATGGGTTTTGCCTTCTGGCTTTGGGCCGCCGCGGGAGCGGCGACGGCGAGGCCGCCGGTGGCGGTGGCGGCGGCCAGGATCAGACGGCGTTCCTTGTCAGGCGGCTCGGTCATCGACGGGCTCCGGTAGAAGAGGGGGCAGAGACGAGGCGATGGTGGGCGGGACGCGCGAAGCGCGAAGCTCGTGGTCGAGCAGCGAGGCGCCATCGATCCAGCGACCAACCTGCCGTCCCTGGCGGTCGTGCACCCGCACCTCGCTAGGGCCGGGATGCAGAGCGGCCAACCGGCGGGCCTGGCGCTCGGCTTCGCCGCCGGTTTTGAAGAACAGCACCTCGCCGGTGTCGCAGATCTTGACGCACCAGCCGCCGTCGAACGGCGCGACGTGGAAAACGCAGGTCATGACGCCCCCTCAAGAGTGGGCGTGGTGTTCGGCGTTACGCTTACGCGTGGCGGCAGCCTTCTTGGCCGAGGCGGGCCGCTCGGCCGCGCTGCGCGAGGCCGAGGCCTTGCCGCCCTTTTCGCCACCCTTGTGCGCGGCGGGGTGGCCGGTAGACTTGCCGCGGCCCGAACCAGATTTCTTGCCGCCGCCATCGTCCTTGTTGACGGTGGCCCAGGCCCGGCGCTCGGCTTCCTTGGCCGACACACCCTTATCCTCGTAGGACTCGGCGATGTGGTCGGCCTTGCGTTCCTGCTTGTCGGTGTAGCTGGACTTGTCTCCTCGCGGCATGGCGCAACTCCCTGACTGAAGGCGGGGCGACGGCGCGCGTCCCTGACCATTTTGGTCAGAACGCGATTGCAAGCCTGTGGTTCTGTCAGAAAGCCGACGCAACCGACCCGCTGGACCCGCTCGAAGCGAGGTCATTACGAGCCAGATGTGGCTGCTAGGCGGGATCTGGACGGCACGACGCTGATCTTGCCGCCGGCCTCCAGCGTGGCCAGGCGCACCTCCTCGATGCGCTCGATCTGTTCCATGCGCAGGCCCTCGGCCAGGTCGGCCTGGCTGATCGCGTGCCGGCGCAGGGCCGCCTCGTCAACGACCCCGTCGCGCACCAGGATCGCCGGCGCGCTTTTCAGCAACCGCGTCAGGGGCTCCAATGCAAGGTCGCCATGGCCAGGAGCCGGTGCAGGACGATCACGACCAGGGTCGCGGCCAGGCCCCCGAAGAACGGCGCCTTGCCGGTCATGGCCCGGCTGATGTTCGACCCGACGATCAAGGCCACGACGATGTCGAGCGGGGTGATCTGGGAAAAGGTCCGCCGACCGGGTATGCGGATGCAAACCACGCCGAAGACGAACAGGATCACCGCTCGCGCGCAAAGCTGGAGGGCGGTGGCCTCGCCGGTGTCCGGACCGATCAGGGTGCGGAAGGTTTCCATGGGCGTCGAATGCCGATGGTCGATGAATGGTTCTACCCGCCGATCAGCCGCGCGGCGGCCTGGCCGTCGCGAACGGCGAGGACCTTGAACCGCACGCCGCGCAGGGCGTCGTAGTTCTCCCCGAACGCCGTCAGGTTCTTGACGAAATCCGCATCGAGGTCGCCGACGGTCTCGACCTTGGCGAAGAGGTGCGAGACGATGGCGACGGCCAGGATGCGGTCGTTGCGAACGGTCTTTCCATCCTCGGTCTGCTCGGCCTCGATCACGCCGATCAGACGGGCGAGCTGCGTTCCGACGGGCGAGGGCTCATCGCCCAGGACCAGGATGTCGAGCGGATCGCCGTCCTGTCCCCGCGTGCCGGGCACGAACCCGAAGTCGAGCGGAAAGCTCATCCCGTCGGGCAGCATCCGCTTGAGCTCGAAGGCGCCGGAAACCGGGTCGTAAGCCAGCTTGCCGCCCCGTCCCTTCGGCGTCTCGATCACGGCGCGGCAAGTGAGCGCCGTCAGATCGAGGCGATGATCCAGGCGCGTCAGGTCGCTCATCATCGGTCCTCCAGTTCGACCCATGTCGGAGCGTGGTCGCTGGGCCGCTCGCCGGCCCTGGCGAAACGGTCGACGTCGGCCGCCTTCAGGCGCGGAGCCAGGTCCGGGCTTAGCAGCAAGTGGTCGATGCGCAGGCCCGCGTTGCGCTCGAAGCGCCGGCGCAGATAGTCCCAGAACGTGTAGATCGTCTCGCCGGGGTGCATCGTCCGCAAAGCATCGATCCAGCCTTGGCCCAGCAAGCGCTCGTAGGCGGCGCGCACCTCGGGTCGGAAGAGGGCGTCGTCGCGCCAGCGGTCGGGGACGTAGACGTCCAGATCCGTGGGGATGATGTTGTAGTCGCCGGCCAGGACCACGGGGCGCTTTTCCGCCATCAAGTCGCAGGCGTGGCCCTCGAAGCGTTTCAGCCAGCTGAGCTTGTAATCGTATTTGGGGCCCGGCGCGGGGTTGCCGTTGGGCAGGTAGAGACCGCCGATCACCAGGTCGCCGATCTGCGCTTCGATGTAGCGGCTGTGCAGATCGGCCGGATCGCCGGGCAGGCCGCGACGGCGCTCGACCGGCTGGCCGCCGCGCTGGAGGATCGCCACGCCGTTCCAGGCGCTTTGGCCATGCCAGATCGCGCCGTAGCCCGCGTCTTCCAGCGCCGCCTTGGGAAACCGCTCCTGCGGCGCCTTCAGCTCCTGCAGGCAGGCGATGTCGGGTTTGGTCTGGTCGAGCCAGGCCAGCAGGGCCGGTAAGCGAGCGGTGATCCCGTTGACGTTAAAGGTGGCGATGCGCATCAGGCCGGACCCGGCGCGTTGAGCTCGACCCGCACGCCGTTTGGATCGGTCACGTAAATCTGGCGCAGCTCCCCACCGGGCGTCACATCGGTCTTGAACGGCACGCCCTGCTTTTCAAGGTGCGCCACGGCTGCGTCGAAGTCGGCGACCCGCAGGGCGAAGTGATTGATCGACGAGATCGGGGAGGGAAGCTTGTCGTGCTCGGTCTCGACCAGATGCACCACGTCCTTGTCGCCGGCGTAGAGCCAGGCGCCGTCGAATGCGAAGGCCGGGCGTGGCCCCAGCCGCAGCCCAAGCACATCCGTGAAGAAGGCCTGGGTCTCCGCCAGGCGGGCGGTCCTGATCGCGGCGTGGTCGATGTCGAGAACCTGCATGCCCAGGCAACGCGTGTGGCGCGGGCCGGTTCGCGACTTCATCCGCCTAAGGCTTCAGGCGATCGATCAGCAGCCTGGCGTCCTTCGGCGCGGCGCTCTTCACGTCATTGTCGAAATAGCTGAAGACCTCGACGCCGGCCTTGCGCCGCGCCTCGATCCAGGCGGCCCAGTCATCAAGCTCGGCCGACGAATAACGCCCATGATAGTGCCCGCCTGGCCCATGGCCGCGCACATAGGCGAAATCGGCGGTGACCTCCCAGGGCGAGGGCGCGTCGTGATGGTCCGAGACGCAGAACGCGGCGCCCCGGTCACGCAGGATGTCGAGCACCGCGGGCTCGTACCAGCTGGCGTGGCGAAATTCCACCGTGACCCGGCGGCCCTTGGGGATCCAAGACAGGAACCGCTTGAGCCGCTCATCGTCGCGATGAAGCATCGGCGGCAGCTGGACCAGGGCCGGACCGTATTTGTCGCCCAGCGGGGCCATGCGGCCGAACACCAACTCGACGCTGTCGCGGCAATCCTTGAGCTTCTTGTTGTGGGTGACGTAGCGCGAGACCTTCCAGGAAAACAGGAAGCCCTCAGGGGCCTGATCGGCCCAGGCCCGCACCGCCTTGTCGGTCGGCAGGCGATAGAAGCTGCCGTTGATCTCGGTCGTGTCGAAGACCGAGGCGTAATAGCCCAGCCGGTCCTTCAGGCGCACGCCCTGCGGGTAGAAGGGGCCGCGCCAGTCGTCATAGGTCCAGCCCGAGCAGCCTGTGCGCGCCTTAGCCTTTGACATGGCGCCCTAACCGTCCTGGCCCCAGTTGGTCTCCAGCCCGCCGTCGATGTCGGGCGCGCCCAGCGCTTCGGCCACGCCGTCGAAGAGCGCAGTCACCGAGGCCTCGTCGGCCTGGTCCAGCCGGGTTACGAAGGCCCGGCGGCCGCAGGCCTCGACCCTATGGCGCGTCTCGTCGGCGCTGGCCTCGTCGTGCAGGTAGGTGATGGCGACATCGGCGCGTTCGCGCGCCAGCTCCTCGGCGATGCCTTGCCCGATCCCGCAATCCGAACCGGTGACGATCGCGATCCGGCCTTCAAGCTGTCCCATGGCGTCCATCCTTTGAGGGTTGGAACGGCAAACGCGCGCTGGGCGGACGGGTTCGCGAACCATCGCATCGGAACGGAGTTGAGCAGACGGAAAGCCAACCTGGAGGGAAGACGTGGCAAGAAAAGACGCAATCGTCCCCATCAGCCCGCCGCCCTTCTCGGGCGACGGCGGCCGTGAACTGCCCGCCTATGTCAGCAACGGCCTGATCGGCCTGCGCGTGCGCTGCCAGCCGCTGCAGGCGGGCATGACCATCGTCAGCGGCTATGCCGGCGAGGATCCGGAGCGGCGGATCGAGGGGGCGACGCCCGCACCCTATCCGCTGGCCGGCGACATCGCCGTCGACGGGGCCTGGCTGTCGGACCTGCCGCATCAGGTCGGCGATCTGGAGCAGGCCTATGATTTCGCCACGGGCGAGCTGACCAGCCGGTTCGTCTTCCAGGCCGGCGAGCGTCGCCTGGTCTGCACGGTGCTGACCTTCGCCAGCCGCGAGGATCCGACCCTGGTCTGCCAGGAGACCACGCTCGAGGCGGACGGCGCCTGCGACCTGCAGGTCCGCGCGGGCGTCGAGACCACCGGCGTCCTGGGCCGGGCGCTGCGGTTCCTGCGCGGCACGCCCGGCGAGGGCAAGGCCGACGTCGACGGCGCCCTGCTGTGGGAGTCGGCCGGCGGACTGGACCGTCTGGGTCTGGCCTATGTCACTGAGATCACCGGCGGCGCGGCGGCGGATGCGGAGCCAGCGCGTCCGGCCCTGGACGGCCAGGGCCTGATCACCACCTACGCCTTCCGCGCCAGCGCGCGGACCCGTTATCGCCTGCGCCAGATCACCAGCCTGGCGCCCAGCGCCATGCACGGCCGTCCCGACGAGCACGCGGGACGAATGGCCGCCAAGGCGCGCCACGACGGCTTCGATGCCGTCCGCGCCGAGAACCGCGCGGCCTGGGACGAGCTCTGGAAGGGACGGGTGCGGCTGGTTGGGGCGGACGAGCGCTGGCAGGCCCTGGCCGACGCGGCGTTCTTCTACCTGAACACCTCGGTCCACGCCTCGTCGTGCGCCTCGACCTCGATCTTCGGTTTGGCCACCTGGCACGACTATCACTACTATTACGGCCACGTGATGTGGGACATCGAGGCCTTCGCCACCCCGGTCCTGACCCTGCTGCAGCCCGCAGCGGCCCACGCCCTGCTGAACTACCGCTTCCGCAACCTCCAGGCCGCCCGGACCAACGCTCAATTGATGGGTCGCCAGGGCGCGCAGTTCCCGTGGGAGAGCTCGCCGTCGAAGGGGGAGGAAGCCGCGCCCCTGCCGGGCACGGCGTGCTGGCACGAGGACCACGTCTCGCTGGACGTGGCCCGGGCCTTCGCCCTGTTCGCCGACGCCACCGGCGAGGGCGAGTTCCGGCGCGAGAAAGCCTGGCCGGTTCTGGCCGGCGTCGCCGAATGGATCGTCTCGCGCGTCCACAAGACCGCCGAGGGCTACGAGATCCGGGCCTCCATGGGCGTCGCCGAGCGCGAACAGCCGGTGGACAACGCCGCCTTCACCAACATGGCCGCCGTGGTGGTGCTGAACGACGCGATCCGGGTGGGCGAGCGCCTGGGCCGGTCGGTCGATCCGCGCTGGCGGGCCGTCGCCGACGGCATGGTCCTGCCTCGCCGCGACCGGGTGGTCGTGTCGCACGACGGCTACCGCAAGGCCGAGGAGAAGGGCGGCACGCCGGATTCCCTGATGGGCGTGTGGCCGTTCGGCTATGGCCTCGATCCCGAGGATGAGCAGGCGACCCTGCGGTTCTATCTCGACCTGGCCGACACCTATGTCGGCAGCCCGATGCTGTCGGCCCTGTACGGCGCCTGGGCGGCGCGGACCGGCGACCGGGCCCTGGCGCTGAAGCTGCTGGACGAGGGTTACGCCAAGTTCGAGAGCGGCCGCTTCGCCCAGATCCTCGAATACCGTCCCGACCGGTTCCCGGAGCAGCCCCGCGCCGGTCCGTTCTTCGCCAATATGGGCGGCTTCCTGTCGAGCCTGGTGCTGGGCTTCCCGCGCCTGGAGCCCGGCGAGGGCGAACCGGAGACCTGGTTCAAGGCCCCGGTGGTCCTGCCGTCGGGCTGGACGGCGATCGAGATCGACCGGCTCTGGGTGCGCGGTCGGCCCATGCGCCTGGAGGCGCGGCACGGCGAGCCGGCGACCCTCAGCGATCTAGAGGAAACTTCATGATGAAGCGCTATGCCTATGCCTGGTTGACCGGGCTGTTCTTCTTTGTCTCCATCGTCGGCCACTGGGCCTTCGGCTGGTGGGCCTTCGTCGACGAACAGCAGAGCCTGCACCAAGCGCCGCAGCTCGGGCCCTACCTGGTGGAGATGGGGCGCGACACTTTCGAGAACTGGCAGTCGGAGTTCCTGCAATTGATCTGGCAGGTCGTGGGCCTGGCCTATTTCCTCTATGTCGGCTCGCCGTCGTCCAAGGAGAACGACGACCGCACCGAAGCCAAGCTCGACGCTCTCATCCGTCTCCAGGCGGGAGACAGAGCCGAGGACATCATCGCCGAGATCGATCGGCGATACCTGAGGGCGAGCGGTCATTCCAAGCCTCACGGCCACGGCAGTACCGACGTTGTGACCGGACATGAGTGACGGGGCGATGTCGGCGAGCCGACAGTGGGGTCGGACTTAAGTCTCTGACTTTGCTGTAGGAACAAGATGCCGGAAGGGTGGTTGAAGGCGGGCAGGAGGAGTGTTCCAAATGTCCCAAGACACCATCGCACAGGCGCGGGAAAGCGACGCGCCGCTGACCGCCGCCGTGCACCAGCGCGACATCGCCCACGAGGTCGCTGACGAGTTCGGCTGGAGCAACGCGGCCCTGGTCGGCCGCACCGTGACCATCAATCGTCCCCGTGCGGAGCTCTACGCGTTCTGGCGCGATTTTCGCAATCTGGCGCTCTTCATGGAGAATGTCGAAAGCGTCACGCCCGGCGACGATCGCCGCTCGCACTGGGTGGTCAAGGCGCCGGCCGGCAAGACGGTCGAATGGGACAGCGTGCTAACCGAGGAGGTCGAGAACGAGGTCCTGGCCTGGGAGTCGGTGGAGGGCGCCGACATCAGGAACGCCGGCCGGATCGCGTTCAAGGATGCCCCGCCCGGTCGCGGGACGGAGGTCACCGCCACCATCGCCTATGAGCCGCCTGGCGGTGATCTGGGCAAGCTGATCGCCAAGCTCTTTCAGAAGGAGCCGAAGATCCAGGCCCGCCGCGAACTACGCCGCTTCAAGCAACTGATGGAAACCGGCGAGATCTCCACCGCCAAGTTCCAAGACGCCGCGCCGCAAGGCTGATTCCTCACCCTATTTCTAGGAGACGCCCATGCGCGCCCTGACCTGGCACGGCAAACACGACGTTCGCATGGACACCGTGCCCGATCCCAAGATCGTCAACCCCCGCGACGCCATCATCAAGATCACCTCGACGGCCATCTGCGGCTCGGACCTGCACCTCTACGACAGCATGATCCCCTCGATGGAAAAGGGCGACATCCTGGGCCACGAGTTCATGGGCGAGGTCGTCGAGACCGGCCCGAGCTCGACCCTGCAGAAGGGCCAGCGCGTCGTGGTCCCCTTCGTGATCGCCTGCGGCAAGTGCTTCCATTGCGAGAAACAGCAGTTCTCCGGCTGCGAGAACTCCAATCCGGCCGAGACCCAGGACCTGGGCGAGATCGCCTACGGCACGGCGATGACCGGCCTCTTTGGCTATTCCCACATGACCGGCGGCTATGCCGGCGGCCAGGCCGAGTATGTGCGCGTGCCCTATAGCGACGTCGGACCGATCGTCATTCCCGACGGGCTTGAGGACGACAAGGTGCTGTTCCTGTCCGACATCCTGCCGACCGGCTGGATGGCGGCCGAGAACTGCCAAATCGAGCCGGGCGACACCGTGGCGGTCTGGGGCTGCGGCCCGGTCGGGCTCTTCGCCATCCAGAGCGCCCTGATCCAGGGCGCACACAAGGTGATCGCCATCGACCATCATCCCCACCGCCTGGACCTGGCCGCGTCGATGGGCGCGCAGGTGATCAACTACCACGACGTCAAGGTCCGTGAGGCCCTGATGGCCATGACCGGCGGCATCGGGCCCGACGCGTGCATCGACGCGGTCGGCATGGAGAGCCACGGCTTCTCGTTCGACAACGTCGTCGACGCGGTCAAGGTCGCCACCCGTCTTGGCACCGACCGCGCCCACGTCCTGCGCGAGGTGCTGATGGCCTGCCGCACCGGCGGCCGCGTTTCGATCCCCGGCGTCTATGGCGGCATGGGCGACAAGATCCCGATCGGCGCGCTGATGGAGAAGGGCCTGCAGATCCGCACGGGCCAGACCCACGTCCACAAGTACCTGCGCCCGCTGCTCGACCTGATCGGCGAAGGCGTCATCGACACCACCTTCCTGATCAGCCACCGCCTGCCGCTGGAGAGCGCGCCGGACGGCTACAAGATGTTCAAGGAAAACCAGAACGAGGTGACCAAGGTCGTCCTCAAGCCCGACTGGCAGAAGGAAGCCGCATGATGATCGAGGATCTTCGCCCCCTAGCCGTGGTGACCGGCGCTTCGTCCGGCATCGGTCATGAACTGGCCCGGCTGGCCGCCGAGGACGGCTATGACCTGGTCATCGCGGCGGACGAGCCATCCATCGTCGAGGCCAAGGACGCCTTGGAACAGCACGGCGGAAAGGTCGACGGGCTGCAGGTCGACCTGTCGACCACCGACGGCGTCGATCAATTGCTGGCCCTGATCGGGGACCGTCAGGTCGACGCCCTGATGGCTAACGCCGGCCGCGGCCTGGGTCATGGCTTCCTAGACCAGGATTGGGACGAGGCGCGGTTCGTCATCGACACCAACATCACCGGCACGGTCTATCTGATCCAGCAGGTTGCCCGCGACATGCGCGAGCGCGACCGTGGCAGGATCCTGATCACCGGCTCCATTGCCGGCCTGATGCCTGGCTCGTTCCAGGCGGTCTACAACGGCACCAAGGCGTTCCTCGACAGCTTCGCCTGGGCGCTGCGCAACGAGCTGAAGGACACCAACGTCACCGTCAGCTGCCTGATGCCGGGCCCGACCGATACCGAGTTCTTCGAACGCGCCGACATGCTCGACACCAAGGTCGGCTCTGATCCGAAGAAGGCCGATCCGGCCGATGTCGCTCTCACGGGGTACCGGGCGATGCAGAAGGGCGAGGGCGATGTCGTCGCCGGCTTCAAGAACAAGCTGCAGGCGGCGATGGCGGCGGTGACGCCGCAGAGCGTGCTGGCCGGGCAGCATCGCAAGATGGCCGAGCCGGGTTCGGGGAAAGCCTGATGGGCGGGTCCGACAACGCCACGCCATCACAGGCGCCCGATAACGACGCGGGCCTCGAAGCGCCGCCGCCGCCCGCGCTCGATCCAAACCGCAAGACGGACGCGACCACCGATCCTTCGGCCGACGATCCTGGCAACGGCGCGGACTGATCCTGCCGCCCGCCGTTCAAGACCTCGCTGAAGGCTGCCTCATGTCGCTTGGCCGCAAGATCCGATCCATCGCCTTGTTCGAACAGCTGGGGCCTGGCCTAGTCGCCGGCGCGGCGGACGACGATCCCTCCGGCATCGCCACCTATTCTCAAACGGGCGCGCGGTTCGGCTATGGTCTCCTGTGGACCATGCTGCTGACCTATCCGCTGATGACGGCCATCCAGCTGATCAGCGGCGAGATCGGGCGGGTCACCGGCTGCGGCCTGGCGCGCAACATGGGCGCGGTGATCGCCAAGCCGGCGGTGACGGCCTTGGTGGCGCTGCTCTTCATCGTCAATACCATCAATATCGGCGCGGACCTGGCGGCGATGGGCGCGGCCTCGCAGCTGCTGGCCGGGGGCGGGGCGCATTGGTTCACGGCGGGGTTCGCGGTGTTGTCGCTGCTCTTGCAGATGTTCATCCCCTACAAGCGGTATGTCCGGATCCTGAAGTGGCTGACCCTGGTGCTCTTCGCGTACGTCGCCGTGCTGCTGGTGGTTAAGCTCGACTGGGCGGCGGCGGGACGCGGCCTGGTCTGGCCCGACCCGGCGGTCTTCCGCTCCAAGGAGGCCCTGACCACGGTCGTGGCCATCTTCGGCACCACGATCAGCCCCTATCTCTTCTTCTGGCAGGCGGCCCAGGAGGTCAAGGAAGTCGATCACAAGGACGGCGCCCGCGCGCTCAAGGCCGCGCCCGAGCAGGCCAAGCGCGAGCTGCGGCGCATCAAGCTCGACACCTTCGTCGGGATGGCGGTCTCCAACCTGATCGCCCTGGCCATCATGATCGCCACCGCCGCCACTCTTCACGCCCAGGGACACACCGAGATCGCCACCGCCGCGGACGCCGCCAAGGCGCTTGAGCCCGCCGCCGGTCATTTCGCCTTCCTGTTGTTTGCTTTGGGCATCGTTGGCACCGGGCTGCTGTCGATCCCAGTCTTGGCGGGCTCGGCGGCCTATGCGGTGGGCGAGACCCGCGGCTGGACATGCGGCCTGGACAACAAGCCCTGGGAGGCGGTCGGCTTCTACGCCGTGATCGGGGCCGCCACGCTGCTGGGCATTGGCATCGACCTGGCCAAGATCGATCCGATCAAGGCCCTGTTCTGGAGCGCTGTGATCAATGGCGTTATCGCCGTGCCCATGATGGTGGTGATGATGCTGGTGGTTTCGCGGCGCGACCGGATGGGCCGGTTCATCGCCGGGCCCTGGTTGAAGCTTTTCGGCTGGGCGGCGACGGCGGTGATGGCGATCGCCGCCGGCGCGATGCTGGTAGGCATGGCGCTGGGCGTGACCTAAGCGCGTCCGGCGCGGCGTCTTTGTAAGAGCGACTCTCAGCTAGCTTGGCTTGGGGAACGGCACGTCCCGAGAGGAATTTTTCGGCGAGCATTAAACCCTTGAGGAGATGTCGATGGTCGCCGCCGCCAAAACCAAAGCCGCTTCCAGCAAGACCCGCCGCACCCGCCGCACCGGCCGCCGAGACCCGCTGGCCATCACCCTTCTTAAGAAGGATCACCGCGAGGTCGAAGGCTGGTTCGACGAGTACGAGCAGCTTGAGGACGAGAGCGAGAAGCTGGCGTTGTTCAACAAGATCGCGCTGGCCCTGAAGGTCCATACCCAGATCGAGGAGGAGATCTTCTATCCGGAGGAACGCGGCGAGGTCGAAGACGATATGCTCGACGAGGCCTATGTTGAGCACGACGGCGCCAAGAAGCTGATCGCCGAAATCGAGGCGATGAAGCCGAGCGACGAATATTATGACGCCAAGGTCAAGGTGCTGGGCGAGTACATCAAGCACCACGTCAAGGAAGAAGAACAGCCCGGCGGTATCTTCGCCCAGGCCAAGAAGGGCGACGAGGACCTCGAGGCTATGGGCGAGCGTCTGAAGGCCCGCAAGGACGAACTGATGACCGAACTGGGCGGCAAGCAGCCGAACTGACGGCCGTGGCCGAAGCGCTTGATCCTGTCCTGACACCGGAACTGGACGCGCTCACGAAGCGGGTGCTTGCAAGGGCCTGCGCCCAGGATCTGAAGCTGGGCACGTCGGTCAACAGGGAGGCCTTCTGGCCTCCCTGTTGACCGACGTGCCCGGCTGTTCCCATGCCTTCGAGCAGGGTTCACGCCGAAGATCTTCAGAAGCCCGCGGATCTCGTTCTCCAGGTCGATGCACTTGCGCTGCATCACCTTCCGGCAAGAGATCAGGGCGCGAAGGTGGTGGCTCTCGACGCTCTTCACGTGGACCCGGCTGTACCAGCCAGACCGCAGGATCTGAGCGATGCCGCGGGCGTCGTGCTTGTCGGTCTTGTTGCGCATCGCCGACAGCGCCGCGTTCACCTGGCGCGCCTCCATGCACACCACATCGGAGCCGGCTTCCGTCAGGCCGTAGGTCAGGTGCTGGGTCAGCGTGCCGGCTTCCAGTCCGACCTGGTAGATCGGCTCGCCGAACGCGCGCAGACAGCGGACCAGGTCTGGGATCTCGGAGGGCACGGACCGCTCGAGGCGCACCTTGCCGTCCTGATCGATGATGCAGATCGCCACCGACCGCAGCGACACATCCAACGCAGCGTAGAACATCGTCGTCTCCCTTCGTCTCGGCTGAAACCGAGACCTTACTGGGAGCTCGACCCGTTGGGGCCTGCCCGATTACGCATGCTTATGGCGCGACCTCGCCTTTGGATTGAGGCGACCAATTCGCGGCGTTTCGCCGATCCGTGCAGCATCCCGAATTTGATTGCCCTTCCCGCTTCAAAGAGGTGGCGTCACTAAAGGGCGCGGGGATATTCTCGACGCCTCTCCCTAATTTGGTCGATGAACCATGCCAGCATCGGATCTCGACGATGTTTCGGCCACTGCGCGACAATTGGGTTTTGACGCCTGGCGAAGGGTGCGGTGACGACTTTTAGCGGCATCATCGATGCATAGTATTGAAACAGCCACATGCTGCCGGTCGCCACCAGATCGCTGCCGATCACGATAGCGGGCAAGGTAGCCTGCGAGCTGGTCTGAATTCCGATACGGCGCGCACGCAGCATTTCAGCGCCATCCGCGTCCAGCGGAAAGCTTTCAGTGAGCTCGCCGCGGGCCACGACGTGCCGAGCTGCGCGATACTGCTCTTCGGTCAGGTCATGGCAGTCCCGCAGCGTGGGATGCCCAATCCAGATCATGCAGGAGGTCTGGTCGTTCAGGATCGGCAATGTCTCGAGACGGTCGAGGGCGCACTCGCCAGGGAGCAGCAGCAAATCGGCTCCGTCATCAAGCGCGCGTTGCGGACGTGCGATATCGAGCGGCAAAATGCTTACGGTCAATCCGGGGGCGGTCGTGGAAAGATTGCGCAGCACCTCCCCAAGCAACATCTGCTCTATGGCCTCGGATGTGGCGACATTGATCGCGCCGGTGGTGGTCATTGGATCGAAGGCCAACGAGAAATTAAAGGCGGCCTCCACCTCGCGCATCACGCGCTGCACTTCGGGGCGCAAGGCCAGGCCGAGGGGCGTGAGCTGCTGCTCGGCTCCGAGATGGACCACGAGATCGTCGGCGAAATGCTCGCGTAGGCGGCGCAGGGCGTGGCTCATCGCCGGCTGACTTAGTCGGACCTCCCGGCCGGCTTCGGTCAGGGACCGCGCGCGCAGGATCGCATCCAACGGGTAGAGAAGATTCAAATTGAGTTTGCGCAGGTGCGCGGCGTCTGGGGGTGGCATGCGCGGTTGCGCTTCAGATTTCTTGGCGTCCATCCCGTGCCTACCCCCTTGGCGAATTCACCGGCCCGCTGTTTCCCAGGAAGCCTCCCTACGGGCGTAGCTCGCTTCTGACGCCGGCGGACCCGTCAGTCGACACTTCAATCTTTGCACGGGCTTTGCAATCCGCCCGGACTCGCTGCGGTATCCATGCGGTTTATGGGGCCATGAACACTTCGAATTTGCCAGTCACGGAACGTACACATAGCGTTTCCTTCGGCGGATAATCCTGCTGGTGCTTGGGGGCATCAAGACTGGAAACGCCGTCGAGCAGGAGGACGGCCGCGGTCGCCGCCGAGTTGGAAGCGACTGCTTTTACGCCGTGAGGCGAGTCCATTTTTTCACAGGGTCTGTGGTTTGCGGACGGGCGATCGTGCCCGTGCGGGGGTGGCGCTTGGCCCAGAATAAGGGGGATTGCACGATGCATATGACGGTCAAGACTCGATGCCTGTTAAGCGCCGCAAGCCTTGGCGTTCTGGCGCTGGTGAGCGCCGTGACGCCGTCGCCGGCTTCGGCGCAGAGCGCGCAGGCCAACGTTATCGACCTGCCCGCCATGCCGATGGCTGCGGCGCTTCAGACGATCGCCGCGCGAACGGGCGAGACGATCACTTTCGACCCCGACGCCGTAAGGGGGTGACTGCCCGGCCGGTGCGCGGGGCCACGGGCGCCCAGCGGGCGGTCGAGGCGGCGATCAAGGGCAGCAGCCTGGCTGTCCTTCCGGGCGCGAAGTCAGGCCTACTCGTTGTTATAGACCCGATCGTCCTCAAAGAGATTGTCGTGATAGCACGTCGCGACGAGGCCGAAACCAGCACGCTGGTCCGCCAGTCGAGCACCTCCGATCGCAACGGCCTGGGCCTGCGCAATCAGCCCCGCAACACCCAGGTCATCACCGCCAAGACGATCGAGGAGCAGCAGGCCCTCAACATCACCGACGTGCTGCGCAATGCGGGCGGCGTGTCGGCGCAGTTGAACAATCCCAACAGCGGCGCTTCGTACACGGTGCGGGGCTTCAACGCCTCGGGCCTAGTCAACGGCCTGTCGACCGGATCGCAGTATGGCGTCAGTTCGGGAGCGAACCAGCCGATCGCCAATATCGAACGGGTCGAGGTTCTGAAGGGCCCCGACGCGCTGCTGTCCGGGTTCGACAATCTGGGCGGCAACGTCAACGTCGTGACCAAGAAGCCCAGCGCCGAACCGCGGCTGGCGGTCAGCTTCGATACCGGGTCCTGGGGGCTGCTACGCGGCGTGATCGACGCGAACACCGCGCTCAGCGCGAACAAGAAGCTGTCGGGCCGTGTCATCGCCAGCGCGCAGACGATGGATCACAATTACGGCGGATACCCCGGTAACAAGGATTATCTCTTCGCTCCGACGCTACGCTACAAGGACGCGCGGACCGACATCATCCTGGGCGCCAGCCTGTCGCAGTCCCGCCAGGGGATCGGCGCGTACACGCTGTTCGACACCACGACGCGCCAGATCGTCGAGCGCGATCCGTCGGTCCCGATCTACTCGCCCGATCAGCGCATCCGCTTCGATACCGATCGCTTCTATTTCGATGCGACGCGCCAGATCACGCCGGGCATCGATTTGGTCGTTCGCGGCATGCATGACCGCAACACCCTGTTGCTGCAGGCTGGCGGGCTCGGCGTCACCCGCGCCGGAATCCCTTCGTTCGAGTTCACCGGCTCACAGCAGCAGGGCACGTCCGACGCAATCGACGGCTTCGTCCGCGTGAAGACGCATCTGGGTGACTTCCTGAAGGCGCGGTTCAACGTCGGCTATAATTACAGCCGAGGCGACACCACGCAGCGCAGCGGCGAATTCAACCGGGTCCTCAATCCTCCGGTCCTGACGGCGCCGGTGGCGACCTTGCCCTTCAGCCCGCTGGGCGATCCGCTCGTCCGCAGCGATGGCAACCAGCAGGGCGTCTATGGCCAGGCCCTGTTCGAGGTCGGGAAGCTCAAGCTGCTCGGCGGCGTGCGCAAGAACTGGTTTGAGACGAGCGCGGAGTTCTTTTTCCCCGGCGCTCCGGCGGCAACGCCGCAGCGCAAGAACGGCGTCACCCCCAATGCGGGCATCATCTTCGACGCGACGAATTGGCTGTCCGTCTTCGGCAACTATTCAAGGGGAGAACAGGCCAACTTCACCGTCGGGCGCGGCGGCGTGATCCTGCCCAATATCAAGACGAGCAACAAGGAAGCGGGTATCAAGCTCGACCTGCTCGACAAGCGGGTGACGGTCAACGCGTCCTATTTCGATATCGAGCAGGACAATACGATCGTTCGCAGTCCCGTCGACCAACAGTTGGACCCCGGCCCTGGTCAGCGGGGACGCGGCATAGATCTCAACATCGCGGGGCAGCTGCTGCCGGGCTGGACGGTCTTGGGATCGCTGACGCACACCAACTACAAGCTGTTGACGGTAACGTCGTCTCAATCGACTGTCGCGCGCCAACCCCGGGACACCTACAGCCTGTACTCCGTCTACAGGACCCGGATTTCCGATAAGGTGAGTGGCGGCGTCTCCGGTGGCTTGTATGGCCGCTCGAGTTCCTATGCCGATGTGTTGGGACGGTATGTCGTGCCGCCCGCCCGCCAGGTGGATGTCAATGGCTTTCTTTCTGTCGCGGGTTTCGACGTCAATCTGGGCGTCCGCAACATCTTCAATCGCCGCAACTACAACACCACGAGCGTGAACAGCTTCGTTCCGGTGGACGAGCCGCGCAACGTTCGCTTGTCCGTCACCAAGCGCCTGTTCTGATTGGGTAGTCACGACCAATGACGCCGTCCCCAGCCGATGTCGAGGAGACCCGCCGCGAGGCGGGTCTCAAATCCGCCCAGCCCGCTCGCGGGCATTGGGCGCACGCCTGGCGGCTGAGCACCCGCTATTTCGTGTCGGATGACTGGAAATGGGCGTGGTTTCTGCTCGTCTGCTACTGCGTGATCGAGGTCAGCACGACCTATGTCTTCCTGCTGTCCAACACATGGCAGCGTGAATTCTACGATGCGATCGAGCAGCGGCAGGGCGGGCTGTTCCTGTCTCTGGTCGCGATGTTCATGATGATCGCGGGATTGGCGATCGGAACGCAGGTCCTGCACAATATCGTCGGCTGGACACTGTCGATCCGGTGGCGGCGATGGCTGAACGACTGGTATCTCGGCCGCTGGTTCGCGCGAGATCGGTTCTACGAGATCGAGCGGTTGCGGATGATCGACAACCCCGATCAGCGCATCGCCGAGGACGTGCGGGCCTTCACCTCGATGGGCCTGGAATATGGCCAGTCGCCGCTTAGCATCTTGATCTCGATGGTGTTCAGCCTGGTCCGCGCGGCCGCCTTCGCCGCCATCCTGCTGGAAACCTCCTCGCCGCTGGCGATCCCGCTGTTTGGCCATCGCATCGCGCTGCCCGGTGGCGACCTGATCTGGTTCTCGATCGCCTATGTCGTCTTCGGCACGGTCTTCATCACCTGGATCGGCAAGCCGTTCGTCCGTCGCAAGATGCGCGAACAGCACTATGAGGCCGACTATCGTGCCGGGTTGCTACATGTGCGGCGGAACGGCGAGCAGATCGCCTTCTCGGGCGCGCAGGGCGTCGAGCAGGACGGTTTGCAGATCGCCTTCGCGAATATTCGCCGCAACTTCTATCAGCTGATGCTCGCTAATGCGGGGCTTAGCGCAGGGCAGGATATCTATCAGCGCACCATGCAGGTCGTGCCGCTGTTCCTGACCGTGCCCAAATACTTCGCCGGTGCGATCACCTTCGGCCAGGTCCAGGGCGCGCGCGACGCCTTCACCCAATTCGCGGCAAGCCTGTCCTATATCGTTCAGGCTTATCCAAGTATCGCGCGGCAGGTCGCCAATATCAATCGCCTGAAGACGCTGGACGACGCGATCGACTATGAGCGGCCGCGCGGGATCGGCTTCACGCCCGGCGGCACGCCCGACGGCGTGGCGATCAGCGCCACGGGCCTGATGCTGCGTCGTCCCAACGGCGAGCCGCTGATGGAGGTATCCGACTGGACGATCCGCGACGGCGAGCGCTGGGTGATCGAAGGGGCGTCGGGCGCTGGCAAGACGACGCTGCTGCGCGCCATCGCCGGGCTGTGGCCCGATGGCGCCGGACAGGTGGCGATGACTCGGCGGGGCGCCGCGATGCTGGTGCCGCAGCGCCTCTATCTGCCGATCGGCACGCTGAAAGGCGCGATCTGCTTCCCCGACAAGCCCGAGGATCATGACGACGCGGCCATCGCTGAGCTGTTGAAGACGGTCCGGCTGGAAGCGCACGTCGAGGCGATGCACGAGCCGCGCATGTGGCAGGATGAGCTCTCGCCCGGCGAGCAGCAGCGGGTGGCGTTGGCGCGTATCCTGCTCCAGCGACCCAGCCTGCTCGTGTTGGACGAGGCGACCAGCGCGCTCGACGCCGACAATGCCTCGCATTTCTATCAGGCGGTGCTGGCCGCGATGCCGGATGCAACCATCGTCAGCGTCGTGCACGATGAAAAACTGGCCTCCTACCACACTCACCGTCTGCAGCTGCGCCAAGGTCACGCCAACCCGGCGCGGATCGAGGCGAAGCCATGACCCGGTTGTTGACCCAGACCGAAGGGGATCTGCGTGACGCCGCGCAACTGGCCGTCGAACTGGCGGCCAAGCGCGGCGCGCGGGCGCGCGCCTCGGTCCATCATGACGCCGTCGCCAAGGTCGCGGTGCGCGACGGTGAGGTAGAGACGGCCGAGCGTAGCGGCAGCCAAGGATTGGGCCTGACGGTCTTCCACGACGGGCGCCGCGGATCGGCCTCGACGGCTGGATTCGACCGGGCGGCGGTCGAGCGCGTGGTCGAGGAGGCGATGCTGATCGCCAGCCATGTCCAGCCCGATCCCGACGCCGATTTTCCACCCGCGGACGGCCTGGCTTTTTCGGGTCCCGCGCCGCAACTCTACGCCGACAGTCCGCGCGGCCCCGAATCGATGCTGGAGGCGGCGCGTGCGATGGACTGGGTCGCGGCCGGGATCGCGGCGTCGGACCGCCGGTTGCGCGCGGGAGAGTCCGTAGCGGTGGCGACCGAAGGGCTCTGGGCGCTGGCGACCAACGACGGCTTTTGCCGCAGCGCGATGCGCTCCAACGACGGGCGCTGGACGGTGATGTTAGCGCAGGATGAAGGCGGCAGCGTCTCCGATTTCTGCCAGTCGCAGGAACGGAAGGCAGACGCCCTGTCGTCCGCCGAGCAGCTTGCGGTCACTGCCGCCGACCGCGCCCGTAGCGCTCTCGACGCGCGCTCGGTCGGCAGTCGTCGCTGTTCGGTGCTGTTCGAGCCGCGCACCGCCGCCACCCTGGTCGGCGAGCTGGCGGGCGCGCTGACCGGAGCGGCGCAGCATCGGCGGATGAGCTTCCTGCCTGATCCGATCGGGCGCGACGTCGCCGCTGCGCATCTTGATCTTCACGAAGACCCCTTCGAGCCATTGGGTCTGGCCAGCGGCGGCTTCGACAGCGAGGGGATCGCGGGGACGCCGCGCGCCATCCTCCGGGCCGGCGTGGTCGAGGGACTATTCCTCTCGAGCTTCACGGGGCGAAAACTGGGCATGTCTTCCACCGGAAATGCCGACGGCCACTACAATCTGCGGCTGACCAGCACGGCCGAAAGCGGCGACTGGCGCGAGATGCTGCGGATGCTGGGTTCCGGACTGGTCGTTACCCAGTTTCAGGGCGGTAAGACCGATCCCGCCAGCGGCAATTGGAGCCAAGCGGTGCGGGGCCTGTGGGTCGAAGACGGGCAGGTGGTCCACGCGGTCACCGATGTGACGCTGGCCGGGACCATGTCTGCAATGCTGCACGGCGTTCGCGCGGTCGGCCGGGATGTCGAGCGGCTAGGCGCGATCCGCACGGGTTCGATCCTGATCGATGACATGCAGTTGGGAGGCAGGGCATGAACGGCGGCGCTCTGGCGATCGACCGCGCACGCTCGGCGCTCTTCGGGCCGGCCGGACTCGACGAAGCGGCGATCACCCGCGCTCTGGGCGAGCTGGCCGGGGCCGGCGCGGATCTGGCCGACCTCTATTTCGAGACGACCAGCATGCGCCGTTGGGGGCTGGAGGGCGGTCGCGTCACCCAAGGCGGTTTTGTCATGCGCCAGGGCGTTGGCGCGCGCGCGGCCCATGGCGGCCAGGTGAGCTTCGCCCACTCCGCCGATATCCGAGAGGGCGCGCTGCTCGACACCGTGCGCGCGGTGCGGACGCTGGAGCGTCGGGGAGAGGCGGGACGACACCCTCAGGGCGTCGCGCTGAACCGGCGAGGCGCGGGGCATGAGCTCTATCCCATGGTCGATCCTGTCGTGGTTCAGGACGCCACGGGCTGGATTGAGATCCTTAAAACGATCGACCAACAGGCGCGCGCGCAGGACCCGCGTATCGTTGGGGTCGACGCCAATGTCCGTGCGACCGAAACGACGGTGCTGGTCGCCGATATCGACGGCTTGTTGGCAGCCGACGTGCGGCCCATGACGATCCTGTCGATGGTGGTCGTCGCCGAGCATAACGATCAGCGCGCGCGGGGACAGGCGGGCCTGGGGCGGCGCGCCGGCCTGAGCGGGTTCGATACGGCTTCGATCGACGCGATGATCGCGACCGCGACGCGCATGGCGCTCAACAATCTCGACGCCGTCCCGGCGCCCGCCGGCGAGATGCCGGTCGTGCTGGGGCCCGGCTATCCGGGCGTGTTGTTCCACGAGGCTGTGGGGCACGGTCTCGAGGGCGACCATCATCGCAAGCATCTATCCGCCTTCGCCGGCAAGGTCGGCGAACGGATCGCCGCGCCCGGGGTGACAGTGATTGACGACGGCGGCATCGCGGGGCGGCTGGGCTCGCTGGGCGTCGATGACGAAGGCGTTGCGCCCGACCGCACCGTGCTGGTCGAAGACGGCGTGCTGACCGGGCTGATGCAGGATCGTCTCAATGCCGGGCTGATGAACACGCGCTCGACCGGCAACGGCCGTCGCCAGTCCTATGCGCATCTGCCGCTGCCGCGGATGACCAACACGTTTCTGGCGAACGGCGTCGCCGACCCGGCCGATATCATCGCCTCGATCGATCGCGGGATCTATGCGACCGAGTTCGATGGCGGGCAGGTCGACATCGTCACCGGCCGCTTCAACTTCACCACGATCGAGGCCTGGCTGGTCGAGAAAGGCAGACTGGTCGCGCCGGTGCGCGGCGCGACGCTGATCGGTGTCGGCCACGAGGCGCTGCGCCATGTCTCGATGATTGGCAACGATCTGGCGCTCGATAGCGGCATGGCGACCTGCGGCAAGCAGGGGCAGTCGCTGCATGTCAGCGTCGGCCAGCCCACGCTGCGCATTGACCGGATGATGGTCGGCGGACAGGCCGGCTGATCCCTAATTTTTTTTGAAAGGACAGGCGCCATGCGTAACGCGACCGAGCAGGATTTCGACGAGATCGTGATGCAGAACGACAAGCCCGTGCTGGTCGACTTCTGGGCCCCCTGGTGCGCGCCGTGCAAGGCGCTGGCGCCCACGCTTGACGAGATGGCCGAGGAATACGCCGATGAGATGGAGATCGTGAAGGTCGATATCGAGGCCAACCCCAAGCTGGCCGAACGGTTCGCCGTCCGTGGCATCCCGCTGCTGATGATCGTCAAGGATGGCGCAGAGACCGCGCGGACCTTCGGCACCATCTCCCGCAGCCGGCTCGACGCCTTTGTCGACGCCAATGTGGGAACGCAATGATGGCGGGTATCGCGTTCCATGGCGATCCGGCGGTCAAGGCGCAGGCGCTGGAGCGCCTGCGGCGGCACATCGCGGCGGGTAGCTTCGTCTATTTCCCAGCCTGGGAAGAGGGACGGGCCAATGTCATCGGCGCCATTGTCGAGGCAGACGATACGCCGCGCTTCGCCGAGCAACTCGGATACCCGATCGCCCTGGCCGAGACGCTGCCGATGTTCGTCAACGGCTTTCGCCCTCAGGCTGAGGCCGGACGCTTTGCGCAGGCGTGGCTTGAGCGGACGCCGGTCGGGGCCGATCTGACGCGGATCGTCTCGCAGTTGGTGCTGGACCTGCTGGCCAATCCGGAACTGGCGGCTCTGACCGAGCAGCGTCCGGATGTGGAGGAGGGGCGTCGGGCGATCATGGCGTTGCATCGGCGCGCCATCGACGGCGACGAACCGGATCGAAAAACCTGGAAAGCCGCCCGCATGGCCGCCGTCGCCGCGACGGACGCCCTCGATGAAGGGACGCTCGATCGTCGGGCAGGACAGGTCATCGAGGCGGCGGCTTGGCCAGGCGCCATGCGCACGGTCCTGGGCGACACGCTAAGCGGGCTGGGAACTCTTGAACTGAATCTCTCCCTGACCAGGATCGGCTGGACCGAGCAGGACGAGAGCCGCGTCTTCCATATCCGCGAGCAGGCCGAGAAGGACGGATACAAGGCCGAGTTTTCTGGGCTCGACCGGGTGCTGGCGATCCTGGACGCCGACCATCCCGTCCTGGCGCAGCAGTTTCGCCTGCGGCTTGAGCGGGTGGAGGCGTCCAGCGAG
Source organism: Caulobacter segnis (assembly GCF_023935105.1). Classification (NCBI taxonomy): domain Bacteria; kingdom Pseudomonadati; phylum Pseudomonadota; class Alphaproteobacteria; order Caulobacterales; family Caulobacteraceae; genus Caulobacter; species Caulobacter sp. RL271. The sequence goes on along the minus strand of NZ_CP096040.1, from coordinate 4,772,212 downwards.
CGGTATCGGTCGATGGGCTGGAAGACGATCGAGCTTATGGAGCGCGCGCCGCTCGCCGCCGCGCCGGTTCCCGCACAATAAGGATGAAGCCTACGATGCCGGGGACGACCAGGCCGCTCGGGCGGCACAGCAAGATCCTGATCATCGGTTCAGGACCGGCGGGTTATACCGCAGCCGTCTATGCCGCGCGGGCCGCCCTCGCGCCGACCCTGATCGAGGGACCACAGCCGGGCGGGCAGTTGACCATCACCACGGAGGTGGAGAACTGGCCGGGCGATGAGAGCGTGCTCGGTCCCGACCTGATGGCGCGCATGGGCGAGCAGGTGCGCAAGGCTGGCGTCGACGTCGTCAGCGACCTGATCGTCGAGGTCGACCTGACCCGCGCGCCGTTCCGCGCGGTCGGCGACGGCGGCGTTCGCTATACCGCCGACACCATCGTTGTGGCGACGGGAGCATCCGCCCGCTGGCTGGGCCTGGAGAGCGAGACCGAGTATCGCGGGCGCGGCGTGTCGGCCTGTGCGACGTGCGATGGCTTCTTTTATCGCGGTCAGGTCTGCGCGGTCGTCGGCGGCGGCAACACGGCTGTCGAAGAGGCGCTGTACCTCACCAATTTCGCTGAGAAGGTCTATCTGATCCATCGCCGCGACACCCTGCGCGCCGATCGCACCAACCAGGCGCGCCTGCGCGCCAATCCCAAGGTCGAGATGGTCTGGAACGCCGAGGTCGCCGAGGTGCTGGGCGATGGCGGCGGCGTGACCGGCCTTGTGCTGCGCGATACCCGGAACGGCGACGTGTCGCGCCTGGCGGCGCACGGCCTGTTCGTCGCGATCGGCCACGACCCCGCGACCGCCTTGTTCAAGGGCCAACTGCATATGGACGACGAGGGCTATATCGTCGTTACCCCCGGCTCGACTGCGACCAGCGTGCCGGGCGTCTTCGCGGCGGGCGACGTGCAGGACAAGCTGTTTCGCCAGGCAGTGACGTCCGCGGGCATGGGCTGTATGGCCGCGCTGGAGGCCGAGCGCTATCTGGCCGGGCGCAACGCGCATGCGATCGCCGCCGAAGGCGCCGACATCGGCGTGTTGGTCTGACCACGCCCAGATGGGAAACTCAATGACAAACCCGCTGCTCGACACGCTGGCCTTGCCGCGCTTTGGCGATATCCGGCCCGACCAGATCGCCCCGGCGCTCGACCAGGCCCTCGCCGATCACCGCGCCGTCGTGTCGAGGATCGTCGCGAACCGGCCAACCGATTTCGCGGACGCGTGGTTGCCTCTGGAGCGGGCGGACACCGCGATCGCGGGCATTTGGTCGGCGGTCACCCATCTGCAAGCCGTCGCTGACACGCCGGAGCTGCGCGCCGCCTATGCCGCCGGGCAGGCGCGGCTGGTCGAGAACCATCTTCAGGTCATGCAGAATCAGGCTCTGTACGAGGTGCTGGTCGCACTGACCAAGACCGCCGGCTTCGAGGCCCGGCCTGATGCGGACCGCGCCGCCGTCGAGCATCTGATCCGCGACTTCAAGCTTTCCGGAGTCGCGCTCGCGCCCGAGGGCCGCGACCGCTTCGCGGCCATCTCGGTGGAGTTGTCGCAGCTTTCGACCGCGTTCGGTAATGCCGTGCTGGACGCGACCGACGCCTGGTTCGAGCATGTCGAGGACGAAGCGATCCTTGCGGGGCTTTCGGACGCCGACAGGGCGATGTTCGCGCAGACGGCCAAGGCAAAGGGGCTGGACGGATGGGTCGTCACGCTCCAGATGCCGAGCGTCAATGCGGTCCTGACCTTCGCCGAAGACCGCGGCTTGCGCGAGCGCGTCTATGCCGCATCGGGTACGCGTGCGTCCGACCAGGGGCCGCACGCTGGCCAGTTCGATAATTCCGGACGGATCGCCGATATTCTTGAGCGGCGACGCGAGGGCGCGCGGCTGCTCGGCTTTGCCGATCCGGTCGCATGGTCGCTGGCCACTAAGATGGCGAGCGATGCGAGCGCGGTCCTGACCTTTTTGCGCGATCTCGCCGCCCGCGCGAAACCGGCCGCCGAGCGGGAGATGGCGACGCTGGCCGATTATGCCGCCAGCCATCTCGGCATCGCCGACCTTCAGCCCTGGGACGTCGCCTATGTCGCCGAACGGATGCGGCAGGCTCTGTATTCCGTAGACGAGCAGGCGGTCCGCGCCCATTTTCCGGTGGAGCGCGTCCTCGCCGGATGGGAGCGCCTGCTCGAACGGCTGTTCGGCGTCCTCCTGATCGCGCGGCCCGATGTCGCCGTCTACCATCCCGACGCCTTTTACTACGACGTGGCGGACGAGGAGGGCGCGGTGTTCGCGGGCGTCTATCTCGACCTGCACGCCCGCGCGGGCAAGCGAGGCGGCGCCTGGATGGCGCAGGCGCGGCCCCGGCTCAACGATGGGAACATCCAGCGCGTGCCGGTCGCCTATCTTGTCTGCAACTTCGCGCCGAAGACCGATGGCAATCCCGCGCTGCTCAGTCACAAGGAAGTCGTCACCTTTCTTCACGAAACCGGGCATTGCCTGCATCACCTGTTCACCCAGGTCGACCGACCCGGCATCGCCGGCGTCAGCGGCTTTGAATGGGATGCTATCGAGCTGCCCAGTCAGCTGATGGAGGATTTCGCCTGGGATCGCGACGTACTGCGCGGCATGTCCGGCCATTATCGGACGGGCGCGCCGCTGCCCGACGCGCTGTTCGAGAAACTGCTCGCCGCCCGCCACTTCCTGTCGGGTATGTTCGTCGTCCGCCAGGTCGAATTCGCGCTGTTCGACCTGCTGTTGCACTTGGGGACGCTGGGCGGCGACCCGATGGCGGTGATCGAGGCGGTGCGTAACGAGGTGGCGGTCGTTCGCCCGCCTGCCTGGCATCGCTTCCCGCATGCCTTCACCCACATCTTCGCGGGCGGTTACGCCTCGGGCTATTATAGTTATCTCTGGGCCGAGGTGCTTGCCGCCGACGGGTTCCAGCGCTTCGCCGAGGCTGGGCTGATCGACCGGCGCGTGGCGCGCATGTTCCGCGACGAAGTCCTTTCCAGGGGGGCGAGTCGTCCGGCGGCGGAGAGTTTCCGCGCCTTCCGCGGACGCGACGCCGACCCTGCAGCGATGCTGGCGCGGCACGGGCTGACCCCGAATGCCCGGTGATCGCGATGAGGCTTCGGTGCGGGCCTGGCGGGCCGAAGCGATCCGGCGGATAGAGGCGGACTTCAACCGCTCCGCTGACACCCACCTCATCCGGCTCGACTTGCCGCGTTATCCCGGGATCACGCTCTATCTGAAGGACGAGAGCAGCCACCCCACAGGGAGCCTGAAGCACCGCCTGGCGCGTTCGCTGTTCCTCTACGCCCTGTGCAACGGCTGGATCGGGCCAGACACCTGCATCATCGAGGCGTCGTCGGGATCGACCGCGGTCAGCGAGGCCTATTTCGCACAGATGCTCAGCTTGCGCTTCGTTGCGGTGGTGCCCGCATCCACGGCTGCGCCCAAGCTCGACGCAATCCGCTTTCATGGTGGGGAGATCCACGCGGTCGATAACCCGCGTACGATCTATGACGTGGCGCACCGCCTCGCGCGCGAGACCAAAGGCCACTATCTCGACCAGTTCACCTACGCCGAACGCGCGACCGACTGGCGAGGCAACAACAACATCGCCCAAAGCATCTTCGCGCAGATGGCGGCGGAGGCGTTTCCGATCCCGGCGTGGATCGTGTGCGGCGCCGGTACGGGCGGGACATCCGCCACGATCGGCCGCTATATCGCCTATGAGCGGCATGCGACCCGGCTTTGTGTCGCCGATCCTGTTCACTCGGTCTTCCACCGCCATTTTGCCGATCCAACGCTCGTGTCACTGCCGGAAGGAAGCGCCAGTTGCGTCGAGGGGATCGGGCGGCCGCGTGTCGAACCCAGCTTCATCCCTTCCGTGATCGACCAGATGATCGCGGTCGACGACGCGGCTAGCATCGGCGCAATGCGGGCCCTGTCTCGTCGTCTGGGGCGCCGGGTAGGCGGCTCCACCGGCACGAACCTGGTGGCCATCGTCCGACTAGCCGAAGAGATGGCGAGCCAGGGAGAAACGGGCTCGATTGTGTCGATCCTGTGTGACGGGGGGGATCGGTACGATTGCACCTATTATGACGATGACTGGCTGCGTGAGCGCGGGGTCAACTGGGGGCCATATGAAATGCTGTTCAGAGCCCAATTTGCCGCGTGAGAAGGAGCGCCTACAATCGGCGAGCAGCACCCTGTATGGACGTTCGAGCGCGATGGCCGCGCGGTGGGGGTCGCGCCTACTCGCCGCAAGCTTAGAAATTGGACGGGCTTGAATGTCGCCTACATGCAGCGATCCCAACGTCTGCTGATGGCGCGACCTCGCCGAATGTCGACGTCTGGAGCGATCCTCGGCGCTTGAAACGCGCGTAGACGTACCGTGCGAGACCACGCACGGAACGTCTACGCGTCGCCTAGTTTCGAAACCCTGCTTGTCTGCCAAGCTTGGTCAATAGAGCAGCCACGGCCAGCAGCGCCATGACGCTCCACGACAAGCCAACGGGACCATGCTGCCGAAGGATCAGGGCGCCGATCACGCCCCCGCCGGCGATCGCGACGTTCCAGACCGTGACGATCATCGATTGGGCGACGTCGGTTGCCTCGCCCGCCACCCGTGCGGATGCGGTCTGGAACAGAGTGGCCGCGCCGCCAAACGCCGCGCCCCAGACGGCAATGGCCGCCAGCACCAGCCCGGCTTTATTGCCGACCAGAGCTAGTCCCAGAGCCGCCGCGGCGAACAAGGCGATGCTCGCCAGGGTCAGGGTCCCAAGGCGACGGTCGACCTGCGCCCCGACCGTCCAGATGCCGCTCAAGGCCGTCACGCCGAACAGCAGCAACGCCGCATCGACGCGGTCCGACAGCGCCGCCGGCTGCAGGAGCGACGCGATGTAGGTGTAGAGGACATTGTGGGCCAGAACGAACGCCAGGGTGACGGCCAGGATGGTCTTGAGACCCGGCTGGTTGAAAACGGCCTTCAGGTCGCCCCGCCGCGTATCCGCCTGCCCGGGGAAATCAGGAACTCGCCTGGCGATCCAACCGACCAGCAGAAGGCTCAACCCGCTCAGGATCAGGAACACTGCACGCCAGCCGATCATCCCGCCCAGCAGGGTTCCGGCCGGGATGCCGATCGCCAGGGCTAGCGGCGTGCCAACCATGGCCACGGCGATGGCCCGGCCGCGCAGCCCTTCCGGCGCCATGCGGCCGGCGTATCCGGCCAGCAACGCCCAAACCAGACCCGCGAACACCCCCGCCGCGAAACGGACTGCCAGGGTCAGGACATAGCTGTGCGATAGCGCCGTGACCGCGTTGGCGACCAGAAAGCCGCCGACCGCCAGCATCAGCAGCGAACGCCGCCGCCAGCGCCGTGTGGCCGCCGTCAACGGAATGGCCGCGACCACCGAGCCCAACGCATAGGCCGTCACCAGCTGGCCGACCATGGCCTGCGACACCTGGAGATCGGCGCCGATGCGAGGCAGCAGTCCGGCCGGCAGGGCTTCGGTCAGGATGGTCACGAACCCGGCCGTGGCCAGGGCCGATAGGCCAAGGAGCGGCAAGCGCTCCCGGGTCCGCTTCGCCGTCGCCTCACTCACGCCGCCTGCTCGGTGGACGCCAGGATGAGGTCCGTGACGCGATAGGTGTGAAACTCGCTGGTGGAGACTTCGTCCAGCCTGCGGAACTTCTCGACGAAGACCGGGTCGGAGAAGAACTCGCCGACATTACCCTCGTCGGCGATGGCCTCGATGTTCACGACCGTCAGACCGTCGGTGCTCTTGGCCAGGTTGCTCCACAGAAAGCCCGGCTTGCCCGACGCCAAGCGCACCACGTCCTGGATGATGGCGAACGCCTCGTCCTGTCGCCCTTCCTGGGCATGAATCACGTTGACGATGAAGACGGTCGGCGTGGGCGCGGCGGCGAAGACGGCAACAAGCGAAGTGGTCATGACTTGGAAGATCCGGTGAAACGGCCCGACTGGCCGCGCCTGGACAATGGCCGCGAGACAACTGACGAAAAACAGGCCACAGCTTCACTCAGTCCGGACTCATAAGTCCGCAATGGAGACGTGCATGGACAGCCTGGGTGCCCTGAACGTGTTCGTCAGGGTCACGGAAGCCCGCAGCTTCGTCGGCGCGGCCCGCCGGCTTGGCGTCTCGCCCTCCGCGGTGGGCAAGGCCATTGCGCGCCTCGAAGCCCAGCTCGGCGCGCGCCTCTTCCACCGCAACACCCGTTCGGTCGCCCTGACCGCCGAGGGCGGCCTGCTGCTGGACCGGTGCCGGCGGATCTTCGCCGAGATTGAGGCGCTAACCGGTGAACTCTCGGCCTCGCAGGAAGCGCCGCGCGGCCGCCTGCGCGTCAGTTTCCCCCTGGTGGGCATGCTGCTGATGCCGACCCTGTCGGCGTTCATGCGCACCTATCCCGAGATCGAACTGGACCTGGATTTCACCGACCGCATCGTGGACGTCATCGAAGAGGGCTTTGACGCGGTCGTCCGCACCGGCGAAGTCTCGGACTCCCGACTGATGACGAGGTCGCTGGGCGCGTTCGAGCATCGCGTGGTGGGCTCGCCCGGCTATTTCGAGCGCTACGGCCGCCCGACCTCGCCGGAGGACCTGATGGCTCATGCCTGTTTGCAGCACCGCTATCCCTCAACAGGTAAGCTGGAACGCTGGCCGCTCTGGCGCGACGACGTCTTCGTCGGCGGAGGTCTGTCAACCGCAGTCACTGCCAGCACCCTCGAACCGCTGATCTATCTGGCCGAACAGGGACACGGCGTCACCTGCGTGCCCCTGTTTTCGGTCCGCGCGCAGTTGGCGGCCGGGACGCTGATCCCGGTGCTGGAGCCGTTCCTCAGGAGCGCCGGCATGTTCCGCGTGGTTTGGCCAACCAACCGGCAACTGACGCCCAAGGTGCGAGCGTTCGTGGACTTCCTGGCTGCCGAGTTGATTGTCGGCCGAGCCTAGCCCTCATCCAACTTGGAAATCCGATCACGATGGCGGGCTGTTGAGGTTCGCTTGCTCGCTATTCGTCCATGGCGCTCGCACATCCTCCTAATCTACGCACTGAACGTTCGATTTCTGGAGATATGCCAACGGCAGTTGATAGCGCCGCCGTGCCTAACTCTGAGATCTCATTTCGGCCGTTAGTGTCCAAGGTGTGCGTCGTGGCATAGTCGCCTGTCTGAGCCTTCACTTCGCTAATGGGCGTCCGGGTGCCGCAAACACTGGTCCTCTTGGGCGGACAAAAGCTCGCACCCAATCCGGGATCATCTCACGGACCGTCGCCGCTATTACCAGCTGTCGCGCTAAAGCGGCTCATCCTCACGACGCCCTAGGACGTGACCCGCACATCGCTGAAATGCGACAGCGTGCCAGGGCCAACCCAAAGCGCCACGGCGCCCTTGGTGTCCGGGCCGTGCTTGAGGTCGCCAACGATCAGTGTCGGCTGCTGGGCGCCGTCGACATGTAGCCGGGCCATGGCGCCCGCCACCACGATCCGCACGTGCGTCCACCGACCAGGTTCGAGATCGACATAGGTCTCATACTTGGCTGGGGCTTCTGCGCGCAGCCGCTCCCAAGGATAGTCCGGGTGCGAGATATACTGAACGGCATGATTGCGGCGTAACTGGTCGTCTGCCCGGCCGTTTGTCGGACGCAGATAGATGGCCTCGAGCTTAGCCTCGTCGCGCACCCGGAAGGCGACGCCGACGAAGCCTCGCGCCGTGGCGCTGGCCGTGGGGCTGGGGGCGCCGCTTATCCACGCCTCGATGACGCCGTCGCCGAAGGCTGGCGTATCCAGCATCACCAGCCTGTCAAGCCCCGGGGCCTTTTCCAGCGCCGTGGCGCGCAGGGCGCGACGGCCCTGATAATCGATCTGCGCCGTCTCAACGCCGATGGCCCGGATCGCTCCGGTTTCCAATCCCGCGCCGACGACGCGGGGCGCGGCGAGGGTCGCCAGGGAACTGGCAGAGGCGATCGACACGGCGGCGCCGCCGATCGCGGCTCGCCGGGTCTGAGCTTGGCCGGACATTGGATGCTCTTGGTGGTGGGACGACACCAGTTTCGTCGTCGCGCATGGCCGGATCAAGGCCATGCTTGGCGCGGCCAAACCTAGGACTGGATGAGTATCGACTTCGCCACCGTCCGCTCAGGCTAGACGGTCACATCGACCACTTGTTCCGTGCGTCGCGTTCCCGCAGGTAGGCCAATGTCTGCAATTGGCGCCATCGAGACGTCACGCCAACGGATAGACGCCATTTGCGCTTTTGACGCGCGAAGCCGACTTCTCGGGCTGCGCGCCTAAGAACGCCAATGCGGCCAAGGACCGCATGTAAACGCCCTCGGCGCGCCCAGCGGGGGCAAGCTTCCATCGCGGTAGAGACTTGTGGCTCGCTTGCCGCCGCTGACGCCGATCCAGACCGACCTAGAAGGTCCAGGACAAGTCGATCGAGGCCGCGACGGTGTTCTCGCGGCGACGGTAGGCGTCCTGGATCTGGAAGCCCGCCTTCATCCGGTCGCCCAGACGGAAGTCGCTTCCCAGCCCGACCAGCAGCGCATCGCGGCCGGGACGGCTGGAGGCCGCCGAGAAGGCCACGCCGTTCAGCACATTGTCGCTGACCGCGGTGATGTCGGCAAAGTCGTGCGCCCAGCCGAGGCTGGCAGTCGGCTGGACGACCCAGGCGCCTTTCTCCGTCCGTGCGCCGAAGCGCACGCCGATGGCGCTGCGAGCCGCGGTCATGTCCGCCGCGTCGACGCGCAGGCCCAGGATCGCCGCGCCGGTCTCCGTGAAGCCCTTGCGCGAGAGGCGATCGACGCTGACGCCGGCGCGCGGTTCGATCCAGGCGGACGGGCCCATGACGAAGCGGCGGCTGGCGGCGACTTCCGCCGTCAGGTCGTGGCCGTGCGCATCGCCTTGGGCGACCTGGCGAAGGGCGCCGACCACGACCTCGCGGCTGGTGTCGAACTCGGTGTAGGCATAGCCGACCGAAGCCTCGACGACCGCGCGGCCCAGCCCCAGGCCGCCGTAGAGCGAGGCCTGGTAGCTTTCGGCGACGCCTTGGCCAAGGCCCGACTTCGACTCGGTCTTGTTGCGCAGATAGCCCACGCTGGCGCCGGCGAAGGCGTTGCCGGCGAAGGCGCGGTCGGCGCCGAACATCAGGCCGCCGATACGCTGGACCGCGCCGGCGGCGTTGCCATCGCTGTCGGTCTCGGCATACGCGCCGATCGGCTTGCCCCAAACCGCTGTGGCGACGTCTTGGTCGCCAGTGCGGCGTCCGGCCAGGCGATCCGCCAAAGCTTGGCCGACGATCCGGCGGCTTGTGAGCTCGGCGGCCAGAAGGTCGGCGTGCAGCTTGCCCGACAGTTCGTCCTGCGTGCGGGCCAGGCTGGAGCGCGTCTGGGCGTAGATCTGGTCGAACAGGGGCGAGGCGGTTCCGACGGACGGACGCTGAGCGTCCAGGGCCGCGGCTACTTCCAGCTGGTTGCGCGTGCCGGCATAGGCCACGTAGCTGGTCGGCGTCACAACCAGGCGGATCCGGTTGGCGTCGTACAGAGCCTCCAGACGTGTGCCTGCCGACAGGCCGGCGTTCGGCTGGGTCAGCGTCGAGAACCGGCCTTGAACGCCGCCATCGGCGGTGATGATGACGAAGGTCTGGCCCAGGTCCGGGGTGTAGGTGTTGGTCGCGTCGCCGCTGATCCCGCGCAGCACGGGCGTCAGCGTGCCGGCGGCCGTGAAGCTGCCACCCTGGACGACTAGGGCGTCGTGGTGGCCCGCGCCAACGCCGGCGGTCGGGCCGTCGATTTCCATCCTCAAAACGGCAGTGGCGGTCATGGTCACCGGCGCCTTGAAGGTCAGCACGCCCGGCGAATTGCCCGGCGAGATCAGACCCGAGAGCGTGGCGGGGCCACGCACCGTGCCCGTGCCGGTCAGCGTGCCGCCCTGAGCCAAGACCAGCGAACCCAGGTTGCCGCTGGCGGCCAGGTTAAGGCGGCCGTCGGTGACGGTCGTGGTTCCGGCCACCGAGCCGCCGACGTCGATGGTCCCTTGGGTGACGCCCACGTCACCGGTGACCGAGCCGTCCAGAGTGGCCACGCCGCCCTGGCCGACCGTCAAGCCGCCGACGGCGCCGCTGGCGCCGATCTTCACGACGCCCTGGTCGACCTGCACCCCGTTCGTGATCTTGCCGTCGATTTGGGCCTGGCCGTTCTGGCTCACGACTAGTGCGGTCGCGTCGCCGGACGAGCCGAGGGTCAGCTGGCCCTGATTGACGCTGACCGCGCCCGTCTTGCCGTCCAGCGTCGCCACGCCGCCCTGGCCGATGGCGAGACCGCCGGCCGAACCGCCGGCGCCGATCGTGACCGAGCCTTGGCCCAGCTGGACGGCGCCCGCGACGGCGCCGTCGATGCGCGCCACGCCGCCTTGAGTCACGTTCACGGACCCGGCGCTGCCGGTCGCGCCGATGGTCAGCTGGCCCTTGGTCACGTCGACCGCGACCATGGCTTTGCCGTCGACCGTCGCGCTGCCGGACTCGCCGATGGTCAGGGCGCCGACGCTGCCGGTCTGACCGATCTTGAGCTCACTCTTGGAGACATCGACCGAAGCCATGATGGCGCCGTCGACCTGGGCCTTGCCGCCGTCCTTGATGGTGACGGCGCCATTGATGGCTCCGTTTTCGTTTACGGTCAGGGCACCGCCGTCGACGGTCACCGCGCCGCCGACGCCCGCGCCGGCCTGAACCGTCAGCGAGCCGCCGCTCGCGGCGAGGACCGGCGCGGCCACGATGCCGCCGTTGGCGATCACCAGGGCGCCGTTGTCGCGGACAGCCAGACCGCCCGTGTTGGAGATCGTACCGCTGGCGATCACCGAGCCCTGGCCTTGGATGGCGAGCTGCCCGGCGCCGCTGATGGCGCCCTTCAGCGCGATCGTCTGGCCGTTGGCGTCGATGGTTCCGCCTGTCGACAGCATATTGACCGACTGCGCGATGGACAGCGATTGACCCGGCTTCAGCAGGCCGCCATCGAAAGTGACCGTCTGACTGGTCACCGCGCGATCGCCGTTGCCGAAGAACGGCTGGCTGCCGTCGATGATCGCTGGCGTCTCCGGAACGCCACCGCCACCGCCACCGCCACCGCCGCCGCTCGAGACGGTCACGAGCTGTACGCGAACCTGCTTGGCGATCGTGTCGTAGGTCACGGTCGGCGTCACGTTGGCCGTGCTGGTCACCGAGGAGAAGGTGCCCGAAAGCGTCCCCGTGCTGCTCAGCACGACGAAGGTCGGGCTGCCGCTATAGTCGTCTGTCGCCGCCTGGATGTTGAGTTCGCCATCCAGGCTGGCCGTCCCTCCGATGGTCAGTCGGCTGGCCGCGGTCGCCGTGGCGTTGATGACCAATTTGCTTCCGGCCTGGGCGGTATAGTTTCCGGTCAGGGTCAGGACGCCGACCGAAGTGGCCGAGCCCGGCGCCAGGATGCCGCCCGACTGAACCACGACGCCGCTGCTCGTGCCCGTGCCGGCCAGCGTCGCGCCGCTATCGACCTGAACGCCGCCGCTGCTGGTCAGCGTCCCGTTGACCTTGAGCGTACCGGCCTGCACCTGGGTGTTGGTCGCGGTGACCGCACCTCCAATGGTCCAGTCGCTACCGGTCATGGTCAGGGACGCGAAGCCGGTGGTGGTGTTTGAAAAGCTGCCGGTTCCTTCCAGGACGAGCACGCCGGTGGAGCCGCCTGTGACATTGCCGACCATTATTGACCCGGTCTGCAGCTTGAGCGTGCCGCCAGCAACCAGCGCGACGGCGCTGCCGCCCGATCCGGACGTGATCGTGCCCGCATTGATGATTGTGCCGCCGCTCAGGAGGCGAACGCCGGAGGAACTGGCGCCGATCCCGGCGATAGTGCCGGTGTTGGTGATGACGCCCGAGGTCCCGAGGCGCACGCCGTAGGTGTTGCCCTGCAGCTTGCCGCTGTTGACGATCGTCGCTGATCCCGCCGTCTGGTAGAGGCCGACGGCGCCGGAAATGACCGAGCCGCTGTTGTTCACCGTCGTGGCGCCGCCGGTCAGGTAGATGCCGTGTCCGCCAGTGCCGATGCTGCCGGCGTTGACGACCGAGGCCGTGCCGCCGCCGATCCAGATGCCGTAGTTGTCGCTGGTGATTTCCGCCGAGGCCTGGTTGTCGGTCCGGCCGCCGCCCACCAGACGGATGCCCGCATTGCCCTGGCCGTTGATCGAGCCCTGGTTGATCACCGTGCCCGCGTTGGTGAGACTGACGCCATATCCCGAAGGGCCGGTGTCGGTCGAGTTCAGCGTGCCCTTGTTGGTGATCACGACGCCCGTGGACGCGCCGGCGCCGCCGGAGATGGCGGCGTTGGAGAGGGTCGTGACCGAGACGCCGGGGTTGATGGTGAGCGCGGTGATCCCGCCGCCCAAGCTGTAGGTTGACGTCCGGTTGGTCGAGATCGTCGTCTGGGCTTCGACCGGATTGGCCAGGGAGACCCCGATCAGGGCCGGCGCCGCCAGCAGGGGCAGCCGCAGGCTGGACATCAGGCGGTGGCGGGTCTGGCTCTTTGCCGTGCGGCCTCCGACCGGAAGGGTTATGCCAGCGCCGCCGGAGGGGGGCGCCAGTCCCAGGCTCTGTTGACGCGAGCTGGGGTCGACCGGGGGACGCTGAGACATGAACTGCACCAGGAAAGTGATTTCGCCGCAAGGTCGCCACAAAAAGGTCCACTTTCGTTAACGTTGAGAAGGATATTGTCCCGCTAAACCCAAAATGGGTCGATCGCTGTGGGCGCAGGGGGCGCTTGTCCTCGATTGCGACGCCCCATAGGTTCGCGCGACGGCGCGCCGGCTCGGATGCGGCGCATCCCTCGGCAAACGTGTTCCAGCTTTCGTGACCAACTCCACCGACTCCGAAGACGCCTGCGACTGCGGAAGCGGCTTGCGCGCCGTCCGGTGCTGCGCCCAGAGCGCCTTCGTCCCGCCGTTCGCCGAGCACGCGTTCGCCGACGACCTGACGCGAAGCGTGGCGGCCGCGGAGGCTGACGATACCGATCTGGCGCTCGCGCTTTGCCGGCAAGTCCTCGACCGCGCGCCCGATCGGATCGACGCCCTGTCTCTTTTCGCGCGCCTTCTAGCCGCGACGGGCCCGGTGGCAGCCCAGGTCGCGGTGCTGCTGCGCCTGCAGGCGCTGTCGCCGAACGATACGGCCGCGACCCAGGAACTGGCCCTGCAACTGCTTCGTCTGGGGCGGCTGGAGGACGCCGAGATCCAGGCGCGAAACGCGGTTCGCCTGGCGCCCGATCAGGCCTTGTCCCACGTGCTGCTGGCCAACGTCCTGACCCAGGCCGACAAGCCGCATGCCGGCGAGTTCCACTATTCCCGCGCTCTGGAGATCGGCCCGCGCGACGCCATCACCCTGGCCAATCTGGCGTGGTGCCTGAAGCTGCAAGGGCGTCTGGACGAGGCGCGCGCGCTCTACGCCGAGGCCACGGACCTGGATCCGAGCGTCGGTCTGACGTGGCTGGGCCGGGCCCAGACCGAAGAAGCTGGTCGCGACCTGGCCCTGGCCGCCGAATATCTGGCGCAAGCCAAGGCCCTGGATCCCACCCTGGAGACCGGGGCCTTCGAAGCCGCGCTGTTGACGCGGCAGGGCGCTCACGAGGCGGCGCTGGCCTTGCTGGACGAAAGCGAGCGTCGTCGTGGCAGTCCGAATTTCGACGAGCTGCTGGCGCGGGCCCGCATCCTCGACCGGCTGGGCCGCTACGACGAGGCCTTCGCCGCCGCCGTCGCCGGCAAGGCCCAGGTGCGAAGCCATGGCTATGCCTATGCCGCGGCCGAAGCGGCGCGACGGACCGCTCAGCTGTTCGACTTCTTCACCGCCGGCCGGCTGCGGATGCTGCCGCGGATCCGGACGCCCGCGCCCGGGGCCCAACCATTGTTCACCGTCGGCGCGCCGCGCTCGGGCACGACCCTAGTCGAACAGATCCTCTCGGCCCATCCCGACGTCGTCGCGGGCGACGAACTGGGGTTGATGGAGCCGATCGTGGCCTCCATGCCGGCGCGGTTCGACAGCCCGGTGGCCTATCCCGCCGCGTTGGCCGAGCTATGGATGGGCGATCGCCGCGACGGCCTGGAAGAGCTGCGCGACGATTATCTGAGGCGCGCCCGCCTACGCCTGCCGCCGATGGCCGGCGAGCGGTTCTTCACGGACAAGACGCCCTTCAACGAGACTCATCTGGGCCTGATCGGACTGATGTTCCCCGATGCGCCCCTTGTCCACCTGGTCCGCCACCCGCTCGACATCGTGCTGTCGATGACCTTCAACAACCTCACGCACGGCTACAATTGCTCAACCGACGTCGAGACCGCCGCGCTGCATCTGGCGCGGGTCCTCGGCCTCGTCGCCCACTATCGGTCGGAAATGGCCCTGCGCTACCTGCCGGTGCGCTACGAGGATCTAGTCGGCGATCTGGAGGGCAATGTGCGCCGGCTGCTGGCCTTCGTGGGCCTGGACTTCGATGCGCGCTGCCTGCGCTTCGACACCAACGAACGCTACGCCCGCACAGCCAGCTACGCCCAGGTCACCGAGAAGCTCTACGACCGCTCGGTCTATCGTTATCGCAGCTATTTGCGCCACCTGCAGCCGGCGCTGGAGATCTTGGAGCCCACCATCGAGGCGCTCGGCTATGACGTCTGAACGCGATCGCCGGCTGGCGGACATCCTCCAGTCCGGGCCTCAATCGGTATCGGTCGACCAGGCCTCGGACGACCCGACGGTCCACAGCGACCTTTGCGAAATTCGGCGTAGGGAAGGGCGGCTGGACGAGGCGATCGCTCACGGGAGGCATGCTCTGCGATTGGGACAGGACAACGCCGATGCCTGGTACAATCTGGGGATCGCCTTTGCCGACCGGCTAGAGCTCGACCGCGCCGAGGCCTGCCAGCGCCGAGCGATCGCGCTGGCGCCCGAGGCGGCGGGGCCGCATTTCGAACTCGCCGAAGTCCTGCTGGCGACGGGACGGTTCGATGAGGGCTGGGGGAGTACGAGTGGCGCTACGGCTTGCCGGGCGCCGAGCCGCCGCTTCCGCCCGCGGTGGTGACCGGCCCGAATGGCGGGATTCGGCCGCAGTGGGACGGACGACCGCTTGCGCCTGGCCGCCTCCTGCTGGTGGCGGACCAAGGCTTTGGCGATGTTATCCAATTTTGCCGATACCTGCCTCTGGTGGCTCGGCGTGCGCCCGAGGCGATGATGGCGTGCAGCCGCGAGATCGCGCCGATCCTGAAGCAACTGCGCCCCTATCTCGGCGACATCCACCTGACCTGGGACACCATCCCGGACTTCGACGCTTGGGCGCCCCTGTCCGGCCTGCCACATAGATTGGGCGGCGATCCAGCGGCCATCCCGGCCGCAAACCCCTATCTCCGCGCCGACCAGGCGCTTGTAGAGCGCTGGCGCCGTCGACTGGACGAACTCGTTTCTCCCGGCTATCGCCGCATCGGCTTGGCGTGGGCTGGCCGTCCGGCGCACGGCAACGACGCCAACCGGTCGATGCGCCTGTCCCAACTGGCGCCCCTAACGGATCTCGACGGCGTAGCCTTGGTCTCACTGCAGAAGGGCCCGGCCCAAGCGGAAATCGGCGGATATTTCGGCCGCGCGCCTCTGATCAATCTCGGCGGCGAGATCATGGACTTCGCCGACACCCTGGCAATTTTGCAGAGCCTGGAGCGCTTGGTTAGCGTGGATACGTCCGTCGCCCACCTCGCGGGGGCCTCGGCGGTCCCGGTCTCAGTTCTACTGCCGTTCGCGCCTGATTGGCGTTGGATGCTCGATCGGAAAGATAGCCCTTGGTACCCCACGATGGTCATCCACCGCCAAGCGGCGCCCCGCCAGTGGGACTCGGTGATCAAGGCCGCAGCCACGTTGATCGGGTCGGCCGCCCGCACCTCCGGCCCGATGGATTGAGCGGCGCCGCCTCGGTCGGTGCGCTCAACGTCCGTCCTTTGCCATGCGCACGTCGGTAACCGCGCCATCGCCGATGGCGGAGTGGCCGGCGCCCTGGTGTCCAGGCGGAGAGATAGCTTGTTGCCTCGCGACAATTTCAGATTGGGCCGATTGTAGAAAGCAAAGCGCTTCGGTGAGCGAGTGCAGTGGCGGGGTGCAGAGATCATCATTAAAGGCCGAGTTCGGGCTAGCGATGTCCAGTTCCTGGCGACGGCCTAAAGGCAGCTACTGTCCCTTCACTAGCGCGCTAAATGTCCGGTTTCCGGAGGTGCGCTAACGGCAGCAACTGGCGCGACCTGGTCGGCGACACGGACGTTCGGATCGACCGAGAATGGTGGAAAGCGGAAATCGGGGCTCCTCTCCCGACAGTTCTTGCCCAAGCTGAGAGAGAACTATCGGGAAAGGGACCGGACATTGCGACCTGCGAGGAGCGCTCCTTTTCTCGCCCCCGATGCCTATGCGTTTGAAGATGGAGTTAGGTTCGCGCCAATCCACGCCGCCAAGTCGGTCACCTGGATCGCCTGGCGCGCATTGAAGGTTCCAGCCTTGTCCCAGGCAACCCCGCGCCCGATGGCGAAGGCCGCGCGGTACTTGCGCATCATGTTCCTGGGATCGTCCGCCAGCTCGTCCATCAGGAAAGGTACAGTCCACTCGGACCGGCCGAACGGTCGATCAAGGGCCGCTTCCAGCCTATCCGCCACCTCGCCGTAGGTGACGGTGTCGCCGGCCAGGAACACGATCTCGTTGCGGATGGTCGGTTGGAAGAACACAACCTCGGCGGTGAGCCTCCCGATGTCGTCGGGCGTTGTCAGCGTGACGGCGGTGTCGAGACTGCCGAGAGCGTGAACCGCGCTATTTTCCAGATCGACGACGCCGAACTCCGGTTCGAACAGATAACTCATGAACATGCCGGTCGAGATGACGACCCACTCGGTCTTGTCTTGCGAACGGAGCAGCTCCCGAACGTCGAGCTGGGCGTCGAAGATGTCCTGCGGGCCGCCGCGTCCGATCGCTTCGAAGTCGACGCCGAACTGCCAGGGGAAATAACGCGGAATCCCCGACCGTAACGCGGCCTTGGCCAACTTCATCGGCGTGTCGATCCCGGCGGCATAGCCCGCGCAACCGATCACGGTGTCATACCGCGCGAAAACCGACGCCAGCTCGTCGATCGAGCTCTGGACCAGGTCGCCGATGACGACCTCGATCCCAAGGTCGCGGATCTCTTTGATGTCTCGCTTCTTGCTTGGCTCGTCGGACGTGACGGCGCTGGCGCGGAGGAGGACGCTGATGCTGGCGCCGTCGATGGTCTTGGCGCGACGCGCCAGGTTGCGCAGGACGGGCATGCCCAGTTCACCAGCCCCCAGCACGAGGATGTTTCGGGACTTCACGGCGGCGACGACGTCATTCATCGTTGGTATCTTCCAGGAGTGGTTGCCGCCGTCATCTGGCAATCCATGGGCAAGCTCGAAAGAAGGTACATGCGTGATACTGGGGTCAGATCGTTGAACCGCGACGAGGTTCTTAGGTACTCCCAGACCATCTGCGATGGCCTCAGAGACGACGATGACGGAGTGCGGCGGGAAGTGCTGGCGCATGCCGGCAGTCGCTGGTCGCTTGGCGTCATTCATACGCTCGGGGTGTACGGTCAACTGCGCCATGCAGACATTGGCCGACGCATGCATGGCGTCACCCAGCGGATGTTGACGCGCACGCTTCGCCAATTGGAGCGCGACGGATTGGTGATCCGTCACGACTTCGACGAAGTGCCGCCTCACGTCGAGTATCAGCTGTCCGACACGGGCATGGAACTGTTGGTGCGGATGGCGCCGCTATGGACCTGGATCGTTGAAAACGCCGATGGCTTTCGGGCGGCGAGGGAGGCATTCGACAAGAGCAACCTCGGTGAAACGCCCCGGCTGGCGCAAACTGGCTGGTAGTCCTACCTTTCGCGTCGGCAAGGCAGGGTGATTTGCCGGTGTTCTGGCGCGCCGTCCTCTGTCGCAGTCAAGTTTTCTGGATTCGGGAGGGCGCTATAGGTGGCGGGCTGCGGCGACCAGACGTCCCGCGCTAGGCGCCCTTGGGCTGCAAATATTCGAATACGGCGCCATCGGGATGCTCCATCACCACGCGCGCACCGTTGGGCACCTCGCCCGGTCCTTCGAGCACGCGGCCGCCAGCTTCCTCGACGGCCGCCTGCGCCTCAGCCGCCGACCGAACCAGGACCGTGGCGACTTGAGAGATGTGATCGTCCATCGCCCCCTCCAGCAGCAGATACGGCCCGATGTTGGCGCAGTTGAGGTTCTTGTAGGCGAACCGCTTGACCGTCTCCTCGCCGGCAAGGCGCTGATAGAGCGGAATGGCCGCCTCTAGGTCTGCGACGGTCACATTGGCCACCATCCTGATGATGTTGGTCATGGGCTGATCTCCTTGGACGAAGCCTAACGGCAGGGAATCGAGAATCCGGGCAAGGTCCTGCGGCGCGTCGATCATGACGTCATGACCGCTTTCGACCTCAAACACCTTCCACCCGTCGCATCTTTTCGCGAGGTCGTATTGCTTGGTGATCTGAGGGTTTCCCCAGTTAGTCGCGTAGATATAGGCGTGGTTGGGAATGCGGTCGGCGCCGCTTCCGATCTGTATTTTCTCGGTAAGCGTCTTGAAAGGATGCCCCGTGAGACGTTCGTCCACCATGGCGCGATCCGCCTTGTTCACGTTGAAGAACCAGGCCGGTGGTGGCGGCGTCAGCTTGTAGCCGCGGCCAAAGAGCCAGACCGAGATCAGGATGGGCACGAGGCGCCAGCCGGGAAAGACGTAGTCGTTCATGCACTTGCCGTTCTCGGGCACGACGGCGTCGAGGAAGACGAGACTGTCAATGCGATCAGGGATCCGATCGGCGACGCCAGCTATGACCATGCCACCATAGGAGTGGCCGCACAGAACCGCGTTGTGCAGGTCTTCCGCTTCAAACAGCGCGAGGATTTCTTCGATATGGGTGGTCAGGTTGATCCGACGCGCATCCATGGACGCCCGCTCTGCCAGGCCGGCAAGGGTCGGCGCGAACACCCGGTGGCCCTGCGACCTCAGGATCGCAGCGACCCGGTCGTAGCACCAGCCGCCATGGCTCGCGCCGTGGACGAGAACGAAGGTCTTCGCGGGCTGGATCAGAGGGGGCACGCGCATCTCCTGACGGCGGTCGCCAGCTACCGCTGATCACTTGATCAGTCAACGCTGATCGTGCGATCAGCGCGATGAATTCGCCGGAAGATCCGCCCATGCCTGAACTGAGCCCCGGCTTTCCGCCAGGCGACGCCCGCAATGCGATCGCCGAAGCCGCGCTGGCCGTGTTCGCGGCGCACGGATTCCATGGCGCCGGCACCCGTCAGATCGCTCAGGTGGCGGGCGTGTCTCAGCCCCTGCTCAACCATCATTTTGGCGGCAAGGAAGCGTTGTGGCGTGTGGTCGGGGAGCAAATCACCGCCGACTTCATGGCCTTCATGGCTAGCGCCGTGGATATTGGTCTCCCGGCGGGTGACGCGGTTAGGGCGATGCTCCGTGCTTATCTGACGTTCTGGAAGGCGCGGCCCTTGTCGTTCCGGTTCAATCTCTGGCGGCGGCTGGACGGATTGGAAGACGAACGCGTTTCCCGCTCCGAGCAGATGACCGGGCAGGTCGTCGCCCTCATGCAACGCGCCCAGGAAGCCGACTTTGTTCGCAAGGATCTGCCGCCCGGCCTCGCGGCGATCATGGGCGGAGCGCTTGTGCAGTTCTGGCTCGAAAGTCAGCTCGAGATCCGCGCGGCCCTGGCGGTCACCGGCGATGACGACTTGGCCGATGAGGACGCGATAGACCATATCGTCAGCCTGCTTCGCGCGACGAATTGAGGAGCGCAGGTCAAGGTTGCGCGTCACTCCGCCGATACGGCCCACGTCCGGCAAGGGTCGAGTTCGCCATTAACCCTCGGCATCCGAATGATCGGAATCGGCGAAGACGCGAATGTCAGGAAATGGCGCTTGATGTGCGTCTGCGTCACCTGGTCAAACGCGTTAGGCAGCGTTCGCCATCTTACGCACCGTTAGAACGGCCTCGGCAAAGGAGGCGGGAGCTTCCTGCGGAAGGTTGTGCCCGCAGGGGATGGTTCGATGCTCATGCGGACCGGCGAACATCGGGGCATGGTCCGCCGTTCCGCCGGGCTTCAGCGGGTCATCGGCGCCGTCCAGGGTCACGGCGGGAACCCTGATCCTCGGGCGAGCCTGTAGCCGCCTCTCTAGCGGCTCCAGCTCAGGATCGCCCGCGGCCAGGCCAAAGTCGAACCGGTAGGCATGGATCACGATGTCCACGAAATCGGGGTTGTCGAACGACGGCGCCGTCCGTTCGAACGTGGCGGCGTCAAAGTTCCAGCGCGGAGACCATTGGCGCCAGAGAAGCTCGCAGAGCGCTCGGCGATCGGTCGTGAGCGCCTCGCGGCCGCGCTCCGTCTGGAAGAGGTGCTGATACCACATCACCGCCTCCAGGCTCGGCGGGAACGGGTGTCTCATGCGTTCGATGTCGATCACGTCGTAACCCGCAAGGGACACCAGGCCGGCGACGCGCTCGGGCCAGAGCGCGGCGGCCACGCAGGACGACAGCCCTCCCCAGTCGTAGCCCGCCAGGATCGCGCGGTTGACGCCGAGGGCGTTCATGAGATCGATCAGATCCTTGCCCAGCGCGGCCTGCTGGCCAGAGCGCATCTGGCCGTCATGGCGCATCTGCGTCGGACCAAAGCCCCGGAGATAGGGCGCCAAGACCCGAGCGCCGGCCGCAGCCAGGATCGGCGCGACCTCGTCATAGGCGTGAACATCGTACGGAAACCCGTGGGACAGAATGACAGGCCAACCGTCGGCCGGACCGGCCTCGACATAGGCCATTCGCAAGGCGTCAGTTTCGGCGATCCGCACGAGAACCTCTCCATATACCCGCCGCACTCAACGGCGAGGGCCTGGGAGTTGTTCACGCTCGCGCGTCTGGAGCGTCGTGTTCTTGGAGCCTAGTCAAGGACAGCTTATGGCGCTAAAGCGATATCCTAGGGAAGCTCAAGCCGACGCGCAGTCCGCCTTCGAGCGGCGCCTCCAGCACGACATCGCCTCCGGCGCGTTCGGCAAGAGCCTTGACGATGGAAAGGCCCAGGCCGCTACCCTGGCCTGAACTTTGCGGGCCACGCATGAAGCGCTCGAATGGACGTTGCTGAAGCGCTGGCGGCAAGCCGGGGCCGTCGTCCGCAACCCAAAGGGTCGCCTGGGCCTCAGTTTGACTAATTCCGATGACGATGGTGCGACCGCCGTAGCTGAGCGCGTTGTCGACCAGGTTCTCAAGAATCTGGTCGACCAGGGGCGCAGCCAGCGGCACACCTACGGGCTCGGCTTCGATCAGGAGGCCCAGGGTAGCGCCCTCTGCGGTCGCGCGTCGGGACCAGCGGTCGATCAGGCTGCGCGCGCAGGCGGCCAAGTCCGCTTGCTGGCGACCGTCGGTCTCGCCGGCCTCGGCGCGAGCCAGGGCCAGAAGCTGTTCGATTAGACGCTGTAGCCGGTCGACGGCCTCCAGTGCGTCGGTCAGCGAGTCTTGATCCGCCGCCGTGCGCTTGCCTTTCGCGAGTACGGCGAGGTGGGTCTTCACGATGGCTAGCGGCGTGCGGATCTGGTGGGAGGCGTCGGCGGTGAAGCGACGCACGCCGTCGACTGAGCGCTCCAACTGACCCAGAAGGCTGTTGAACGCCACCACCACGGGCTGAAGTTCGTTTGGCACGTCGCCGACGGCCACCGGTGCGAAGTCCGGGTCGCGGGCGTCCGAACGCTTGGCCAGTCCTCGTCGTAGGCCGTCCAGTGGGCTCAGGCTCCAGGTCGCGGCTGGCCAGATCAACAGAGCGACAAGGCCGACGAGCCCGACCTCGATAGCGCCGACCGTGGTCATCAGGGAGTTACGGACCGCCCCTCGGGACTCCAGCGTCTGAGCCACCGAGATCACCACCGGAGCCGCCGCGCCCGGAACCCGCAGAGCAACGGCGGACTGGCGCACGCGGCGATCCTGATAGACCACGGTCCGGAACACGGGCTCGCCATCGGCGGCGATCGCTTCGCGGTCGAAATCGGGCAAGTCGTCATAGCCTGTAAGCACCCGACCCGACTCGCGTACATTGTAGAACACGCTGTCGCGCTGGGGGCTGTCCAGCAGGCCGAAGGCCCAAGGCGGCAGGTCGACCTCGATATGATCAGTCTCGAAGGTCACGGATTCGGCGATGGCGCGCACCGAGCCAGCCAGCAAGCGGTCGGAGGTGTCGTCCACCACCCTCTGGGTGACCCAGGCGTCGCCGATCCCGATCAGCACCGCCGACACGATCAGCGGCGCCACGAGGGCGACGAGCAAGCGGGTGGTAAGGGATCGGATCCGGACCATCAGGGCTCGAGCAGATAGCCCTGGCCACGCAAGGTTGTGATCTTGGGGCCGTTGGGCTCCAGCTTGCGGCGAACGCGGCCGACATAGACGTCCAGGGCGTTGGGGCCGGCTTCGTCGTCGTGGCCGAAGACCTCGCCGATCAGACGCTGTCGCGTAACGATCTTGCCGGCGTTGGCGGCCAGCACCAGGAGCACGGTGTGTTCGCGCCGGCGCAGCTCGAGGTCACGGCCATCGACATAGGCGCGGGCGCCGTTGCGGTCGATCGTCAGATTGCCCACCGAAAGCGTGGGTGAGGGATCGCCGCCGCGCCGTCGGGCGAGGGCGCGGACGCGGGCCGCCAGCTCCTCGGGCTCGAACGGCTTGAGCATGTAGTCGTCGGCCCCCAGATCCAGGCCGCTGACCCGGTCCTTGAGGGCGTCGCGAGCGGTCAGGATCAGCAGCGGCGTGCGGTTACCGGCCCGGCGCAGGCGCACAAGCACATCGAGACCGCTGATGTCCGGCAGGCCCAGGTCCAGGACGATGACCGAGTACGGCTCGGCCTGCTGTTCAAGCGCGGTTTCGCCATCGGTGACCCAGTCGACCGTGAAATTCTCGGACCTGAGGAAGGCCACGACGCCGCGTCCCAGCGCTTCGTCGTCCTCCACGAACAGCAGCCGCATGCGGTCGGGCCTCGGGGGTTGGACGACTCCGCCCCTATCATGCAACGTCGTTCGAAGTGAACAGGGCGACCATGCTTCGACGACAGCTTCTCCTCGCGCCGGCGGCGGCCTTGCTAGCCGGTTGCGGGCGCACCGATACGCCGGTGATCGGCGGGCTGGAAAGCGTCCGGCGGGCCGACGCGGCCGCGCGGGAGGGCGGCGTCACCATCTACGCCAACACCGGCGACGCCGAGATCGAGCCCGTGGTCTCGGCCTTCCACGCCGAGCACCCGAAGGTCCGCGTCGACTTCCAGCGCCAGAACTCCGCCGAGCTCTACCAGCGCTACCTGGCCGAGCGACGGGCGGGCAAGCCGTCAGCAGACCTGGTCTGGAGCTCGGCGATGGACCTGCAGATCAAGCTGATCAACGATGGCTATGCGCAGACCTTTGACACGCCGGCCCGGGCGATGCTGCCGCGCTGGACAGTCTGGAAGAGCCAGGGGTTCGGCGTGACGGCCGAGCCGATCGTCTTCGCCTATGACCGTCGCCGCCTGCCCGACGCCCAGGCCCCGCGCAACCATGCGGCCTTGGGCAAGATGCTGGGCGACGGTGCGCTCAAAGGCTCTATCGGGCTCTTCGACGTCGGCCGCTCGGGCGTGGGATTCCTCTACTATTCGCAGGATCGGCTGGCGTGGTCCGAGACCCTGGCCCTGACGCGGGCCATGGGCGCGACCCGGCCGCACCTCTACGAATCGACCGCCACCCTGCTGCAGGCGATCGCCGACCAGCAGATCGTGCTGGGCTACAACGTCGTGGGCTCCTACGCCCTGGAGGCCCAGCGGGCCAATCCGAACATCGGGGTGATCTTCCCCAGCGACTACACCCTGGTGATGTCGCGCATCGCCTTCATCTCGGCGCGGGCCCGCCGGCCCTACGCCGCCAAGATGTTCCTGGACTTCCTGTTGTCGGTGAAGGGCCAACGCCTGCTGGCCCAGAGCAACCTCACGCCGGTGCGGCCCGACGTGGCCGGCGGAGCGGGCAGGGCACCCGAGGCCTCGGCGCGTCCGATCGAGGTCGGTCCCGCCTTGCTGGCCAATCTGGACCAGATGCGCCGCCGGCGCCTCGTCGCCGATTGGCGCGAAGCCCTCGGTTCGGACCACGTCGACGACTATCGGCGCGTCCGCGACAGTCTCATGACAGGTAACCGACCCTAGCCTCCGAACAAGCGGCGGGGAGCCGCGCAATGCAGCCGGCGCAAACGCCGGCCAGGAGGGGGATCTCCGGTGACCAGAATTCAGTCTGCTTTCGTAAGCGTTTCGGCTCTGGCGCTCGTGTTCGGCGCGGGCGAGGCCATGGCCCAGACCACGCCGGCGCCCGCCGAGCAGGGCGCCGAAGCCACCACGCTCGACGCCGTGATCGTCACGGGTTCGAAGACCCGCCGACGCGACGCCGACTCGGTCGGTCAGCTGACCAGCATCACCGAGGAGGACCTGCAGCGGGCTGCCGTCGCTTCTGTCGGCGAGCTGCTGCAGAAGTTGCCCAGCGCCGGCGTCAGCTACAACTCGAACGGCACGCAGGGCACCTCGTACGGCGGCAGCTCGATCAGCCTGCGCTATCTCGCCAACACCGACGGCGCGGCCGACAGGACCCTGGTGCTGGTCGACGGCCACCGCTGGGTTGACGGCGTCGGCGCGCGGGGCATCCGCGACTTCGTCGACCTCAACACCGTGCCGATCGGCATGATCGGCAGCATGGAGGTGCTGCAGGACGGCGCCTCGGCCATCTACGGCGCGGACGCCATAGCCGGGGTCGTCAACCTCAAGACCAAGCGCAACCTCGATGGTTTCCAGGTCGAGAGCAAGTACGGCGTCTCCTCTCGCGGCGACGGCGAGTCGTTCAGCCTGCAGACCAACTGGGGCAAGAAGTTCGACCGCGCCTCGGTGTTTGTCTCGCTCAGCTACGTCAACGAGGACCCGGTCGAGACCAAGGATCGCGACCTCACCCAGGTGTCGCTGACCGCCGGCCCCAACAACCTCAGCGCCGCCCCGTCCAGCCCGCGCGGCCTCTATATCCTGCCGGGCTTCTCGACGGCCGCTTCGCCGCTGACTCAGAATGTCGGGGTGACGACCGCCACAGGCGTCGGCAGCTATCACCGCGCCACGCTGCCGGACGACTACTACAACACCATGGCCCAGGGTATTTACGCCGTCGGTCCCAGCGAGCGGTACGGCATCTTCGCCCGCGTCGACCAGGAGCTGACCGATCACGTCAAGCTGACCCTGGACGCGATGTGGAACCGGCGCACCTCGCAGCAGGTGTTCTCGCCGACCAACCTGTCGATCGGCGGGACCTCGGGCACCTATCGCGGTTTCTCGATCGCTGCCAACCAGCAATACAACCCCTTCGGTACCGCCTTCGCGGCCAACCAGGCCTGGAACATCCAGCTTTTCACCACGCCCGTAGGCTACCGGATCAGCAACCAGCAGGTCGACACCTACCGTGTCTCGGGCGAGCTAGCCGGCGACGTCGATCTCTTCGCTCGCAACTGGAACTGGTCGCTGTTCGGCTCGGCCTCGCAGAACCAGATGAAGTTCTCCTCGCCAGGCGGCATCGACCTGGAGCATCTGGCGCTGGGTCTCTCGGCGCCCTCGATCTGCTCCGCGCAGGCGGGCTGCATCCCGATCAACATCTTCGGCCAGATGACGCCGCAGCAGGCGGCCTACATCAACTCGACGGCCCGCGAGACCAACCTCACCAAGCTCTACGACCTGACCTTCGACGTGAACGGCGAGCTGCTGCAGCTGCCGGGCGGGCCGCTGGCCATGGCCTTCGGCTTCGAGTGGCGCAAGAACGTCGGTGAGGACCATCCGGACGCCTACGTGAACACCGTCTCGACCGGGACGGGCGCGCTGCCGCTGCCTTCGACCACGGTGACCACGACCAACGTCATGCGCACGCCAACCGCCAACGGCTCGTACGACGTCAAGGAGGCGTTCCTCGAATTCACCGCGCCGATCCTGGCCGACCTGCCGATGGTCAAGAAGCTCGAGCTGGACGTCGCCACCCGCTATTCCGACTACAACACCGCCGGCTCCAAGCTGACCTCCAAGGTCGGCGTCGGCTATCGCCCCGTCGATGGCGTCCTTTTCAGAGGCACGTGGTCGCAAGGCTTCCGCGCCCCCTCGCTGATCGAGCTCTACACCGGCTCGCGTCAGTCCAACCTCGCGGGCAGCAATACCGACCCCTGCAACGGCGGCGCGGCCGCGCACCCGACCCTCCCAGGCTGCGCGGGCGTGCCATCGACCTATAACCAGAGCTCGTACAACGGCGGTCTGCTGCCGCTGACGGTGTCGGGCAACGGCAAGCTCGATCCGGAGACGGCCAAGACCTGGAGCTACGGCGTCGCCCTGCAGCCCGCCTTCGCGCCGGGCCTCAGCCTGACGCTGGACGGCTACGAGGTCACCATCAAGAACGCAATCTCGACCCCGTCGGTGGCCAACGCCCTGCAGCTGTGCGCCACCCAGGCCGGGGACTTCTGCTCGGCCCTGACGCGCGACGCCGCCACGGGTCAGGTGCTGAACTTCGCCTCGTCGTTCATGAACCTCAACCAGATCAAGACGGCCGGCTACGACGTGGCCATGCGCTACCGCCGCAACACCGACTACGGGACCTTCGAGGGCTCGGTGCAGGGCACGCGCCTGCAGAAGTTCGACGTCACCTCGCCGAACCCGGCGGGCGGCGATCCGATCATCACCCACGCGGTCGGCACCTCGACCGGCGGCACCACCCCGGCCACCGCCCGCGCCACCTATCCGCGCTGGAAGGGACTGGCGTCGCTGCGCTGGTCGAACGACGACTGGGCGGTGATGTGGCGCGGCCGCTATATCGGCTCGACCAAGGACGGCGCGCCGCCGGCCCTGCCGACGACCCCGGTCAAGGGCGACCGCGTCAAGGCGGTGACCTATCAGGACCTGCAGCTGGAGAAGGCGTTCGAGAAGGTGCGGGCCAATGTGACGGTGGGCGTCAACAACGTCTTCGACACCCAGCCGCCGCTGTCCTACGCCAACGCGCCGATCAACTTCGACATCTACACCTACGACGTGATGGGGCGGTACTACTACGTCCGCTTTGGCAAGTCGTTCTAGGCCGGTCGGAGTCCGCGTACATGGTGGCGACCTCGCCGATCACCCGCCGCGCCTTTGGAGGCGCGGCGGCCTTCCTCGGGCTGTTCGGCTCGGCCGGCGCGCTGGCTGCGCCGGCGCCCGAACAACCCTTCGATATGGTTCTGGACAGCAATGTCGGCGTGAAGACGCGCGATGGCGTGCGGCTGGCCACCGACATCTACCGGCCCGCCCGCAACGGCAAGGCCGTGGCCGGCCGCTTTCCCGTGATCATGGAGCGCACGCCCTATGGCCGGAATGTCGCCAGCTTCCGCGACATCACCGCGGCCGAGAAGACGCCCCGGTTCCGCGCCGACGTGGCCCGGATCTATGTATCGCAGGGCTATGTGGTGATCTTCCAGGACTGCCGCGGGCGCTACGACTCCGAAGGCGAGTTCATCAAGTATCTGAGCGAGGGCGCGGACGGCTACGACACCTGCGCCTGGATCGTCCGCCAGCCTTGGAGCGACGGCAGGATTGGGACGATGGGCCTGTCCTACGCCGCCCACACCCAGATGGCGCTGGGCTGCCTCAATGCGCCCGGCCTGAAAGCGATGTTCTTGGACTGCGGCGGCTTCTCCAACGCCTATCAGGGCGGCATTCGTCAGGGCGGGGCGTTCGAGCTGAAGCAGGTGACGTGGGCCTATAACCTCGGCCTGGAGAGCCAAGCGGCGCAGAACGACCCGCGCCTGCTGGCGGCGCTGAAGACAGTCGACCTCAAGGCCTGGTTCGCCAGCATGCCTTGGAAGCGCGGACACACGCCGATCAGCCTGCAGCCCGACTATGAGGCCTATGTCTACGAGCAGTGGGAGCATGGGAACTTCGACGGCTTCTGGAAGCAGGCCGGCATCTATGCCGAGGGCTACTACCCGACCTTCCCGAAGGTTGACATGGTCCACATGTCGGGCTGGTACGACCCGTATTCGCGCACGGCCACCGACAACTTCGTGGGCCTGAACAAGGCCGGTCGCGCCCAGCGGCTGATCCTTGGCCCCTGGACCCATGGCGCGCGCTCCACCACGCACTCGGGTGACGTCGAGTTCGGCCCGACCTCAACCATCGATGCCGACGGCGGCGGCGATTTCTTTAGCCAGCGCCTGAAATGGTACGACCGCCACCTGAAGGGCCTGCCGGCCAAGGCGGCCGAGCCGGCCGTGCGTCTGTTCGTCATGGGCGGCGGTGACGGCCGCAAGACCGCCGAGGGCCGGTTGAACCACGGTGGCGTCTGGCGCAGCGAAGCCTCCTGGCCGATCCCGGACCGGCGCGAGACGGCCTTCTATCTGGGCGCCGACGGCGGTCTGCGCACCGACAAGCCGTCGGCCGATATCGCGCCGCTCAGCTACGACTTCGACCCGTCCGATCCGGTCCCGACCATCGGTGGTGCGGTCACCTCGGGCGAGCCGCTGATGCGCGGCGGCGGTTTTGACCAGCGCGAAACCGAGGACGTCTACGGCGCCCGCGAACCGTTCCTGCCGCTGGAGGCGCGTCCCGACGTGCTGGTCTTCCAGACCGAACCCCTTAAGGAGGATGTCGAGGTCACCGGCGCGATCACCGCCGAGCTGTGGATCTCGTCCGACGCGGTCGACACAGACTTCGTCGTCAAGCTGATCGACCTCTATCCGCCCAGCGAGGACTACCCGGCCGGCTACGCCCTGAACCTGACCGACGGCATCCTCCGCTGCCGCTATCGCGACAGCTGGGAGAAGCCGGAGATGATGACGCCGGGCCAGGTCTACCGGATCAAGGTCGAGGCCTTCCCGACCTCGAACCTGTTCAAGAAGGGCCACCGGATCCGGCTGGACGTGTCGTCCAGCAACTTTCCGAAGTTCGACGTCAATCCCAACACCGGCGCGCCCGAGGGCGTGGGCCTGACCCGCAAGGTCGCCCGCAACACCGTGCACGTCGACGCCACGCGGCCCTCGCATGTGGTGCTGCCGATCATCCCGAGGCGCGCATGAGCTCCGTCGAAGACACCGCGCCCGGGCCGCTCCTGACCCGCTGGTGGGCGCTGATGGAGACCCGGCTGGGCGTCGCGCCCATGCCGCTGCTGCTGATCGTCATGGGCCTTTCCGGCGCCTATGTCGCCATGGGCAAGGCGCCGTCGGACATCCTGGCCAACATCGCCTTCCTGATCACCGGCGGCTTCCTGTGCGCCGAGATCGGCAAACAGATTCCGATCCTGAACCGCCTGGGCTTCGCGGCGATCTTCGCGACCTTCGCGCCGTCCTACCTGGAGTATGCCGGCCTGCTGCCGCAGGTGCTGGTCAAGTCGATCTCGGACTTCACCGAGAACTCGAATTTCCTCTACCTGTTCATCGCCTCGATCGTGGTCGGCAGCATCCTGGGCATGGATCGCAAGTCGCTGATCACGGGTTTCGGCAAGATCTTCATACCGCTGGCCCTGGGCTCGATCGTCGCCTTCGTGGTCGGCTGCTCGACCGGCGTGGCGCTGGGTCTGGGCTTCAAGCACACGCTGTTCAAGGTGGTCGCGCCGATCATGGCCGGCGGGGTGGGCGAGGGAGCGATCCCGCTGTCGATCGGCTATGCCCACTTTTCGGGCCAGCCGCAGGGCGAGGCCTTCGCCGAGGTGCTGCCGGCGGTGATGCTGGGCAGTCTCAGCGCCATCGTCCTGGCGGGCGGTCTTAACTTCTTGGGCCGTCGGTTCCCCAAACTGACTGGCGAGGGACGTCTGCAGCCCGGCGAGAAGACCTCGTCGCCGGCCGCCCATGCGTCGGTGGGCGGTGCCGTGTCGACCCAGACCTTGGGCGCGGCCCTGCTGATGGTGGCGGTGCTCTATCTGCTGGGCGGCCTGACCCAGACGCTGTTCCACTGGCCGGGGCCGGTGGTGATGCTGGGCCTGGCGGTTGTCATCAAGCTGGCCCGCCTGGCCCCGCCATCGCTGGAGCAGGGCGCCTACGCCAACTACCGGTTCTTCCAGGTCTGCGTGACCTATCCGCTGCTGTTTGCAATCGGGGTGGCCAAGACGCCGTGGGAGAAGCTGATGCAGGCGTTCAACCTGCCGACCCTGATCACGATCTTCGTCACGGTCGTCTCGCTGATCGCCACGGGCTTCGTCACTTCGCGCTGGGTCGGGCTCTATCCGATCGAAGCGGCGATCGTGAACGCCACTCACTCGGGACAGGGCGGCACCGGCGACGTGGCTATCCTGACCGCGGCCAACCGCATGCAGCTGATGCCCTTCGCCCAGATCGCCACGCGGATCGGCGGAGCTATCACGGTGACGGTAATTCTGGCCCTGTTCGCGCGCTGGCGCTGACGGCTGGCCGTTTGAATGTCTTCTTTCAGGTGGGGACGCAGAGTCCGCCTATGGCGCTAGTCGCGCTTTGGACCGGGCAGGCGCGAGCGTTCGATACTCAGCGCTACACCGGCGTTCCTCCCAGCCAGCGTGGCCACGCGGTATTCTGCGGCTACGCCGAGAACCAGCGAAGCCTCCGCCGTGCTGAGGCTATAGTCTTGCTCGAGCCATTGAACCATGGCGCTGCTCGCCGCACGTACGGCTTCGTCTAGGGAGGGGGCCTGACCCAAGACACTGATCCGACGATCGGTCTCTATTCTTGGGCTCGCGAGCGGCCGCGGCGACAGAAGTTTGACGCTGAACTCCACGTCGAGAGATGTCTCCAGCGCCCATTGGGTCGTTTCGCCGTCGCCCTGCAGCGCATGGCCGTCTCCCAGGAAAAGCATGGCGCCCGGCTGGAAAACCGGCAGATAAACCGTAGCGCCCTCCACAACCTCGTTGAAGTCCATGTTGCCGCCCCAGCGGCCGCTATCGCCCGCCGATTGCGGTGGAAAGCCGAAGTCGGGCGCGACGCCCAGCCCGCCCAACATCGGGCGGACCGGAACGGCATATTCCTTCAGGTGGCCCGTCGCGTCTTCCAGGATTGCTAGTCCTGCCGCACGGTCGAGTCGCCACCGAACCCGTTTGCCAAGGCCCGCCGCCTTCGCGGCCAATCCCAACGACATCGCCCGCCCGGTCAAGCCGTCGAGGCTGTCGGCATAATCGCGATTGAGCGACAGCCGACGGATGTGAACCGCCAGCACGTCTCCAGATTTCGCGCCTGCGACAAAGAATGGCCCGGTCTGTGGATTGCCATAGAGCGCGACGACGCGCCCGCGGTCGTCCACGCCGCCGGAGTCGATCGTACGCGTCGACACAATGTCCCCCGGTCGTATGACTAGGGCCGGGGGCAAGTCGGCGGTGAAGGTGTTTGAGAACTGCGTTGGCTCATAGGTGAACCGGCGGATAGGGCCCTCGGGGATGTTCAGCCGCTGGGCGCTGAAAGTGTGACGCACCCGTGCCGCGTTGCCGGTGTCGGGATAGTCCGCCCAGCCCGTCCATCGATCACCGCGCGCGGTCGCCTCGAAACGATAGAGCGCGCCATCACTGTCGACGGTCTCGAAGGTCAATCGATTCCCATCATCACGACCGGTTACCGGCCGCCCGTCGAGCGACCCCGAAAGCGTCGTTCCCGTCGTCGCCACGGTGAGAACGCGATGCTCTTGGTTTCCCCATCGGTCCACCGCGAGGAGCCAGGTTTGGGGCGCTGCATAGGCTGACGAGGCCCCGAGAACAGCGAACAACAACAGCAGGGCGCGCATGGCGTTCTCCGAATGGCAGACGCAAGTTCGACAAAGCGTTCGCCCCTGACAAATGAAGCTTCTGAAAGATTTGCTCTGGCCCATAGCCGACGTTGTTTCACACCGCCTCAAAAGACGCAGTTACAGTGGAAACCAGGCTGCGAGCACGCACCAGGTTCGACCGCAATGGGCGAAGTTTGCCATCGGCGCGGGCACCTGAATGTCCGAAAGTTGCAGGGACGCCAACGTCAGCAAATGGCGCGCAGCCGCCTGAAGGTTCGCGCCTCAAGGGCTGGAATGGATCGGAAGCGACGGTTGCTGGTGGTGGCAACCCAAGTGTTCGCTCTCTGCACTTGCGCGGGATCGAGCCTCAATTTCGGAGTCTGCAGTTCGATCCCACCCAAGCGGACCTTGAAATTTCCCCCCAGAGTCCCCCCAGAATAAGCCCAAAAACCCGGAACAAAGCGGAACGCGCGAAAACTTAAGTCATTGTAAATTAATGATATTGTCTGGTGTTCTGTTCGTTGACATCGTAGGGGTCACAGGTTCAATCCCTGTCGCGTCCACCATTCTCCCCGACATCCTAAGACGCCACGCTGGTCGCCTCGCGATCCAGGGGGATGGCGCGCGCCTGATCGATCAGGGTTTCGCAGACCGCCGGGGCGAGCACGCGACAGACGGCGCTGGCGCCGTACACCGCCAGGGCCAGGCGGCTCGCCGCGGCGCGGGCCCAGGCGGGGCGAGCCGGCGACAGCAGCGCGACCATGGCCTCTTGCAGGGCCTCCAGTTCGAGGCGTGTCGCCTCGAGCACCGGATCGCCGGGATCGAAATGTTCCGCCGCGAGATCGACGATGAGCAGGCCCCGGCATGGGACCTGGGCGAAAAGTTCGGCGAAATGGCGCGCGATCGCCAGGGCGCGCCGGGCCGGCGCAGGGCCCACCGCTTCGACGCTGGCCGCCATGTCAGACCGGGCCCTGAGGCCTTCGGCGCGCACGCAGGCGATCACCAGGTCTTCCTTGCCCTGGAAGTGCCGGTAGAGGGTGGGCTTGGTGACCCCGGCGGCCGCGGCGATGTCGTCGACCCGGACGGCGCGGACGCCGACGCGGCCGAACAGCTCGCTCGCCGAGGCGATCAGACGTTCGCGGGTCAGGGCGCGCCGGCGTTCGTTCCGCGAGGGCCGAGACGGGCTGGTCATGGGCTTGGCGACCTCCGATGCGAGGGGCGCGGCGACGCCGCGACCGCATCCCGGCCCTCGCGGACAAGGGCCGGGATGACGAGCCCTAGACGGCCGTGGCCGCGTCCGGGGCTGGGGGCGTCGAGGCGTCGGCGTGAGAGCCCGCGCGGATCCTGAACCACAGGGCGTAGAGCGCCGGCAGGAACACCAGGGTCAGCACCGTGCCGCCGATCGTGCCGCCGATCAGGGTGTAAGCCATCGACGACCAGAAGACCGACCAGGTCAGCGGGATGAAGGCGAACACCGCCGCCAGCGCGGTCAGGATCACCGGTCTGGCGCGCTGCACCGTGGCCTCCACGACGGCGTGGAAGGGATCGAGGCCTTCCGCCTGGTTGATCTGGATCTGGCCGATCAGGATCAGGCTGTTGCGCATGATGATGCCGGCCAGGGCGATCAGGCCCAGGATGGCGTTGAACCCGAACGGCTGATGGAAGATCAGCAGGGTCGGCGCGACCCCCACCAGGGCCAGCGGCGCGGTCAGCAGCACCATGAACATCGCCGACAGCGACCGGACCTGGAAGATGATCACCACCATCATCAGGATGAACATCAGCGGGAAGACCACGGCCAGGGCGGCGTTGGCCTTGTTGGCCTCCTCGATGGACCCGCCCATCTCGATCCTGTAGCCGGCCGGAAGGGTCTTGATGATCGGCCGCAACGCCGTCTGGACCTGCGTCGAGACGTCCGGCGGCTGCAGGCGCTCGTCGATGTCGCCGCGCACGGTGATCGTCGTCATCCGATCGCGGCGGCGCAGGATCGGGTCCTCCATCCGGATCTCGGCCTTGCCGATCTGGTCGAGCGGAATGCGCTCGCCCGCCGCGCCGACCAGGGTCAAGGCGCCGATCCGCGACGGGTCGAGACGGTCCTGGCCGCGGGTGCGCGCCACGACCTCGACGGAGCGGATATCCTCGCGCACCTGGGTCACCGGCACGCCGGTCAGCAGGAACTGCAGCTGCTGGGCGGCGTCGGCGGAACTGAGACCAAAGGCGCGAAGGCGGTCCTGGTCGAGCACGAAATGGACGGTCGGCGCGCGCTCGCCCCAGTCGGTGTTGACCTGACGCATGCCTTGGTTGCGCAGCATCACGTCCTTGACCTGCCCGGCGATCTGGCGAACGCGATCGGCGTCCGGGCCCATGACCCGGAAGGCCACGGGGAACGGCGAGGGCGGACCGAACACGATCTGGGTGGCGCGGATCTTGGCGCCCGGGACTGCGCCGTCGGCCGCGAACTGGCGCAGGCGCGTCTTGAGCGCATCGCGCGCCTTCTCGTTCGGGGTCAGCACCACGATCTTGGCGAAGGACGGGTCGGGCAGTTCGGGCGAGATCGCCAGGAAGAACCGCGGCGCGCCTTGGCCGATATAGCTGGTGAAGATCTTGGCTTCCGGCTGCCTGGCGAGCCAGGCCTCGACCTTGGCGACGGCCTGGCTGGTCGAGCCGATGCTCTGGCCCTCCGGCATCTGCACCTCGATCAGCACTTCGGGGCGGTCCGAGCCGGGAAAGAACTGCTGCTTGATTCCGCCCATCATCAGCACCGCCGCGACCATCGCCGCGCCGACGCCGGCGGCCACCTTGATGCGGTTCTCCACTGTCCAGACGACGAGGGCGCGCAGCTTGCGATAGCGCGGCGTGTCGTAGATCGCCGCGTGGCCGCCCTCGATCGGCTTGATCTTGGGGATCATCAGCACGCCCAGATAGGGCGTGAAGATCACCGCCACGAACCACGAGGTGATTAGGGCGAAGGCCACGACCCAGAAGATGTTGCCGGCGTATTCGCCGGCCGTGGACTTGGCGAAGCCCACCGGCATCAGGCCGATGATCGTCACCAGGGTGCCGGCCAGCATCGGCGCGGCGGTGTGGCCCCAGGCATAGGTCGCCGACGAAATCCGGTCCTTGCCCTCCTCCATCTTCACCACGATCGTCTCGATGATGATGATGGCGTCGTCGACCAAAAGGCCCAGCGACAGGATCAGCGCGCCCAGGGTGATGCGGTCGAAGTCGCGCCCGGTGACCTGCATGATCACGAAGACGCCGGCCAGGGTCAGCGGCACGGCCATGGCCACCACCACCCCGACCCGGAAGCCCAGGCTGATCAGGCTGACCACGATGACGACGGCCAGGGCCACGAAGAACTTCAGCATGAACTCGTCATAGGCCTCGACGATGTTCACCGACTGGTCGGTGATCTTCGAGAAGCTCATGCCCAGCGGCATCTCGGCCTCAATGGCCTTGGCCTCCTTCTCGAGGTTCTCGCCCAGCTCCAGGCCGTTGAAGCGGTCTTTCATGACCACGCCCAGCACGATGGCCGGTTCGCCGCCGTTGCGGATCAGGAACGTCGCCGGATCCTCGTACCCACGCTTGACCTCGGCGATGTCGCCGAGCTTGAGCGTGCGGCCGCCGACCACGATCGGCGTCTCCTTGATCTTGTCCAGGCTGTCGATCGCGCCATCCAGGCGGACCTGGACCTGCTGGCCCTGGGTCTCGATCGCGCCGCCCGGGGTGACGAGGTTGCGGTCGTTGAGGGCGGAGAACAGGTCTCGCGGGCTCACGCCCAGCGTGGCCAGGCGCGCCTGGTTGAACTCCACGAAGATCTTCTGCGGCTGCTCGCCGATGATCTGGACCTTCTTGACGCCCGGCACGTGCAACAGCCGCTGGCGCAGGGTCTCGGCCTGGCGGGCCAGCAGGCGCTGGGGCTCGCCCTTGGCCTTCAGCGCATAGAGCGCGAAGGTGACGTCGCCGTACTCGTCATTGACGAACGGACCCAGCACGCCGCGCGGCAGGTTGGGCGCCTCGTCGGCCATCTTCTTGCGAGCCTGGTAGAACTGCTCGGGAACCTCCTTTGCCGGGATCTGGTCCTTCAGCGTCAGGGTGGTGAAGGCCAGGCCGGGGCGGGTGAAGGTCTCCGAGCGGTCGTACCACTTCAACTCCTGCATCCGCTTTTCCAGCGGCTCGGCGACCTGGTCCTGCATCTCCTGGGCCGTGGCGCCGGGCCAGGCGGTGACGATGGTCATGACCTTGATCGAGAAGCTGGGGTCCTCGGCGCGGCCCAGCTTCATGAAGGCGAAGGCGCCGGCGAAGGTGATGGCGATGATCAGGAACAGGGTGATCGATCGCTCGCGAACCGCCAGGGCGGAGAGATTGAAGCTCATCGCGCGGCCTCCGCCTTGAGGTCTTGCGGGCTAACGCGCTGGCCCTGGTGCAGCATGTGGACGCCCAGCGCCACGAAGCGCTCGCCGCCGGTCAGGCCTTGCGAAACGGTGGCGGTTTCCTCGCCGAAGGCGGCCAGGCGCACGGCGCGCCAGCTGACGGTCGAGGTCTTGGGATCGACGATCCAGACGCCCGGACCCTTGCCGGCGTCGTAGATGGCGGCCAGCGGGACGGTGCGGCCGGCGGTCTTGGCCGGACCGGGGAGAGCGATGGTGACCGTCGCGCCCAAAGGGGCCGAGGCCAGGGCGCCGTCCAGCACGTAGCGCGCCTCGAAGGTGCGGGTCCGGGGATCGGCAGCGTCCGAGATCTGGCGCAGGCGGGCGGGGCTGGCGGCGGCGTCGTTTCCGAACACCGAGGCGGTCGCGGGCGAGCCGACGGCGGGGCGCAGGGTCTCGGGCAGGGCGATGGTGGCTTCGCGCGGGCCGGCGTGGGCCAGGCGCACCACGGTCTGGCCGGCGGCGACCACCTGGCCCGGTTCGCCCTGGGTCTCGACCACCACGCCGTCGGCGTCGGCGACCAGCACGGCGTAGCCGGCTGTGTTGCGCGACACCCGCGCCTGGGCCTCGGCGGCCTGGAGCTGGGCCCGGGCGGCCAGGGCGGCGGCTTTGATCTGGTCGTAGGTCGACCCCGACACCGCGCCGGCGGCGACCAGGTCGCGATAGCGGGCCTCGTCGGCCTCGGTCTGGACCGCGCGGGCCCGGGCGGCGGCCACGGACTGGTCCTGAGCCGCCTGGGCCAGGACGTAGTCGGTGGCGTCGATGCGCATCAGGGGCTGGCCCCGGCGCACGGTCTGGCCGGTGTCCACCAGACGCTCGACGATCTTGCCGGGGACGCGGAAGCCCAGCTGGCTTTCGACCCGGGCCGAGATCACGCCGGTGAACTGGCGCCCGCCGTCCGCCGTGAGCGGCGCGGTGGCGATCCGCACCACTGGCGGCCGGGTTCGGGGATCGACGGCGGCGTCATGGCCGCCGCACGCGGCGAGCGGGGCGGTCAGGCCGCCGACCAGGGCGGCGATGAGCAAGCGATGCGACATGGCGAAAGGGGTCCTGCCTTGAGCGGAGACCCCCACATCGTGCCAAGTGACCAAATTGTCAATTGGTCACTATCGAATTTTACGCGCCAGTCACGCGTTCGCTACGGGGCCAGGCTGCGCAGGATCAGGTTGATGACCCGAGTCTGGTTTTCGGGCAGGCCGTCCAGATTGAACTCCAGCAGCAGCGGATGCATGAACGGCTGCATGGCCAGCATGATCGCCGAGCTGGTTTCGTCGATCGGCGTCTTGCGCTCGAACTCGCCCGCCTCGCGGCCCTGCAGGATGATCTCGCGCAAGCTGGCCTCGACCCGGGCCAGATAGCCCAGCGCCGAGGGCCACTGCTCGGTCGCCGAGTTGGCGGCCAGGTCGTACAGCAGCTTCTCCTGGAACAGGAGTTCGGTGCTCTTCGCGGTAATGGTACTGAAAAGCTTGCGAAATTTCTCGGTCGGCGTGCGGGCCTCGTAAACGGCGGCCGTGGCCGCCGACATGATCTTCTCCAGGCACTGGGCGCAGATCGCCTCGCCGATCGCCTGCTTGGACTCGAAGAACTTGTAGATGTAGGCCTTCGAGAAGCCGACCGCCTTGGCCAGGTCGGCGACGGTGGTCTTGCCATAGCCGAAGCGCGCGAAGTGGGCGTCGGCCGCGTCGATGATCTGCTGGCGGATGGCGTGATCGGCCGGCCCGCGTTGGCCGGCGGCGAGGTCTGGATGGAGGGCGTCGGTGGTCATGCCCAAATAGGTAGCATCGGACCTCGGGATTGACAACGAGTGACCAGATCAGCATATGGTCACTTGATTTACGAGGAGGTCGCGATGCGATCGGTTTCGAGCTTGGCTCTGCTCGCCCTGGCCGGTGTGACGATCGGCGGCTGCGCCGTGGACCCCGACTACAAGGCGCCGTCGTCGCCGGTGGCCGGGACGTTCCTCGGCGCGGGGGCCGTGGCTCAGCGCGTCGCGCCGGCCGCGCCCGTCGCCTCCACGTCTTTCGACCAGGCGGCCTGGTGGAAGGGCTTCAACGATCCGGTCCTCGACGGGCTGGTCGATCGCGCCCTGGCCCAGAACCTGGACCTGGCCCAGGCCACGGCGCGGGTCACCCAGGCGCGGGCGGGCCTGACGGCCGCCACCGCCGCCCTGCTGCCGTCGGGCGCCGTCCAGGCCAGCGCGGCCAGGTCGCATCTCTCGACCCAGACGCCGACGGGACGGCTGGCCTCGGCCGCGCCCGGCTTCGACCGCGACGGCTCGCAGTACGACGCCAACCTGACCGGCGGCTGGGAGATCGACGTGTTCGGCGGCCTGCGCCGTGATCG
This sequence comes from Caulobacter segnis, assembly GCF_023935105.1. NCBI lineage: Bacteria > Pseudomonadati > Pseudomonadota > Alphaproteobacteria > Caulobacterales > Caulobacteraceae > Caulobacter > Caulobacter sp. RL271. The sequence continues at coordinate 4,733,580 of NZ_CP096040.1, read as the reverse complement.
CGAGGCGGCCGTCGCCGACTATCAGGCGGCCCGCGTCGGCGTCGCCGCCGCCCGCCTGTCGGTCGCGGCCCAGACGGCCGACACCTATCTGGTGATCCGCGGCCTGCAGACGCGGCTGGCGATCGCGCGGGGCCAGGTCGAGACGCAGGAGAAGCTGGTCCAGACCGTGCGCCTGCAACAGAGCCGTCAGGTCGCCTCTGAACTGCAACTGCATCAGGCCGAGGGCGCCCTGGCCCAGACCCGCGCCCAGGTGCCGGTGCTGGAGGAGGGGCTGGAGGCGGCCATGAACGCGCTGGACGTGCTGCTCGGCGCCCAGCCCGGCGCGACGCGGTCGCTGCTGGCCGCCGCCTCGCCGCCGCCGCGCGCGCCGGCCATCACGGAAGCGGTCGGCCCGGCCGACCTGATCCGTCGTCGCCCCGACCTGGCGGTCGCGGAGTGGCGGCTGAAGGCGTCGAACGCGGCGATCGGCTCCGCGATCTCGGAATATTATCCCAAGTTTTCGCTGGCCGGTCTGGTCGGCACGGCCAGCACGGCCAGCGGCGGCCTCTTCCAGGGCTCGGCCAACCAGGCGCAGGGCATCCTGGGCCTGCGCTGGCGCCTGTTCGACTTCGGCCGCGTCGACGCCCAGATCAAGGCGGCCAAGGGGCGCAACGCTGAGGTCCTGGCCGCCTACCAGCAGTCGGTGCTGCGCGCCACGGCCGATGTCGAGGACGCCTTCTCCAGCCTGGTCAAGCGCGAGGACGAGGCGCGGATCCTGGTCGACGGCGAGCAGTCGCTGTCCAAGGCCCGCACGGCGTCGGAGTTGGCCTACAAGGCGGGCGCGGTTAGCCTGATCGAGGTCCTGGACGCCGACGGCCGTCTGCTGGCGGCCCGCGACGCGCGCGCCCAGGCCGACACCGAGGCCGCCCGCGCGGCCGTCCGGTCCTTCCGAGCCCTGGGCGGCGGCTGGCGCGAGACGGCCGCCGACTGAAGCTGGTCTTGACCCCAGCGCGCGGCGATATTTGGAGTACGGTCCGCCATGAAGGCCTTCATCCTCGATCGATACGAGAAGAAGGGCGCGCTGCGCCTGGGCGATCTGCCAGAGCCCGCTTTGGGCGACGGCGACGTCCTGGTCGAGGTCCACGCGGCCGGCCTCAATCCGCTGGACGCGAAGATCCGCGACGGCGCGTTCAAGCTCGTCCTTCCCTATCGCCCGCCGTTGGTCCTGGGACATGACATCGCCGGCACGGTCGTGCGCGTCGGCCCGGACGTGCGCGGCTTCAAGCCGGGCGACGAGGTCTACGGCCGGCCGCGCGATGGCCGCATCGGCGGCTTCGCCGAGTTCATCGCCGTCGACCAGGCCGACCTGGCGCTCAAGCCCAAGGGGCTGAGCATGGCGGAGGCCGCGTCCATCCCCCTGGTCGGCCTGACGGCCTGGCAGGCGCTGGTCGAACACGCTGGGCTCCAGAAGGGGCAGAAGGTGTTGATCCACGCCGGCTCCGGCGGCGTCGGCGGGGTCGCCATCCAGCTGGCCAAACATCTGGGCGCGACGGTCGCGACAACCACCAGCACGGCGAACGTCGACCTGGTCAGAAGCCTCGGGGCCGATGTGATCATCGACTACAAGACGCAAGCCTTCGAAAAGGTCCTGTCGGGCTATGACGTCGTTCTCAACAGCCTGGAGGGCGACACTCTCGAGAAGTCGCTCGATGTGCTCAAGCCGGGCGGCGCGCTGATCTCGCTCTCGGGCCCGCCGGACCCCGAGTTCGCGCGGAAACAGGGCCTGAACTGGGGCCTGCGGCTGATCCTGGGTCTGCTGAGTTCGAGCATTCGCGGGAATGCCAAGCGCCGTGGCGTGGCCTATGCGTTCCTGTTCATGCGCGCGAACGGCCAGCAGTTGAGCCAGATCACCGCCCTGGTCGAGGCCGGAAGCCTTCGTCCAGTAGTGGATCGGACCTACCCCTTCCGGGCCCTGAACGAGGCCCTGGCCTATCTCGAGACGGGACGGGCCAAGGGCAAGGTCGTGGTCAGCCTGAAATAGGCCGCCGCTCCGCTACTGGTTCTTGAACCGGTTCCAATGGTCGAAGTCGAAGGTCGGCTTCGGGCGGGTGGGGCGGACCTCGAAGACCAGCGTGTCGCGCGAGGGCGCGCCCTGGTCGCGGGTGACGGTGACCACGGCCGTGTGCATGCCCTCGGCCAGGTCGGTGGGCAGGTCGCGGCGCCACAGGTGCGGCGAGTGGTCGGCGCGGGAGCCGCGCGGCTGGGGCGGCATCGGCGGCAGGCGCTTCTGGCGGCCCTGGACGTAGCCCTGCGTCTCCGGATCGCCCGACTGGCTCTGGATCGCCGCGCGGGCCATGGTCAGCTGGCGCTGCAGGGCGAAGGGATCCGAATAGGCCGAACCGCTCCTGACGCCTTCACCCTTCATGTCCTGCGTGCGGATCATCGGCTGGGGCGGGCCGCCGTCGATGGCGACCATGACCTTGGTCGTCGAGTCGCCCATCCAGACATCGGCGGTCAGCCAGCTCTCGCCCCGCAGATCCGTCGGGGTCAGCAGCTTCACGTCCGGCAGGTCCTGGACGCTGAGCGGCGGGACCGGATCGCGGCCGTCTTCCGGGGCGTCGCGCCAGGCGAAGATCTTGTCGGCCCAGGCGCGGAAGCGCGGCGTGCTGACCGACAGCCACATGGCCCGATCGCGCGGCAGGCCGCTGGCGCGGTAGTCGAGCGTGTAGCGGGTCCCTTCGACGGCGAAATCGACATAGCCGCGCGGCGAGCCGTCGCCCTGGATGCTCATCGGCGTGCCGTCGATGTCGTAGTCGCCGCCCCACCAGTCGCCGGCCACGGCCCCGGCCACCAGGTGGCGGAACGGGATCGTCGAGACCCCGACCGTGTCCTTCCAGCCACCCATCGAGTCGCCGGGGGCCAGGTTCTCCAGCGTGTGGCTGTGGCCGGTCAGGGCCAGCGCCGGGCGGCCCTTCACCAGGGCGTAGAGCTCGTCGAGATTGGCCGTCTGGTGCGGCTGGGATTCGGCGTTGTCGAAGCCGACGAACGGGATGTGGGCGGCGAAGACGACCAGCTTCTTCGGATCGGTCGTCTTCAGCACGTTTTCGATGAAGGTCATCTGGTCGGGCAGCAGGCGGCCGGCATAGGTCTTCCAGTACTGCTTGCAGAACGGCCGTTCGCGGGCCTCGCGCGGGTCCTCGCCGCAGGGGAACGAGACGTTGTCCAGCACGATGAACACGACCTGGCCCATCTCGAACGCGTAGTTGTTGGGGCCGTACAGCCGTCGCCAGGTGTCGGAGCTGTCGATGTCGTGGTCGGCGTCGTGGTCGTAGTCGTGGTTGCCCTGCACCCACCACTGTGGGACCCCCAGCGCGCCCATCACCTGGGCCGTGCGCGGGATCAGGTGCAGGTCGTCGCTGACGATGTCGCCCAGGGCCAGCAGGCAGGCTGGCTTCTCGGGCGCGTTGAGCATCTCGCGGACCAGGGAGTCGCGGACATAGCCGACCTCGATGTTCGACGCCGGCTGCACGTCGCCCAGCACCGCGCACGCGAAGTTCTGACCGGTTTTTGTGGGATTGCTGCTGGGAATGATCGGGAAGTTGATCGCCGAGGGCAGGGGACCGGTCGGCGGCAGGCCGTCATAGCGCAGCGCCTTGGGCGAGCCGGCGGGCTTGTGCTGATAGGCGAAGCGCGGGACCCAGCGTTCGTCGGTGGGCACGCGCCAGCCGCTGGGCTGGACCACGAACACCGCCATGTCCGGGCGAACGGGAAGGGCGTAGCGGCCGGCCTTGTCGGTCAGCACCACCTCGCGGCTGTTGGACACCTTGACGCCCGCCACGCCGCGCTCGCCCGCGTCCAGCCGGCCGTTGCGATTGGCGTCGTCGAACACCACGCCGGCGATGGTCGCCTGGTCCGCGCGCGCGTCATGCCGCACGTCGATGTCGGCGAAATACGGATCGGCCGGCGCGGCCTGGGCGGCGCCGGCGCAGCCGCCGACAAGGATCGCCCACGACAGGGCGATCAGCAGGGAAGTCTTGGTCACCTCGGGTCCCTCGGCTGAAGACGTCCCCTGTGTGGCGGACGTCTGACACACCCTGATGAAGCCCGGCATTTGGACTTCTGTGTGGGTTTCGCGGGGTTTCTGGTCAAAATGCGCAGAAAGCGCAAGCCAATCTCGCGTGACATGAACATGAAATCAACAAATGTCACATCACATCCACAAATCGCGCCTAAAGGGACCTCGGCGAGGGGGTGGCGGCCGCGAGACGGCCCGCGACGCTCGTCGGGCACAAATTTCTCTTTGGGAGAGTCGGTCGTGAGGCATCCAACTCGAGCCGGGCGGCGCCTGGGCGGCGTCCTGGCGCTGCGCGCGCTGGCCCTGGTCAGCGTGAGCATTCCGGCGGTCGCGCTGATGACGGCGCCGGCCTTCGCCGAGGACTACACCAACGTCCAGGCCTCGGGCCGCGTGCAGTCGGCCGACGGCAAGCCGATCGCCGGGGCGGTGGTCCAGCTCACCGCCGAAGCGCTGGGCGTCAAGCGCTCGGCCGTCACCAACGCCAGCGGGGCCTATGTCGTCCCGCAGCTGGCGCCGGGCGCCTACGCCGTGTCGGTGACCGCCGATGGCTATGACGCCTATACGGAGGCGGGGGTGCTGATCAGCCGCTCGGGCGCGTCGAACCAGTTCACCCTGGCCCCGGTCGGCTCGGTCGAGGCCATCGTGGTCAAGGCCGGCCGCATGCGCACGCCGGACTTCGAGATCACCACCACCGGCGCGGCCATCGAGATCGGCGAACTGGCCGAACGCGTGCCGGTCGGCCGCTCGCTGCGCGACATCGCCCTGATGTCGCCGGGCGTCGTGCAGGGCTCGTCATCGGCCAACGGCACGTTCGCCAACCAGATCTCGATCTCGGGCGCCAGCTTCATCGAGAACGCCTTCTTCGTGAACGGTCTGAACATCACCAACTTCCGCATGGGCCTGCTGCCCGTGGAAGTGCCGTTCGACTTCTACAAGTCGGTGGAGGTCAAGACCGGCGGCTATCCGGCCGAGTTCGGCCGCTCGACCGGCGGCTTCGTCAACGCCATCACCAAGTCGGGCACGAACAGCTTCCACGGTGGGGTGACGGCGACCTGGGAGCCGGGCGACCTGCGCGACAGCGCCCCCAACACCTTCCGCAACAACTACGAGGACGCCACGGCCGAGCGCGAGGAGTGGGTCGCCGAGCTGGGCGGACCGATCCTCAAGGACCGGCTGTTCTTCTATGGGCTCTACAACCAGCGCAAGCTGAAGACCTTCACGCCCCAGGCGTCCGGGTCGAACGCCACGCGCGTCAGCGACGACGCGCCGTTCTGGGGCGGCAAACTGGACGGCTGGCTGACCTCCCGGCAGCACCTGGAGTTCACCTATTTCGACACCACCAAGGACGTGCGCAATCGCAGCCTGAACTATGATCCGGCCACCAAGACGGTCGGGGCGGAGACCGGCGGCACCAACCAGCGTTCGGGCGGCGAGAACTACATCGCCCGCTACACCGGCACCTTCACGCCCTGGTTCACCCTGTCGGCGGCCTATGGCGTCAACAAGTTCCGCGATGGCCAACTGCCGCTGGACACCACCCACGAGCAGGTCGTCGACTATCGGACCAAGACCGAGGGCGTGAACATCGGCCTGAACAAGGTCACCGACGCCCAGTCGTTCAACGACGACAAGCGGACGTTCTATCGCGCCGACGCCGACTTCAACTTCGACCTGTTCGGCGCCCACCACCTGCGGGTCGGCTACGATCACGAGGAGAATACGGCGACCCAGTTCTTCGAGACGATCGGCCGCGGCGCCTTCAAACTGTTCCGCTCGACCGGCTCGGACCAGAGCAACCTGCCGGCCGGCGTCGAGTACGTGACGACCCGCGTCTATCGCAACAGCGGCAGCTTCGGCACCGTCAACCAGGCGTTCTACGCCCAGGACCAGTGGTCGCTGTTCGGCGACCGCCTGCAGGTCGAGGCCGGCGTGCGCAACGACCGCTTCGACAACCGCAACGCCGACGGCTCGACCTTCTACGACCCGGGCAACCAGTGGGCGCCGCGCCTGTCGATCTCGGGCGACCCCTTCGGCGACGGCAAGTCCAAGCTCTACGGCTTCTTCGGCCGCTATTACCTTCCGCTGCCCAGCGACCTGTCCTTGAAGTTCGCCGGCTCGCTGGTGACCTACACGCGCTACAACCGCCTGGACGGCGTCGGCGCCAACGGCGATCCGGTCATCGGCGCGGCGATCACCACGGCCAACGGCGTCACCACCTGCCCGGACACCAAGGTTTCCAACTGCCTGGTCTCGGCCTCGGGCCTGGTGGCCGACACCGCCGAGTCGATCGCCCATAACCTCAAGCCGCAGTCGGCCGACGAGTTCGTGGTCGGCTACGAGCGCCGCTTCGGCGACCTGATCAAGGTCGGGGCCTATTTCACCCACCGCGAGCTGAACAGCATCATCGAGGACGTGGCCATCGACACCGGCGCGCGGGCCTATTGCGTCAAGGCCGGCTTCACGGCCGCCCAGTGCCAGTCCAGCTTCGGCGGCGGCCGCCAGTGGGTGATCGTCAATCCGGGCGAGGACGTGAAGATCCGCCTCAACAGCCTGCCGGACGGCTCCAAGCCGGTGGTCACCCTGTCGGCGGCGGACCTGACCTATCCCAAGCCCAAGCGCGACTACAACGCCCTGACCGCCACCTTCGACCGGGCCTTCGACGGCAAGTGGTCGGTGTCGGGCTCGTACACCTGGGCCAGCCTGAAGGGGAACTACGAAGGCGGCGTGCGCTCCGAGAACGGTCAGCTGGCGATCAACACCACGGCCGACTTCGACTCGCCGGGCTTCCTGAACGGCGCCGACGGCTACCTGCCCAACCATCGCCGCCACACCTTCAAGGCCTATGGCAGCTATCAGGTCAACGACTGGCTGACCCTGGGCGGCAACGGCCTGGTCCAGTCGCCGCGCAAGTACAGCTGCATCGGCATCGTGCCCAAGGCGGTCGACGCCACCGCCTACGGCTACCAGGGCTACGGCTTCTACTGCCAGGGCAAGGTCGTCGATCGGGGCTCGGCCTTCGAGGGCGACTGGGTGACCCAGTTCAACGCGAGCGCCGTCGTGACCCTCCCGACGCCGGGCGACCGGCTCGACGCCTCGCTGCGGCTGGACGTCTTCAACCTGTTCAACAGCCACGCGGTGACCGCCTACCACGAGTTCGGCGACGTCGGCGGCAGCGGGGTGGCGGACACCAACTACCGCAAGCCGGTCGAGTACCAGACCCCGCGCTACGCGCGGATCCAGTTGCGCGTCGCCTTCTAGCGATCGCGCCCGTCCCCGGCCGGTCCTCCCCAACCCCCGCCGGCCGGGGGCGCTCTTCATGCGCCGGAACGCAAGCGATAGTGTTCCGGAAAACCCGGTCGGCGAGTCGTCGCCGACGGAGACGGACAACAGAATGCTGAAACGCCACGATCGTCAGCGCGACATCCTGAACCTGCTGGAGCCCAACCAGACGCGCGCCATCGCCGACATCGCCAAGACGCTGTCGGTGTCGGAGGAGACGATCCGGCGCGAGCTGCGGGTGATGGAGGAGGCGGGATCGATCGTGCGCCTGCACGGCGCGGTCCGCCTGCCGCCCCAGGAGATCGAGGGCCCGTTCGACCTGCGCATGCAGAAGAACGTCGCGGGCAAGACCCGCATCGCCGAGGCGGTGGTCAAGTTCATCGCCGACGGCGACACCCTGTTCCTCGATAGCGGCTCGACCTCGTGCTTCGTGGCCAAGGCGCTGGGCGAGCATCGCCAGCTTAAGATCATCACCAACTCGCTGGCCGTGGCCCAGGCGGTCCGCAAGGACCGGGGGCACACGCTGTTCCTGGCCGGCGGCGAACTGAACATGGCCTATCAGGCCTTTTCGGACCGGCACGCCCAGGACTTCCTGGCCGGCTTCCGGCCCAGCCTGTCGGTCCTGACCGTCGGCGCGGTCAGCGTGGAACACGGGCTGATGGACCATTCGCCTACCGAGGCGATCATGAGCCGCATCGCCTATTCCACCGCCAGCCGGGTGCTGCTGGCGGTCGACCAGGGCAAGTTCGGCCGGATCGGCCTGGTCCATACCGCCGCGCTGGCGGATGTGGACATCCTGGTCACCGACGCCCCCCTGACGCCGGCGTTCCAGGACGCCTTCTCCCACGCCGAGGTGGTGGTCGCCTGAGCGCCGGGCGCGCCTGGCCCTAGCCGATCAGGTCGCGCAGCAGGTCGTGATAGGTGGCGAAGGCGGCGACGTCGGCGTCGGGGGCCTTTCCGGCCTCGTCGTACTGGCGCAGGCGCAGCGCGCTAGGCGCCCAGGGATTGGCCAGGAAGTCCTCGACCTCGTCCGGGCTCATCGGGCCGCCCTGCAGGGCCAGGCTCTGTAGCGAGGCGCGGCTGAGGCGGTCCAGATAGGCCGGATCGACCGCCACCCGGTAGCGCTTTGCCGCCACATGCAGGCGGATCGGTTCGGTGACCTCGGGGCCGAAGGCGCGGGCCAGATAGCCGGCGCTGATGTGCTCGTGACGGGTATCGACGCCGTGGTCGGCGGCGTCCTCGCCGATCTTCTGCAGCAGGTGGCCCACGTCGTGCAGCAGGGCGGCGGCGACCAGCGACGGCGGCGCGTCGTCCAGCTTGGCGTGGTGGGCGGTCTGGAGGGCGTGCTCCATCTGGGAGACGTCCTCGCCGTAGCGCAGATTTCCCAGGCGGGTGAACAGGTCGGTCAGCTCGGCCACGAAAGCGTCGGCCGCGGGACGAGAGGTCATCGAATATCCGTCGGAAGTGTTGAGGCGTGGGCTAAAGGCGCATGCGCCCGATCCCCGGATCGGTGCGGCTGGCGCGGCCGGTCTCGAGATGTCCGGCCAGGCGCTGGGTGAAGGCGGGATCGTCGGCCAGGGTCAGGGTCAGGTCGTACCAGTGGTCGCTGCCGCGCAGGTCCCAGACCGAGCGGACGACGGCCCTGGGCTTCAGCGTCAGGGCTTGGCGGGCCTCGCCCTCGGCCAGCGGATAGTCCGGCGCCATCTCCAGGCTGGCCACGCCCGCGCCGGTCAGGCTGACGACCAGGCGCGAGCGCGCGTCGGCGGCGACGGTGACCCGCGGCTGGGCGCGCGAGGCGTCCCCGGCGAACCGGCGGTAGATGCCGTTCGGACCGTGCACAGTCAGGTCATAGGGGCCCGGCGCGCGGCCGGCTTTGTTCCAGTGTCCCGCCGCGTACCGCTGGCCGGCCGCCAGGGTGAAGCGCCAGGGGCCGTCGCGGTCGGTGTTGTCGAAGACCTGGAACACCGCGCCCGCCCGGCCGGCGTTGACCAGGTCGATCCATAGGCCGCCGTTCTCGACGCGGGCGTCGGCCGACAGCAGATAGGGCAGGCGCGCGCGCCGCGCTGGGGGCCGTCCTGGGCCGAGGGGCCTTGCCGCTCGGGGATCCGCAAGGTCGGCGCGGCCTTGGAGCGCGCCACGCGCTGCATGTAGTCGGCGGTGGCCGGTAGGGTCAGGGCCGTCCAGTCGCGGTTGGGCGCGGCGAAGTCGAAGGCCGAGGTCAGGTCGCCGCAGACCGTGCGCCGCCAGTCGCTGATGTTGTCCTCGCGCACCCCGAAGCGCTTCTCCAGGAACCGCAGGGTCGAGGTGTGGTCGAACACTTCCGAACAGACGAAGCCGCCCCGGCTCCAGGGCGACACGATGATCGCCGGCACGCGGATGCCTAGGCCCAGCGGATGGGCGCCCTTGTTGGCGTGTTCGTTGGCTTGGCCGTAGTCCTTGATCTCGCCTGCGACCGGCACCGAGCTCCAGCCCTGCTCGGGCGTCAGCGGCGGCATGGGCGGCTGCATGTGATCGTAGAAGCCGCCGGCCTCGTCGTAGTTGACGATGAAGACGGTCTTGGCGAACACCTCGGGGTGGTCGACCAGGGCCTTGATCAGCTCGGCGCAGACGTGCTCGCCCTTCGACGGCTCGGCCGACGGATGTTCGGACAGGTCGGCGGCGGTGACGATCCACGAGACCTGGGGCAGGCGGTCGGCGGCGACGTCGGCGCGGAAAGCCGCGACCAGCTGTTCGCCGTCGGAGCGCTTGCGGTCGGGATCGGCCTTGCCTTCGCCCACCCACGCGCGGCCGCGAGCATAGAGCTCGGAGTCCTTGGCGCACGGGCGGAAGGGCTTGAACACCGACAGGATGTTGTCGCCGAAATTGTCGTACTCCTGGTAGACCTTCCAGCTGATCCCGGCCGCCTGCAGCCGCTCGGCGTAGGTCGTCCAGTCGTGCGGCCCGTTGGCCATGACCTTGTCCTCGGCCATGTCGGCGCTGGGCGTCTCGTCCTCGCCGTAGTTGCTCATCTCCGGGTCGCCGCCGACCTTGCCGCCGCCGTTGCAGCCCGTCCAAAGGTGCAGTCGGTTCGGGTAGGTCTGGGTCAGGGTCGAGCAGTGATAGGCGTCGCAGACCGTGAAGGCGCTGGCCAGGGCGTGGTAGAACGGCAGGTCCGAGGCCTTGTAATAGACCATCCGCTTGTGCAGCTCGCCCGAGTGGCCCCACTGGTCGTAGCGCCCGCCGTTGACGATGGTGATGGCCGCCTGGTGGCCCTGGTCCGAGCCGTCCACCGTGTAGGCGTTGGTGGCCGAGGCGTCGCCGTGGAACGGGGCGACGAAGCCGTCCGGGTGCTCCTGGCTGGGCTGACGCCAGACCGACGCGCCGCCGGGCAGGCGCTGCGGGCGCGGGTCGCCCAGGCCGCGCACGCCGTTCAGCGCCCCGAAATAGTGATCGAAGGCGCGGTTCTCCTGCATGAAGATCACCACGTGCTCGACGTCCATGATCGTGCCGGTGCGGTGGCGCGCGGGGATGGCCATGGCCCTGGCGACCGTCGCCGGCAGCAGGCCGGAGGCGGCCCCCATGGCGGCGGCGCGCAGGAAAGAGCGGCGGTCGGTCGCCATGGTCAACTCCCAGAACTTGATTTTGGTATAGACCAAATTGAGCAATGGTTTGACGAAATTTTCGTGACGACTTGATCGGGATCAGGCTGGCCCGCCCAGAGTCCGATCCTGTTCCTTGACCCTAAGGGAGCGCCCTCCCATCCTCGCGCGTGGCGGGATTCGACCGCTGGTCAGGTCGTTCGATGCAGCAGCCCGATAGTCTTCAGTATCTCGGCGTGCGCGACGACATCGCCGCGCGCATCAGCGGCGGCGAGTTCAAGCCGGGCGAGCGCCTGCCGTCCGAGCGCCAGTTGCAGGCCGGCGGCGGCGTGGCGCGCGGCACCGTCCGCGAGGCCTTGTTCCAGCTGGAGGCCGAGGGGGTCATCTACCGCAAGGACCGCAGCGGCTGGTACGTCTCGCCGCCGCCGGTCGTCTATGATCCGACCCGCTGGGAAGGCTTCATGTCCTATGTCGAGGCCCAGGGGCGTCGGCCCGAGACCGAGACGCTGAGCAAGGTCGAGATCGTCGCCGACGGCATGCTGGCCCAGATCTTCTCGCGGCCGGTCGGCGCGCCGATGTACTGGATCCGCCGCCGGCGCCTGATCGACGGCCGGGCCGTGCTGATCGAGAGCATCATCGTCGACGCCGCCCGCGCGCCGGGCCTGATCGAGCACGACCTGAACGGCTCGCTGACCAGCGTGCTCAAGTCGGTGTACGGCGTCGGCGTCGCGCGCAACAAGGTCGACATGCGGCCCTGCGCCCTGACCCGCGACGAGGCCGAGGCCCTGAGGGTCAAGTCGGGCCTGCCGGGGCTGAGCCTGGTCCGGGTCTGCTACGACGCCCAGGGCAACGTGGTCGAGTTCGACCGCGAATACTGGCGTCACGACGCGCTGACGGTCAGCGTCGACATCCGGGTGCGATAGGCGCGCGCGGGCCGCCGGCCGTCATCGAACCGACATCCGCGTGGTATAGACCAGGACGCTCCATCAAAGGGGCGTTTCCATGTCATCAGGTCCTCGACGCTGGCTGGAGCGGGCCAATCCGCTGGCCTTCACCCTGTTCGCGGGTCTGGCCGGCTTCTGCGCCTATTTCTCGATGTACGCCTTTCGCAAGCCGTTCGCGGCGGCGACGTTCGGCGCGGTCGAGGGCTGGCATTTCGCGGTCGACTACAAGATCGCCCTCGTGCTGGCCCAGGTCGCCGGCTACGCCCTGTCTAAGATGATCGGGGTCAAGGTGATCTCCGAGATCGCGCCCCGCCATCGCGGCGTGGCGATCCTGGGCCTGATCGGCGTTTCGTGGGTGGCCCTGCTGGCCTTCGCGGTCATCCCCGCGCCCTGGAACGTCGTCGCCCTGTTCCTGAACGGCCTGCCGCTGGGCATGATCTGGGGCCTGGTGTTCGGCTTCATGGAGGGGCGGCGCACCTCCGAGGTGCTGGGCTCGATCCTCTGCGCCAGCTTCATCCTCTCGTCGGGCGTGGTGAAGTCGGTCGGCAAGTGGCTGATGGTCGACCTGCACGTCTCGCCGTTCTGGATGCCGGCCGCGACCGGCGCGATCTTCATGCCGCTGCTGGCGATCTCGGTCTGGGCCCTGGTGCAGTTGCCGCCGCCCAGCCTGGCCGACGAGGCCGCCCGCGTGCGCCGCGAGCCGATGGACCTGAGCCAGCGCCGCGCCTTCCTGGCCCGCTACGCGCCGGGCATCGTGCTGCTGGTCTTGGCCTATGTGCTGCTGACGGCCCTGCGCGACTTCCGCGACAACTTCGCGGCCGAGATCTGGACGGCGCTGGGCTTCGGCGAGGCGTCGGGCGTCTTCACGGCCAGCGAACTGCCGGTCGCCGTGGTCTCGTTGGTGGTGATGGGCGCGGTGATGCTGGTGCGCGACAACCTGCGGGCCCTGCTGGTCATGCACGGCGTGATCCTGGCCGGCTTCCTGCTGCTGGGCGCGGCGACCCTGGCTTTCCAGGCCCATCTGCTGGCGCCGTTGAGCTGGATGATCCTGACCGGCGCGGGCCTCTACATGGCCTACACCCCGTTCAACGCCATGCTGTTCGACCGGATGATCGCCTTCAGCGGCCGGGTCGGCACGGCGGGATTCCTGATCTACGTGGCCGACGCCTCGGGCTATCTGGGCAGCGTCGCCCTGCTGGTCTGGCGCAACTTCGCCATGGTCGACCTCGACTGGCTGGGCTTCTTCGTCGACAGCATCTACGCGACCAGCGCTGTCGGCGCGGTCTGCACGATCCTGGCGGGCGCGTACTTCCTGCGTCGGCGCGAGGCGGCGCCGGCGGGGCGGGACGCGGCGGGCTTCGCCGCCGGCCAGGTCGTCGAGCCCTAGAGCGCGGCCATGGAGACCTCCTTCGATCTGGCCGTGGTCGGCGCGGGCGTAGTGGGCCTGGCCCACGCCCTGGCCGCCGCGCGCCTGGGCAAGCGCGTCGTGGTGATCGACCGCGACGCCCAGGCCAACGGCGCCTCGGTGCGCAACTTCGGCTTCGTGACGGTCACGGGCCAGACGCGCGGCGAGGTGTGGCGCCGCGCGCGCCGCTCGGCGCAGGTCTGGAACGAGGTCGCCGGCCCGGCCGGGATCGAGGTCCTGCAGCGCGGCCTGACCATGGTCGCCCGTCGCCCCGAGGCCAAGGCCGTGCTGGAGGCGTTCCTTCAGACCGAAATGGCCGAGGGCTGCGCCTGGCGCGAGGCCGCCGATCTGGGCGAACGGCTTCCGGGCCAGGGCCAGGGCCAGGCGCTCGGCGCCCTGACCAGCGCCGTCGACCTGCGCGTCGAGTCCCGCACCGCCATTCCGCGCCTGGCCGCCTGGCTGGGCAAGGCCCACGGCGTCGCCTTCCTGCGCGGCGTCGCGGTCCGCGGCGTGGAGACCGGGCGGCTGGAAACCTCGGCCGGCGTCATCCGGGCCGAGACGATCGTGGTCTGTCCCGGCGACGACCTGGTCACCCTGTTCCCCGACCGCTTCGCCGAGGCCGAGGTGACGCGCTGCAAGCTGCAGATGCTGCGCCTGGCCGATCCGGGCTGGCGGCTGCCCGCGCCGGTGATGTCCGATCTGGGGCTGGTCCGCTATCTCGGCTACGCCGCCCTGCCGGAAACGGCCGCCCTGCGCGCGCGGCTGGAGGCCGAGCAGGCCGCCCACCTGCAGCACGGCGTCCACCTGATCGTGGTGCAGAGCGCCGACGGCTCGCTGGTGGTCGGCGACAGCCACCACTACGCCGCCACGCCCGATCCCTTCGTCCGCGACGACGTCGACGCCCTGATCCTCGACGAGTTCCAGGCGGTGTTCGGCCAGGCCGCCCCGCCGGTGCTGGAGCGCTGGACCGGCACCTACGCCTCGGCCGATCGCCACAGCCTGGTTGAGGCCCCGGCGCCGCGCGTGCGGCTGGTGACCGTGACCGGCGGGACCGGCGCCTCGACGGCCTTCGGTCTGGCCGAGGACGTGATCGCCGGTCTCTATGATCGTCCGCACACGGGAGTCGCCGCGTGACCCAAGCTCCCGCCCCCAGCGCCATTGCGGCCGTCGTCTTCGACTGGGCCGGGACCATGATCGACTTCGGCTGCCGCGCGCCCGTGCTGGCCCTGCGGGAGGTCTTCGCCGAGGCGGGGGTCGCCATCTCCGAGGCCGAGGCGCGCGCCGACATGGGCAAGGCCAAGCGCGATCACGTGCGGGCCCTGTTGGCTATGCCGCGCATCGCCGGCCTGTGGGCTGAGCGCCGCGGCGCGGCCCCGACCGAGGCCGACGTCGACCGCCTGCACGACGCCGTAGAGCCCAGGATGCGCGCGGCCGCCCGCGACTGCGCCCGGCTGATCCCCGGCGCGGCCGAGCTGGTCGCCGACCTGAGGGCCGGCGGCGTGAAGATCGGCTCCACCACCGGCTACACCCGTCCGATGATGGCCGACATCCTGCCGCTGGCGGCCGAGCAGGGCTATGCGCCCGACGTGGTGGTCTGCGCCGGCGAGACGGCCCATGGCCGGCCGTCGCCGCTGATGATGTGGAAGGCTCTGGTCGCCCTGGGCGCCTGGCCCGCCCGCGCCTGCGTCAAGGTCGACGACGCCGTCGTCGGGATCGGCGAGGGGCTGGAGGCCGGCGCCTGGACGGTCGGCCTGTCGGCCTCGGGCAACGGCGTCGGCCTGGACGCGGCGGCCCTGGCGATCCTGCCCGCCGCCGAACGCGCCGCGCGAATCGCGTCGTCGGCCAAGGCCCTCCAGGACGCCGGCGCGCACTATGTCGTCGAAAGCGTCGCGGACCTGGGTCCCGTTCTGGCGAGCCTCCAGGCGCGGATCCGGCAGGGCGAGCGGCCCTAACGGCTGCTCCGGATTTGGTATAGTCCAAACCGCGCCCGACGCGCGTGGTCCCGTGGCCGCGCGACATCGATTCAACCCTCGGTTTGTCAACGGCATCGCGGAATGGAGAAATTCCTGTTCCGAGCCGGAACTGTCACGCAGGTGTCGCCACAGGCTGCTCTAACCTGACTGGTCCATACCAGTTTCGAGGGCAGGGGAACTCTCATGTCGAAATACTATCCCGTCCGGACCGCGCGTCCGGACCGCAAGGGTCTTTTGCTGGCCACCGTTTCGGCGCTGGTCGTCGGCGCCAGTTCATCGGTCGCCTTCGCGCAGCAGGCCTCCGGCGAGGCGGCCGCCAGCAGCCAGGTCGACGAGGTGGTCGTCACCGGCTACCGCAAGTCGCTGAGCGACGCGCGCGCCATCAAGCGCGACTCGGTCATCCAGAAGGACGCCATCGTCGCCGAGGACATGGCCAAGTTCCCGGAGCTGAACCTGGCCGAGTCGCTGCAGCGCCTGCCGGGCGTGCAGATCAACCGTGAAGCCGGCGAAGGCCGGCGCATCTCGCTGCGCGGCCTGGGCCCCGATTTCGCCCGCGTCCAGCTGAACGGCATGGAAGTGCTGGGCAATGTCGACTCCGCCCAGGACAGCCGCGGCCAGCGCTCGCGCGATCGCGCCTTCGACTTCAACATCTTCGCCTCGGAGCTGTTCTCGCGGGTCGAGGTCGAGAAGACCTTCCAGGCGGCCCAGAACGAAGGCGGCATGGCCGGCACGGTCGGCCTGTTCACCGGCAAGCCCTTCGACTACGCGACGGGCTCCAAGGGAGCCCTGTCGGTCAAGGTCGGCACCAACCAGTACACCAAGGACGCGCAGCCGCGCATCGCCGCCCTGTTCAGCCACAACTGGGACAACCGGTTCGGCGCGCTGGTCTCGGTCGCCTACGGCAAGCGCGAGACCACCGAGCAGGGTCACAACACCTACAACTACGACCAGCCCGACGCCGACACCATGAAGGCGCTGGTCGCCAAGGGCCTGGACATCTCCAAGCTGAGCGCCGCGCAACAGGCCAAGTTCCTGTCCGGCGACCTGGTGTTCGCCGACGGCAACCGCATCTCCTCGTGGGACGCGAAGCTGGAGCGCCTGGGCGTGACGGCGGCGCTGCAGTGGAAGCCGGTCGACAACCTCCTGCTGACGCTGGACGCCCTGCACGGCCGGTTCACGACGCATCGCGACGAACTGCACCTGGCCACGCGACCGCTGGCCTCCGACGGCTCGGTCGCGTTCGACACCCCCGCCGGCGGCGTCTGGCCGGCCGCGTTCCAGAAGGGCTCGGTGATCAACAACCTGGCCTGGGACAAGAACAACTACGTCACCATGACCGACGTGACCGGCACGACGTTCGGCAGCGAGCATCGCCGGTCGCTGAACAAGAACCGCTTCAACCAGCTGGCCCTGACCGGCAAGTGGGACGCGTCCGACCGCCTCTCGATCGACGGGCACGTCGGCTACGAGAAGTCGACCTACAAGACGCCCTACGACGACAAGCTGTACATGCGCGCCAAGGGCAACCTGATCGCCAACTACGGCGCGGACGGCCAGTCGGCTTCGTTCCAGTATCCGGGCTGGGACGCGACCAACCCCGCCAACTACGCGATGGACTCGTTCTACTATCGCAGCTTCAACAATGAATCGGAGCTGCGCGAGGGCGTGCTGAACGCCCGCTACGAGCTGACCGACGTGTTCACGCTGCGCGCCGGGGCGGCCTATCACCGCTTCTCGCAGGGCGGCCGCGACCTGTTCTACGACGACAACGTCAACGGCACCCGGTCGAAGATGCGCGGCACCGCCGTCGCCGACGTCACCTCGGTGTTCAGCAACAAGTTCGGCTCGTGGCTGATCGGCGACTACGCCAAGGCCTTCGCCAAGTACAAGGAATACCATCGCCTCGAGAAGAACATCGACGGCACGGGCGGGGCGCTCCAGGACATCGAGAACGTCTACGAGACCTCGGAAAAGACCGTGTCCGAATATGTGCAGGCCGATTGGGACACCGATCTCTTCGGCAAGCGCTTCCGCGGCAATATCGGCCTGCGCGGCTACCAGACCGACACCCACAGCACCGGCTGGATCCAGGGCGACAGCTATGCCTATCTGGGCACGACCGACGTGAAGGGCAGCTATTCGGGCGTCCTGCCGGCCATGAACTCGGTGCTGGAGCTGACGCCGGAGGTGCTGGTGCGCTTCTCGGCCACCCAGAACCTGAACCGTCCGGGCATGGGCTCGATGGCGGCCGAGGGCAGCGCGTTCAAGAACGAGGACAGCGGCGAGATCACCGCCTCGCGCGGCAACCCGAACCTCAAGCCCTACAAGGACACCACGCTGGACGTGTCGGTGGAGTACTACTTCGGCAAGGTGGGCCTGCTGTCGGCCAGCGTGTTCCAGAAGGACATCAAGAACTTCATCGGCTCGCTGACCCTCGAGAACGTTCCGTTCAGCGAGACAGGCGTTCCGTACACGACCATTCCGGGGGCGACGGCCAACACCATCGTCTCGGAGTTCTCGATGCCGATCAACGTCAAGGGCAGCAAGAAGCTGACCGGGGTCGAGCTGGCGGCTCAGACCGAGTTCTCCTTCCTGCCGGCGCCGTTCGACAAGTTGGGCGTGGTGGCCAACTACACCTATGTGGACGCCGATGAAGCGCTGACCGGCATCTCCAAGACCAGCTACAACGCCACCCTCTACTACGAGACCGATCGATGGGGCCTGCGCGGCTCGCTGAGCCATCGCACGCGCTGGTACACCGGGCGCAGCGACAGCCCCATGAGCGCCAGCACGCGGGGTTTCGAGGGCTCGACCTATGTGGACGCCTCGGCCTTCTTCAACATCACCGACACGCTTCAGGCCTCGCTGAACGCGGTCAATCTCACCAACGAGAAGGACACCCAGTTCTGGGGCCAGAACCGCTACCTCTATAACCAGAACCAGAGCGGCACGACCTACATGGTCGGGCTCAGCTACAAGTTCTGACATGAGCGCACGCTAGACAGGGCGCCCGTCTCCTCCGGAGGCGGGCGCCTGTTCCGTGTGATCTGAAGCATGATCGTCTCTCACCGCCACCGCTTCATCTTCGCCGCCGTCCCGAAGACCGGCACCCACGCCGTGCGGCAGGCGCTGCGCGAGCAGCTGGGCGACGGCGATGTCGAGCAGGTGGGGCTGTTCGTCGACAAGCGCTTTCCATGGGCGGACCTGGCGGCGATCCGGCATGGCCACCTGTCGCTGCGCCAGGTGCGGCCTTACGTCGGCGACGAGGCCTTCGCGGGCTATTTCAAGTTCGCCTTTGTGCGCAACCCGTTCGACCGCTTCGTCTCGTACTGCGCCTTCATGCTGCGCGGGGGCGACGACTTCCAGCGGCGGCCGCGCGAGGTGATGCGTCACTTCCTGTTCGCGGCGCCGCCGGAGCAGCACATCCTGTTCCAGCCGCAAGCCACTCTGCTGGTCGATGAGGACGGCACGTCCCTGCTGGCCGACACGGTCGGCCGGGTCGAGGACATGCAGGGGTCGTATGACGCCATCTGCGCGCGGATCGGCCTGACGTCGCGTCCGCTGGACCGCGTCAACGGCACCAAGCACGGCGACTATCGCGCCTATTACGACCAGGTTCTGATCGACGGCGTCGCCGCGCGCTACGCCCAGGACCTGGAGCTTTTCGGCTACGACTTCGAGGGGCCGCGATGAACGGGCCCGCCGCCAATCCGCGCAAGACGACGACGATCCGCTCGCTGGGCCCGGTCGACATCGCCGCCTTGCGCGCGGCGGTGCTGGCGATCCCCGAGGCGGTCTGGGCGGCCGAGAACGCCGGCAAGCCCAACAGGTTCGAAGCCTTGGGCGCGACCCGCCACATCGTCTTTCGCTTCATCGACAGCCCGCTCGACTGGCGGGGCTCGCACGATCGCCCGGCCTGGGGCCGATGGCGCGATCTGCTGGAGCCGGTGCTGGCCCAGGCGGTGCGTGGCTACGGCTATGAGCGCGGCGTCTTTCCGCGCGTGATGCTGGCCGCCATGCCGCCGGGCGGGGTGATCCATCCGCACATCGACGCCAATCCGGCGGCCCGGTGGCCCCACAAGATCCACGTGCCGCTGACGACCAATCCCGATGTGGTCTGCTTCTTCGGCGGCGCGGCGCGGCGTTTCCCGATCGGCGAGGCGGTGGAGGTCGACAACCTGGGCCCGCACGGGGTGCGCAACGACGGCGCCACGGACCGCATCCATCTGATCTTCGAATATTACGACGCCGACCAGCCGGATCCGGACTGGCTGGCGCCGCTGCTGGCGGGCGCGGCGCGGTGAACGGCGAGCGCGACGCCCTGTTGCGGGAGGCCCGGGACCTGCGCGGCCAGCAAAGGGTCGCGGACGCCCTGGCCACGCTGGCGCGGCTGGAGGCGCTGCATCCCCGGTTCAGCCGCCTCTTCCAGGAGCGCGGCCACTGCCATGTGCTGCTGCGCGACGGGCCCGCGGCCATCGACGCGCTGCGCGAGGCGGTGCGCCTGAACCCGACCTTGCCGGCCAGCTGGGACATGCTGGAACGGCTCCACCGCCTGCGGGGCGACGCCGCCCAGGCCGACGCGGCGGGTCGTCAGCTGGCGATGCTGAAGCAGCTACCCGCCGAGATCGTGGTCGCCAACAGCCTTCACGCCGATGGCGACCTGGCGCCGGCGGAGGACATCCTGCGGGACTATCTGCGCGAGGACGCCGGCAATGTCGGCGCCCTGCGCCTGCTGGCGCGGATCCGCGCGGACCGCGACGACCTCGACGAGGCCGAGGCGCTGCTGTCGGTGGTGCTGACGCGCGCGCCCGACTACGACGCCGCGCGCTTCGACTACGCCATGGTGTTGCTGCGAGGGCAGAAGCCGGCGCCGGCGCGGCGGGAAGTCGAGCGCCTTCTGGAGCGCGATCCGCAAAACCGCGACTACCTCAAGCAGTACGGCGCGGCCTGCATCGCCCTGGGCGACCACGAGCCGGTGGTGGATCTCTACGCTCGGCTGCTGGCCGACCAGCCGCCGTTCGGCGAGGAGGTCGCGGACCTGCGCCTGTGGCGGGCCAACGCCCTGAAGGTCACCGGCCGGCGGGCCGAGGCCATCGCCGACTATCGCGCCTCGCTGGCCGCGCGGCCGGACAACGGCGTGGCCTGGTTCAGTCTCGCCAACCTCAAGACCTACCGCTTCAGCGACGACGACGTCGCGCGCCTGCGGGCCGCGCTGGCCCGGCCGGGTCTCCAGGACATGGACCGCGTCTATCTGTCCTTCGCCCTGGGCAAGGCCCTGGAGGACCTGGGCGACTACCAGGCCTCGTGGGAGCAGTACGCGCGTGGCAACGCGGCCCGCCGGGCGCTGGGCCGCTGGCGTCCGGAGGTCGCGGAAGCCTGCGCCGAGCGCCTGATGTCGGTGTTCACCGCCGAGGTCTTCGCCGAGCGCGCCGGCTGGGGCGCGACCGATCCCGCGCCGATCTTCATCCTGGGCCTACCGCGTTCGGGCTCGACCCTGTTCGAGCAGATCCTGGCCTCGCATTCGCGCGTCGAGGGCACCCAGGAGCTGACCCAGATCGGCCGCTACGCCGGCGAACTCTGCGGTCTCGATCCGGACTGCGGCCTGCCGCTGGAGCCCGAGGCGCTGCTACGCCTGACGGCCACGGAGGCGAGGGACCTGGGCCAGCGCTTCCTGGCGGAGACCCAGATCTATCGTCGGCTGGGGCGGCCGGTCTTCATCGACAAGATGCCGAACAATTTCTGGCACATCGGCCTGATCCAGCTGATCTTGCCGCGCGCGACGATCATCGACGCGCGGCGCGAGCCGATGGCCTGCGGCTTCAGCAATCTCAAGCAGCTGTTCGGCGGGACCCATCAGGAATTCACCTATGGCGAGGGCGACATGGCCCGCTACTACCGGGTCTATCTCGACCTGATGCGGCACTGGGATCGGGTGCTGCCGGGGCGGGCGCTGCGCGTGTCCTACGAGGAGGTGGTCGACGACCTGGACGGCGGCGTGCGGCGCATGCTGGCGCATTGCGGATTGCCGTTCGAGCCGGCCTGCCTGGCCTTCCACCAGACCCGGCGCAGCATCCGGACGCCCAGTTCCGAGCAGGTGCGCCAGCCCATCGGCCGCGAGGGCCTCACCCAATGGCGGCGCTATGCGCCCTGGCTGGCGCCGCTTCGGGACGCGCTGGGTGACGCCGCGACCGGCTATAGGGACTGAACCATGCGGCTGTCGCGCCCCTTCTTCCAGCTTCCGGTGCTCTTCGACGCCGCGCGCCTGCAGGCCGAGGTCGCGGCGCTGCCCGACGCGGCCTGGGTGGCCCACCCCGACCAGGCGCCCGGCAACAGCGCCGCGCGGCTGATCAGCGCCGGCGGGGCCGAGACCGACGCGGTCCACGGCCAGATGCTGCCGACGCCCTGGCTTGAGGCCATGCCCTACGCGCAACGGGTTCTGGCGAGCTTCGGCGTGGTGTGGAGCCGCTCGCGGCTGATGCGCCTGGCGCCCGGCGGGCGCGTGCCCGAGCATGCCGACATCAACTATCACTGGCACACGCGGGTACGGGTGCACATCCCGGTCTTCACCCAGCCGCCGGTGCGCTTCCACTGCGACGGGCAGTCGGTGCACATGGCCGCCGGCGAGGCCTGGATCTTCGACAACTGGCGTCGCCACCACGTCGAGAACAACGCCTGCCAGGCGCGCATCCACCTCGTGGCGGACACCACCGGCACGGCGGCGTTCTGGCGGTTGGCCTGCGGGCCGACGCCGCCGCGCGAGCAGTGGCGGACCCTGGCCTGGACGCCCGGCGACGGCCCCGAACTCCTGACCGAGGCCAATCCCCGCTCGCCGGTGATGCCCGCCGCCGAGGTGCAGTGGCTGGTCGACGATCTTCGCGGGGAGCTGACGATGGCCACCGACACCGCCGAGACCCGGGACCGAGCCGCGCGGTTCGGCAAGCTGCTGGAGAGCTTCGTGTTCGACTGGCGCCAGCTGTGCGCGCTGCACGGCGTCGACGGGCGCGAGCGCGCCGACTTCCTGCGCCTGGCCCGCGCCGTGCACGAGGCCGTCAAGCCGCTGGCCGAGGGCGTGATCATGCGCGGCAACGCCGTCAGCGCCCTGCACGTCCTGGAAAAGCGTGTGCTGCAGCACCTCGTCGCCGACACCGCCTCTCCGCCCGGCGCGTGAGGCCGAGCGCGCGGCGGCTCAGGACGCCCAGGGACCCGATGTCGACATCACCCGCTCGTTCTCATCACGGTTGTCGGTGACGACCACGCGATATCGCCCGCCGCCGGGCGCGACACGCACCACGACATGCCCTTCGCGCGACGCCAGGCGGTCGGTCAGCCACTTGTGGGCCATTTCGTTGGCGGGCGACAGGCCCGTGGCGAAGACGTCGCGCGGGCCGGGATAGAGCCGCGGACTCAGCATCCGTTCCAGGGCGTCGGTGCTGGGATGGGCCACGTGCCAGGCGGGGATGATCCAGGCGCGGGGCCTCAGCGCCCGCACCACGTCCGCGCCGGTAGCGTCGAACATGCCGTGGTGAGCGGCGACCGCGACATCGACCGGACCGGCGGCCCGCGCGGCCGGGGTCTCCGCGTCGCGCCAGGGCAGGGTTCCGTCGAAGTCGTGGCTGGTCAGGTCGCCCGCCGCGAAATAGCCGAACGCGCCGTAGCGCAGGCGGATCGCGGTCGAGCAGGCGTTCTCGTCGGGGATGTCGGCGGTCGGCAGCGTGTCGATCGCGGGGAAGAGGCGGCGGGTCTCGGTTCCGCGCCCGGTCCAGACCTCGCCATTGGCGGCCAGGTTGCGGACTTCGGCGCCGGGCAGGGAGAACTGATCGGCGGACCCGACCCGGAAGCGCTCCACCCGGCCGCCGCCGCGGACTCGCTCGCGGACGAAGGCTTGGTAGGCCTTGGCGAACGGCGCGTCCGACGGCCGGGGATAGGCGTAGTCGGGATAGTCGCGATCGACCAGGACGCCGATCGGCAAGGCGGCGGCGACGTCGGCGAGGCCGTCGACGTGGTCCGGATGCAGGTGGGTGGCCAGAAACGCGTCCAGCCTGGGCGCGCCGGTGGCGGCCAGGTGACGGCGGGCGTAGCGGCCGATCCATTCGCCGGGGCGACGCGCCGCGCCGGGGCGGGCGTCCAGGCTGGCCGGCGTCGGCGTGGTCGAGGCCCCGGCGTCGATCATCAGGCTGGACCCGTCTGGCCCGATGATCAGCGTCGAGTCGCCCTTGCCGGTGGCGATGTGGTGGATGTCGAGACCGCCGCGTCGCCAGGGGCGCAGCGGCTGGCCGACGATGTCCTCGTCTTCGGGCGGGGAGGCGGCCGCGCCCAGCCCCACGACCCCCAGGGCCGCCGCGCCGAGCAGCAGGCCGCGCCGGGTCACGACCGGGGCCATCAGAACCTGGCCGACAGCATGACGCCGACCGTGCGCGGCTCGCCCAGATACTCGGCCAGCACCCCTTGGGTGGACGGGGTCAGCAGGAAGTCGACGTCGCCCAGGTTCTTGGCCCAGGCGGTGAGCATCCAGCGGCCGTCCCGGCTCTCATAGCCCAGCGACAGGTTGGTCAGGGCGTAGCTGTCGATGTGCAGGTTCGGGTCCTTGGTCGCGCCGGTATAGTAGCCGTCGGTATAGGCCCAGCTGATCGCGCCGGTGACATAGCCCGCGCCGTTCAGCGGGATGCGGACGTCGGCGGCCAGCGAGCCCTTGTCGCGCGGCGACGAGCCCAGCGGATTGCCGGTGTTCACCGCGCCGCCGGGGATGACGAAGTCGTCGTAGACCGTGTCGAGCAGGCCGTAGTTGGCGCTGAGGTTCAACCAGGGCAGCGGACGCCAGGCGACCTCGACCTCGGCGCCCTCGACCGTGGCCTGGCCGGCGTTGGTGATGGTCAGCACCCGGGTGACGTTGTTGAAGAACAGCTCCTGCTTGTCCTTGTAGTCCATGTGGAAGACCGAGGCGTTGATCCGCAGGGTGTCGGCCAGCCACTGGGACTTCAGGCCCAGCTCGTAGTTGGTGACGGTCTCGGGATCGAACGGCCGGGCCAGGGCGGTGATCACGGCCGCGTCGGTGTTGAAACCGCCGGCGGTATAGCCGCGCGTCACGCTGCCATAGACCTTGAGATCCTCGCGCGGCGTCCAGCTCAGCACGGCGCGGGGCGTGACCTCGCTCCAGTCGGCCTTGAGGTCGCGGGCCGTGAAGCTTCCGGTCGCCGGGCGGACGAAGTCGGTGCGGACCAGCGAGGCGGTCTTCTCATCGTGGGTGTAGCGCGCGCCCAGGGTCAGGTCGAAGGCGGCCGGCAGGTGGACCGTGCCATCGACGAAGGCGGCGTAGCTGCGGGTCTTCACCGCCTGGTCGGTCAACACGTCGGAGGCGGCCACGCCCGTGACGGCGGCCAGACCCCGCGTGCGCAGCTGGCGCTTGGCGTCCTCGTCGGCGAAATAGACGCCGGCCACCAGGTCGCCGCGCGACCACTTCGGGCTGGCCCAGCGGATCTCCTGCGAGAACAGGCCGACATCGTCGACATCGCGGTTGACCGACTGGGTGTTGGTCCCCGTCAGAAAGCGATAGCTGGCGCCGGTGCCCGAATAGTCCTCGCCCGACTGCGACCAGCGATAGCCGGTGATGGCGGTGACCTGACCGACCGGCGCGGTCCAGTAGATCCGGCTCGAGGCGCCCCACTGGTTCCGGGCGAAGGCCTGGGCGTAGCCCAACTCGGAGGTGCGGCGGTCGCCGTCCGAGCCGGCGGCCTTGGACGACAGGGTGCGGCCGCCATTGTGGTCCTGCGCATAGTCGGCGCCCAACAGCACCTCGACGTCGGCGCCGGCCCGGATGCGGGCCTGGGCGCGGACGCTGCGGCTGTCCAGATCGTCCTGCTCGCGGCCGGTCAGGCGATCCTTGCCGTAGCCGTCGTGCTGCTTCAGCGAGCCCGCCAGGCGAAAGGCCAGGTCCTCGCCAACGGGGATGTCCACGCGGCCGTCGACCTGCTTCAGGCCGTAGTCGCCCGCGCCGACGCGCGCCGATCCGGCCGCGTCGCCGAAGGCCGGCTTGCCGGTGTCCAGCACGATGGCCCCGCCGGTGACGTTGCGGCCGAACAGCGTGCCTTGCGGCCCCTTGAGCACCTGCACCGAGTTCAGGCCGTAGAGCTCGAAGGTCGCGGCGCTGTTGCGGGGGATGAACAGGTCGTCGATGACCACGGCCACCGGCTTGTTGGCGCCGATCTGGGTGAAGGTGTTGGTCGCGCCGCGCACCGCGATGGTCGGGCTGGACTGGCTGAATGACGAGACCAGCAGGCCCGGCGTCAGGCGCGAGATGTCGCGCAAGCTTTCCAGGCGATAGGTCTCGACCGCGCGGCCGGAAAAGGCGGTCAGCGAGATCGGCACGCCCTGGGCGGCCTCCTCGCGCTTCTGGGCGGTGACGATGATGGTGTCCAGCGCGGTGGGCTCGGCCTCGACCGTCGCGGCCGGCGTCGCTGTCCGGCGCAGGACGATGACGCCGTTGCTATCGGAGACGATCTCCAGGCCCGTGCCCTCGATCAGCCGCCGCAGCGCGGCGCGGGCGTCCATCGACCCCTTGAGCGCCTGCGTGCGAACGCCTTCCAGGCCGTCCGCCGGCGCCACCACCTGCAGGCCGGCCTGGCGGGCGAAGGCCGAGATGGCCGAGGCCGCGCCCTGGGCGGGCACATCGAAGGCGCGCTGCTGGGCCGCCGCCGGAACGGCGCAGGCCAGGAGGGCCAAGGCGGCGACGCCGCCGGCCAGGAATTGCTTCAGCATCATGTGATCGCCCCCGAAATCGGCCGGTCCCGCGCCGGCCTCATCGGGTTGGAGCCTCGATGTCGAAACTCCCGCCATGCCGCTCACGAAAAAAGTTTCAGCCGCGAGAGAGGCGCACGCCATCGGGGGCGGGCGTGGCGGTGAGGCCCAGGCTCAGCGCGGCGGCCTTGGCGAAGCCGTCGGGGTCGCTGGCCGAGAACAGGCCGGTCATCTTCAGCCTGGCCACGGTCGGGTCGTCGATGACGATGCGGCGGTCGGAATAGCGAGCGAACTCGTCGGCGGCCTGGCCCAGGGTCAGGCCGTCCAGGTCGATCTGGCCCTGCCGCCAGGCCATGGCCCGGTCGACGGCGGCCGCGCCGACGACAACGGGGGCCAGGACGCCGGCGTCGGCCACCCGCACGGCGTGCTCCGCCGACAGGCGCACCGGCTCGCCCCGATCCCCGCGCCAGACCTCGACCACGCCCTCGCGCACGATCACGCCGACCTGGCCGTCGGCGTGGGTTCGGACGGTGAAGCTGGTGCCGACCGCCCGCACGCGCACGTCGCCGGCCACCACCACGAAGGGACGGGCGGGGTCCTTGGCGACGTCGAACAGGGCCTCTCCGCGCAGCAGGTCCACCCGCCGCATCCGGCCGTCGAAGGCCGCGCGGATCGCGGTGTCGGTGTTGAGCGTCACGGCCGAGCCGTCGGCCAGCGGCGCGCGGCGGATGTCGCCCTTGGCGGTGGTCACCCGGCCCTTGAGGCTGACCGCGCCGTAGCCGACGGCCCCGACCACCGAGGCGGCGGCCAGCATCCCGCCCGTGACCAGCAGTCGCCGGCGATCCGCGGCGCGGGCGGCGGGATGGGCGGCCGGCAGGAAGTCGGCGCCCAGGCCGGCGGCGCGGTCCAGGTGGGCGCTGACCGCCAGAGCCTTGGCGTAGGCGCCGGCCCGGCGAGCGTCCTGCGCCGCCCAGGCCTCGAGGGCGGCCTGGTCCGCGTCCGACAGCGCCCCGCGATCGACGCGCGCGGCCCAGGCGGCCGCGGCCGCGTCAATGTCGGCGCTGCTTTCTCGGGTGGGTGTCAACTTCGCTCGGATCCTCACGCTTCCTAGATGCCTGGAAGCGCTCGTTTCCGCCACGTCCCAGTGCGTTCATCAGCACGCCTATGCCCTTGCCGACGTGCTTCTCGACCGTGTTCTCGGAAACACCCATGCGCCGGGCCACCTCGCGCTGCGACAGGCCGTGGACCTTGCGCAGGGTGAAGGCCTCGCGGCACTTGGCGGGCAAGCCGGCGATCAGGGCGGCGATGCGGCCCAGTTCCTGGCGGTCGGCGGCCACGATCTCGGGCGAGGGCTCTTCGCTGGGCGGCTCCAGGCTCTCGAGCTCGGCCAGGGCCTCGAAGGCGACGATGCGGCTGCGGCGCAGGGCGCGCAGGACGACCGACTTGGCGACCTCGAACATGTAGGTGCGGCCGGTGACGATGTGATCGACGCGCTCCAGGCTCGCGAGGATCGCGTAGGTCTCCTGGACGATGTCGTCGACCTCGAGGCCCGCCAGCGGACGACGGGACAGCCACGCGCGCAGGGCCGGCTCGTGCGGCAAGGCGTTCCGCGCCAACCAGATCGCCCGCTCATGGGTGGCCAAGGTCATGGGCCGAGCTTGCTATCAGCTGTTTGTGACAGCCAGCCCCGTTGCCGCGGACGGCCTGAATTTTCCGGCCGGAAGCGCGCTTACGGTGCATTCGCCGCCCCAGGGACGCTCGCCCGGCGTGCGTGGCGGAATGACGTTATAGGTATATCGTATAAGATATTTGACATAAATTGTATAATCGTGCCTCCTCCCCTCGAGGCGCGGTCGATGTGGGCCGCGCGGCGGAGGGGAGAGCCATGGGCCGCAAACAGGCGCGATTAGATCTTTTGGCGGGAGCGGCGTCGGTCGCCGTCCTGTCCTTCATGGCCGGAGCGCCGGCCGCATTCGCTCAGGACGTCGCGAAGGCCGAAGAGCCGGCGACCCTGGACGCGGTGGTGGTGACGGGCTCGCGCATCAAGCGGCCGAACCTGGTCTCGGCCAGCCCGATGACCGTCGTGGGCAGCGACGAGGTCAAGTTCCAGGGCGCGACGTCGATCGACAGCGTGCTGAACCGCCTGCCGCAGTTCACCGCCGACTCCAACGAGAACGGCTCGAACGGTTCGGACGGCACCGCGCGGGTGAACTTGCGCAACATGGGCTCCAGCCGCGTGCTGGTGCTGGTCGACGGCCAGCGCATGCTGCCGACCGAGACGGCCGATGTGAACTTCATCCCCAGCGCCCTGGTCGACCGGGTCGACGTCGTGACCGGCGGCGCCTCGGCGGTCTACGGCTCGGACGCCGTGTCGGGCGTGGTCAACTTCATCCTGAAGAAGAACCTGAACGGCCTGCGGTTCGACGCCCAGTACAGCGCCGCCCAGCACACCAACGACAACGCCTATCCGCGCTCGCTGATCACCCAGGCGAACTACAAGCTGCCCGAGAAGCACGTGCGCGACGGCGAGAAGATCGACGTCAACCTGGCCATCGGCATGAACGCGCCGAACGGCAAGGGCAACGTCACCTTCTATGTTGGCTATCGCGAGATGAAGCCGGTCACCCAGGACACCCGCGACTACTCGGCCTGCGGCCTGAACCTGGCGGGCAGCAACAACAACGCCCTGGTCTGCGGCGGCTCCAGCAACAACGAGTACGGCCTGTTCACCCTGCTCAGCGGCCCCAATTCCGGCCAGACGCTGAACAACACCAAGGACGGGGCCAAGACCTGGGTCCCGTACAACAGCTCGTTCCTCTACAACTACGCGCCGACCAACTACATCCAGCGCTCGGACGCCCGCTACACGGCCGGCGCCTTCGCCCACTACGAGGTGAACAAGGCCGCCGAGGTCTACGGCAGCGTTATGTTCATGGACGACCACACCTTCTCGCAGGCCGCGCCGTCCGCCCTGTTCCAGGGCACGACGTTCAAGATCAACTGCAACAATCCGCTGATGTCGGCCTCGCAGGCGGCGACGATGTGCGGCTCGGCCGCCGGCACGGACGTCAACCAGGACGTCTTCATCGGCTACCGCCTGACCGGTCCGGGCAGCAGCCCGCGCCGCGACGACCTGCGCCACACCGACTATCGCGTGAACCTGGGCTCGCGCGGCGAGATCGCGCCGGGCTGGACCTATGACGCCAGCTTCCTGTTCTCGACCGTCATCCTCGACGAGAGCTACAAGAACAACGTCGACAACGCCAAGGCGATGAAGGCGCTGCAGGTGGTCAACGTCAACGGCGTGGCGACCTGCAAGTCGGTGGTCGACGGCACCGATCCCAGCTGCGTGCCGATCGACGTCTTCAAGTACCAGGGCCTCAGCGGGGCCGCCTACAAGTACCTCTACGCCCCGACCTACACCCACGGCGTCCAGCGCGAGAAGGTGCTCAGCGCCAACATCAATGGCGACCTCGGCCAATACGGGATCAAGAGCCCGTGGGCCAGCGACGGCGCTGCCCTGGCCTTCGGCGTCGAGCACCGCCGCGAGGAGCTGAAGTTCGAGGCCGACGCCCTGGCCCAGGCCAACGGCACCAAGGAGAACAACGGCGCCTTCAGCGTCAACGAGGCCTATGGCGAACTGGACCTGCCGCTGGTGCAGGACGCCCCGTTCATCAAGACCCTGTCGGTGAACGCCGGCTACCGGACCTCGGACTACAACTACCTCGACAAGCGGGTCTCGACCTACAAGGTCGAGCTGCAGTACGCCCCGACCTCGGACATCCGTTTCCGCGCCAGTTACAACCGCGCGGTGCGGGCGGCCAATATCAGCGAGCTGTTCGCGCCCCAGGGCCTGGGCAACGTCGCGGCCGTCGACCCGTGCTCGGGTCCGACGCCCAAGGCCAGCGCCGCGGCCTGCGCCCTGACCGGCGTCACCGCCGCCCAATACGGCAAGATCCCGGACTGCCCGGCCGAGACCTGCGTCACGCAAGGCGGCGGCAATCCGAACCTGAAGCCGGAAGTGGCCGACACCCGCACCGCGGGCTTCGTCCTGACCCCGCGCTTCCTGCCGGGCTTCTCGATGTCGGTCGACTACTTCGACATCTATGTCGACAAGTACATCGGCGCGGTCGACGCCCCGACCGTGATCAACCAGTGCGTCCAGACCAGCAATCCGTACTTCTGCGGCCTGTTCCATCGCGACCCGACCTCGGGCGTGCTGTTCGGCGATCGCGGCTACATCGTCGCGACCAACCAGAACACCGGCTACCTGCAGACTTCGGGCATCGACGTGACCAGCAACTATCGCTGGGACCTGTCGTCGCTGGGCAACTTCGGTGACATCGACTTCAGCTTCGTCGGCACCTACCTGAACAGCCGCAAGATCGAGCAGCTGCCGGGCCTGGGCTCGTACAACTGCAAGGGCCTGTTCGGTCCGACCTGCGGCCAGCCCAACCCCGGCTGGCGTCACCAGCTGCGCGCGACCTGGAACCTGCCCTGGATCGCCGCCTCGGTGTCGGCCAACTGGCGCTATTTCGGCGCGACCGATCTCTCCAGCAACAACAGCAACCCGTTCCTGCAGGGCGACTACGTCGAGATCAACAAGAAGATCAAGGCGTACAACTACATCGACCTGGCCGCGAACTGGAAGGTGCGCGAGCAGCTGACCCTGCGCGCGGGCATGAACAACCTGTTCGACAAGGATCCGCCGGTGATCGCCGCCGGGCTGCTCAGCTCGTTCGGCAACGGCAACACCTATCCCGGCGTCTACGACCCCATGGGTCGGACGATGTTCGTGGGTCTGACCATGGACTTCTAGTCCTGGTCACGGGGGACCGGCAGCCCCCGGTCCCCGTTCTTCCCCGAAACTTCAAAGCCGTCCGCGACAGCGGGCGGCTTCTCTTTGTGTGGGGGGCTGGTGACGGGCCACTGGGGCGGTTCAAGAAAGCCTGCCTTCCTAGGCCTTGTGCCTAGGACCCAAGGATCGGCCGGGCTCGGCGTCGCCGGCCGGGCGCCGCCGGCGTGGGCGCGCCAAATCGACATTCAAAGCGAGCGGAAGGCTGGATCCTAGGCACAAGGCCTAGGAAGGCGGGGTATTTGATGCCGCGCGGTTGGGGGCGTTACCCCGCGCTGGCCGCGTCTTCGGCGTTCATGGTCTCGTCCGACCCGTGAGACCAGCGCTTGAGCACGGGCGACAGCGCCAGGAACCCAACCCCCAGCACCATCGCGATCCCGCCGATCCAGTTGAACACCGTCAGCGCGCGGGCCAGGGCCGCGCCGGGGTCCAGCACCTGACCGCCGACGGTCTCGGTGGCGGTCAGGCCGGCGACGAAGCCGCCGACGGTGTTGGCGATCGACACGGCCATGAACCACACCGCCATGACGAACGAGACCAGCGAGGCCGGCGACAGCTTGGTCATCTGCGACAGGCCGACCGGCGACAGGCACAGCTCGCCCGTGGTGTGCAGCAGGTACATCAGCAGCAGGAAGATCAGCGGCGTGCGGAAGGCGCCGTCGGCCAGGGGCGCGCCCAGCTGCAGGACGAGAAAGCCGGCCCCGACCTGCAGCAAGGCCAGGCCGAACTTGACGACCGGGTTGAGGTCCTTGCCGCGCGCGCCCAGCCAGGTCCACAGCCAGGCGAAGACCGGGGCGAAGATCAGCAGCCAGCCCGAGGCCAGGCCTTGGGTCTGGGCGGCGTTGAAGCTGGTGTCGATCCAGAAGGTCGCGTGGCGGTCCAGGCTGGCGGCGGCCATCTGCTCGGGCGTGGCCAGGGTGATCGCCCCGCCCAGCCAGCGCACCGGATGGGACACCAGGTCCAGCTGGACATTGGTGGCGGCGTACAGGTTCAGCGACGAGCCGGCCTGGTCGAACAGGGTCCAGAAGATCACCGCCCCGAAGATCAGGAACAGGGCCAGGGCCAGGCGCTCGCGCTCGACCTTGCCGCAGCGGGCGAACATGAACCACAGGACGTAGCCGAGCGACCCGACCATGCCGGCGATCAGGATGCCGCTGACCGCCGCCGTGCGCCGCACCAGGAAGAAGGTCGCCACCACGCCCAGCAGCGACAGGCCGTAGATCAGGGTCTCGCGGCTGATCGGGCCCAGCACCGGCTGGCGCAGGC
Source organism: Caulobacter segnis (assembly GCF_023935105.1). Taxonomy (NCBI): domain Bacteria; kingdom Pseudomonadati; phylum Pseudomonadota; class Alphaproteobacteria; order Caulobacterales; family Caulobacteraceae; genus Caulobacter; species Caulobacter sp. RL271. Next base: position 4,701,495 of record NZ_CP096040.1, on the reverse strand, counting down.
GGGCTGGATCCGGCGGCTCGGCCTTGCCCTGCAGCAGCGGCTTGCCCAGCATGAAGACGACGAAGCCGGCCAGCATGCCCAGACCCGCCAGGCCGAAGCCCGCCCACCAGCCGACCGTCACGCCCAGCAGGCCGCACAGCAGCGAAGCCCAGAACGAGCCCAGATTGATGCCGTAGTAATAGAGGGTGAAGCCCGGATCCCGGCGCGGATCGCCTTGCGGATACAGCTGTCCGACGATGGTCGAGATGTTGGGCTTCAGATAGCCGACGCCGACGATGATCAGCGACAGGGCCAGCCACAGCACGTTCATGTAGACCGGGTCGCGCCCGGCGACGTCCAGTGTGTACTGGCCCTTGGGCAGCACCGCCGGGATCGCCGCGCCGGCCGGCAGGCCCTCGACCACGAAGTCGCCCGACTTGGCCGCCGAGACCGCGTAGAGCTTGTCGCCCACGACCAGTTTCGAGACCCGCCCCTCGCCGCGCCCCTCGGTGACGAAGGCGTAGGTGTGGCCGCCATAGGTCAGGGTCTGGGTCGCCGGCTTGCCTTCGATGGCCATGGTCATGTGGCCGGCGATCAGCAGCAGGGCCCCGAACACCACGGCCTTGCGGGTGCCCAGATAGCGGTCGGCGACGAAGCCGCCGATCAGCGGCAGCAGATAAACGAGCGAGATGTACGCGCCGTAGTGGGCCGCCGCCGTCTTGGGATCGAACAGGAAGTGCTGGGTCAGGTAGAAGATCAGGATCGCCCGCATGCCGTAGTAGGAAAAGCGCTCCCACATCTCGGCGAAGAACAGGATCAGCAGGCCGCGCGGGTGGTCGCGCAACAGCTGCAGCAGGACCGGTATCCCCGTCGCCAGGGTGACCAGGACGCCCAGGGCGATGACGATGTTCATGGACGGCCTCGGGACTTGATCAGTTCGGCTTCAGGACGACAGTGACCGGCTTGTCGGCCAGGGGCAGGGCGTAGGCCCCGCGCTCCAGCGCCGCGCCGACCGGGCGATAGGGGCGCTTGCCCGGCGTGGCGGCCTCGACGATCAGTCGCGCGGTCGCGGTCGTGGCGTCCCGGGCCGCCAGGGTCAGGGTCAGCTCGCCGGTGGCGGGCCGGTACTCGGCCGCCTCGATCTTGCCGGCCTCCAGGGTCAGCCAGGCGCCGGCCGGCTCGACGAACAGGCGCGCGCGAGCCCCGTCCTTGGGCGCGATCCGCACGACGCCGGGCGTCTGGGTGACGTCGCCGCCGAAGCCCAGCCAGCCGAAGGTCGGGTGATCGACCAGATAGGTCGCCGCCGCATAGGCATGGCCGAAGAAGCCCATGCCATAGTCGCCGCTGTAGGCGTCCCAGCTCATCATGTCCGGGGCCGAGTGGAACGCCGCCGACGAGAAGCCCTGCTGGTCGATATTGGTGATCCCGCCCATCAGCCCGCCATAGGCGACGCGCAGCAAGTGGAAGTCCTTCGGGTCGGCGCGATAGGCGTCGAACAGCGGCACGGCGTTCAGGGTCGAGCCGTAGTGGTGAATCTGGCGCTCGATGCGCGGAACCTTGCCGCCGTACAGGAAGTCCCAGTAGCGGCGGGCGTTGCCGTTATAGCCCCAGCTGGGGATCGTCGGGTCATAGGCGAGGATGACCTCGCGGGTCTCGTCGGCCTGCGGCTGGTGGCCGAAGAACCGCATCCAGGCATAGACCTCGGCTTGGCCGGTGGAGTCCCAGGCCATCTCGCTGCCGAACGGATAGGGCAGGGTCTTCCAGTGGTCGGCGCGCTTCTTCATCAGCGCCTCGACCTCGTCGGCCTGGGCGGTCATGCCCTCGCGGCGCAGGTCCTTGAGGATGTCGACGAAGACGTCGCCCTCCATCTGGCCGAACTCGGCGTAGTAGGGGGCGTCGCGCATCATGGCGACGACCGTGCGGTGGGCGTGGCCCAGGTACCAGCGCCAGTCGTGGTTCCGGACCAGGCCCTCGTGGTTGCGCGCCAGGCGGTAGAGCACCCAGTGGGCGATGGCCACGTGCGGATAGTTGTAGGACCGGCCCAGGTCCTCGGAGTCTTTCTTCGACCACGAGGCCCAGGTCGTCCAGTCCAGCTTGGGGTCGTAATAGGACGGCAGGGCGGCGGGGTCGTAATAGAACAGGCTCTTGCGCACGGCCCCGGCTTGCGGGCCGTCGGCGACCTGCAGGCGGCCCACGATCGTTTGGTCGACCATGCGCTCCAGCTTGGCGATCTCGGCGGCGTCGGGATTGTCCAGTTGCTTGCTGAAGGCCGCCACCCAGCTGCCCGCCCCGCCCTCGTCGCTGAGGCCGGCGATCCAGACCCGTTGGTCCTGGGTGACGATCCTGTCGGCTTGACGGTCGTAGGTCATGACGCTGGGGCCGCGCTTGAACGGGTCGGCGGGGTCCTCGAACCATTGCTTCGTCGTCGAGAACCGGCCCAGATCCGCCATCACCTGGTCCAGCGGCTTGGTGATGAAGTACGGGATCGCCTGCACCTGGCCGTCGGCATAGGTGATCGACAGCGTCGCCCGGCCCCAGCCCGACGCCTTGATGGCGTAGCGGGCCCAGCCGGCGCCGGTCTTGACGGGCGTGGCGGTCAGGGCGCCGGCGGGCAGGCTCTCGATCCGCGCCACCGGCTTGGGCGACTTCAGGAACAGGCTCAGCGTCTGGTCGGTCGGGGCGACATAGCCGGGGATCCCCACGGCCACCGGGCGGCCGTGGGCGACCAGGGTGTCCTCGATCGCCCGGATCGACGGCGCGGTGACCAGGCGCACGCCGATCACGCGGTGGGCGCCCGGCGCCAGGGTGAAGCTGGTCGGCGGGTTCCAGGGCTGGCCCGCGTCCTTCCAGTCCTGCTCGGCGAAGGCCTTGCTGGCGATCGTCCAGTCGTAGAAGCCTTCCGAGGTCTGGGCCCGCTTGCTGCGATCGGTGAAGATGTCGCCGGGCTTGGCGCCGGGACTGCCGGCCTGCTGGATCGGGCGATAGGCCTCCAGCGGCGTGGCGGCCTCGGGCAAAACCAGCAGGGCCGGGCCCTTGCCGTTCAGGCGGGTCACCTGCAGGTAGCCGGCGTCGCGGCCGATATAGGGATCGACGAAGCTGGCCTGGGCGTGGGCCTCCTCCAGCGAGCGGTCGGTGATGATGTTGTCGAACACCATCGGCAGGCCCAGCCCGCCGACCTCGACGGGCGCCTTCGAGGTATTGGTCAGCACGAAGCGCAGGACCAGGCCGCCGCGCTCGGAGACCCAGCGGCGCTCGATCCGCAGCGGCGAGTCCGCGCCCAGCGAGGCGGTGATGTCGGCCGCCGCCAGCACCGCGCCGCCGGCCGGCAGGGGGCGGATCGGCTGGCGCCGGTGGGCCGAGCTGAAGTCGCGCCACGCTCCGCCGGGGGCGCGGACGCGCAGGTGGATGTCGCCGACATGGACATAGCCGTCGCCGGCCCGCTCGGCCTCGCGTCCGCCGGGCGTGAAGTCGAAGGCCGGCTCGCCGACCGGCGACAGCCGCGCCAGGGTCTGGGTGTCGGTGCGCAGGTCCAGCTGGAACTGGGGGGTGCGATGGGCGGTCTTGGCGATCGGGGCGTAGACGGGCTTGGCCGGCGCCGCGGCGGCCGGGGCCTGGGCCCGCGCGACGTTCAGCGCCAGCGGCGTCGTGGCCAGCAACAGGGCCGTCAGGGCCAGCGGGCGAAGGTTCGTCATCTGGTCCTCGTCGGCGCGTGTCGAAAAAGCGTCACGACAGCTCAGCCGCTTGGCTCAACGGCGTCAAGGAAATTATACGATATAAGATCTCGAAATGTCGGCGCGCCAGATCCTCCCCTGCGCTGCGGGGGAGGTGGCCCGGAGGGCCGGAGGGGGCTAATGCGGCTCATGTCCACATGGCCCCCTCAGTCGCTCCGCGACAGCTCCCGTATCGCGGGGGAGCATAGAACCTTCCCTCAAGCTCGAGATTGACGCCTCGCCATAAACGGGTCACCTTAAGATCGTATACATTATCAAGTAGGGGTATTGCCCATGGCGACTCGTCGGGACCTGATGCTGACCGCCGCGGCCTTCGCCGCTTCCCCGGTCGTCAGCTGGGCGGCGGCGCCTGGCGGTCTGCCGGCCAAGGCCAAGCCCCTGCCGCTGTCGTCGGTGCGCCTGTCGCCGTCGCCCTACGCGACCGCCGTCGAGGCCAACCGGGCCTATCTGCTGCAGCTTAGCCCCGATCGCTTGCTGCACAACTTCATGACCTTCGCCGGCCTGCCGGCCAAGGGCGAACTGTATGGCGGTTGGGAAGGCGACACCATCGCCGGCCACACTCTGGGCCACTACCTGTCCGCCCTGGTCGTCATGTACGAGCAGACCGGCGACGCCGAGTGCAAGCGCCGCGCCGACTACATCGTCGCCGAACTGGCCCGCGCCCAGGCCAAGCGCGGCACGGGCTATGTCGGCGCCCTGCAGCGCAAGCGGAAGGACGGCAAGGTCGTCGACGGCGAGGAGATCTTCGGCGAGGTGATGAAGGGCGACATCCGCTCGGGCGGTTTCGACCTGAACGGCTCGTGGTCGCCGCTCTATACCGTGCACAAGGTCTTCGCGGGCCTGCTGGACGTACACCAGGCCTGGGGCAATCAACAGGCGCTGCAGGTCGCCATCGGCCTGGCCGGCTATTTCGAGCGCGTGTTCGCCGCCCTCGACGACGCCCAGATGCAGACCCTGCTGGGCTGCGAATACGGCGGCCTGAACGAGAGCTACGCCGAGCTCTACGCCCGGACCGGCGACAAGCGCTGGCTGGCCGTGGCCGAACGGATCTACGACCGCAAGGTGCTGGACCCGTTGGTCGCCCAGCGCGACGAGCTGGCCAACATCCACGCCAACACCCAGGTGCCCAAGCTGATCGGCCTGGGGCGGCTGTACGAGCTGACTGGCAAGCCCCAGGACGCCGACGCCGCGCGGTTCTTCTGGCGCACGGTCACCCAGCGCCACAGCTACGTCATCGGCGGCAACGCCGACCGCGAGTACTTCTCGGCGCCGGACACCATCGCGGCCCACATCAGCGAGCAGACCTGCGAGCACTGCAACACCTACAACATGCTGAAGCTGACCCGTCAGCTGTACAGCTGGAAGCCGGACGGGGCGCTGTTCGACTATTACGAGCGCGCGCACCTGAACCACGTGATGGCGGCGCAGAACCCCAGGACCGGCGGGTTCACCTACATGACGCCGCTGCTGACCGGCGCGGCGCGCGAGTTTTCCAACCCCGCCGACGATCCGTTCTGGTGCTGCGTCGGCACGGGCATGGAAGCCCACGCCAAGCACGGCGAGTCGATCTTCTGGGAAGGCGAGGGGACCCTGCTGGTCAATCTCTACATCCCGGCGGAGGCGCAATGGAAAGCGCGCGGCGCGGGGCTGAAGCTGGAGACCCGCTATCCGTACGAACCGGAGTCGCGCCTGACCCTGTCCACCCTGGCCAAGCCGGGGCGGTTCACCGTGGCCCTGCGGGTTCCCGCCTGGGCCGGCAAGGGCGTCAAGGTCAGCGTCAACGGCAAGGCCTTCGCGCCGAAGCTGGACGGCGGCTACGCCCTGGTCGACCGCGCCTGGAAGGCCGGCGACGTGGTGGCCATCAGCCTGCCGCTGGCGCTGCGCCTGGAGTCGGCGCCGGGCGACGAGAGCACCGTGGCGGTGCTTCGCGGGCCGATGGTGCTGGCCGCCGATCTCGGCCCGGTGGCCACGCCGTGGCAGGGCGTCGATCCGGCCATGGTCGGCGAGAACCTGCTGAGCCGCTTCCAGCCCGTGGCCGTGGAGAAGGCGACCTATGTCGCGCGCGGGATCATGCGCCCGGCCGACCTGACCTTCGTCCCATTCTACAGCCAGTATGAGCGCCGCAGCGCCGTCTATTTCCGTCGCTTCACCGAAGGCGCCTGGAAGACCGAGGAGGCCGCGTTCCTGGCCGAGCAGGCGCACCTGAAGGACATCAGCGCCCGGTCGGTGGATGTCATGCACCTGGGCGAGATGCAGCCCGAGCGCGACCACAACCTGACCTCCGAAATCTCGTATCCGGTGGCCTATCGCAACCGCAACGGCCGCGACGCCCGCTCGGGCGGCTTCTTCGAGTTCGACATGAAGGTGCGTCCCGGCCCGCTGATCCTGCAGGCCACCTACTGGGGCGAGGAGCGCAAGCGGCAGTTCGACATCCTGGTGGACGGGGTGAAGATCGCCACCCAGCAGCTGCAGGCCGACCATCCGGGCAAGTTCTTCGACGTCGAATATCCGGTGCCCGAGGCCCTGACCCAGGGCAAGACCAAGGTCCGGGTGCGCTTCACGCCGCCCGAGCGCAACACGGCCGGCCCGGTGTTCGGGGTGCGCCTGTTCACGGCCCAGCCCGCCAAGCCGGTCGCATGACCCTCGCGCCGGATGCCGACACGGTCCGGCTGTCGCTCGACGAGGCGCGGAGCCTGGCGCGGCGGGTGCTGAGCGCGGCGGGCCTGTCGCCGGCCCATGTCGAGGCGGTGGCCGAGACCATGGTCGCCGGCGAGCGTGACGGCTGCGCCTCGCACGGCCTCTATCGCCTGCTGGTGGCCACGGACAGCATCGCCAAGGGCGTGGTGTCGGTCGACGCCGTCCCGGCGCTGGACGAGCCCGCGCCGGCGCTCGTGCGGGTCGATGGCGGCGGCGGCTTCGCCCAGCTGGCCTTCGAGCGCGGCCGGCCGCTGCTGGTCGAGAAGGCGCGGCGGTTCGGGATCGCCGCCCTGGCCCTGAACAACGTCGTCCACTTCGCCGCCCTGTGGCCCGAGGTCGAGGCCCTGGCCGGCGAGGGGCTGGTCGCCCTGGCCTTCACGCCCAGCCACGCCTGGGTCGCGCCCGAGGGCGGGACCCGGCCGGTGTTCGGCACCAACCCCGTCGCCTTCGGCTGGCCGAGACCGGGGCGGCATCCGTTCGTGTTCGACTTCGCCACCAGCGCCACGGCGCGGGGTGAGATCGAGCTGCGCCGCCGCGCCGGCCAGCCCGTGCCGGCCGACTGGGGCTATGACGCCGACGGCGCTTCGACGACCGTGGCCAAGGAGGTCCTGGCCGGGGCCATGCGCACCTTCGGCGGCCACAAGGGCTCGGCCCTGGCGGCGATGGTCGAGCTGCTGGCCGGACCGCTGATCGGCGACCTGACCAGCCAGGAGTCGTTGGACGCCGACGCCGGCCGCAAGGGCTCTCCGCTGGGCGGGGAGCTGATCCTGGCCCTCGACCCGGCGGGCTTCCTGGGCGCCGCCGCCGGCCAGCACCTGCAACGCGCCGAGGCGCTGTTCGAGGCCATCCAGGCCCAGGGCGCGCGCCTGCCTTCGGAGCGCCGCTACGCCGCCCGGGCGGTCAGCGCCCACGAGGGCGTGACGATCCCGGCGGCCCTGCACCGCGACATTCTCAAGCTGCTCGAACGGAAGGACTAGCCATGCGTCGTCACGGACTCTTCGACACGGCGGTGGTCTGCGCGGTGGCGGCGGTGACGCTGTCGGCGGGACCGGTCCTGGCGGCGCCGTCAGCCGACCAGCGCTTCACCACGCTGGCCGACGGCGAGTACGCCTGGCGCAAGGCCCAGATGGGCCCCAGCGAGGATGGGCCGAAGTCCGAGCGTTTCAAGCTTCCCGACGTGGGCGCGAAGGTCCAGGCCGAGCGGCTGGCTCGCTGGACGCAGGTGTCGAAAGAGCTGGCCGCGATCCCGGTCGCCAAGCTCTCCAAGGTCAACCAGGTCAACTACGCCGTCTACAAGGGCCAGATCGACGCCCTGCTGGCCGAGCAGCGCTACCGCGAATACGAAAAGCCGCTGAACGCCGACAGCAGCTTCTGGGGCGACGTCGCCGAGTCGGCGCGCGACAGCCTGCTGACCGAGGCCGACTATCGCGCCTACATCGCCATGCTGCGCGACATGCCGCGCTATTACGACCAGCAGATCGTCAACATGCGGGCCGGGCTGAAGCGCGGCTTCACGCCGCCTCGGATCACCCTGCAGGGCCGCGACGCCGGCGTGGGCCTGGTGGCCGACGCCGCGACGCCGCAGGACTCGCCGTTCTACGCGCCGTTCAAGAAGACCATGCCGGCCGTGATCCCGGCCGAAACGCAAGCCGCCCTGCGTCGCGAGGCCGCCGAGGCGATCACGGCGGCGGTGGTCCCGGCCCACGCCCGCCTGCGGACCTTCCTGCGCGACGAGTACATCCCCGGCGCCCGCACCGCCCTGGCCGCCTACGACATGCCCGATGGCCAGGCCTATTACCGCTCCAAGGTCGCCGAGTTCACCACCACCGACCTGACGCCCGAGCAGATCCACCAGATCGGCCTCACCGAAGTGGCCAAGATCCGCGCCCGGATGCTGGAGGTGATGAAGGAGGTCAAGTTCGAGGGCGACCTGCCGGCCTTCCTGACCTATCTGCGCACCGATCCGCGCTTCTACGCCAAGACCCCGCAGGACCTGCTGGACCGCGCGGCCTGGAACGCCAAGCGCTTCGACGGCGTGGCCTCGCAATGGTTCGGCCGCCTGCCGCGCAGCCGCTTCGCCATCAAGCCCGTGCCCGACGAGATCGCGCCGTTCTACACCGGCGGGCGCGGCGGGCCGGGGATCTATCTGGTCAACACCTACAACCTGCCGTCCCGCCCGCTGTACTCGCAGATGGCCCTGACCCTGCACGAGAGCGCGCCGGGCCACGCCTTCCAGATGCCGCTGGCGGCCGAGAACAAGGACCTGCCGGCCTATCGCCGCGACACCTACCTGTCGGCCTATGGCGAGGGCTGGGCGCTGTACTGCGAAGCGCTGGGCGAGGACATGGGCCTATACGATACGCCCTACGACCGCTTCGGCATGCTCAGCTACCAGATGTGGCGGGCCGCGCGGCTGGTGGTCGACACCGGCCTGCACACCAAGGGCTGGACCCGCGAGCAGGCCCAGAAATACCTGCACGACAACACCGCCATGGCCGACCACGAGATCCAGACCGAGGTCGACCGCTACATCGCCTGGCCGGGTCAGGCGCTGTCCTACTACATGGGCATGCTGGCCTTCGTGAACGCCCGCCACCGGGCCGAGCAGGCGCTGGCGCCGAAGTTCAACATCCGCGCCTTCCACGACGCGGTGCTGGAGCTGGGCTCGGTGCCGCTACCGGTGATCGACGCCCGCGTCGACCAGCTGATCGCCGACGGCGGCAAGGGCCCCTATCCCGATGTGGAGTGAGGCCCCGCCCGTCGCGATCCACGCGCCGGGCAACCCGATCCTGGCCGACGGCCGCTACTACTCCACCGACCCCGCGCCGCTGGTGGCGGGCGACAGGCTGTGGATCCTGGCCGGCCGCGACGAGGCCGCGCCGGACGTCGACGACTTCATCATGAACGAGTGGCAACTGCTGGCGACCCAGGACCCGGCGTCCGGCGACTGGACCCACTATCCCGCCATCGCCCGGCCCGAGGCCGTGTTCGCCTGGGCCGAGCCGGGCCGCGCCTATGCCGGCCAGATCGTCCAGGGGCGCGACGGGCGGTTATGGCTGTACGCGCCGGTTCTGCAGAAGGCCGACACGAGCAAGGACCGCTTCGCCATCGGCGTGGCCGTCGCCGACGCGCCGACGGGACCGTGGACCGACGCCCATCCGGCCGGCCCGATCCTCTCGCAGATGGTTCCAGAGCCGAACACGATCCAGAACATCGACCCGACCGTGCTGATCGACGACGACGGCCGGGTCTATATCTACTGGGGCACCTTCGGGCGGCTGCGCGCCATGGAGCTGGCGGCCGACATGGTCACGCCCAAGGGGCCGGAGCACGTTATCACCGGCCTGGACGGCTTCTTCGAGGCCCCGTGGCTGATGAAGCGCCAGGGCGTCTACTACCTGCTCTATGCCGGAAACACGGTCGGGCCGGACTGCACGCCGACGCTCTATCACGCCTGCATCGCCTACGGCACGGCGACCTCGCCGCTGGGGCCGTGGACCTATCGCGGGGTGATCCTCAAGCCCGTGTCCTCGACCACCTCCCACCCCGGCGCGGTGGCGTTCAAGGGACAGTGGTGGCTGGCCTATCACACCGCCGACGCCAAGGGCGGCGGCCACTTCCGGCGCAGCGTGGCGATCGATCGGATGGCCTTCGACGACCGGGTCAGCCCGCCGGCCATCCTGCCCATCACCCCGACCCGGCGACCCGCTCCGCCGCCCGCGCCCAGCCGCGACATCGCCGGCCGAGCGACCGCCACCGCCTCGAACGTCCCGATCCCGGTGCGTTACTGGATCAAGGCGCTGAACGACGGGATCGTCCGGCCGACGCCCTTGCCGCCCGACCTGTGGGGCGCCGAGCCCGGACCGGCCAGCCAGTGGCTGGAGTATCGCTTCGACACGCCCGTGACCCTGAACGGCGCGCGCATGCGGTTCTGGGCCGATGCGTCGGCCAAGATCGCCGCGCCCAAGGCCTGGCGGATGGAATACTGGGCGGACGGCTGGAAGCCGGTGCGCGATCCGAAGGGCTTCGGCGTGGGCGTCGACGCCTTCCAGCCCGCCAGCTTCGCGCCCGTGACCACGCGCTGCGTTCGCGCCGTGCTCGACACCGCCGGCGCGGGTGTCGCCGTGCAGGAATGGGAAGTGCTGGCCCCGACGGCCCAGCCGCCGCGCGCGCCTATCGCCGCCACCGCGCCGCCCTGCGACCTGAAACCCTGATCGATCCTGCTGGAAGGGAGACCGCCATGCTCCGCGCTCTGACGACGCTTTCACTCGCGGCCGCCGTGACCCTGGCCGCCGCGCCCGCCCAGGCCGCGACCCCGCTGGACGGCGTCTGGCTGTTCGACAAGGCGCCGTCCTTTCCGGGCGTCACCATGGTCCAGCTGTCCAGCCAGGGCGGCAAGCCCAAGGGCGTGGTGACCTCGGCCTGGTACGGGGCGATGGAAATGCAGAACCTGGTCGTCAAGGACGGCAAGGCGACGTTCGAGCTGCGCAATCTCAACGACAAGGCCCACCCCACCCGCCAGTGGACGGCGGTGCTGGACGGCAAGGACCTGAAGCTGGTCGGCGACTTCTGGTACGCCCACGCCGAGCAGACCGGCCGGCGCGGCGCGGCCAGGGACGCCAAGGCCCGGACCTTCAAGCCCACGACCCTGCCGCCGCTGGCGACCCTGGCGCCCGACGGCCAGGCGCGCACGCCGCCGATGGGCTGGAGCAGCTGGAACAAGTTCGCCGAGAACATCGACGACAAGACCGTCCGGGCCATGGCCGACGCCCTGGTCGCCAACGGCCTGCGCGACGCGGGCTATGTCTATGTCAACATCGACGACGGCTGGCAGGGGACGCGCGGTCCCGATGGGAGCTTGCGCCCCAACGCCAAGTTCCCGGACATGAAGGGCCTGGCCGACTATGTCCACGCGCGCGGGCTGAAGCTGGGGATCTACAGCGCCCCGGGCCCGAAGACCTGCGCCGGCTACGAGGGCAGCTACGGCCATGTCCAGCAGGACGCCGGGACCTTCGCCGCCTGGGGCGTCGACTATCTGAAGTACGACCTGTGCTCGGGCGAGTGGTTCTATGACGACGCCGACAAGGTCCAGCGGACCTATTACGAGATGGGCGCGGCGCTGCGGGCGACCGGGCGGCCGATCGTCTATTCGCTGTGCGAGTACGGCCGCTTCGATGTCGGATCCTGGGGGCGCGAGGTCGGCGGCCACCTGTGGCGCACGACCGGCGACATCACTGACGACTATCCGACCATGGCCAAGATCGGCTTCGACAAGAACGGCAAGCCCGAGCACGCCGGCCCCGGCGGCTGGAACGATCCGGACATGCTGGAGGTCGGCAACGGCGGCATGAGCCACGACGCCTATGTCACCCACATGACCCTGTGGGCGATGTCGGCCGCCCCGCTGATGATGGGCCACGACCTGCGCCAGACCAGCCCCGAGGTGCTGAAGCTGCTGACCAACCGCGAGGTGATCGCCGTCGACCAGGACGCCAAGGGCGTCCAGGGCCAGGCGACGCGGCGCGAGGGGACGACCGAGGTCTGGAAGAAGCCGCTGGCCGACGGTTCGGTGGCCCTGGCCCTGTTAAACCGCGGCGACGCCCCGGCGACGATCGCGGTGACGGCGGCGGACGCGGGCTTCGGATCGCTGGAGTCCGTGCGTGACGTCTGGGCAGGGGCCGACCTCGGCGCGTCGTCGACCAGTTTCGTCGTGCCGCCGCAGGGCGCGGTGCTGCTGAAGGCGAGGGGGCGACGCTCCACTGGGGCGAAGCATTTCACCGTGTCATCCCGGCCGCAGCGAAGCGGAGAGCCGGGACCCAGGGGCAACCGCACAGGGCTTGGCCCCTGGGTCCCGGATGCCTCTGCGAGGCTTCCGGGATGACACCGGTTGTGGATTGGCCTTCCTTCCGGAAAGCCGCTCACCCCGCCAACTGCTGCTTCAGGTCGGACAGCGTGCCGCGGATGTGGTTGGCGGTCAGGGCTTCGACGGCCTTGGCGTCGCCGCGGATCCAGGCGTCGAGGATCTCGCGGTGCTCGCGGCTGGCGCGTTCGTCGCGGCCGTTGGGCTCGAGGTGCACCCGCACATAGCGCTCGGCTAGGATCTGCAGGCGTTCCATCAGCTGGAAGGTGATGTGGCCGCCGGGGCGGATCATCGCCAGGTGGAAGGCGCGGTTGAAGCTGACATGGTCGCCGTCGGGCTTGGCCAGCTCGGCCTCCAGGGCGGCCAGGGCCTCCTCGGCGGCGGCGTGGTCCTCGGGCGTGGCCCGGACGCAGGCCTCGGCCACCGCGCCCGGCTCCAGCTTCAGGCGCAGGGCGAAGACCTCGCTGGCCTCGTCGGTCGACAGGTCGCGCACGACGTAGCCGCGATTGGGATAGGACTTCAGCAGGCCGTCCTGCTCCAGCCGGCCCAGGGCCTCGCGCAGCGGGATCTTGCTGACGCCCAGCTCGGCGGCGATGACATCCTGGCGTACGGCGGTCCCCGGCTGCATCGCCCCGACCAGGATGCGGCGGCGGACGATCTCGTAGGTCTGGTCGGACAGCGAGCGGACGACGATGTTCATAGGCGCGCGATAGATCTCTTTGGCGGGCGGCGAGCGCCCCTCCGCGATGCAGGAGGCGTTATCGTATACCGTCGCCCACCGGGCGGCGGGAGTCTAGATCACCTGAAAACCGGCCCAGAACGCATCGGCGCGGTCGATCCAGAGGATATTGTGGCCCGTGGCGATCGCCGAGCCCTCGATCGAGGGGATGATCGCCTTCTGCCCGGCCAGCTCGGTTTGCGCCTCGACGCGCCCGATGAAGCGGCTGCCGATGATGCTTTCATGGACGAAGGCGTCGCCGACCTCCAGCTTGCCCTTGGCCGCCAGGTGGGCCAGGCGGGCCGAGGTGCCGGTGCCGCAGGGGCTGCGGTCGATGGCGCGGTCGCCGTAGAACACCGCGTTGCGGCCGTCGGCGTCCGGGGCGCGCGGGGCGTCGGCCCACAGCACGTGGCTGACCCCGCGAATGGTCGGGTCCAGCGGATGCACCGGCTCGTAGGCCTCGCGCACCAGGGTCCGGATGATCGGGCTGAGCCGCAGGATCTCGGCCGCGCCCAGGGCGTCGATGCCGGTGTAGGGGCCTTGCGGCTCGACGATGGCGTAGAAGTTGCCGCCGTACGAGACGTCGACGGTCAGCGGGCCGAAGCCCGGCACGTCGATCTGGATCCCTTCCTGGGCCAGATAGGCCGGGACGTTGCGGATCTTGACGGCCGTGACCCGGGCGCCCGAGGTCTGGTAGGTGATGTCGATGACCCCGGCCGGCACCTCCAGCCGCAGCTTGCCCGGCTCGCGCGGGGTGACCAGGCCGTTCTCCAGGGCGAAGGTGACGATGCCGATCGTGCCGTGGCCGCACATCGGCAGGCAGCCGCTGGTCTCGATGAACAGGATGCCGGCGTCGCAGTCGTCCTGGGTCGGCGGATACAGGAAGCCGCCCGACATCATGTCGTGGCCGCGCGGCTCGAACATCAGGCCGGTGCGGATCCAGTCGAAGCGGGCGAGGAAGTCCTGTCGTCGGGCGCTCATCGTGTCGCCGCGCAGCAGCGGCGCGCCGCCGGCCACCAGACGCACCGGATTGCCGGCGGTGTGGCCGTCGACGCAGAAGAACGTGTGACGCATGGACTTCCTCTTTAGAGCGCTAGGCCGCAGCGGCCGAGGCCAGCACCGGCCGGGTGGCGGCGGCTTCCTCGACCATGGCGACGACCTGGGCGCGGCGGGTGCCGGCCAGGGGCAGGCGCGGCAGGCGCACGTGTTCGGTCCCGCGACCCATGATCGTCTCGGCCAGCTTGATCGACTGGACCAGGTCGTGCTCGGCGTCCAGGTGCAGCAGCGGCATGAACCAGCGATAGATGCGACGCGCCTCTTCCAGGTCGCCGCGATCGACGGCGGCGACCAGGGCCACCGACTCTTGCGGGAAGGCGCTGGTCAGGCCCGAGATCCAGCCTCGGGCGCCCAGCAGCAGGCCTTCCAGCGCGACGTCGTCGAGGCCGGCCATCAGGATGAACCGCTCGCCGAACGCGCGGGCCAGATCGGTGAAGCGACGCGTGTCGGGCGCGCTTTCCTTGACCGCCACGATGGTCGGCTCGTCGGCCAGGCGGGTCAGCACGCCCAGGGTGATGGCCGCGCGGTAGGCCGGCGGGTTGTTGTAGAGCATGATCGGCAGGCCCGAGGCCTGGGCGACCGTGCGGAAGTGGGCTTCCAGCTCGGCTTCGGTCGGCACGTAGACCATGGCCGGCAGGGCCATCAGGGCGTTGGCGCCCAGGGTCTCGGCGTCCTTGGCGAAGGCCGCGGCGCGGGTCGTGGTCAGCTCCGAGACGCCGACGATGATCGGCACGCGGCCGGCCACCACCTCGACGGCGGCCTTCAGCAGGGTGCGCTTCTCGTCGGGCTCCAGGGAGTTGTTCTCGCCGCAGGTGCCCAGCACCACCAGACCATGCACGCCATCCCGGATCAAAGCGTCCAGCACCTGCTGGCTGGCGTCGATGTCGATGGTCAGGTCAGGATTGAACTGGGTCGTGGCGGCCGGGAACACGCCCGACCAATTCATGGAACTCATACGCCTTGCACCTCCGGCTGCTTCGGATACTGTATACGAAATGGAGCGGCGGAGGTAAAGCCTGGGTGGACAGGAAGTCGGGAACCTTGGTGGTCGGGGGTGGCGTGGTCGGCAAGGTCTGCGCCCTGGCGCTGCGGCGCGCCGGCGAGTCCGTGACCCTGCTCGATCCGCAAGGCGCGTCGCCTCCGGCCTCGTATGGCAACGCCGGCCACATCGCCACCGAGCAGACCGCGCCCCTGGCCTCGCCGGCCGCCCTGGCCTCGGCGTTCCGCCGCCTGTTCGGCCTGGGCGGCGCCCTGGATTTCCGGCTGTCCGACATCGGCGCCTGGGGGCCGTGGGCGGCCCGTTTCGTGGCGGCCTCGACACCTGACGGCGCGGCGCGCGGACAACAGGCGCTGAGCGCGCTGTTGCGCGACGCCCTGCCGGCTTGGCGGCGCCTGGCCGAGAGCCTGGGACGCCCCGACCTGCTGGTCGAGCGCGGCCACCTGGTGGTCTGGGAGAGCGCCGCCACCGCCCGCGCCGGACGCGCGGCCTGGGAGGCAGCCGACATCGGCCAGGCCCGGCTGACGTCCTTGGCCGAGCCGACCCAGGCGCGGCTGCAGCGGCTGATCCAGCCGGCGATCGCGGGCGGCGTCGCCTTCCAGAACACCGGCCAGGTCAGCAACCCGGCCCTGATGCTGCGCCTGCTGGACGAGGCCTTCGAGGCCGCCGGCGGCCAGCGGCGGATCGGCCAGGCTCGGCGGTTATCGGTCGTCGACGGCCGCGTGGCGGTCGAGCTGAGCGACGGCCAGCGGCTGGCGCCCGAGCGGGTGCTGGTGACCGGCGGCGTCGGCTCCGGCGCCTTGATGCGCGGCCTGGGCCATGCGGCGCCGATCATCGCCGAGCGTGGCTATCACCTCGAGGGCGGGGCCGACCACTGGGACGACCTGCCGCCGGTGGTGTTCGAGGATCGGTCGATGATCCTGACCCGGTTCGGCGATCGCCTGCGGGCCGCCAGCTTCGTCGAGTTCGGCCGCGAGGCCTCGCCGCCCGATCCGCGCAAGTGGGCCCGGCTGCGGCGGCATCTGTCCGAACTGGACGTGCGCCTGGAAGGTCCCGTCGCCGAATGGATGGGCGCCCGGCCCACCTTGCCCGACTATCTTCCGGCCATCGGCGCCAGTCGGCGGGCCGACAATCTTTACTATGCGTTCGGGCACCAGCATCTGGGCTTGACCCTGGCGGCGACGACCGGCGAGTGGGTCGCGGCCCTGATGGGCGGCGCGGCGGCGGGGATCGACCTGGCGCCGTTCGACCTGGCCCGGTTCGAGCGCGGATACAAGACGAGGAGCAACCCATGACCCTGGGCGTCGGCGGTTCGACCATGGACGCGCAACTGGCGGGCCTTTCGCCCCGGCCCGGGCGTCCGCCGGCCATCACGGTCACCGAGTATGAGGCGCGGCTGGAAAAGGCGCGGCGCCTGACCGCCGCCCTGGGCGCCCAGGCCCTGCTGGTCGGGGCCGGGACCAGCCTGCGCTATTTCACCGGCGTGCCCTGGGGCGCGACCGAGCGGCTGGTGGCCCTGCTGCTGCCGCTTCGCGGGCGACCGATCATGATCTGCCCGGGCTTCGAGCTGGGCTCGCTGCAAGCCGACCTGAAGATCGAGGCCGATATCCGCCTGTGGCAGGAGCACGAGGACCCGGCCGCCCTGGTGGCCCGCGCCCTGTCCGAGGTCGGGGCCGACACGCTGGCCCTGGATCCCGCCGCGCCGTTCCTGCTGTTCAGCGCCCTGGGCAAGGTCGCGCCGTCCCTGAAGGCGACCGACGCCACGCCGGTCATCGACGGCTGCCGAGGCGTGAAGTCGCCGGCCGAGTTGGCGCTGATGCGCTACGCCAAGGCCATCACCCTGGACGTCCACCGTCGGGCCGGGGCGATCCTGGCGGCGGGGATCACCGCCAGCGCGGTCAAGCGCTTCATCGACACCGCCCACCGCGCGGCGGGCGCCGACGGCGGCTCCAGCTTCTGCGCGGTGCAGTTCGGCCTGGCCACGGCCTATCCGCACGGCCTGCCCGGCGACCAGGCCCTGGAAGAGGGCGACCTGGTGCTGATCGACACCGGCTGCCAGGTCGAGGGCTACAACGCCGACATCACCCGCACCTATGCCTTCGGCGAGCCCGGCGACGAGCATCGCCGGATCTGGGACATCGAGCACGAGGCCCAGGCCGCCGCCTTCGCCGCCGTGCGTCCGGGCGTGCCCTGCGAGGTCATCGACCAGACCGCCCGCCAGGTGCTGGAGCGCCACGGCCTGGGTCCCGACTACGCCCTGCCGGGCCTGCCGCACCGCACCGGCCACGGCATCGGCCTGTCGATCCACGAGGGGCCCTATCTGGTGCGCGGCGACCGTACGCCGCTGGCGCCGGGCATGTGCTTTTCCAACGAGCCGATGATCGTGCTGCCCGACCGGTTCGGCGTGCGGCTCGAAGACCACTTCCATGTCACCGAGGACGGCGCGGCCTGGTTCACCCAGCCCTCGCCCTCGATCGACGCGCCGTTCGGCGAGGCCTGACCGCGGGCCGCCGGCCACATTCGTTCCTGGGGGAGATCACATGAGTTTCTGGACCCGCCGCAAGGCGCTGGACGCGATCGTTGCGGTCGAGGCCGATCGCCGGCTGAAGCCGACCCTGTCGTGGCCGCACCTGCTGGCCCTGGGCATCGGCGCGATCATCGGCACCGGGATCTACACCCTGACCGGCATCGGCGCCGAGCGCGCCGGGCCGGCGGTGATCCTGGCCTTCGCCGCCTGCGGGGTCCTGTGCGTGTTCGCCGCCCTGGCCTATGCCGAGGTCGCGACCCTGATCCCCGCCGCCGGCAGCGCCTACACCTATGCCTATTCCGTGCTGGGCGAGGGCCTGGCCTGGATCGTCGGCTGGAGTCTGGTGCTGGAATACGCCGTCACCTGCGCGGCCGTGGCGGTCGGCTGGTCGGGCTACATGGTCGGCCTGCTGAAGAGCGCGGGGATCAGCCTGCCGCCCGAGATCCTGGCGGGCCCCCACGCCGGCGGGATCATCAACCTGCCCGCCGTGCTGATCACCCTGGCGGTCACCGCCCTGCTGGCCAAGGGCGCGCGCGAGAGCGCCACGCTGAACATCTTCCTGGTGGTCATCAAGATCGTCGCCCTGGCGGTGTTCGTCGCCCTGACCTTCACGGCCATCAAGGGCCAGAACTTCACGCCGTTCATGCCCTATGGCTTCGCGGCCCATACCGAGGGTGGCCATCCGCGCGGGGTGATGGCGGCGGCCGCCATCGTGTTCTTCGCCTTCTTCGGCTTCGACGCGGTGTCGACCTCGGCCGAGGAGGTCAAGAACCCCAAGCGCGACCTGACCATCGGCATCATCGGCTCGATGATCATCTGCACCATCATCTACATGCTGGTCGCCGCCTGCGCGGTCGGGGCCTGGCCCTATGCCGAGTTCGCCCGCTCGGGCGAGCCGCTGGCGTTCATCCTGCGGGGCCTGGGCCATCCGGCCGCCGCCTTCGGCATCGCCGCCGCCGCGATCATCGCCCTGCCCAGCGTCATCCTGGTGATGATGTTCGGCCAGACCCGGGTGTTCTTCGTCATGGCGCGCGACGGCCTGCTGCCGCGCAACCTGGGCAAGCTGCACGCCAAGAGCGGCGCGCCGGTCACCCTGACCCTGATCACCGGCGCGGTGGTGGCGGTGGTCGGCGGCTTCCTGCCGCTGGATCAGATCGCCGAGCTGTCCAACGCCGGCACCCTCTTGGCCTTCATCTGCGTGGCGGTGTGCCTGATGGTGCTGCGCGTGCGTCGGCCCGACCTGCCGCGCCTGTTCCGCTGCCCGGCGGCCTGGATCGTCGCGCCCTTGGCGGTGGTGGGTTGCCTCTACTTCATGGCCAGCCTGCCGATGGGCACGCTGATCCGCTTCCTGGCCTGGAACGTGATCGGGCTGATCGTCTATCTGGCCTACAGCCGGCGGACCAGCCTGCTGGCCTAGGTCAGATTGTACTCCGGCTTGGCGTAGGTCCCGATCAGGTCGACGCCATAGACGTTGTGCGTGACCTGGTCGGCGAACAGGGCGTCGGCCGATTTGGCGTAGACGCCGACATGCTCGCTCTCGGCGGCGGCCAGCAGGAAGCCGACCACGGCCGCCTTGGTCCCCAGGCCGCCCAGGCCGTCGCCGCCGTAAGAGGCCAGGTAGTCGGCCCGGGTCATGACGACGCCGTTCAGGGTGAAGCTGACGTCCAGCATGTCGTGGACCTTCTGGTCGGTCGGCGTCGCCCCGAAGACCACGGCATAGGCCTTCTTGGTCGCGTCATAGAGCGACAGGCCGCCATAGGCCGCGGAGAAGGCGGCCGCGCCCTCGCCGTTCTTGCCCAGGTTCACCGCGAAGTTGATGTAGCGGTTGGCGTCGTTGAACGACTGGTAGTAGGCGCTGTTCAGGTTGGTGGCGTTGACGCCGTCCGGATTGACCAGGAAGTCCATGCCGGCCGCGCCGGGCGTCTTGCCGGTGAAGAACTGGTAGGACAGCACGGCCACGGCGCTGGTCGAGGTCGCCGCCTTGGTCACCAGGGTCAGGGCGTCCGCATAGCTGGTTCCCGAGGCCATGGCGGTGGCCAGGCTCTTGGTCGTCGCCTCGGCGCTGGCGCTGAGGGCGTTCAGGCGCAGGACGCTGGTCATGGCGGCGGCGACGCGGCTGTCGACCAGCCAGACCGTGCGGTCCGAGAACGCCAGGTTCTCGATGTTGATGACGCTGTCGGTGTCGGTCGAGGCGCTGTCCTTGACCGACCAGCCGCCGTCGCTCCTGGCGGTGATGACATAGGTGGCGGACTTGCCGGCATAGACGGCGGTGTCCAGCCCCGCGCCCCCGTCCAGCACGTCGCTGCCCTGGCCGCCGGTGATGCGGTTGGCGACGGCGTTGCCGTTGATGGTGTCGGCCGCCGACCCGCCGATGGCGTTCTCGATCGTCGCGCCGATGGCGATGGTGACGTTGCCGGTCGAGCCGCCGACGCTGGAGAAGTAGCCCGGGCGCAGGTCTATGGTCTGGGCGACCTTGTAGCCCGTGAAGTCGAAGGTGTCGGTCCCGCCGGCGTCCCAGACGGCGAAGACCAGCTTGCTCGACGCACTCGTGGCGCTGAACACGTCGCGCCCGGCGTTGGAATTGAAGCCGTAGACCGTGTCGCCCGTGCGGGTGGTCATGTTGGCGCCATAGGCCAGCTGGGCCGCGGCGATGTCGTCCAGCAGCGGGGCCGAGGCGTAGACCCCGCCGAACGCGCCGCCGGTGTTGCTCTCGCCGAAGTACGACATCACCGTGTACTGGCGGCTGTCCTCGTAATAGCCGGCGTTGGCGGCGTAGGTCAGGGTGGTGTTGGCGTCGGCGTCGTAGTCGCCCGGGTGGGCCAGGCCGATCGCGTGGCCCAGCTCGTGGACCAGCACCATGCCGCCGTAGTTCGTGCCCGTCGGGTTGGCGTTGTAGCCGAGGCTGGAATTGATCCAGACGTCGCCCGAGATGCTGCTGGCCGTGACGTTGCCGGGATAGTAGGCGAAGGCGGCCGCGCCGGACTCGCCCGAGCTGTAGTTGCCGAACAGGATGGCGGCGTTGTTGCTGTAGGCGCTGGCCCCGGTTCCCTCGCCGACGCGGACGAAGGTGATGTTGGCCACGTCCGACCAGGCCTGCAGCGCCTTTTCGGCCTGAAGGATCTGGGTGGCGGAAAACTGCGAGAAACCGCTGGTGTCGCTGGGCATGCTGGTTGGCGCGGTGGCGCGGAACGCATAGGTCACCGTGAAGGCGGTGTTCAGGGCCGCCGACCAGCCGGGCTCGCCGCGCAGCAGCTGCGAGGCGGCCTGGTCGACGGTCAGGCTGGTCTTGCCGGCCACGACCCCCGCGCGGGAGTCGGCGTTGACGAAGGCGTTGGGCGTGTCGCCGCCCGCGATCACCGCGGAATCGTCAGACGCCAGAGGAAACGGTTCAACACTCACGACGAAACTCCACGCGCCCTCGCCGGGAGTATGACCAAAAGAAATTTCTCCTGCAATCTCGGCTATTTGCGACAAGTGATCGCAGTTCTTCGGCCAAGCTAAGCGTCGCTGGATGATGGCGGGCGGCGCCATAATTTTCTGTTTGGCCAGCGCTTGTGGCTCAAAAGCAACACCCGATTCCGGACATGGCGCGTTTGTCGTGCTGAGCGCCGGGACAAGTCGGGCCCGCGACATTTTGTAGAGAGGGTATTGAGATGAAAATGCGGTTGCTGGTTGGCGTCGCGGCGGTTGCGCTGAGCGCCGCCTCGGGCGCCCTGGCTCAAAGCGCCACGAGCGGCTTCTACGTCGCGGCGGACGCCGGCTACCACGAGCCGAAGGACGTCAAGGCCACGTCCTCGAACGGCTATCAGTGGAACTTCGGCAGCGACCATGATTGGTCGGCCTTTGGGCGCCTGGGCTACAAGTTCACCCCGAACTGGCGCGTGGAAGCCGAGTACGGCTATCGCCCCAGCGACATCCAGGGCGTGCGCGGCAACGGCCTGTCGGGCGCTCAGCCGATCGGCCTCTGCACCGCCGGCGTCGGTCGCTCGGCCTCTTCGCCGGACTGCGGCGAGCCGGTGGGCAAGTTCAAGGCTTCGACCTTGATGGCCAACGTCATCTATGACTTCGCGCCGAACTCGGCCCTCAACCCGTTCGTCGGCGTCGGCGCCGGTACGGCTTGGGTGCACAACAAGGTCTACGGCCAGCTGTCGGGCGTTCCGGCCGGCGCGGCCCGCTTCCAGAACACCAGCTTCGACGACGTCGATCAGGCGTTCGCCTACCAAGGCATCGTCGGCCTGGGCTGGAACTTCGCCACCAACTGGTCGCTGGACCTGACCGGCCGCTACCTGGAAACCAAGAAGCTCGACTGGGGTTCGGTGACCCAGAACGCCGGCCCTCCCGGTGGCACGATCACCGACGTCGGCACCTTCTCGGGCAAGTACAAGGACACCTCGGTGACCCTGGGTCTGCGCTACACCTTCGGGTCGGCGCCGCCTCCGCCCCCGCCCCCGCCGCCTCCGCCGCCTCCGCCCCCGCCGCCCCCGCCGCCTCCCCCGCCGCCGCCGCCGCCGCCTCCGGCCGCTCCGGCCTACGAGGCCCGCGAGTTCGTGGTCTACTTCCCGTTCGATCAGTACGTGCTGACGCCGGAAGCCCAGGCCGTGGTCCAGCAAGCGGCTGAATACGCCAAGGGTGGCGGCGCTTCGAAGATCGTCGTGACGGGTCACACCGACACCTCGGGTTCGGATCGCTACAACCAGAAGCTCTCGGAACGCCGCGCCAAGGCCGTCGCCGATGGCCTGGTCAGCCTGGGCGTCAACGCCACGGCTCTGGCGGTCGACTGGAAGGGTGAAAAGGATCCTGCGGTCGCCACCGGCGACGGCGTGAAGGAACCGCTGAACCGCCGCTCGACGGTGTCGATCACGTTCTAAAAATAAGAAACTAGATTGGTGGGGTGATTGGGGGTCGGCCTTAGGGCCGGCCCCCAAGCCTTGTCTGGAGTCATGCTTCCCCGTTTCACGGGGGAGGAGAAACGAAAAGACGCTCCCGATGGGGCGTCGGGAGCGTCCAATTCCGGCGGACCAAGAGGGCGGAGGACCGCCGTCACGCGGCCGGCTTGAGGGCGCCAACCTGACGTGGGTTCGGTGGCGCCGGGCACGGAAAGGGGCCGCCCGCGACGCTCCTATAACCGTGTTCGACTATACGCCGACGCCCGGGACGCGCGAGTCGAAACGAGCAGCTTCGACCCACTGCGACAAAACGCGCGGCAGCGGCGAGGGGACGTCCAGCATCCTGGCGACCAGATGCTCGGCCAGCAGCGGCGCCAGGCACAGGCCACGCGAGCCCAGCCCCGTCAGCACCAGCACGCCGTCCTGGCGAAGTCCCGCCAGCGGCAGGCGATCGGCCGTGGTGGCGCGCACCGCCGCGCGGCCCTCGAACGTCCGTCCCGCCAGTTGCTCGGCCAGGTCCGGCAGGCCCTTGGCCAGGGTCGCCAGGTTGCGGTCGTGATCCTCGGGCCGGACGTCAACGGCGGTCTGGCCCCGGTCGTGGGTGGCGCCGAACAGCACCCCCGTCCGGGTCGGGACCGCATAGCCGCCGAACGCCGTGGGCCGGGTCGAGACTCCGTCGGTCCAGCTGGCCTGGCCGCGCACCGGGGCAAGCGGAAGGTCCGGGGCCAGGGCGTTCGTGTCCGCGCCGCCGGCCAGGGCCACGCGGTCGGCGCGCACGATCAGCGCGCCGGCGCCGTCCAGCAGCCGCCAGCCGTCCCCGTCGCGTTCCAGCCGGGCGACCCGGCGGCGGATGACCGCGCCGGACCAGGCGGCGGTGATCGCCGGCGGCTCGACCACCAGCGCCGCGCGCATGGCCATGGCGTGGGCGTCGGTCACGGCCATGGTTCCGGGCTCGAACAGGTCCTGGCCCGCGACCGTGGCGAAACGGGCCGGATCGCGCTCGGTCTGAGGCAGTTGCAGCACCTCGCGGGCGACGATCGCCTCGGGCATGGCCTCGTACAGCGTCACGGCGCGGGCGAAGGCCTGGGCGTAGAGGGCCGCGCGCGGGCCGCCGCCGGCGTCGAGGGCGGGGGTGACCAGGCCGGCCGGATTGCCCGAGGCGGCCACGCCGTCCGGATCGTCGATCACGGTGACGGAGAGGCCCTCGGCGCGGGCGGCGCGGGCCAGGCTGGCGCCGGCGATCCCGCCGCCGATCACGGCCAGGCTGGCCGGGCGTGGCGCGGTTTCGCGAGCATCCGGCAACCAGGCCTCCAGCCGCTCGCGCTTGCGGCCGAAACCGGGACGCTTGGCGACCTCGAAACCGGCGGCTGAAAGCCCGCGTCGCACGGCCCCGGCCACGGTGAAGGTCGCGGCGCGGGCCCCGGGGGCCGAGCGCGCGGCGACGGCGGCCAGCACCTCCTCGCGCCACATGGCCGGGTTGAGGGCGGGCGAGAAGCCGTCCAGGAACCAAGCGTCGGCCGCCCCGTCCCAGGCCTCCAGCGCCTCGACCACGTCCATCACCGCCAGGTCGAGCACGGCGTCGAAGCCGGGCAGGTCGATGCGGTGAAAGCCGCGCGCGCGGCCGGGCCAGTGGTCCAGCAGCACTTGCGCCGCCTCGCCCAGCTCCGGCCAGTGGGCCAGGATCCGCGCGGCCTCGTCGCGATCCAGCGGATGGGCCTCGATCGAGAAGATGTGGAGCTTGCCGCCTTCGGGTTTCGCCCCGCGCCACAGGCCCAGCAGGGCGGCGATGTTCAGGCCCGAGCCGAAGCCCAGCTCGCCGACCACGAAGTCGCGGCGCTCGGCGAACCGTTCGGGCAGGCCGCAGCCGGCCAGGAACACCGCCCGCGTCTCGGCCAGGCCGTCGACGCTGGAGAAATAGACGTCGCCGTACAGGCTGGACTGCGGCAGGCCGTCCTCGCGCCAGATCAGCGGCGATGGGGTGGTGGGGGTCATGCGGCTGCTAGAGCGCTGGCGGGGGGCGGGGTCAAGGCTCTTTCAACCCCCGTCTCCCCGGCGAAAGCCGGGGCCCAGATTCATCCGGAGCCTTAGACGTGAATGCGAAAGAGCGCCGCGCGAAGCCGCACGGCGCTCTGGGTTCGACCTGGGTCCCGGCTTTCGCCGGGAAGATCGGGGCTTTGTTGGCCTAGTGCGCCGCCTTCTTCTCTTCCGGCTTGGGCGCGTCGGCCGGGGCCGAGGTCGCGCCGGTGGCGGCCGCGTCGGCGGCGGTCTGGGCGGCGGCGTCGGCGGGATCGGCCGGGGCGGCCGCGGCGTCGGCGGCGGCCTTGTTGGCGTCGGCGGCGGCCTGGTCCTTGGCCGAGGCGGCGTCGGTCACGGTCGAGGCGTCGGCGGCCGCGGCCTTGGCGGCGGCGTCGTCGGCGCCGGCTTCCTCATGCTTGCCGCCGCAGGCGGCCAGCGACAGGGCCGAGACGGCCAGGCCGGCGATCAGGAACTTGCGGAGCATGCTGGTGTTCATCGGACTTCCCTTGGCGACGGTCGCCTTGTCGACGACGGCTTCGGGCGAAGGAATACCGGTTCGGATCGCCCGCGCAAGTTACGAGGCGCTAACCTCGGCCGGTCCGGACTATTCGGGCGGGATCTGCGCCAGGGCTTCTTCCAGCTCGGCGAAGCTGGGCTGGGCGGGCGAAGGGACGTTGCCGCGGCCGATCTCGACCGAGATCTGGGCGGCGTTGCCGTGCAGGTGGGCCACCAGCACCGACTGGATGATCTTGTAGAAGGCGCCGTCCTCGTTGACGACGGCCTGCAGGCGCGTGGCCATCGGGCCGACGATGCCATAGGCGATGAACACGCCCAGGAAGGTGCCGACCAGGGCGCCGCCGATCATGCCGCCCAGGACGGCCGGCGGTTCGGTGATCGAGCCCATGGTCTTGATGACGCCCAGCACGGCCGCGACGATGCCCAGGGCGGGCAGGGCGTCGGCCATGCTCTGCAGGGCGTGGGCCGGCTCGAGCGCCTCGTGGTGGTGCTTCTCGAGCTGCTTTTCCATCGCGTCCTCGACCTGGTGGGGGTCCTCCAGGTTCATGGTCATCATCCGCAGGGTGTCGCAGATGAAGTCGACGGCGAAGTGGTCGTGGGTGACCTTCGGATAGCGGGCGAAGATCGTGCTCTCGTGCGGCTTCTCGATGTGGCTTTCCAGGGCGATGACGCCCTTGGACTTCATCGTCTTGGTCAGCAGGAACAGCAGGGACAGCAGGTCGCGATAGTCGGCCGGCTTCCACTTGGGGCCCTTGAAGATCTTGCCCATGCCGGCGGCCGTGCCCTTGATCACGACCATCGAGTTGGAGATCAGGAAGGCGGCCACGGCCGCGCCGAGGATGGCCATCAGTTCGTGCGGGGCGGCTTCGATGATGACGTCCAGCTTGCCGCCACCCATCAGGTAGCTGCCGAACACCATGGCGAAGAGCATCACGATGCCGATGATCTGGAACATGTGGTTAGGCCGACCCCGAGAATGACGGGGCATCATCCGTTTTAATCATTAATCCAAGGTTCCCGTGAAACCGGGGTCTTGCGCTGTGACCTGCGGCACATTGCGCGCGGCGCCTACAGGCTCTAACAGTTGTTTGATGACTGGGGAGTCCAAGGAAGCCCGGGATAACCGCGGCCCGTTCGCCATCCTCTTCGCCGTGTCGGTCGCGACGGCGATGGGGAACAACGGCATGTTGTCGGTCCTCCCCGCCATCGGCCGCCAGATCGGCATCCCCGACGCCCTGGTCGCGGGCATCTTCTCCCTCTCGGCCGTGCTGTGGGCGGTGACCTCGCCGTTGTGGGCGCGGCAGTCGGATCTGCGCGGACGCAAGCCCTTGATCATGCTGGGCCTTTCCGGCTTCTGCGTGTCGATGACGCTGTGCGGGCTGGTGGTCTCGGCCGGGCTGCATCATCTGGCGCCGCCAATGGTGATCTTCGGGCTGTTCCTGATGGCGCGCGCCTTGTTCGGCGGCTTCGGCTCGGCGGCCAATCCGGCCACTCAGGCCTATATGGCCGAGCGCACCAGCCGCGACGAGCGCACCCAGACCATGGCAACCCTGGCCGGCGCCTTCGGCCTGGGCACGGTGGTCGGGCCGCTGCTGGCGCCGCTGTTCGTGCTCCCCATCGTGGGTTTGGCCGGGCCGATGTTCGCCTTCGCGGCCATGGCGGCGGTGATGCTGGTCGTCGTCCATCGCGGCCTGCCCGAGACCTTCAAGCCCGGACGCGGCGAGACCCCGCCGCGTCGTCGCCGGGTCGGCCTGCCCTGGCGCGGCGAAGGCGCGGCCCTGTGGAAGGACCCGCGCCTCAAGCCCTTCCTGATCTTCGGCTTTCTGGTGGCCGCGTGCCAGACGGCCCAGACCCAGACCCTGGGCTTCCTGATCATCGACAAGCTGGGCCTGCCGCCGGTCAAGGCCCAGGGCTTCATCACCCTGGCCATGGCGGCGGGCGCGGTGGCCAGCCTGCTGGCCCAGTGGGGGCTGATCCGCATGTTCCGGATGGGCCCGCGCGACCTGATGCGCTGGGGCGTCGGCTGCGCGGCCGTGGGCAATATCGTCGTCGCCTTCGCGCCGGACTACGCGGGCGTCGCGATCGGTTACGCGATCGCCAGTCTGGGCTACGGTTTCGCCCGGCCGGGCTTCACGGCGGGGGCCTCGCTGTCGGTGGACGCCAAGGACCAGGCCGGGGCGGCCGGGGCCATCGCCGCGATCAACGGCCTGAACGTGGTGGTCGCCCCGCTGTTCGTGCTGCTCTACGAGCAGGTCGGCTGGGGACCGTTCGTGCTGAACGCGATGATCCTGGCGGCCATGCTGGCCTACGCCCTGCGCCAGGCGGTGCTGCGCGCGGTCACCCAGGGCGGCGCGCGGGAAGAGGCGACGATCGCGGGACTGGAGCGCTCGGACGAGGGCGGGGTCTAGGCCGTCATCCGCTCCAGCGCGCGGCGGTCCTTCAGCACCACGTGCCGCACCGACGGCAGGGCGATCAGGCCCTCGTCCTGCAGGCTGGTCAGGGTGCGCGAGACGGTCTCGATGGTCAGACCAAGATAGTCGGCCATGTCCTGGCGGCTCATCGGCACGTCCAGTTCGGCGCGGGCGTTGGTGCGCTCGGCGATGTCCAGCAAGAGGCCGGCGACGCGCTCGATGGCCGAGCGGCGGCCCAGCATCAGCACGTGGTCCTGGCTGCGCTGCAGACCTTCGGCGGTCAGGCGCAGTATGGCGCGGGCGGCGTCACCGCGACGGGCGGCCAGGTCGCTGAGCGCGCCCCGGCGGATCAGGCGGATGCTGGCGTCGCACATGGCCTCGGCGCTGACGCGATGCAGTTCGCCCAGCTCCAGGCCGAAATAGTCGCCGGCGAAGTGGAACTCGTCGATCTGCCGGCGGCCGTCGCGCAGCAGGCGGTGGGTGCGCACCGCGCCCGACACCACCTGGTAGACGTAGTCGGCGCTTTCGCCCTCGCCGAAGATCTCCTCGTCGCGGCAGAAGCGCGGGCAGGCGCCAGGAATGGCCAGCACGGCGTCGAGCGCGGAAACGGTGTCGATGCGGATCGGAGACAGCATGGAAAGACCCCTTTGTTGCAAGGGTCTTGCGCCTTTTCCCGAGGAGTCGAAATTCGGGAAACCCTCCTAAGGAAACCTCCTTAGGCGGCCCTACGGACGAGGCCATTCTTGAGGGGGATCAAGGTGTCCAGACCGCGGCGGCGCATGCTGCGGGTCATGTGCGATCGTCCCCTGATCCTGCTCCTCGTCGGCGACGAGCCTCTGCGCGAGGCCCTGGGCTTCTCGCTGGAAATCGAGGGCTACGCCGTCGCCGAGCGTCCGGACGGCCGGCCGGTGGCGGCGGTGATCATCGACGACGACGCGGCGGTCTGGCCCGACCTAGGCGGGACGCCGACCATCGTCCTGACCGGTGACATCCCCCGTTTCCTCCGCCGGGGCGTGCGCGGCGTGTCGCTGGTGGAAAAGCCGCTGCTGGGGGATGCGCTGAGCGAGCGGCTGAGCGAAGTGCTCCACAGATCCTCCCCCTAGCGGGGGAGGTGTCGGCGCAGCCGACGGAGGGGGAAACGCAGCTGAGGTTCGGCAAGTCCTTCCCCCACCGGCGCTTCGCGCCACCTCCCCCGTTGGGGGAGGATTGAGTTTGCCTAGCCATTCCCCCGCGCCGACAGGGTCATCCGGACCAGGGCCGCCAGGTTATCGGCCTGCATCTTGGTCATCAGCTTGGCGCGGTAGATCTCGACGGTGCGCGGACTGATGCCCAGTTCGCGGGCGATGACCTTGTTGGCGTGGCCGGCGACGACGCCGTCCAGCACCTGGCGCTCGCGCTCGGACAGGGTTTCCAGGCGGTGCAGGATGGCGGCCTGGTCGTCGGTCACGGGCGACGTCTCGGCCGCCTTCAGGGCCCGCTCCAGGGCGTCCAGCATGCGCGCGTCGCTGAACGGCTTCTCGATGAAGTCGACCACGCCTGAACGCATGGCCTCGACCGCCATGGGAATGTCGCCGTGGCCGGTGATCATGACGATCGGCATGCGCACCTTCAGCGCCGCCAGCCGCGCGACCAGTTCCTGGCCGCTCATCTCCGGCATGCGCACGTCGGTGATGATCACCCCCGGCTTGGCGGCGGGCAGGGCCTCGAGGAAGGCCGGGGCGCTGGGATAGGCCACGACCTCGAAGTCGGCCGACTCCAGCAGGAAGGCCAGCGACTCGCGGGCGCTCTCGTCGTCGTCGACGACATGGGCGACCTGGGGCGCCGAGGAAGGGGCGTCACTCATCGATGGTCTCCTCGTGGTGGGCGGGGGCGTGCTGTTCGGCGGGCGGCAGGGTGAAGCGGAACAGGGCCCCGCCGCCCGGATTGGCCTCGGCCCAGATGCGGCCGCCGTGCGCCTCGATGATCGAGCGCGAGATCGACAGGCCCACCCCCATGCCCTGCGGCTTGGTGGTCATGAACGGCTGGAACAGGCGCTCCAGCACCTCGGGCGCGATGCCGGGGCCGGTGTCGGCGACGCTGACCCGCGACCAGCCCTCGTCGGTCACCTCGGTGGTGATGACCAGGGCGCGGCGGCGGGCCTCGCCGTCGTACATGGCGTCGATGCCGTTGCGGATCAGGTTCAGCAGCACCTGCTGCACCTGGACGCGGTCGGCGAACACCGCGTCGGCCGTGGAATCCAGGGCCAGGCGCACGTCGACCTGGCGGTCCTTCTCGCCGATCAGGGCGAGGGCGGAAGCCTCCTCGATCAGCTTGGACAGGCTCTCGGGCCCGCGCTCGCTGGATCCCCGGCGGACGAAGTCGCGCATGCGGTGGATGACCTCACCGGCCCGCAGGGCCTGGGTGGCGGCGCGGTCGATGGCGTCGCGCACCTTGGTCTGGTCGGCCTCGCGGCCCCGATCGATCAGCCGGCGCGAGCCGGTCAGCAAGTTGGCGATCGCCGACAGCGGCTGGTTCAGCTCGTGGGCCAGGGTGGAGGCCATCTCGCCCATGGCCGTCAGGCGCGAGACGTGGACCAGCTCGTTCTGCAGTTCCTGCAGGCGGGTCTCGGTCTTCTGGGTCTCGGTCAGGTCGCGGATGAAGCCGGTGTACGAGGGCGTGGGCCCCCGGGTTTCGCCGACCGCCAGCTCCATCGGGAAGGTCGAGCCGTCCTTGCGCGCCCCGACCACGACGCGGCCGACGCCGATGATCCGCTTGTCGCCGCTGGCGTGGTAGCGGTGGATGTAGCCGTCGTGATCGGCCGCGTCCGGCGCGGGCATCAGCAGGCTGACGTTCTTGCCCAGCACCTCGGCGGCGGTCCAGCCGAACATCCGCTCGGCGGCGGGGTTGAACGAGGTCATCAGGCCGTCGCGGTCGATGACCACCACGCCGTCGGGCACGGTGTCGAGGATCGAGCGCAGGTGGTCGTTGATCGCCGCCGCCCGCCGCCGCGCGGCGTGGAACCAGCCACCGCCCACGGCCATGCCGAAGCCGACCGACAGGAAGGTCGCCGCGCAGATGCCGCTGACCAGGTTGAACGGGATGTCGCGCGTCACCCACCAGACGCTGCCCCAGGCGAAGGTGGTGGCGAAGACGCCGGGGCCCAGGCCTCCCAAGGCGGCGGCGATCAGCACCGCCGGCACGAACAGCAGGAATGACGACGGCGCGGTGAAGGCCTCGGGCAGGTACAGCCGCGCCACCCCGGTCGCCGTCACGGCCGCGAAGGCCGCCAGATAGGCGCTGGGGCGAGGATCACTGAACAGGGTCGAGGACAGGCCTCGGGCGGGTTTCATGGCGTGGTTATAGCCGTCGAGGTTCGCTGGGGGTCAAGGCGGGGGTTATGCGTAGTCTCCTACTCCGCTTCCCCGACGAAAGTCGGGGCCCAGATTCAGCATGAGCGTTTGGGGCGTTCGCGAGTGACCTCGGCGCCTGGCGCTCAGACGTTCGTGGGTTCGATCTGGGCCCCGGCTTTCGCCGGCGAGACGGGAGTTTGAGGCGCGCCGCCCATCTCCACCCGCCGCTGGCAGATCGCCGTCGGGGCCGGCCGGTGGCTGACCAGGATCAGGCCCTGGCCGGTGCGGTCCAGGCGCGCCTTCAGGCGCTCCACCACCTTGGCCTCGGTGGCCGCGTCCAGCCCTTCGGTCGGCTCGTCCAGCACCAGCCAGGCGGCGTCGCGCAGATAGGCGCGGGCCAGGGCCAGGCGGCGGCGCTCGCCGCCCGACAGCCGCTCGCCGTCGTCGCCGAGCCAGGCGCCGAGGCCCTCGGGCGCGGCGCGGATCCGGTCGGCCAGGGCGGCGTCCTCCAGGACATCCCACAGCATGGCGTCGGTCGCCTTGGGCGCGGCCAGGCGCAGGTTGTCGCGCACCGTGCCGGCGATCAGGCCGGCGTCCTGCGGCAACCAGGCGATGGCGGCGCGGGCCGAGGCGTCGCCGTCACCGTCCAGGCGACTGAGTCCCAGCAGGGTCTCGATGGCGGTGGTCTTGCCGCAGCCCGAGGGGCCGACCACGGCCAGGCGCTCGCTGGAACCCAGGGTCTGGCCCAGCAGCGACAGGCTGGAGGGCGCCGGGGCGGTTGCCCGGGGTTGGTGGCGCAGGATGGCGTCCAGCCGCCGGCGGGCTTCGGCGGCCGCGCCGGACTGGTCGAAGGCCAGGGCCAGGCCCGCCATGGCCTCGACGCTCATGGCCGCGGCCAGGCCCGCCAGGGCGGCCAGGGGCGCGCCAGCGGGGGCGGCGCAGGCGACGGCGGCGGCGACCGCCGCGCCCAGGATCACGGCCTGGGCGGCGACGATCAGCCCCTGGGCGCGGGCCGCGTCCAGTCGGGCGGCGTCCAGGTCGGCGGCCTTGGCGTCCAGGGTCTGGCCGGCCCAGGCCTCCAGGCCGTAGGCGCGCAGCTCGGCCGAGGCGGCGACCAGGGCGGCGGCGGTGTCCTTCAGCCTGCCGACCCTGGCCTGCACGGCGGCGCGAGCGGGGCCGAGAACCGGCGGGCCAGGGCCTGGGCCGAGAACACCGCGGCGCCCGCCGCCAGGATGATGACGATCGCCGGCGGCCAGCCGGCCAGGGCGGCCAGGATCCAGCCGGCCAGCAGCCCGGCGACGGCGCTCCACGGGGCCGACAGGCGGACGAAGCGGGTCTCGACCGCGTCGACGTCCTGCACCAGCCGGGCCGAGGCCTCGCCGCGCGACAGGGCCAGGGCCTCGCGCGGCGGCGCGGCGGCCAGGCTGGCGAACACCGCCGGCCGGATGGCGGCCAGGGCCCGCAGGGCGGCGGCGTGGCCCGACAGCCGCTCGCCGTAACGGGCGGCGGTGCGCAAGATGGCCAGCAGCCGGATCATGGCCCCGGGCAGCAGCACGTTGAACGCCTGGGCCGCCGCCAGCCCGGCCGCGCCGGCCACGGCGCTGGCGACGATGAACCAGCCCGACAGGCCCAGCAGCAGGGTCGAGGCGGCGCCCAGCACGATCGCGCTCAGGATCGCCAGGCACAGGGCCCCGGCGCGTTCGCGCTTCTGGGCGCGGATCAGGTCTTCGAGGGGACTGTTCACGGGCTTGGTCACAGGCGGATCACCTGGTCGGCGAGCGCGGCCAGGGCTTCGGAATGGGTGGCGATCAGGGTGGTGCGGCCCTTGGTGGCCGCGCGGATGGCGGCCAGCAGCTCGGCTTCGGCCTTGGCGTCGAGATTGGCGGTCGGCTCGTCCAGCAGCAGGATCGGAGCGGGCTTCAAGAGAGCGCGGGCCAGGGACAGGCGGCGACGCTCGCCGCCCGACAGGCCCGAGCCGCGTTCGTCCAGCACGAAGTCCAGGCCGCCGGAACGGTCGAGGACCAGGCCGACGGCTCTGGCGACCGTCGCGATCTCGGCGCGGCTGGCGTCGCGGCGTGCGAGCGCGATGTTGTCGGCGATCGAGGCGGGCAGGATCAGCGGCGCCTGGCCGGCCCAGGCGATGTCGGCCGAAAGGTCGGGGCGTTCGACCCCGTCGACCAGGATCCGCCCACCGGTCAGCGGGGCCAGGTCCAGCAAGAGATTCAGCAGCGAGCTCTTGCCCGCGCCGCTGGCCCCGACCAGGGCGGTGATGGTTCCGGCCGGAGCCGTGAGGGAGAAACCGTCCAGCGCTGGCGCGTCGGCGTCGGGATAGCGGACGCTGACGCCCTCGAAGCGGATCTCCGGGGCCTTGCCCAAGGAAATGGGGGGCAGCGGCGCGACAGCGAGCTTGGGCAGAGGCGGTTCGAAAGTCGACAGGCGGACGGCGGCGGCCTCGGCGGCCTGACGGTCGTGATAGGCGGCGGCCAGGCGGCGCATCGGGGCGTAGACCTCCGGCGCCAGGGCCAGGACGAAGAAGGCGCGCTTCAGGTCCAGGGTCTCGGGCACGGGGAAGGGCAGCAGGCGCAGCAGGTTGAAGCCGCAATAGACCGCCACCAGGGCCACCGACAGGGCGGCGAAGAACTCCAGCGCCGCCGATGACAGGAAGGCTACCCGCAGCACCTTGATGGTCCGCTCGGCCAGCTCGGAGGCCGAGCGTCTCAGGGCGCTGGTCGTCGTCCCCTCGGCCTGGAAGGCCAGCACCACGGGCAGGGCGCGGACGCGGTCCAGGAACAGGGCCGACAGCCGCTCCAGGGCCACGAACTGGGCCCGCGACTCGGCGGCGGCGGCCGAGCCGGCCAGGATCATGGCCCCGATGAAGGGGACGAGGGCGGCCAGCAGGATCGCGGCGCTGATCGGGCTGGCGATCGCGGCGACGGCGATCAGGGCCAAGGGCAGGGCGGCGGCGGCCAGGCGGGCGGGCAGGAAGCGGGCGAAATGTCCGTCCAGCGCCTCGACGCCCTCGACCAGGGCGGTCGTCGCCTCGCCGGCGGGGCGGCGCGGACCCGAAAAGATGGCGCGAGCGACGTTGGCGCGCACACCCGCCTTGGCCGAAGCGGCGGCGCGGGCCCCGGCCGTTCCAGCAGCGCGCGCCAGCAGGCCGCGCGCGACCATGGCGGCCAGCACCAAGGCCAGCCAGAGGCTCAAGGCCGCGGCGCCGCGACGGTTGGCGATGGCGTCGACGCCGAACGCCAGGCCGGCGGCGAAGCCGATCGCGGCCAGGCCGTCGGCAAGCGTCAGTGTTTGCGCCGGACGCAGGAACGGGCCATTGTCCCGGGCGATCCCGCCCAGCCAAGCCTTGGCCGCCGAGAAACGATCTAACGGTACTGTACGAGCGGCCATGGGTTGAGTGTAGGTTGGCTTCATCCTCGATCCTTGATCCGCATCAAGGATGAGGCGGTTGGGCGGGTCTAGGACAAGGTCCTCGATCGGTCCGATCGTATCGGCCGTTCGTCTCGGAGCTGTCCATGGACCCCGCCGTCATCGACCTGTCGCGTCTCCAATTCGCGCTCACCGCCCTATACCACTTTCTGTTCGTGCCGCTCACCCTGGGGCTCAGCTTCATGCTGGTCATCATGGAGAGCATCTATGTGATGACCAAGCGGCCGATCTGGCGAACGGTCACCCGGTTCTGGGGCGTGCTGTTCGGCATCAACTTCGCCCTGGGCGTGGCGACCGGCATCACCATGGAATTCCAGTTCGGCATGAACTGGTCGTACTATTCGCACTATGTCGGCGACATCTTCGGCGCGCCGCTGGCGATCGAAGGGCTGATGGCCTTCTTCCTGGAAGCCACCTTCGTCGGCCTGATGTTCTTCGGCTGGGACAAGCTCAAGCCCGTCGGCCACCTGTTCGTGACCTTCATGGTCGCCCTGGGCACCAACCTGTCGGCCCTGTGGATCCTGGTCGCCAACGGCTGGATGCAGAACCCGATGGGGGCCGCCTTCAACCCCGACACCATGCGCATGGAGGTCTCCAGCTTCCGCGACGTGCTGTTCAACCCGGTGGCCCAGGCCAAGTTCGTGCACACGGTCAGCGCGGGCTACGTGATCGCCTCGGTGTTCGTGCTGGGGGTCTCGGCCTGGTACCTGCTGAAAGGCAAGCACATCGGCGTGGCCAAGCGGTCGATGACCGTGGCCGCCGCCTTTGGTCTGGCCTCGTCGCTGTCGGTCGTCGTGCTGGGCGACGAGAGCGGCTACGCCCTGACCGACAACCAGAAAATGAAGCTGGCCGCCCTCGAGGCGATGTGGAACACCGAGCCCGCCCCAGCCGGCCTGACCGCCTTCGGCATCCCGGACCTGAAGGCGCGCGAGACCCACTACGAGGTCAAGATCCCCTATGTGCTGGGCCTGATCGCCACCCGCAGCTTCGACAAGCCTGTGGAGGGCATCTTCCAGCTGGTGGCCAAGGCCGAGGACCGCATCGAGAGCGGCGTCGTCGCCTATGGCGCGGTCGAGACCCTGAAGGCCAATCCGACGGACATGGCGGCCCGCCAGACCTTCGAGGAACATCGCCGCGACCTGGGCTACGCCCTGCTGCTCAAGCGCTATGTGCCCGACCCGCGCCAGGCCAGTCCGGACCTGATCAAGAAGGCCGCCTGGGACGCGGTGCCCAACGTGCCGGTGATGTTCTGGAGCTTCCGGATCATGGCCGGCATCGGGGTGCTGATGATCCTGATGTTCGCCACCGCCTTCGTGCTGGTCACCCTGCGCAAGCACGACACCAAGTGGTTCCTGGTCATCGCCGTGGCGGCCATCCCGTTGCCATGGATTTCGACCGAGCTGGGCTGGGTGCTGGCTGAGGTCGGCCGTCAGCCGTGGGCGGTGGACGGCGTGCTGCCGACCTTCCTGGGCGCCTCCAGCCTGACCGTGCCGCAGCTGCTGACCAGCATCGCGGTCTTCACCCTGCTGTACGGCGCGCTGGCCGTGGTCGAGGTCGGCCTGATCCTGCGCGCCATCAAGAAGGGCCCGTTCGCTCAGCATGACCCCGTCCCGGACGGGGAACCGGTCGAGCCCGAGCCCCAGACCGCGTGAGGAGAGACAGAGATGGAACTCCCTATCGACTACGCCACCCTGCGGGTCCTGTGGTGGGCCCTGATCGGGATCATCCTGATCGGCTTCGCCCTGACCGACGGCTACGACATGGGCGTCGGGGCCCTGCTGCCCTTCGTCGCCAAGACCGACGCCGAGCGGCGCATGGTGATCAACACCGTCGGCCCGACCTGGGAAGGCAACCAGGTGTGGTTCATCGTCGGCGGGGCGGGGCTGTTCGCGGCCTGGCCGTTCGCCTACGCCATCAGCTTCTCGGGCTTCTACCTGGCCTTGTTCGTGGTGCTGGCGGCGATGATCCTGCGGCCGGTGGGCTTCAAGTATCGCTCCAAGCGGCCGCATCCGCGGTGGCGCGGGTTCTGGGACTGGGCGCTGTTCGTCGGCGGCTTCGTGCCGGTGCTGTGCTTCGGCGTGGCCCTGGGTAACGTGCTGCAAGGAGCGCCCTTCCGCCTGGATAGCGACCTGCGGGCCTTCTACGAGGGCTCATTCATCGGCCTGTTCTCGCCGTTCGCCCTGCTATGCGGCCTGCTGTCGGTGGCTATGCTGGTGCTGCACGGCGCGGCCTGGCTGACCCTCAAGGCCGAGGAGGGGCCGGTCACCGAGCGGGCCCGCCTGTTCGGCGAGATCGCCGCCCTGGCCAGCATCGTGCTGTTCGCGGCCGGCGGCTTCTGGGTCGCGTTCGGCGGGCTGGGCTTCCGGATCGAGGGGCTGGCCGACGCGGCCGGGCCGTCGAACCCGCTGCGCGGCGCCGCCGCCGTGCGGGCCCCCGGCGCCTGGCTGGACAACTACGGCCGCCACGGCTGGATGATGATCGCGCCGATCCTGGGCTTCGCCGGCGCGGCCCTGGCCCTCTACGGCCTGCGGTTCAACAAGGCCTGGGCGGCGTTCGGCGGCTCGTCGGCCTCGGCCGTCGGCATCGTCGGCACCGTGGGGCTGTCGATGTTCCCGTTCATCTTGCCGAGCAGTTTCGACCCGCGCTCCAGCCTGACGGTGTGGAACGCCTCGTCGACCCACCTGACCCTGTTCGTCATGCTGATCGTCACGGCGGTCTTCCTGCCGCTGATCCTGCTGTACACGGCCTGGGTCTACAAAGTCCTGTGGGGGCGCAGCACCACCGGCGCCCTCGCCACCAACCCCGACCTGTACTGAGGAGGTCAGAGCATGTGGTACTTCACCTGGATCCTCGGCCTGGGCCTGGCCGTCGCCTTCGGCGTGCTGAACGGCGTCTGGTACGAGTTCAACCTGTCGGACGAGGGCGACGAGGGGCTCTCGGAGCCCTGAGCCGACTCAAAATGAGGGGGCGCGACAATCGGGCGCGCCTTTCGGGGCTTTGGCTTAACGCTTGTTAAAGAGGGCTCGCGCTCTTCTGGCATCCAGCCCTAGGAGCGCGCCGAACGCGGCTCCGGGCGCCAAGTTCGACCCGGGGACCACCATGACCGACAACACCGCGCCCGCGCTGGAGCTGATCTCGTTCTGCATCGGCGAGCAGGAGTTCTGCATCGACGTCAAGACGGTGCGCGAGATCCGCGGCTGGACCCCGGCCACCCCGATCCCGCACGCCCCGGCCTACATGCGCGGCGTCATCAATCTGCGCGGCGCGATCATGCCGGTCATCGACCTGCGCAACCGCCTGGGCCTGGGCGTTACCATCCCCGAGACCCGCCACGTGATCGTGGTCGTCGAGTGCCAGGACCGCCTGGCCGGCATCCTGGTCGACGCCGTGTCGGAAACCTTCACCGTGCCGCGCGACAGCCTGCAGCCGGCCCCGGACGTCGGCGTCGAAGAGCTGCGCTACATCCAGGCCATCATCTCGATGGAAAACCGCCTGATCACCTATCTGCGCATGGACGACGTGTTCCCGGCCCAGATCAGCGAAGCGGCGTAAGGCCGGCTTATAGATGCTCCCTCGTGACACGGGGGAGCTGTCGCGGAGCGACTGAGGGGGCGAGCTGGACCTGAGCCGCAATAGCCCCCTCCGGCCCTTTGGGCCACCTCCCCCGCATCACGGGGGAGGATCTTCGGAAACTCAGCCCTTGCGCACGATCCGCGCCGCGGCGGCGTGGAAGCCGGCCTCGGCTTCGGCCGCGTCGGCCACGGCGGCGTGACGGTCGCGGGCGACGCCCATGTTGCTGGCCGCGTAGCTCTCCGAGACCTTGCGGGCCTCCTGGCCGCGCAGAGCGGCGTTGGAGGCGGCGGTCTCGTGCCAGTCGGCCAGTTGCTCGGCCGTGACCTCGGCGGCCGCGTCCGGATGCGGGGCGACGTCGCCGAAGCCGATGGCCACGAAGCCGTGGATGACGCCGCCATAATCCTCTTCCGACAGCAGGAAGGTGATCTGCCGCTCCTCGGCCTGGCCGGTATAGGTGTCGGTGGCCGGATCGAACTCGCGCAGCACCAGGATGTCGCCGACCGCGAACTCACGGTCGTTGCGGCGGATCTCGAAGCGCTTCTGGCCCGAGCGCACGGCGGCGAAATACTTGGGCCAGGTCTTCAGTTCGTGGCGGTTCATGGCGGCGGACTTTTCTACGGAACGGGAAGCGGGCGGTTCTGACGGGCGGAACCTAGCGCAGGGTTAACAGCTCAAACATATCCCCAAAACCGTTTCCCCGGCGAAGGCCGGGGCCCAGATTCAGTCTGAGCGGTTTGGGATGATCCGAGATGCGTCCCAGCCAACTCGGCGAGAGCTGGTGGGGTCGATCTGGGCCCCGGCTTTCGCCGGGGAAGCGGATCTTTGTCTACTCGTCGATGCACAGCCGCACGATTTCCGCCCGCAGTTCCGGCATGCCCAGGCCCTTCTCGGACGAGGTGGCCAGCACGCGGGGGAAGGCGGCGGGGCGCTTGGCGATGGCCTTGAGCGTGTCGGCGACGACCTTGTCGACCTCGGCCGGCTTGATCTTGTCGGCCTTGGTCAGGACGATCTGGTAGCTGACCGCCGCCACGTCCAGGGCGTCCAGCGCCTCCAGGTCGACCTTCTTCAGGCCATGGCGGGCGTCGATCAGGACGTAGACGCGCTTCAGGTTCGGGCGGCCGCGCAGATAGGCCCGGCCCAGGTCCTGGAACTTGTCGGCGATCGAGCGCGAGACGCGGGCGAAGCCGTAGCCGGGCAGGTCGACCAACCGCACCTGCTCGGCCAGCAGGAAGAAGTTGATCTCCCGCGTGCGGCCCGGCTCGTTCGAGGCGCGGGCCAGGTACTTCTGTCCGACCAGGCCGTTGATCAGGCTGGACTTGCCGACGTTGGAGCGGCCGGCGAAGGCCACTTCCGGCAGGTCGGCCGGCGGCATGGCGTCCATGCGCACCGCGCCCATGATGAACGAGACCGGCTGGGCGAAGAACACCCGCGCCGTCTCGATCTGCTCCTCGGAGAACTGGCTGTTGTCCGAGAAGTCCGGGGCGCCCGTGGGGGGAAGGATCGGGTCCTGGCTCATCAGGTCGCGCTGGCGGGCTTGCCCTGCAGGCGAGCGATGATCTTGTCGATCGGGTTCTCGACCTTGTAGCGGCGCATGATGATGTACTGCTGGATGATGGTCAGGATGTTGCTCCAGCACCAGTAGATCACCAGGCCCACCGCGAACTGCGACAGGGTGAAGGTGAAGATGATCGGGAACAGCTGGAAGATGCGCTGCTGGATCGGGTCGCCGGCCGGCGGGTTCATCGCCGTGGTCAGCCACATGGTGAAGCCGTACAGCAGCGGCCAGACGCCGATGTGCAGGGTGGTGCCCAGGATGCCGCCGATCAGCGGGGCCGTCGCCGGATCCCACGGGATCGCGCCGAACAGGTTGAAGATCGTCGTCGGATCGCGCGACGACAGGTCGTGGATCCAGCCGAAGAACGGCGCGTGGCGCATTTCGATGGTGACGGTCAGCACCTTGTACAGCGAGTAGAAGACCGGGATCTGCACAAGCATGGGCAGGCAGCCCATCATCGGGTTGATCTTCTCCTTGGCGTACAGCTGCATCATTTCCTGCTGCTGTTTCGCCGGGTCGTCCTTGTGCTTGGCCTTGAGCTTCTCGACCTCGGGCTGGATCTTCTTGATCTTGGCCATGCTCTCATAGCTCTTGTCCGCCATCGGATAGAGGATGAGCTTGAGCACGACGGTCAGCAGCATGATGGCCAGGCCGAAGTTGCCGACCAGGCGATAGAAGATCTCCAGGATGTTGAAGATCGGACGGGTGAACATGGAGAACATGCCCCAGTCCACGGCCCAGTCGAAGCGCGGGATCTCGGCCTTGCGGCTGTCCCAGAACTTCCACCACGCGGGCGCCTGGCCGTTGTACTCGTACTTGCGCAGCAGCGGCACGGTCTTGGCGCCGGCGAACAGGCGGGTCTTCTGCGTCAGGGTCGCGCCCGGGTTCAGGGCCTGGGTCGGGCCGACGAAATTGACGTCGTAGATGTCGGCGCCGCCAGCCTGGGTGACGCGGTACTGGGCCTTGATCGTCTGGTCCTGGCCGGGGATCAGGGCGGCCAGCCAGTACTTGTCGGTGATGCCGGCCCAGCCGCCGACCGAGTCGAAGGTCGTGAGCGGCTTGTCCTTCTTCCACTTCTGGTACTTGGCCAGTTCCAGCTTCTGGTCCTTGCCCGAGCCCAGCACGCCGATGGCGCCTTCGTGGACAATCTGGGTCTTGCCCAGGTGGTCGGTGATACCCTGGCGCTGGACGGTGGCGTAGGGGGCCAGCTGCAGGCCGTTGGTCCCGTTGTTCTTGACGCTGTCGGTGACCGTGAACATCGCCTGATCGTCGACGGCGATGATGCGGGTGAAGGTCAGGCCGATGCCGTTGTCATAGGTGAGCGTGACCGGCGAGTTGGGACGCAGCACCTGGCCCGGCGCGGCGGTCCAGACGGTGCGGCTGTCGGGCAGGCCCGGCAGGTTGGCGCCGGCCCAGCCGAAATCGGCGAACCAGGCGTGCTCGGCGCCCTCGGGGCGGAACAGCTCGACCGGCGGCGAATTCTTGTCGATCGTCTCGGCGTACTTGCGCAGGAAGAGGTCGTCGATCCGCGCGCCCTTCAGGGCGATCGAGCCCGAGAGCGCCGGGGTGTCGACCACGATGCGCGGGCTCTGGGCCTTGGCGGCGTCGCGCGACAGGCGCAGCGGGGCGGGGTTGCCGTTGGCGTCCAGCGTCACGCCGGGCGTGGCGGCGACCTTGGCTTCGGCGACCTTCTTGGCGCGCGCCTCGGCCTCGGCCTTCTTCTGCTGCGGACCCAGGACGAAGAACTGGTACCCGATCAGGATCGCGAACGCGCTGACGATGAACATCAGCGTGTTTTTGTTGTCGTTCTGCATGGAGCGCTTAACCGGAAACTTTGAGATCGGGTTGTTGGGAAGAGGCGGCTTCGGCCACTTGGTCGGTAGAATGGGCGCCGGACGACGGTCGCGGGACTCTGGGTCCCGCCCGATCGTACTCGGCGGCGAGGCTTATCAGCGCGGTTTTGACGTCGTCAAGCAAACGCCCCCATTCGCGGGTCCCTGTGCCCCCGCGGGCGATGAACACATAGTCGTGCGAGGGGCGCGCATGAAGGGGCAGGACCAGGCGCGCGGCCTCGCGCAGGCGGCGCTTGGCGCGGTTGCGCTCGACGGCGCCGCCGATCTTCTTGGTGGCGGTGAAGCCGACCCGCACGGTCGGATCCTGGTCGGCCCGCTGGCGCATCTGGATGAAGACCGCGCCGCGCGACAGGGCCGGCGCCTTGGCGGCCAGCAGGAAGTCGGGGCGCTTCTTCAGGCGCTCGAACGTCAGGGCTTGCGGGGCTTCAGCCATGAAAAAAGCCGCCTTTCCGGCGAGAACCTGGAGCCAGGTCTGTGGAAAAGGCGGCTTTGATCATCGTCTTACCTCCCGAGGGAGGAAGAGAAATTAGGCGGTCAGGCGCTTGCGG
The DNA here is from genome assembly GCF_023935105.1 of Caulobacter segnis. Classification (NCBI taxonomy): domain Bacteria; kingdom Pseudomonadati; phylum Pseudomonadota; class Alphaproteobacteria; order Caulobacterales; family Caulobacteraceae; genus Caulobacter; species Caulobacter sp. RL271. The sequence goes on along the minus strand of NZ_CP096040.1, from coordinate 4,659,805 downwards.
CCCTTGGCGCGGCGACGCGCGACGACCTTTTGGCCGTTCTTGGTGGCCATACGCGCGCGGTAGCCGTGACGGCGGGCACGCACGAGCTTCGACGGCTGGAAGGTGCGCTTCACGACGTGGCTCCGAAATGCAAAAACGTTGAACGCGAGGCCATGGGCTCCGCGAGTGAGGGGCGGTGGATAAAAGAACGGGCGCGGGATGTCAACCTGAGTCGGTTCAGAGGGTTAGATACTGGCCCCCTCCGCGCTTCGCGCTCCTCCCCCATAGGGGGAAGAAGGATCGCGGTCACCCGGTCTTCCCCCTCCGGGGGAGGAGGGCCGCAGGCCCGGAGGGGGCCCTACGGCGTAATCACCGCCTTGCCCACCACCTTCCGCTCGCTGAGCAGCCCGAACGCCTCGCGCCACCGGTCCAGCGGAACCTCGGCATGCACGTGCGGCGAGATCATCCCTTCGTCCGCCATCCGCCACACCGCCTGCGCGTTCTGGCGGCCCTTCTCGGGGAACTGGCGGCCGTATTCGCCAGCCCGCACGCCCATGACCGAGAAGCCCTTGATCAGCGGCATGTTGACCGACACCGTCGGGATCCGCCCGGAGGTGAAGCCGATCACCAGCAGCCGCCCGTCGAAGGCGATGCAGCGGACGCTTTCGTCGAACACGTCGCCGCCGACGGGATCGTAGATCACGTCCGCGCCCCGGCCGCCGGTGATCGCCTTCACCGGCTCGCGGAAGCCATCTGTGACGTTCACGACCGCGTCGACGTCGTAGAGCGCCTGGATGGCCGCCAGCTTGTCGTCCGAGGCCGAGGCGGCGATGACCCGCGCGCCCAGCGCCTTGGCCAGGTCGACGGCCGCGAGGCCCACCCCGCCGGCCGCGCCGTGGACCAGCACCCACTCGCCCGGTTCCAGCCGGGCGCGGCGCACCAGGGCGACATAGGCCGTGAGGTACGCCGCGCCATAGGCGGCGCCCTGGGCGAACGACAGCCGCGCGGGCTTGGGGCGCAGGCCCTCGGCCGGCAGCACGGCGTACTCGGCGAACCCGCCCAGCCGCGCCCCGCCGACCACGGCCTCGCCTACTTGGAGGCCCGTGACGCCTTCGCCCAGGGCCGCGACCTCGCCGGCGAGATCCAGGCCCGGCGTGAAGGGCAGGGGCGGTTTGAACTGGTATTCGCCGCGCGTCATCAGAAGGTCGGGGAAGTTGACGCTGGCCGCGCGGACGCGGACCAGGACCTCGCCTGGACCGGGGGCGGGCGTGGCGACCTCGCGGACCGCGCAGCCGGCGAAGTCGGGCGCCAGGGCCTCGACGACGAGAGCGCGCATGGTGGTCGCTGTCATGCCCCCTTCCCCCTTTGATGGGGGAAGGGTTGGGGTTGGGGGTGACAGCCTTTCAGCATGCGGCTCGGCCGCGCGAAATCGTCAGGCGGCGTCACCCCCATCCCTGCCCTTCCCCCATCGAAGGGGGAAGGGAGAAAAGGGGCGCGCATCAGTCGACCCACTGGTCGAAAGTTTCCTTCACCAGCCCGGCGATCTCCCGGCAAGCCGAATCCGCCGCCGGGATCGCCCCCGTGAAGGCGGTGAAGCCGTGCGCGAGGCTGTCGTAGCAGCGGTAGAGCACCGGGACGCCGGCCGCCTTCAGCCGCTTGGCGTAGGCCTCGCCCTGGTCGACCAGGGGGTCGAAGCCGGCGGTGGCGATGACGGCGGGGGCCAGGCCCGTGAGGTCTTCGGTCTTGTCGGGCGACACGCGCGGATCGGCCGGGTCGGCGTCGGCGCCCATATAGTGGCCCATGAACCAGTCCATGGTCGCGCGGGTCAGCGGATAGGCGTCGGCATAGGTGGTCATCGACGGCGTCTCGCTGGCGACGTCGACGGCCGGATAGATCAGGATCTGGGCCGCCGGTTGCGGCTCGCCGGTCCGCTTCATCTCCTGGGCGACGATGGCGGCGAAGTTGCCGCCCATGCTGTCGCCGCCGATGGCCGGCGGCGCCGAGGCCGCGCCGAAGCGGGCGGTGTTGTCGCGCGCCCAGCGATAGGCGGCCAGCACGTCCTCCAGCCCGGCCGGGAACTTGTGGTCTGGGGCCAGGCGATAGTCGACCGAGATCACCGCCGTGCGGACGATCCGCGCCAGCACCGAGCAGAAGGCGTGGCAGGTCTCCAGGTCCCCGATCACCCCGCCGCCCATGTGGGCGTAGACGATCAGCGGCGCGGCGCTGTCCTGGTTCTCGGGGCGATAGGCGCGGCAGGGGATCGCGCCGTTAGGGCCCTCGATCGACAGACTCTCGGTGCGCACGCCCGGCTCCAGCGGCCCCTGCACGGCGGCCAGGCCCCGGGCGCTGCCGGCCACGGCCTCGGCCGGCGACAGGCTGGACATCGGCGGCAGCTTCTTGGCCGCGTGGGCGAAGAACTGGAAGCGCGGGTCCAGGGTGCGGCCGCCCTTGTACACCACGCCTCCGCCCGACATGGCCCGCAACACCGGGCTGGGCAGGGACAGGATCAGCTTCAGGATAGTCTTCTGGGCGTCTGCCATGCGTGCTCCCGATGTTCTCTGGTTATGACCCGTCTCCCCGGCGAAAGCCGGGGCCCAGATTCAGCCTGGGCGGTTTGGGAGATCCGAGATGCTCCCCGCCAGCTTTCCAGGCGCTCGTGGGTTCGATCTGGGTCCCGGCTTTCGCCGGGAAAATCGGGTTGAGGGGCTGTGGACATCAAAGCCTACAGCCTCGGCAAGGCCGGCAGGCCGCCCAGGATCAGCTTGACCGCGAAGTCCGTCGCGCCCTCGGTGTCGACGGGGCGGCGCTCCAGCATCTTGTCGCCGATCTCGCGGGCCACGGCGATGCAGGCGCTGGTCAGGTAGTCCAGGTCGACCTTGGGCGTATGTTCGTGCTCCAGCACGCGGGCGAAGGCCTCGCGGACCTCGTCGAACACGGCCACGATCTCGGGCGTGGCGCGGGCGTGCGGGATCTGCTCGCCGGCCGGGCGGTTCAGGCGCCAGCTCTCCTGCTCGACGGCCAGGAAATCGAAATAGGCCAGGATCGCCCCGCGCAGGAAGCTCTCGAAGTCGGTGGCCTTTTCGGACTGTTCGCGCAGCAGCGGCCGGAAGCGGCGGGCGCCGTCGTCGGCCAGGGCGTCGAACACCTCCTCCTTGGACTTGTAGTAGTTGTAGAAGGTGCCCGAGGCCAAACCCGTGCGGCGGATGATGTCGCGCACCGTGGCGGCGTCATAGCCCAGCTCGCCGAACACCTCGCGCGCGGCGTCCAGGATCGCCTGGCGGTTGGCGGTCTTGGTCCGCTCCCGCTTTCCCGGCCGCTGGTCGACGTGGGGCTTGGGGAAATAGGCGATATTCGACATGGGCCGCGACTCAAGAGCGGGACGTTCGTGACGCCCCGTCATGATCACAGCCTTACTCCGCGGCAACACGCAAGACTTTCGCGGCGCGTGGTTTGATAGGCAGCGGGTTTCCCTTGGCCTTCGCCCGCTTCACGCCCCGCTTCAGCTCCTTGCGCAGGTCGTAGGCGTATTCCCCGCAGTTGATCTGGATGGTGTGCCGGGCCGAGGCGACGTAGTGCGACTTCACCGCCTGGTGCATGGCGTCGCGCTCGTCGGCCATGGTCGCCGGATCGGGCAGGGCGTAGCGGCCGATCAGATAGGCGGCGATCAGCTTGGACTGCTCCTCGGCGATCGGCATCATCGCGCACAGCGGCTGGACCAGGGCGACCATGAACAGGTTGTCGAAGCGCGGATCGATCATCCGCTTCCACAGGGCGATGTCGTTGTCCGGCGCGTCGATGGTCAGGGTGTCGAAGAACGGGAAGGTGATCTTGTAGCCGGTGCACCAGATCACCGCGTCGGCCTCGACCACCGAGCCGTCCTTGAAGATCACCTGGCTTCCGGCGAAGCGCTCGATGTCGGGCTTGATGGTCACGTCGCCCGAGCCGATGCGGTTGTAGAGTTCGTGGCTGATGGCCGGGTGCGATGCGCCGAAGTCGTGGTCGGGCTTGGGCAGGCCGTGGTCCTCGGGCCGGCCGTGCACGGCGGCGATCTTCTTTTCCAGCATCCGCGCGACCATCCGGGGCGGCAGGATCCGCGACAGCAGCGGCGGGTCCTGGCTGGGGTGGTTGTTGAAGTGGTCGAGGACCTCGTTGCCGAAGTAGCGCGGCACCACCCAATAGCCCCGGCGCACCGACAGCCAGACCCCGTCGGTGTTCTCGCGCCGGCCCAGCTCGCAGGCCAGGTCGAGCGCCGAATTGCCGAAGCCGACGATCACCACCTTCTTTCCGCGCAGGTCGTGCGGCGTCGTGGGGTCGATGTAGTAATGGCTGTGCATCTCCAGCCCGTCGAACTGGCCGGGTGGCCGGGGCTCGGGCCAGCGGGGATCCCAGTGGTGGCCGTTGGCGACGCACAGGGCGTCGTAGAGCCGCTTCTCGCCGGTCTCCAGCGTGATCTCCCAGAGGCCCGCCATGGGGTCGTCTTCACGCCGCTTGGCCCAGGTCACCGCGCACTGGAAGGTGATGTGCTGGCGGAAGCCGAAGTGGTCGACATAGTCGTCGAAGTATTTCGCGATGTGGCTGTGGTGCGGATAGTCCGGATAGTCGGCCGGCATCGGGAAGTCCGAATAGGCCATCTTGTCCCGGCTGGTGTTGATGTGCAGCGAGCGATAGGCGCTGCTCATGCCGTTGCGGTTCTGGAACACCCAGTTGCCGCCGACCCGGTCCGAGGCCTCGAAGCAGTCGAACGGTATGCCGGCCTCGAAGAGCTGCTTGCAGGTCGCGATCCCCGACGAGCCCGCGCCGATGACGCAGACCCTGGGCAGGGCGGGATCGGGCGCGCGCGTACGGGCGGGAACGGCGGAACCGTCGGCCATCGAGCTTCCTCCCGTCGCCGGCTGACCAGCGACTTATCGTTGTTCAGGAAGCATGCGCCCGTGGCGGGGGAGGTCAATGTTTACGCGAGGGGAAGCTGCTTGTGCGGCATTGCCGTATTTTCTACTTGTCATGCATACGGCAATGCCGCACCATCCAGCCATGCACACCGTCGCCATGACCGCTGCTTTCCTGGCTCAGGCCAAGGCCGAGGGCATGACGGAAGCGGAGATGACGGCGGCTGTGCTCTCGATTTCCGGCGACCCCGAGCAGGGCGATCTCATCCAGGGTTCGGGCGGCTGCCGTAAGGTTCGCGTCGCGGGAAAAGGGAAGGGAAAGTCGGGCGGCTACCGGGTCGTGACGTTCTTTGGCGGCCTGGACATGCCGATCTTCCTGATCGCCGTCCTGGCGAAAGGATCCCGAGCGAACTTCTCCGCCGCGGAAGTCAAAGCCATGTCGAGCGTGACGAGCCTGCTCCGAGACGCCTATGCGAGGAAAAGATCATGAGTAAGAACTTCAGCCGCATCATGGATGGCCTGAACGACGCCTTGGCCATCGCCGAAGACCGGGCCGATCCGGCGACTTACCGCGTCCACGTTCCCGGCGAGGTGGACGTCAAGGCCATCCGGACGAAACTGGGGCTGACCCAGGCGGAATTCGCTGCGCGCTTCGGCTTTCCGAAGGCAACGGTCACGGACTGGGAGCAAAAGCGCCGCAAGCCGGAAGCCAGCGCCCGCATCCTGTTGACCGTCATCGATCGCGAACCCGAGGCGGTGGAACGGGCGCTGGCCTCGGCTTAGAGCCCCTTCACCGGGACCTCGATCTCCCACACCGCCTCGGTGATCGCCTCCAGCTTCTCGCGGTACAGGGCCGAGGCGTCGTGGAGGCCCTGGTTGTAGTAGTAGGGGCCCAGCCGCTCGCTGATGAAGTCCAGCAGGAACTCGGCGTCGAAACCCTTCACCTCCAGATCCAGCTCGGTCCGCATGTAATCCGAGAGCCCGCCGATCAGCTTGGCGCGGGTGTCCTTGTCGAAGATGATCTTGGGCATGGGGGCTCCTTTGCGGGAGAGGTAGCGCACTTGCCCCCTCCGCGCCTACGGCGCTCCTCCCCCGGAGGGGGAAGAAGGACGCCGCGTCACCTTCCGCCCCTTCCGGGGGCGGACGATCGCGAAGCGATCAGGTGGGGGCCAGCAGCGGTTCCGTCTTAATCTCCGCCAGCGCCGCCACCGGCAGCTTTCCTCCAGCGGCGCGCGCCCGCGTCTCGCCCTTGGCGATCTCCTTCTTCAGGTCGGCGCAGTAGACGTTGAAGTCGACCTGGATGGTGTGCCGGGCCGCCTGGTAGAATTGGCCGAGGTGGCGTTCCTCGTCCTTGGCGATGATCTTCGCCATCTCGGCGTCCGAGGGCGGCGCGTACTTGCCGACCAGATAGGCGGCCGCCAGTTTCGCCTGCTGCTCGGCGAAGTTCACCAGGGTGGGCAGGGGCTGGGCCAGGCCCATGAAGAACAGGTTCGGCACGCCCGGCTTGATCATGCGCTTGAACAGCGGGAAGCGGTGGTCGGCGTCGGGCTTCAGGGCCGGGTCGTCGAAGAACGGGAAGCTGATCTTGTAGCCGGTGGCGAAGACGATGGCGTCGACGTCCTCGACGCTGTCGTCGGCGAAGCGCACGCGCTTGCCCTCCAGCACCTTGATCGCCGGCTTGAACTTGATGTCGCCGCAGCCGGCGCGGGTCAGAAACTCGCCCGAGACCGACGGGTGGGCCTCCAGCGGCTCGTGGTCGGGCTTGGGCAGGCCGTAGTCCTCCATCTTGCCGATGGTCTTCTTGATCACCGAGCGCGCCAGCTTCAGGCCCAGCCCCTTGGGCATCCAGGCCGGCATGGCGGATTTGTCCGAGGGCTTGCCGTTCATATATTTGGGCAGCACCCAGACGCCGCGCCGGGCCGACACCCACAGGGTCTTGGCGATCGGCCGCTGGGCCAGCTCGCTGGCGATGTCCATGGCCGAATTGCCCATGCCGACCACCACGACGTTCTTGCCGCGCATGTCCACGGGATCGAACGGGTCGCTATAGGCGTGGGCGTGAAAGGCTGGGCCGTCGAACTCGCCCGGATATTCGGGCACGCGCGGGTCCCAGTGGTGGCCGTTGCAGACGAACAGTACGTCATAGAGCCGCGTCTCACCGGTCGACAGGGTCACCGACCACAGGCCGTCGTCGGTGCGTCTGGCGCTCTCGACCCGGGTGTTGAAGGTGATGGTCGGCCGCAGGCCGAAATGGTCGACATAGTCCTTGAAGTACTGGAACAGCTGCGCGTGGTGCGGGAAGTCGGGCCAGTCCTTGGGGACCGGAAAGTCCTCGAACGCCAGCCGCCACTTGCTGGTGTCGATGTGCAGGCTCTCGTAGCAGGCCGACATCCCGTTGGGGTTCTTGTAGTACCAGTTGCCGCCGATCTCGTCGGACATCTCGAAGCAGTCGTAAGGGACGCCGTAGTCCTTCAGCCGCTTGATCGTGGTGAAGCCGCTGCAGCCCGCGCCGATGACGCACGCCTTCGGGAGCCTGCCCATGGGGACCTTCGACATGTCTCCACCCATCCCTGACTTATCGTTGTTCAGGTGAGCATACCGGCGTTATGCGGGGCGGCAAGCGGCCGTTGGGGAAGCCGACTATTCCCGCAGCATCTCGCGGCCCGCCCAGACGCTGTGCGTCCCGCTGCTGAGCTTGTGGGGCAGGGCGATGCGGCAGACGATCGCGAACGACTGGGCGTCGACGATCGCGCACTCGGACGTCCCCTTGGTCTCGTCGATCAGGAAGCTGATCAGGTAGCCGTCGTCCTCGTCCTTGGCGCCGATGCGTGGGGCGAACGGCGCCTCGCTGGCGTAGACGCCGTCGGGCAGGTCGATCGACCAGCTCTGACCCGTCTCCAGGTCGTGCTTGACGAAGCCGTTGAACAGGAACCAGCCCGGCTTGGACGTGGTCGAATAGGCATAGCGATAGGGCTTGCCGGCGTATTTCTGATTGAACATGCCGAATTCGAGGATCCGGTCGTCCAGGTGCTTCTCGGTCGTCTCGCCGGTCTTCAGGTTGAAGCGCCAGCGGTGCAGCTTGGGCCGGAAGCTGTGCTCGTCCAGATAGGCCATCAGGTGGCCATGGCCGTCGGGGGCGCTGTCCAGCGGGCGCGGGATCGGGTTCTCCTGGAAGTAGCCGTCCAGCACCACCTCGTCGCCGTCCTCGTAGGCGTTGAGCCAATGCAGGACATAGGTCGGCGCGGCCTCGAACCAACGCGGCTCGCCGCCCTGTCGCGGGACCAGGGCGAAGCGGCTGGGCAGGCCCTTGTGCAGGCGCACGGCGTGGATGTCGCGGGCCATCAGGTCCTGGTCCCAGAACACCGGCAGATCGTTGAGGATCGCCCAGTGCTCGGAGAACGCCATGTCGTGCGGCAGGCGAAGGCCGGGCAGGGGCACGGGCTGGTACACCGTGCGCTTGCCGCTGGCGTCGACCACGCCGTAGTGCATGTGCGGCCAGGCCTTGGAATAGTTGAAGAACATCAGTTCGCCCGTGGCCTCGTCGACCTTCGGGTGGGCCGAGACGCCTTCCAGCGGGGCCCAGGCCGCGACGCCCAGGGTCTCCAGGGTCAAGGGATCCAGGCGATAGGCCTCGCCGCACTGGTAGAAGGTGGCGATGGCCTCGCCGTTATGGACGACGATGTCGGTGCTGGCGGTGTCCTTCAAGGACCCATGGGCCCCGAAGCCGGGGCGCTTGGAGGTCCCAGGGCCGTCCATCAGGCCGCCCCACAGGCTGGCTCCCACCTCCTGCTCCGCCTCGAAGCACCGTGTACGGATGAAGCGGTTGCGGTAGGTCGCCGCCCCGTCCTTGAACTCGATCTGGCAGACCATGCCGTCGCCGTCGAACGGGTGGTAGCGGCCGAGCGGGTCGTGGACCGGGTTCTCGGTGTTGCGCAGGTAGACGCCGTCCAGGTCGGTGGGGATGGCGCCTTCCAGCACCGTCAGGTCCCAGGCGTTGACCTCCTCGTGCAGCGGCGTCCAGGCGCCGGTCATGTACGGGTGGTTGGTCGGCGACAGCGAGGTCCGCACCTTGGGCAAGCGGTCGACTTTCATGGGCGGCGTCCTCCTCGTCGAAGGGCAGCCTAGAACCGGTCAGTCTTGTTGTGCAAGTTTCCCTTGGGGTCCATTGGCCGGCCTGCTTAGCAGCACCGGCAGGCACAGCAGGCCCAGGGCCGCGCCGGCCGTCCAGACTAGGCCGGGGAACCAGCCCCGGCTGGCGAAATAGACCTGGGCGATCACCACCGGGCCGATGATCGAGGACAGGCTGGCCAGGCTGGCCAGTACGCCCTGCAGGCGGCCCTGCTGGTCCTCGCCGACCTGGCGCGACAGCAGCGACTGGATCACCGGCTGGCCAACGCCGCCCAGGCAGAACATCGGCAGCAGCAGGAAGGCCATCCAGCCCTTGGTCGCCAAAGCGATGGCGACATAGGCGAAGGCGTCGCACAGGATGCCGAAGGTCAGGGCCTTGCGCTCGCCGAAGCGCTCGGCCAGGGGGCCGGCCACGAAGGCCTGGGTCAGGGCGGTGAAGACGCCGAAGCCGGCCAGCGAGAAGCCGATGGTCCAGGGATCCCAGGCGAACTTGTCCTCGCCGTACAGCACCCAGATCGTGCCGCCGACCTCGCCGACGATGGTCAGCATCGAGAAGGCGACCAGCAGCGGCAGCAGGGCCGGGAAGGCGCCGGCCCAGCGCAGGGCGGCGAATGGGTTGAAGGCCGCGCGATCGATCGGGCCGGCTTTCCGCGCCGTGTGCGACTCGGGCAGCAGGAACAGGGCCATCAGCAGGTTGACACCGTTCAGGGCCGCGGCGGCCAGGAACGGCGCCCGCACCCAGAACCCGCCCAGCAGGCCGCCCAGCATCGGGCCCAGGATGAAGCCGATGCCGAACATGGCGCTGAACAGGCCGAAGCGGCGAGCCCGCTGCGCTTCGGGGGTGATGTCGGCGATATAGGCCTGGGCGACGGCCATGTTGGCCCCGGTGATCCCGGCGATGGCGCGGCCGACGAACAGCCAGGCCAGGGTCGGGGCCAGCGCCATGAACACATAGTCGATCGCCGCGCCGGCCAGCGACACCAGCAGCACCGGCCGGCGGCCGACCTTGTCGCTGATCGCCCCCAGCACCGGGGCGCACAGGAACTGCATCAGGGCGTAGAGGCCCAGGAACGCCCCGAACCGCCAGCCCAGGTCGCCGGTGTGGCCGACCTCGCGCAGCAGGCGCGGGATGATCGGCATCACCAGGCCCAGGCCCGCGACGTCCAGGGCGACGGTGGCGAGGATCAGGCCGAAGGCGGCCTTCGAACGGTCGGCGAACAGGCGGGTCATAAAATTTATCATCGATAAAGTTCCTTATCGGCGATAAAGTCCGGATCGGCCGTCAGGTCAAGCCGATTCAGATGGGAACACGATGAAGGTCGATCGCCGGCGCATCCTGGAGACGGCGCTGGAGCTGCTCAACGAGGTCGGGGTCGACGCCCTGTCGACCCGCGTCATCGCCGACCGCCTGGGTGTGCGCCAGCCGGCCCTCTACTGGCACTTCAAGAACAAGCAGGCCCTGCTGGACGCCCTGAACGGCGAGATCCTGGCGCGGGCCTCGGACGCGCGGACCCCTCGGCCGGGCGAGACGTGGCAGGACTTCCTGCGCCGCAACGCCCGAAGCTTTCGCGCCGCCCTGCTGTCCTATCGCGACGGGGCGCGGGTCCATGCCGGCACCGAGGCCGCGCCCGACGACCTGGACCATGTCGAGGCCCAGATCCTGCATCTGGCGGCGGCGGGGTTTTCGCCTGGCGCGGCCCTGCAGCTGTTTGTGGCCGTCAGCCGCTTCGTCGTCGGCTGCGTGCTGGAGGAGCAGACTTCGCCGATCAGCGGCTCGGCCGAGCAGGCGCGGCTGGACGAGGCCGCCCGCGCCTATCCCGCCCTGGGCGAGGCGATCGCCCATTATCGCGAAGGCGGTCACGAGGCGCTGTTCGAGCGCGGCCTGGACCTAATCGTGAAGGGCGCGGAGGTGGAGTTGGCGCAGGCGCGACTTCCTCCCTCTTAGAGAGAGGGGTTATCTGGCCGCGCTCACCCGCCACACGACATTCCCCACATCATCCGCCGCCAGCAGCGCGCCGGACGCATCCACCGTCACGCCGACCGGCCTGCCCTGGGCCTTGCCGTCCTTGTCGAGGAAGCCGGTCAAGAAGTCCTCGACCGGCCCGGACGGCTTGCCGCCCGAGAACGGCACGAAGACCACCTTGTAGCCGGCCTGCGGTTTGCGGTTCCACGAGCCGTGCTGGCCGATGAAGACGCCGCCGCGATACTTCGCCGGGAAGCTCTCGCCTTCGTAGAAGGTCAGGCCCAGCGAGGCGGTGTGGGCGCCCAGGGCGTAGTCGGGGACGATGGCGCGCTCGACCAGGTCGGGGCGGCGATCCTTGTCCTTGATCCGCTTGTCGACGTGGCGGCCGAAATAGCTGTAGGGCCAGCCGTAGAAGCCGCCCTCGCGCACCGAGGTCATGTAGTCGGGCACCAGGTCGTTACCCAGTTCGTCGCGCTCGTTGACCGTGGTCCACAGCTGGCCGTCGGCCGGGTTCCAGCCCATGCCGTTGGGATTGCGCAGGCCCGACGCGAAGACGCGCTTGCCGCCCGTGGCCAGGTCGACCTCGAGGATCGCGGCGCGATCGGTCTCGTTCTCAAGCCCGTTCTCGCCGACATTGCTGTTGGAGCCGACGGTCGCGTAGAGCTTGGTCCCGTCGCGGCTGGCGATGATGGTCTTGGTCCAGTGGTGGTTGATCGGCCCGCCCGGCAGGTCGGTCACCTTGCGCGGCGCGGCGGTGATCCGGGTCTCGCCGGCGACATAGGGGAAGGCGACGATGGCGTCGGCGTTGGCGACGTACAGGGTGTCGCCCACCAGGGCCATGCCGAACGGCGAATAGAGGTTGGTCAGGAAGGGCGTCTTCAGTTCGGCGATCCCGTCGTGGTCGGCGTCGCGCAGCAGGGTGATGCGGTTGGCGCTGGGCACGCCGGCCCCGGCCTTCTTCATCAGCATCTTCTCGAAGAAGCCCTTGATCCCGTGCGGCGGCTCCTTCTTGGGCGGGGCGTTGCTCTCGGCGACCAGCACGTCGCCGTTGGGCAGGACGAGCAGCCAGCGTGGATGGTCCAGGCCCGTGGCGAACGGCTGGACGCGGAACCCGGCCGGGGCCTGGGGCGTGACGCCGGCCGGCCAGCCGACGACCTCCGAGACCTTCACGGTCGGGATCAGAGTCCGCTTCGGCTCGGGCAGGGCGGGGTTGGGGCCGTAGCCGACGGCGCTGTTCTGCTGGCCGTTGCTCTGGCCGCAGGCCGCCAGGGCCGTCACGACCGTCGTCAGGGCGACGCCGACGATCAAGATTTCGCGAAACCGGCGTCTCATGCGGCGCTTCTCCCATTCAGCCCGCGTTTAACGCGCGGGGCCTACTATGTGTTCTGGTAGTGACACGGTTTGACCATGGTGAAGTTTCAGTCCCGCGTTTTCGTCGAAGCCCTTGATCGTCGTCGCCTGCTGGCGGGCCTCGTGGCCGTCGCCTCGCCGGGCGTCGCATTCGCGGCCACGCGCCGGAAGGCCGCGCCCAAGCCGCCGCCGCCCCCACCGCCGCCTTTGGTCACGGTGCTGGGCGACTCGATCACGGCTGGCATCGGCCTGGCCTCGGACCTGGCCATGCCCGCCCGGCTGCAAGCGGCGCTGGACCGGATGAGCGCCCCCGCCCGCGTGCATGGCTTCGGAGTGCTGGGCGACACCACCTTCGGCGGCCTCGCCCGCGTCGACCAGGTGCCGGCCGAGACCTCGGTCTGTGTCGTGGCCCTGGGCGGCAACGACCTGCTGCAGGGGCTGGATCCCACGCGGACCAAGGCCAATCTGCGGGCCATCGTCGAGCGCCTGAAGGCGCGCGGCATCCGCGTGGTGCTGGCGGGGCTGAAGGCTCCGGCCCTGCTGGGCGTCGACTACGCCCGCCGCTTCACCCAGATCTATCCGGACGTGGCGCGCGAGCAGGGCGTGTTCTACGCGCCGGACTTCTTCACCGGCGTGATCGGCGTCTCGCGCTTCATGCAGCGCGACGGCATCCACCCCAACGCCGAGGGGGCGAGGATCATCGCCGAACGCCTGGCCCCGGTGGTGGCCCAGGCGCTGAGGGCTTAGAGGCAGATCCTCCCCCGCGTTGCGGGGGAGGATCTTACTCCACGATCGACTTCTTGGCCGCCACGTGGTGGTGGCCGCCGAAGATGCGGCCCATCAGTCGTTCCGAGCGGGTCTTGAGGCCATCCATCAGGATGAAGACCACCGGGATGTAGAGCAGCGACAGCAGGGTCGAGGTGATCAGGCCGCCGATGACCGCGATGGCCATCGGAGCGCGGAACTCGACCTCGGCGCCCAGGCCGATGGCGGTGGGCAGCATGCCCGCGCCCATGGCCACGGTGGTCATCAGGATCGGCCGGGCCCGCTTGTGCGCGGCGTCGATGATCGCCGTGCGCTTGTCCATGCCGTGTTCCTTCATGGCCATGATCGCGTACTCGACCAGCAGGATCGAGTTCTTGGCCGCGATGCCCATCAGCATCAGGATCCCGATCAGGGTCGAGATCGAGAAGCTGGACTTGGCCAGGACCAGCAGGCCGAAGGCGCCGCCGATGGCCAGGGGCAGGGCCACCATGATGGTGATCGGGTGGGCGAAGCTGCGGAACAGCAGCACCAGCACGACGTACATCAGGAGGATGCCGGTGATCAGCGCCCCCAGGAAGCCGCTGACCATCTCGGCGATGAACTCGGTGTCGCCGGCCGCCACTTCCTTGACGCCGTTCGGCAGGTTCTTGACCGAGGGCAGGGCGTGGACGCGCTTGGCCGCCTCGCCGACGACGATGCCGTCCAGCTCGGCGGTGATGGTGGCCACGCGCGAGCGGTCGCGGCGGTCGATCTGCGAGGGACCGGCGCCGAAGCGCACATCGGCCACCGCGTTCAGCGGCACCGAGCCGGTGGCCGAGGGCACCTGCAGGGTCTGCAGGACGGCGATGTCCTCGCGGGCGTTCTGGTCCAGGCGCAGGCGGATCGGCACCTGGCGGTCGCCCAGATTGTACTTGGGCAGGTTCTGGTCGACGTCGCCGATCGTCGCCACGCGCACGGCCTGGCTGATCGCCCCGGCCGAGACGCCGGCGCGGGCGGCCTGGTCGGGCTTGGGCGTCACGACGATCTCGGGACGGGCGATCGAGGCGGTGTTGACCACGTGGGCCAGGCCGGGAACGCCGCGCATCTCGGCCTCGACGCGGCGGGCCGCCGCTTCCAGGGCCGGGCCGTTGTCGCTGAGCAGGCTGAGCGTGTAGCTGCCGCCGCTGGACGGACCGCCGCCGTTGTTGCTGCCCGCGCCGATCCGCGCGCCGGGGATGGCGGCGAACTGGTCGACCATCTGGCGGCTGAACTGCTGCTGGCTGATCCGCTGGCCCTTGTCGGTCAGGTCGGCGGTCAGCTCGCCCTTGTTGACGGCGTTGCCGCCGACCGAGGCGTAGACCCCGACCACTTCCTTGCGGGCCATCAGCTCGCGGGTGACGCGCTGCACGACGGCGTCGGTCTCGTCCAGGGTGGCGCCCGGCGGCAGCTCGATCGAGAACTCGGCGCGGCCGCGGTCGGCCTGGGGCTGGAACTCGAACGGCAGGCGGGTGGCCAGGAAGATCGAGATGACGAACATCGGAATGCCCATCGCCAGCACCTTCCAGCGATTGTTCAGGCCCCAGTTCAGGCTCTTCAGATATGGACCCATCCAAGGCGGGTCCTTGTCCTCGTGCTTGGCGTCGGCCTTCAGCATGTAGGCGCCCATCAGCGGCGTCAGCAGGCGGGCGACCACCAGCGAGAACAGCACCGAGATACAGGCCGCCAGGGCGAAGGCCTTGAAGAACTGGCCGATGATGCCGGGCATGAAGCCCACGGGCGCGAACACCGCCACGATGGTGAAGGTGGTGGCCACGACCGCCAGGCCGATCTCGTCGGCCGCCTCCATGGCCGCCGCGTAGGGGCTTTTGCCGCCGCGCATGTGGCGGACCATGTTCTCGATCTCGACGATAGCGTCGTCCACGAGAATGCCCACGGTCAGCGACAGGGCCAGCAGGGTGACGCCGTTCAGCGACTGGTTCATCGGCGCCAGGACGGCGAAGGTCGGCAGCAGCGACATCGGAATGGCGACGGCCGCCAGCAGGGTGGCGCGCCAGTCGCGCAGGAACAGCAGCACCACCAGCACGGCCAGGACCGCGCCGATGATCAGCGCTTCCATCGAGGCGACGTAGCTCTCCTCGATGTACTTCACGTTCGAGGTGATCTCGCGGATCTCAAGCTCGGGATGCTCCTTGTCCAGCTGCTCGACGGCCTTGCGGACCTTCTCGGCGGTCTGCACCTCCGAGGCGCCGCGCGAGCGGACCATGTTGAAGGTCACGACTTCCTGGCCATCGTAGCGGGCGCGCGAGCGGGGCTCGGCCCAATGGTCGGTGATCTGGCCCAGGTCGGCCAGGCGCACGGCGCCGCCGCCCGACGAGACCGGCACGCGGGTTTCGCGCAGCTGCTCGACCGAGCCGGCCGCGCCCAGGGTGCGGATGGCGCGCTCGGCGCCCGAGATGGTCACCCGGCCGCCGGGCAGGTCGGCGTTGGACGAGACCAGGGCCTGGCTGACGGCGGCGGCGGTGACGCCCTGGGCGGCCAGGCGGTCGGGGTCGAGGGCGACCTCGATCTCACGGCTGACGCCCCCCTGGCGATTGACCTCGCCGACGCCCTTGATGGCCAGCAGGGCGCGGCTGACGTCGTTGTCGACGAACCAGCTGCGCTGCTCGGGCGTCATGGTCGGGGCCCGGACGACATAGGTGATCAGCGGATCGCCCGAGATGTCGACGCGGGTGACGATCGGCTCCTGCATGTCCTGCGGCAGCGAGCCGCGCAGGTTGGACATGGCGTTGCGCACGTCGTTGGTGACGCGCTCGTGGTCGACGCCCAGCTCGAACTCGATGACCGTGGTCGAGGCCCCGTCGACGACGGTCGAGCGGGTGTGGCGAACCTGGCCGAGGCCCGCGATCGAGTCCTCGATCAGGCGAGTGACCTGGGTCTCCAGCTCGCTGGGCGCGGCGCCGGGGCGCACGGCGGTGACCACGACGATCGGCAGGTCGACGTCGGGATTGTTGTTGATCCGCATGCTGCGGAAGCCGGCGATGCCGGCGATGGTCAGCAGCAGGAACAGCAGGATGACGGGGATCGGGTTCTTGATCGCCCAGGACGAGATGTTGCGCATCGGGCGGTCCTCAGCGCGCGGTCTTCGGCGCGAGGCCGATGCGGACCAGGTCGCCCTCGCCCAGGAAGCCGGCCCCCTCGACCACCACGCGCTCGCCGGCCGTCAGGCCGGTGGCGGCGACGCGGTCGCCGGTGTTGGCCAGGATGGTGATGCGGCGGAAGTGGACCTTCTTGCCGGCGTCGACCACGAACACGCCGGGGCGGTTCTCGCGGTACAGCACCGAGGCGCTGGGCACGACCAGGGCCGGCTGGTCGCCGGCGTCGATCGTCGCGCGGGCGAACATGCCCGGGCGGAAACCGCCCATCGACGTCAGGGCGATACGGGCCACGCCCAGGCGGTTGGTGGCGTTGACCTCGGACGTCACGATGCGGACGTGGCCGGTCATCTCGCCCAGCTTCTCGGAATAGACCTTGGCCGGCATGCCGGCCTTCACGGCCGCCAGGTCGGTCTCGGGGATGTCGGCGTCCAGCTCCAGGCGGCTGTCCCGGACGATGCGGAACAGCTCGGAGCCGGCGCTGACGATCTGGCCCTTGGTGACGCTGCGGCGGCTGATCAGGCCGCCGACCGGGGCGCGGACCGAGGTCTGGCCCAGGCGCGCGGCGGTCTCGCCGCGGGCCGCCTGGGCGGCGGCCAGATTGGCGGCAGAGGTGCCCTGGCGGGCGACGGCGGTGTCCAGGCCGGCCTGCGAGAGATAGCCCTTGGCCTGCAGCTCGCGGGCGCGGTTCAGGGCCGCGCTGGCCTCGGCCAGGGTGGCCTTGGCGCTGGCGACGCTGGCGTCCTGCTGGCGCAGTTGGGCGGCGATCAGGGTGCTGTTCAGCTGGACCAGAACCTGGCCGGCCCGGACCACCTGGCCTTCCTCGGCGTTGACCGCCACGGCCGTCAGGCCGCCGGTCTCGGCGCCGACCGGAACCTCTTCCCAGGGCGAGATCGTGCCGGTAGCGTTGATCTGGCGAGCGATCGGCTGGCTGATCACCGTGAAGACGCCGACGGTGGCCGAGGCGGCGGCCGAGGCCTTCTCGGTCTTGGCCGGCTTCTTGCCGCATCCGGCCAGAGCGATCGCGCTCACGCCCAGGACCAAGACCAGCGCGCTCATAGACGGGCGACGCCCATTGATCCGGTACAGCACTATAATCCCCAGCGACTGTGAGAGCCCATCGGCCTTCTAGCCGACAAACCTGTGGTCGCTGAGTTAATTTGCCGTAAGACGATAAAGACCCTCCCCCCAGCGGGGGAGGTGGTCCGAAGGACCGGTGGGGGAAGTGCTGCGAACCTTGCCTCTTCCCCCTCCGTCGTCTCTACGAGCCGACACCTCCCCCGCTAGGGGGAGGATTTATGGGCCTACAGCCGCTCCACGATCGTCACGTTGGCCAGGCCGCCGCCCTCGCACATGGTCTGCAGGCCGTAGCGGGCGCCGCGGTCGTGCATCGCGTGGACCAGGGTGGTCATCAGCTTGGCGCCCGAACCGCCCAGCGGGTGGCCCAGGGCGATGGCGCCGCCGTGGACGTTCAGTCGGTCCGGATCGGCGCCCAGCACCTTCAGCCAGGCGGTCGGCACCGAGGCGAAGGCCTCGTTGACCTCGTAGAGGTCGATGTCGCCGATCTTCAGACCGGCCCGATCCAGGGCCTTCTGGGTGGCGGGGATCGGGGCTTCCAGCATGATGACCGGGTCGTGGCCGATCACCGTCATGCTGTGGATCCGGGCCAGCGGCTTGGCGCCAAGGGCTTTGAGCCCCCGCTCGTTGACGATCAGCACCCCCGCCGCGCCGTCGCAGATCTGGCTGGAGGTGGCGGCGGTTAGCCGGCCGTCCTCGGTCAGCAGCTTCACCGACCCGATCGACTCCAGGCTGGCGTCGGCGCGGATGCCCTCGTCGGCCGTGTGCCGCTCGACCGAACCGTCGGGCAGGGTGACCTCGATCGGCACGATCTCGGCGGCGAACTTGCCGGCCTTGGTCGCGGCCGCCGCCCGCTGATGGCTGGACAGGGCGTAGGCGTCCAGCTCGGCCCGCGACAGGTCGTACTTCCTGGCGATCATCTCGGCGCCGGCGAACTGGCTGAAGTTGATCCCGGGATACCGGTCCTCCATCCGCGGGCTCTTGTAGGTCCCGAAGCCGTTCTTGTAGGGCAGGGCCGAGGACAGCCCCATCGGCACCCGGCTCATGCTCTCGACGCCGGCGGCGATGACCACGTCCATGGCGCCGGACATCACGGTGGCGGCGGCGAAGTGGATGGCCTGTTGCGACGAGCCGCACTGGCGGTCGACCGAGGTCGCCGGCACGCTCTCGGGCAGGCTGGAGGCCAGGACTGCGTTGCGCGCGATGTTGATGGCCTGCTCGCCCACCTGGCCCACGCAGCCCATGATCACGTCCTCGATCAGGGCCGGGTCGGCGCCGCTGCGCGCGACCAGGGCGTCCAGCACCGCCGCCGCCAGGTCGGCCGGATGCCAGCCCGAAACCTTGCCGCCCTTGCGTCCGCCGGCCGTGCGCGCGGCGGCCACGATATAGGCTTCACCCATGAGTTCTCTCCCTATGTTGCGAGGAGAGAAACAGGCGTTCGAAGGGCTGTCAGCGGTGACGCGGCGTCAGGGCGCTCGGGTCCCGAGCGGGGGCGGCGGGGCGGCGGGGCAGGGCGCCGAAGAACAGCGCGGCCATGGCCAGGTAGCTGAAGACGCCGCCGCCGGCGATCAGGCTGGCGCGATTGGGGATCTTGGGGTCGGCCAGGGTGGCCAGCACCAGGGTCAGGCTCAGGCCGTGGAAGCCGCAGGCCCACATCGGCCACCAGCGATTCGACCGCAGGGCGATGAACAGCAAGACCAGCATCAGGGCCAGATCCACCAGGAACATCGCGGTCTGAGGGCCGAACTTCTGGTGGTAGTTGTAGAGGAAGTAGGTGGCGAACCAGGCCAGGATCATGGCGACGCCGGCCAGGCGTTCGGGCCAGCCGCCACGCCACAGCGCCAAGCCGGCCGTGATCAGCAACGCGGCGAGGCTTGACCATTGGGGGAGGGAGTTGAGCGGCGTCATCACGCTAGGGTGGCGGCTTTCCTCCAGATTGCAATGATCCCCGCCGATCGGGACCGGCGAGGATCTTGTGTCGCGCCTTGAAGCTCTAGGCGGCGATGGTCAGGCGGCCGCTGGCGTTGGCCATGCCCGGCCCCTTGCCGAACTCGTCTTCGGCCAGCGACATGGACGAAAGGCCGATGTCGTGCTGAGCGACCGTCAGGTGCTTGTGCGTGGTGACGATGCCCTCGCGGGCGACGCCCAGGGCCTGCATGGTGTTGATGGCCGACATGATGGCGTCCTGGCCGATCAGGGCCGACAGCTTGGCCGCCTGGCGGGTGGTCGGCATCAGCCCGGCCAGGGCGGCCGTGCTGGCGATGGCGGCGTCGATGGCCTTTTCGGCGGCGAACAGAGCTTCGGCCACAGTCTCGGCAGCCATCCGGCGTTGCTTGAACATGAGAAGTCTCCTCGCGCCAAGCCATGCTGGCGCGTTTGCTAAGGTGTGGGTTCGATAGGGACGGACGCCTCCGACTCCTGGGAGGCGCGATCTTACGGAAACAGACCTTCGAGGGCGTGGAGCCCCGTCAGGATCGAGCCGAACGCGAGAGCGGTCACGATCATGACGGCCGCGATGAAGGCGAGCCGCAGAGGCAGGCTCAGATGATTGGGTCGTCCTCCTCCAAGTCCGAAGACGAGGAGTCCGACAGGAAGGTCTCGTCCATCACCGCGGAGGCGATGCACAGGATCTCCCGCATCACCAGTTCGTTGGGCTTGAACGAAGCCTGTTTGCGCGTGGCCGCCACCAGGTCCGGGACCATCGCGGCGGCGGTCGGGGTGAGCGCCAGGTTCATCAGCTGGCGCTCGAGCTCGCTCCAGGTGATCGGGGGCAGCAACTCGGCCGAATTCAGCCGGGGCCACATGTCCTGAAAGCTGGAAACCTCCCGGCGCAGATGGGCGGCTCGGCCGATCGCGTCCTTCTGGTGAGGCGTCAGTTCGTTCTGATGGGGGGACAAATCGTTCACTGGGAACTCCTTCCTCGATGCGGTCAGCTGACCGTGAGGAAGGACGTTCGCCTAGCCGGGACGGATCGGACCCCGACGCGATCGGAGGGGGGGTGACAGGGGGCGTGAGGGGGGGGAGGCCCCCCTGATCGGCCGTCTCCCGCGGTGACGCCTGGCGGGCCCGGTCGAAGACCCGGCGCGCGGCGTCGTAGCGGTCGGCCGCGCCCAGCCGCCGCCGCGCCTTGTCCAGATGCCAGTCGACGGTGTGCTTGGAGAGGCCCAGTTCGCGGGCGATCTCCTTGGAGCTCATGTGGCGGTCGACCAGACGAAGGCATTCGCGCTCACGCTCGGTGAGGCGGTCGAGGCCTTCGACCTGGTCGGAAAGGGAGGGGTCGCCCTTGGCCATAGCGCCGGAACTTTATGCGAACGCCTGTGTTCCACAAGCCGCCGAAACATTAAACCTTGGCTATGAACGCGACGGCAAGTCGCTTGTTGCGAGGTCAGACGACACCTTCCACAGGTCCACGCCGCCTTCCGAGGCGTGCCGATCGATCTCGGCCAGCTCGTCAGAGGTGAACGAAAGACCCTGCAGGGCGGCCAGGGAGTCCTCCAGCTGGGCCACCGTGCGGGCGCCGATCAGGGCCGAGGTGATGCGCGGGTCGCGCAGCACCCAGGCCAGGGCCAGCTGGGCCAGGGTCTGGCCGCGCCGCTCGGCGATCGCGTTCAGGGCGCGGATGCGGGCGAGGTTGTCCTCGGAGAGCAGGTGTCCGCCGAACGAGCCGCCCCGGGCCGCGCGCGAGTCCGCCGGCGCGCCGTTCAGGTACTTCTTGGCCAGCAGGCCCTGGGCCAGCGGCGAGAAGGCGATGCAGCCGACGCCCAGCGAGTCCAGGGTGTCCAGCAGTTCGTCCTCGATCCAGCGGTTGACCATCGAGTAGGACGGCTGGTGGATCAGCAGCGGCACGCCCTCGCTCTTGAGAATGGCGTGGGCCTGGCGGGTCAGCTCGGGCGAGTAGGACGAGATCCCGACGTACAGCGCCTTGCCCTGGCGGTGCAGGTGGGCGAAGGCGCCCATGGTCTCCTCCAGCGGCGTCGTGGGGTCGACGCGGTGCGAGTAGAAGATGTCGACATAGTCGACGCCCATGCGCTTGAGGCTCTGGTCGCAGCTGGCGATCAGGTATTTGCGCGACCCTCCGACGCCGCCGTAGGGGCCCGGCCACATGTCCCAGCCGGCCTTGGTCGAGATCACCAGCTCGTCGCGATGGGCGGCGAAATCGCTGTTCAGGACCTTGCCGAAGTTCTCCTCCGCCGAGCCGTAGGGCGGGCCGTAGTTGTTGGCCAGGTCGAAGTGGGTGACGCCCAGGTCGAAGGCCCGGCGCAGGATGGCGCGACCGGTCTCGAACACGTCGGCGCCGCCGAAGTTCTGCCAGAGGCCCAGCGAGATCGCCGGCAGGTCGAGGCCGCTGCGGCCCGTGCGGCGGTAGGGCATCGACGCATAGCGGTCAGCGGCGGCGACATAGGGGATCTGCACGGAAACTGTCCTATTTCGGAGGGATCAGGGCGTCGTGGATCGGGGCGATCCACTGGTCGGCGTCGACATCATAGACGTTGAAGTTGCTCTCGAACTGCCAATAGGCCCAGCCGAAGCCATGGCGCTCGGCCGATCGGGCCACAGCCTGCGTGTAGGCGACGCGGGAGTCGATTGGACCTTTGTCGTAGGCCCCGAACTCGCCCAACAGCACCGGCCGGCGTTCGGCCTTGGCCCAGGCGGCGACGGTGTCGAAATCCTTGTCGATCCGGGCATGCTCGTCCGGCGTCCCCCAGGTCGTTCCGACCGGCGGAACCGGATCGGCCCACGAGGCGCCCTGGTGGGTGAACGGGAACGGATCGTAGTAGTGGAACGTCACGATCAGGTGACGGTCGGCCTCGGGCAGCTTCAGGTCCGGCAGGCGCTCCAGATTGTTCCAGCGCGTCGGGCCGACGATGACGTTGCGGGTCGGGTTGCTGGGGCGGATGGCGGCCAGCAGGTCGGGGATCCAGGCGTTCCAGACGTCGTCCAGCGCCCGGTTGGGCTCATTCAGCAGCTCGAACACCACCTTGTCGGGGGCAGCCTTGTAGCGTTCGGCGATCTGGGCCCAGAAGGCGGTCAGGCGCGGCTTGCAGGCGGCGACGTCGTCCTGGCAGGCGTTGAAGTCGTGCTCGTCCAGGATGACGGTCAGCTTGGCGGCCAGGGCCTGCTCGACAACCTTGTCCAGCGTCGCCAGCCACTTGGGGTCCAGGCGGTTGTCGGCGTCCATGTGGGCGAAGGCGTGCAGGTTGACCCGCACGGTGTCGAAGCCGCCGGCCTTGATGACCTGGAAATGGCGGTCCAGCTGGAAGTGGGCCTTGGCCGGATCCTCCCACAGGGGATCATAGCCCAGCACGTTGACGCCGTGCTTCATGGCCGCGACCTGGGCCTTGGGCGACAGCTCGCGGGCGGCGGCGGGCAGGGCGACCAGCACACCGGCCAGCGCGCCCAGCGCCAGGACTTTCCGGATCGGGACCATGGCGTTTCCTCCTCGGCGGCGCGCGGCTTCGAAGAGGCGCGTCACCACCTTGACAACGTTGTCGGATATTCGCCGAAGCGCAAGCGTCGGCCGTCACGCCTCGCGGCGCGCGGCCTCGCTCTCGGTGGCCGGCGAGGCGGCGCGGATCAGCTCCAGCACGTCGACGATGATCTCGCGCATCGCGGCCGAAGCCTTGTCGGCGTCGCGGGCGATGATCGCCTCGGCCACGTCCTCGTGCGAGGGGATCGAGGCGGTGCGGCCCTTGATGCGGTTGGTGAAGCGGATCGAGATGCGCAGGGCCGTGTTCACCAGCTCGTGCAGCTCGCGATAGAACGGGTTCTTGGTCGCGCTGAGGATGGCGATGTGGAAGGCGATGTCAGCGGTGAGGGGATCGTCCTCGCCCTGGGCGGCGGCCTTCATCCGGCGCAGCCCCTTGCGGATCTCCTCCAGCCCCGCCTCGTCGGCGTTGCGGGCCGCCAGGGCGGCGGCGGCGGGCTCGATGCCCAGCCGCATCTCGGTGAAATCGGCCAGCAGGCGCAGGCTGAACTTGCGCTCCAGCAGCCAGCGCAGCACGTCCGGATCGAGCATGTTCCACTCGGCTTCCGGCTCGACCACGGTGCCGTGGCGGGGACGAGCGCTGAGCAGGCCCTTGGCGGTCAGCATCTTGACCGCCTCGCGCGTCACCGTGCGGCTGGCGCCGAACTGTTTGGACAGCTCGCCCTCGGTCGGAAAACCGACCTCGGCGTATTCGCCCGTGACAATGGCCTGACCAAGTTGCTCGACCAGACCGTAGGTCAAACTCAGGCCGGGCTGGGTGCGCATCGGCGGATCTTCTTTCCTGCGGCGGCGAACAAAAGGGATTCGCCGCTGGCTACCTTAATTTGTTCCACTCGCGAACGGAGCGGTTGAGCTGAATACAGCCGCGCCCGAGGCGTTCGGCAAGAGCGTTCAGGCCGGAGGTCTGACCAAAACGCAAAAATAGGCGGCCAGCGTCGCGCGCGGCCGCCCATCTTGTCATCACCACCAGGTCGCGTAGAGCGCGATCAGGATCAGGATCACCCCGACGCCGGCGATGTTGAAGCCGGTCGAGGTCTTGTAGCTGATCCCTTCCAGCGTCACGACGCTGACGACCTTCTTCTGCGGGGCGACCAGCGAGACCAGCACGGCCCCGGCCAGCGACAGCAGGAAGACGACGCCGACGCGGTTCATGAACGGCATGGTGTAGATCGCCTGCTCCTGCAGGTACCAGAACACCGCCGACAGCACCGCCGAGCCGATGGCGGCGGTCAGGGCGCCGGCGGTGGTCGCCTTCTTCCAGAACATGCCCAGGATGAAGATCACCACGATCCCCGGCGTGAAGAAGCCGGTGAACTCCTGGATGAACTGGAAGGCCTGCTCGGCGCCGCCCAGCAGCGGCTTGGCGGTCAGGATGCCGATGATCACGGCGACGACGGCGGTGATGCGGCCGACGGCGACCAGGTGACTTTCGCTCCGGTCCGGGCGGGCCTTGGCGTAGACGTCCAGGGTGAAGATGGTGGCGATCGAATTGATCTTGGCCGCCAACGAGGCGACGATCGCCGCCACCAGGGCCGAGAACACCAGGCCCAGCAGGCCGGGCGGCAGCAGCTTCATCATCTCCGGATAGGCCTGGTCGGGCTTGATGCCCTGCGGGGCCAGGACGAGGGCGGCGATGCCCGGCAGCACCACGATGACCGGCATCAGCAGCTTCAGATAGGCCGCCATGGCGATGCCCTTCTGGGCTTCCTTCAGGTCCTTGGCGCCCAGGGCGCGCTGGATGATGTACTGGTTGAAGCCCCAGTAGCTGATGTTCATGATCCACAGGCCGCCGACCAGCACCGCGATCCCGGGCAGGTCCTTGTAGTGCGGGTTGTCCTTCGAGAGGATCATGTCGAACTTCTCGGGGAACTGGGTGGTCAGGTGGTGGAAGCCGGCGACCACGTCGCCGCCGCCGATCTTGCCCAGCGACAGCCAAGCGATGATCAGGCCGCCGGTGACCAAGAGGGCCACCTGGACAATGTCGGTCAGGGCCACGGCCTTGAGGCCGCCCCAGATCTGATAAGCCAGGGCGAAGGCGCCGATGGCGGCCAGGGCCCACATCTGGTCCAGGCCCGTGACGGTGTGAATGGCGATCGAGCCCAGCCACAGGATCGAGGTCAGGTTCACGAAGACGTAGAGGCCCAGCCAGAACACAGCCATCAGGGTCCGCACGCTGGGGCCGTACCGCTGCTCCAGGAACTGCGGCATCGTATAGACGCCGTTCTTCAGGAACACCGGCAGGAAGAACTTCCCGACGATCAGCAGGGTCAGGGCCGCCATCCACTCGTAGGAGGCGATGGCCAGGCCGATGGCGTAGCCCGAGCCGCTCATGCCGATGATCTGCTCGGCCGAAATGTTGGCGGCGATCAGCGAGGCGCCGATCGCCCACCAGGGCAGGGCCTTGCCGGCCAGGAAGTAGTCGGTCGAGTCCTTCTGGTGACCGCTCTTGTCGCGGCTGACCCACTGGGCCAGGCCGAAGATGGCGACGGCGTAGACCGCCAGCACCGCGATATCGATGGCTGCTAGGTTCACGTCTTCCTCCCCGTTCTGCTGACGGTTATTTTGGGTTCCAGGCCGCGACCAGGGCGGCGGCGCGTTCGCCGACCTCCTCGGCCGTGTAGCCCGGACGATAGAGCTCGCCGCCGACGCCGATGCCGGCGATGCCGACCGCACGCCAGGGCTCCAGATTGGCCGCGCCCACGCCGCCGACGGCGTAGACCAGGATGTCCTTGGGCAGCACGTCCTTGACCGCCTTGACGTGGCTGGGGCCGAAGCTGCTGGCCGGATAGAGCTTCAGGGCCTTGGTGCCCGCCTTGACGGCGGTGAAGGCCTCGGAGGGCGTGGCGAAGCCCGGCATGGCGGTCAGGCCCAGGGCGACCGCGCGGGCGATGACCTCGGCGTCGGTGTTGGGCGTGACGATCAGCTTGCCGCCGACCCAGGCGACGTCGTCGACGGCCTGGGGCGACAGCACCGTGCCGGCCCCGCACAGGGCCTGGTCGCCGAAGGCGTCGCACAGCTTGCCGATGCTCTCCAGCGGATCGGGCGAGTTCAGCGGCACCTCGATGCCCTTGATCCCGGCGGCGACCAGGGCCGCGGCGATGTCGACGATCTCGGTCGGCTTCACGCCGCGCAGGATGGCCACGATGGGAGGCGGGGCGGCGTGGGTCATAAGCTTCACTTCTCTTGAGATCTGGAGATCGCCGATAGGCCGGCAAGGACGGCCGCGTCGCCGTCGACGACGGCCGCCGTTACCCCGGACTTGGCCAGGGCCTGGACGTAGAGGTCGCTGAGGGCGCCCGCGCCGATCACGGTCACGGCGTCCATCGGCCCGAACCAGTCGCGGGCGGCGGCGACGTCGGCGGCGATCAGCAGGCCCGACAGGTAGCCCATGGCGTCGGCGGGCGAGAGGCCGTCCAGCAACTGGCGCGACCGGGTCTCGAACATCAGGTGCGGCAGGCGCGCGGCGCCATGCTCGGCGATCCTCTGGAGGCCCAGGGAAAAGCCTTCGGGCGAGCCGTCGGCCTGGGATCCGCCGCCGGCGGCCAGGGTCGAGTGGGCTTTCAACAGGGCGAAGGTCTCGCCGACCGGGGCGGTGACGAAGCCCATGATCTTGCCGTCCTCGACCACGGTCCACTTGTTGTGGGTGCCGGGCAGAACCAGCAGGTGGCGGCCGGTGCGCAGGGCGCCGTCCAGGGCTAGGGCGCCGAAGACCTGCGTCTCCTCGCCCCGCATCACGTCGGGCCCGCCCAGCGGGTTCAGGCACGAGAGGCCGGGGACGATCGTCACCGGCAGGCCGTCGGCCTCCAGGCGCAAGGCCTTGTCCGCGACGTCGGCCGGACCGGCCGGGCAGGAGGCGTAGGGCGCCAGGCGCCAGCCGATGGTCGAGCCGACCATGCCGCACAGCAGGGCGCCGACCGGTTTAGCCTCGCGCCAGTCGCCGACCAGGTCCAAGAAGGTCTTCTCCGGCGTGTCGGTCAGGGCCGAGACCCCGGGACCGTCGCGGCGGTGGATCACGCTCTTGCCCTGGCGCAGCCAGAGACGCAGGCGCGAGGTGCCCCAGTCGCCGACGATGACCACGTCCTGGTCCATCAGTGGCTCTCGCGGGTAACGACCGAGCCCGAGGATCCGACCAGGAAGTCGAGATCGGCGCCCTGGTCGGCCTGCAAGACGTGGTCGACATAGAGCTTGGCGTAGCCGCGCGTATATTTCGGGGCCGGAGGATTGGCGCGCCAGGCGGCCAGGCGGCCTTCCAGCTCCTCGGCGCTGATCGACAGGCTCAAGGATCGCGAGGGGCCGTCGAACACGATCTCGTCGCCATGGCGCACCACGGCCAGCGGGCCGCCGGCCTCGGCCTCGGGCGAGACGTGCAGG
The DNA here is from genome assembly GCF_023935105.1 of Caulobacter segnis. Taxonomy (NCBI): domain Bacteria; kingdom Pseudomonadati; phylum Pseudomonadota; class Alphaproteobacteria; order Caulobacterales; family Caulobacteraceae; genus Caulobacter; species Caulobacter sp. RL271. The sequence goes on along the minus strand of NZ_CP096040.1, from coordinate 4,632,670 downwards.
ATCACCGCGCCATAGGCGGTGCCGCTCATCCGGGCGTCGCTGATCCGCAGCATGTCCTTGACGCCCTTTTCCAGCAGCTTGCGAGGCAGCGGCATGTTGCCAACCTCGGGCATGCCCGGATAGCCCTTCGGGCCACAGCCCTTCAAGACCAGGATCGAGGTCTCGTCGACGTCCAGGTCCGGATCGTCGATGCGGGCGCGGAAGTCCTCGATCGTCTCGAACACCACGGCCTTGCCGCGATGGCTGAGCAGTTCGGGGCTGGCCGCGCTGGGCTTCATAACCGCGCCGCCGGGGGCCAGGTTGCCGCGCAGCACCCAGATGCCGCTGTCGGGCTTCACCGGATCGGCCATCGTGCGGATGACCTCGGCGTTGAACACCTCGGCCGCCTCATACTGGGCCCCGATGCGGTGGCCGGCGACGGTCGGGGCCTCGGGATCCAGCAGGCCTTCCAGCTGCTTCATCACCGCCGGCAGGCCGCCCGCGTAGTGCAGGTCTTCCATCAGGAAACGACCCGACGGTTGCAGGTCGACCAGCAGCGGCACGTCGCGCGACAGGCGGTCGAAGTCCTCGAGCTCGAGCTTGACGCCCAGGCGGCCGGCCAGGGCCAGCAGGTGGACGACGGCGTTGGTCGAGCCGCCGATCGCGGCGTGGACGCGCAAGGCGTTCTCGAACGACGCCCGGGTGGCGACCTGCGACAGACGGCGGTCTTCCTTGACCATCTTGACGATGGTCCGGCCGGTCTCGTGCGACATCGCCCGGCGGCGCGCGTCCACGGCGGGGATGCTGGCGTTGTAGGGCAGGGACAGGCCCATCGCTTCGATGATCGCGGCCATGGTCGAGGCCGTGCCCATCGTCATGCAGGTGCCGGGCGAGCGGCTCATGCCGCTCTCGGCCGACATGAAGTCGGCCAGGCTCATCTCGCCGGCGCGGACGGCCTCGGAGAACTTCCAGACGTCGGTGCCCGAGCCGATGTCCTTGCCGCGGAACTTGCCGTTCAGCATCGGGCCGGACGAGACGACGATGGTGGGCAGGTCGACGCTGGCCGCGCCCATCAGCTGGCCCGGCGTGGTCTTGTCACAACCGCCCAGCAGCACGACGCCGTCTATCGGATTGCCCCGGATCGACTCCTCGACCTCCATGGCCAGCAGGTTGCGGAACAGCATGGCCGTCGGCCGCATCTGGGTCTCGCCCAGCGACATGGCCGGGAATTCCAGCGGCAGGCCGCCGGCCTCCCAGACGCCACGCTTCACGTGCTCGGCGATCTCGCGCAGGTGAGCGTTGCAGGGGGTGATCTCGGACCAGGTGTTGCAGATGCCGATCACCGGCCGGCCGTCGAAGGCGTCGTCGGGCAGGCCCTGGCTCTTCATCCACGATCGGTGGATGAACCCGTCCCGATCGAGCTTGCCGTAAGTGCCGCCGCTGCGCAGGCGCTTGCCCGCGTTATCGTCGCTCATAGTCGTCCCTAACGCCGGCCCCGAGGGCCTGATCCATCATTCAGGCGGGTCATTTATAGTATAATAATGATCTACGCAATCTGATCGATGAACGCGATGGTTTTGGAAGCGCTTCCGGATTTCTTGCGATTGATCGCGGTGTCAATGGCGCGGGTGTGGCCGAAACAACGCTGTCATCCCAGAAATGATAGCGCTATCAATTTCGGCTTGAAGGTCGGAATTATACGATTATAGCTAACGATGTGGAGCACGCGGCGCCTGAAGGCCGCACGTCACCGGACGCCCTAGAACGGACCGGGACGGCTCGAAACAGGGGGAAGGAACGGCCATGCAGCGCCACGATTCATCTCATCGCAAACTCATGCTCGCTGGCGCTTCGGCGCTGGTTCTCTGTGGGATCACGCCCGCCGTGGCGCTGGCGCAAGCCGCGCCCGCCCAAGCGGCGCAGACCAAGAGCGACGACGTCGTCGAGGAGGTCGTGGTCACCGGCCAACGCGCCGCGATCCAGTCGGCGCAGAAGATCAAGCAGAACGCCGAGCAACTGGTCGACTCGATCACCTCGACCGACATCGGCGCCCTGCCGGACCGCTCGGTCACCGAAGCCCTGCAGCGGGTGGCCGGCGTCACCATCGGCCGCACCTCGGACGGCCGCGACGCCGACCGCATCTCGGTCGAGGGCTCGGGCGTGCAGGTGCGCGGCCTCAGCTGGGTGCGCGGCGAACTGAACGGCCGCGACAGCTTCTCGGCCAAGGCCGGCCGCACGCTGAGCTTCGAGGATATTCCGCCCGAGCTGATGGCTGGGGTGGACGTCTACAAGAACCCGTCGGCCGACATCATCGAGGGCGGCGTCGGCGGCACCGTCAACCTGCGCACCCGCCTGCCGTTCGACAGCGCCAAGCGCATCATCGCCTACTCGCTGGACGCCAGCTATGGCGACCTGGCCAAGAAGTGGAAGCCGTCCGGCTCGGTGCTGTACAGCGACCGCTGGGACACCGGGATCGGCGAGATCGGCTTCCTGATCGACCTGTCGGACTCCAAGCTGAAGAGCCGCACCGACACGATCTCGGTCGACCCCTACAACGTCCGCACCGATCTGGTCCCCGGCAAGACGGTCTACGTCCCCGGCGGCTACGGCTATCGCAGCCTGGAGTTCGACCGCGAGCGCAAGGGCATCGACGCCGCCGTCCAATGGCGCCCGAACGACCAGTGGGAAGCCACGCTGCAGTTCCTGCGGTCCTCGGCGCTGCAGGCGTCGACCGAGCGCGCCAACGGCTTCAACCCCGGCACGGCCGACGGCCCCGCCGCCGGCACCAGCTTCACCTACGATTCCGCGGGCCGCTTCCTGAAGGGCACGCTGGCCGACACGGCCGGCGGGACCAGCCTGGGGTCGTCGCTGATCGATACCCGCTACGCCGAGCGTAGCTCGGTGACCTCGGACTACTCGCTGAACCTGAAGTACAATCCGAACGACAAGTGGTCCTTCAGCGGCGATGTCCAGTACATCTACGCCAAGACCAAGACGGTCGATTTCACGGCCTTCAACGCGCTGAACGGCTCGACCCTGCCCGCCACGCTGGACGTCACCGGCGGCCTGCCGTCGATCACGGTCAACAACGACAAGGCGTTCCTGACCAACCCGGCCAACTACTACCTGCAGGCGGCCATGGACCACCATGACCGCAACGAAGGCAGCGAACTGGCGATGCGCTTCGACGGCGCCTACACGTTCGATGGCGACGGCTGGCTGAAGTCGTTCCGCTTCGGCGTCCGCGACACCTATCGCCAGGCGACGACGCGCGAGACGGCCTATCGCTGGGATACGGTGGCGCCCAGTTGGGGCGGGCCTTCGGTCGCCCCGATCAGTACGCTGAACGGCTACCAGGGCTATTATGAGCTGTTCCCGTTCGAGGACTACTTCCGGGGCAAGGCGCAGGTCCCGGCGGCGTTCGTGATGCCGACGGCGTCGTTCGTGAACCAGTACGGCAAGACCTCGACGATCCTGGGCCAGATCGCGGCGGCGAACGGCGGCGGCTGGCGTCCGTTCAATGGCGATTTCGAGGACCAAAGCCAGACCGGCGGCAAGGGCAGCACCAACCACCAGAAGGAAAAGACCCTGGCGGGCTACGCCATGCTGCGCTTCGGCCACGACGTCTCGGTCGGCGGCGAGGAGCGCGAGCTTGACGGCAACATCGGTGTCCGCGTGGTCAAGACCGAGACGCAGAGCCAAGGTCTGCAGGTCTTCAACACCAACGCCGAGGCCGTCTCCGAGGGCACCCAGATCCCCGCCGCTGACGGGCAGTTCGCCAATGGCGCCAAGAGCGCCTATGTCGGCGGCCGCGACTATGTGAATATCCTGCCCAGCTTCAACGCGCGGCTGAAGATCACGCCGGACATGTTCCTGCGCGTCGCGGCGGCCAAGGCCGTCGTGCGCCCCGACTTCCAGCAACTGCAGCCGAACTACACGATCAGCGCCACCAACGGCTTCCTGACGGGCGGCGTCTGTTCGAACACCATTCCCGGCTCCACGCGGGCCAACTGCGTCTATCAGTACACGGCCAATGCGGGTAATCCGGACCTGAAGCCGATCCGCTCGACCCAGTACGACCTGGCCTACGAGTGGTACTTCGCGCCGACCGGCAGCCTGACGGCGACGGTGTTCTACAAGGACATCTACAACTTCATCACCAACGGTTCGCAGAACATGCAGTTCACGAACAACGGGGTGACGCGCACGGTCCAGGTGATCCAGCCGTACAACGCCGGCCACGGCACGATCAAAGGCTTCGAGGTCGCCTACCAGCAGTACTACGACTTCCTGCCGGGCCTGCTGAAGGGCTTCGGGGTCCAGGCCAACTTCACCTATGTGGACAGCAAGGGCGCCCGCAACGCGGCGGTCAATCCCTACGACAACACCCAGGTCGGCAACGTCACCGGCGCGGTCGGCGAGGCCATGCCGCTCGAGGGCCTGTCGAAGAAGAGCTACAACGTCGCGGCGCTGTACGACCTGGGCAAGGTCTCGGCCCGCCTGGCCTACAACTGGCGTGAGCGCTACCTCCTGACCACCACGGCGGCGAACATCAACATCCCCGCCTGGAGCGACGATTACGGCCAGCTGGACGGGTCGGTGTTCTATACGGTCAGCGACAAGCTGAAGATCGGCTTCCAGGCCGTGAACCTGACCAACACCAAGACCAAGATCCTGGTCAGCTATCCGGGCCGTCCCGAAGAGGGGCTGACCGGGCACAACTGGGTGGTGGCCGACCGCCGCTACTCGGTCGTGCTGCGCGGGACGTTCTAGCGTCCCACCTCGCGCACTTCTAACGTGTCATCCCGGATGGTCTCTTCGAGGCTTCCGGGATGACGCTCCTATTTCGAGAACCGGACGCCCATGACCCGTCGTCCCTATCGCAAGTTCGTGGTGGTCGGCGGCGGCACGGCCGGCTGGATCGCCGCGGCGACCTTGATCCAGGCCCTGAAGGGCAGGATCGGCGAGGTCGAGCTGATCGAGTCCGAGGAGATCGGCACGGTCGGCGTCGGCGAGGCCACCATCCCGCCGATCCAGTTCCTGAACGGCCTTCTGGACATCGACGAGATCGACTTCATCAAGAAGACCCAGGCGACGTTCAAGCTGGGCATCCAGTTTCGCGATTGGGGCCGTCTCGGAGCCGAGTACTTCCATCCTTTCGGCGTCTATGGCCAGCCGATCGATGGCGTCGGTTTCCATAACTACTGGCTGCGCCTGCGGGCCAACGGAGAGGGCGGCGTCCTGGACAGCTACGCCCTGTCGGCCGTGGCGGCCAAGGCCGGCAAGTTCGCCATCCCGCCCAAGACGCTGCCGCCCGGCGTGCCGGGCCTGGGCTATGCCTACCATTTCGACGCGGGCCTCTACGCCCGCTACCTGCGCGACTACGCCGAGACGCGCGGCGTCAAGCGCACCGAGGGCAAGATCGCCAAGGTCGAGCAGGACCCCGAGAGCGGCTTCGTCACCGGCCTGACCCTGACCGACGGACGCCGGGTCGAGGGCGACTTCTTCGTCGACTGCTCGGGCTTCCGCGGGCTGCTGATCGAGCAGGCGCTGGAGGCCGGCTATGAGGACTGGTCGCACTGGCTGCCCTGCGACCGCGCCCTGGCCGTCCCGTGCGAGAACGTCCATCCGCTGACGCCCTACACCCGAGCGACCGCGCGCGAGGCCGGCTGGCAGTGGCGGATCCCGCTGCAGCACCGCACCGGCAACGGCTATGTCTATTGCAGCAGCCACATCAGCGACGACGAGGCCGCCGCCGCGCTGCTGGCCAATCTGGACGGCAAGGCCCTGGCCGACCCGCGCCCGCTGCGCTTCACCGCCGGCCGCCGCAAGAAAAGCTGGAGCAAGAACGTCGTCGCCCTGGGCCTGGCGGGCGGCTTCATGGAGCCGCTGGAGAGCACCAGCATCCACCTGATCCAGACCGGCGCCCTGCGCCTGCTGTCGCTGTTGCCACTGGGCGGCCACGACCCGGCCGCCGAGACCGAGTTCAACCGCCTGACCCAGATCGAATACGAGCAGATCCGCGACTTCATCATCCTGCACTACAAGGCCACCGAACGGGACGATGCGCCGCTGTGGCGCCATTGCGGGGCTATGACGGTTCCCGACAGCCTGGCCCACAAGATCGAGCTGTTCCGCAGCCGGGCCAAGATCGCCCGCTATGACGAGCAACTGTTCGCCGAGCCCAGCTGGCTGGCGGTGTTCCTGGGGCAGGGGATCCAGCCGCGCGACTACGACCGCTTGGCCGACGCACCCGCCTATGACGAGGTCGTGGTGGCGGTGCGTCGGGTGGGACAGGACAATGCCGGCCTCGTCTCGAGGTTGCCCACCCACGACGCCTTCATCGCGGCGGCGTGTAAGGCGGATGCGATGGGGGTGTAGGTCCATGTTTCACTGGGTCTGCCCTCTATCCACCCGTCGCCGCGAAAGCGGGGGTTCAAGCCGAGTTCACGGATCGATCTCCGGTCGCGCCGGGGCTGGGCGTGTTCAGGGCGCGGGGCTGGCGATTGCCAATGACAACGCTATCAAAACCGCTTGTTGGTCTGAATTATACGACTATAGTCTGGCTAGCTTAGGCGGCGCGGCGGGGCATTCATGGCTCTCGGCGCGCCTCGCGCGGCAGCCTCTCCCCGAGGCCGCGCGGCGTCTTTCCCCGCGCATCGTCACCTGCGGCGGTGCGCGGATTTTTTTGACCGGGGAAACCGTCGAACCGGACTTGTCATCGCCCTTCGGCCCGGCAATCGTCCGACAATAGAATTGATAGCGCTAACATCGATTGGCGCGCGTGTTTTGGGAGGAGGCGGATGGGGATTTCACGCTTCGCTGTGGGAATGGTCTCGGCCCTGGCGCTCGCCTTGGCCTCGGGCGCGGTCGCGGCCGATCGCGAGACCCCGCGGCTGGTCCAGAAGGACGGCCGCTACGCCCTGATGGTCGATGGCGCGCCGTTCCTGATCCTGAGCGCTCAGGTCAACAACTCGTCCGCCTGGCCCTCGCAGATGCCCAAGGTCTGGCCGGCGATCGCCAAGATGGGCGCCAACACCGTCCAGGTCCCGATCGCCTGGGAACAGATCGAGCCGGTCGAGGGCAAGTTCGACTTCTCGTATCTGGACCTGCTGCTGGCCCAGGCCCGCGAGCACAATGTCCGCCTGGTGCTGCTGTGGTTCGGCACCTGGAAGAACAGCTCGCCGTCCTACGCGCCCGAGTGGGTCAAGCTGGACGACAAGCGCTTCCCGCGCCTGAAGAAGGAGACGGGTGAGCGCTCGTACTCGATGTCGCCGCTGGCCCAGTCGACCCTGGACGCCGACCGCAAAGCCTTCGTCGCCCTGATGACCCACCTGAAGGCCAAGGACGCGGCCGACCGGACGGTGATCATGGTCCAGGTCGAGAACGAGACCGGCACCTATGGCACGGTCCGCGACTTCGGCCCCGCCGCCCAGAAAGTCTTCGATGGCCCCGCGCCGGCCGCCCTGGTCAAGGCCGTGGGCGTCAAGCCGGGCACGTGGTCGCAAGCCTTCGGCAAGGACGCCGACGAATATTTCCACGCCTGGCATATCGGCCGCTTCGTCGACCAGGTCGCGGCGGCGGGCAAGGCGGTCTATCCGCTGCCGATGTACGTCAACGCCGCCCTGCGCGATCCGATCAAGCCGGGCGAGCCCAAGAGCTATTCGGCCGGCGGCCCGACCGACAACGTCCTGGACGTCTGGAAGGCCGCGGCCCCCTCGATCGACCTGATCGCGCCCGATATCTACATGAAGGAGTCGGTCAAGTATTCGGCGGCCCTGGCCCACTACAAGCGGCCCGGCAACGCCCTGTTTGTGGCCGAGACCGGCAATGATCCGGTCTATGCCCGCTACGTCTTCGACACCCTGGGCCGCCAGGGCATCGGCTTCTCGCCGTTCGGCATGGACTATACCGGCTACGCCAACTTCCCGCTGGGCGCGGCCAAGCTGGACGAGGCGACGGTCGAGGCCTTCGCCGCCAACTACCGTCTGCTGGGTCCCATGGCCCGCGAATGGGCGAAGCTGTCTTACGAGGGCAAGGTGTTCGGTGGCGCCGAGCCCGACGACCGCGCGCCGCAGTCGACGACCCTGGGCGCCTGGACCGTCACCCTGCGCTACGGCAAGTGGCAGTTCGGGGCCTCGGACTGGGCCTGGCTCAAGGATCGTCCGCCCGGCCCGCAAGGTCCCGACGGCGGCGGCGTCGTCGCCCAGCTGTCGCCCGACGAATTCCTGGTCACCGGCCGCAACGTCCGCATCGAATTCGGCCGCGCCGCAAACGACAACAAGCCCATGATCCTGGCCCGCGTGGAAGAGGGTCACTTCGAGAACGGCCAATGGGTCTTCGACCGCCTGTGGAACGGCGACCAGACCGACTACGGCCTCAACTTCACCGGCGGCTCGCAGATCCTGCGGGTCAAGCTCGCCACCTACTGACGGGACCAGCCATGCGCATACTCACGCTTTCCTCCTTGGGTTCGGCCGCCTTCAGCCTCGCGCTGATGGCCTCCACCTCCGCCTTCGCCCTCGACGGCGGCTTCGAGAAGACCGCCGACGGCGTCATCGTCACCCCCGCCTCGGGCCCGGCCAAGAAGGTCCGCCTGCAGGTGATGAGCGACCGCGCCATCCGCGTCACCGCCTCGCCGACCGAGACCATCGACGCGCTGCAGAGCCTGATGGTCATCGCTCAACCCAAGACCAGCGGCTTCACGGTCACGGAAGCGGGCGGCAAGGTGGTGCTGAAGGCCGGCAAGGCCACGGCGGAAGTGGCGCTGGCCACCGGCGCCGTCTCGTTCAAGGACGCGGCCGGCAAGACCGTCCTGGCCGAGCAGGGCCGCCAGGCGTTCAAGCCGCACACCATCGACGGCAAGAACTTCTACGCCATCTCGCAACGGTTCAATCCGAACACGGACGAAGGCTTCTACGGCCTGGGCCAGCACCAGAACGGCCAGATGAACTATAACGGCCAGGACGTCGAGCTGGCCCAGTACAATCGCGACATCGCCATCCCGTTCGTGCTGTCGACCCGCAACTACGGCGTCCTGTGGGACAACAACGGCATCACCCGCTTCGGCGACCCGACGCCCTACGCCCTGGCCTCGCGCGACCTGAAGGTCACCGACGCTAACGGCAAGCCCGGCGGCTTCACGGCCAAGTACTACGTCAACGGCGCGCTGAAGCTGACCCGCACCGAGGCGGACATCGACTACCAGTTCCTGGACGACGCCCCCAAGTGGCCGGCCGAGCTGCAGACGGCGGACAAGAAGCCGGTGGAGGGCGCGACCGTGGTCTGGGAAGGCTATGTCGAGCCCAAGACCAGCGGCGTGCAGAAGTTCAAGCTGTACTCGTCCAGCTACGCCAAGATCTATGTCGACGGCCAGCTGAAGATCGACCGCTGGCGACAGAACTGGAACCCGTGGTTCCACAATTTCACCGTCCCGATGAAGGCTGGCAGCAAGCACAAGGTTCGCGTCGAGTGGGATCCCAACCAGGGCTACGTCGCTCTGCTGCACAACGATCCGATCCCGGCGGCGCAGCAGAAGTCGCTGACCCTGACCTCGGAAGTGGCCCACACGATCGACTACTATTTCGTCGCCGGCGACAACCTGGACCAGGTGGTCAGCGGCTATCGCGAGCTGACCGGCAAGTCGCAGGCCCTGCCGCGCTGGTCGTACGGCTTCTGGCAGAGCCGCCAGCGCTACAACACCCAGGACGAGCTGGTCGGGGTGGTCAAGGAGTACCGCAAGCGCCAGGTCCCGCTCGACAACATCGTGCTCGACTGGCGCTACTGGAAGGACGACAGCTGGGGCAGCCACAAGTTCGACGAGACCCGCTTCCCCGACCCGGCCAAGATGCTGAAGGACGTTCACGACGAGAACGCCCACTTCATGATCTCGATCTGGCCGAAGTTCTATCCGACGACCAAGAACTACAAGGAGCTGGACGCCAAGGGGTACATGTACCACCGCAACGTCGAGCAGGGCGCGCTGGACTGGGTCGGCCCCGGCTATCTGAACTCGTTCTACGATCCCTATACCCAGGAAGCGCGCGACATCTACTGGCGCCAGGTCAAGGAGAACCTGGGCGGCATCGGCATCGACGCCTGGTGGATGGACAGCGACGAGCCGGACATGCACTCCAACCTCGACATCCCCGAGCGCACCCTGCGCATGGGGCCGACCGCCAAGGGGCCGGGCGCGGAGTTCTTCAACTCCTATCCGCTGATCCACACCCAGGCGGTGTTCGACGGCGAGCACGCGCGTGACCCGAACAAGCGCTCGTACATCTTCTCGCGCTCGGGCTTCGGCGGCATCCAGCGCCAGGGCGTGGCCCTGTGGAGCGGCGACGTCGTCGCCCGCTGGGACGACTTCAAGGACCAGATCTCGGCCGGCGTGAACCTGTCGATGTCGGGCATTCCCAACTGGACCACCGACATCGGCGGCTTCTCGGTCGAGCAGCGCTATGAAAAGCGCGACCCCAAGCACTGGCCCGAATGGCAGGAGCTGAACCTGCGCTGGTATCAGTTCGGCGCCTTCTCGCCCCTGTTCCGCAGCCACGGCGAGGAGCCCTTCCGCGAGATCTGGAACCTCGCCGACGAAGGCACCGAGGTCTACAACAGCCTCGTCTGGTACGACCAGCTGCGCTACCGCCTGATGCCCTACACCCTGACCCTGGCGGGCGAGACCTATCACCGCGACGGCAGCATCATGCGCGGCCTGGTCATGGACTATCCCAACGACCTGAAGGCCCGCGACGTCAACGACGAGTACCTGTACGGCTCGGCGTTCCTGGTCGCCCCGGTGACCAGCTTCAAGGCCCGCTCGCGCGAGGTCTACCTGCCGGCCGGGACCACCTGGTACGACTTCCAGACGGGCAAGGCCCACCCCGGCGGCCAGACCATCAAGGCCGACGCGCCGCTGAACCGCATGCCGCTGTTCGTCAAGGCCGGCGCGATCGTGCCGACCACCGAGGTCCAGCAGTATGTCGGAGAGAAGCCCGACCTGCCGATCACGCTGGTGATCTACACGGGCAAGGACGGCAAGTACGAGCTCTACGAGGACGATGGCCTGACCCTGGCCTATCAGCGCGGGGCCTACAGCCGCATCCCGATCAGCTACGACAACGCCTCGGGCCGCGTCGTGATCGGCGCCCGCTCGGGCAAGTTCGACGGCATGGTCGACAAGCGGACCTTCAAGATCCGCTTCATCGGCGCGGGCGCCAAGCCCACCGACTTCGACGCCGCGCCCGACGCGACGGTGGAGTACGCCGGTGACGCCGTGGTGGTGACGCGGAAGTAGCGGTGGATGTGGAAACCTCGCCCTTCGACAAGCTCAGGGTGAGGTTTCCTACTGCACGGGCTTAAACGTCGTCCTCACCCTGAGCTGGTCGAAGGGCGAGGGCGGCCGCGCCGTCAGTTGGGTTGCCCGCGAAACCGCTCGATCAGGAACGCCGTCGCCGGGCCCGGCGGCGTGTCGCTGCGGTGGATGGCGTGCAGGGCGTAGTGGGCTTCGACGAGCTCGGGCATGTCCAGGCGCTTCAGCCGGCCGGCAGCGATGTCCTCGCGGACCATCGGCTCGGGCATGTTGCCCCAGCCCAGACCCTCCTTCAGCAGGATGTGCTTGGCCCCCAGGTCGGCTAGCCGCCAAGTGTGCACGCTGGCGACGGCGAAGTCGCGGCCCTCGGTCAGGCGAGAGCGATCTGTCAGGACCAGCTGGGTATGGGACCGCCCGGCGCCGGGCGGGTTGCGGCCCTGGGCCAGCGGATGGTCGGGCGCGGCGACCGGGATCAGCAAGGTGTGGCCGACGCCGATATAGTCCAGCGGGTCGCCGCCATTGACCACGTCCAGCGGCCCGGCGACGCCCAGGGTGGCGCGGCGGTCCAGCACCATCTGGGTCACCGCCCCCAGGGCCTCGATGTGCAGGCGCAGGGCCACGGTCGGAAAGGCTTCCTGAAACGCCCTTAGCGCGTCGACGACGCGCGCCGTCGGCAGCATGACGTCCAGCACCAGGTGCACCTCGGCCTCCAGGCCCTGCAGCAGGCCCTTGGCCTGGGCGCGCAGGTTGGCGACGTCGCCGGCGATCACCCGCGCCTGGGCCAGCATCACCTTGCCCGCCTCGGTCAGCACCGGCGACTTGGCGGCCTCGCGGTCGAACAGGGCCAGGCCCAGCTGCGCCTCCAGATTGGCGATGGCGTAGCTGATCACCGAATTGGCCCGGTTCAGCCGCCGCGCCGCGGCCGCGAAGCCGCCAGCCTCGACGACGGTCAGGAACACGGTCAGCTGGTCCAGGGTGGGCGCGCCGGGCTGGGTCATGGCGGTTCCAATCGTTCGAAAAATCAGAACATATTAGACGATTTTATTCGGCTGTTTCGCAAGGCTGTGCTGGGGCAAAACACCATGGACGACGGGCGCACTGGCGCGCCCGCGACAGAAATCCGAGGAATTCGCCGTCATGGCCAAGGTTCTGGTTCTCTACTATTCGTCCTACGGTCACCTGGAGACGATGGCCAAGGCCGTCGCCGAGGGCGCGCGCGAAGCCGGCGCGACCGTCGACATCAAGCGCGTGCCCGAGACCGTGCCGCTGGACATCGCCAAGGGCGCCCACTTCAAGCTTGACCAGGAAGCCCCGGTCGCGGCCGTGGAAGATCTGGCCAACTACGACGCCATCATCGTCGGCGCTCCGACTCGCTTTGGCCGCATGGCCTCGCAGGTCGCGGCCTTCTTCGACCAGGCCGGCGGCCTGTGGGCGCGCGGCGCCCTGCACGGCAAGGTCGGCGGGGCCTTCACCTCGACCGCCACCCAGCACGGCGGCCAGGAAACCACCCTGTTCTCGATCATCACCAACCTGCTGCACTTCGGCACGACGATCGTGGGCCTGGACTACGGCCATGCCGGCCAGATGACGCTGGACGAAGTGACCGGCGGCAGCCCCTACGGCGCCACGACGATCGCCGGCGGCGACGGCTCGCGTCAGCCCAGCGAGAACGAGCTGGCCGGCGCCCGCTATCAGGGCCGCCGTATCGCCGAGACCGCGATCAAGCTGCACGGCTGATCCCACGCCGGTTGGCGACCGGTCGCGCCCCCTCCCGCCAAGCGTGATCGGCTGTAGAGGCCGGCCGGCTTCTTCCCGTCCATTCTCGGGGGTGAGGGAGCCGGTCGGCCTTTTCTTCGTTGCATAGGAAAGAAAGGAGTCTCTCGATGCGTCGTTCTCGTTTCTTGCCGACGGATTTCCTGTCGCAAGCCTGGCGGTCGGTGGTCTTCGTCCTGACCCTGCGCGCGATCGCCAAGCCCTACCGGTCCCGCCGGCTCTATCCCGCCGATGTCGAGGCGGGCGCCTTTGATGGCGCTATCGCATCAAGTCGTATTCAGTAATGGTCAAATTGTGCCATTTTGATACAAGGTATACATGATTTTAATCTAAGTGATTAATGGTTCTGTATATCATGATTAACAAAATAGACTGCTATCTTAATTATAACAATACTGTTTCTTAAACGAAGCTGTAAGCAAGGTTTGCAATGATGCTGGCGGGCAAAAGGCCCACCGGTCGTCAAAACGACGCCGGAACACCTCGAATAGGAGTTGTTTCGTAATGGCGCTGAACAGCATCAACACGAACAGCGGGGCCCTGATCGCCCTGCAGAACCTCAACAGCACGAACTCTGAGCTGCAGGTCACCCAGCAGCGCATCAACACCGGCAAGAAGATCGCCAGCTCCAAGGACAACGGCGCCGTCTGGGCCATGGCCAAGACGCAGCAAGGCACGTCCAACAGCATGAACGCCGTGAAGGACTCGCTGCAACGCGGTCAGTCCACGATCGACGTCGCGCTGGCCGCTGGTGACACCATCACCGACCTGCTGGGCAAGATGAAGGAAAAGGCCCTGGCCGCTTCCGACACCTCGCTGAACACCGCCTCGTTCAACGCGCTGAAGACGGACTACGAGTCGCTGCGCGACCAGATCGAGAAGGCCGCCACGAACGCCAAGTTCAATGGCGTCAGCATCGCCGACGGCAAGACCACCAAGCTGGCCTTCCTGGCCAACTCGGACGGCGACGCCTTCACCGTCAACGCCAAGACCCTGACGCTGGACGGCCTGGGCCTGGCCGGCACGACCTTCACCAGCGCCGCCGACGCCAAGACCAAGCTGACCGACCTGGCCGACGCCATCCAGACCGCCACCAACAAGCTGGCCTCGCTGGGTACGGCCTCGACCGGCCTCGACACCCACCTGACCTTCGTCGGCAAGCTGCAGGACAGCCTGGACGCCGGTGTGGGCAACCTGGTCGACGCCGATCTGGCCAAGGAAAGCGCCAAGCTGCAGTCGCTGCAGACCAAGCAACAGCTGGGCATCCAGGCCCTGTCGATCGCGAACTCCTCAAGCTCGTCGATCCTCAGCCTTTTCCGCTAAGAGTTCACGCTCTAATCGGACTTCGGCGATTTAGGTCGTCGATCGGGGCGAGTCTTCGGACTCGCCCTTTTTCTTTGTCATGATCTCTTCGGGCGCACGCGGCTGGAATCGAGCGGTGAAACCCTCGCGCCTGGACTCGGCTTCCGGAGGCGAATTTCCGTGTTTTGATAACAAGTACTAACGCGTGGAGGCGGAATATTAAGGAAAAAGGTCGGTTCAACCCGCCCGCGAGGTCGCGTATCAAGGATATCGAAAGACGCAGCGTCATATTGTCGCGACGGGCAAAATGCCCGCCGGTCGTCAAAATGACACCGGAACACCTCGAATGGGAGTGTTTCGTATGCCTTTGAACAGCATCAATACGAACGCCGGGGCGCTGATCGCCCTGCAAAATCTGAACACCACGAATGCCGAGCTGCAAGTCACTCAGCAGCGCATCAACACCGGCAAGAAGATCGCCAGCGCCAAGGACAACGGCGCGATCTGGGCGATGGCCAAGACCCAATCCTCCACCGCCTCGTCGTTGAACGCCGTGAAGGACTCGCTGCAGCGCGGTCAGTCCACGATCGACGTGGCCCTGGCCGCTGGCGACACCATCACCGACCTGCTGGGCAAGATGAAGGAAAAGGCCCTTGCCGCTTCCGACACCTCGCTGAACACCGCCTCGTTCAACGCGCTGAAGACCGACTACGAGTCGCTCCGTGACCAGATCACCAAGGCCGCGACGAACTCCAAGTTCAACGGCGTCAGCATCGCGGACGGCAAGACCACCAAGATGACCTTCCTGGCCAACTCGGATGGCGACGGCTTCACCGTCAACGCCCAGACCCTGTCGCTGGACGGCCTGGGCCTGGTCGGCACGACCTTCACCGACGCCGCCGACGCCAAGGCCAAGCTTTCGGACCTGTCGGACGCCATCCAGACGGCCACCAACAAGCTGGCCTCGCTGGGTACGGCCTCGACCGGCCTGGACACCCACCTGACCTTCGTCGGCAAGCTGCAGGACAGCCTGGACGCCGGCGTCGGCAACCTGGTGGACGCGGATCTGGCCAAGGAAAGCGCCAAGCTGCAGTCGCTGCAGACCAAACAGCAGTTGGGCATCCAGGCCCTGTCGATCGCGAACCAGTCGACCTCGTCAATTCTGAGCCTGTTCCGCTAAACCTTCCCCTCGCGACCGTCGTCTTGGTCGCTGGAGACCCTGGGGCGAGCCATCGGCTCGCCCCTTTTTCTTGAGCCCTAAACCAGCCCCGGCCCCTCGATCTTCAGCGCGGGGGTGAAGGCCGGCCGACGTTCGGGCAGGTCGACGACCAGGCCGCCCGCCTCACGGCGGAAGGGCAGGGGATCGCCGCCGCCCAGCAGGGTCACGCGCCGCACCTCGCCGGGAGCGCCCCCAGGCTCTCGATCTTCAGCGCCCCCGCGGGCCAGGCCATCGGCAGGGCGTAGAGCGCGCCGGCCTTGGTCGTGAAGCGGATGTCGGTCGCCTCGAACGGCTTGGCCCCGCCCTCGTTCATCATGCCCTCGACCAGCTTGGTCGGGCCCTCGCCGAACACCCGCCAGGGGCGCGTGCCATAGATCGCCTCGCCATTGACCGCGATCCAGCCGGCCATGTCGGCCAGCACCTTCTCTTCCTTCTCGTCGATCGTGCCGTCGCCGCGCATCGGGATCGACACCATCAGGCAGCCGTTCTTGCTGACCACGTCGAGCAGGCGCTGGATGACGTCGCGGCCCGACTTGTAGCCGTCGCGCTCATAGAGCGGGCGGCTGTAGTGCCATTCGCCGATGCAGGTGTCGGTCTGCCACGGCTCGGGCCGCAGGCGGTCGGAGAAGCCGCGCTCGACGTCCTCGACGATGCCGCGCCGCTGCAGGGGCGAGAGCTTCTTGCCCGTCACCACAACGTCGGTCCGCCCCAGGCGCTGGACCGCGTCGTTGTAGTAGCGCGCGGCCGCCTCCAGGCCCGTCTGGCCCAGCGGCAGGGTGTAGTTGTCGAAATAGACCATGTCGGGCTTGTAGCGGTCGGCCAAGTCGTTCTGGCGCAGCAGCCAGTTGCGGACGAAGGCCGGATTGTTCGGCGGCGGGGCCTCGATCCATTCGCCGTCGTGCTGGTCATGCCAGGCGTTGGCGGCCTTGATGCTGTCGAAGCCGTCGGGAATGACCATGTTGCGGCCCGTGTAGAGGTCCTGCGGATCCAGGCCCTGCCACCACTGGCCCTTGCCGGCGGCCTTGGTCAGGTTGAAGGCGTCGTAGCGCTGGCCCTTGCGCGGCCCTTCGGCGTCGTAGCCATAGGCCGTCTGCCACCAGTGCCAGGCGTGGGCGCTGTGGTTGGAGACGGCGAACTTCAGGCCGTGGGCGCGGGCGACCTTGGCCCAGGTCCCGACGATGTCGCGCTTGGGGCCGATCCGCGTGGTGTTCCAGCCATGGTGGCGGCTGTCGAACATGTCGAGATTGTCGTGGTGGTTGGCCATCGACATGAAGTATTTCGCGCCCGCGGCGACATACTTCTTCATCAGCCCTTCCGGATCCCAGTTCTGGGCCTTCCAGCGCGGGATGAACTGCATGAAGCCGAAGTCGGCCGGATGGCCGTAGGTCTTCACGTGGTGCTCGTAGACCGGGTTGCCCTGGATATACATCTGGCGGCCGTACCAGTCGCCGTACTCGGGAACGCACTGCGGGCCCCAGTGCGACCAGATGCCGAGCTTGGCGTCGCGGAACCAGTCCGGGACCTGGTAGCCGGCGGCCAGGGACTCCCAGCTGGGCTGGAACGGGCCTTTCGCGGCGGCGAGGGCAGGGGTGGCGGCGAGGGCGGCGCCGCTGGCGATCAGATCTCTGCGGGTGAAGGTCATCGGCGGGCTTCAGCAGCTTTCATGAATTCCCCAAAGCTGTCTTCCTGGACCTTATGCACGGGATCCTGGGGCTGGGGCGTCGGCCTGATACACGCCCAAGCGGCGTAGGTTGTTAGCGCTGTCAAAAAGTGAGCCCGAGCCGTCATTAAGAGTTCCCAACCCCGTTTATTCTGCGTATTTGTCATACAAAATAAGCAGGCTATGGACCAGCGTCCAGGGGTATGACAGCGTTGTCCCCGCCGTGCTTGGCGGCAAACGAGAAGAGTTGGGGAGTATGAAGACCAAGACCCTGTGCGTCGCCCTGGCGGCGTCGACCTTTCTGTCTGGCGCGGCGATGGCCCAGACCGGGCCCCAAGAGGCCAATTCCAGCACCGCCCATCCCGCCAAGTGGCCGGCCGCCAAGAGCCAAGGCCTGGTCGACCAGGCCACCGAGGCCTTCGTCACCGACCTGATGGCCAAGCTGACCCTGGAAGAGAAGGTCGGTCAGGTCATTCAGGCCGATATCGGCTCGATCAAGCCCGAGGACCTCAAGACCTATCCGCTGGGCTCGATCCTGGGCGGGGGCAGCTCGCCGCCGCTGGGCGCGCCCGACCGCTCGCCGCAGAAGCCCTGGGTCGACACCGCCAAGGCGTTCCGCGAGGCCGCGGCCCAGCGTCCGGGCGGGACGCACGTGCCGTTGATGTTTGGCATCGACGCCGTGCATGGCGACAACAATGTCGTCGGAGCCGTGCTCTTCCCGCACAATATCGCGCTGGGCGCGGCCCGTGATCCCGAGCTGATCCGCCGCATCGGCAAGGCCACCGCCTACGAGACCTCGGCCGCCGGCTTCGACTGGGCGTTCGGCCCGACCCTGGCCGCGCCGCGCGACGACCGCTGGGGCCGCACCTACGAGGGTTATTCGGAAGATCCCGCCATCATCCGCCAATATGCCGGCGAGATGATCCTGGGTCTGCAGGGCGCGGTCAGCCCCTTTACGGGAGGAGGGGGCGGCGTGATCCAGCAGGGCCACGTGGCGGCCAGCGCCAAGCACTTCCTGGGCGACGGCGGCACCGAGAACGGCGTCGACCAAGGGAACACCAAGGTTTCCGAGGACGAGCTGATCCGCGTCCACGCCCAGGGCTATGTGCCGGCCATCAACGCCGGGACCCTGACCATCATGGCCTCGTTCAACAGCTGGAACGGCCAGAAGATGCACGGCAACAAGAGCCTGCTGACCGACGTGCTGAAGGGCAAGATGGGCTTCGACGGCTTCATCGTCGGCGACTGGAACGGCCACGGCCAGGTGCAGGGCTGCAAGCCCACCGACTGCCCGGCCTCGATCAACGCCGGCCTCGACATGTTCATGGCCCCCGACAGCTGGAAGGCGCTGTACGCCAACACCCTGGCCGAGGTGAAGTCGGGCGTGATCCCGATGGCCCGGCTGGACGACGCGGTCCGCCGCATCCTGCGGGTCAAGGCCAAGATGGGCCTGTTCCAGGCCGCCCGTCCCTATGAGGGCCGCGAGGGCGTGATCGGTTCGCCCGAGCACCGCGCCATCGCCCGCGAGGCGGTGCGCAAGTCGCTGGTCCTGCTCAAGAACGACGGCGTCCTGCCGGTGAAGGCCAGCGCGACCGTGCTGGTCGCCGGCTCGGGCGCGGACGACATCGGCAAGCAGTCGGGCGGCTGGACCCTGTCGTGGCAGGGCACGGGCAACACCAACGCCGACTTCCCGAATGCGGAGTCGATCTATGCCGGCGTCAAGACCGCGGTCGAGGCCGGCGGCGGCTCGGCGACCCTGTCGGTGGACGGCTCGTTCGACAAGAAGCCCGACGTGGCCATCGTCGTCTTCGGTGAAAATCCGTATGCGGAGGGTGTCGGCGACCTCAAGACCTCGCTGGAGTATCAGCCGGGCGCCAAGACCGACCTGGCCCTGCTCAAGAGCCTGAAGGCCAAGGGCGTGCCGGTGGTGGCCGTGTTCCTCAGCGGCCGGCCGCTGTGGGTCAATCCCGAGATCAACGCTTCAGACGCCTTCGTGGCCGCCTGGCTGCCGGGCTCGGAAGGCGGCGGCGTCGCCGACGTGCTGGTGGGCGACAAGGCCGGCAAGCCGCGCAACGACTTCCACGGCAAGCTGTCGTTCAGCTGGCCCAAGCGCGCCGACCAGTTCCACCTGAACAAGGGCGACAAGGGGTATGACCCGCTGTTCGCCTATGGCTATGGCCTGACCTACGCCAGGCCCGGAAAGGTCGGCAAGCTTTCGGAAGTCTCGGGCGTGAAGGCCGTGGCCGACAACGCCGTGAGCTACTTCGTCGGCGGCAAGACCCCGGCGCCGTTCGCGTTCAGGGCCTCGCCGTCGACGGCGGTGCGGCTGGCGCCGGTCGACGCCGGCAACGTCCAGGAGGCCGGTCGCCAGATCACCTTCGCGGGCGACACGCCGGCCCGGCTGGCCATCGTCGGCGACAAGCCGCTGGACCTGAGCTTCCAGACCAACGCCGAGATGGTCCTGGCCTTCGACTATCGCCTGGACGCCCCGGCGACCCAGCCGGTCGTGCTGGCCATGGGCGCGGGCCGGCTGGACGTCACCCCGCCGGCCGGAACCCCGACCGGCCAGTGGGCCAGTGTCAAGATCCCGCTGAAATGCTTCCAGGCCGCCGGGACCGACGTGACCAAGGTCGTCGCGCCGTTCGAGCTGGCCACGGCCGGCGCCTTCAAGGTGTCGATCGCCAATGTGAAGCTGACGACGGATCCGGCCGGGGCGGTTTGTCCGCCCACGGCGCGGTAGCGCCCCTCATCCGATCTCCCCGGCGAAAGCCGGGGTCCAGATCGAACCCAGGGCGCTTGTGAACTGGATCCGGCCGTTGGCGCGACCATCCCAACCGCTCAGGATGAATCTGGGTCCCGGCTTTCGCCGGGAAGACGGAGCGAGGGTTGGGACCATCTGAAAGAAGGAAAGACCCATGCGGCTGAAAGCCCTGATCCTGGCCACCGCGATGGGCCTTTCTGCCCCCCTCTTGGCCGCCGCCGCGCCGCTGGCCTCGGTGTTCAGCGACCACGCGGTGCTGCAGCGCGACCAGCCCATCCGGGTCTGGGGCAAGACGGCGCCGAGGTCCACCGTGGTGGTGGGGCTCGCCGAGACCGGCGCGCTCGTCACCGCCGACGCCCTGGGCCGCTGGAGCGCCGTCCTGCCCGCGCGTCCGGCCGGCGGGCCGCCTCTCACCCTGTTCGTGAAGACCGACACCGGAACCCAGACCGTCTCGGACCTGGTCATGGGCGACGTCTGGCTGTGCTCGGGCCAGTCGAACATGGAATATCCGCTGCGCCGCGCCCTGGCCGGCGACGGCGAGGTGGCCAGCGCGGGCGACCCCGACATCCGGCTGCTGCAGACCGGCAAGATCAGCAGTCCCGCGCCGAAGGACGACCTGCCGGCCGGCGTCGTCTGGAACGCCGCCACCCCCGAGACGGCGGCCAATTTCAGCGCCGCCTGCTTCTTCCTGGGCAAGGACCTGCGCAAATCCCAGGGCGTCCCCATCGGCCTGATCGACGCGACCTGGGGCGGCTCGGTGATCCAGGACTGGATCAGCCGCGAGGGCCTGACGGCGCTGAAGTCCTATGACGAGGGCTTGGCGGTTCTCGACGACTACGCCCGCGACCCGGCCCTGGGCCAGGCCAAGTGGGCCGCCATGCTGGACGGCTGGGCGACCGCCAAGCTGGGCGCGGCCAACGACGGCCACAAGCCCGGCCTGGACGACAAGGCGTGGAAGACCATGCCGATGGAGCAGTTCTGGGAGACCAATCCCGGCCTCGAGACCTTCGACGGCGTGATCTGGCTGCGCACCGAGGTCACCCTGACCAGGGCCAAGGCGACGCAGGGCGCCACCCTGGCCCTGGGTCCGGTCGACGACATGGACACCACCTTCCTCAACGGCCGCGAGGTCGGGGCGACCCAGAGCTGGAACGCGCCCCGGAACTACCGCCTCGCGCCGGGCGTGCTGAGAGCCGGCCGCAACGTCATCGCCGTCCGGGCTATCGACACCGGCGGCGGCGGCGGAACCTGGGGCAAGGCCGCCGACAAGGGGCTGAGGTTCGACGACGGGACCGTCGCGCCGCTGAGTGGGACCTGGCGCTACAAGGTCGCCGCGCCCTTGGCCCAGACCTCGCTGCCGCCCAACGCGCCGTGGCTGGGGGCCAGCGGCCTGACCACCCTGCGCAACGGCATGATCGCGCCGCTGGTCCCCTACGGGGTCAAGGGTTTCGCCTGGTACCAGGGCGAGGCCAATGTCACCGAGGCCGACAACTACGCCCGCCTGATGCCGGCCATGATCGCCGACTGGCGGAAAGCCTTCGGGGCTCAGCCGTTCCTGCTGGTCCAGCTGGCCGCCTTCGGACCTCAGAAGCCGGGCGTCCAGGAGTCCGGCTGGGCCGCCCTGCGCGACGTCCAGCGCCGGGTGACGGCTGCCGATCCCAAGGTCGGCATGGCCAGCGCGGTCGACATCGGCTCGCCCTACGACATCCACCCGGCCGACAAGGCCCGCGTCGGCCAGCGCCTGGCCTTGCTGGCGCGCAAGATCGCCTATGGCGAGACCGGTCTGCTGGCCGCCGGCCCGGCCCCGCTGGCGGCCCGTCGCGACGGCGCCGACGTGGTGGTGAGCCTGGACCAGCCCGCCGTCGTCTACGGCGCGGCCCGCCCGATCGGCTTCGAGGCCTGCGACGCGGCCGGCTGCCGCTTCGTCGACGCCAGCCTCGAGGGGGCGAGCGTGCGCCTCGTGGGCGCGGGCGGCGCGACCAAGGTCCGCTACGCCTGGGCCGACAGCCCGATCATCAACCTGTACGGAGCGACCGGCTTGCCGGCGACGCCGTTCGAGCTGGGGGTTCAGTAGCTGTGCTCTCCTCCCCCGCATCGCGGGGGAGGTGGCACGGAGGGCCGGAGGGGGCTAGCTGGACATCGGCCGCATTGGCCCCTCAGTCGCTGCGCGACAGCTCCCCCGCATCGCGGGGACGATCGAAGCTTCAGCACGATTTCCTGGTTAAAGCGCCGTTAACCAGCAACCCTTTGTTCACGCTGACCATTTGGGCTCTCGGAAGGAGTCCTCGAATTGAGTTCCGAAGAGCGTCAGGCATGGATCGATCTTTGGAAGGCGGTGTTCGGCGAGCCGCCGCCGATCCAGGCCGAGTCCGACATGACCGCCCGGATCCTCGTCGAGCACCTGCCGCCGCTCCCGCCTTACGAACTCAAGTCCCGAACTGGGTGAACGGCACGCGGTTGAAGAATTCGCGCTCGGCCCCGCGCGGGTCGTCCTCCATCCGTGAGGTGGTGTCGAACACCATCGTCTGGCGGCGGGGCAGGGTGTAGGGCTCCCACTTGGGCAAGCTCCCGCCGTTCGGGTCGCCAGCGCGGGCGAAGGCGATGAAGGCGTCGCTCATCGTGTTCGACATCGCCACCGACTCCGGTCCCGTGCCGACGATCGAGCCCTTGGCGTCCAGCGTGCCGAACACCAGGCCGATGTCGATGGTGTGCGGCGCGCCGAAGATCCCGCCCTGCACGGGCGACTTCCAATTGACCTGGTAGGCGAAGGCCGGAGCGCCGGCGCGGGCCCGTTCCTCGTCCTGGATGATCGCGGCCTTCCACGAGCGGCCGGCGGTCGAGGCGGCGAAATAGACGTCGGCCGGCGAATAGTTGGGATAGGTCCGGCGATAGAAGGCCACCACCGTCTCGGGATCGATGTCGATGCGGGCGTTGAACTGGCCCGGCAGCCTGGCGATCACCTCGTCCCAGGTCTTCGGGAAGGTCGAGGCGTCCCAGCCGATGAAGCCCTTGGTCTCGTCGTGGGTGTTGCCGCACATCATCGGAACGGACAGGCCCACCGGCGAGGCGTCGGGGAAGAACGGGTGGCGGTCCAGGCTCCGCTCGTCCAGCACCGGGCCCATATAGACCCCGCCCGAGCCGGCCACCGGATCGACGGCCTTCAGGCCGTTCAGCATCTGCTCGGCGGGCAGGGCGCGCAGGGCGGCCAGGTCCTTCGCGCCCAGCTTGTCCAAGAACAGCTTGGCGCGCTTGGTGGCGTTGAAGGGGCCGCCGGCGGTGACCTGCTGGCCGCTCATGGTCGCGGCGCGATGGAACAGGCCCTTGGCCGCCGGCATGGCCATCAGGGTGGCGATCTTGGCCCCACCGCCCGACTGTCCAAACAGCATCACCCGGCCCGGATCGCCGCCGAAGGCCGCGATGTTGTCCCGCACCCATTGCAGGGCCAAAACGAGGTCCAGCTGGCCGGCGTTGCCGCTGTCGGCCACGGTGGGGTCGTTGAACAGGCGCGCCAGATAGAGGTAACCGAAGGCGTTCAGGCGGTGGTTGACCGTGACCACCACGACGTCGCCGCGCTTGGCCAGCCTGGTCCCCTCGTACCAGGGGCTGGACCCCGAGCCGCCGTTATAGGCGCCGCCGTGGATGTAGAACATCACCGGCCGCTTGCCGCCGTCATTCAAGGAAGAGCCCGCGAGGCCGTCCTTCTTGCTGACCTTCGCGGGGGTCCAGACGTTGAGGAACAGGCAGTCCTCGGACAGCGTCTCGCCGTCCTCGCCCTTGCCTGTCTGCATCGAGGCCGCGCCGTAGGCCAGGGCGTCTTTCACGTCGGTCCAGGGCTCGGGCTTGACGGGCGCCTGGAAGCGCCGCGCGCCCCCGGTGTCGGCGCCGTAGCGCAGGCCCTTGAAGACGTTGACCTCGCCGTCGACATAGCCGCGCACCTTGCCGTTGGTCGTCGTCACCACCGGCGAGCGCTTCTCGGCCGCGAAGCCCGCGCGCGGCAGGGCGGCGTAGGCGGCCAGGGCGGCGGCGCCGGTGACCAGGGCGCGGCGAGTCTGAGAGGGGGTGTCCAAGGCGTGTCCTCCGGCGCTTCTCATGAGCGGTTTAACGGAAGCGGTATCACGGATGACACCGGTGACAATCCACTATTTGCGGTTCGCGAGCGCTGTCGCTATGCGCGCTTTCGTCATATAGGCAATCCATAGTGGTATTGTGGGATGGTTCGCCAGGGGAGGGGGAGCGATGGACCTGTCAGCCAGGCAGAGGCTCGTCTGCGAGCGCGTGGTCAATGTGTTCGAGACCGGGTCGATCAAGGGCAAGTACGGCGCGATCAGCATCTATAACGATGGGCCGCACCGCATTCGCCAGATCACCTACGGACGGTCCCAGACCACCGAGTACGGCAATCTGGCCCGGCTGGTGGACATGTACGTCAAGGCCGGCGGGGCCCAGGCGGCGGGGCTGGCGCCCTATGTGACGCTGATCGGCGCCACGCCGCTGGTCGACAACGCCGCCTTCAAGGCGCTGCTGCGGCGGGCGGGCGAGAGCGACCCGGTCATGTGGGCCACGCAGGACCGGTTCTTCGACCTGGCCTATTTCCAGCCCGCCCTGAAGTGGGCGACCGACAATGGCTTCGTCCTGCCGCTGTCGATGCTGGTCCTCTATGACTCCTTCATCCACAGCGGCGGAATCCTGCCGTTCCTGAGGTCGCGCTTTCGCGAGCTGACGCCGAAGAAGGGCGGCGACGAGAAGGCGTGGATCAAGAGCTATGTCGAGGTCCGGAACACGTGGCTGGCGACCCATGCCAACCCGGACCTGCGGCCGTCGGCCTATCGCACGCGCGACCTGCTGCGCGAGATCGGGCGCGGGAACTGGGACCTGGCCCACCTGCCGATCCTGGCCAACGGGACGCCGGTCGACGACCAGGGCGCGCCCAAGGTTCCCAAGACGCCCGCCATGCCCAAGCCGGTCGCCGACGCCGCCGTGCCGTTCCTGGGCGAGGTCGAGGCGGCCGATCCGCCGCCGGTCATGGGCGGCTCGCGCACCGACATCCTGCGGCGGCTGGCGGCAGACTTCGGCGTCGAGGCGGCGGCGGCGCGCCTGATCGCCTATCGCGACAAGCATCGCCCGACCAGCGATCCCCGCTACTGGGCGGTGGTCGATTTCGACCTGCACTCGGCCAAGCCGCGGCTGTTCCTGTTCGACTGCGTGGCCGGGGTCGCCTCGGCCCACCTGTGCGCTCACGGGCGCGGATCGGAAGGGCCAGCGGACGATGGTTACGCCGAGGTGTTCTCGAACGAGGACGGCTCGAACTGCTCGTCGCTCGGGATCTATCACTGCGACGTCACCTATGTCGGCGAGCACGGCAAGACGCTGTACCTGGATGGCCTGGAGGCGACGAACGCGAACGCCCGTCGCCGCCATATCGTGATGCATGGCGCCGACTACGTGGCGCCCGAGGTCATCAAGGCCACGGGCCGCATCGGCCGCAGCCTGGGCTGCCCGGCCATCGAGACGGGCGACGTGCAAAAGCTGATCCCGGCCCTGCAGGGCGGATCGCTACTGATCGTCTGGAAGTCGGCGGGCGCTTAGAGCGCCCGCACCGCCGCGGCGTGCTCGGCGATCACCGCCTTGGTCGAGGTGTCGGTGTCGAAGACCCCGTACAGGCCCTGCTCCTCCTGGGGCGGGTCGCCGACGAAGCTCTTGTCGCCCTGCACGAACCAGGCGTCCGGATGCTGGGCGCGGCCCTCGCCGTTCCAGGCCCAGAAGTTGGTGCCGGCGATCGGGCCACCGGCCTTCATGTCGTCCAGGGCCAGACCGTAGATGGTCTTGTAGAACCGGTCCTTGTGGGTCGCGTCCGCGCCGGGGGCGAACGCGCGATCCTCGCGGATCAGGCCGAACTCCTCGATGACCAGCGGCTTGTTCAGCGACTTGGCCAGGGCGATGTGGCGCCTGACGTAGTCGCGGCAGCGGGCCTCGCCGGCGTCGTAGGTGGCAGGCTGGGTCTTGGGATCGATCCAGCCCCAGTTGTTGGGCCAGATGTGCAGGGTCAGGTAGTCGATGGTGGCCGGTTTGTGAGCCTGGACCACGCAGGCCTCGCTCTGCAGGCAGCCCATGTCGCCTTCGCTGCCGGTGCTGACCAGATGCCGGGGATCCAGGGTCTTGATGATCGTCGAGACCTCCTCGATCCAGCGGTAGTAGGCGGGCAGGTTCTTGTCGCCGAACGCCTGGGAGCCGGCCGGACGCGGCTCGTTGGCCAGCTGCCAGGCCATGATGGTCGGGTCGTCGCGATAGGCCTTGCCGGTGACGGTGTTCTGGCGGCCGACCAGGCCGGTCAGGTAGCGACGGAAGAGGGCGTTGGCCTTCTGGTCGCCGTAGAAGCGGGCCGAGTAGTCGGCGAATTCGGGCCAGGGGTGGGCCGGGTCGCCCTGCTGGAACCAGGGGCCGTTGCCGACCCAGTTCAGATAGGCCGGCATGCCGCCCGACCAGTCCCAGAAGTTGTTGACGTAGATCACCGCCTTCATGTCCCGCGCGGCCATCTCGGCCAGCAGCACGTCCAGGCCCTTCAGCAGGTCCTGGCTGTAGACGCCGGGGGCCTCCTGGAAGGTCGGGCTGGCGGCGACCTTGGCGGGCGAGCGCTCGCCCGCGCCCAAGACGCGCAGGTTGGTGACGCCCAGCGCCTTCAAACGATCCAGCTCGCGTTTCAGCCGCGCGCGGTCGCCGCTGGCGCCGGGCGAACCCAGCCAGGCCCCGTACCACAGGTTCGCGCCGGTGAAGCGATAGGGCTTGCCGTCCAGGACGAGGCGGCCGTTCTCGACGGCGACGAAGCCTTTAGGCAGCGCTGTCTTTTTCGGGGCGGCGCCGAGGGCGGGGGCGGCGAGCAGGCTGGCGGCCGAGCCGGCCAGGATGGAGCGTCTGGTGAACATGGTCCGGCGTTTCCCCTGGAAGATCTGTGTTTCTAGATCCGTGTTTTCCGGGAGCCTAGCCGAGGGCACGTCAGGGTGGAAGGCGATTAAATAAAGATGATGGAATAAATGGCGCATGGCTGACGCAGCCGAAACCGAGACCGTGAAGGTCAACCCAAGCCCGAGGTCACGCGCCGCATGTGGGCGCGAAACGCGTCGAGGGAGATCGCCGGCTCGTCACCCCGTTCAACGGCGTCGGCGATCGCCTCGTCGATGGCGGGGTCAGGATCGATGGTTTTGGGGAGCGCGCCGGTCAGGCCCGCGTCGATCAGCGCCAGGGTATATTCGGGCACGGACATGCCCAGACGGTCCGCCACGATCTTCAGCCGCTTGGCTTGTTCTGGATCGATGTGAATGTCGAAGCCGTCGGCCATGGCGAAGCGTCCCGCTGATGGCCGACGGCGTCAAGTCTTCTACAGGTTCAGCAGCGCCGGGTCGCCGCCCTGGGCGGTGATGTTGACGCTGACCGCTCGCTCGACCGCGAAGCGGAGCAGGGCATGGGGACCGCCGGCCTTGGGGCCGGTGCCTGACAGGCCCTCGCCGCCGAACGGCTGGACGCCGACCACGGCGCCGGTCATCGAGCGATTGACATAGGCGTTGCCGGCCGGGACCAGACGCTGGACGTCGGCCGCGAAGCTCTCGATCCGCGAGTGGACGCCCAGGGTCAGGCCGTAGCGGCGGGCCGCCAGGGCGCCGGCCACCTGCTCGAGGTTTTCGGGCTTGTAGCGGACCACGTGCAGGATCGGGCCGAACACCTCGCGCTCCAGGAAGTCGGCGGCCGGGATCTCGGCCAGGACCGGGGCGAAGAAGGTCCCGCCGGCCGGGGCGGCGAGGGCGTGCAACACCTTGGCTTCGGCCCTCAGGCGGACCTGGTGCTTGTCGAGCGCGTCCTTGGCCTCGGCGTCGATGACCGGGCCGACGTCGGTGACGGTTTGGGCGGGGTCACCCAGGACCAAAACGTCCATGGCGCCCTTCAGGCCGTCGATGATGTGGTCGGCGGTGTCGTTGGGCAGGAACAGCAGGCGCAGGGCCGAGCAGCGCTGGCCGGCCGAACCGAAGGCGCTGACGATGACGTCGTCGATGACCTGCTCGCGCTGGGCCGTCGTGTCGACGAACATGCCGTTGAGGCCGCCCGTCTCGGCGATGAACGGCACGATCGGGCCCTGCCGTTGCGCGAGCGTCTGGTTGATCCGCCAGGCGGTGTCGGTGCCGCCGGTGAAGGCGACGCCGTCCAGGCCCTCATGGCCGGTCAGGGCCGCGCCGACGGTCTCGCCGCGACCGGGCAGCAGGGCCAGCAGGCGCGGGTCGAGGCCGGCGGCGTGGTACAGCTTCACGGCCTCGAAGGCGATCAGCGGCGTCTGCTCGGCGGGCTTGGCCAGCACGGCGTTGCCGGCGGCCAGGGCGGCGGCGATCTGGCCGGTGAAGATGGCCAGCGGGAAGTTCCACGGGCTGATGCAGACGAAGACGCCACGCCCGGCCAGGCGCAGGGTGTTGGTCTCGCCGACCGGGCCCTTCAGCACCTCGCCCGCACCGAACTGGTCCTCGGCCAGCACCGCGTAGTAGCGGCAGAAGTCGACGGCCTCGCGAACCTCGGCGATGCCATCCGAAAGGGTCTTGCCGGCTTCGCGCGCCAGGATGGCGATCAGGCGGTCGATATTGTTCTCGAGCGCGTCGGCCATGGCGCGCAGGGTCTGGGCGCGCGCCGGGCCGCCCGCCTGGTCCCAGGCCGGTTGCGCGGCGCGGGCCAGCTTGAAGGCCTCGTCGATCTGCGGGATCTGGGCTTCGGAAACCGCGCCGACCACCTTGGTCTCGTCGGCGGGGGCGACCACCGGCAGCGGCGGGCCGCCGGCCGTGAGCTTGCCGCCGACCAGCGGACCGGCCGAGAGGGTTTCGGCGTCGATCGCCGCGACGGCGGCGGCCAGGCGCGCGCGATCGGCCTTCACCGACAGGTCCAGGCCGGCGCTGTTGCGGCGGCGCGGGCCATAGACCTCGATCGGCGTCGGGATCTTGGCGTGGCGGTCGGGATGGGCCTCCACCGTGTCGATCGGGTCGGTGACGACCTTCTCGACCGGCACCCGCTCGTCCAGCAGCGCGTGGACGAACGAGGTGTTGGCGCCGTTCTCCAGCAGGCGGCGGACCAGATAGGGCAGCAGGTCCTCGTGACCGCCGACCGGGGCATAGGCCCGCAGGGTGACGCCGTCGTAGAGGTCGTCGGCGGCCTTGTAGAGCGCCTCGCCCATGCCGTGCAGGCGCTGATGCTCGATCTTGACCCCGGCGTTCTTGGCCATGCGGACCACGGCCGCCAGGGTGTGGGCGTTGTGGGTGGCGAACTGGGCGTAGAGGTGCGGCGCCGCCGCGATCAGGGCCTTGGCGCAAACCAGGTACGACAGGTCCGTGGCCGGCTTGGTCGTATAGACCGGATAGTCCGGGCGGCCGGCGACCTGGGCGCGCTTGATCTCGCTGTCCCAGTAGGCGCCCTTGACGAGGCGGACCATCAGGCGGCGACCGGTTTCTTCCGACAGGGCGCGCAGGCGGGCGATGACCTCGCCGCAGCGCTTCTGATAGGCCTGGACGGCCAAACCGAGGCCCGTCCACGCGCCGAGCTCCGGCTCGCGGCACAGCTTGTCCAGCAGCTTCAGCGACAGGGCCAGGCGGTCGGCCTCTTCGGCGTCGATCGTGAAGTTGAGGTTGTGGCGGGCGGCGATCCTGGCCAGGCGCAGGGTGCGGGGATAGAGCTCCTCCCACACGCGGTTCTCGTGCGTGGCCTCGTAGCGCGGGCACAGGGCCGAGAGCTTGACCGAGACGCCGTGGCCGGCTTCCGGACCCGAGGCCTTCGACAGCTTGCCGACCGTGTCGATGGCGTCGGCATAGGCCTTCTCGTAGCGCTCGGCGTCGGCGGCGGTGCGGGCGCCTTCGCCCAGCATGTCGAACGAGCACATGGTGTCCTCGTTGGCCGCGCGCTTGATGGCGGCCTCGATTGTCCGTCCCAGGACGAACTGCTCGCCCATGATGCGGATCGCCTGGCCGACGGCGGCGCGGATCACCGGTTCGCCGATGCGGCCGGCCAGCTTCTTGATGAAGCCGGGCAGGTCCTTCTGGGCCTCGGTGTCGGGCTCGACGATCTTGCCGGTCAGCATCAGGCCCCAGGTCGAGGCGTTGACGAACAGGCTGTCGCTGCCGCCCAGGTGAGACGCCCAATCCGCCGAACCGATCTTCTCGGCGATCAGCTTGTCGCGGGTGTCGTCGTCGGGGGTGCGCAGCAGCGCCTCGGCCAGGCACATCAGGGCCAGGCCCTCACGGGTGCCCAGGCTGAACTCCTGCAGGAAGCTCTCGACCACGCCCTGCTTGCGGACGCTGCGGCGGGCCCCGCGCACCAGGGCCTCGGCCTCGGCGCGGACGGCGGCGCGGTCCTCGCTGGACAGGGGCTTGGCGGCCAGAAGGTCGGCGATCACCGCGGCTTCGTCGCGATACTTGCCGTCGTCGAGGCTGTCCCAGTCGGCCAGGTCGGTCATGGTCGTTCCCGTGTTAGAATATCGTCGGTCTAACTCGCCTTTGACCAAAGGTGCTTCGTTTGTTGAGCGGCGGGGCCGTCTGTCCTTCGGCCGACACGCGAGAAACGATCATCCGCTCCAGCATGACGGCGCGGCGCGACCCGGGGGTTTCGGAAAGCATGCTCTGGAAAGGGGGAGGGAGGAAGGGGCGCGTTCTGGGGGGAGACGGCGCGCCCCTTCCTCTCTAGCGCGACGCCCGGTCAGGGGGAGAGTGCGAGCGTCGCGTAGGTGTCCAAACTTCCGGCGATTACCGGTCCGCCGGCGCCTTTGGGGGAGGGGGATAGGCGCGGACGGGTCTGGAACGATCGAAGGTGTAACGTTAAGCTTGCCGAAGGTGCTCCGTTTGTGAGCGCTACTTTTCGAAGCTTCTTCGGCATTGGATTGATATGGCCATTTCCGCTCTGGATGATACCGATCGCCGGCTCTTGAAGGTGCTGCAGGCCGACGGCCGCATCACCAACGCCGAGCTCGCCAAGCGCTGCAACCTCTCGCCGGCCGCTACGTTCGACCGCGTCCGGAGGCTGCGCGAGCGGGGCTACATCACCGGCTACGCGGCCCTGCTGGATCCGGCCAAGGTTGACCGCGCCCTGCTGATCTTCGTCGAGGTGGTGCTGGAGCGTACAACGGGCGAGACGTTCGAGGACTTCGCCGCGGCGGTGCGGCGCGCGCCCGAGATCCTGGAGTGCCACATGGTGGCCGGCGGCTTTGACTACCTGATCAAGGCCCGGGTGCGTGACATGGAGGCCTATCGCAACTTCCTGGGCGACATCCTGGTCAAGATGCCCGGCGTCCGCGAGACCCGGACCTACGCGGTGCTGGAAGAGGTCAAGAGCACGGTGCAGCTGCCGCTGTAGGGTCGATCGACATTCAACGACCCGGCGCGTTCCTGCCCATTCCGCGTCTCCCGGCCTGAACGCCGATCCGCTCTAGCTCTTCTCCCGCCCCCGGAAGGCCGCCACCTTGGCCCGGTTGCCGCAGGCGCTCATCGAGCACCAGCGGCGGTCGCCTTTGCGCGAAGTGTCCAGGAACAGGATCGCGCAGGTCGGGCCCTGGCACTGGCGGATGCGCTCGCCCTCCGGACCGCCCAGCAGCAGCACCGCGTCACGCGCCACGCTCGTCAGCAGGGCCCTGGCGTCGCCGGTCAGCCGGGCCCTGCCCGAGGCGTCCAGCCAGGGCGCGGCGGCGGGCTGGGCGGCGAAGGCGTTGAGCGCCTCGCGCGGAGCCTCGGGCGGCGGCCGGCCTTCGGCGCGGGCCAGGGCTAGGGCGTACAACGCTTCCCGAAGCGCGCGCGCGGCCAAAAGATCTTCGACGGAAGCGCCCGATGCGCCGTCGGTCAGACCTTCCGTGGAAAGCCCGGCGGCGACCAGCCAGCGGTCCAGGTCGCCCGGCGCGGCCAGGGCGTCGCGATGCTGGCCGCTGACCCGTCCGGCCAGGGTGGCTGGCAGGTCCAGGGCCAGGCGGCCGCCCCGAAAGCGGAAGCCGTCTCGGGTCTCTTCGGGCTTCGAGGGCGGGGAGGAGGGCGTCAAGGCAATCTCACGGGAAACCGGATTGACAGGTTAGCGGTGTTCGCCGAGTTTGCGCCAGTAACCGATCTGACAAGTTACATGGGGAGCGAAATGCGCAATGCGATGACGGGGCTGGCCCTGCTGCTGGCCCTGCTGCTGGCCAGTGGCGGCGCGGCGGGGGCGGCGGACTTCCCGCTGGCGGGGACGTGGACCCTGACGGCGGCCGACCGGATCACGCCGGCGGGCGTGCGCGAGCCCGACTACGGCGCCGCGCCCAAGGGCCGGCTGATCGTCGACGCCACGGGCCGCTACAGCCTGCAGATCTTCAAGAGCGAACGGACCGGCTTCGCCTCGGGCGACAAGAAGCGTGGGACGCCCCAAGAGTACGCCGACGCGGCCCTCGGCTCGTCGACCCACTACGGCACCATCGCCATCGACGCGGCCGCCCACCAGCTGGTGTTCCGCATCGAGGGGGCTTCGTTCAAGAATTGGGAAGGGACCACCCAACGCCGCGCCTACGACCTGAAGGGCGACAGGCTGAGCTACCGCGTCCCGACCGCGCCGGACGGCAACGTCCCGGTCTCGGAATGGCGGCGGGAGCGGTAGGGCGGTCGAGCGCCGCCCCAAAAAAACGGGTGGAACGGGCGGCTCCAGGGATGGGGGGAGGAGCGCGCCCGTTCCGTTCGCGACCATCGGGATGGGGGATGATGGCCAACGAACTCCCCCGGCCGAGGCCGGGGAAGGGTTTGAAAGTCCCTAGGCGGCGGGGGCGCCGCCACCGAGGGTCTTGTAGAGGGTGACGAGGTTGGTCGCCCGGGCCAGGCGCGCGCTGATCAGGCCCTGCTGGGCCGAGTAAAGCGTGCGCTGGGAGTCGAGCAGGGTCAGGGCGCTGTCCAGGCCGGCGTCGGCCCGTTGCCGGGAGAGCCGCTGGCTGTCGGTGGCGGCCGCGACCAGGCGCTCCTGGGCCGCGACGCTGTCGGTGACCGTCTGGCGCGTCGACAGGGCGTCGGAGACCTCGCGGAACGCCGTCTGCACCGTCTTCTCGTAGGTGGCCACGGCGATGTCGCGGCTGGCCTTGGCGCTGTTCAGCCCCGCGACATTGGCCCCGCCGGCGAAGATCGGCAGGCTGATCGAGGGCGTGAAGCTCCAGGCCTTGGTGCCGCCCTTGAACAGGCCGTCCAGCTCGCCGCTGGCCGAGCCGGTGGAGGCGGTCAGGGCGATGCGCGGGAAGAAGGCCGCCCGAGCCGCGCCGATGTTGGCGTTGGCGCCTCGCAGGCTGTGCTCGGCGGCCAGCACGTCGGGGCGACGGGTCAGAACCTCCGAGGGCAGGCCCGCCGGCAGGTCGGCCAGGATGTTGGCCGAGGCCAGGTTCCCGGACGGCAGCAGGTCGGCGGAGATCTCGCCGCCGGTCAGCAGCACCAGGGCGTTGCGGTCCTGCGCGGCCTGGGCCGTGTAGGTCGCCACGTCCGAGCGCGCGGTCTCGGCCAGGGTCTGGGCGTTGCGCAGGTCGAGCACCGAGCCCACGCCGCCGTCGACCTGCTGCTGGACCAGCCGCAGCGAGTCCTCGCGGGTGGCCAGGGTGCTCTTGGCCAGGGCCAGGCGCTCCTGGTCGGCGGCCAAGGTCAGCCAGGCGTTGGCCGTCTCGGCGATCAGGCTGACGCGCACCGAGCGGGCGGTCTCCTGCTGGCCGAGGAAGGCCTGCAGGGCCTGGGCGTTCAGGCTGCGGACGCGGCCGAACAAGTCCAGCTCGTACGACGTGAAGCCGATCGTGGCGTTGTAGGCCTCGATTTCCAGGGCCTGGCCGGTCTGCGAGGTCGCCGCCGGGGTGTGGCTGCGGGTCTCGCTGAGCGTGCCGTTGATGGCCGGGAACAGGTTGGCGCGCTGGATGCCGTACTGGGCGCGGGCCTTCTCGATGTTCAGGACCGCCACGCGCAGGTCGCGGTTCTGCTTGAGGGCCAGGTCGACCACGCCTTGCAGGCGCGGATCGACCAGCACCTGGCGCCAGTCGAGATCGGCGGCCGTGACATTGCCCGTGGGCTCGGTCGTCGGCGTGGACCAGGTCTGGGCCACTGGCAGGGTCGGACGCTTGTAGTCCGGGGCCAGGGTGCAGGCGCTGACCGCCGTGGAGGCCAGCAGGATCAGGGTGAGGTTACGGAACATGGTCAGTGGGCCTCCGATGACGGAGCTTCGCCGGCTTGGGCGACCGCTTCGTCGTGGCCTTTGTGTTTGGGTTTGAAGATCTTCTCGACCACCACGAAGAACAGCGGGACGAAGAAGATCGCCAGCAGGGTCGCCGACAGCATGCCGCCGATGACGCCGGTGCCGATGGCGTGTTGCGCGCCCGAGCCGGCCCCGTTGGAGATCGCCAGCGGCAGCACGCCGAAGACGAAGGCCAGCGAGGTCATGATGATCGGGCGCAGGCGCAGGCGGACCGCCTCCAGCGTCGCCTCGATCAGGCCCATGCCCTTCTCGTACAGGTCCTTGGCGAACTCGACGATCAGGATGGCGTTCTTGGACGCCAGGCCCATGGTCGTCAGCAGGCCGACCTGGAAGTAGATGTCGTTGCTGAGGCCGCGCACGAAGGTCGCCAGCAGAGCGCCGACGATGCCGAGCGGGATCACCATGATGACGGCCAGCGGGATGGACCAGCTCTCGTAGAGGGCGGCCAGCAGCAGGAACACCACCAGGATCGAGATGCCGTACAGGGCCGGAGCCTGGTTGCCGGATTCCAGTTCCTGAGCCGACAGGCCGGTCCATTCATAGCCGATGCCGGGGGGCAGCTGGGTAGCCAGCTTTTCCATCGCGGCGATCGCCTGGCCCGAGCTCTTGCCCGGGGCGGGCGCGCCCTGGATGTTGACCGACGAGATACCGTTGTAGCGCTCCAGGCGCGGCGAGCCGTAGGTCCAGCTGGCCGTGGCGAAGGCGGGGAACGGCACCATCTGGCCCTGGTCGTTGCGGACGTACCAGCGGTTCAGGTCCTCGGGAGTCATGCGGAACGGCGCGTCGGCCTGCATGTAGACCTTCTTCACGCGACCGCGGTCGATGAAGTCGTTCACATAGGAACCGCCCCAGGCCGCGCTGAGCGCGCTGTTGATGTCGGCGGTGGTCAGGCCCATGGCGCCGGCCTTGGCCTGATCGACCTCGATCTTCAGCTGCGGCGTGTCGTCCTGACCGTTCGGGCGGACGCCCGCCAGGTCCGGATTCTGCGCCGCCATGCCCAGCATCTGGTTGCGGGCGTTCATCAGGGCCTCGTGACCGACGCCGCCGATGTCCTGCAGTTGGAAGTCGAAGCCCGACGAGGTGCCCAGTTCGGACACGGCCGGGGGAACCACGGCGAAGACCATGGCGTCGCGGATCTGGCTGAAGGCGCCCATGGCGCGGCCGGCGATGGCCGCCGCCTTGAGCTTGGCCGGCTTGCGCTCCTCGAAGTCCTTGAGGCGGACGAAGGCGAGACCCGCGTTCTGGCCCGCGCCGGCGAAGCTGAAGCCCGAGACGGTGAACACCGCCTGCACGGCGTCCTTTTCATCTTCCAGGAAGTGCTTGCGCACCTTGGTCAGGACCTCTTGCGTCTTTTCCTCGGTGGCGCCGGCGGGCAGTTGGACCAGCGTGAACATCGTGCCTTGGTCTTCCTCGGGGAGGAAGGCGCTGGGCAGGCGGACGAACAGCAGGCCCATGGCCACGATGATGGCGGCGTAGACGGCCATCCAGCGGCCGCTCTTGCCCAGGATGCCGCGGACCGAGCCCTGATAGCGACCCGACAGGTCGTTGAAGCTGCGGTTGAACCAGCCGAAGAAGCCGGTCTTATGCTCCTTGTGGCCGGCCTCGACGGGCTTGAGCAGGGTAGCGCACAGGGCCGGCGTCAGGATCAGGGCGACCAGCACCGACAGGCCCATGGCCGAGACGATGGTGATCGAGAACTGGCGATAGATCACGCCTTGCGAGCCGCCGAAGAAGGCCATCGGCACGAACACCGCGGCCAGCACCAGGGCGATGCCGATCAGGGCGCCGGTGATCTCGTTCATCGACTTGCGAGTGGCCTCGACGGGGGACAGGCCCTCTTCGGACATCACGCGCTCGACGTTCTCGACCACGACGATGGCGTCGTCGACCAGCAGGCCGATGGCCAGCACCAGGCCGAACATGGTCAGGGTGTTGATCGAGTAGCCGAAGGCCGCCAGCACCCCGAAGGTGCCCAACAGCACGACCGGCACGGCGATGGTCGGGATCAGGGTCGCGCGCCAGTCCTGCAGGAACAGGAACATGACGATGAACACCAGCACGATGGCTTCGATCAGCGTCTTGACCACTTCCTCGATCGACAGCTTCACGAACGGCGTCGAGTCATAGGGGACGACGTACTTGTAGTTGGCCGGGAACGACTTCTCGAGCTGGGCCATCTTGGCCTTGACGGCGGCGGCGGTGTCCAGCGCGTTGGCCCCGGGGGCCAGCTTGATGGCCATGCCGGCGGCGGGGTGGCCATTGTACTTGGCGAGCGAGATGTAGTTCTCGGCGCCCAGCTCCACGCGGGCCACGTCGCCCAGGCGCACGGTGGCGCCGCCGGGGGTGTTCTTGACGATGATCTGGCGGAACTGCTCCGGCGTCTGCAGGCGCGACTGGGCCGTGATCGTGGCGTTCAGGCCCGTGCCCGGCAGGTTCGGCGCGCCGCCCAGCTGGCCGGCCGAGACCTGGGCGTTCTGGGCCTTGATCGCGGTCGAGACATCGGCAGGCGTCAGGCTGAAGCTGGTCAGCTTCTGCGGGTCCAGCCAGATGCGCATGGCGTACTGGGCGCCGAACAGCTGGATGTCGCCGACGCCGTCGACGCGGCTCAGCGTGTCCTGGATGTTCGAGGCCAGGTAGTCGGCCAGGTCGGTGTTGGTGGTCTTCGGATCCTCGGAATAGAGACCCACGACCATCATGAAGTTACGCGCCGACTTGGCGACCGTCAGGCCCTGCTGCTGCACTTCCTGCGGCAGCAGCGCGGTGGCGGTCTGCAGCTTGTTCTGGACCTGCACCTGGGCGATGTCGATGTCGGTGCCGGCCTTGAAGGTCAGGGTGACCGTAGCCGCGCCCGAGCTGTCGCTGGTCGAGGACATGTAGTCCAGGCCGTCCAGGCCCTTCATCTTCTGTTCGATGACCTGGGTGACGCTGTCCTCGACGGTCTTGGCCGAGGCGCCCGGATAGTTGGCGGAGATCGCCACCTGGGGCAGGGCGATTTCAGGATATTGCGCGATCGGCAGGGTCCGGATGGCGAGCGCCCCGGCCAGCATGATCACGATGGCGATGACCCACGCGAAGATGGGCCTGTCGATGAAAAATCGGGAAAGCATCTGAGGCTGGCCTTAGCGCTGGGCTTGAGCGGCGGGGGCGGCGGAGCCGGCCGGAACGGGCTTGATCGGCGCGCCGGGGCGCAGCTTCAGCAGGCCTTCGGTGACGACCTTGTCGCCGGCGGCCAGGCCGCTGGTGACCAGCCACTTGTCGCCCTGGGTCTGACCCAGGGTGACGGGACGGGGCTCGGCGGCGCCCTTGGCGTTGATGACCGTGACCATGGCGGCGCCCTTGGGATCGCGCTGGACGGCGCTTTGCGGGATCAGGATGCCGCTGGACGCGACGCCCTGGCTCAGCACGGCGCGGACGTACATGCCCGGCAGCAGCGTGCCGTTCGGATTGTCGAAGATCGCGCGCAGCGTCACCGAGCCGGTGCCCGGATCCACCGAGATGTCCGAGAATTCCAGGCGGCCGGGGACCGAATAGGTCGAGCCGTCTTCCAGCTTCAGGGTTACCTGGGCCGAGCCGGAACGGCCGATCTTGCCCGAGGCGAACTGCTGCTGGAGCTTGAGCAGCTCGGCCGAGGTCTGGGTCAGGTCGACATAGATCTTCGACAGGTCCTGCACCGTGGCCAGGGCGGTGGCCTGGCTGGCGGTGACCAGGGCGCCGGGGGTGACCGAGCTCTTGCCGATGCGGCCGGTGATCGGCGCGGCGACCTTGGTCCAGTTCAGGTTGATGCGGGCGCTGTCCAGGGCGGCCTTCTGCACGGCGACGGCCGCGGCGGTCTGGGCGGCGGCGGCCTGGGCGTCGTCGTTATCCTGCTTGGAGACGGCGCCGGTCGCGACCAGGCCCTTGTAGCGGTCGGCCTTCAGCTTGGCGGCGGTCGCCTGGGCCTGGGCCTGGGCGAGGGCGGCGGCGGCGCTGTTGACGCTGGCCTGATAGGTGGCCGGGTCGATCTGGTACAGCGACTGGCCGGCGTGGACGATCGAGCCTTCCTGGAACAGGCGGGCCTTGATGACGCCGCCGACCTGCGGGCGCACTTCCGAGACCAGATAGGCCGAGGTGCGGCCGGCCAGTTCGGTGGTCAGGCCCACGGGCTGGGTCTGGGCGACGACGTAGCCGATCTCGGTCGGGCCGCCCATGCCCATGCCGCCGCCTTTCTGCCCGCAGGCGGAGAGGGTGAGGGCGATGGCGGCGAGACCCACGGCCCCGATGGCGGCCGAGCGTTGGAAGTGCATGTTTAACCCCGGATGCGGCGGCTTCGCGAGCTATTGCTCTTGACGAAACCGACGTGATGAACAATCTGAGAATGAACGTTCATTCTCAAGCGGGCTGGACATAGGAGCGGACTTGAAGCAAGTCAACCTCCCCTGCCGAAGCTTTGACTGACCTAACGGAAATGTAATGCCGACCGGTAAAATCAATGGCTGACGAGATACATTCGAGCCGCCCATCGCCGGAATCTCGCCGTCAGCAGATCCTGGACGCCGCGTGCGAACGCGTGCGCCAGTCCGGCTTCCACGGCGCCAGCATGGCCGACATCGCCAAGGCCGCGGGCCTCAGCGTCGGGCAGATTTACCGCTATTTCGAGAACAAGGAAGCGATCATCGGCGCCATCGTCGCTCAGGACCTCGCCGAGATGCGCGACAAGTTCGACGAGATGGAAAGCCAGCCGGGCACCTTGCGGGACAACATCGACGAGCACCTGCCCGAGGCGATCGAGAAGTGCTTCGACCCGCGTCGCGCGGCCCTGGCGCTGGAGGTGGTGGCCGAGGCGGCCCGCAATCCCAAAGTCGCCGCCATCGTCCGCGCCGCCGACGAGCAGGAACGGGCCCTGGCCAAGACCATGATGGAGCGTGACCGCCAGCCCGAATGGACTGATGCCGAGTTCCAGGCCCGCTGCGAGGTGATCGGCCTGATCTTCGACGG
Source organism: Caulobacter segnis (assembly GCF_023935105.1). Lineage (NCBI taxonomy): Bacteria > Pseudomonadati > Pseudomonadota > Alphaproteobacteria > Caulobacterales > Caulobacteraceae > Caulobacter > Caulobacter sp. RL271. The sequence goes on along the minus strand of NZ_CP096040.1, from coordinate 4,593,459 downwards.
CCTGCTGATGCGTGGGGTCAACCACCCGGATCTGGACCGCGAGGCCCTGATCGGCGTGCTGCGCTCGACGGTGCGGCACCTGCTGACCTGAAGGCAAGCGGCTGTCGAGGGGCAGGCTTAGAGGCCGCTTTGTGTTCCAAATTGGCCAATAAAATCATAGCTTAAGCATGGGTGTGTCGCGACGTCCGGTCGCATGGCGCGGGGGCTGCTGACCAAACATATCTGCCAGGCCGCGAGACGCGGCCAGCGCCCTTCCCAGCGCCCTTCCACGACAGAAAGTCACCCATGAACCCATCGCGCGAGAAGACCGTCAGCTCCGCCGCCCTGCGGTGCGCCCTGGGCCTGGCGGCCGTCTTCGCGCCGATGGTGGTGGCGGCGATGGAGCGCCCCGTCTCGCGCCACGCCAGCCCGCCGCCGATCATCAGGCTGCTGGCCAGGATCGCCCCGCCCCAACCCAAGCCCGAACCGGTCATGGCGCTGGTCTGGAAGGGCGCCGATATCGACGGCGACGGCTCCCCCGACTTCGCCAATCCGACCGGCGCGGTTCCGCGCGGCCACGACGTATTCGGCGACGGCTTCTTCGGCGCGCGCCGCGACGGCGGCAGCCGCGCCCACGAGGGCGTCGACTACGTGGCCGCCGCCGGCCAGGCCGTGCGGGCGCCGATGTCGGGCTACGTCACCAAGATCGGCTACGCTTATGCCGGCGACACCAGCCTGAAGTTCGTCGAGATCACCAATCCGGCCCTGGGCTACGCCGCCCGCGCCTTCTACGTCTCGCCCCAGGTCGAGGTCGGCGCCAGCGTCCACCTGGGCCAGACGATCGGCGTGGTCGAGAGCCTGCAGGACCACTATCCCGGCATCACCGAGCACGTGCACCTGGAGATCCTGGCCCCCGGCGGCGACCGCGTGAACGCGGCCCAGCTGATCACCCCGACCATGGTGGCGGTGGTCGACGGATCGGTGGGGAATTCAGCCGAGTGACGAGACCGGCGGGCGTGGACGCCCACCGGTCTGGAGTCGCGTCGCGCGCTGCGATCAGCTCAGCGCCTCGACCAGCGCTTGGGCGGCGGCTTCCGAGCTGGCCGGGTTCTGGCCGGTGATCAGGCGGCCGTCGGCGATCACGAACGGTCCCCAGTCAGGACCCTTCTCGTAAAGACCGCCCTTGGCCTTCAACTCGTCCTCGACCAGGAAGGGGACGATCGCGGTCAGTTCGACGGCGTCCTCTTCGCCGTTGGTGAAGCCGGTCACGCGCCGCCCGGCGACGAGGGGCTGACCCTCGGCCGTCGTGACGTGGCGCAGGACGCCGGGGGCGTGGCAGACGAAGGCGATGGGCTTGCCGGCCCGTTCGAAGGCCTCGATCAGGGCGATGGAATCCTTGGACTCGGCCAAGTCCCACAGCGGGCCGTGGCCGCCGGGATAGAAGAGGCCGTCGAAGTCGGCGGCGTCGACCGAAGCCAGCGGCTTGGTCTGAGCCAGGTCGGCCTGGGCGGCCGGATCGCCCTTGAAGCGCTGGGTCAGCCCGGTCTGGAACTCGGGCTGGTCGCTCTTGGGGTCCAGCGGCGGCTGGCCGCCGGCCGGCGAGGCCAGGGTGATCTCCGCGCCGGCGTCATGGAAGACATAGTAGGGCGCGGCGAATTCCTCGAGCCAGAAGCCGGTCTTCTTCCCCGTGTCGCCCAGGCGGTCGTGCGAGGTCAGGACCATCAGGATCTTCATGTTCGTTTTCCCTTGAGAACCCCGCGCGAGCGTGTCGGGTCGGGTAAGCCGCGTCTTGGGCCGGCGCCCCGGGTGTGAACGAGCTGCAGCGACTATTGTTGCGACGGACGCCGGCGATCAGTCAGCGCCGCGTTCGCTGTCGACGGGCGGTTCCGGCAGTTTCAGGCCGCCGCGCACCAGCTCGGCCCAGACGTCCTCGGCGTCGTCGGCGAAGCGCAGCAGGTCGAGGTCGGCGGCGGCGATCATGCCGTGCTCGACCAAGGCCTCGAAATTGATGATCGAGCGCCAGTAGGCCTCGTCGAACAGCACGATCGGGATCGGCGGGGCTTTGTCGGTCTGGCGCAAGGTCAGGATCTCGAACAGCTCGTCGAAGGTGCCGAAGCCGCCGGGGAACACCACCAGGGCGTTGGCCCGCATCGCCAGGTGCATCTTGCGCATGGCGAAGTAGTGGAAGCGGAAGGTCAGGTCCGGCGTGCAGTACGGATTGGGCGTCTGCTCGCGCGGCAAGGTGATGTTGAAGCCGATGGTCGGCGCGCCGGCCTCATAGGCGCCGCGATTGGCCGCCTCCATCACGCCAGGACCGCCGCCGGTGGCGATGACGTTGTCGCGGACGTGGTCGCCGTTCTCCAGCTTGGCGCCGCCGCGCTCGGAGACCAGCGCGCCGAAGCGGCGGGCCTGCTCGTACCATCGCGCCTGTTCGCCCGGCCCGTCCTCGCGCACGCGGGCGCTGCCGAACACCACGACCGTCGAGCGCACGCCCCAGCGGCGCAGCACCTCGTCGGCCTTGGCGAACTCCAGCAGGAAGCGCACCCCGCGCATCGACTCGCCCAGCAGGAAGTCCTGGTCGAGGGCCGCCAGCCGGTAGGACGGCGAGGTCAGCTGGGCGCGGTTGTCGGGGGCCTGGGTGGGCAGGGGGACTTCGGTCACGGCGGGGCGCTCGATTTGCACGGAAGACGCAGACTATGCGGCGATCGCCGCATGGGCTTGACCTAGATCAGGGCGGCGCGGCCTTTCGCAAGTGTTGGATCGTGTTCCCTTCCGTTCGAGGACCACCCGCGGATGACCCCGACCTTGACCTTTCACGGCGCCGCCGGCTGCGTCACCGGCTTCTGCGCCCGGCTCGTCACCGAGCATGCCACGGTGCTGATCGACTGCGGCATGTTCCAGGGCTCCAAGACCCTGAAGGCCCTGAACTACCAGCCCTTCCCGTTCGACGCGGCCAGGGTCGACGCCGTCCTGCTGACCCACGCCCACATCGACCACTCGGGCCTGCTGCCCAAGCTGATGCTGGCTGGGTTCGAGGGGCCGATCCACGCCACGGCGGCGACGCGCGACCTGGGCGCGGTGATGCTGGTCGACGCGGGCGGCATCCAGGAGAACGAGGTCGAGAGCCTCAATCGCCGCAACCAGCGCCGCGGCCTGCCGCCGGTCGAGCCGATCTACACCGAGCAGGACGGCAAGCGCGTCGCCGCCCAGTTTAGCAAGGTCAAGCTGGGCGAGCCGGTCCAGATCGCGCGGGACATCACCGCCACTTGGTGGCCGGCCGGCCACATGCTGGGCTCGGCCTCGATCGCGGTCGATGTCGGCCCGCCGGGCCAGACCCAGCGCCTGCTGTTCTCCGGTGACCTGGGGCCCGGAAACAGTCCGTTCCTCGACGATCCCGACGCGCCGGCCGGCGTCGACCACCTGATCATCGAGTCGACCTATGGCGACCGCGAGCGGGTCGGCGTCGACAGCGCCGCGCGCCGGCTGCAGCTGGCCGACGAGGTCCGCGCCGCCCATGCCGCCGGCGGACCGCTGCTGATCCCCGCCTTCGCCGTCGAGCGCAGCCAGGAACTGCTGGTCGACCTGCTGGATCTGATGGCGGCGGGCGAGGTCCCGGCCGGCGACATCTTCCTCGACTCGCCGCTGGCCATCGAGGCGACCAAGGTCTTCCAGGCGCGCGGCTGGAACCCGCGCACCCAGTCCAACCCGTTCGAGTCGCTGCGGCCCTCCGAGCGCCTGCGATTCCTGGACTCACCGGCCGAAAGCGACGGGCTGGAGCGGCTGAACGGCTGGCACGTGATCCTGGCGGCCAGCGGCATGTGCGACGCGGGCCGGGTGCGCAAGCACCTCAAGCGCCTGCTGTGGCGCCAGGAAGCGACGGTGCTGCTGTGCGGCTATCAGGCGACCGGCACGCTGGGTCGTCTGCTGGCCGACGGGGCGCCGCGCGTCTCGATCCGCGGCGACGAGATCCGGGTGCGGGCCCGCATCCGCCAGTTGGAGGCCTATTCCGGCCACGCGGACGCCTCGGAACTGGTGGACTGGGCCAAGGCGCGACGGCCGGTGTCGGGTTCGGTGTTCATCGCTCACGGCGAGCCGGACGCGGCCCTGGGGCTGAGCACCCGGCTGGCGGCGGCCGGCTTCGCCGCCGAGCGGCTGGTCATTCCGGCGCTGGACGAGAGCTTCGTGCTGGGCGACGGCGCGGCGATCCGGGCGGGCGAGGCGCGGCCGCGCCTGCCGGCCAAGGCGCCCGGGGCGCTGGACTGGCACAACCAGCGCGCCGACTTCCAGCTGAGGTTGGGCGAGGCCCTGAAGGGCGCCGCCAACGACGCCGAACGCGAGGAGCTGCTGAAAGGACTGAAGGCGTTCCTGGAGGCCAGCCGGAGGGCCTAGGGCAGCAGCTGCCGCCCCAGCTCCGGAACCGCCTGGGCCAGGGCCTTGGCGACCATGGCCGAGAAGACGTCCGCGCCTTCGGGGCCGATGTGGGTGTAGTCGAACACCGGCTTGAATTCACCCATCGCGCTGGGCGGCGAAGGCGAAGGCGGAGCGGCCGGCGGGCGCGGCGGGACCACGGCGCCGGGGATGGCAGGCTCGTAGAACATCGCGCCGGTGGTGGTGCCGGACCCGGCGGCGGCCGCGACCTCGGCGGGCGGTGGGCGCTCGCCGAGCCGCATCGCCGCGACCGGGCCCATCGCCTGGACGGCGTCCTTGGACAGCTGGTGCAGGTCCACCAGCGGCGTCCCGGTCTCGGCGGCCACCTTACGGATCGCCTCGGCCCAGGGGGCGAGGTCGTCATGGACGCGGCCGTCCTTGAACTGGCGGCGGATCAGCGGGGTGACCAGCACCGGAATAGCCCCGGCCGCCCGGGCCTCGTCGACGAAGCGCCGGATATTGACCGGGAACTCGGTGGCCAGGTCCGTCGAGCGCTCGGGTCGGCCCGGCTGGTCGTTGTGGCCCAGCTGGATCAGGACATAGGTCTGGGCGAAGCCGCCCGAGCTCATCTCCTTCAGCGCCAGGGCCCACGAGCCCTCCTCGCGATAGGTCCGGGTCGAGCGCCCGCCGCGCCCCAGGTTCACGCAGGCGACGTTGGAGCTGACGTGCTTGGCGCAGAACGCGCCGCCCCAGCCGCTGTTCACCGCGGTGGTGGAGTCGCCGACGAGGACGATCTTCGGGGCCTTGAAGAGCGGCTCCTGGGCGTGGGCGGCGAGGGGGAGGAGGAGGGCGGCGGTGGCGAAGATCAGTTTAAGCATCTGAAATATCCCGTCTTCCCGGCGAAAGCCGGGACCCAGATTCATCCTGAGAGGCTGGGGTGTTCGCGCCAATGTCCTGTCCGCCTGTCGAGCGCTCGTGGGTTCGATCTAGGCCCCGGCTTTCGCCGGGGAGATCGGTGGTTGGGGCGTCAGGCCAGCGCCCGGTACTTGAAATTCCGGAACCGCGCCGAGCCCTTGCCGGCCGCGTAGATCCCCGGCTTCAGCATCAGGAAGCCGCCGCGGACATTGTGGTGGTAGCCCGAGACTTCCATGCCGCGGTCGAACCGCTTCCAGGTCTTCCCGCCGTCTCCGCTGGTGTGGAAGCTGACGATGTGGCGGGTGTTGATCAGCTTCATCAGCAGCTTGGCCCCGTGCGGATTGGCGGGGCGGCCGCGCTCGATGCCGTACTGGTGGGTGACGAAGTTCTTCTGGTCGAAGCCCAGGCCCGCGTAGAGCTGGCGGTCGTAGAACAGGATCAGGCCGGCGCGGGTCTCGGGATCGACCTCGATCTCGCATTCGATCTCATAGGCCTGGTCGCCGTTGACGAAGATCAGCGGCGCGCCGCTGGACGGGGCCTCGCCCGCGCCCTTCAGGGTCAGGACGCCGTTGGCCCGCGACAGGCGTTCATGCTCGCCCGGCTTGGGATCGAAGAAGTTCCACTGCACGCCGTACTTGTCGCTCGTGAAGTCGTCCGACAGGGCCATGCCGTGCGGGCCGGGCTCGCCGCCTTTCGGCTTCTTGATCGGCTTCGACAGATCGCCGCCGCCCACCTCAAACCAGCCGTCGGCGGTCCAGGTCACCGGGGCCAGCAGCGTCTGGCGGCCCAGGGTGTAATAGCCGTTCTCGTAGCCGTGATAGACGGTCCACCAGTCGCCCGGCGTCGGGCCCTCGACCAGGGTGGCGTGGCCGCGCGACCACCATTTCTCGCTGTTGTCGACGGTGCGGACGACCGGGTTGCGGGGGTGATCCTCCCACGGGCCGGCCAGTGACTTGGCGCGGGCCACGATGACCATGTGGCCGGTCGGCGGGCCAGCCGTGCCGCCGACGGCGGTGACCAGGTAGAAGTACTCGCCCTTGCGCATGACCTTGGGGCCTTCGGGCGAGAAGCCCTCGACGTCCCAGGTGTCGGGATAGCGCCAGGGATTGTAGACGTGCTCGGGCTGGCCGACGGTCGACAGGCCGTCGGGGGCCAGCTTGATGCGGTCGCCGCCCGACAGGAACAGCCAGCGCTCGCCGGTCTCGTCGACGACGTGGCCGGGGTCGATGTAGCGGGGAAGCTTGAGATCGATCGGCTCGGACCACGGACCTTCGATCCTGTCGGCCCAGATCACGTAGCTGGTGTTGTTGTTCGGCTGCTTGGCCGGCAGGTAGATGTAGTAGCGGCCCTTGTGCTTGCAGAGTTCGGGGGCCCAGATCGAGCCGACATTGGTCTTCAGCGTCGTGGTGACCGGCGTCCAGTTCACCAGGTCCTTGCTGTGCCAGATCAGCAGGCCCGGATACGCGTCGAACGAGCTGTGGGTCATGTAGTAGTCGGCGCCGTCCTTCAGGATCGACGGGTCGGGGTGATCGCCGGCCAGGATGGGATTGAGGAACGTGCCGTCGCCCAGGTCGGCCTTGCGCTGGCCCTCGACGCCCTTGGTCCAGGTCGGGCCGTTGGTGTCCTTGGCCGGCAGGAGGCCCATCTGGCCGCTCGCTTCGCTGGCGGCGGGAACAGCCGCCACGCCGGCGCCGGTCAGCAGCGCGCCCAGCGCGCCGCGACGATTGATATCGACCATGGGTGTTCCTCCCGACGCATAGGCTTACGTCCGTTGGCGCCCACTTAGCGGCAAGCGCGCGACTCTGTCCACCGGTGTCATTTCCTGTTCCGGTTGATTTTTATGACGTTTTTCCAGGCGACCGAACTGGGGAGGTAACAACGTCGCCGACCGGGAAATCCGCACAAAAAAACGCCCGGGAAGCGGCTCCCCGGGCGGTCTCTTGATCCTCCCCCAAACGGGGGAGGTGGCCGAAGGCCGGAGGGGGAAGTGCTGCTGACCCTGCCTCTTCCCCCTCCGTCGTCTCTTCGAGCCGACACCTCCCCCGCTAGGGGGAGGATGATCAGCCCTCCATCGCTTCCAGTTCCTTGCCACGGGTTTCGTGGATCAGCTTCTGGACCAGGAAGAACGAGACCACGGCGCTGGCGGCGTAGAAGCCATAGGTCATCGACAGGCTGATCTTGGCCATGGCGGGGAAGCTGAACGAGATCGCGAAGTTGGCGATCCACTGGGCGAAGCCGGCGACGGCCAGGGCCGAGCCGCGCATCTGGTTGGGGAACATCTCGCCCAGCATGACCCACATGACCGGGCCCCAGGATAGGTTGAAGAAGATCACGTACAGATTGGCGGCGACCAGGGCGATCGGGCCGACGCTACCGTCCAGGTGTAGGGCGCCGTTGACCGTGGTGGCGGTCGAGAAGCACCAGGTCAGGACGCCCAGGGTCACGGCCATGCCGGCCGAGCCGATCAGCAGCAGCGGCTTGCGGCCGATGCGGTCGATCAGGGCGATGGCGGCCAGACAGGCCACGATCGACAGCGCGCCCGACAGGATGTTGATCTTCAGGCTGTCGTCCTCGGTGAAGCCCACCGACTGCCACAGCACCGAGCCGTAGTAGAAGACGATGTTGATGCCGACGAACTGCTGGAAGATCGCCAGGATCAGGCCAGCCCACAGGATCGGGCGGATCTTCTTGGTCACCGGGTCCAGCAGGTCGGAGAACTTCGGCTTGTGGTCGGCGTTCAGCGAGGCGCGGATCTCGGCGACCTTGGCCGCGCCCGTGCCGGCGCCGAACAGGCGCGACAGGATGGCTTCGGCCTGGGCGTCCTTGCCCTTGGCGACCAGGTAGCGCGGGCTTTCCGGAATGGTCAGCAGGGCGAAGAAGAACACGCCGGCCGGGATCACCTGCATCCAGAACATCCAGCGCCAGGCGGGCAGGCCCAGCCAGAACTCGGCGGTGGAGCTGCCGGCGGTGTGGGCCAGCACGTAGTTGGCCAGGAACGCGCCGGTCAGGCCGGTGATGATCATGATCTGCTGCACGGACGACAGGCGGCCGCGGATGTTCGCGGGCGTGACTTCCGAGATGTAGACGGGGCAGAGCACGCTGGCCGCGCCGACGCCCAGGCCGCCGATCAGGCGGAAGATGACGAAGATGGTCGAGGTGTGGGCCGCGCCGGTGCCCAGGGCGCTGATAACGAACAGCAGGGCCGAGATGATCATCACGGTGCGGCGGCCCCAAACGTCGGCCAGGCGGCCCGCCGCGAAAGCGCCAAAAGCGCAGCCGATCAGGATGGCGGCCACGTTCAGGCCAGTGCCGAATTCGGTCAGGTTGAAGGTCTTGTTCAGGCCTTCCTGGGTGCCGTTGATGACACCGCTGTCGTAGCCGAACATGAAGCCGCCGATCGTGGCGACGGCGACGATCGCCGCCACGAAGGCCATGTTGACCTTCGCGCCATCGGCGCTCATGCCGGCGCTTGGGCCGGCGTTGGAAACTGAAGCCACAGGTGTCCTCCCCGTTGGGCCCGGTCGGCCCGTTGATGCCCTTTGGTTCTTGTCGAACCTTAAAGTTGCCGGCGACCTTAGTGTTACCGGTATCAGCGCGCAAGCGGTGGTTCTGACGACCTCTCTCCGGCGCGGACTCACTCCTGCCGCCCCTGGATAGCAGAGCCGCGAAGGATCCCGCGACGTCCGTCTGGTAGGACGCGCCAGTTCCTTCCCCGCACCCTGGAAATATGTTAGCTATGATTAGCTAAGTGAGGTGGCGATGCCGACGGTCAACATGCACGACGCCAAGAGCCAGCTGTCCAAGCTGGTCGAGGCGGTCGAGACGGGCGAGGTCGAGGAGGTGATCATCGCGCGCAACGGCCGGCCCGCCGCGCGGCTGACGTCCTTGCGGCCCAGGGTCGAGACGACCCGCCGGATCGGCGTCGCCAAGGGCCTGTTCGTGGCGCCAGAGGACCCGGGGGCCGAAGACGCCGAGGTCGCCGCGCTGTTCCTGCGCGCCGAGCCGTGAGGCTGCTGCTGGACACGCACATCGCGCTGTGGTCGCTGTCCGACGATCCGCGCCTGTCGACGGCGGCCCGCGCGCTGATCCTGGAGCCCGCCAACGAGATCTGCGTCAGCGCCGTCACCCTCTGGGAGATCGCCATCAAGCACGGCCTGGGCCGGACCGGCCCGAACGCCATGCCGATCTCGGCGGCGGAAGCCCAGGCCCTGTTCGTCGCCTCCGGCTATTCGCTGATCGCGATTACTCCGGAACAGGCGGTGCTCGTCGGGACCTTGCCGCCGATTCACGCCGATCCGTTCGATCGGCTGCTGGTGGCGCAGGGGCTGACGGAAGGCCTGAGGCTGGTGACGCACGACGCCGTCATGGCCGCCTACAACGAGCGCATCTTCCGGGTTTGAGGTCGGCGGCAGACCCGTGAAGTCGAACATTGCGGAAAAGAAATTTGTCTTCGGCGGCGAAGCGGGGCTAAACAACCAGATATACATTTTACACATGTACATTTTGTAATGATACCGGTGTCGGGGCGGGGAGCCGCCGAGGCCGGGTCGTCTGGGGGATCGCCGTGCGTTTGAAGCTTGTACTCTTGGCCGCCGCCGCGGCGTTGCTGCCGCCGGCGATGAGCCATGCCCAGTCGGCCCCCGCGCCCGCCGCTCAGTCCCCCGCGCCGAAGCCGGCCGCGAAAGACGCCCCTACCGCCGTCGAGGGCGTGACGATCCGCTCGGACTCGACGGCCATGCGCACCTCGATCGACAGCCGCAGCTACAGCGTCGCCAACGACCTGTCGGCCCGAACGGGCTCGATCGCCGATGCCTTGCGCAACGTGCCTTCGGTCGAGGTCGACGTGCGCGGCAATGTCAGCCTGCGCGGCGACGCCAACGTCACCATCATGATCGACGGCAAGCCCAGCAACCAGTTCAGCGGCGAAGGCAAGGGCGACGCCCTGATGGCCATGCCGGCCGACCAGATCGAGCGCGTCCAGGTGATGACCAACCCCTCGGCCGCCTATCGCCCCGACGGCTCGGCCGGGATCATCAACCTGATCACCAAGAAGACCATGAAGCCGGGGACCAACGGCACGGTCCGCTTCAATGTCGACACCGCCGGGCGCCACAACGGCGGGGTCAGCGCCACGCGCCGCAACGGCAAGCTGGCCCTGACCGGCGACGCCAGCTATCGCCGCGACACCCAGGACGCCCGCCAGCTGATCCAGCGCGAGACCCGGGACACCGCCAGCGGCCAGTTCCTGCCCAGCACCCAGGACGCGGCCGTCGACAACAGCGGCGGCATGGTCAATCTGCGCGGCGGGCTGGACTATGACCTCGACAAGCAGAACCGGCTCAGCCTGGAGCTCCGCGGTCGCCACATCGCCTTCGACACCGACATCGACGAGACCTATTCGGCCCTGAACGCGGCCGGCGCGCCGGCGCGAGCCTATCTCCGCAACCTCTCGGGCGACATGACCCGCGACAACGCCGCCATCAGCGGCGACTGGCGCCGTCAGCTGAAGGGCGCCGACCACCTGCTGACCACGCACCTGGAATACGAGGTCACCGACTTCCAGCGCGACGGCGACGCGGTGACCCGCAACACGCCCGGCGCGACCGTCTACGAGCGCGTCGGCCTGGGCGTCGACCAGGAGCGGGCCAATTTCAAGCTGGACTACAGCAAGCCGCTGCCCAAGGACGTCAAGCTGAAGACCGGCGTCGACTTCGAGCAGTCCAGCAACGACTTCACCAACTTCGGCGCCAGCGGCGCCACGGCGGGCGGTCTGGTCGTCGATCCCGCCCGCACCAACCGCTACCTTTACGATCAGGACGTCTACGCCGCCTACGTCACCTATGAGCGGCCGTTCGGCGACTTCACGGTGCAGGGGGGCTTGCGGGCCGAGCAGGTCCAGATCGGCCTGAACGACGTGACCCACGGGGTGAAGGCCGACAACGACTACTTCAAGGTCTATCCGACCCTGCATACCGGCTATCGGCTCAGCGACAGCCAAAGTCTCAGCGCCAGCTTCAGTCGCCGCGTCCAGCGGCCGGGCGCCCAGGACCTGCATCCGTATCGGGTCTATATCGACCCCTACAACTACCGGCAGGGCAACCCGAACCTGAAGCCCCAGATCACCGACTCCTACGAACTGGGCTGGCAGTACCGGAAGGGGCCGACGACCTACCTGGCCACCGCCTATTTCCGCAACGCCCGCGACGGCGTGACCGACGTGGTCAGCGACCTGGGGAATGGCGTCTTCCTGACCACGCGCGGGAACCTGGGCAAGAGCCGCAGCGGCGGCCTGGAGCTGGTCGCCAATGGTCGGCTGACCAAGACCCTGACCTACAACCTGTCGGGCAACGCCTTCTGGAACGAGATCGACGCGGCCAATCTGGGCTTCACCGGCACGCGCTCGGGCACGACCCTGTCGGGGCGGGCGAACCTGAACTGGCAGGCCACGCCCAAGGACTTCTTCCAGGCCAACATCTTCAGCTCGGGCAAGCGCATCACCCCGCAGGGCTATCGCGAGCCGTTCAAGATGCTGAACCTGGGCTATCGCCGGAAGGTCAACGACAAGCTCTCGTTCGTGGTCACGGCGCAGGACGCCGCCGACTGGTTCCAGGAGGTGGTCGTCACCGACACCCCGACGCTACATGATCGCACGCGGCGCAGCGCCAACGTCCGGTCGGTGTTCTTTGGGTTCAGCTACGCCTTCGGCGGGGGCAAGTCGCGGCCGGAACAGTTCGACTTCAGCGCGGGCGGCCCAGGCTGAGGCGTCGTTCGTCAGCTGCTTCTCGTAGCGCCAGATCTTGAGCGGGAACCAGCCGCTCGGGATCTCGGTCGGTATGGTCTGGGTCTCGGCCCTCGACCAGCCGGCCTTCTCGTAGAAGCGCGCGGCGCGCAGGTTGCCGACGGCGCAGGCCAGCCAGGCCTTGGTGATCCCGGCTTCCAGCAGGCGGTCCTGGGCGTCGGCCATCAGCAGGGCGGCGATCCCCGTTCCGCGCGAGTCCTCGTCCACATAGAGCTGGTTCAGCTCGTCGCCCTTGACCAGGTGGAAGCCCAGCGGCGCGCCGACCGGGCCCACCACGCGGACGTGGGGCAGGGCGACGGCGAGGCGGTCGATGAAGCTTTCCTGGGTGCGCCGGGCCACCAGGGCGTCGGCGACATGGGCGGTGTGGCCGTCGCGCCAGCCCTGCCACCAGAGGCGGGCCAGGGGCGCGAAATCCATGATCTGGGCGGGCCGGACGCTCATGGCCGCACCCGCTCGAAAAGGGCCGGGAGGGCGGAGGGCCGAATTCGCGAAAACACCACTATTACGGGTCTTTGCGTCGAGATATCGGTCGTCGAGCTTGACCATTCGCAGGGGTTATAAGGGGTCATGTTGAGTCGCAACGTGCTGTTTGTGTTGTGAAAAGACGCCTACGATGAACGCCGTTATACGCCGTGTCGCGGGTTCAACCTACACAAGAATTTTGCAAACGTTTGTGCAATTTTTAAGGATTACTTAACCATTTCTGTAATGGTCATTTTTCTTTACTTGCCGCGACATTCGATGGGGCCCGCGGCTGGGTTTCGGCGATCCCGTCTAGCGCGAGCGACGGCCAAGCTGCCACGTTGAGGCCATGTTGAACGTCGAGGCTGCCGACTGGAGTCGAGCGCCCGCATGACACAGCAGAGCAGACAACTGACCATCCGCCGCTATGGCGATCGCTGGGCCATCGCGGTCGGCGACGAGGTCGTGCTTGTCTCGCCCTCGCGCCAGGACGCCGAAAGCGTAGTGGCCACGGCCAACGAAGTGCTCCAGCAGAGCGGCATCGACCCCGAGCGCCGCTCGTTCTCCGGGAACTAGCGTAACCCTTCTCCCCTTCGCGGAAGAGGGTGGCCCGAAGGGCAGGATGAGGGGTTGCACGAACAGAAACGCCGCGACTAGCCGATAGGCCGGTCGCGGCGTTCTGCGTTTATCGACCCCTCATCCGTTGGCTCGCGCCGACACCTTCTCCCGCGCGGGGAGAAGGGAGAGTCCTAGTGATTGTGCCGGGGCAGCTTGGCGGCCAGGTCCTGGTACTTGACCGCGAACTCCAGCACGCCGCCGGTCTCCAGCTGGCCGGTATGGGCCCGGTAGATCTCCTGCCAGGGCGTCATGGTCTCGGGGACGGCGGGGATGCCTTCCTTCTTGCGCTCGGCGATCGTCGCCTCGTCCACCAGGGCGTCGCAGCGGCCGGTGTTGATGTCGATGCGGATGGTGTCGCCGGTGCGCAGCCACGACAGGCCGCCGCCGATAGCGCTTTCGGGCGAGGCGTTGAGGATCGAGGGGCTGTCGGCGGTGCCCGACTGGCGGCCGTCGCCCAGGGTGGGCAGGCTCATGATCCCCTTCTTCAGCAGGTGATCCGGCGGCTGCATGTTCACGACCTCTGCCGAGCCCGGCCAGCCAATCGGACCCGCGCCGCGGATGACCAGGATGCAGCTTTCGTCGATGTTCAGCGCCGGGTCGTTGATCCGGTGGTGATAGTCGTCCGAGCCGTCGAACACGATGGCGCGGGCCTCGAAGACGCCTTCCCGGCCCGGCTGGGACAGGTAGCGCTCGCGGAAGTCGGCGCCGATGACGCTGGCCTTCATGATCGCGAAGTCGAACAGGTTGCCCTTCAGCACCAGGAAGCCGGCCTTTTCGGCCAGCGGCTGGGCATAGGGGAAGATCACCTCGCGGTCGCTGGTCTCGCGGCCTTGCAGGTTCTCACCCATGGTCTTGCCGGTGACGGTGAGGACGTCGCCGTGCAGGCGGCCCTGCTGCAGCAGCTCCCACAGCACGGCGGGGGCGCCGCCGGCCCGGTGGAAGCGCTCGCCCAGATACTTGCCGGCCGGCTGCATGTTGACGATCAGCGGGATGTCGTAGGCCGCGCGCCAGTCGTCGGCGGTGACCTCCAGGCCGGCGTGGCGCGCCATGGCCGCGATGTGCGGCTGGGCGTTGGTCGAGCCGCCGGCCGCCGCCACCAGGGCGATGGCGTTCTCGAAGGCCTTCTTGGTCAGGATGTCCTTGGGCTTGATGTCCTCATAGGCCAGGTCGACGATCCGCTGGCCGGTCTTGTAGGCCATCTGGCCGCGCTCGCGGTACGGGGCCGGGATGGCCGCGCAGCCGGTCAGCGACAGGCCCAGGGCCTCGGCCACGGCGTTCATGGTCGAGGCCGTGCCCATGGTGTTGCAGTGACCCGCCGAGGGGGCCGACGAGGCCGCGCGCTCGATGAACTCTTCCTCGGTGATCTCGCCGGCCGCCAGCTTGCGGCGCGAGCGCCAGATGACGGTGCCCGAACCGACCAGCTCGTTCTCGTGCCAGCCGTCCAGCATCGGACCGCCCGACAGCACGATGGCCGGGATGTTGACCGTGGTGGCGGCCATGATGCCGGCCGGGGTGGTCTTGTCGCAGCCGGTGGTCAGGACCACGGCGTCGATCGGATAGCCGTGCAGGGTCTCGACGAGACCGAGGTACGAGAGGTTCCGGTCCAGCGCCGCCGTCGGGCGACGGCAGTTCTCGAAGATCGGGTGGACCGGAAACTCCATGGGGATGCCGCCGGCGTCGCGGATCCCGTCCCGCACCCGCGTCACCAGGTCTAGGTGGATGCGGTTGCAGGGCGAGATGTCGCTGCCGGTCTGGGCGATGCCGATGATCGGCTTGCCGCTTCGCAGCTCCTCCGGCGTGATCCCGTAGTTCATGAAGCGCTCCAGATAGAGCGCGGTCATGTCGATATGGTCGGGATTATCGAACCAATCGCGGGACCGGAACCGGCGGGGCGTGCGATCAGACAAGGCGGACCTCGTATTGCGGCTGGCCCGCGACGTCGACCTGAAGCGCGAACAGGCCGCCGGCCAGCGGATACTGGGCCAGGGTCTCGTCGCTCAGGCCCTTGCGGGCGGTGGTGAAGAACAGGGTCTTGAGGTCGGGTCCGCCGAAGCAGACCTTGGTGACGTTGGGCGCGGGCAGCTCGATCCGGTCCACGGCCTCGCCGCTGGGCGAGAAGCGGACGACGCCGAAGCCGCCCCACAGGGCGGTCCAGACGTAGCCTTCGGAATCGACCACAGAGCCGTCCGGATAGACATCGTCGCCGATGGCGACCTTCACGAAGGCGCGCTTGTTCGACAGCGTGCCGTCCTCGGCCAGGTCATAGGCCCAGATGATCTTTTCCAGGGTGTCAGTGTGGTAGAAGGTCTTGCCGTCGGGCGAGACGCACGGGCCGTTGGTGATGCAGATGTCCTTGTCCATCCGCGCCACGCCGGTGGCGTCCATGCGATAGAGCGAGCCGCTCGGGGTCGCTTCGCCGTCGTGCATGGTGCCGAACCACAGGCGGCCCTGGGCGTCGACGGTGGCGTCGTTGGTGCGGTTGTCGAGTTCGGGCGCCTCGACCTCCAGGATGCGCTGCAGGCCGGTCAGCGGATGGAACTTGTGCAAGCCCGACTTCAGGCCGGCGATGAAGCCGCCGCCGATGGCCAGCGGGGCCAGGAAGGTGACCTGTTCCGGAGCGATGACCGTCGTGGCGTCGCCGCTGGCGGGGTCGTAGCGGTGGATCTTGTGGTCCTTGATGTCCACGAACCACAACGCGTTGCCGGTCCAGATCGGACCCTCGCCCAGCGTGGCCTTCAGGTCCCAGACGCAGGTGGCGGCGCTCATACTCGAAGTCTCCGTGAAACCGATGCAGACCGTTCGATAAGGCGATGAGGCCCTCCTGGGAAGGCCTCCTTTCGTCGAACGGCCCCGCCAGCTAGCGCCAGCCCGCGTCGATCCAGTATTCGTGACCGGTGCATAGCGAGGCGTCGTCCGAGGCCAGGAACAGCACCAGCGAGGCGACGTTCTCGGGCAGGATGCGGCCCTTCACGCACTGGGCCTTGACGATCTCGGCCTCGCCTTCCGGCGTGTACCACTTCTCCTGGCGCTTGGTCTTGACGTTGCCGGGCACCACGCAGGTGACGCGGATGTCGTCCTTGCCCAGCTCGCGGGCCAGGGCGCGGGTCATGCCCTCGATGCCGGCCTTGGCGGTTTCGTAGAGAACCAGGTCCTCGAGGCCCAGGTGCCAGCTGATCGAGCCGAAGTTGATGATCGCCCCGCCGCCGCGCTTGGCCATGCCGGGCGCCACGGCCTGGGCCGCGAACACCATGTGGCGCAGGTTCACGCCGATGCGGTTGTCCCAGTACTCGGGCGTCAGGTCGCTAAGGCTATGGCGGTCGTCGTTGCCGGCGTTGTTGACCAGCACGTCGACGTCGCCGATCTCGCTGAACACCGCCTTCAGCGCGGTCAGGTCCATCAGGTCGCAGCGCTTGTAGACCGGCGCGATCGCCGCGTCCTTCGACAGCTCGGCGACCAGGGCGTTGGAATCCTCGTCGACGATGTCGAGGAAGATCACTTCCGCGCCCTGGCGGACGAAGCCGGCGACCAGGCCGGCCCCGATGCCCGAGCCGCCGCCGGTGATGACGACGCGCTTGCCCTTCAGGCTGGGATAGATGGCTGAGGACATGCTGCTTAGGACCACGAGTAGGAGGTTTTGGTCTGGGTGAAGAACTCGACCGCGGCGAAGCCCTGTTCGCGCGCGCCGTACGAGCTGCTCTTGGTGCCGCCGAACGGCACGTGATAGTCGACGCCGGCCGTGGCCAGGTTGACCATGGTCATGCCGGCCTTGGCGTTGCGCTGGAAGTGGCGGGCGTACTTCAGCGAGGTCGTGGCGATGCCGGCCGACAGGCCGAACTCGACGCCGTTGGCGATCTCCAGCGCCTCTTCGTACGACTTCACGCGGATGGTCGAGGCGACGGGGCCGAAGACTTCCTCGTTGTTGATCCGCATGCCAGCCTGGGTGTCGGCGATCAGCGTCGGCTGCACGTACCAGCCGGGGTTGTCCAGCTTCAGGCGATCGCCGCCGGTGACAAGGCGGCCGCCTTCACCCTTGGCGATGTCGATGTACTTGTACGAGGTCTCCATCTGGTCTTCGGAGACGGCCGGGCCGATCTGGGTGTTCGGATCCAGAGCATCGCCGATGCGCAGGGCGGCGACCTTCTCGGCCAGCAGGGCCACGAACTTGTCGTGGATGCCGTCCTGGACGATCAGGCGCGAGCTGGCGGTGCAGCGCTGGCCGGTGGCGTAGAACGAGCCGTCCAGGGCGATAGCGACGGCGCGTTCCAGGTCGGCGTCGTCCAGGATGATCAGCGGGTTCTTGCCGCCCATCTCCAGCTGCACGCGGGCCTGGCGGGCCACTGCGGCGGCGGCGACTTGCGCGCCTACGCCCTGCGAGCCGGTGAACGAGACGCCGTCGACGTCCTTGTGCTTGATCAGGGCGTCGCCCATCGAGCCACGGCCGAACAGCATGTTGAACACGCCGGCCGGAGCGCCGCACTCGACCATGATGTCGGCCAGTACGTTCGCCGTCGCAGGCGTCGGGCCGGCCGGCTTGATCACCACGGTGTTGCCAAAGGCCAGGGCGGGCGCCGCCTTCCAGGCCGGGATGGCGATCGGGAAGTTCCAGGGCGTGATCAGGCCGAACACGCCGACCGCCTGGCGGTAGGTCTGGACCTCGACGCCGGGACGGGTGCTTTCCAGGTTCTGGCCGTGGCGGCGCAGGGCCTCGCCAGCGAAGTACTTGAAGATGCGGCCGGCGCGGACGGTCTCGCCGACGCCTTCCGGAACCGTCTTGCCCTCTTCGCGCGCCAGCAGCCTGCCGATCTCGGCGCTGCGGGCGATGATGGTGCTGCCGACCTTGTCCAGGAGGTCCGAGCGGACTTCCGGCGAGGCTTCCGACCAGCTCGGGAAGGCTTTCTTGGCCGCGTCGACGGCGGCGTCGACCTCGGCCTGGCCGCCCATCGGCACCTTGGCGACGACGTCGTTGGTGTTCGACGGGTTCAGGCTCTCGGCCGGAGCGTCGGCGGCGACGCGTTCGCCGCCGATGTAGTGGCGCAGGGTGTCGGTCATCCCGAAAGTCCTTGGATTAGAGGAGGCCGCGGCCGGCCAGGTTGCGGATCAGGGCCGAGATGCCGAACGTCCACGGCTGGGCCTTGTCGCAGGTGGTGACTTCGTTCTCGAGCACGCCCAGCTTGGGGGTCGAGACGCGGACGCGGTCGCCGACCTTGTGGGTAAAGCCCTGGCCCGGCGCGTCGCGGTCCTGGATCGGGGCGAACATGGTGCCCAGGAACAGGGCGAAACCGTCCGGATACTGGTGCTGCTTGCCGAACGCCTGGCCGGCCAGCACGGCGGGGTCACGGCTGATCAGGCTCATGTTGCTGTGGCCATCCAGCACGAAGTTGTCGCGGCCGGTGATCTTCAGCTCGACCTCGGCCGAGCGGACGTCGTCCAGGGCGAAGGTATCGTCGAACAGGCGGAAGAACGGGCCGATCGCGCACGAGGCGTTGTTGTCCTTGGCCTTGCTGAGCAGCAGGGCCGAACGGCCCTCGAAGTCGCGCAGGTTGACGTCATTGCCCAGCGAGGCGCCACGGATCTGGCCCGAACCGTCGCACAGAAGCACGACTTCCGGCTCGGGGTTGTTCCAGTGACTGTCGTAGCGGACGCCGACGTGATCGCCCCAGCCCATCGACGACAGGGTCGGGCCCTTGGTGAAGATCTCGGCGTCGGGGCCGATGGCGACTTCCAGATACTGCGACCAGAGGCCGTCCTTGATCAGGGTTTGCTTCAGGCGCTCGGCACCTTCCGAGCCCGGGTTCACGCTCTTCAGGTCGCCGCCCATGCTGGCCGACAGCTGCTCGCGGATCTTCAGGGCGGCGGCGGCGTCGCCGCGCGCGCGCTCCTCGATCACCCGCTCCAGGGTCGAGACGGCGAAGGTCACGCCGGCGGCCTTCAGCACCTGCAGGTCGACGGGGGCCAGCAGCTTCACGGCCGCCTGGCCGTCGGCGTCTTCCCACACGGGGCGGATGTCGAGGGCTTCCAGCGGGCCCTTGTCCTCGCCGCGCGGGATCTGTGCGCCGGGGCCGAAGGCGTTCATCAGGTCGGCGACGGTGGGGGCGATCTTCGACACGTCCTCGACGCGGCCGCCGCGCACCAGCACGGGCGTCGGGCCATCGCCGAAGTCGATGCGGCCCAGCAGGGTCGCGTCTTTCCAGTCTTCCGGAAGGAATTCACTCACGCCCACGGCGTCGTCTCCCCTTTAGTCGAGCGTCTCAAGGCTGCCGCTAAGATCGGCGGCGCTCGTTCGTCGAGACTTGGTAGCGCTAACATGGAAAGACGGCAAGCGCGTTGTCAGACCAATTTGGGAATCCCCTTCGGAGACCCCTCTCCCATAGGGAGAGGGAGGGGCCCGCCGCGTAGCGGTGGGAGGGTGAGGGGTTACGACGGCGTGCCGCGCTCCGTCGGGCGCCGTAACCCCTCACCCCAACCCTCTCCCCATGGGAGAGGGAGCTTTAGTCGCTAACCGGCCCTGATGAATCCCGCACGATCAGCGTGTGGGGGTGCATAAGCTGGCGGGGTTCGCCGCCGCCGTCGCGGTGGCGGCGGATTTCTTCCAGCACCAGGTCGACGGCGGCGCGGGCCATGGCGGCGATGGGCTGGTGGACGGTGGTCAGGGCCGGCCAGATGTTGTCGGCGATCGAGGTGTCGTCGAAGCCGACGATCGAGATGTCGCCCGGCACGTCCAGGCCCAGGCGGTGGGCCAGACCGGCGGCGGCGGCGGCCATGTCGTCATTGGCCGCAAACAGCGCCGTCGGGCGGGGCTCGACGCCCAGCAGCCGCTCGGCCGCCTCCAGGCCGGAGCGATAGGTGAAGTAGCCCTGCTCGACCCGGATATCCTCCTGCGGGATCCCGGCGGCCTTCAGGGCGGCCATGAAGCCGTCCAGGCGCTGCTGGCTGACGGTCTGGTTGGGGTGGCCCTTGATGAAGCCGAACCGCTTGTGGCCCAGGGCGATCAGGTGCTGGGTCAGCTCGTAGGCGGCCGCTTCGTTGTCGATGCGGATGGTGGCCATGTCGCTGCTGGCCATGCCCGGGGCGACGGCCACGGCGGCCGCGCCGGCGGCCTTCACCTCGGCCAGGACCTGCGGCGACTCGCACAGCGGCGGCGGCAGGATCAGGCCGTCGACGCCGGTCTTCAGCAGGCGAGTGAGGGTGGCGCCGGCCAGTTCGGGCTCGGCGCACTTCTCGATGACGATCTGGGCCCCGGTGCGGCTGCTCTCGTCCAGGGCCCCGACCAGGAACTCGGACAGGTAACCGGTCGAGGGGTTGTCGTAGAGCAGGCCGATGCGGAACGGCGCGCTGCCGGCCAGGCTGCGGGCGGCGGGGTTGGGGGCGTAGTTGAGGTCGGCGATGGCCTTCTCGACCAAGGCCCGGGTCTCTTCCTTGACCGTGCTCTCGCGATTGATCACCCGCGACACGGTCATCGGCGACACGCCCGCGCGGGCGGCCACGTCACGGATCGTGGCGCTCTGGGTCGTACGACGACGCTGGCGCTCGGCAGGCTGGCTCATTGTTTTTCCGTCCCTTTGCGGGCCGGACACTAGACCGCTTCGGGCAGAGCTTGGAAGACCGATGGAAAATCCTGCTAAGACCGGGCCATGACCTCGCTGGGCGCGATCATTCTGTGTGGCGGCGGCTCCCGGCGGATGGGGCGAGACAAGGCCGTGCTCGACTGGGACGGGCGGCGGGCGGTGGACCGTGTCGCGGACCTGGCGCGGGCCGTGGGCGCGGAGGCCCTGGTCACCGCCGGCGCGGACCTGGGCCTGCCCTGGGTCCCGGACGACGAGGCCGGCGCGGGCCCGGTCGGCGGCGTGCTGGCCGGCGCGAAGGCGCTGGGGACCACGCGGCTGCTGGTGCTGGCCGTGGACGCGCCGACCGTGACGGTGGAGGACCTCGCGCCGCTGTTGCTCGGCGGCGGGGTCTACGAAGGCTTGCCGGTGCCGATGGTGGTGGCGGCCGATGCGATCCCGGCCGACGCCGAGGCCGGCTGGCCGCTGCGGCGGCTGGTGGAGCGGGCGGGGCTGGTGGCCCTGCCGGTCCCGGACGGCGCGATGGCGCGGCTGAGGGGGGCCAATACGCCGGAGGAGCGCGAGGCGCTACGGCGCTAGTAGACGTCCCGCCGGTACAGCCCCTCGTCGGTTAGGCGCTCGACGGTCTCCGTTCCCAGCACCTCGACCAGCGCCGCGTGCACGTCGCGCGACATGCCTTCCAGCGATCCGCAGACATAGATCGCCGCGCCGTCGGTCACCCATTGGCGCAACACCTCCGCCGCCGCGCGCAGGCGGTGCTGGACATAGGTCCGCTCGGTCTGGTCGCGGGAGAAGGCCAGGTCCAGGCGCTCCAGCACGCCGGCGGCCTTCCAGCCCTGGATCTCGGCGCGATGGAAGAAGTCGTGGGCCGAGGTTCGCTCGCCGAACACCAGCCAGTTTCGGTGGGCGCCCAGGGCCGCGCGGGCCTTGAGGTGGGCGCGCAAGCCGGCCAGGCCGGTGCCTGAGCCGATCAGGATCAGCGGCCGGATCGGGTCCGGGGCGTGGAAGCCGCGGTTGACGCGCACGCGGGCGTCGATGAGGCCGCCGACCGCGGCGGCCTGGCACAGCCAGCCCGAGCCCAGGCCCGGCTGGCCGTCGGCGCGGGCCGTCAGGCGGACGATCAGCTCGACCCCGCCGTCGCTGGGCAGCGAGGCGATCGAATATTCACGATGCGGCAAGGCCGGGTCGTTGCGCGGACCGATCTCTAGGATGTCGCCGGCCTGCCACGCCGCGCCATCGCCTACGGAAGGATCGGGCGGTGTCAGGCGGATATGCCAAGCCTCGCCGCCCGGGCCGCCGGGATTGAGCAGCCGGCGCTCGGCCAAGGTCCAGCGGCCGTAGGCGGGGCGGCTCCAGTCGGGGGCGTCGGTGACGCCGGTGAGCAGGGAAAGCTGCCCCTGCCAGTGGCGCAAGGCCCCGGGATCGCCGTCGTCGACCTCGACCCGGTCGAACAGGGGCGCGGCGCCTGAGTGGGCCAGCCAGGCGTCCAGCGACCGGCCGAAGGCGCAGACATGGGCGTAGCTCGAATCCCCCAGGGCCAGCACGCCATAGCGCAGGGCCGAGAGGTCGGCGCCGTCCTTCATCACGTCGCGGATGAAGGCGCGGGCCGGGTCGGGTGCGTCGCCCTCGCCGGTGGTGCTGACCACGAACAAGGCGCGGCCGGTCAGGTCGGGGGCGGTGACGGCGCCGAGCTCGCGCAGGGTGACAGGCGCGCCGGCGTCCGATAGCGCCTTGGCGGTGGCGTTGGCCAGTTCCTCGGCGAAGCCGGTCTGGCTGGCGTAGGCGACCAGCACCGGCTCGCCGGCGCCCTGCGACAGGGCTTGGACCTCGCGGCGGGCGGCGCGGCGGCGCAGGGTCTCACGCAGGGCGATCCCGCCACAAAACAGGCCATAGACGCCCGCCACCGCGCCGGCGGCGATCAGGCGGCGGGTCTCGGGCGAGAAGGCGTCGAGGTCGATCATGCGTCCAGCATCGCCCGCAGGGCCGGCGAGAGGCGCTCTTGCAGACCGGAGGCGTCGCGGCTGACGATCAGGGCGGCCAGGTCGTGTTCGGCCGCGAAGGCCAGGGCGGTGTCGGGCGCCATGACCGTCAGGGCCGTGGCCCAGGCGTCGGCGCTCATGCAGTCTCTGGCCAGCACGGTGACGCTGACGGTCGCGTGGGTCACGGGCGCGCCGGTGGCCGGGTCCAGCGTGTGGGCGTAACGGCGGCCGCCATGGTCGAAGAACCGCCGGTAGTCGCCCGAGGTGGCGACGGCCAGGTCATGCAAGGCGACGAGCGTCTGTTCGGAATCATTGGCGGTGGGTGGGCGCTCCAGTTCGACCCACCAGGGCTGGCCGTCGGGCTTGGCGCCGACGCCGCGCAGCTCGCCGCCGACCTCGACGAGATAGCTCCTGACGCCGGCGCGATCCAGGGCGGCGGCGGCCTGGTCGATGCCGAAGCCCTTGGCGATGCCGTTGAGATCCAGCTTCAGCCCGCCCGGCTGGAACAGGGCGTCGCCGTCCAGGGTCAGGCGCGTCCAGCCGCCGGCCTCGCGGAGGGCGGTGATGTCGGTTGCGTCCGGCGGGCCGCCGGAGAAGGCGCGGGGGCCGAAGCCCCAGAGATCGACCAGGGCCCCAAGGGTCGGGTCGAAGGCGCCGTCCGACTGCTGCGCCACCGCGATCGCGCGGCGCAGTACCGTGGCGGTCGCGGGCGGCAGGAGCGTCCAGCTTCCCGGCGTGGCGCGGTTGTAGCGACAGAGATCCGACAGCGGCGCCCACGGGCTCATCTCGGCGACGACCGCGTCGAGGGCGCGCTGGACCATGGCTTCGAGGGCGGGCAAGTCCGTGGTCGCTGGCAGCACCGCCTTTACCGACCAGGTCGTCCCCATGGTCGCGCCGCCGAACGCGCGCACGCTCCCGCCGACGGGGCGGGCGGGCGGCGTGGTCAGGGCGGGGACGAGGACGCGGGGCATTGGGCAATCTCATCCTCCCCCGTGAAACGGGGAGGGGGACCGCGAAGCGGTGGAGGGGGCGTCGACGGCGAGGTGCGCCCCTCCGTCACGGCGCGTATCCGCGCCGCGCCACCTCCCCGCGACGCGAGGGAGGAGAGCGGTCTTAAGGCCGCTGGGCTTCGATCACGGCGGTGTAGCTGGCGCTGTAGCCGTCGCCGGCCAGGGGCTGGGCCGGACCTTGCTGGCCGCCCATGCCGCCGCCCGGACCACCCGGACCACCGGGGCCGCGACCGGGCATGGCGCCCGTACGCACCGTGGCGTTGATCCAGTACATGCCGGCTTCAGGCAGGGTGAACTTCACGACGCCGTCGGCGCCGGTCTTCACCTTCAGGTCGGGGCGCGGGCTGTAGCGCGAGCCGCCCTCGGCGATGGTCACCTCCAGGTCGGCGGCGGGCTTGCCGTCGAGCAGGAACTTGAAGCTGGCGGCCTCGCCGGCGACCAGGTCGTTGGGGTGGGTGATCGGCGACAGCTCCAGGCCCTTGCCGGTCGGCTTGAAGACCTCGGTCGTCGGCTTGTCGCGGGTGACGTACACCTCGTTGCGATTGAAGCTCTTGATGGTCTTCAGGTCGGCGGCGCCGGCCGGGACCTGCTTGGCGAAGTCCTCGGGGCTGCCCCGGAAGCGCTTGACCTCGCCGTTCTCCGTATAGCTGGCCATGACGCTCTGGCTGGCCGAGCCGATCTTCCAGGTGCCCGGCTTGGTCAGGGCCACGTCGAAGGTCGAGCGGTACTTGCCGGTCGAGCCGTTCTGGATCTTGTCGACCGCGCCGTCGGGCGCCCACGCCGACACACCGTCCAGGCGCATCGGGTTGTGGTCGGGATAGAACAGCTCGTTCGAAATGGCGGCGTCGAACGTCACCCAGACGTCGCCCGACAGCACGGTGGCCGAGGGGACGATCCAGCCGCGGTGGGCCGAGGCCGACATCGGCAGGGCCAGGGCCATGCCGCCAATGAGCAGGGGAGCGGCGACGGCGAGAAGGCGCTTCTTGAAGGTCATGGCTTTTCTCACTTCACGGAAACGGTGACGGCGCCCAGCTCGGACGCGCCCTTGGCCGAAGCCGGCTTGCCGGGCTTGCCCCAGGTGAATGGCACGCGGACGGCCTCGTGGCCGCCGACCTCGCGAGCCGCCTCGACGACCAGGTTGTAGGCGCCGGGCTTGAGGTCCTTCAGGGCGCCCTTCGAGCCGGCGAAGACCAGCTTCTGCGGGCCCGGCGCGCGGGTGGCACCGCTGATCCCGTCGGCGGGGAAGCTCATCTCCCGGCCGGCCTTGCGCCACCACTGGCGCATGTCCTTCAGCCACTTAGCGCCCTTGTCCTCGCGATTGTCGGCGTCGTACCAGACGGCCAGCGTGCCGGCGGCGGTGCTGTCGGCCGGGTTCTCGATCCAGATGGCCACATAGGGCTTGTGGTACTCGGCGACCGTCAGCTTCGGTACCTCGACGGTGACGCTGAGGTCGGCGGCCAGGGCCGGCGCGGCGCCAGCGGCGGCGCCAGCGAAAGTCAGAAGTGAGATCGAACGCTTCACGGGGTCTGCCTCTAAAGGTGGACGAACAGGATGACGAGGATGACGGGGGCGGCCAGGCCCAGGCCCACCAGGGGCCAGGTCAGCGGCCGGGCGCGGGCGTGGAACTGCAGCAGGATCAGGCCGGTGACCGTGAAGATCACGCAGGCGGCGGCGAAGATGTCGATGAACCAGCTCCAGGCCTTGCCGGAATTGCGGCCCTTGTGCAGGTCGTTGAGCAGGCTGATCACGCCGCGCGTGGTCTTCTCGTGCTCGATGGCCCCGGTCTCGCGGTCGATCGACACCCAGGCGTCGCCGCCCGGGCGTGCCAGGGCGACATAGACCTCGTCGGCCGACCATTCGCCCTCGCGACCCGCGACCTCGGCGCCGACCGCCTTGTCGAGGAACGGCTCCAGCGGGACGGGCAGGGGGCGCTTGCCCTCTTCCGGGCCCTTGGCCAGCAGGGCCAGCAGGTCTGGCGGCAGGGTCGCCTTGCGCGAGACGACCACGGGCTTGGCCTCGATCTGGCCGGCGTGGTTCAGGGTGATGCCGGTGATCGCGAACAGCAGCATGCCGATCAGCGACACGGCCGCGCTGATCCAGTGCCACTGGTGCAGCTGCTTCAGCCAGAAGGAGCGTCGGTGCTGGTCGGCGGCGGATTTCACGAGGAGGAGCGGAACCTTGGCGGCGGAATGCTCGTCCTTACTTGAGAACGAATTGCAATTTCAAGCCACAAGACGTCGGTAAGGTTCGCAACCGTCCAAAACCACGACCTTCCTGGACCCTGTGCCCGGGAGGGCATGAAGGATGGCGGGCCCTACGGCGCCACCGCCGGCATGCCCCGCGCCAACGCGCCGAGCAGCGCGGAAGGGGCCACCGGCTTGCGAAGGACCGGCCCGTCGTCGACGTCGGGCTCCTGGTAGCCGGTCAGATAGACGAACGGGATGCGGCGGCGGCTCAGGGCTTTGGCCACCGGCGTGATCGGCCGGCCGCCCAGATTGACGTCCAGCAGGGCGCGGTCGATCGGCTGGTCGTCCAGCAGGTTCAGCGCCTCCTCGATCGTGCCGGCGGGACCCACGACCTTGGCGCCAGCGGCGGTCAGCACGCGGGTCAGCTCCATGGCCACGACCGCCTCGTCCTCGACGATCAGCACGCGCTGGTCGCGCAGGGCGGGGCTGTCCTCGGACACCAGGCCCGGGCGATAGACAGGCGTGCTTTCGCTCGCCCGGGGCTGGGCGCCCTTGAGGATGTCCAGGCGCACCTTCAGACCCTGCGGCCGCCAGATCTTCTCGACCCGGCCGCCCAGCTGCTTGACGGCGCTCTCGATCAGGGTCGAGCCGAAGCCGCGGCGGGCCGGGGCGTCGACGTGGGCGCCGGCGTCCTCGCGCCAGATCAGGTTCAGCACCTCGCCCGGCGCCCCGGAGGCGCTCCAGGTCCAGGTCACGCTCAGCCGGCCCAAGGGGCGCGACAGGGCCCCGTACTTGCTGGCGTTGGTGGCCAGTTCA
This sequence comes from Caulobacter segnis, assembly GCF_023935105.1. Lineage (NCBI taxonomy): Bacteria > Pseudomonadati > Pseudomonadota > Alphaproteobacteria > Caulobacterales > Caulobacteraceae > Caulobacter > Caulobacter sp. RL271. The sequence continues at coordinate 4,566,765 of NZ_CP096040.1, read as the reverse complement.
TGGATCACCAGGGCCAGGGACTGGGCGGCCTGGGCGTCGATCAAGGCCGGTGGGCCGTCGATCGTCACCTGCTCGCCGCCCCCATGGTCCCGCTCTCCGCCGTACGGATCCAGCTCGAGGCGTAGCAGGTCGTGCAGGTCGACGCCGCTCCAGCGGCCCGTCGACAGCAGGCTGTGGGCGCGGGCCAGCGAGCCGATACGGCCTGATAGCGCCTGGACGTACTGGTCCTTGTGCTCGAACGGGGTCAGCTGGGCCAGCGACTGGACGACGGCCAGCACGTTCTTGGCGCGGTGGTCGACCTCGCGGATCAGCAGCCGCTCGGTCTCCTGGGCGCGCTTGAGGGCCTGGTCCGAGCGGGCCCGTTCGCTGGCGGTCCAGATCAGCTCGGCCGCGTCCGAGACGAAGGCGATCTCGTCCGGCGTGAAGGCCCGTGCCGCGTCGTGGCAGACGAACAGATACGCCGACAGCTCGCCGGCCTTGACCAGCGGGATGGTCATGAAGGCGCGCACGCCCAGGGCGGCGTAGGCCTCCAGGGCGGCCTGTCCGTTGGTGCGTGCGTCCAGCGCCACGTCGCCGACGGCGACGGTGTGGCCCGCGCGCATGTCGGCGCTCATCTCCGCGCCGAAGTCGTCGAGACTGAACCGCCGGTTCTTCATCGCGACGACGCCGCCCTCGGCGCGATCGTCGTCGGCCATGACGACGGCCACGCCGTCCTCGTCCATCTCGGCGTAGCCGGCGCGCGCGACGCCCAACTGCTCTGTCAGCATGCCGGCGGCGGTCTCGGCGATGGCGACGGGATCGGCCTCGTCACGCAGCTTCTGGCCCAGGTCCAGCAGGGCGCCCCGGCGGCGTTCGCCCAGCAGCATGCGTTGCAGCTCGGCGGCGGCCTTCTTGCTCTCGGAGATATCGGTGACCAGCACGTAGTAGCCGGGGACATCGCCGTCGCGACCGATGTCGGGCACGTAGCGGGCCTCGACGTGGCGCGGCCCGGCCTGCTGGTAGTCGACCAGGCCCTCGAAGGTGACGCTTTCGCCGGCCAGGGCGCGGGCCACGTGGTGGCGCACCCGGCCATAGGCTTCCCGACCCAGCACCTCCGCCAGGGTCTTGCCCTCGATCCGCGAGCGGTCGACGCCGAACCACTCCTCGTAGGCGCGGTTGACGAAGCGATAGCGCTCCTCGCGGTCGACATAGCTGATCAGGATCGGCACCGCGTCCGCCATCGCGCTGGAAAAGACGGCGCGCCTCTCCTGGGGCGGGTAGGACGGCAGGACGTAATCGTCTCGAGACATGTCGACGGACGTTCAATCCTACGAGGGTGCTGAAACCTCACCGTGGCACGTCGTGATCACAGTCCAAACGGTTAACGGCTGCGACAAGCAGTCGCAGCAACAACCCCACGTATCAGTCGGCGTCGGTTTCGCGTTCGCGCCGGTAGGTGACGACCAGAACATCGCGGATCGCCGGCGCGGCGGGGTCCAGCGGTCGGATCGGGGTCACCCCGTGCAGCACGCGGTGGTCGTCGAGGAACACCGCGTCGCCCGGGGCGGTCAGGGTGAACGCGCCCAGGCTGGTCCCGTCCGGCGCGAAGACGTCGGTGACGCCGCTGTCGACGTTCTGGCGGTCCACCAGCATGACGATCACCCAGTCGACGCCGTCGCGGTGCGCGCCCTCGGGCGTGGGCAGACCCTGCTCGCCGGCGCGGGCCTCGATGCGGAACTGGTGCAACTCGACATGCCAAGGCTGGTCCGAGGCGGGCGACAGCGGATCGAACAGGTCGAGGCCGGTCTGGATCACCGACCGCGTCACCGGATGGTCGGCGATCGCCTCGGTGACCGGCTCGAACCAGCGCTGCACCCCGCCGTTCAGCGGGTTGTAGTCGCGGCTCTGCCAGTGCGGCTGGTGCGGCTTGCGCGTGACGCCGTCGGGCGTGGCGGCGAAGGCGGCGAAGCGCCGGCGGCGATAGCGACCGCCGTCGGCCATGAAGGTGTCGATGGAGAGGTCGTTCCAGCTGTCGGCGAAGCCGTCCCAGGCGGCGACGGCCTCGGGCCCGATGAGGGCCTGGGTCTCGTCGGCCTCGAAGCGGACGAAGCCGTCGGCGCGCAGCCGATCGCCCGCGCTCAAGCGACCGCGTCCGGCTTGAAGAACAAGCCCAGCTTCAGGCTGGCGGCGATGCGCTCGGCCTTCTGGCCGACGATGGCCGCGCGCGGGGCGTCGAACAGCTCGACGCAAGTCTGGTGGAACAGGTTCAGCCACGGCATGAACAGGCCCTCGGTCAGGGCGGGGATCCGCTGGTGGACCAGCATCGGCTGGCCCTTGTAGCGACCCGAGGTGTTCAACACCGACGACCAGAAGTCCTTCAGCGTCGCCAGGTGCGCCGGCCAGCCGTCCTCGCCGATGGCCTCCTCGAAGATCGGGCCCAGGCGGTGGTGTTGGCGGACGCGCGCATAGAAGGTCTCGACCAGGCGGTCGATCTCGTCGTCGGTGAACAGGGGCGGCGGAACGGGCATGGCTGGAACATGGGCTTTCCGGCGACGCGACTGAACCCCGGGTCGATCAAACTTCGCTTCGAATTCTTACTTAAGGAGGGCGCTTCCTACTGGACCGGAACTTCGAACGGCCCCGCCGGCAGGCCCGCCGCGTCGAACAGGTTGAACACCGGGCTGTCGGCCCAGGCGAAGCGGACCTTGGTTCCGGCGCCGCTCAGCACCACGGTCGCGCCGTCGATCCGCCCGTCCGCCCAGCGGCAGGCGTTGGCGGCGTCGCACAGCTCGAAGCCGATCACGTGGTCGGACTGGCGGGCCGCCAGGCGACCGTCGCCGACCTGGGCGAAGGTCACCACGACGGTGTCGCCGACCCGCTTGGCCGAGACGACCTCGGGCCCCGTGGTCACGGCCTCGCCATAGAGGCGGCGGGCGGCCAGGGCCAGACGGCGACCGACCTCCTGCTTCTCGCCCGGATGGATGTCGTACGGGTTGCCGATGTCGTGGGTGACCGCGAGGCCCGCGTGGCCGTCGGCGGTCACGGCCCGGCGCTGGGCGTCGCGCAGGGCCGCGGTGCCCGACGGGCCGGGCCGCTCGGCGAAGGCGCCGTAATTGGCCAGCTGCACCACCAGGAACGGCAGGTCGGCCGCCTGGCCCTGGCGGCGTTCGGCCATCAGGGCCTGCAGCAGCGGCGCATAGGTCTGGTCGCGGCCCACGTTCGTCTCGCCCTGGTACCAGGCCACGCCGGCATAGGCGTAGGGACCCATCGGGGCCAGCATGCCGTTGTAGAGGGTCGAGACGCCGGCCAGGGTGTCCCACGGCGCGCGGGGCTGGTCGACGCCGACGCGCGGCTCGATACGATAGGTCCAGGCGGTCAGCGGCAGGCGCGTGCCGTCGGCCAGGGTCAGGGCCCGCTTGGTCGGATCGCCGTACATGCCGCCGTTGGCGTAGGTGTCGTAGGCCGACACGACGATGGTGTTCTTGCCGGCCTTCAGCGCGCCGGAGGCCAGCGGATAAGACCGATCCAGCCACGCGCCCGAGGTCGCGCCGATCCCGACGCCGTTGACATAGGTGGTGTCCATCTCGTCGACCTGGCCGACGGTCAGGGTCGAGGCCTGCTTGGCCTGGGTCGGTGTCAGGGTGACCTCGGTCTTGAACCAGACCACGCCGTTGAACTCGGCCAGGGCCGGCACGCCCCAGCGCTCCCAGACGCCCAGGCCGTCGGGGGCCTGGGTCCACGGGCCGGCGCCAGTCCAGGGGGCGACGGCGGCCTCGGTGGGATGCTTGGCGCTCCACCAGCCCTTGATGGTCTCGCCCCAGCGGCGGTTGGCGGCGGCGGGATCCTTGATCGACAGGTTCAGCGTCTCGATCGCGTCGTCATAGCCGCCGACCTTGCGCAGGGCCGTCGGGGTCAGCCAGGCCTCGATGCCCGACCCGCCCCACGAGGCGTGGACCAGGCCCAGCGGGACTTTCCGGGTCTTCTGCAGCTCGCGGGCGAAGTAGAAGCAGGCGGCCGAGAAGGCCCCGACATTGTCCTTGTTGGTCGGCTTCCAGACGGGCGGCTTCTTGTAGTCGGCGGCGGGGGCGCGGCCGTCGGCCTTCTCGATCGTCGCCATGCGGATCGTGTCGTTGGGTGCGCCGTTGTTGATCTGGTTCCAGGCGTCGCCCGAGGCGCCGACCTGCATCTCCATGTTCGACTGGCCCGAGCACAGCCAGACGTCGCCGACCAGGACGTCGCTGGCGCTGGCGCTGCCCGACGGCGTCGAGGCGGTGAGCGTGTAGGGCCCGCCGGCGGGCGTGGCCGGGAAGTCGACGCGCCAGGCGCCGTCGGGGCCGGCCTTGGCCGACAGGGTCTGGCCGGCGAAGGCGGCGGTGACCGTCTCGCCCGGCTTGGCCGTCCCGAACACCGGCAGGGGCCGATCGCGCTGCACGACCGCGTGGTCGGAGAAGAGGCCGTTCAGCAAAGACTGGGCCGAGGCCGGCGTCGCGGCGAGGGCGGCCAGCAGGATCAGGGCGCGGCGCATGGGTGCCTCCATCCGCCTCTGCTGGGCGGTGTCATTGAACTCCGTTTCCCCGGCGAAAGCCGGGGCCCAGATTCACCCTGAGCGATTTGGGCGGGCCCGCCAGAGGCTTCGGCCAATCCACCCACGCTCTAGGTTCGACCTGGGCCCCGGCTTTCGCCGGGGAGATCGGTCTATTGAAAGCGTTTCGGGGCTCTACGCCACCGTCAGCGTCGCCGTCTTCAGGTCCACCGAGTTCGGACCGACCAGGATCTTGAAATCGCCCGGCTCGACCACGCGCTTCATGTCGATGTTCCACATCCACAGGTCCGACGGCTTGATCTCGAAGCTTACCGTCGTCCTGGCGCCGGGGGCCAGGGTCACGCGCTTGAAGTGCTTCAGTTCCAGCACCGGACGGGTGACCGTGGCGGTCTCGTCGTGGATGTAGAGCTGGACCACCTCGTCGCCGGCGACCTTGCCGGTGTTGGCGACGTCGACCTCGACCTTGACGCTCTCGCCCTGGCCGATGCTGGCCTTGGCCAGGCGCGGGGCCGAGATGTCGAAGGTGGTGTACGAGAGACCGAAGCCGAACGGATAGAGCGGGCTGACATCGCCGCCCAGATAGCCACGGCGGGCCGTGGGCTTGCGGTTGTAGTAGATCGGCAGCTGGCCGACGTCGCGGGCGATGCTGACCGGCAGCTTGCCGCCCGGATTGGCGCGGCCGAACAGCACGTCGGCTGCGGCATTGCCGGTCTGCTCGCCCAGGTACCAGCCCTCGATGATGGCGTCGGCGCGCTGGGCCAGCAGGTTGATCGACAGCGGCCGGCCGTTCAGCAGGAACACCACGGTCGGCTTGCCCAGGTCGAAGATCGCCTTGGCCAGGTCGTTCTGCTGGCCGACCAGGTCCAGACTCTCGCGGTCGCCCAGGTGGTTGTCGGCCCAGGCCTCGCGGCTGGTCTGCTCGTTGTCGCCCAGCACCATGACCACGACGTCGGCCTTCTTGGCCACCTCGACGGCTTCGGCGATCAGCTTGGCGTTGACGGCCGGGTCGGTGAACTTGACCTCGTCCTGGGCCCAGATGCGCTGCTCGGTGATCCGCACGGCCTCGGCGTAGTCCAGCGCGAAGCCCTGGGCTTTCGCTTCAGCGGTCAGGCCCTCGTGGATCGAGACCACGTGGCGCGGGATGTCCGAATAGCCGCCGATCGGCGTGTCCTTGGCGTGCGTGCCCAGCAGGGCGACGCGCTTCACCTTCTTGCCGTCCAGCGGCAGCAGGCCCTTGTCGTTCTTCAGCAGCACGACGGCCTTGCGGGCGGCCTCGCGGGCCAGGGCGACGGCGTCGGGCGTCGCCGTCTTGGCGTCGGCCGTCTTCTCGTCGCAGTAGGGGTTCTCGAACAGCCCGCCCTCGAACTTCATGGTCAGGACGCGGGCCACCGCCGCGTCGACCTCGAACTGCGGGATGCGGCCGGCCTTCACCAACTCGGGGATCAGGGCGTAGGCCTCGCCATCCGGCAGCTCGACATCGACGCCGGCGTGCAGGGCCATCACGGCCGTCTCGCCCAGGTCGTTGGTCAGCTTGTGCCGGGCGATCATCTCCTTGATCGCGAAATAGTCGCTCTGCACAGAGCCCTTGTAGCCCCACTCCTCGCGCAGGATCTTGGTCAGCAGCCAGCGGTTGGCGTGCGAGGGGACGCCGTCGATCTCGTTGTACGACGGCATGACCGCGCGCACCGGCAGCTCCTTCACGGCGCGCTCGAACGGCGGGAAGAAGTTCTCGCGCAGAGTGCGCTCGGCGATCTGGGCCGGGCCGACATTGGTGCCGTTCTCGGGCTGGCCGTGGCCGGTCATGTGCTTGAGGGTGACAAAGACCTTGTCCTTGGCCAGCGGCAGGGTCGTCCCCTGGAAGCCGCGGATGGCGGCCAGGCCGATCTCGGCGCAGACGTGCGGGTCCTCGCCATAGGTCTCCTCGATGCGGCCCCAGCGCGGGTCGCGGGCCACGTCGACCACCGGGGCCAGGGCCAGGTTCGAACCCCGCGCGCGCATCTCGCGGGCGGCGACGGCGAAGATCTTCTCGGTCAGCTCGGTGTCGAAGGTCGAGGCCAGGGCGATGGCCTGGGGGAAGCTGGTGGCGTCGCGGGCGACATAGCCGTGCAGGGCCTCGTCGTGCATCAGCAGCGGGATGCCCAGACGGGTCTTCTCGACGGCCCACTTCTGGGCGGCGTTGGTGTAGCGCGCGGTTTCCTTGGCGTTGCGGTTGACCGCGCCGTCGTCGGCGCCGGCCGCCGCGTCGATCACCGTGGCGGGCTTGGCGCCCTTGCGGTCGGACGGACGCGAGATCTGGCCGAGGCCGTTGGGGAAATTCTTGCTGGCCTGCTCCGGCGAGAACTCGCCCTCGGGGGTCTGGATCTTGTTCTTGGTCAGCCAGATGCCGATCAGCTGGGCGGCCTTCTCCTCCAGCGTCATGCGGCCCAGCAGGTCCTGGACGCGGGCGTCGATCGGCTGGGCCGGATCCTTGTAGAGCGGCTTGTCGCCCTTCTTCGTGGCCTTTTCGGCGGCCTGGACCAGGCCCGGCATGGCGGCGGCGCTGAGGGCGGCGAGGCTCGCGCCGAACAGGCGGCGGGTGAGGGTCGTGGTCATGGCGTTTCCCCGAGGCTGCGCACTAGCGTTGGCGGCTCTCAAGGGCCGCTGTTGCCAGGCACTATGGGGGCAGTTGTCAGACCACTCAAGCCAGAAATGGTACCGGTCTCATTTCAATATGTGTCCGGAGCGCGGGTTCAGCGCCGCGCGGTGGTCGAGGGTTTGATCGCCAGGACGCGGGTCTCGCCCGTCCAGGCTGGCCAGACGGCCTTCGGCCCTTCTAGCGCCAAGCGGGCGCGCCAGACTCCAGACGCAAAAAAGGGCCCGCCTTGGGAGGGGAGCGGGCCCTTTTCTGTACGCGTTCAGAGGGATTGAACGGTCGGAAAGGTGACACGATGGCCGCCTTTCCGCCCTTCCCCAAATCGTCGCAGGCCGCGAACGGTTCGCAACCTGACGGCGAGCGTGGTTAATTATTTGCGCGGCGTGAGGATGTCGTCCAGGCGGCTGGGGACGCCGGCGATCTTCTCCAGGCGCGGGTAGCGCAGGCCGCCGCGATAGTCGATCTTGACCATCCGGTAGCGCGAGCCGTCCTTGATCAGGAGTTCGACCAGCGGGTTCTCGGGCTTCATGGCGGCGGTGACGGCGGCCTTCAGCTTGTCGCCGTCGAACGCCTCGCCATTGACCGCCACCACCGTCAGCCCCTGGGTCAGGCCGGCCTTGAACGCCGGACCGCCCCACTGCACGTCGCTCAGCACGCCGTCCGACCCCGCCGTCAGGCCCAGCGAATAGGGCAGGGCGGTGGTCTTGGCCTTGCTTTCGGCCGTCTTCATGAACTCGGTCTGGGTGTCGGTGTAGACGACCTTGTAGCCGCCGCGCGCGAAGCCATCGAGCGGGGCCTTTTCCTGGACGTCCTGGATGCGGGTCTTCAGGAAGCTCGCCCAGTCATAGGCATAGACGCCGTTCAACGCGGCGACCACGTCGTCGAAGGTGTAGGTGCGCGGCACGTACGAGCCATTGTCGACGCCGAAGAAGGCCTTGGCGAAGTCGTCCAGCGACTTCTTCCCATTGGTCTTCTCGCGGATCAGGGTGTCGGCGTCGAGCCAGACCAGCAGCCCTTCGGAATAGTAGTCTTCGCTGCGCTGCCAGGACAGCCACGACAGCGGCTTGCGGCTGGCGATGATCGGGTCGTTGGTGGTGTCCTGCACCGGGCGCCAGTCGCGGCCGCGGCGGTTGTCATAGGCCGCGGCCGTCGAGGCCAGGCTGTCCAGCGCCTGTTGCTTGGTCAAAAGGCCCGAGCGGGCGGCCAGGACGTTGCCCCAGTACTGAGTCTGGCCCTCATAGACCCACATCATGCTGTCGCGCATCGGCACGTTCAGGTTCGGGGTCCACAGGTCGGCGGCGCGGCGGAACTTGCCGTTCCACGAGTGGGTGTATTCGTGGCTGAGCAGGTCGCGGCCGACGAAGCTCTTGTCCCATTCGGTGAAGTACTTGGGGACCACCCGGTTCTCGGACGAGCGGTGGTGCTCCAGGCCGATGCCGCCGATCTTGTCCGACAGGGCGACCAGGAAGTCGTAGTGGTCGTAGTGGTGCGAGCCGTACAGCTTGTAGGCCTGCTGCACGAGGTCCTTGTGGATCTGGATCTGCTCGGGCTTGGCGTCCAGCAGCTCGGGGCTGTCGGCGACCAGGTTCAGGCGCACCGGCGCCGGGCCGTTCGGATCCAGCTCGATCGATTTGAAGTACTTGCCCGCGAAGATGGGGCTGTCGACCAGGGTCTCGACGGTGGTCGGCTTGAAGGTCGTGACCTGGCCGTCGGTGCGGGCGGTCTCCAGCGCGGTGGCCAGCTTCCAGCCTTCCGGCAGCTTGACGCTGGCCTCGATCGGGATCTGGCGGGTGTAGTAGCCGGCCGGGTACATGGTCACCTGCAGCCATTGCAGGTTCAGCATCTCGGGGGTGACCTCGGTGCGGCCGACCTTGGCCTCGACGGCGGTCAGGAACTGGTAGCTGATCTGGATCTCGCTGACGCCGGCCGGGACGTCGACGTGGAAGGCGCTGACCTGCACGACGTCGCGCGTCCACGGGATGCGCTTGCCGTTGGCCGTCACCACCAGGCCCGCCAGCTTGTCCAGGTCGTTGCGCGGCGAGTGGCCGCCCGGGACCCACTGCGGGTACAGGAACACGAAGTCGCCGGCCTTGCCGACCGGCATGGTGGTCGTGACGTTCCAGATCTTGCGGTCCAGGTCGGTGGCGTCGACCGTCAGCTTCAGGGCGCCGACATAAGGCACGTCGCGCGGCGCTTCGATCGGCGGGGTGGCGGGCGCCGACTCCGGCAGGGGCTGCTGAGCCAGAGCCGCGGTGGCGGCCAGGGACAGGACGGAGACGGAGAAGAACAGCGCTTTCACGAAACACCCCAAATGCGGCGCGCGGGCTCCCTCCCGCGGCGAGAAGCCGGGATGTTTGTGGCGTTAACCCCCACTTGTCGAGGGCAACTTGGCCCGGAAGCGCAGAACGTGGGTACGCGGAGGGTGTTTCGTTTCGTCGCTGAAACTTGGCGACAATGTGGCAAATATTCTGCTCCCCCGTTTGGGGAGCTCTTGCGAAGCAACTGAGGGGCTAGCTGGGCGTCGGCCGCGCTGCCCCCTCCGGCCCTGTGGGCCACCTCCCCCGGAGGGGAGGTGAGCCGCTTACCGCCTACAGCGGATCCGACAGCGGTACGGTCGACGTCGTCGTATCCGTCCCGCGCTCGACGCGCAGGTTGTTCTGGACGTTGTCGACGCCCGTCACGCGCTCGGCCAGGGCTTCGGCGCGCTTCTTGTCCTCGCGCGAGCGGACGGTGCCCGACAGGGTCACGTCGCCGTCCGAGACCGAGACCTCGACGCCATGGGCGTCCAGCCAGCTGTCGTCGGTCAGGCGGTCGCTGACGTCCTCGCGGATGCGTTCGTCCGAGCGGCGATAGCCCTTGGGACCCCGCCCGCGATGGGCGCCGTCGGCTTCACGGCGATGAAGGGCGTCCTGGTCGCCCATCCACGAGGAGACCTCGTCGCGGGCCCGGTCGAACCAGGTGCGTTCCTCGTGGCGCGGGCGATGCGCGCCGTCGCCGCGGAACGAGCGGTAGGGCTGGTGGTCGCCATAGGCGCCCGCGTAGCCGTAGCGATCGCGGTCGCGGTGATCGAAATAGCGTTCGTCGCCATAGTCGGCCGTACGGCTGGAATAGCCGCTGGAGCCGTAGTCGCCGGTCGCGCCGCCGAAGTCGTGGCCGCCCACGCGGCCCCAGTCGCCGGGACCGCGGGTCCCGGTCGCCCCGGCGCCGTAGTCGGCGCCCGAGCGCGTGCGGCCATAGCCGATGTCGCCGCCCTGCTGGGCCGCGCGCAGGAACTGGCCGCCGTGGCGACGCGACCGCTCGCCACGATAGCCTTCGCGATCCGCGCCAGTCTCGTAGCCAGAATTGGTCTCGTAGCCGGAGTTCGTGTAGCTGGACCTATCCGGGTCGCGGTTCGCATCGCGACGGCGCGCGGCGTCGTAGCCGTACCCGCGATCGCGGTCGAAATCGCCGTCGGCTTCGACATCGAAGCGGCCTTCGCGGTCATTCCATCTCTGGGGCATGGGTCTTCTCCGTGACGGTCTTGAAAGCTGCGGGCGCGTCGAGGCGCCCCGGCCTTCAAAACGGATCGGACGGAGTCGATGTTCCTAATGCCGCGCTTGAGATATCCACAGACTCAGCAAACTTGTGGGCGAAGCGCCGACGTCCGATATCGACGCCCTCCCGCTTCACTATGATGCGCGATCCACCGATCGGCCCCCGCCCTAGATGCGTTTCGACGACCGCTTCCTCGAAGAACTGAAGTCCCGCCTTCGCCCGTCCGACGTCGTCGGCAAGACGGTGAAGCTGCGGCGGCAGGGTCGCGAGTACGCGGGGCTGTCGCCGTTCACCAAGGAGAAGAGCCCGTCGTTCTTCGTCAACGACGAGAAGGGCTTCTACCACTGCTTCTCCAGCGGCAAGCACGGCGACATCATCAGCTTCCTGCAGGAGACCGAGCGGCTGACCTTCAGCGAGGCGGTAGAGCGGCTGGCGGCCGAGGCCGGCATGAGCCTGCCCGCCGTCGACCCGCAAACCGCCCGCGAGGAGCAGAAGCGCTCGTCCCTGGGCGACTGGATGGAGCTGGCCACCGCCTGGTTCGAGGCCGAGTTGCGCCGGCCCGGCGGGCAGACGGCGCGCGCCTACCTCGAAAAGCGCGGCCTGCCCGAGACGGAATGGAGCCGTTTCCGCATCGGCTTCGCGCCCAACAACCGCACGGGGCTGAAGGACTATCTGATCGCCAAGGGCGCCAAGCCGGGCGACCTGGTCGACGCCGGGGTGCTGATCTCGCCCGAGGACGGCGGCGCGCCCTATGACCGCTTCCGCGACCGGATCATCTTTCCGATCACCGACAGCCGGGGGAAAGTGGTGTCGTTCGGCGGCCGGGCCATGGATCCCAACGCCCGCGCCAAGTACCTGAACGGGCCCGAGACTGGCCTCTTCCACAAGGGGCGGGTGCTGTACGGCCTGTTCGAGGCCCGCAAGATCCTGCACGCGGGGCAGTCGGCCGCGCCCAACGAACGCACGCCCATGGTGGTGGTCGAGGGCTATATGGACGTCATCGCCTGCCAGCGCGCCAACGTGCCGGCCGTGGCGGCCATGGGCACGGCCCTGACCGAGGAACAGATGGAGGCCCTGTGGCGCCTGCATCCCGAGCCGACCCTGTGCTTCGACGGCGACAAGGCCGGCCAGCGCGCGGCCCACCGGGCCATCGACCGCGCCCTGCCGCTGCTGAAGCCTGGCCGGTCGTTCCGCTTCTCGATGCCGGTCGGCGGCAAGGATCCCGACGACGTGCTGCGCGAGCAGGGGTGGACGCGCTGCGGGGGCAGCTGGCCGACACCAAGCCCTTCGTCGTGGCCCTGTTCGAGCGCGAGCGCGACCTGGAGCCGCTGGACACCCCCGAGCGCAAGGCCGGCCTGCGCCAGCGCCTGCGCGCGGCGGCCGGGACCATCGCCGACAAGGATCTGGCTCAGGCCTACAAGGACGACCTGCGCGACCGCTATGACGAACTCTTCCAGCGCGCGCGGCCAGGCCCGCCGCAGGATGGCGGGGGCTTCGGCGGCGGCTATGGCGGCGGCGGATTCCGCGATCGCCCGTTCACGCCCCGCAACGGCGGTGGGACCTGGAAGAACGGCAAGCGCGAGCCGCCGGATCCTGGTCTGCGCCCCATCGCCAAGGCCCAGATCGTCGGGCGCATCAAGCCGTTCAGCGCCGCCATCGCCTTGGCGGCCATCGACCACCCGGGCTGGGCGCGGGCCTATGACGAGGCCCTCGAGCGGGTCGGTTTCGGGGATCCGCGCCTGCAGCCCCTGGCCCACGAGCTGTTCCTGGCCCTGTGCGACGACCACGGCGACGACGTTACGCTGCGCGAGCGCCTGTCGCGCAAGGGGCTTTCTGACGCCCTGGCCGAGGTCGAGCGCGTCGCCCAGTCCGACGCGCCGTTCCTGGACGCCCGCTACGATCCAGCCAAGGCCCGGTCGCTATGGGCGGCCTGCTACGAGGCGGTGATCGAGATCGCCGATTCGGAACGCGCCCTGGACGGCATGCGCCGCGAGGACGTGACCGCCGCCAGCCTGGCCGCCACGCGCGACCTGCGCGACCGCATCGCCATCCTGCAGCGCCAGATCAGCAATCTGGAGTTCTGGCGGGCGCAGTAGCTCCACCCGTCTCTCCACGGCTCCCACATCCGCTTCCCCGGCGAAAGCCGGGGCCCAGGTCGAACCCAGGGCGTTGGTCATTCTGCCGCCGCGCGAGGGCGCATCCATCCAAGTCGCTCAGGCTGAATCTAGGCCCCGGCTTTCGCCGGGGAGGCGGGAAAAGAGCGAAGCGGCGAGGAAAAGGAGCTGCAAATCTTTGCGGTAACAGGGCCGTCCCATCTTGACACCGGCGTCACCCAAAGCCACATGCCGACTCAAGGAACTGCCAAGCAGCTGACTGACATCACTCGGGCCGCCGGAGCGCGCGCCCTATATCGAAACAAGATGTCACCCTCGTTGCCGCCCCAGGTCCCCAGCGGTCGTCGACCCGATCAGGGAAGACGCCAGGCCGCGCCCACGCCTTACGGCCTCCGCCGGGTTTCCCGCGGAGCGTTCGCACATGGCGAAAAGGGCGCGCTAGGCGACTTCTGACGGGAACGTGATCCTTGGGAGCGCGCTGAATAAAGGCGCCGACCGAATAGGCAGCGCCTTTTCGAAACGGATTTTCTCGGCGCCGCTCTTGCAGAGCCCGGCGGTGTCGATTTCGGAGAGCTTGATGAGCAACAATTCCTCGGCCGAGACGGAAGCGCCAGAAGCCACCGGTGGTGATGGTCCGCTGCTCGACCTGACCGACGCTGGCGTCAAGAAGTTCATCAAGCAGGCGAAAGCCCGCGGCTACGTCACGATGGACGAGCTGAACAAGGTGCTGCCGTCCGAGGAAGTCAGCCCGGACGCCATCGAAGACACGCTGGCCATGCTCAGCGAGATGGGCGTCAACGTCGTCGAGGCCGAAGAGGACGCCGAAGGCTCCGAGGGCGGCGAGGTCGCGACCCGCGACGAGAGCACGGCCGTCATCACCAGCGACAAGCCGGCCGCCTACGACCGCACCGACGACCCCGTGCGCATGTACCTGCGCGAGATGGGCTCGGTGGAGCTGCTGTCGCGCGAGGGCGAAATCGCCATCGCCAAGCGCATCGAGGCCGGCCGCGACACGATGATCCGCGGCCTTTGCGAGTCGGCCCTGACCTTCGAAGCCATCATGGTGTGGCGCGAGGAACTGGGCACCGGCCGCATCCTGCTGCGTGAAGTCATCGACCTGGAAGGCACCTACGCCGCCATCAACGGCGTGGCCGCCCAGCCGGCCGCCGAGGATGACGCCGAGCCGGCCGAGCCCGTCGACGACGAGGCCGGCGAGGCCAAGCCGGAAGGCGCCGAGGGCGAGGACGACGACGACTTCGACGATGGCGCCGGTCCGACCGTCAGCGCCATGGAAGGCGAGCTGCGCGAAGGCGTGATGGCCATCCTGGACGCCATCGCCAGCGAGTTCGAAAGCTTCCGCAAGCTGCAGGACAAGCTGGTCGGCAGCCGCCTGAAGGGCGAGGACCTGAGCGACGCCGACCGCAAGGCCTATGAAGGCCTGTCGGCGACGATCATCCAGCACTTGAAGACGCTGAAGCTGAACAACAACCGCATCGAGGCGCTGGTCGAGCAGCTCTACGCGATCAACAAGCGCCTGATCGGCCTGGAAGGTCGCCTTCTGCGCCTGGCCGACAGCTACGGCATCAGCCGCGGCGAGTTCCTGAAGGCCTATTTCGGCTCCGAGCTGAACCCGACCTGGGCCGAGCAGGTCAAGGGCATGGGCGTGCGCTGGACCAAGTTCGTCGAGAACGACAGCCAGTCGGTCACGGACATCCGCGGCGAGATCGCCGCCCTGGCCACCGAGACCGGCGTGCCGATCGACGACTACCGCCGCATCGTCCAGACCGTGCAGAAGGGCGAGCGCGAGGCCCGTCAGGCCAAGAAGGAAATGGTCGAGGCCAACCTGCGCCTCGTGATCTCGATCGCCAAGAAGTACACCAACCGCGGCCTGCAGTTCCTGGACCTGATCCAGGAAGGCAACATCGGCCTGATGAAGGCCGTCGACAAGTTCGAGTACCGTCGCGGCTACAAGTTCTCGACCTACGCCACCTGGTGGATCCGTCAGGCGATCACCCGCTCGATCGCCGACCAGGCGCGGACCATCCGCATCCCGGTGCACATGATCGAGACGATCAACAAGATCGTCCGCACGTCGCGCCAGATGCTGCACGAGATCGGCCGCGAGCCGACCCCGGAAGAGCTGGCCGAAAAGCTGGCCATGCCGCTGGAAAAGGTCCGCAAGGTCCTGAAGATCGCCAAGGAGCCGATCAGCCTCGAAACGCCGATCGGCGACGAGGAAGATAGCCACCTGGGCGACTTCATCGAGGACAAGAACGCCATCCTGCCGATCGATGCGGCCATTCAGAGCAACCTGCGCGAAACCACTACCCGCGTGCTGGCCTCGCTGACCCCGCGTGAAGAGCGCGTGCTGCGCATGCGCTTCGGCATCGGCATGAACACCGACCACACGCTGGAAGAAGTCGGCCAGCAGTTCTCGGTCACCCGCGAACGCATCCGCCAGATCGAGGCCAAGGCGCTGCGCAAGCTGAAGCACCCGTCGCGGTCGCGGAAGCTGCGGAGCTTCCTGGACTCGTAAGTCCGGCCCTCGGCCCGGCGAAGAGCCCTCCAGAAACAAAGACGCCCCGGTCGCAGGACCGGGGCGTTTTCGTTTCGGCGTCGGGTCGTGGTCAGAATTCTTCCCAGGTGTCGACTTCGGACTTCCGCACGGCGCCCCCCTGGCCGGCGCGCGCCAGCGTCTTCATCGCCGGAGCGGCGCGGGACTTGGGCGCGGTCGAGGCGGGCGCGGCGGCGGCCGCGCGCTGATCGACGCGGAAGCGGCCGACCAGCCCGGCCAGGTCCATGGCTTCCTGGTTCAGCGAATGGCTGGCGGCGGTCGATTGCTCGACCATCGCCGCATTCTGCTGGGTGACCTGGTCCATCTGGTTCACCGTGGCGTTGACCTGCTGCAGGCCGGTCGACTGCTCCTGGGCCGAGGCGGCGATCTCGCTGACGATGACGGTGATGTCGCCCACCTGGGTGAGGATGCGGGCCAGGGCCTCACCCGTCTGGCCGACCAGGCTGACGCCTTCCTCGACCTGCTGGGTCGAGGTCGAGATCAGCGCCTTGATCTCCTTGGCGGCGTCGGCAGAGCGCTGGGCCAGGGCCCGCACCTCTTGCGCGACGACCGCGAAGCCTCGTCCGCTTTCACCGGCGCGGGCGGCCTCGACGCCGGCGTTCAAGGCCAGGAGATTGGTCTGGAAGGCGATCTCGTCGATCACCCCGATGATCTGGCTGATCTGGCTGGACGAGCTTTCGATCTGGCTCATGGCGCCGACCGCCTTGCGCACGACCTCACCCGAGTGCTCGGCGTCCGACTTGGCCGAGGTGACGACGTTGCGCGCGTGGTTGGCGCCCTCCGAGGTCTTGCGGACGGTGGCGGTGATCTGGTCCAGCGCCGCGGCCGTCTCTTCTAGGCTGGCGGCCTGCTGTTCGGTACGCCGCGACAGGTCGTCGGCGGCGTGGCTGATCTCATGGGCGCCCGAGCGCATGCCGTCGACCTTGGCGGTGACGATCTTCATCGTCTCCTGCAGCTGGACCATGGCCGCGTTGAAGTCGGTGCGCAGCTTCTCGTACTCGGCCGAGAACGGGGTCTCGATGCGATAGACTAGGTCGCCCGCCGCCAGCTTCTCCAGCCCGGAGGCCACGCCGTCGACCACGATCTGCTGCTGGCGGGCCGACTCGGCCTTGGCCGCCTCGTTGCGCTGGCGCTCGCCCTCGGCGGTTCGGTCCAGCTCGGCGGCGGCGTCCTGCAGACGCAGCTTCTCGATGGCGGCGTCCTTGAAGGTCTGGACGGTGCGCGCCATGGCGCCCAGTTCGTCGCGGCGTTCGCGGCCGGGCGCCTCGGCGTCCAGATCGCCGGCGGCCAGGCGCTGCATCGCGCGGTCCAGGCCGTTGATCGGCGTGGCGATCGCGCGGCTCAGGATCCAGGCCATGCCCACGGCCGCCAGGACGCCCGCCAGGCCGCCGACGATCAGGGTGAGCTGGGCCTGCGTCTGGTCGCGGTTCTGCCGCTCGGCGCGCTGGACCAGCAGTTCGGTCTCCGCGCCCTTGATCTCGCCGAGCGCGCCGCGGACCTTGTCCATGTAGGTCTTGCCGGCGCGCGAGCGTTCCATCTCGCGCGCGTGCTCCACCGTCGCCGGCTCGTGCATGGCCGCGATCTCGACCTCGGCCACCTTGCCCATCCAGCCCTCGGCCGAAGCGCCCAGGGCGGCGATCCGCGTCTGCTGGGCGGCGTTGTCGGCGGTCAGGGTCTTGAGCTTGCCGAAGGCCTCGGCATAGGCGGCGCGGCCGTTCTTGTACGGCTCGAGGAAGCCGTCGTCGCCGGCGATCAGATAGCCGCGCACCCCGGTCTCCTGGTCGACCATCGCCGCGCCGACCGCCGCGGCGGCGGCCAGCACCTCCTGGGTATGATTGTTCCACTGAACCGCCTGCGCCACCTGGCGCATCTTCCAGATGCTGAAACCCGACGAGGCCACGCTCAACGTCACCAGACAGGCGAAGGCCAGGATCAGCTTACGGGAAATGGAAAGGTCCGAGAGGCGCAAGTGTTTGATCCCAAATGACGAGATTAAGCCCAGGCCCGAAGGAAGGCGCCCGCCTTCCGTCGACCTGTGCACGCGCGTTCATTTGTCGGGTCAAAAATTACCCAATCCGTTATCCGAATTGTTCTTTCGCCCTCCGCGACAATACATCGCAATGCTACCCGTTTCGGGGTTTGGGCGGGCAAACGAAAAGCGCCCCGATCGTGCGACCGGAGCGCTTTGGGCGGGCAGCGGCTCCGGCGGCCTCAGGTCATGTCCCGCGCCTGTTCCGCCATGTGCTCGGCCTGGCGCTCCAGGTCGTCGGCCTGGGCGGGCAGCTTGCGCGAGAGGTCGATCAGCTCGGCGTCGGTGACCGTGTTACCGCGGGCGCTGTTTTCCCGGATCTTCTGGGCGCGGTAGGCCGGGTCGCGCAGGCGGGCGGCTTCCTCGCGCATCTGGCGGGCTCCGCCGCGCATCTGCTCGGCGCCCCTGGCCATGTCGACACGGGCCTGCCTGGTGGCCAGGACGCGGGCGCGTTCGCCCTCCTGGCGCGCGCGTTCACCGGCCAGGCGCGCCTGTTCGCCGATGCGGCGGGCGTTCTCGGCCGAGAGCTGGGCCCGCTCGGCTTGGCGCCGGGCCAGACGGGCGGCCATCTCGATCTCGCCGCGATGGGCCTCGATCTGGCGGCGGATCTCGGCGGCGTTGACGCGGGCGGCGTCCGCCTGGGCCTTGGCCCATTCGGCGTCGGCGCGCGCCTGGGCCTGGTTCCAGTCGGCCTGGGCCCGCGCCTGGATCCGGTCATAGGTGTCGGCCGCATTGGCGGCGGGGGCCGGTGGGGCGGGGGAGCCGGCGGAGCCGGTTCGGCGGCTTCGGCGGCCGGCGCGGCTTCCGAGATCGCCGCGGGGGCGCTGGCGGCGCCGGCGGCAGGGGGCTGCTGGCGACCGCGGCGGGCGGCGCGGGCGGGACCGGCGCGACGGGGGCGATCTGGCGGCTCAGGCCGAAGGCGGCCAGGGGCGTGGCGACGATGGCCAGGGCGGCGACGGTCAGGCCCACGGTCAGGGGGCGGCGGCGTTCGGGCGTGTCGGTCATGATGCGGGCGATCCTCGTCTTCAGCGTCTTGGAGTCGGCGGCCATCGCCAGGGCTTCCCTCGGGACTCCCTGGAGGCGCCGAGCAGGGCGGGCGCAGCGGCCAGGCGCACCAGGGTGCGGGCGTAGAGCGCGCGGTCGACCTGGCCGATGGCGTCGGCGTCGGCGGCCTCCTCGGCGCGCTGGGCCAGCACCGCGTGCAGCCGCCAGACCAGCGGGTTGAACCAGAAGATGGCCAAGACCGCGCGCGACAGGATCAGGAAGATCCAGTCGTGGCGGCGCAGGTGGGCCAGCTCGTGGGCCATGATGGCGGGAGCGGTCTGCGGCTCGGCCAGGGTGGCCGGATCCAGCAGGATGGTTCCGGGCGCCACGCCCCAGCTGAGCGGACCGGCGACGCGGTCGCTGGCCACCAGGCCGGGACGGTCGACGGGCGGCAGGTCCTCGATCGGGGCCAGCCAGGCGGGGTCGGTCACCGGCTGGCCCTTGCGGGTCCAGCGCTCCAGGGTCCGCAGGCCCAGCGCCAGGCGGCCGCCGATCAGCGCCGCGCCCAGCAGCCACGCGCCGCCAATCATCGCGCCCGGCGTCGTCCACCAGGGCGGCGCGGCGATGGGCGCGGAAAGCGCGCCGGCCAGGGGCGCGACGACGGGCTCCGTCGGCAAGGGCGGCAGCAAGGCCAGCTCGATCGGCGGCAGCATGTTCATGATCGCCGGCAGGGCCAGCAGCACGCAGACCGTGGCGCGCAGGATGTCGACGCGCTCGACCGGCCGGCGGGTCAGGAAGCGGGCGGAGACCAGGCCGGCACCGGCGACGAGGCTGGACTTGACCAGCAGCGAGAACAGCAGGGTCCAGGTCACGCCTTGTCCTTCCCGGTCGCGACGGCCCCGGCCTCGACTGCTTTGTCGATCATCGCCTCGAGGGCGGCGGCTTCATCGGGCGTCAGGCGCTCGCCCATGCCCAGGAGGGCGCTGGCGGCGCTGGCGGCCGAGCCGGCGAAGAAGGTGTCGATCACCCGCCGCAGGGCGCCGACGGCGACGGTTTCGGTCTCCTGGGCCGGACGGTAGCGGACGCCCTCGGGGCCGCTGGTCCGCTCGATCAGGCCCTTGGCTTCGAGGCGCGAGAGCATGGTGCGCACGGCCGAGTCGCTGAGCGGGTCCGACAGGGCGGCGCGGACCTCGGCCGTGGTCCCGGCCTCCAGCCGGCACAGGGTTTCGAAGACCTCGCGTTCGCGCCGGGGCAGGGTGTCGATCAAGGCGGCCTCCGCTCACTGTTCGCCAGTGTGTCGCTGCAAGTGCGTCGCTACAGGTGTAGCGCTACGGGTGTAGCGAGGGAAGTGAACTCGGCGTAATGCGCGGCGGCAGGACCCCCGCGCGACCCCGGCCGACCTTGACAAGGTTGGGAGGCCCAGGTCTACGCTTCTAATAATCAGACAAATTACGCTCGGGGTCGGAAATCGTCATGAAGCCGCTTTGGTTCGCCGCGTCGCTGGCGCTCGCCTTGTCGATAGGCGCTTCCGCCCAGGCCGCCACGCCCGACGTCGCCGTCTCGGTGGACGCCGGCAAGCCTGGCGCCGTCATCGAGCGCAATATACTCGGACAATTCTCCGAGCACCTGGGCCGGGGCGTCTATGAGGGAATCTGGGTCGGTCCGGACTCCAGAATCCCCAACACGCGCGGCATCCGCAACGACGTCGTGGCGGCCCTGAAGGCGATCAAGGTGGCCAATGTCCGCTGGCCTGGCGGCTGCTACGCCGACGAATATCACTGGCGGGACGGCGTCGGGAAGAACCGCCCGACGACGACCAATTCCAGCTGGGGCGGGGTGCTGGAGTCCAACCAGTTCGGCACGCACGAGTTCATGGACTTCGTCGACCAGATCGGGGCCGAGGCCTATGTCTCGGTCAATGTCGGCTCGGGCGCGCCGCGCGAGGCGGCCGAGTGGCTGGAATATATGACCACCGACAAGCCCAGCGAGCTGGGCAAGCTGCGGACGGCGAACGGCCGCGAGAAGCCGTTCAAGGTGGCCATGGTGGGCCTCGGCAACGAGAGCTGGGGCTGCGGCGGCTCGATGACGGCCAGCGACTACGCCAAGGAGATGCGGCAGTTCGCGACCTTCACCAAGAACTTCAACCCGGCCCAGAAGAGCGGACCGGACAAGATGCTGAAGATCGCGGTCGGCGCCGACCGCGACGACTACGGCTGGACCGAGACGGTCATGCAGTCGTGGAGCAAGAAGATCTACAGCTGGGACATCGATGGGCTGTCGCTGCACAGCTACACCTGGCCCAAGAAGCCCGAGCGCGCCACGGGCTTCGACGCGCATCAATATGCCGAGCTGCTGAAGTCCACCCTGTGGATGGAGGAACTGGTCAGCAAGCATTCGGCGATCATGGACAAGTACGATCCCGACAAGAAGGTCGGGCTGTACGTCGACGAGTGGGGGACCTGGTTCAAGGTCGAGGAGGGCGCGCCGGGCTCGTCGCTGTATCAGCAGAGCAGCCAGCGCGACGCCATCGTCGCGGCCCTGAACCTCAACATCTTCGCCCGCCACGCCGATCGGGTGAAGGGCGCCAACATCGCCCAGACCATCAACGTGCTGCAGTCGATGATCCTGACCGACGGCGACAAGATGCTGCTGACGCCGACCTATCACGTGTTCAGGATGTACACGGCCTTCCAGGACGCCAAGGTCGTGCCGCTGGCCTACGACGCCGGAACCTATCAGGAGGGCGACATCGCCCTGCCGCGGCTGGACGCCATCGGGGCGATCGGCAAGGACGGCAAGCTGTGGCTGTCGTTCACCAACCTGGATCCGCGCCAGCCGCTGAAGATCGCCCCGACGGTGGCGGGCTTCACCTTCAAGGGCGCTAAGGGCGACACCCTGGCGGCCGACGACATGGGCGCGTTCAACACCTTCGCCGCGCCGAACCGGGTCAAGCCGCAGGCGGCGGTGATCAAGGCTGCCAATGGAGGAAATGGCGGGACGGGCAGCTCGGCCAGCCTGGAGTTGCCGCCGCACTCGGTGACGGTGATCGGCCTGAATCCGGTGAAGTGGGGGAGGCCAACATGAAGCGCCTGCTGAAAGCGACCGTCGCCGCCATCATCGCCCTGCTGGCTTTCGCTGCTCCGGCGATGGCTGCGCCCAAGACCCTGGAGCTGGTCGACAAGCTGCCGGGCCGCGTCGCCGCCGTCCCGGCCGACAAGGCCCAAACGGCCTACCTCTTCGTCTACTTCAAGGACGAGACCCACGCGGTCTATTTCGCCACCTCGCGCGATGGCTACACCTTCACCGACGTCAACGGCGGCGAGCCGATCTTCACCGGCGTCCAGCTGGCCCAGCAGAAAGGCGTGCGCGACCCGCACATCATGCGCGGCCCGGACGGGGCCTTCTACATGGCCATGACCGACCTGCACATCTTCGCCAAGGAAGCGGGGCTGCGCGAGACGCAGTGGGAGCGGCCGCAGGTCCCCTATGGCTGGGGCAACAACAAGAACCTGATCCTGATGCGGTCCTACGACCTGATCCACTGGACCCACGCGCGGGTCCCGGTCGGCCAGCTGTTCGACAAGGACGAGGACCGCAGCGCCGCCTGGGCGCCGGAGACGATCTGGGACCCGGCGGCCCGGAAGCTGATGGTCTATTTCACCACCCGGTTCCGCGACGAGCCGGCCTCGCTGGTCTATTCGTACGCCGATCCGGCCTTCACCACTTTGACCAGCGCGCCCAAGGCGCTGTTCGACTATCCGGTGGCCGGCAAGGCCGCGATCGACGGCGACATCACCAAGGTGGGCGACAAATACCACCTGTTCTACGTGGCTCACGACAAGCCGGGCTATCTGAAGCAGGCGATCTCGGACCGTGCCAATGTCGGCTATGTCTTCGACCCGGCCAAGGTCGATCCCGAGACCGTCAGCACCGAGGCCCCGAACCTGTGGCGCCGCCATGGCGCGGGGACCTACGTGCTGATGTACGACGTGTTCGGGGCCAAGCCGAAGAACAACATGGGCTTCTCGGAGACCACCGACTTCGTCCACTTCAAGAACCTGGGCCGCTTCAACGAGCCCGGCTCGCCGATGAAGGCGACGAACTTCGCCAATCCCAAGCACGGGGCGGTGATGGCCATCACCCCGGCCGAGGCCGCGCGGCTGCAGGCCTATTTCGCCAAGCCCTAGGAGGCGTTCGCGGCGGCCGGCGGCTCGGCGGCGCCTTGCAGGGCGCGGGCGACGGCGGCGATCAGGTCCTCGCGACGGATCGGCTTGGCGACGTGGCCGTCCATGCCGGCCGCACGGCAGCGGGCGATCTGCTCGGGCAGGACGTCGGCGCTGAGCGCGACGATCGGGATGGCGGCGACGGGACCGGGCAGGGCGCGAATGGCGCGGGCGGCGGCCAAGCCGTCCATGCCCGGCATGTGGACGTCCATCAGGACGAGGTCGAAATCGTCGGCCTGGACGGCCCGCAACGCCTGGACGCCGTCGTCGGCGGTGATCGTCTCGCAGCCGGCCAGAGTCAGCAGGGCCTTGCCCAGCTCGCGGTTCATCGGATGGTCGTCGACCAGCAACACCCGGGCGGCGCGCTCAGTCGCGGTCTCCGGAGCAGGAAGGGCGGCCGGCGCCGGGACGGCGGCGGGCTCGGCGGTCAGGGTGATCCAGAAGCGCGCGCCTTGGCCCAGCTGGCTCTCGACGCCGATCGCGCCGCCCATGCGGGTGACCAGCGCCTTGCTGATCGCCAGGCCCAGGCCCGTGCCGCCGTAGCTGCGGCTGATCGAGCTGTCGGCCTGCGAGAAGCGCTGGAACAGACGGGCCTGCACCTCGGGCGCGATGCCGATGCCGGTGTCGATGACCTCGAACCGCAGGGCGCCTGGTGCCGGGCCGGCGGTCAGCTTGACGGTGACCCCGCCGTGGGCGGTGAACTTCAGGGCGTTGGCCAAGAGATTCATCAGCACCTGGCGCAGGCGGGTCTCGTCCAGGGCCAGCGGCTCGTCGACGTCGCCTTCGGCTTCGCCCTCGCTCTCGGCCGCGAACACCGTGCGCAGATACAGGCCCTTGGCGGCGGCCTCGGGAGCCAGGATGGCGACGGCGTCGCGCAGCAGGGCGGCCGGCGAGGTCGGCGTCAGGGTCAGGTCCAGGCGTCCGGCCTCGACCTTGGCGAAGTCCAGCAGGTCGCCGACGATCTCGGCCAGGGAATGGCCGGCGCGACCGACCAGATCCAGGCGGCGGCGGTTCTCGGGCGACAGGTTCGGGTCGTCGGCGACCAGGGCCGCGAAGCCCAGGATGCTGTTCAGCGGGGTGCGGATCTCGTGGCTGATCGTGGCCAGGAAGTCGGACTTGGCCTGGCTGGCGGCCAGGGCGCGGTTCTGGGCGGCGCGGGCGGCCGACTGGCGGCGCAGCAGCAGCGCCTGCAGGCGCGCCTGGCGGCTCAGGGCCAGGGCGGCCACGAAGCTGACCGCGTACAGCACGACGTGGAAGATGAGGGCGTGGCGCAGCGGCGACAGGGCCACCTTGATGTCGAGGCCCGTGCGATGCAGCACGGCCGGGATGGCCACGGCCAGCGAGGTGGTGACGACCACCGCCACCGCCCGCGGCCCGCCCCGGAACGCCGCCAGCAGGGCCGGGGCGAACAGCAGCACCTGCGGCGTCGCGTCGTCGAAGAACACCCAGGACGAGGTGGCGATCACCAGCAGCAGAGTGGCGGCGGCCTCCAGCGGGCGGACGTGGAAGCCTTCGCGATGGCGGCGGTCCATCAGGATCAGGGCCACGGGCAGGACGACGGCGACGCCCAGCACGTTGGAGGTCGTCCAGTCGTCCCAGCGCCGGAAGAAGGCATGGCCGCCGCTGATCGCGATCAGACCGTTGACCAGGATCGCGCCGATCGCGGTCAGGGCCGAGGCGGAGACGACGATCGTGAACAGGTTTCGCGGATCACGCACGCGGGTGGGCACGCGCATCCAGCGCAGCAGGGCGGCCGTGCCCGCCGTCTGGAGGGTGTCCAGCACGGTGACCAGGATCACGAACCGCGCCGAGGTGCCGATCGTCAGCTCCAGCGTCGCGTGCAGCGCGCCGGTGACCAGCATGAAGGCGAGGGCCTGGCGCCGGTTCAGGACCATGAAGGCGGCGATCGCCACCGCGTTGGCGGTCCAGATCGTCGGAATGTTGTGAGTGGCCCCCGCCAGGAACAGGCTGTAGCCCAGGCCGCAGACATAGGCGCAGACCAGGGCGGCCAGCTTGGCGTTGGCCTTGGTCGGCGCCATGGTCCGGGCGGGTGTCATGCGGACACCTTGTCGCGGGCCGCTTGAGATTTCGTGTATGCGCCCGGATCGCGCTCAGCGGCCGCCGACGGCGGCGCGGCGGATGCTCAGCTCGTCCAGCTGGGCGGATTCGTAGGCACCCAGCTTCTTGGCGGCCAGCACCTTGGCCTGCTCGGCGACGTGCTCGTATTTCTTGAGGTTCTCGAAGGCCTCGGACAGGGCGTCACGGGCGCCGATCTCCTCCTGCTGGCACTGCTCGACCTGCACCAGCATGTCGGCCTTGCGGCGCTTGTAGCCCTCGCGATAGCCGATCATGTACCAGCCGGCCGATGCGTCGCCCTCGGCGTTCTTGGCTTCGGCCTCGGCCTCGGCGTCCAGCATGGTGATGCGCATTTCGGCCGCCATGCGGCGCTCGGTGATCTCGGCGAGGCGTTTCTGCAGCGTCTCGACCTCGTGGTTCGAGATGCGGATCAGCGAGGCGGCCCACTTGGTCATCAGTACTCACTCGCCAGGATCTGCCCCAGGTAACCGAAAGAGTCGTCCAGACTGGTTGCTTCTTCCTTATCCTGGCTAAGGAAAGCTTCGATCGCCGGGTTCAGGCGGATCGCGCGGTCGACGACAGGGTCGGCTCCGGCGCGATAGGCGCCGATCCGGATCAGTTCTTCCATGTTGGCGTAGGCGGCCATCACCTGGCGCGCGCCCTTGACGATGTCGCGCTCGTGCGGGTGCTGACAGCCCGGCATGGTCCGGCTGATCGACTTCAGCACGTTGATGGCCGGGAAGCGGCCGCGCTCGGCGATGGCCCGCTCCATGACGATGTGGCCGTCCAGGATGCCGCGCGTGGCGTCGGCGATCGGCTCGTTGTGGTCGTCGCCGTCGACCAGCACGGTGAAGAGAGCGGTGATGGGAGCGGCCGTGGTGCCGTCGGGGCGGATCGGGCCGGGACCGGCGCGTTCCAAGAGCTTGGGCAGCTCGGTGAAGACGGTGGGCGTATAGCCCTTGGTGGTTGGCGGCTCGCCGGCGGCCAGGCCGATCTCGCGCTGGGCCATGGCGAAGCGGGTGACCGAGTCCATCAGGCACAGGACTTCTTGATCCTGGTCGCGCATGTACTCGCTGATCGCCAGGGTCATGTAGGCGGCCTGGCGGCGGGTCAGGGCCGGCTCGTCCGAGGTGGCGACCACCACGACGGCGCGACGCAGGCCTTCCTCGCCCAGGGTCTCTTCCACGAACTCGCGGACCTCGCGGCCCCGCTCGCCGATCAGGCCGACGACGACCGCGTCGCAGGTGGCCTCCTTGGCCAGCATCGACAGCAGCACCGACTTGCCGACCCCCGAGCCGGCGAAGATGCCCAGGCGCTGGCCCCGGCAGGTGGTGGTGAAGACGTTCATCGAGCGCACGCCCAGATCCAGGCGCTCGCCCACCCGGCCGCGGGCGTGGGCCGGCGGCGGCGGGGTCTTCAGCGGATAGGGGACTTCGCCCTGCGGCAGCGGGCCGAGGCCGTCGATGGGCTCCCCGAAGGCGTTGATGATCCGGCCCAGCCACGCCTTGGTCGGGCGGACCACGGCGCCTTCGGGCACGATGCGGATCTCCGCGCCCGGCGCCACGCCCTCGACGGGGCCGAAGGGCATCAGCAGGGCGCGGGTCTCGCGGAAGCCGACGACCTCGGCCGGCAACGGCTTCTCGCCCATCCGGCCGATCTCGACGCGGGCGCCGACCGCCAGCCGGGTCAGGCCGCCGCGGGCCTCGATCAGCAGGCCGTTCACGGCGGCCACGCGGCCATAGACGCTCAAAGGATCGATACGTTCGACGGCGGCGATAAGACTGCGCAAGCTGGACCCCGAAACCCCACGGCGGCGCCGAACTTGGCCATTGCCTCCGTGTCGCCACAGTCGGGCAACGTGGTTAACCAGGTATGAAATCAGCGCCTGGGCGCGACGTCTTTGGGTGCGACCAATTGGTCGGTGAAGAAGCGCGTGACGGCGGCGTTGAAGTCGCGGTGGAAGGCCACGCGGTCGAAGCCCGGGGCGCTGGCGCACAGATGGGCCAGGTTCGCCGGCGGCGCGGCGTTGCAGGGCGTCAGGAAGTCGAAGTGCCGCGCCCCCGGGACGACATGGTAGTCGTGCGGACGGTTCAGGTCGCGGTGCACGGCCTCGGCGTATTCGTCGCCGGGCAGGATCTCGTCGTCGGCGGCCTTCCACAGCTGCACGGGCGCGGTGATCCCCTTCAATCCGTCCTTGCCGAAGGTGAAGCCTAGGGCCGGCGCGGCCGAGACCACCGCCTTGATGCGGTCGTCGTGGACCCACCGGGCCGTCAGCGCCCCGGCCGGGATCGGATGGCCCGCGGTCAGCTTGCAGTCGAAATTGGCCGGATGGGCCAGGCAGTGGACGGGCACGCGCGACAAGTGCGGTTCGCCGCCGGCCGCCGCCAGCACCGTGAAGCCGCCCGACGAGAAGCCGAACGCCCCGACCTCGTCGGGATCGATCCTGGCCTTCAGCGGCGAGCTTTCCAGCATCCAGCCGATCAGGGCCGACAGGGCGGCGGGCCGGTCCGACATGGCTGTGGCGCGGCTCTGGTCCTTGTAGTTGTCGCCGGGATGGGTGAGGGCGGCGACCACGAACCCGGCCTCGGCCAGGGCCTGGGCGGTGTCGGCATGGCCGCCGAAGAAGCCGCCGTTGCCGTGCGACATGACGATCAGCGGCAGGTGCTCGCCCACCACCGGCGCGCCGGCGGCGACGGTGTGGCCCCAGCTGCCCAGCGCCATGAAGGCGGGCTTGGCGTCGGCGGGATACCAGACCCCGACCTCGACCGGCGCCTGGCCGTCGGGGCGAGGCTCCTGCAGCACGATGAAGCCGGCGTTGGCGGCGAGGGCCTTCGAGGGAAGGGCGGGTGACGAAATGGCGGCCGCCAGCAGAGCGGCGGCGAAGACATGGCGGAGCGACATGGCGGTCCTTCAGCGAATGACGACGCCACCGCTGTGAGGCGCGTTCCGGGCCGTCGCCAGTGCTCCTGCGCGAATGGGCGAACGGGTTCGCGAGACGGCGAATGGGCGGGGCTGGCGACTCCGCGTAACGGCGCTCTATACCTCGTTTCATGATCGCCCGCGTTTCCGATCCGCCGCTGCTGGGGACCGCCCGTGAATGGGCGGTCGATCTGGGCGTGGCCGTGGGGATCGGGGTGCTGCTGGGGCTGATGGGGCCGTTCGGCAGCTTCTTCAACGGTGGGCCGGGCTTGAGGATCGCCTACTGGGTCGGCAGCCTGGCGTGCGGGATGCTGCTGTTCGGCGGCCTGGCGCGGCTGGCGGGGGCAGGGGTGCGGCGGCTGGGCTGGCCGGACTGGACGATGATCCCGCCGGTCGTCCTGGTCGGCAGCCTGCTGCAGGGCGCGCCGCTGCGCGTGGTCGCCATCGCCCTCTGGCCGGGGATCGCCCATGCCGTGTCGCCGCTGGAATGGTACGGCCAGTGCGTGGCCATCGCGACCACGCTGGTGCTGGCCTACTACTTCATACGCGTGCGCCCCCAGGCGCTCGCCCGCACGCGTACGCCCGCGCGCGAGGGGCTGGTCCCGGCCGACGCCCCCGCCGTGGCGCTCGATCCCGGCGCCGTCCTCTATCTGAGGATGGAGGACCACTATGTCCGGATCCGGACCGAATACGGATCGCGGCTGGAGATGGGCCCCCTGGCGCGGGTGACGACGGGCCTGGCGAGCGTCGAGGGACTGCAGGTCCATCGCTCGTGGTGGGTGGCGCGGCGCGCGATCGCCGGCGTCGAGCGCGACGGCCGCAACCTGCGCCTGAGGCTGGTGGATGGCGAAACCGCGCCCGTCAGCCGCGCCTCGGTGGCCAAGCTGCGGGCGGCGGGTTGGCTGGCGGGCGACAACCCGGCCTGAGCCCTGCGGCCGGGCGTCGCGGCTCCAACCGAAAGGCCGAGCTTCGGCGATCGGGACGACACCCGCAAAGCGCGAGAATGGCGTTCAAATTCCCGCGACGGAACGCCGCAATTCCGCCTCAGGTGCGAACGGCGCCGGGCATGGCCTTAACGCGGTAACGTCGTTCGGACCGCTTTCAGGGCACGGATCCTGGCGATTTCGAGCGACCGGAAGGGCGTCCAAAAGCGCCGCCTGCGACGCGTGCGACCAATGTGACCAAGGGGGCGAGAGCCGCTTGCACCCGATTCGCAAATCAGATTAACCATTCAGCCAACAGAGACATTCACCATTAACCAGTCTTAAATTAACTCTCCGGCAAAGTGGCCGAAGGGTTTGACCGGCGGCTCTCCGCCTAAGACGTTCGAATACGCCAGATTTGGCGTGGAGGGGCTCATGCGCGTACTGTTGATCGAGGATGACAGCGCGACGGCGCAGACCATCGAACTGATGCTGAAGTCTGAAGGCTTCAACGTCTATACGACGGATCTTGGTGAGGAAGGCGTCGATCTGGGCAAGATCTACGACTACGATCTCATCCTGCTCGATCTCAATCTTCCCGACATGAGCGGCATCGATGTTCTGCGCACCCTGCGGGTCGCGAAGATCAACACCCCGATCATGATCCTGTCGGGCTCGTCGGAAATCGACACGAAGGTGAAGACCTTCTCGGGCGGCGCCGACGACTACATGACCAAGCCGTTCCACAAGGACGAGATGATCGCCCGCATCCACGCGGTGGTCCGTCGTTCGAAGGGTCACGCCCAATCGGTCATCAAGACCGGCGACATCATCGTCAACCTCGACGCCAAGACCGTCGAAGTGAACGGCAACCGCGTGCATCTGACCGGCAAGGAATATCAGATGCTCGAGCTGCTCTCCCTGCGCAAGGGCACGACCCTGACCAAGGAAATGTTCCTGAACCACCTGTACGGCGGCATGGACGAGCCCGAGCTGAAGATCATCGACGTGTTCATCTGCAAGCTGCGCAAGAAGCTGGCCGCTTCGGCGCACGGCAAGCACCACATCGAGACGGTCTGGGGCCGCGGCTACGTGCTGCGCGACCCGAACGAACAGGTCAACGCGGCCTAAGGTCTCCCGAGTTTCAGTCAGCCTACCCAAGACGCCCACCGGAAACGGTGGGCGTTTTCTTATTGGGATCATGGGGTTGCGTTTCGGCTGTTAACGGATGTTAACCATGCCGTGACAAATTGGCCGAAGCGCCGAATAGTCCTTGCCGCCGAGAGCATGTCTGAGCATGGTCCGGGCCGAACGACCGCTGGGGGGCTTCCCGGCCGTGTCATTTGATTTGCGCGGCATCGCACCGACGGGGGCACGATGCAGGAATTTGATCCGCGACGCAGCGCGACACGCTGGGCGCCGAGGATTTTCACCGCCGTCGCCGGCCTGGCCGCGTTGGGCGTGGGCTGGAAGCTGACCGCCGACGACGTCAGGACTCCGCGTACGGAGAAGGCGGCGCTGGATCCCGCGGCCCTGGTCGCCCTGCAGCACGTCGCCTTCGCCAGCGCCGAGGCCCAGCCCGGTTTCGAGCGTCCCGAGAACGTCGCGGTCAAGGTGCGCCCGGGCGAGACCCTGCAAGGCGCCGTTCAGCGCGCCGGCGTCGCCCCCGAGGAGGCCAAGCAGGTCGTCTCGGTGCTGCAAGGCGCGATCGACACCGTCAACATCAAGGCCGGCATGGCCTTCGAGGCCGCCATCGCCCAGCGTCGCGGCGGCCAGCGCGGCCCGGCCCGCCTGGTGGGCCTCTCCATGCGGGCCAGCCCGTCGTCGACCCTGACCGTCTCGCGCACCTTCGACGGGGCCCTGCGCCTGCGCGAACTGGAGGAGAAGGTGCGCGACGAGCAGAAAGTCGCTTGTGGGGAAATGAACGGCTCGTTCTACGAGAGCGTGGCCAATGTCGGCGGCACGCCGGCGATCATCAGCCAGGCGGCCAAGCTGTTCTCGCACAAGATCGACTTCTCGCGCGACATCAAGGAAGGCGACCGCTTCTGCCTGGTGTTCGACCGCAAGGTCACCGAGAGCGGCCGCACCATCGAGGCCGGCGACCTGGAATACGCCGAGGTCAAGGGCCAGAAGTTCTACGCCTTCGACCGCAAGGGCGATCCGGACGGCAAGAGCCAGTTCTTCGACGAGCTGGGCAAGAACATCAAAGGCTTCCTGCTGCGCACGCCGGTGGACGGGGCGCGGATCACCTCGACCTTCGGCCAGCGCAAGCACCCGGTGCTGGGCTACACCCGCGCCCACAAGGGCGTCGACTTCGGGGCCGGGACGGGCACCCCGATCCTGGCCGCCGGCGACGGCGTGGTGCTGGAGGCCCGCCGCTGGGCCGGCTACGGCAACTGGCTGCGCATCCGCCATTCGGGCCAGTGGGACACCGGCTACGGCCACATCTCGCGTTATGCCCCCGGCATCCGCCCGGGCATGCGCGTCCGCCAGGGCCAGGTGGTGGCCTATGTCGGCTCGACCGGCCTGGCGACTGGTCCGCACCTGCACTACGAGGTCTGGCTGAAGGGCCAGCGGGTCAATCCGATCGGCGCCAAGGTTCCCCAGGGCACCATCCTGGCCGGCTCGGAACTGGCCTCGTTCAAGTCGCAGAAGGCCCGCATCGACCACCTGCTGGCCGACGGCGGCGCGACCGTCGGCGATGAGGCGCCCAAGCTGGCTTCGGCGGACCTGGTGAAGGTCTCGTCGCGGTAGGCGTTTCCTTCTCCCCTTGCGGGAGAAGGTGTCATCCGAAGGATGACGGATGAGGGGGCGCACTGACGCAAGCCGCCGCGGAGGCGGTAAGGCTGTCGCGGCGGTCTCTCTCTCTCTCTCTCTTCAACCCCTCACCCGACCGCCTTCGGCGGCCACCCTCCCGCAAGGGGAGAGGGCGCGCTTGGGCGTTGAAGGTCGCGAGCCGGAGGCCTAGAAGAGCCCCCATAACGATCGCCGCCCCGCTCGCGTGGGGCGGCGATGTCTTTTTCCAGGCGTATCCTTTTGACCTCCGCCCCGACCAACCTCTACCAGGATCGCCGCTTCGTCGTCGGCATGGCCGTGCTGTGCTGCCTCCTGTGGGGCAGCGCCTTTCCGGCGGTGAAGGTGGGCTATGCGTTGCTGCATGTCGCCAAGACCGACACGGCCTCGCAGATGCTGTTCGCCGGCTGGCGGTTCCTGGCGGCGGGGCTGATCCTGCTGGCCCTGGCCGTCCTGACCCGCAAGCCGCTGGCCGTGGCCCGCGACCAGGTCGGGCAAGTGATCGGCCTGGGCGTCTTTCAGACCACGCTGCAGTACGTGTTCTTCTATATCGGCCTGGCCCACGCCACCGGCGTGAAGTCGTCGATCATGAACGCCACCGGCGCGTTCTTCGGCGTGATCCTGGCCCACTTCCTGTTCAAGGACGACCGCCTGACCCCGCGCAAGGTGGCCGGCTGCCTGCTGGGCTTCGCGGGCGTTCTGGCCGTGAACCTCGGCGGAAAAGGCCTGGACTTCGAGTTCAGCCTGCTGGGCGAGGGCTTCGTGGTCGCCGCCGCCTTCGTGCTGGCGGCCGCCTCGATCTGGGGCAAGTCGATCTCGCGCAAGGTCGATCCCCTGGTGATGACCGGCTGGCAGCTGTCGCTCGGCGGCGCGGGCTTGCTGGCCATCGGCTTCGGGCTGGGCGGCCATCTGGGCGGCTTCGACGCGCGCTCGCTGGCCCTGCTGGCCTACATGGCCGGACTGTCGGCGGCCGCCTTCGCCCTGTGGAGCCTGCTGATCAAGCACAACCCGGTCGGCATGCTGGCGGTGTTCAACTTCCTGATCCCGGTGTTCGGGGTGCTGCTGTCGGCGGTGTTCCTGCATGAGCCGGTGCTGGCCTGGAAGAACGCCGCGGCGCTGGCTTTGGTGTGCGCGGGGATCTGGCTGGTGACGCGGAAACCGGCATAGCCTCTGCTCCCCAGCGCTGCGGGGGAGCTGTCGCGGAGCGACTGAGGGGGCGAGCTGGATTATGCCGAGTTAGCCCCCTCCGGCCCTCTGGACCACCTCCCCCGCATCGCGGGTGAGGAGAGATCTCAGTCCACCCCCGCCACGGCCAGCAGGGCCGCCAGGCCGACCTGCATGCCCTTCAGGCTCTCGCCCTTCTCAACGTCGATCCATTCGTCCAGGGCGTGGGCGCGGCCGGCATTCCCGCCGGCGCCGATGGTGACGGCGGGAATGCCCAGGCTCATCGGCACATTGCTGTCGGTCGAGCTTTCCTCGTGCTGGGGCGAGAAGCCCAGGGCCGTGGCCGCCGCCGCCGTCAGCACGACGATGTCGGACGTCTGGGGCGTGTTGCCGGCCGGCCGCTCGCCGATCACCTTGGCCTCGTAGCTGACCTTGCCGTCGCGGGTATCGCGGGCGGCGTTCTCGCCGGCCACGGCCTTGTCGAGGATGCCGATCAGCGTCTGGTCCAGCCTGGCCAGCTCGGCCGCGCTTTCCGAGCGCATGTCGAACTCCATGAAAACCGAGTTCGGGATCGAGTTCACCGACGTGCCGCCGCCGGTGACGCTGGCCGAATAGGTGGTCTTGGGATGCTTGGGCGTCTCGACCGCGTAGAGGTCGGTCACCGCCTTGGCCATGGCCGCCATCGGATTGACGATGCCGAACGCGCCATAGCTGTGGCCGCCGGGGCCCTTGAAGGTCACCCGATAGCGCTTGGAGCCGACGCCCTTGTCGACGATCCGCGACGGGTCCGAGCCGTCCATCGAGAAGAAGGCGCTGATCCGGCCCTTGTACGGGCCCTTGTTGAACAGATGCCGGATCCCGCGCAGGTCCCCGGGGCCTTCCTCACCGACATTGCCGACGACCAGGATGTCGCTGCGGGTCTTGATCCCGGCCGCGTCGAGGGCGCGCAGATAGGCCAGCAGGGTGGCCAGGGCTCGGGTGTCGTCGCCGACGCCGGGGGCCATCAGCCGCGTGCCCTCGCGGCGCACCTTCACGTCCGTGCCTTCGGGGAAGACGGTGTCCAGGTGCGCGGCGATGACCACGAACGGGCCCTGGCCCCGGGTCGCGGTTCCCGGCCGCACGCCCATGACATTGCCCTCGGCGTCCATCTCGACGTTCGAGAGGCCATGGGCCTTCAGCATCGCCAGATAGGCCTTGGCGCGGGCCTCCTCCTTGAACGGCGGGGCCGGGATCTCGGTCAGGGTGACGATGTCGGCGACCGTGCGGTCGTAGTCGGCGTCCAGCTTGGCCACCGCCTTCTTGAAGGCCGGCGCGGCGAAGGCGGGCTGGGCGACCAGGGCAAGGGTCAGGACCAGCAGCGATGGGCGGAGGGGCATGGCGGTATCCAGACGAATCCAACCCCCAACCCCTATCCGATTTCCCCGGCGAAAGCCGGGGCCCAGATTCAGCCTGAGCGGTTGGGGATGATCCCAGATACGCGCCTGCCAGCCTGTTCGGCGCTCATGGGTTCGATCTGGGCCCCGGCTTTCGCCGGGGAGATCGGAGAGAGAATTAGAAGCTCAGCATCGCCGGCCCGCCCATCAGGGGGTCGCTGATCGAGTCCTTGCCCGTCTCGATCCGGCCCGCCAGGCGGCGCAGCCAGGTCTTCTCGCCGTCCAGGCGGGCAGTCAGGTCGTACCAGCCGTGGTGCGTGGGCGCGGCGCGGGCGTGGGTCTCGTAGGGCGCAAGGGTGACGCTCCAGGGTTCGGCGCCCAGGCCCTCGGGACTGGCCAGGAAGACCTGGCGGGGCGTCTTGCCGCTGTTGGTCAGGGTGACCAGCAGCAGGGCGCCCTTGGCGCGGGTGGTGATCTCGACCCCGGCGTCCTCGCCCACGAAACGACGGTGGAAGCCGTTCGGGCCCAGCACCCACAGGTCGTAGGGGCCGGCCGGCCAGGCGTCCTCCAGGCGTTTGCCCGGTCCCACGGTGTAACGGCGCGGGACGGCGTCCAGGCGCAGGCGGTCATAGACGTGCAGCACGCAGGCCGCTGCGCCGGGATTGGCCAGGGTCAGGGTCATGGCCCCGTCCTTCATCCGGCCGTCCGCCGCCGGGGCGTAGGGCAGGGCGCGCGAGGGCCGGGTTCCCTTGTCCTGGACGGGGGCGGCGATCGTCGTCGGCGTCGGCGGCTTGATCTCGGGCAGCTTGGCCGCGCGGGCGGCCGCCTCGGCCACCGACGGCAGCGGCGCGAACGGCCTGTCGTTCGGCGTCTTGAAGTCGAAGCAACTGGTCAGGTCGCCGCACACCGCTCGCCGCCAAGGCGCGATGTTCGGCTCCATCACCCCGAAGCGCTTCTCGAGGAACTGGATCACCGAGGTGTGGTCGAAGACCTGGCTGTCGACGAAGCCGCCCCGGCTCCAGGGCGAGACAGCGTAGAGC
This sequence comes from Caulobacter segnis, assembly GCF_023935105.1. Taxonomy (NCBI): domain Bacteria; kingdom Pseudomonadati; phylum Pseudomonadota; class Alphaproteobacteria; order Caulobacterales; family Caulobacteraceae; genus Caulobacter; species Caulobacter sp. RL271. The sequence goes on along the minus strand of NZ_CP096040.1, from coordinate 4,531,864 downwards.
GGGACACGGGGGCCAAGTCCGTAAGGCCGGCCCATCAGGTCGTCGCGCTCGGCCTTGGCCTCGGTCGGATTGCGTACGCGATGGTGCATGCCGGCGACGTCGACGGTGGAGCCGCCGATCGGCTTGCCGGCCGCGTCCAGCGACGGCGGCGACGGCGGCGGGACATGATCGAAGAAGCCGTCGTTCTCGTCGAACATCACCAGGAACACCGTCCGCGCCCAGACCTTGGGATCGGCGGTCAGGGCGTCGAGAACGCGGGCGGTGTAGTCCGCGCCCTGGGCCGGGCTGGACGGGGCGGGATGCTCGCTGTCGGCGGCGGGGGCGATGATCCAGGACACGCGCGGCAGGCGGCCGGCGACCACGTCCTCGCGAAGCTTGTCCAGATGCCAGGTCGACAGCGCCAGGTCCTTCAGGCGCTTATCCGAGCCGGGCAGGCCCTTGTAGGCGTCGCGATAGGCCTTGAACCCGGCCAGCGGGTTGTCGGTGAAGTTGTCGGCCATGTCCTGGTAGATCCGCCAGGAGACGCCCGCCTTCAGCAGCCGCTCGGGATAGGTGGTCCAGGTGTAGGATTCCGCCGCGCCGCCCAGCTCGGCGAAGTTGTCGTGCGAGTTCGAGATCGACGGCCCGCCCTGCGTCCCGGCCGGGTCGTTGGTCCCGGTCCACAGGAACAGGCGGTTGGTGTTGGTGCCGGTCTGGGTCGAGCAGTGATAGGCGTCGCAAAGGGTGAAGGTCTCGGCCAGGGCGAACTGGAACGGGATGTCGGCCCGTTCGAAATAGCCCATCGACCAGGGTTCCTTGGACTCCGGCCAGCGGTCCATGCGGCCCTGGTCCCAGGCGTCCTGGGCGTTGGTCCAGCTGTGCGGCGTGCTCTCGACCCGCATGTGGGCGAAGGTCTTGGTGGTCTCCAGCGGGAACGGCGCCAGCAGCTGGTCCTTGTAGGCCTGGGTAAACACCGAGCCGTCCGCGCGGCCCGTCCGGTCGCGCACCGGGACGGGGAAGCGATCGCCGAAGCCCCGCACCCCGGCCAGGGTTCCGAAATAGTGGTCGAAGGCGCGGTTCTCCTGCATCAGGATCACCACGTGCTCGACGTCCTTGATCGTCCCGGTGCGGACGTCCGCGTCGATCGCGGCGGCGCGCGCCAGGGCCGGCGGCAGCGCCATCGCGCCAAGGGCGGCGAGCAGGGCGCGACGGTCGAGCGTGGGCATGGCGGAACTCCGACGAAACTGGGCCGGAGGTAGCACGGGGTGTTTGTCGGGCATGTGACAGCTGGACTAGACCAGTATCGATCCCAGCCTAACCCGCCTCCCCCGCGAAAGCCGGGGCCCAGATTCAGCTTGAGCGGTTTGGGATGATCCGAGACGCGCCCCGTTCGCGGGTCAGGCGCCCATGGGTTCGATCTGGGCCCCGGCTTTCGCCGGGGAGACGGATTCGTTGATCAATCGAACACGATCACCGACCGCGCCAGTTCGCCGCGCTTGAGCTCGTCGAAGGCGCTGTTGACCTCTTCCAGCTTGATCCGGCGCGAGATCAGTTCGTCCAGCTTCAGCCGGCCCGACATGTAGAAGTCCACCAGGCGCGGCATGTCGACCGGGAAGCGGTTGGAGCCCATGTAGCTGCCCTGGATGCGGCGCTCGCCCAGGAAGTCGACGCCGTGCAGCTCGATCTTGGTGCCGACCGGGATCATGCCGATGACATTGGCCGTGCCGCCCCGGCGCAGCATCTTGAACGAGGCCTCGGCGGTCGCCTTCAGGCCGATGGCCTCGAAGCTGTGGTGGACGCCGCCGCCGGTCAGCTCCAGCACCGCCTTGGCGATGTCGTCGACCGCCGAGGCGTCGACCACGTCGGTCGCGCCGAACGTCTTTGCCAGCGCCAGCTTGGAGGCGACGCGGTCGATGGCGATGATCCGGCCCGCCCCGGCGATGGCCGCGCCGTTGATCGTCGCCAGGCCCACGCCGCCGCAGCCGATCACCGCCACGGTCTCGCCCGGCCGGACGTTGGAGGTGTGCATCACCGCGCCCACCCCGGTCATCACCGAGCAGCCGATCAGGGCGGCGCGGTCGAACGGCATGTCCTTGCGGATGGCCACGCAGGCGTGCTCGTGCACCAGCATCATCTCGGCGAACGACGACAGGTTCAGGAACTGGGCCATCGGGCCGCGTCCCGTCGCGCCGCCCAGGTCCTCCTTGAACAGGCGCGGCTCGGCGCCCTTCGGACGCTTGGTCTCGGGGCTGATGCACAGGTTCATGTGGCCGGTCAGGCAGACCTCGCAGTGGCCGCAATAGGGGTTGAGGCAGGTGATGACATGGTCGCCGACCTTGACGGTGCGCACCTCGTCGCCGACCGCCTCGACGATCCCGGCGCTCTCGTGGCCCAGCACGGCGGGCAGGGGATGGGTGTAGGAGCCCTCGACGAAGTGCAGGTCGGAATGGCAGACGCCGGCGGCCTTGGTGCGGATCAGCACCTCGCGCGGGCCTGGCTTGCCGATGGCCACGGTCTCGATCTCGAGGGGCTTGCCCACCTCGCGCAGAACAGCGGCCTTCATGCTCGTCTCCCTAGGTTTGGCCGCGAGACTAGCGGGCGGGGCGGGGCCAGCGAAAGAGGCAATTCGAACAAATGTTTGGGGCGAGTTCCGGCCGTGTCTTGATATTAGGGGAGTTCCTAATTAGCTTTCTGCCTATGAACGGTGTCTTCAAAGCGTTGGGCCATCCGGCCCGCCGGCGGATCATCGAAATGCTGCGCGACCGGCCGATGCTGTCGGGCGAGATCGCCGCGGCGTTCGACATGAGCTGGCCGACGATCACCGGCCACCTGACAGCCCTGAAGGACGCGGGCCTGGTCGAGGCCGAGCGCGACGGGACCTCGATCCGCTACCGCCTGCAAATCTCGGCGATCGAGGAGGCGGTGGCGGTGCTTTTGGAGCTCATGGACTCGGTCCCGAAGACCGAGCCGGTCGGGAAGCTGAAACATGAACAATGAGGTCACCCGCGTCGATGCGGCCTCGGCGATGCTGGCCCTGGGCCAGTTTGGCCTGGCCGGCGCCATCGCCCTGTTCGGCCCGACGCATCCGTTGCCCATGCACTTCAACGCCACGGGGCAGGTCGACCGCTGGGGCGACCGGCTGGAGATGGCGTTCATGGTGCTGATACTGGCGGTGATCTCGACGATGATCGCCGTCGCCCGCTGGCGCGCGACGCGCACGGTCCAGGGGCGGCCCGGTCAGGGACCGGCCCTGTTCGTCGCCCAACTGGTGCTGGTCCTGATCGCCTTGCTGAACGCCAGCCTGACCTGGAGTCTGTTCGACCAGCCCGGACCCCGGTTCGACATGGCGATGGTCAGCGCGATCGTGGGCGTCGTTGGCGCCGTGCTGGGCAAGACCAGCCCCAACGCCCTGGTCGGCGTGCGAACGCCCTGGACGTTCGGCAGCCGCCTGGCCTGGGACAAGGCCAACCGGCTGGCTGGACGCCTGTTCTTCTGGGGCGGCCTGGCCGGCATGCTGGCCGCGCCGTTCGCGCCGCAGCCGGAAGGCTTCCGGGCCGTGGTGTTCGGCGTCCTGGCCATCGCCGCGATCGCGGTGTTCGAAAGCTGGCGCGTCTGGCGCACCGATCCAAACCGGCCGAAGGGGTGGCGCTGAGGTCGCTTGCGACGGATCGAGACCGTGTAATTCTGCGCCGCCGGGTCGGGCGGCGCCCTTCGCCGGCTTTCGTCACGTCGAAAGGACCGGATCATGACCAAGAAGTATACGGCCCAGTGCGCCTGCGGCGCCGTGAAGTTCGCGTTCGACACCGACCCCAGCTTCGTCGCCAACTGCCACTGCAACGACTGCAAGCGCGCGTCAGGCGGCGAGATGGCCACCTTCTTCGCCGTGTCGGCCGATGATTTCGAGCTGCTGAGCGGCGCGCCCAAGGCGTTCCACTACGTCGCCAATTCCGGCGGCGGGCTGGACCGCAACTTCTGCACCACGTGCGGTTCGCGGGTGTTCACCAGCAATCTGGACAACTTCCCCGGCACGGTCTTCGTGCAGCTGGGCAGCCTGGACCAGCCCGACATGATCGAGCCGAAGCTGGAGATGTTCGATCGCCGTCGCCTGCACTGGGTCAGGCCACTGGACCTGCCCCAGTTCGACGGCATGCCCAGTTAGGCGACCTCAGCTAGGCCGTCCCAATCAGGCCGTCCCAATCAGGCGGCCATGGCTTCCTGGCGTTCCGGCAGGATGCGGCTGACGGCCAGCAGGACCGTCATGTCGCCTTCGCCGGCGGTGATCACGGCCGAGACCAGCGGCGAGTCCTCGCCGTCGCCCAGGGCCGGGGGCGGATTGATCTGCTCGGCCTCGACGGTGAAGCTGTCGCAGACAGCGTCGACCAGCAGGCCGGCGACGTCGGTCTGGTTCTCGACGACGATGATCACCTGGCGCGGGCCGTCCTGCGCCGCGCCCTTGCCCAGGCGCCACGACAGGTCGATGACCGGCATGACCTGGCCGCGCAGGTTGATGACGCCGCGCACGAAAGGCGGCGCGTCGGGCAGCGGGGTCGGCGGCGTGACGCCACGGATTTCCCGGACGGCGCTGACGGGGACGCAATAGGTCTGGGCGCCGACCTCGAACGACAGGACCTGCAGGGCCTGACCTTGGGCGTACGACACGGTGTTGGACATGGCGGTCTCCGTAGGCGCGAAGGCCGCGTTGGGGCCCCCGTTCTTGATCACCATCACCTGAAAAGGTGAACAAACCGGTTCCGATCGCCGTTGAATGACTCGTTCAGGCGCCGTTCAGGCGCGAAGTCCGACTGTCCTTCGTGACGCTTGAGACGACGCGCAGGGCGCCGGGAAGCGAAGACCCACGGAGGCCGACATGGCCAACAAGATGATGAGCACGATTGGCCGGGTCGCCGCCGGTGTCGCCGCCTTTTCGCTGGTGACGGCCACCGCAGCCTCGGCCGATCCGCGCTATTACCGCCACCACCGCGACCGGGGCGGCGACGTCGCCACAGCGGCGATCGCGGCCGGAATCGTTGGCCTGGCGGTCGGCGCGGCCGTTTCGGACGGCAATCGCCGCGACCGCTATGACGATCGCTACTACGACCGTCGCTACGCTCCGCCGCCCCCGCCGCGGTACGGCTACGGTTATGGCTACGGCTACGCCCCGCGGCCCTACTACGACGACCGCGAATGCTGGACGACCCGCGACTACGACCGCTGGAACGGCGTCTATCGCGAGCGGACCGTCTGCCGTTAATGCTCGAATCCGGCCGCGGTCGTGAGCCCGCGGCCTGATGTCGCATCGTCCGCCCCGACGATGCTTCCCAGCCCCGAGGCCCCCGCCTCGGGGCTTTTTCGCGCGCTGAAGGGCGCGGACCTCGAAACGAGGACTCTATCCCCTTGCGCGACGAGAACAAAAAAGGAACATTACCGGCGACCGCAGGAGGCCGTCATGTCGCTCGCCGCTCGCTATTCCGTCTGCCAGAACCCGTTGGGCCAGAATTCCGGGCTCGCCGTGTCGGACGACCGCCTGGACATCGCCGAGGCCGTGCTGGCCGGGGCCTGGCGCACCCTGCGCGCGGCGGGGTTCGGCGAGGCCGAGGTCCAGGCCCTGTTCGACCAGATCGCCGACCGGCCCGAGGACCTGGCCCGGCGTCTGCGCAAGATGGCCAACGCCGGGGGCTGAGGCTTTTGTCCTTAGTGCGAGCGTTCCAGCAGGGCGCGCAGGATGTCGGCGCGCTGGGCCGTCTCGACCCCGATGCGGCCCGCCAGGTCGCGGATGCCGGCCGGATAGGCCTCGCCGCCGTCGGCGATGATCTTGGCCTGGTCGGCCAGCTTGCGAAGGTCGCGGTCCAGACGCTCGATCTCCTCGCGGGCCAGCATGCGGGCTTCGTCCTGCAGGCGTTTCACGCGCTGAGCGGTGGTCTCGGGGCCGCGCCCCAGGTCATAGACTTCCGCCACGCTCAAGACGGGCGGCACGATCTTCAACGGCTTGCCGGCCATGGATTGGGGCTCCTCGATACGGGTCGGTCCACGCCAACCCACACCGTATCAAAGCCTGGCTTGAGGGCCGCGTTCCCCGGATTTCCGGGAAAGCTGTGCAACGTGGCCGCCGGGCCACATCGCGCGGCCCGGCGCCGAAAAAGGCGTCAGAAAAGGGTCGGGATCGGGGCTAGTCGCCGTCCCGCACATGGGTGGTCGGCCGGTCGTCGCCGTCCGCCACCTCACCATGCCAGACGGCGTTCTTGTCCTCGTAGGTGATGCCCTCGGTCTCGCCCGGCAGCTCTTGCTCGGCCGCGGCCCGCTTGGCCGCCGCCAGGGCCGCGTCATGGCTGGGGAAGGTCTCGGAGAACGTGTCGCCCACCTTGTAGGCCCAGCCGCCGTCGTGCTCGACGATGTTGTAGGTGATGTCGGTCATGGGGGCTCTCCGAAAAGTGTCGCAGGTCAACGGACCGCCAGTAGAGGCGGTTCCGATGACGCTGTCTTGTCGGAAATGCTCCGGAGGTTAGGCCACCTTCACCCGCGCGGCGCTTTCCGGCAGGTCCGTGCCGAACGCGCGCTGGAAGAACTCGGCGACCGTGGGGCGCTCGAGTTCGTCGCACTTGTTCAGGAAGGTCAGGCGGAAGGCCAGGGCGACGTCGTGATCGAAGATCTCGGCGTTCTGGGCCCAGGTAATCACCGTGCGCGGACTCATGACGGTCGAGATGTCGCCGTTCATGAAGGCGTTGCGGGTCATGTCGGCGACGCGGACCATGGCGGCCAGGGTGCGCTTGCCCTCGGCCGTGTCGTACGACGGGTTCTTGGCCAGCACGATGGCGGCCTCGACGTCGTGCTCCAGGTAGTTCAGCGTCGTGACGATCGACCAGCGGTCCATCTGGCCTTGGTTGATCTGCTGGGTGCCGTGATAGAGGCCGGTGGTGTCGCCCAGACCGATGGTGTTGGTCGTCGAGAACAGCCGGAAATACGGGTTGGCGCGGATGACGCGGTTCTGGTCCAGCAGGGTCAGCTTGCCGCCGGCTTCCAGCACGCGCTGGATGACGAACATCACGTCCGGGCGGCCGGCGTCATACTCGTCGAACACCAGGGCGATCGGGCGCTGCAGCGACCAGGGCAGGATGCCTTCGCGGAACTCGGTGACCTGCTTGCCGTCCTTCAGGACGATGGCGTCCTTGCCGACCAGGTCGATGCGGCTGACGTGGCTGTCCAGGTTCACCCGGACCAGCGGCCAGTTCAGGCGCGCGGCCACCTGTTCGATGTGAGTCGACTTGCCGGTGCCGTGATAGCCCTGGACCATCACGCGGCGGTCCTTGGCGAAGCCGGCGCAGATGGCCTTGGTCGTCTGGGGATCGAACTTGTAGGCGGTGTCGATCTCGGGGACGTGGGCGTCGCGGTGCGAGAAGGCCGGAACCTTCATGTCGCTGTCCACGCCGAAGGCGTCGCGGAGCGTCACCCACTTGTCGGGGACCAGGGTGATCAGCGGATCGGTGGCGGAGCTGGTGTCGGCGAACTCGGGCATGTCTCCGAATTAGCCTCTTGACGCTGGGTAGGGGAAGGGGCGCCGCGTCGCGACGCCCCTTCCGAACGAACTTTTTTAGTGATTGGCGATGATCACCGAGGCGATCAGGCCGGTGGCGACGGCGGTCAGCAGGTACTGGTTGTCGACCTTCTGCCAGCGATAGCCGCGCGGCGGCTGGCGCAGGCCGTAGCGACGATAGTCGCTGACATAGTAGCGATGATCGCGATAGCGGGCGTCCAGGCGCTGGCCCTTGGCCCAGCGGCGATACTCGCGACGGTCGTGGCGATCCTCGGCGCGGGCTTGATCGCGGCGGCCTTGCTCATAGGCGCGATCGCGGCTGTCGTAGCGGCCGTTGTTGTTGTGGTCGCGGCGCCAGTCTTGGGCCGAGGCCGCGCTCGCGCCGCCGGCCAGCATCAGAACGGCCATGGAGGCGGTCAGAAAGCGTTTCATGTCGGGTCTCCTTTATAAGATGTCTGGAGCCTAGGCGGCTCGACATGTCCTCGGCATGAACGATCGACTTCAGCTTAAGTTCATGTTTCAAAAGGGAAATATTGTAACTTGAAGCTTGCTTCCGAGAGGCTATCCGCTTGATCCGCTTCGACTTTCGCCGTCTCGTGACCGCCGCCCGGAGCGAACTGGGCGCGACCGCCGCCCTGCTGATCGTGGCGGTGGGCGGCTGGGGTTTCTTGTCGATCGCCGACGAGGTGGCCGAGGGCGAGACGCGGGCGATCGATCTTTCGGTCCTGCGGGCCCTGCGGGTCGACGGTCAGCCGCACGCGCTGGTCGGACCCAAGTGGCTGCACATCGCCGCGACCGACGTCACGGCCCTGGGGTCGGTGACGGTGCTGGGCCTCTTGATCCTGCTGGCCTTCGCCCTGCTGGCCAGCTTGCGCCGCTGGACCGAGGGCCTGCTACTGGTCGCGGGGGCGGGGGGCGGCCTGATCATCAGCCAGACCCTGAAGCGGGTGTTCGAGCGCGAGCGGCCGGACCTGGACTATCGCGCGGTCGAGGCGGTCAACGCCAGCTTCCCGTCCGGCCACGCCATGCTGTCGGCCGTGGTGTTCCTGACCCTGGGCGTGCTGGCCGCGCGGTTCGCCGACAAGCGCCGGGTCAAGGTGCTGGCGGTCGGCGCGGCGGTGCTGGTGTCGCTGCTGGTGGGGCTGAGCCGGGTCTATCTGGGCGTCCACTGGGCCAGCGACGTGCTGGCGGGCTGGTGCGTCGGCGCGGCCTGGGCCATGGCCTGCTGGCTGGCGGCCTTCGTGGTCCAGAGGCGACTCAAGCGGCCCTCGACCCTCACGGCCTAGATTTCGGCCGCCACCTGAGTTCCAGCGTCGTCCACACCGCGCCGGCGAAGTCGACCAGGCCCAGGGCCAGCCAGGCCTTGGGCAGCCAGTCCAGCAGCACGAAGGCGCCGATCACCACCAGCGAGAACACCCGCAGCACCACCGAGGCCCGCATATAGGTGCGCTGCCCGGTCCAGCCGGCGACGTGGTAGCCCATGGCGTAGGCCAGCAGGACCAGGCCCGCGAACCGCACCCAGGGCAGGGATGTGGCGTCGACATGGGCGTCCAGAAGATGCAGCACGGGGCGCGGCGCGACGGCCAGAGCCACGCCCGAGGCCGACAGCAGGCCGCCCCAGCACCAGATGCTCCACGGCTTGCCGAACGGCACGGGCGATACCGGCGTCGGCGGCTCGTCGGGCGCGCGCCACGCGGGGTCGGGACTCGCCGGCTGGCTGTCGGTCATCGGAAGAGTCGTCCCTCACCTGCGGCGCGGAAGCATGGCTCAGGCGGGGGCCGCTTCGCAAGCTCAAGGCGGAGACGGCGTCCGGACGCGATCACGCCACACCGGCCAGCATCCGGGTCAGGTCGGCGGACGACATCGGTCGCGCCAGGCGGAAAGCCTGGCCGGCCCAAAGCGGACTGAAGTCGCCGCGCCCGGCCGCCTCGGCCGCCTTGCGCAGCGGCGCGATCGCCCCGCCAGCCGTCGGGAAGGCCGGCGCCAGGTCGGACAGCGGTCCCAGCTCGGCCATCAGCCGGTTGACGACGCCGCGCGCCGGACGGCCGGTGAACAGGTTGGTGACCGCCGTGGTCTCGGCCGAGGTCAGGGCCTGGCGATGGACCGCGCTGATGTTCGCCTCGGGCGTCAGCAGATAGGCGGTGCCGACTTGGGCGGCCTGCGCCCCCAGGGCGAAGGCGGCCAGGACGCCCCGACGGTCGGCGATCCCGCCCGCCGCGATCACCGGGACCGAGACGGCGTCGACGATGCGGGGGACCAGCGCGAAGGTCCCGACCTGGGCGGCCATGTCGTGCGTCAGGAAGTTGCCGCGATGGCCGCCGGCCTCGACGCCCATGGCGATCACCGCGTCGACGCCGCGCGCCTCCAGCCACTGGGCCTCGGCCACCGTGGTCGCCGAGGACAGCACCTTGGCCCCCGTGCGCTTGACCCGTTCGACCAGGGCCGGGGCGGGCAGGCCGAAGTGGAAGCTGACCACGTCGGGCCGCAGATCCTCGACCACGCCGGCGAAGGCCTCGTTGAACGGCGCGCGGCCACCGGCGGGCAGGGGGCGTCGGGATCGAGCCCGGCCTCGACATAGTAGGGGGCCAGGGCCCGTCGCCAGGCGGCCTCTCGGGCCGGATCCTCGGGCGGATCCTGGTGGCTGAAGAAGTTGACGTTGATCGGCCGCGACGTGCCGGCCCGCACCGTCGCCAGCGCCGCGCGCAGTTCGGCCTCCGAATAAAGCGCGCTGGGCAGCGAGCCCAGGCCGCCGGCGTTGCTGACCGCGATCGCCATCTCCGGCGTCGTGGCCCCGGCCATCGGCGCCTGGATGATCGGCAGCGCGACGCCCAGCAGGTCCAGTAGGCGATTGGAATAAGAGACCATGTCCGACCTCCCTTGAGGCAAGGGGCCGCCCGCGTGGAGCGGCCCGAGGAACCCGTTACTGGCCGCCGCCGGCCAGGCGTTGGCGATATTCGGGCACGGGCAGTCCGCCCCAGCCCCAGTTCTCAAGCTCGACCTCCTGGATGACCACGAAGGTCGAGTCCAGCGGCTTGTGCAGCACGTCCAGCAGCAGTTGGCTGACGCCGGCGATCAGTCGGGCCTTCTCGTCGGCGGTGACGGCCAAGCGGCCCGGCGCGGAGCCTTCTCGCGTGACCTGGATGGTGACCATGGGCATTGGAGGCGCTCCCTTAGTGACCGGCGCTTTGGCCGCCGTCGACGTGCAGGATCTCGCCCGTCACGAAGCCGGCGCTTTCCAGATAGAGCACGGCGTCGACGACGTCGCGGATCTCGCCCAGGCGGTTGACCGGGTGCAGGGCGGCCAGGAAGGCGTGGGTCTCGGGCGCGTGCATCGGCGTGCGGATCACCCCCGGCGAGACCGCGTTGACCCGCACGCCCTTGTCGGCCAGCTCGATGGCCAGCGACTTGGTCGCCGAATTGATCCCGCCCTTGGTCAGGCTGGCCAGCACCGAGGGAACGTCGCCGAGGGCGTGGTCGGTCAGGCTGGTGGTGATGCTGACGATATGGCCCGCGCCCTGCTTCAGCATCTGGGCGGTGGCGCGCTGGGTGATGTGGAAGAAGCCGGCCAGATTGGTCGAGACCTTGGCCGCGAAGTCGTCGGCCGTATAGGTCGTGAACGGCTTGGCCAGGAAGATGCCGGCGTTGTTGACCAGGGTGTCGATCCGGCCGAACCGGGCCAGGGCCTCGGCGACGATGCGGTCGGCGGTGGCCGGGTCGCCGATGTCGCCGGCGACGGCCAGGATGTCGGGGTCGGACCCCTGCTGGATCGAGCGGGAGGTGGCGACCACGCGGTAGTCGCGGTCCCGGTAGGCCTTGACCAGTTCGGCGCCGATGCCTTGCGACGCGCCGGTGATGATGGCGACCTTCTGTGCGTTGCTCATGACTTGCCTCGATGACGTTCCCGGCGCGGTGATCGCGGCCGGAGGTCCTTGCGGGACCGATGAGCGTCAATGTCGGGTCATGCGGAAAGAGACTGAATGGCCGTCGTCAGGCGGTCACTCTTCCGAAAAGCGAGGGAATGGCCTCACCTTGACGCCAGCACCTCGGCGTCCGCCGCCAGGCTGGCGAAGGCGGTCTTCAACCGAGGCGCGGCGAAGTCGAGGAAGGCGCGGACTTTCGGGGCCGAGGTCCGGCCCTGCGGCGTTATCAGATGCACCGGCATCGACGGCGGCTCGGCGTCGCGCAGCACCACCCGCAAGGATCCGTCCAGGACGCGGGCGGCGACGTGATAGGCGTAGAGCCGCGTCACCCCCAGGCCCTCGACCGCCGAGGCCAGGGCGGCGCGCACGCTGTTGACCACCAGGCGCGGCTTGAAATGCGCAGACCGGGCGATCGTCGCGCCCGGGGCCGGCGGAAACACCCAGGTGTCGTGGCCGAAGTGGGTGGTGGTGACGATCTGGTGCTGAGCCAGGTCGCCGGGCTCCGCGATGCGCGGGTGCGTCTCCAAATAGCGGGGCGAGGCGACGACGACGCGCCGCACGTCGCCGCCGACCCGCGTGGCGATCAGCGAGGAGTCCGGCAACTGGCCGACGCGCAGGGCGATATCGATGCCTTCCTCGACCAGGTTGGCGGGACGGTCCAGCAGCAGCAGGTTCACCGACACGGCGGGATAGGCCCGCAGATAGGCGTCGACGACGGGACGCAGGATGTCCTCGCCGCTGATCGGCGGGGCCGAAATGGTCAGAGTCCCGCGCGGCGCCGAGCGCTCGCCCAGGGCGGCGAGGTCGGCTTCCTCCAGGTCGGTCAGGATGCGGCGGCAGGCCGGGGCGTAGCGTCCGCCCGCCTCGCTGAGCCGCAGGGTGCGGGTGGTGCGATGCAGGAGCTCGACCCCGACATGGTCCTCCAGGAAGGCGATGGCCCGGCTGACGGCGGCCGGCGAGCGGTTCAGCCGCCGCGCGGCCCCGGCCAGGCTGCCTTCGTCCAGCGCGGCGACGAACACGCGCATCGCTTCGATCCGATCCATCCGGCCTTCCGCATTTCGCAAGGGTGGAGACTGGATCGGGAGTATATCGCCGCCTGGCGCAACGGCGCTAGGCCAGGGTCAGAACCAGCGGGCCGTTGCGAGTGGCGACCAGGGTGTGTTCGTACTGCACCGTGGGCTGGCCGCGCGGCGGGCGCAGGGTCCAGCCGTCGTCCAGCTCATCGACCCAGTCGGCGCCCAGCGACAGGAACGGCTCGATGGTGAAGACCAGGCCCTCGGGGATCAGCCGGCGGTCGCGCGGCTCGTTCCAGGTGGCGATCTCGCGCGGCTCGTCGTGCAGCGAAAGGCCGACCCCGTGGCTGGCCAGGTTGCGGACCAGGCTGTAGCCGTTCTTCTGGGCGAAGGCCTCGATGGAACGGCCGACCTCGTTGAGGCGCGCGCCGGGCTTCACGGCCCGGATGCCCGCCCACATCGCCCGACGGCCGTCGCGGCACAGGCGCTCGACGCGCTTGGTCACCGGCGGCACCGCGAAGCTGGCGCCGGTGTCGCCGAAATAGCCGTCCAGCTCGGCCGAGACGTCGATATTGATCAGGTCGCCGGCCTTGACCACCGTGTCGCCGGGGATGCCGTGCGCGCAGTCGGGACCGACCGAGATGCAGGTCGCGCCGGGGAAATTGTAGGTCAGCTCCGGGGCCGAGCGGGCGCCGTCCTTCTCCAGCAGGGCGCGGCCGATGTCGTCCAGCTCCTTGGTGGTCATGCCCGGCTCCAGCGCCGCGCCCATCGCCGCCAGGGTGCGGGCCACCAGGGCGCCGACGACGCGCAGCTTCTCCAGCTGGTCCTCGTGCTCGACGGTCATGCCACGGTCTTCAGCGGCGGCGCGGCCGCCGGCTCGGGAGCGTCGACGCCCGCCGCCTTCAGTTCGCGGGCCACCAGGTCCTGGAAGGTCAGGCCCGGGTTCAACTCGCCCAGCATGCCGATCCTGATCCAGAACGCGGCCTGGGCGTTGATCGAGCGGTACGAGGCCTTGCTGGCCCGGCGCAGCTGCTCGTGCAGCTCATCCTCGATATTGACGATCCCCACGGGCGCGCTCCGGCATATACGTTTCGTATATGTTTTATATGCGTGCGGCCGCGACGCGACAAGGGGCGCCTCAGGCCTCGGCGCTGGCGACCTGGTCCAGGTTGGCGATCAGGCGGGTCAGCAGGTCGACCAGTTGCCCGGCCTCCGCGTCGGTGAAGCCGTGCAATGCTTCCTGGTTGCCGCGCAGCAGGGTGGCGATCGCGTCCGGCAGGCGGGCCTGGGCCGTCTCGGTTAAGGTGATGCGGCTGCTGCGTCCATCAGCGGGGTCGGGGGCGCGCGCGATCAGGCCGTCGCGTTCCATGCGGGCCAGCATCTGGGCCATCGGCGGCTGTTCGGTGCGGGCGAAGCGGGCCAGGTCGCGCTGGTTGCTGGCCTGACCGTCCCGCAGCGCGACCAGCACGGGCAGGTGGCCGACGCCGAAGCCCAGCGGTTTCAGCCGCGCCTCGCTCAGCCGGGCGAAGCCGCGCGCCGCCAGGCTGATCAGATGTCCCGGCGTCGAGAGCACATCCAGTTCCATCGCAGCCGAACCCTTGCGTCGATCCTCGTCGAGATACATATGTGCATATGTAAATCGGATCGAGCAACACCCTTCAGGCCCGGAGCGCCCCATGGATGACGAGACCAGAGTGATCGAAGGCCTCTATGAGCGCTTCAACGCGCGCGACATTGATGGCGTGCTGCGCCAGCTGAGCGACGACGTCGCCTGGGCCAACGGCATGGACGGCGGGCACGTCCACGGCCACGAGGCCGTCCGCGCCTACTGGACGCGCCAGTGGAGCCTGATCAGCCCGCATGTCGAACCGGTGGGCTTTCATCGCGACGCGGACGGGGCGGTGGTCGCCGAGGTGATCCAGACGATCCGCGACCTCGAGGGCCAGCCGATTCAGGGCCAGGCGCATGGGCTGAAGGACAAGACGGTCGGGCATGTCTTCCACCTGCGCGACGGCAAGGTGGCCCGGTTCGATATTCAGGACGGCTAGGCCGGTTCGGCATTCACCGAAAACCGCTCTCCCCGGCGAAAGCCGGGGCCCAGATCGAACCTAGGGCGTTCGATGGAGCAACGAGGCGAAAAGGCGCGTGAGCCCCAACCTCTCTGGATGAAACTGGGCCCCGGCCTTCTCCGGGGAGACGGGGAGTGAGGTCGGAATCGCGCTGGTTGCTCGATGTCGATCCGCTCAGCCCGCCCGCCTCAGGACTTCACCATTCCCGCCTTCTGCAGCTGCTTGTAGGCCTTGATGACCCGCTGCAGCTTGTGCTCGGCGCTGCGGTCGCCGCCATTGGCGTCGGGGTGGCAGCGCTTGAGCAGCTCCTTGTACTTGGCCTTGATCGCCGCGCTGTCGGCGCCGGCTTCCAGGTCCAGGTCGGCCAGGGCCTGGCGCTCCAGCTTGCCTAGGCTGCGCTCGGCGGCCGAGCGCTGTGATTCGGCGCGACGCTGCTGGGCGCGGAAAATGCCGAACGGGTCGGCGAAGGCGCGGGCGTCGCGAGCGGCCGCGGCGGCGGCCTCGCGCGAATTGGCGTCGGCCTTGAAGCTCCAGGTCGGCCGGCCGCCAGTCATCCGCTCGGTTTCCTGGGCGGCGCGAATCTGCGCCTCGCTCATGCCGGCGTAGAAGTTCCAGTTCTTGTTGTATTCGGCCGCGTGCTGCTGACAGAACCAGTAGTGCTGGTTCGGCAGGTCGCGCGACTTCGGCGCCTTGGTCGATCCCGCCAGACGACAGTCGGGATGATCGCAGCGCTTTTCGCCGGGCTTGAGGCCCAGGACGTCGTTCACCGGGTCGTCCTCGCCCTTCTTGGGCGGCCGGACCCGGATGTCGGTGAATTTGGGACGGTACTCGAACGGCCGGTTCATGGCGTCTAGAGTAGTCTCGCGCTATTTCCGTTCAAGGATTGACAAGCAAGAGTCGCATCATGGGCGCCGTCGCCGACACCGTTCGCCGCAAGTTGACCGAGGCTTTTTCGCCGACTCGCCTGGAGTTGGTCGACGATAGCGACCGTCACCACGGCCATGCCGGCCACAGCGGTTCGGGCGAGAGCCACTTCAATCTGCGCATCGAGGCCGAGGCCTTTGCCGGCAAGGCCCGGGTGATGCGCCAGCGCTTGGTCATGACGGTGCTGGCCGACGAGTTGGCCGGCCCGATTCACGCCCTTTCCATCGTTGCCACGGCGCCGGGGGAAACGTAAGGCGGCGCTTACTTTTTCGCTTGCGTGGCGGGGCCGCGACTGATTGCCTCTCTCCCCGGCGCGATCCCGCCGGGAGGCTGGGAATCCCATGAGCGCCGCCGTCACCGATCCGACCGCTATCGAACTTGAAGCCGCCCGGGCTCTGCCCGACCTGCTGTCGCGATCGTATGCGCGCTATTCGAAGTTCACGGTGGCCGCGGCGGTGATCGACGACGAGGGCCGCGTCCACTACGGCGTCAATGTCGAGAACGCCGCCTATCCGGTCGGCACCTGCGCCGAGCAGACGGCGATCGGGGCGATGATCACGGCCGGCGGCGCGCGGAGCATCGCCAAGGTGCTGATCGCCGCCGGCACCGACGCCGTCGTCCAGCCCTGCGGCGGCTGTCGCCAGCGCATCGCCGAGTTCGCCGGCCAGACCTGCGAGATCGTCTCGGTGCAGGGCGGAGCGCCGACCGAGCGGGTCGCCTTCTGGTCCCTGCTGCCCCAGTCCTTCGGGCCTCGCGACCTGGACTGAGCACCCCAATAGGAAGGGGACAACAAAAAAGGGGACGCCGAGGCGTCCCCTTTTCCGTTTTCGACGGTGTCCCGCCAGGCCCGAAGGCCCGGCGGAAGCGCCGGTCTTAGTAACGCATGGTCACGCCGACATAGTAGTAGCGGCCGCGGTTGTCGTAGCTCGACGAACCCGTGCCCGTGCCCTGAATGGTTTCCGGCAGGTAGGGCGGCGTCTCGTTGGTGACATTCTGGATGCCGCCGCGGATCTGCAGCTTGTCGTCGATCTCGTACTTGGCGCGCACGTCGTGGCTCCAGTAGTCGCCCGTGTAGTACGGGTCCAGCTGGGTCGACGAGAAGGCGTTCGTCGAAGCCATCGAGCCGATGTAGTGCGTGGTCCAGGCGGCCGAGAACTTGTTGTAAGTCCACTGCACCGAACCCTGGGCCTTCCACTCGGGCGTGGCGTTCGAGATGTTGTTCGCCTGTTGGGTATAGGCTTGGCCCGGCAGGCCTTGCAGAGCCCAGCGGTACATCCAGGTCGCGTCGACGCGGAACGCCAGCGAACCCAGGTCGCGCTTGAACACGTCTTCGGTGTTGAAGCCGTATTCGGCCGACGCATCCCAGCCCTCGACCTTGACCTTGGCCACGTTCTGGTTGGTCAGGCTGACCGTTTTCACGCCGCCGACCACGGCGCCGCCGGTGGTGCCGGTCGGATCGCGGACGATCAGGGCGCAGAACGGGTTGCTGGCGTAGGCCTGGGTCGAGTCATAGCACAGCTGCTGGAACAGGGTGTTGATCGGGATCGTGCCGACCTGATCCGAGATGTTGTACTTGAAGAAGTCCAGCGACACCGACAGGCGCGGGATCCAACGCGGCTGGACGACGACGCCCAGCTGGTAGGTCTTGGCCGTTTCCGGGCCCAGTTGCGGGTTGCCGCCCTGGGTCAGCTGCAGCGACGGACGGCCCGTGCCGATGTTCGACACGAAGGTCGCCGAGTTCCAGCCCGGGATGGCGGCGGCGCAGGTGGCGTTACGAGCGGCCTTCTGCGTGGCCGAGGCGCCGGCGTAGGAGTCCTTGTCGCAGGGGTCGACCGCGGCCGTCGTGAAGTTCACGCTTTGCGGCGAGTACAGCTCGACGATGTTCGGCGCGCGAACGGCGCTACCCTGGCTGGCGCGGAAGCGGATGTCGCGGACCGGGGCCCACAGCGCGCGCATTTCGTACTGCTTGGTGTGACCGATCGTCGAATAGTCGGCGGCGCGGCCGGCGAACTCCAGCGACAGGTCGTCGGCCAGGATCATGTCCTTCAGCAGCGGAACGCGGATTTCGCCGTACGCTTCACGCACGTCGTACTTGCCGGCGCGCTTGCCGATGGCGTTGAAGAACAGCGCGCCCGAGGCGCCCAGGGCGTCCTGTTCGAAGCTGCTCTCTTCCTTGCGGTATTCCAGGCCGGCGGCCACGCCCACCGGACCGGCCGGCAGGTTGAACAGGTCGGTCGACAGGTTGCCCGACAGGACCGTCTGCTTGACCTTCTGGTCGGTGGTCGACTGGGCGTTGGTCCAGGCGACGGCGGCGGCCGAGGCCCCATGGATCAGGTCCCAGGGCTGGCAGCCGGCGGCGCGGGCGTCGGCGCTGCGGCAGACGATCTGGCCGTTCAGCAGGACCGCGTCGGTGGCTTGCTGGACGCGCGCCACGTTCGGAACGTTAATCGAGGTCGTCTTGCCGCCGGTTTCGCCGTATTGGCCGTACCAGTCCCAGTGGACGTTGCGGTCCAGGAGGTTGAACTTGCCTTCCATGCCGGCGACGATGCGGGTGGTGTCGCGGTCGGTGAGCACGTCACGGCCGCCGAACTCGGTCCAGAACTTGCCGACCTGGGCGGTTGCAGCCGAGGTCAGGGCCTTGCCCGCGGCCAGCCACTCGTTGCGCAGGGCGGTCGCCGTGGCGTCCGTACCGGCCAGATAGGCGTTATCGCCCTTCAGGGTGACGGGCATGGTGCCGCCGCCGGCCGCCGACGAGAACGGCGGCTGGAAGTAGCCGTGGCCCTTCACCTTGGCGTAGCTGACGTCCAGGAACGCCTTCACGTTGTCGTTGATTTCGTAGTCGAGGTAGGTGCGGAACGTCTTGCGGTCGCTCTCGCCCTGCAGCGCGTTGTAGATGCCGCTGTAGATCAGCGACTCGTCCTGACAGGTCGGCTGCACCGTCGGGGTCGAGCACGGAGCGCTCAGGCGCACGACCTTGGTCGGGTCGCGGTAGTCGAGGGTCACGGCGCGCGCCGCGCCGACCCCGCCGCCCAGCAGCTGGAACGTCGCCGTCGGGGCGGTGTTCGAGCGGCTGGCGCCGATGATGGTCTGCGGGTTGGCCACGGTGTTGCGGCGGATGCCCGGGAACGCCCAGTCGCGATCCCTTTGGAAGACGGGGTCGGAGTGCGAGACTTCGCCGCCGGCGAGCACGTTCAGGCGGCCGTCCATGAAGGCGTGACCGGCCAGGAACGAGATGCGGCGCTCACGGCCGTCACCTTCCTGCGAGGTCCCGAACTGAGCGTCCAGTTCGATGCCGTCGTACTTCTTCTTCATCAGCACGTTGACGACGCCGGCGATGGCTTCCGAGCCATAAACGGCCGAGGCGCCGCCCGCGACGGTCTCGATGCGCTCGACCATCATCGACGGGATCAGGTTCAGGTCGACGGCGGGCGAGGAGGCGTCCGAGAAGACGATGCGGCGGCCGTCCATCAGGACCAGGGTGCGCGCGGCGCCCAGGCCGCGGATGTCGGCGCGGGCCTGGCCGGCCAGGTACAGCGAGCTGGACGAGTTCTGCGCGTTGGTGTTGGCGTTGATCATCGGCACGTCGAGCAGGGTCTCGGCGATCGACGTGTTGCCCGAGTCGCGGATCTGCTCACCGCTGATCACCGACATCGCCACCGGGGCGTTGAAGGTGTCGCGACGGATGCGCGAACCGGTGACCACGATTTCCTCGACGGAGCTGTTGTCCGCGGCGGCCGGTGCGCTCTGCGCCAGGGTCGCGGAAGGTGCGAACACCGTCAGCCCACCCAGCATCGTCGTCGCCAGGAGCAGCTTGTGTTTCAACGCCATATTTTAGTCGTCCTCAAAGATACGGGCTCCCGGGACGCGTGAGCGGCGCGCGCCGGGGGCAAAAGAGGGCCATTCCTCAATGGCGACGTTATCGGCTTTCGCGCGCTCTAGAAGCGATTGTGGCGGAATTGGGCGACGCGGGTCGCCATTCGTTACCGAAAAGTCACAAAAACGACGGTCTTCCGTCAATTTTGGAATGTTTTGATCGCCAGAATGCGCCAACCCCCACTCATCGGAGGGGGTTTGGGGGATGAAACTTGCGCGTGGAATACCGGCGTCGCGCCAATGTGCCGGCTTTTGGGTCTCAAAAGGCCGGATTTACGCACCGGAATGTGGCCGCCCCGAGAGGCGGCGTTCGTCGGGGTCGCCGCGCGGCGCCTGTAATTCAGACGCCCGTCGCCCACATAATGCGCAAACTCAGGCCGTCTGGCCGACCAAGCCCTCGAGCACGCGGCGCAGATCGGCCTCGCGGAAGGGCTTTTGCAGCACCGTCGCTCCACGATGGTCCTCGGTCAGGCCCGCCTCGCCATAGCCGCTGGCGAAGGCGAACGGCACGCCGCGCGCCTTCAGGGCGTCGGCGACGGGGAAGATCGGTCGGCCGCCCAGATTGACGTCCAGCAGGGCGGCGTCGATGTCGGCCGAGTTCGCCAGGCGCAAGGCTTCCTCGATCTCTGCCGCCGGGCCGACGATCGCGCAGCCAAGGTCGGTCAACATGTCCTCGACGAGCATCGAGACCAACGCCTCGTCTTCGACGACCAGGACCTTCAGGGACGAGAGTGTAGTCATGTGTCAGGGCTCCAGCGCGCGCAGGGGCAACGCCATTTGGCAGACGAGTCCCGTCGCATCATAGGTCAGCTCGACCCCGCCGGATAGCTCGGCCGCGAGGCCGCGCTCCAGAAGGCGGGCGCCGAAGCCGCGACGGGCCGGTGGGGTGACGGGTGGGCCGCCGCTTTCGGTCCAGGTCAGGCGCAGCACGCCGTCCTCTATGGACCAGTCCACGGCCACGCGGCCGTCGGGACCCGAAAGGGCCCCGTACTTGGCCGCGTTGGTCGCCAGTTCGTGGATGCCCATGCCCAGGGCCACGGCGGCCTTCGGGTTGAGGCGCACGTCGGCGTCATAGGCGAAGCCCACGCGGTCCTCGCCGGCCATGGCGTGCAGCTCGACGTCGAACACCTCGCGCAGGCTGGCGCCGGCCCAGCTCTCGCGGGTCAAGAGGTCGTGGGTCTGGGACAGGGCGATCAGGCGGGTCTCGAAGGCCTCGCGGAAGAATTCGGGCGAGGCGTTGGAGCGCAGGGTCTGGGCGGCGATCGACTGCACGGTCGCCAGGCTGTTCTTCACCCTGTGATTCAGTTCGTTGACCAGCAGCTTCTGGCGTTCCTCGGCGCGCTTGCGCTCGGTGATGTCCAGCGAGACCCCGGCCAGGCGCCGCACGCCGCCGTCGTCGGCGGTCTGGGCCGCGCGGCCGCGGGCGTGCAGCCAGCGCAGTTCGCCGTTCGGATGCACCACGCGATATTCGACGTCGTAGTCGGCCCCGTCGCGGATCGCGGCCTCGATCGCCGCCAGGATGCGCGGGCGGTCTTCGGGATGAATGGTGGCGATCAGGTCGGCGAAGGTGAAGGTCTCGTCCGCGCGGCGGCCGTAGTTGAGCTTGCAGAGGTCCGAGGCCTCGTAGGCCTTGGTCGCCACGTCCAGGTCCCACGAGCCCATGCGCCCGGAATCGAGGGCGAACTTCAGGCGCTCCTCGGTCTTGCGGCGATGACCCAACTCGGCCAGGGCGCTGGCGTTCAGCTTGATCGACTCGATGGTGGCGGCGACCTGGGCGCCCAGGCCCACCAGCAGGGTCTCGTCGCGGGCCGAGAACCGGCCGATCTCGGGATCGCCGAAGAACAGGCCGCCCAGCACCTCGCCCTGTCGCGTGGCGACCGGGATGGCCAGGTAGCTGCGGACGGGCAGGTGATGCTCGGGCATGCCCCGGCGCGGCGCGTTGCGGCCATAGCGCGGGTCCAGGGTGATGTCGTCCGAGCGCACCACGCCCGTGTTTTCGAAGGTCGGGGCGAACAGCTCGGTCTTGCGCACCTTGGGAAAGCCGGCGAACGCCTCGGGCGCGGCGCCCGACAGGCGAAACAGCGCGTAGGATTCCCCGTCCGCCTCGACCCGATTGTAGAAGAAGGCCCCGAAGGCGGCGCCGCTGATCTCGCGGGCGCCATCGATCACCGCCTGTACGCAGGTGTCGATATCGGTGCTGGAGGCGATCGCCTCGGTCACCCGCGCCAGGGTCTCGGACTTGCGAACCTCGTCGGCCAGCGCGCGTTCCAGTTCGGCCAAGCGCGCGTTCGCGCTCGGCTCATCACCGTCACGAACCCTGCTCTCAGCCATGACACTGGCCAAAACCGCCCCCTTAACACCGGACCGCCCCTGGCCGGTAATGACGCTAAACGCGCCGTTTCCCGTCCGGTTCCGTAAACTTCACCGTGGAGGTGTTTAGGGTTCGTTGCCGTCGTCCAGCGGCGCGCTGATCCGCAGCGCGGTGATCTGGTTCCTCTGCCTACGGAACACTTGGAATCGGTGGCGATGGAAGATGAAGGTCTGGCCCGGCTCGGGAATCATCTGGGCCTCGTGGATCACCAGGCCGGCGATCGTCACGGCTTCGCCCTCGGGCAGGCGCCAGTCCATGGCCCGGTTCAGGTCGCGCACGGTGACGTGGCCGTCGACATTGACCGAGCCGTCCGCCTGGCGGCGCACGCCGTCCAGGCTGGTGTCGTGCTCGTCGTCGATCTCGCCGACGATCTCCTCCAGAATGTCCTCCAGCGTCACCAGGCCCTGCAGGGCGCCGTACTCGTCGACGACCAGCGCGAAGTGGCTCTTGCGCTTGAGGAAAGCGTTCAACTGGTCCTTGAGGTTGGTGGTGTCGGGGATGAACCACGGCTCGCGCAGGATGGCGGCGATGTCCAGGCCTTCGACCCCGGTCGGCGACTCCGCCAGGGCCTTGAGCAGGTCGCGGGCGTGCAGCACGCCAACGATGTTGTCGGGCTCGTCGCGATAGAGCGGCACGCGGGTGTGCTGGGCCTCCAGCACCTCCCGCACCAGCTCGCGGGCGGGCAGGCCGGCGTCCAGCAGGACCATCGACTTGCGGTGGACCATGATCTCCGAGACGTCCATGTCCGACAGGTCCAGCACCCCGCCCAGCATCCGCCGGTCGCCGCTTTCGACCAGGCCTTCGGAGTGGTGGTAGTCGACCGCGCCGCGGATCTCCTCGTGTGCGGCCAGCACGTCGACGGCCATGTCCAGCTTGACCCCGAACAGCCGCAGGGTGCGGCGGACGATCCACTGGATGGCGTAGATGATCGGCCCGAACACGCGCACGACCAGCAGGGTGGGACCGGACAGGGCGCGGGCCACGTCGTCCGAGCGGACGATGGCCACCGTCTTGGGCAGCACCTCGGCGAAGACCAGGACCAGCACCGTCATCGCCGCCGTCGCCACGGCCACGCCCCAGGGGCCGGGGATCAGGGTGGTCAGCACCTGGGTCGCCAGGGCCGAGGCCAGGATGTTGATCAGGTTGTTGCCCAGCAGCACCGCCCCGATCATCGTCTCCTGGTCGCTCAGCAGCTTGTTGACGCGCCGGGCGGGCGTGTCGCCCTCGCGCTCCAGCTGGTGCATCCGCGCCCGGCTGGCGCCGGTCATCGACGTCTCGGCCGCCGAGAACAGCGCCGAAACGGTCAGGAGGGCGACGACGATGGGCGCGAGGCCGAGCAGGGCGGTGAGCATGGCGCTATCCTCTAGGCCTCGGCCGCGTCGCTGACAAAGCGCGCGACCGAGTCTCGGAACGCCTGGACGTCCTTGTTCAGCTGGACCAGGCGATCGACGCTCATGCCGGCCGCGGTGAACAGGGTCTGGCCCAGGCAGGCGCTGCGGACCTGCAGGTCGCGGCCGTGGGCGGTCAGGCTGACGACCACCTGCCGCTCGTCGGCCGGGTTGCGGACGCGCGTGATCAGGCCCGCGCCCTCCATCCGCTTGACCAGCGGCGTGACGTTGCTGGAGTCCAGACCCAGCCGTTCGGCGATCGCCCCGACGCTGAGACCGTCGCTCTCCCACAGGGCGCTCAGCACCAGATACTGCGGATAGGTGATCTCCAGTGCGTCCAGCAACGGCTTGTAGGCGCGGTTGATCGCCAGGCTGGCCCCGTAGAGCGAGAAGCAGAGCTGCTCGTCGAGCGTGGGAAGGCGTTGGGACACGGCGAAGGCTCCTGGTGCGGGCGTTTCCTACCTCGGAAATATATGTCGTGACAAATATCGGCTGGACTCGCCGCCGGCGCGCGGCTAGAGGCATTCACATGCCACGACATATAATGTCTTGGCATGTAATTCGCAGCCACGCTTCAGGGAGGCCGCCATGGCCCACGCCCCCGTCCATTCCGACGACGCCAATGCGCTCAAGCGCTACTACTTCCTGCGGGCCGGCGTGTCCGTGGCCTGGATCCTGGCCGCGATCGCGGTGGGCGCGGGTAATCCGCTGGCCTCGGGCCTGCTGCTGGTCGCCTATCCGGCCTGGGACGCCCTGGCCAACGCGCTGGACGCCCGCGCCAACGGCGGCTTCGCGGCAAACCCGCCACAGACCTTCAATCTGGTGATCAGCCTGGTGGTCGCCGGCGCGGTGCTGCTGGCGCTGCAGACCGCGCCGCCGCGCGTGCTGACCGTGTTCGGCGTGTGGGCCGGCTTCGCGGGCCTGCTGCAGCTGATCGCCGGGGTTCGTCGTTGGCGCGCCGTGGGCGCCCAATGGCCGATGGTGCTGAGCGGCGCCCAATCGACGCTGGCCGGCGTCTTCATGATCGTCCGCTCGATCAGCGGCGGCGGCCATCCGCCTTGGGCCGTGGAGATCGCGCCCTATGCGGCCTTCGGGGCGTTCTACTTCCTGGCGGCGGGCGTGGCGTTGGCGCTGAAGGGGCGGAAATAGTCTCCCTCTCCCCTTGCGGGAGAGGGTGGCCCGCGAAGCGGGTCGGGTGAGGGGTTGAAAACGGCATCCGCCGCGACGGCGGATAGGCTGGGTGCGGGCGGGGAGGGCTATCGACCCCTCATCCGTCTGCTTCGCCGACACCTTCTCCCGCAAGGGGAGAAGGAAGCTAATTAAACCGCGCCCTCTTCGACCAGGAACGCCTTCAGCGCCGCGCGGTCGACGTCCTTGGCGACGAAGGCGTCGCCGATGCCGCGGACCAGGACGAAGGTCAGCTTGCCGCCCTCGGCCTTCTTGTCCTGGCCGCAGTGGGCGACCAGGGCGTCGGCCTTGAACGGCTCGGGGCGAACTTCGGCAAGGGTCGTCGGCAGGCCGGCGGCCTTGATCGCGGCGGTGGCGCGGACGGCGTCCTGGCTGGGGCACAGGCCCTGCTTGGCCGAGAAGCGGAACGCCTGGGCCATGCCGACGCCGACGGCCTCGCCGTGCTTGAGGGCGTCGCCGAAGCCCATCTCGGCCTCGATCGCGTGGCCGAAGGTGTGGCCCAGGTTCAGCAGGGCGCGGCGGCCGGCCTCCTTCTCGTCTTCCTCGACGATCTCGGCCTTCATCTCGACGCTGCGGCCCACGGCGCGGACCAGGGCGTCGACGTCGCGCTCCAGCACCGCGTGGACGTTCTTCTCCAGCCACTCGAAGAAGGCGAAGTCGCCGAGCAGGCCGTACTTGATGATCTCGGCATAGCCGCAGGCCAGCTCGCGGGCGGGCAGGGTGCACAGCACGTCCAGGTCGGCCAGGACCAGGCGCGGCTGGTGGAAGGCGCCGATCAGGTTCTTGCCGCGCGGGGTGTCGATGGCCGTCTTGCCGCCGACCGAGCTGTCGACCTGGGCCAGCAGGGTGGTCGGCACCTGCACGAAGTCGATGCCGCGCTTGTAGATCGCCGCCGCGAAGCCGGCCAGGTCGCCGACCACGCCGCCGCCGAAGGCCACGATCTGGTCGCCGCGCTCCAGCCCCAGGGCCAGCAGGCGGTCGGACAGGTCGGAGAGGCCCTCGAAGCTCTTGCTCTCCTCGCCGGGCGGGATGGTGATCACGTCGACGGCGACCCCGGCCTTTTCCAGCGAGACGGCCAGGCGCTCGCCGTGATGCTCGCCGACGTTCGAATCGGTGACGATGGCCACGCGCTTGCGCTTGCCCAGCACCGGAGCGATCCGCTCGCCGGCCCTGTCGATCAGGCCCGGACCGATGACGACGTCGTAGGCGCGCTCGCCAAGGCCCACGGAAACGGTGCGGATCATCGGGCGAACTCCTTAAGCGCGACTTTGGCGCAGGGCCGCCAGGATGGCGTCGACCGCCACCATGTGCGGCGTGTCGCCGGTCTGAACATGGACCTGCGCCTCGGCGTAGGCGGGATTGCGGACCTGGGCCAGCTGGGTCAACACCTCGACCGGGTCCTTGCCCTTGACCAGCGGCCGGTTGTCCTTGCGCGAGACGCGGCGAGCCAGGAGCTCGACATCGGCCTTCAGCCAGACCGACACGGCCTTCTGGTTGATCAGGGCCCGGGTCTCGGGATTGACGAAGGCGCCGCCGCCGGTGGCTAGCACGTGCGGCGGCTCGTCCAGCAGGCGGCCGATGACGCGGCGCTCGCCGTCGCGGAAGGCGGCCTCGCCCAGTTCGGCGAAGATCTCCGAGATCGACCGGCCGGCGGCCGCCTCGACCTCGTGGTCGGCGTCGCGGAACGGCAGGCCCAGCACGCCCGCCAGCCGCCGCCCGACGCTGGACTTGCCCACGCCCATCAGACCGACCAGCACGATCGTCTTCTCGCGCAGCGGGGCGAGGTCGTCCGCCTTAGACGGCGCAGCGGTTTCCAGGTTTTGGTCGGGCTCGGTCATGATGCGGTCGCGGGTTTACACGAGGCTTGGCCTAGAGCGTGACAGCCGAAAGTGGAAGCCGGTTTCGGCGACTGTCACGCTCTGAAATGTCTGAATTGGAGCCTGTTTATCCGTTTCAAATGATTCCATTTGAAACGGACAGGCTCCAGCCGCCAAGTTTGCGAGAACTCCGTGATGCGTCATAACCGGTCCATGGTCATCTCGATGCGTTCTCGAAGCGCCCTGGCGCTGTCGCTGGCCCTGGTCGCCGTTGCTCCCGTGGCGGCCCAGGAAGAGGTCAAGGTCAAGAGCCTGGCCGCCCCCGACTACTTCTCCGGCCCGATCGGCGACACCGGCCTGCCGGGCGACCTGTGGAAGGACGCCGCGCCCGACATCATGCGCGACGTGCTGCCCAAGCTCTCCGGGCCCAAGCCCCTGTCGCCGGCCTTCGCCGATCTGGCGCGGCGGCTGCTGTCGACCGGGGCCAACGGCCCGGCCGGAGTGGGCGACGACGTCGAGATGGGCGCCCAGCGAGCCCTGGCCCTGATCGCCCTGGGCGAGGCCAAGGGCGCCAACGCCATCCTCGACCGCGCGACAGGCGCGCCGGGCAGCGCCGCGCTGTCGATGGCCACGGCCGAGGCGGCCCTGATCGCCGGCGACGACGACAAGGCCTGCCGGACGCAGGACGCCCTGACCGTCGATCGTGGCGGCGCCTACTGGCTGCGCCTGCGGGCCTTCTGCCAGCTGAAGGCGGGCCAGAAGGACGCCGCCCAGCTGACCTTCCAGCTGGCCCAGCAACAGACGCCGAAGGGTGGCGGGGACGCCGACTACGCGCGATTGATGGGCGCGGCCCTGGCCGGAACGGCGACGCCGGGCGCGGCCAATCTGAAGACCGGCGTCAACTACGCCCTGTCGCGCCGCCTGAACCTGGACGTCCAGTCGGCCGCCGCGATCGCCTCGGCCTCGCCGGCCCTCAAGCCCGTGCTCAAGACGGGCGGCGACCTGTCGGGCGTGGCGCCCGGCGCGGACCTGACGGCGCAGGAGACCTCGGACCTGGCCTTCCTGCGCCAGGCCAAGACGCTGCCCGCCTTCGTCGAGGCCTCGCGCGCCTCGTCCGCCTCGATCGCCGCCCTGGCCGCCGCCGGCGCGCCGCTGCGCGATCCGGTGCTGATGGCCCGCGCGGCCCTGGCGGCCGGCGACGTCGCCAGCGCCCAGGCCATTCGCGGCCGTCTCGTGCAGGACAGCATCCCCGGCGCCACCGCCGCCGACCTGGCGATTCTCGACGCCCTGATCGCCGCGGCTTCCGGAAAAGTCGACAACCAGGTGCTGGACAACCTGATCGGCCGGGGCGTCTCGGGCGGCGGCAAGGCCCAGGCCGCCGCGGCGCTGCTGGCCAGCCTGGGCGGCAGCCTGGGCGCCGAGGCCCGCGCCCAGTTCGCCGCCTTCGACCTGGGCAAGCCCGTGGCCTCGCCCGCGCGGCTGACCGTCCTGGAGGACGCCGGGACCGCCAAGCGCAAGGGCGAGGCGGGCCTTCTGGCCCTGTCGATCGCGATCGACGCCGGCGCGACCGGCCCGATCCCCGTCGACCGCGCCCGCATCGCGCGCGCCCTGCATCGCGCCGGCCTGGACGCCGACGCCCGCGCTATCGTCGTCGAGGGGATCCTGGGCCTGGCCTTCACGAAATGAGCACGAAGGGGGCCGGCTGGGTCGACGCCTTCCTGGAGATGATGGCCGTCGAGCGCGCGGCGGCCCGCAACACCCTGACCGCCTATGGCAAGGACCTGGAGGACGCCCGCGCCTTCCTCGCCCGCTCGGGCCAGGATCTGGACGACGCCGGGGCCGAGACGGTCGAGGCCTATTTTCAGGATCTGGGCGCGAGGGGTCTGTCACCGGCCACCGCCGCCCGCCGCCGCTCGTCGGTGCGCCAGTTCTACCGCTTCGTGCTGGGCGAGGGCTGGCGCCAGGACGACCCGTCCCGCCGCGTCGCCGCCCCCAAGGCCGGCCGCCCGCTGCCCAAGGTGCTGGAGCGCGAGGAGATCGAACGCCTGCTGGCGGCGGCCATCCGCAAGGACGGGGCCCAGGGCCTGCGCCTGACCTGCATCATCGAGCTGATCTACGCCTCGGGCCTGCGGATCTCCGAGCTCCTGGCCCTGCCGCTGACGGCCCTGGCCCGCGACCCGGCCTATCTGATCGTCAAGGGCAAGGGCGGCAAGGAGCGGCTGGCCCCGCTGAACGACGCGGCCCGCGCGGCGGTGAAGGCCTATCTGGCCGAGCGGCCGACGTTCCTGCCGAAAGCGTCCAAGGGGGCCTCCACGGGCAAGGCGGCGGAAAGCCCGTGGCTGTTCCCCTCGCGCGGCGCGACGGGCCGGCTGACCGCGCGCCGGGTGTCGCAGCTGCTGGAGGACGCCGCCATCGCCGCCGGCATCGACCGCGACAAGGTCAGCCCGCACGTCCTGCGCCACGCCTTCGCCACCCACCTGCTGGAGGGCGGCGCGGACCTGCGCGTCATCCAGACCCTGCTGGGCCATGCCGACATCGCCACGACCCAGATCTACACCCACGTGGCTGGCGAGCACCTGGCCCACGTCGTCCAGACCAAACATCCGCTTGGAAAACGAGATGGGGGACGGAAGAAGACCTAGCCGCCACGTTGACCCAGGCTGGGAAATGCTTAGGAAAGCCCGCACTAAGTGTGTGGGTTTGCCGATAGGGCGCCCGATCCGAAAGAGGCTTCCATGTCCGAAGAAACCCGCGACTCCAACGGCGCCATCCTGGCCGACGGCGACACCGTCACCCTGATCAAGGATCTCAAGGTCAAGGGTTCGGGCGGCGTGACGCTCAAGCGCGGCACGGTGGTCAAGAAGATCCGCCTGACCGGCGACCCGGACGAGATCGAGGCCAATGTCGACAAGGTCAAGGGCCTGGTCCTGCGCACCGAGTTCGTCAAGAAGGCCTGAGGCGCGCCATCGCGACCCTGGCCGTCGGTCCGCCTTGCGCCGGGCTCAGGGCACCTGGTCCAGCACGCGGCCGACCAGGGTCAGCAGTTCCTCCGAGGGCGGGGTGGCGTCGAGCAGGTTGCTGTTGCCGGCGTAGACGAAGTTGCGATTGTCGGCCAACGACACCGACTTGACCGAAGAGTCGCTGGTGATCCGCACCCAGACCAGCACGCATTCGCGTAGCGGCGGGATGGTGGCGGCGACGGTGGTTTCCAGGCGCAACTGCCACCGGTCGCCGGTGAAGGCGGCCAAGGGATCGTCGATCCGGCCGGTGTCGCGAAACAGCGAGCCGGCGGGGATGGGCAGCGCGTTGGTCGACGGGCTGGCGCTGTCCATCTGCCGGCACACCGCCAGGGTGGCGGCCCGGGCGGGGAAAGGGGCCACGGCGATGACCAGCAGCATCGCCGCGGTGGCCAGGCCCCGACCCGATCCCCGACCGGTCGACGCCCGAACCGGACATCGACCGCCTTGTCTCCGATCCCGCATGGATCGGCCCGACTACTGGCTGAGACTGATCGTGTAGCCGTTGGCCCCGGGCGTCGTGCTGATGTCCATGATCGCGTCGGCGCTGGTCTGGCTGATCAGGATGCCGGCCCCGCCCGACAGCGAGCTGCCCAGGGTGAAGGCCCCGCCATCGACGGTCAGCGACAGCGAGGTGGCCCCGCCGCCCGTCTGCGTCACCCGCACCTTGCCCGCCCCCGTCGCCGCCCCGACGACGTTCGACAGGGTGACATTGGCCACCGAGGCGGCGCTGGAGGTCAGGCCGTAGTCGACCTTGGAGCCCGTGCCGGTGACGGTGAGGTTCGCGGTCTGGACGCCGCTTCCGGTGAAGGCGTTGCTGATCGTGTTGCCGTTGGCGGCCGGCAGGTTCACCGAGAAGGTCTTGTCGCCCGCCCCGCTGGACGTGTTGGTCACGGTGTTGTTGTCGGACAGCAGGGTGATCGAGCCGGTGATCGTCGTCGCGCCCGAATAGGTGTTGGTGATGGTGTTGTTCGAGCCGGTGACGTCCTCGGTCACCGAGATGACCCCCGACGCCGCCAGGGTGTTGACGACGGTGTTGCCGTCGCCGGTGAAGGTTTCGGTCAGGCTGTTGCTTCCGCCCGTCGACGCCACGGTGTTGGTGATGGCGTTGTTGGTGCCGTTGACCGTCAGGCTGTAGGTCAGGGCGGTTCCGTCCAGGACGTCGGTGATGGTGTTGGCCGTGGTCCCCGGCGCGGTGTTGACCACATTGACCGTCACCGTCGGGGCCACCGGCGGCGTCGTGGCGCCGATGGTCAGCGAGTGGGTGTTGTTGCCGCCGGCGCCGGCCGAGCCGTAGTTCAGCGTCAGGCTGCCGCCCGTCGTGACGTCGGTGAAGGCGCCCTTCAGGACGTTGCCGGCGCCTTGCTGGTTGATGCTGACCGAGGCCCAGGGGCCGTGGATCAGCAGGGCCGTGCCGCCGGGCAGGCCATTGGCGCTGATGACGTTGCTGGGGTTGGAGGCGTCCTGGGTGATGGCCAGGCTGTTGACGGAATTGCCCGCCCCGCTGGCGTTGATCTTCAGGGTGTTGGCCGCCAGGGCCGCGCCGCTGGTCAGCATCAGCGCCGCCGTCAGGGCGGTGGTCGTCAGGAACCGTGATCGTCTATCGAAAAGCCTCGCCATGGTCGTGTCCTCCCTATCGTTAAGCAGATCCGCCGCGCGATCGGCCAGATCGCCCGGGGCAGCCCTCTGCCTGGACTGCCGTCATGACCACCAGCCATCGTGGATGCCCTGGTCGATGAGTTGGGTGAGCGCGCTGCGCACGGCCGAGCCGAGGGCCAGGCCCACCGGTTCGTTGGCGGAGCCGCCGAGTTCGAGGTCGAGCACCGAGGTGCTGTAGATCTTGGTGATGTGACCGCCGACGGCCAGGGAGTTGACCGACTTGGTCACCGTGGTCTGGCCCAGCACCTCGCCGGTCTGCACGGCCACCGCCCGCAGGCTGAAGGTGACGAGATCGGTGACATAAGTGCCGCTGGCGCCGACCGCGCCGACGGCGGCCCCGGCCTTGGCCTCGCGGGTCGAGCGGTCATAGGCGACCACCTGGCCGACCAGCAGGATCTCGGCGACGCGCAGGGTGTAGAGCTTGCGGGCCGCGCCCGGCTCAGACCCTCCGCTTCCGCCGCCTGTCGCGGCGGCGGGTTCGGTCAGGCTGTTGAGCGCCAGGGTGGCCAGCTGGCGTTCGCGCAGCAGCTCGTCGACGTGCTGGCGCTCGACCAGATAGACATAGCCGGGCCGCAGCGACCGCACGGCGTCGATCAGGTACGGGGTGCAGTCCATCGGCACCGCCGTGCTCAGCTCCTGCGGCAGCTGGGTGGGCCGCCGCTGGCCCGAGGTGTCGATGCAGCTATAGACCCCGACGGTCAGGGCGCGGGGCGGCGGGGGCGGCAGGGGGATCTCCTGTCGCGCCACGACGGTGGGGGGCTTGACCAGGGTCGGTCGCGTCGAGCACCCCGACAGGGCCAGAACACCGGCGACGCCGAGCCTCGCCCAGACGGTCCGCCGCGTCCGCATGCCTCAGCCTCCCGAGGGCACGGTCAAGGTGGTGGAGCCGGTCGGGCTGGTGATGGTGATGCTCAGCTGCCCGTCCGAGTTGGTGTAGGTGATGGTGACATTGCCCGAATGCACCGAGCCGGCGGTGCCTGGCGCGGAATTGGCGATCTTCTGGGCGATCGACTGGGCGACCAGGCCGTTCAGCTGCGAGACGATGGCGTTGA
Organism: Caulobacter segnis; assembly: GCF_023935105.1. NCBI lineage: Bacteria > Pseudomonadati > Pseudomonadota > Alphaproteobacteria > Caulobacterales > Caulobacteraceae > Caulobacter > Caulobacter sp. RL271. Next base: position 4,500,066 of record NZ_CP096040.1, on the reverse strand, counting down.
CGAACGGGGCGTTGGGGTCGGGCGGGATCGCCGCCTTGGCCGCCGCCGCCGCCGCCGCCGCGCGCGCGGCCTGCAGGCTGCGGTCGAACTGGGCCATCTGCAGGCCGATGGAGTTGGTCCCGCCGAAGCTGGGGGACATCATGGTGTAGTGCAGGTCGGTGGCCTGGACCGGACCGGCCGTCGCGGACATCGCCAGTCCGGCGATCGCCGCCGCCGCGGCGCCGGGGACGCGAAGGCGGCGCCACCGTCCGTCTGGCGCGACAACCGACACACCTATTCCGCTCGAGCTCGCAGGCGAACCCGATGGCGACGAGGTCTTCATGGAAGCCTCCCCCCTGTAGTGAACGGGCATTCACCCGTTGACGGAATTTACCATAAGCACAAATAACAATGTTCGCAAGGGTTTCGGAAATCTCGAAGCTTGCCATTTTGGCGTATCAACTCATCGGCGAGTTGATAATGATTTCAAAATTTCCTGCATGCATAAAATTACCGCAGAAGTAATTCCAGTTACATCAATGTATATTTCATCTTGCTTAAATCGTTAACAATTGCTTAACCGTACCCGCTGCTCAATCCTGCCTGGTCCTGTTGAGACTAGTCGCCCGGAGAGATTGCCGAAGTTGAATAGCCACGTTGCGTCCACCCGAGGGCGATCGCCGGCTTCCGGGCGCTGTTCAAGGGCCTGATCGCCGGGCATGCCGGTGAAGGCGGAGTGCGGAACTCTCCTCCCCTCAGGGGGGGGGCGAGGTCGGAGGGGGGGCTCGGCATGGGCCGCTTAGCCCCCTCGGTCGGTTTCGCCTAGAGGCTCCTCCAGAGGGAGCAGAGTCCGCAAGGGGTGGAAAACAGACATAGGCCGGAGGGATGCCAACCTTCATCCCGCTCGAAGTCGGCGCTCTAATCGAAGCCAGCCGGTCCAACGTAACGGCCTTCAGTTGGGCACACAGGGTTGCTCTATCTAGTTTCTGATCCCGGCAGGTGGGGAGCAAATTCTGCACGGGACCTTTCGATCAGCCCTGTATTGCTCGGTTGCTCGACGAGATGGCGCTCAGCACCGAAGACACCCCGTGCGAAGGGCTGGTCCGGAAAGCAGCCCGACAAGCCAAACGCGAGCGCAAGAACGTCCAGCGATAAAGAGCGGGGACAAGCTTGGATGAAGGTTTAGGTTGCATTGATGAATTCGCCGCCTAGAGATGCATTTTCCGACGAAAGGATTTTGCATGTGGGACGACCTTGGCTTTGACGCTCCGCTTGTTGCCCAAGGCTCTGCGCCGCCGAACAACCACGACCAGCCGGGAACCCAAGTATCCGAGGTCATCATCCAGGCGTCACGCGGGGGCGGGACCGAAGTGATCATCGGTCTAAGCTACTACCAAGAGAGAACTCATAACCCTTTCGCGACAGCGGAGCTCCTGCACACATACGCAGACGCCACTTCGACCGAGGCCGAAGCATATGCAGACGCTCATATCTCAGGCGATCCAAATAGCCCCGCCTATCAACAGGCCAGGGAAGCCATCATCTCCCTCTATGCGAGAGCAAAAGTGGGCACGCTGGGCGGGAGCCAGGGCGATAGCATAAGTGGCCCGAACGGAACCACGCTTACATCAGCGGAGCTGCTCGCGGGTCTGAACAACATTCAAATTGTCGTTGGGCCATTTGCCGCCCCTCCGGGGACACCTGCGGGCACCGTCTACAATTCGTATACTGATGTCACAACGCCGACCAGCATCATACACATAGATCCTGCACGACTGACTGACTACACTGATATGTTCGGTCAGACGATTGGACTAAATTATGCAGTCTACCACGAAATGGCGCACGCGTTGCCGGATGGCAGAACAACGGCGGCTGTAAACGATCCCAATCGCGAAAAAATCACCAATGAATATGGGCAGATGCTTTCCGAGCTAACACAAGCCCTATACCCTTCAGATCTTCAGCTTGGTGAAGTGGGCGGCACAGTTACGAGGTAGTAGGATGGCAAGGCACTGGTCGAGAGCAACGACAGCACTAGCGCTATTTTTCGCCACAACCGCTCTGCACGCCTCTGACGCCGTGGCTAAAGAAAACGACCGGTTATTTGCACCTTGGTACGGAATATCAGTATCGAGCGATGCCATGGGCCGTTCTCTCGAAATATACTATTTGCTCTCAAGGGCTGAAAAAGCAGAAACGGGCAATGCTGAATACTGGGTCATCGAGCGGTACCACAAGGATGCGCGAGCTGGGTTTGGCGGAACCACGCTGAAGCACGACTGGATCGACAGCCGGAACTGTCCCAGCGTCGATCTGGTTCTCAAAGACATATCCGTACTGCCCAAGCTTGGCTTCACAGACCCGAAAAGTAAGATAACGATCATCCCGCCGTCGGACTTTCCACGCCTGAGGATTTCGGGCCCTGCTGAAGGCATGGATGCGGCAGGTGGTGCTCGTATCAGCCGCTCCTACTACGCGGGTGCTGTCGCAGCATGGTGGGCGAAGGCCGACGAGAATCTGCGAAATTGTTGGGGGAACCAAGCCATAGGAGGTTACGCCCCGCGATTGAACTCACCTTCCGATTTAGCCCACTGGAAGGATTGGTGATGCCGCCCGGCGCAAACCGCAAAGCGGTACGAGCCGAGCGGGTCGGAAGTCATCATGATCCGTGGCGGATAGGGTCGTTAGGAGACGCTCTCACCTCGCCGTTCAACAACTAGCTTGAAGCCGTTGAACTTGCTCCGGCGTCGATCTCGGTCCTTCAGGCCTTCACGACAAGCCATTGTCGGTCTCGGTGGGAAGCTCATTTCCCCGCGAACGCCGCCTGGATCGCCGCGACGTCGATCTTCTTCATGCCCATCATGGCCTGGAAGGCGCGGCCGGCGGCTTCGCGGTCGGGGCTGGTGGTCGCCTCGATCAGCTGGCGCGGCGTGACCTGCCACGAGAGGCCGTAGCGGTCCTTGAGCCAGCCGCATTGGCTCTCCTGTCCGCCGTCGGCGGTCAGGGCGTTCCAGTAGTGATCGACCTCGTCCTGGCCGTCGCAGTCGATGACGAACGAAAAGGCCTCGTCCAGCTTGAACGCCGGGCCGGCGTTCAAGGCGGTGATCTTCTGGCCGTCGATCTCGAACACCACGGTCATCACCTTGCCGGGCTTGCCGCCGCCGGGCGCTTCGCCGGGATAGTAGGCGACGTCGAGGATCCGCGCGTTCGGGAAGACCGAGACGTACAGCTTGGCGGCGTCCTCGGCCTGGTTGTCGAACCACAGGAACGGGGTGATCTTGGGCATGGGTCTTCCTCCATTGTCTTGAGCCAAGGACGATGGGGAGAGCGCCGTTCCGACACGGGCCGGAAGTTTTTCCCGAAGCGCTTGATTGTTGAATCTCGCTCAGCAGAGCAGTGAAGACCTGGCCCTTATCTGGCGAGGCCGAGAACCCATCTTCGAACGGCCGGCGGCAGGGGCCGCGCGGCCCATCCGCACAAGGAGATCCCCATGAAGACGCGCAAACTCGGCGACGGCCTGGAAGTGTCGGCCATCGGCCTCGGCTGCATGGGGATGGGCCAGGTTTACGGCACGGCCCTGGAGACCGGCGCCGCGCACGAGGTGCTGGCCAAGGCCGTCGACCTGGGCGTGACCTTCTTCGACACCGCCGAGGTCTATGGTCCCTATACCAACGAGGAGGTGGTCGGGGCGGGGCTGAAACCCTTCCGCGACAAGGTGGTGATCGCCACCAAGTTCGGCTTCGACATCGCGCCGGAAGGGACCGGCGAGGGCTTTTCGCGCATGCGCGGCGTCAACAGCCGGCCCGAGCACATCCGCGCCGTCGCCGAGGCCTCGCTGAAGCGGCTGGGCGTCGAGGTCATCGACCTGTTCTACCAGCACCGCGTCGACCCGAGCGTGCCGATCGAGGATGTCGCCGGGACCGTTCGCGACCTGATCGCCGAGGGCAAGGTCAAGCACTTCGGCCTGTCGGAAGCCGGCGCGGCGACGATCCGCAAGGCGCACGCCGTCCAGCCCGTCGCGGCCCTGCAGAGCGAATATTCGTTGTGGTTCCGCGAGCTGGAGGCCGAGATCCTGCCGACCTTGCGCGAACTGGGCATCGGCCTGGTGCCCTACAGCCCGCTGGGGCGCGGCTTCCTGACCGGGGCGATCAAGCCCGAGACCCTGGCTGGCAACGACTTCCGACGGGGGCTGCCGCGCTTCCAGGGCGAGGCCCTGGCCAAGAACTTCGGCCTGGTCGAAGCCCTGACCCAGATCGCCGGCGAGAAGGGCGTCACCCCCGCCCAGCTGGCGCTGTCCTGGATCCTGCACCAGGGACCGGACATCGCGCCGATCCCGGGCACGACCAAGATCGCCCGCCTGCAAGAGAACATCGGCGCCGTCGACGTGGTCCTCTCGGCCGACGACCTGGCCCGCATCGCCGCCGCCGTGCCGGAAACGGCCATCGAGGGCGAACGCTATTCCGCCGCCGGCCTCGCCATGGTTGGGCGGTAGGGCGCGGCCCCAATTTTCGAGGTCTCCCCGCAATGGGGCATGAAGCTGTCGCTTTGTACTCATTGCGGGGGAAGATCTATCCGTCGCCTTCTTCGCGGCGTCTGAGGTCAATCCTCTAGTATTTCGCGTCCTTGATCGGCGTATTGCTGAGATTTAGCGCGAGAAAAACCCAAAACGACGTATGTATCGCGGCTGATGCGGTGGTTTGTCGCGCTGGTCTGAACGGTTGCTTAAGCAAGTGAGTGCCTGTTTCTCGGGCATGTTTTTCCTGGCGCATGGGGGCGCCGGGCGGCTTGGGACCTCGAAATGCTGAGAACGGTTAAGGCTCGACTTCTGGCGATGGTTGGAGGGCTGGCGGTCTGTGTCGTCGTGGTCGGCGGCGCGGGCATGATCGCGGCCAACCACGCCAACGGTGCGCTCGACACCACGATCAACGATCGCGTCGTGCCGCTGGAGCAGATCAAGAGCGTCAGCGACAGGTTCGCGGTGGACATCGTCGACTCGACCTGGAAGGCCGGCAGCGGCCAGATCGCGATGGACATCGCCGCAGCGCGCGAGCGAAGCGCCCGCCAGGAGATCCAGCGCCAATGGTCGGCCTATATGGCCACCACCTTGACCCCCGAAGAGGCCGGCATCGCCGCGGCGGCGGCCAAGAAGATGCAGGCCGCCGATCCCGCGCTGAACGCCCTGCAAGCGATCTTGGATCGCGGCGACCAGGCCGAGCTCGAGACCTTCGCGCGGCAGCGCCTCTACACAACCATCGACCCCATCACCGGCGAGCTTCAGAAGCTGGTCGACCTGCAGATCAGGGTCTCGAAGGAGAACGGCGTGGCGGCCGCGCGCTTCGCCAGCCGGACCCGCGCCGTCGTGTCGGCGCTGGCCTTCGCGGCCCTGGCCATGACGGTCTACGCCTTCGTCTTCGTGGTTCGCGGCGTCAGCGCCCCGCTCGACCAGCTGTCGGGGCAGATGCGCCGCCTGGCCGGCGGCGACCTCGCCGTCGAGGTGCTGGGTCTGTCGCGACGCGACGAGGTCGGGCTGATGAGCCAGGCGGTGCAGGTCTTCAAGGACAATGGCCTCAAGGCCCGGGCGCTGGAGGGAGAGGCGGCCGCCATGCGCGCCGACGCCGAGACCCAGCGCGAGCGCAGCGAGGCCGAGCGCCAGCGCAACGCGGCCGAGCAGGCCGCCGTCGTCGCGGCGCTGGCGGCCAATCTGGACCGGCTGGCGAAAGGCGACCTGACGACGCGGATCGAGGCCGACTTCCAAGGCCAGTACGCCCAGCTCAAGAGCGACTTCAACACCGCCGTGGAAAGCCTGCGCGAAGTCATGCGGGTCGTCTCGACGGCGACGTCGGTCATCCAGGGCGGCTCGAACGAGATCGCCAGCGCCTCGCAGGACCTGGCGCGCCGGACGGAGCAGCAGGCCGCCAGCCTGGAAGAGACCGCCGCGGCGCTGGATCAGATCACCGCGACGGTCAAGCGCGGCGCCGGGACGGCCGACGAGGCCAAGGCGTCGGTGTCGAGCGCTCGCAACGAGAGCGAGAAGTCGGGCGTGCTGATGGGCCAGGCCGTCGACGCCATGGGCGAGATCGAGGAGAGCGCCGGCCGGATCTCGCAGATCATCGGCGTCATCGACGAGATCGCCTTCCAGACCAATCTGCTGGCCCTGAACGCCGGGGTCGAGGCGGCTCGGGCGGGCGAGGCGGGTCGTGGCTTCGCGGTGGTCGCCCAGGAGGTGCGGGCCTTGGCCCAGCGCTCGGCAGACGCGGCCAAGGAGATCAAGGCCCTGATCACCGCCTCCGGCTCGCAGGTCGAGCGGGGCGTGCGCCTGGTCGGCGAGACGGGCAGCGCCCTGTCGAGCATCGTCAACAAGATCGCCGACATCGACACCGTGATCGGCGAGACCTCGCGGGCGGCCCAGGAGCAGTCCAGCAGCCTCAGCCAGGTCAATGTCGCGGTCAACCAGATGGACCAGGTGACGCAGCAGAACGCGGCGATGGTCGAGGAGGCGACGGCGGCCTCGGAGAACCTCAGGAGCGAGGCGCAGCGCCTGGCGCAGCTGATCGCCCGCTTCCGGACCGAGTTGCACGGCGACCGTCCCGCGCTCGCCGCCTGACGGCGCGGGCCTTCGGGAGGGGACGAACGACGGCCGGGAAGGGCGCGCTTGATCGCGGCCCCTTCCTGCCGCCAAACTCCCGCCCATGGCCGAAAACCCGCTTCGCACGCTCGACTCCTTCGAACTCCTGAAGCTGGGCAAGGCGTCGGTGACGGTCGGCGGAATGGCGGCCGGGGTGCTGATCGTGGTGGCGGCGATCGTCGCCGCGCGGCTGACCTCGGCGGGCCTGCGCCGGCTGCGCGAGCGGGCCGCCGGCAGCGCCGCCTCACTTTACGCGATCGAGAAGGTCGCGACCTACGGCCTGGTGATCATCGGGGTGATGGCGGGCCTGTCGACCATGGGTGTCGACCTGACCTCGCTGACCGTGTTCGCGGGGGCCCTGGGTGTCGGCGTGGGCCTGGGCCTGCAGGGCATCATCAAGGATTTCGCGTCCGGGGTCAGCCTGGTGTTCGAACGGCTGGTGGCGGTCGGGGATTTCGTGGAGCTGCCCAACGGCGGTCGCGGCGTGGTCCACGAGATCGGGGCGCGCGCCACCCGCATCCGCACCAATGACAGCACCGACATCATCGTGCCGAACTCGGTGCTGGTGAACGACCAGGTGGTCAACTGGACCCTGCGCGGCACGAACCGCCGCATCCGGGTGCCGTTCGTCACCGCCTTCGGGGCCGACAAGGAAAAGGTGCGCGAGGTGGTGCTGAAGGCGGCCAAGACCGCGCCATTCACCTCGCCCGACGACGCCAGCCGCCGGGCCCAGGTCTGGCTGGTCGGCTACGGCGAGCACGCCCTGAAGTTCGAGCTGATCGTCTGGCCGACGGTCGAGGCCGTGCGCCGCCCGGCGGCGATCTTCGCGGCCTATACCTGGCTGATCGACGATGCTTTGCGCGGGGCCGGGATCGAGATCCCCTATCCGCAGCGCGACATCCGCCTGCGGGGCTTGTTCGGCGAAGAGGGCGAGGACGCCCTGACCAGCCTGCGCCTGGAGCCGGCCGCCCGCCGCCGCAAGGCCGCCGCCCGGGTCAAGTCGGGCTCCAGCAACGACGCCGCCGCCGACCTGGAACGCCAGGATCCGGAAGAGGCGCCCAAGCCCGCGCCCGGATCGCCGCCGAAGACGTGACGGCGAGCCGCTTGACGGGCGTGGTGCGCCGCCGCATGGTCTTCGCAACTGCGAAATAAGAACATAGGGGAGTGACCGGCATGAAGACGCCGCGCGGCTTTTTCAAACCCTTGGCCATTGGCGCGCCGACGCCCTATCGCGAGCCGCCCGCCCGCGTGGAGCGGATGATCCACTTCGTGCCGCCGCACCTGGACAAGGTCCGCGCCAAGGTCGCCGAGATCGCTCCGACCGTCGACGTCATCCTGGCCAATCTGGAAGACGCCATCCCCGCCGACGCCAAGGGCGCGGCGCTGGCCGGCCTGGTGGCGATGTCGCGCGAGGTCGACTTCAAGGCCCTGGGCGTCGGCTTCTGGACCCGGATCAACTGCCTGAACTCGCCCTGGCACCTGGATGAGGTGTCGACCATCGTCGAGAAGGCCGGCGACAAGATCGACGTGATCATGGTCCCCAAGGTCGAGGGGCCCTGGGATATATTCTACATGGACCAGCTCTTGGCCTCGCTGGAGGCCAAGCACGGCGTCACCCGGCCGATCCTGCTGCACGCCATCCTGGAGACGGCCGAGGGGGTGATGAACGTCGAGGCCATTGCCGGCGCCAGCCCGCGCATGCAGGGCATCAGCCTGGGTCCGGCCGACCTGGCCGCCAGCCGGGCGATGAAGACCACCCGGGTCGGCGGCGGCCATCCGGGCTACCGCGTCATCGAAGATCCGCATGCGGACGGTTCGTCGCGCGTGTCGGTGCAGCAGGACCTCTGGCACTACACCTTCGCCAAGATGGTCGACGCCTGCGCGGCCCACGGCATCAAGCCGTTCTACGGCCCGTTCGGGGCGATCGACGACCCGGTCGCCTGCGAGCAGCAGTTCCGCAACGCCTTCCTGATGGGCTGCGCCGGCGCCTGGAGCCTGCACCCCAGCCAGATCGCCATCGCCAAGTCGGTGTTCAGCCCGGCCCCGGACGAGGTCGCCTTCGCCCGCAAGATCCTGGAGGCCATGCCGGACGGCACGGGCGTGGCCATGATCGACGGCAAGATGCAGGACGACGCCACCTGGAAACAGGCCAAGGTGATGGTCGACTGCGCCCGCCAGATCGCGGCGAAGGATGCTGAGTATGCGGCGTTGTATGGGTTCTGAGAGTGATTTCCCTCCCCCTTGATGGGGGAGGGGAGGGTGGGGGTGACGACGACGGTTGACGCCGAGCACGGCTTTCGACGCAGCATCACCCCCATCCCCGACCCTTCCCCCATCAAAGGGGGAAGGGAGAAATTTACTCCCCCCCCACCGTCGTCACCACCCTGGCGCCCGCCGTCAGCAGCTTGTGGATCGGGCAGCGCTCGGCGATCTCGAACAGGCGCTCGCGCTGTTCGTCGTTGAGGTTGCCGTCGAGGCTGATCACCCGCTCGAACCGCTCCGGCGGGGTCTGGTCGGCGTCGTAGTGCGAGAACACCTCGACATGCATCGCGCTGATGTCCCAGCCCTTGCGGTTGGCGTAGAGGCGCAGGGTCATGCTGGTGCAGGCCGCCAGGCCGGCGGCGACCAGTTCGTGCGGATCGGGACCCAGATCCAGGCCGCCCTGGGCCACCGAGACGTCGGCGACGATCGTCGACGGCCCGGCCGTGACGAAGGTCTGCAGGGCGCCGGAGCCGCTGTCCGTGGCGGTGGCGAACGGGCGGGTGTGGACGGCGTCGGTCATCGGGCGGTTCCTCGAAGGGGCGGGCGAAAGCGCGGGCTTCCTCCTAGCACCCGCTTCAGGGCCGCGCTTGCACGATCGGTTCCAGGCCGAAGTCCGGCTCGTGGTCGGGCCCCAGGGTGATCGAGGCCTTGGGCGTCACCGGCCGCTCGTGGGTCAGGGTCACCGCGACCCTTGCCAGCAGGCTGGCCAGGATGATCTGGGCCTCGGCCAGGGCGAAGCCGGCCCCGATGCAGACACGCGGCCCCGCGCCGAACGGGATGAACGCCTCCAGGCCCCACGGATGCGGCTGATCCAGGAAGCGCTCGGGCCGGAAGGTGGTCGGGGCGTCCCACAGCTTGCGGTGCCGGTGCATCAGCCACGGACTGATGGTGACGGTGGCGCCGGCCGGGATCGGATGACCCAGCACCTCGCCGTCGGCAAGGGCCTGGCGGCCGAAGGTCGGGGCGGCGGGATACAGGCGCAGGGTCTCGAACAGCACCGCGCGCAACAGCGGCCAGGCCTTGAGGTCGTCCAGGCCCGTGACCCGCTCGGCCGGAAAGGCGGTGACCTCGGCGCGGACGCGGTCCTGCGTCGTCGGATCCAGGGCCAGCAGATAAGTGGCCCAGAACAGCAGGCGCGAGGTGGTGTCGAAGCCGGCGGCCAGCATCGAGCTGCACTGATCGCGGACTTCCTGGTCGGGCAGGGGGCGGCCGTCCTCGTCGCGGGCGGCCAGCAGGCGGTCCAGCATGTCGCCCGACCGCGGGGCGATGCGCCGCTCGTCGATGATGGCGTCGACCGCCGCCAGCCAGCGCCCGCCCAGGCGCCGCCGGTCGCCGTCCGCGAAGGTCAGGTCGTCGACGCCGCGGCTGACGAAGTCGAGAAGCCGGAAATGCGCCGGCCCTTCGACATAGCGGCGCGCGATCTGCGCCAGCACGGCGCCGTCCTGGTCGGCGCGACGCGAGAACAGGGCGCGCAGCACCGCGTCGAGGGCGGTGTGGTGAAAGGCTTCGGACAGGTTGGCGCGCGTTTGGCCGGCCAGGCGTCCGACGAGCGTGTCGCCGGCGGCGATGAAATGCGGGACCAGGCCGCCGATCGCGGCGGGCGTGAACACGGGGGCCAGGCTCTTGCGCTGGCGCTTCCAGGTCTCGCCCTCGGTCAGCAGCAGGCTGTCGCCGACCAGCGGCTTTAGCGGGCGGCCCAGCTTCGCCGCGCGGCGGAAGTTCGGCGAGGCCAGCACTTGGCGCACGCCGGCGGGGTCGCTGACCACCAGGCCGGGCTGGCCCATGAACCGGTAGGGGGTGACGAGGCTGTCGAAGTCATCTTCGCACCAGGCGCCGACCAGGTTGCGGCCCATCTCCCAGGCGATGCGCAGATCGCCCAGCAGGGAGCCGCCCAGCGGCAGGGGATGGATCTTGGGCGCGGGCGGGATCAGCGACGCGGAAAGGACGGTGGCGTCCATGAAGCGGCGGCCTTCCGGAATGCGGAGCCCCTTTTGGGCCCCATCCGGATGCGGAGGCTACAGCCGCTCAGGTTGTCGCGCAATAATTCATCGCGCGAAGAAATAGCCTAGGCGGCGACCGCGTGGGCGCTGACGTCGAACACGCGCTGCGACCCGCGCCAGACTTCCACGAAGTCGCAGCGGTGGTGCATGTCCAGAAGTTCGAAAGCGCGCGCGCGCGCCGCCGAGTCGTCGGCGCAGGCCGTGACGTCGAAACGCGGCACCGAGCCGTCGGATTCGACACAGAAAAAGGTGAACACCTGCATGGGAACTTTGCGCTCTCATCAGGCGGGGCCGCTCACGTTCGATGGCGGGGGCCGCGGGCGCAAGTCGTCTTCCGCGACCTGCTACATAACTACATAGGACTCTATGTCGCGATTCACCAGAGCAGAGAGTCTCGTTTGGAGACTCACCTGGGGAACGCATCATCGAGCCTGTGGATAAAACGAGGCCTCACGAGGGCGGTTCCGCGCCGGAATCTCGCCTCTTTCCCTCGGCGGATTCCATCTCTAGGTTCGCACCCTTTCATTAACGGCGACGTTTAAGAGTCCATGGCCGCCCATTATCTCGATTTCGAACGCCCAATCGCTGACCTGGAAAGCAAAATCGAGGAGCTGTCGCGGCTCTCCGAGACCGCTGGACCAGGCGCGTTCGACCTCGAGATCCAGGCCCTGCGCGACCGCGCCCAGGAACTGCGCAAGGAAGCCTACGCCAATCTGGACGCCTGGCAGAAGACCATGGTCGCCCGGCACCCCGAGCGGCCGCACCTGCGCGATTATGTCGCGGGTCTGATCGACGAGTTCGTCGAGCTGCGCGGCGACCGCAAGTTCGCCGACGACCAGGCCATCGTCGGGGGCCTGGGCCGCTTCCGCGGTCAGCCGGTCGTGGTCATGGGCCACGAGAAGGGCCACGACACCACCACGCGCCTGAAGCACAATTTCGGCATGGCCCGCCCCGAGGGCTATCGCAAGGCCGTCCGTCTGATGGACATGGCCGAGCGCTTTTCCCTGCCGGTCATCACCTTCGTCGACACCGCCGGCGCCTATCCGGGGCTGGGCGCCGAGGAGCGCGGCCAGGCCGAGGCCATCGCCCGCTCGACCGAGCGCTGTCTGACCCTGGGCACCCCGATGGTCGCCACCATCGTCGGCGAGGGCGGCAGCGGCGGGGCCATCGCCCTGGCCGGGGCCAATCGCGTGCTGATCCTGGAGCATTCGATCTATTCGGTGATCTCGCCGGAAGGCGCGGCCTCGATCCTGTGGCGCGACGGCGCACGGGCCAAGGACGCGGCGACCAACATGCGCATCACCGCCCAGGACCTGATCAAGCTGGGCATCGTCGACCGCATCGTCGACGAGCCGGCCGGCGGCGCCCACTCCAACACCGAAGTCGCCATCCAGGCCGTCGGCGACGCGGTCGAGGAAGAGCTGAAGGCCATGGCCCACATGAGCGCCCAGCAGCTGCGCGAGCAGCGCGCCGAGCGCTTCTACGCCATCGGCCGCGCCGGCCTGCAATAGGCCAAGCCTTTTCGGTCGGGGGACCTTTCAGAAGGAACCTTCGATGCGCCTTGTCCTGCTTGCCCTGCCGTTCGTTCTGTTGACCGGCGGCGCCCAGGCCGCCGAGCCGACCTATTCGCCGGCCTACGACCGCTGCCTGGCCGCGCCGTCGGGCCAGAGCACGGCCGGCATGATCGGCTGCGTCGGCGCGGAGCTCAAAGGTCAGGACGCCCGGCTCAATCGCGCCTACCAGGCCGCCCAGAAGCGGATGAGCCTGCCGCGCCAGAAGACGGCCCTCACCAAGGCCCAGCGCGCCTGGATCGCCTTCCGCGACGCCGACTGCGCCAGCCTGTACGACCAGGACTGGGGCACGCTGAGCCGCGTCGAGGCCAATAGCTGCGTGCTGGAGCACACCGCCCGCCGGGCCGACGCCCTGGAGCGGTTTCGCCAGGCGCAGTGAGGCTCTTGCCTGACCTAGGGGCCGCCTCCGCATAGTCCTTCCAACCAACGAGAGGGAGCGACCGCGTCATGGCCATCAAGACCCGCTTTACCGAGCTGTTCGGGGTCGAGCACCCGATCGCCCAGGGCGGCATGCAGTGGGTCGGCAAGGCCGAGTTGGTCGCCGCCGTGGCCAACGCCGGGGCGCTGGGCTTCCTGACCGCCCTGACCCAGCCGACGCCCGAGGCGCTCGCCAAGGAGATCGCCCGCACCCGCGAGATGACCGACAAGCCGTTCGGGGTGAACCTGACCATCCTGCCGGCCATGACCCCGCCGCCCTATGCCGAATATCGCGCGGCGATCATCGAGAGCGGGATCAAGATCGTCGAGACGGCGGGCTACAAGCCCCAGGAGCACGTCGACGACCTGAAGGCCCACGGCGTCAAGGTGATCCACAAGTGCACCGCCGTCCGCCACGCCCTCAGCGCCGAGCGGATGGGCGTCGACGCCATCTCGATCGACGGCTTCGAGTGCGCCGGCCACCCAGGTGAGGACGACATCCCCGGCCTGATCCTGATCCCGGCCGCCGCCGACAAGGTGAAGATCCCGATGATCGCTTCGGGCGGCTTCGGCGACGCGCGCGGCCTGGTCGCGGCCCTGGCCCTGGGCGCCGACGGCGTCAACATGGGCACCCGCTTCTGCGCCACGGTCGAGGCGCCGATCCACGAGAACTTCAAGCAGGCCATGGTCGCCAATGACGAGCGCGCCACCGACCTGATCTTCCGCACCCTGCACAACACCGCCCGCGTCGCCCGCAACGCCATCAGCCAGCAGGTCGTGGCCATCGAGCGGGCCGGCGGCGCCAAGTTCGAGGACGTCGCCCAGCTGGTGAAGGGCGCGCGGGGCCGTGAAGGTCTGGAGAGCGGCGACGTCGACCACGGCGTCTGGACCGCCGGCATGGTCCAGGGCCTGATCCACGACGTGCCGACCGTGAAGGCCCTGGTCGACCGCATCATGAGCGAGGCCGAGGCGATCATCCGCCAGCGGCTGGCGGGAATGGTGGGTTAAGCGCCGATCGTCGCCACGCGCTCGATCAGGGTCCAGAGCCGCTCTATCACCAGGATCGTCGCGCCGATCACGGTCAGGATGGTCTGAAACAGGCCGTCCGACCGATAGACGACCGAGCGTTCGTCATCGTCCCAGTCGGCGATGTCGTGCTGCTCCAGGTGTTCGCGGGCGGTGTTCATGAAGAACAGGCAGATCAGCGGCGCGCCCAAGGCCATGCCCTTGGCGGCCGCGATGGCTTCGCGCTTGAACGCTTGACCCAGGCCGAGCCGCTGCCCGTCCGGACGTTGGACGCGCACGCCCATCAGCCATTTTCCGGGCGTGCCGCCGGTCCAAGCGATCGATAGGGCTATCAACGGACCGGCCAGGACCACCATGACGATCCCGCCTAACAAGCGGCCCATCCACCCGTCCAACTGAGCGGCCGCCGTGTCGGCCGCCTCCGGTCCGGCCGTCAGCGCGATCACTATGCCGATGAGGAGGGAGGCGAACGCGCCAAACAGGCTGACGTCCAGCATCCGTGCGAAGAACCGTCGCCAAGGACGGGCCTCGGTCTCGGTCCAGGGATGCGCTCGTCCCGGCTTGGCCTCCGGCGCGCCGACAAGGGGCGCTGTTTCAGGCGTCGCGGCCGCGTCGGCGATTTGGTCGGTCATGGCGTCCCCCATGTCGCGAACCCTAGCGGACACTGCAGGGGGCCCAACCTGAAAAAGAGTGCTGGCGGGAAGCGCGGCTATTTGTTCGAGTGCGGATCACCGCCCCGTCCCGATCGCCCGCGCCAGGGCCGTCAGGCGGTTGCGGATCGGACCTGGCGGCAGGTTCAGGAAGGCCTCGGCCAGGGCCGGGCCCTCGGGGGCGGCGACCATTTCGGCGACCAGGTCGCGGCCGCGCGCGTCGCCGGGGCTTTCCGGCGCGACCAGGCCCTCGAAGAACCGGGCCACCGGCATGTCCAGCGCCAGCGACAGGCCGTGCAGGGCCGAGGCGCTGATCCGGTTGGTCCCGCGCTCGTACTTCTGAAGTTGCTGGAAGCTGATCCCCAGCCGCGCGGCCACTGCCGACTGGCTCAGCTGCAGCGCCCGGCGGCGGGCGCGCAACACCTGGCCGACATGGCGATCGACCGGATGGACAGCGACGGATAGAGGACGTGTTTGGCGACCCATGCGTGTGATCCTCGACTTCGACGCGAAAAATACACACTGAAGGTGTGTAGATGCGCGGAGCGACCAAGGCAAGGGTCGCGCGTGGCCGAAGACTCCGACCTGACCGCCCTGGGGCGAGAAATCCGCGACCGCCGCAAGGCCCGGAACCTCAGCCAGGAAGCCCTGGCCGAGCTGGCCGGCCTGCATCGCAACTATGTCGGCCTGCTGGAGCGCGGCGAGCGCAACCCCAGCGCCACCACCCTTTTCCAGCTGGCCCGCGCCCTGGAGATCCGACTGTCGGAGCTGGTCGGGCGGCTCTGACGATTGGGGCCGGGCGGCTCAATTCTCGTCCATCGCCGACAGCAGCGCGCCGACGCCCACACCCAGCGCCTCGGCGATCCGCGCCAGGGTCCTATAGTCGGGGTCGCGCCGCCCCGCCTCGATCGCCGCCAGGATCTCCTCCTCGATCATCGCCGCCGCCGCCAGCCGTTCCGGCACCAGTCCCGCCGCCGCCCGCAGCGCCCGGATCCTTCCGCCCAGCTTCCGCAATGGCGACGGCGTGTTCATGGAATGTTCTAGTTATGGTGGAGCCGCGCCGTCAACTCGCGCCTCGCGCCGCGGCCGCCCTATCCGTTGCAAGCGTCTTCAGGCCTGGGCCTTGGGCCTCTTCATCCGGATCAGCATTAGCCGGAGCAGCGCGGTGAGGCCCAGGCAGGCGACCGCGATCGGATAGAGCATCAGCGACGCCAGCGGGAGGTCATGGTCGGCCTCGGTCTGGATCACGAAGACCAGCGGGACGGCGGTCACCGCGATCACCAGGGCAAGGCGCGTGACCACCTTCGCGAAGACCGGGCGCGCGGCCCGCGCCACGGCGACGATGCAGATCAAGGGCAGGATCACCGGCCAGATGAAGATGTAGAAGAAAAGCAAGAGGCTGGTCAGCATCCAGGTCATCCCGTCGCGCGAACCGCCATCAGGTTTGCAAAGCCTTCGCCTGTCAACGTTCGCGGTCGATCCGGAGCGGTCGGGTCCCGCGCCGACATGTCGCGGCGGTTGAAAACGACATTCGGCTAACCATATGCTATACGGGAAGCCGCTAATCGCTTCCGGCCCCTCTCAAAGAGCGGGTTGAACGCCTGAGGCGTTTCCGTCGCCCGTTTGTCGCGCCGTCCTCGACGGCCTCGGGCGGAACCATCCATCCTTTTGATCTTTACGGCCCGGCGATACGCCCGGCCCTTGTCTGGAAGTTTATGAAAACCACCGTTACCCGCGAGGCCGCCATTCGGAGCGAGCCCCGCAAGTCCTCACCCTCTCACGCCAAGCCCTCGTCGACGCGGCCCGCCGCCTCGGACTGGGTGTGGCCGGGCCTCACGCGCGCCGAGCTGCGCGCCATCGTCATCGATCAGATCGGCTGATCCCCAACAGCCCGCGCGGCCGCGTTCAGCGGCCGAGCAGGCCGCGCAACCGCGCCTGTTCGTCGGGGGACAGCCCCCGCCCGTAATGCGCCATGCACCCCGCGTCCGTGCTGACGAACCTCGGCACGCTCCGCGCCCGCAGGCTCTCGTCGATGGGCGCCAGCCGCCCGAGCAAAGTCCTCACATCCCCGACGTCCCGGGCCAGGCTGGCCTCCCGCCCGCTCGGGAACGTCACGTCATAGTTCAGCGCCGGCGCGACCTTGCCCGTCGCCTCGTCGCGCTGGTTGACGCAGGCCGCGCCGACGCTGGTCGCCGCGCCCCACGACCAGTGTTCGATCGGCTTGCCGTCGCGAAGCCAGGCGGCGCCGAAGCGGGTGGCCACCCCCATCTCCTCGCGGCCCGCCAGGGCTCCCCAGGCGACGCTGGCCGCGACGCAGCCCGCCGCCAGGGCGACCATGCGCCAGCGGGTCCGCGCCGGAAAGACCGTCGAGGTCCGGTTCAAGCCGAAGAAGCCGGGCGCCAGGATCAGCGGCGCGATGGCGATCAGCATCATCGGCAGGAACAGGTCGGCCGGCTCGCGCCAGGTCAGCAGCACGTCGGGAATGGTGCGAAGGATCTGGTCGTCGCGGCGTTCGAACAGCACCTGGATCAGCGCCAGCGCGGCCAGGCCGCCGCTCACCAGGGCGACGGTGACCAGGATCCCGATCAGCTTGTCGACGAAGGACGCCGGAGCAGCGGCAGCGGCGTCCCGTGGGCCTTCGGTCATGCGGCAGGGTCCTCGCACGGCCCGCGCGGCCGTCGGGGTCCTGACTATAGCGAGTTGGTCGGGGAGGCGAGACCTAGCGCCCCGCCCACCTCAGCGCCGCGCCGTCGCTGTCGTCGGGCCGGGTGTTGAACGCGATCCGGGCGCTCGGCGCGCCCGCGTGCACGGCGTTCAACACCGTCTCGAACAGGAAGAGCTTGGGCGGCGGGTTGCGAATGCCGGCGCCGATCACCACCACGTCGTAGGTCGCGCCGGCCAGCTGGGCGCGGACCTCGGCTTCGGCGGTGGGTGGGTCGGGCTGGACCTCGAGCAGGTCGCAGGCGTGGCCCTGGCTTTCCAGCGCCGCCTTGGAGGCGGCCAGGCCCGCGCGGACCTTCTCGGCCGTCATGCCGGCGATGATGCCGGGCGCGGCGTAATCGACGGTGTCGGCGTCCTGGCCGACGATTAGGATCCTGGCGGTCATGATCAAGCGTCCCCTCGGAATGGGGAGCTTGGTTGGAATAACAGTGTTCCGCAAGCGGAGCGTTCTCTCCCGGCGGCGGGAGAGGGGGGATCACTTCCGCTTCTTCCGGAACTCCTCGGCCTTCTCCTGGCGGATCTCCGCCCGGATGCGCTTGGGCGCCGCCCGGTCCACCTCGTCGCCCGTCGCCGCCAGCGCCTCGTTGGCGAATTCCAGGTCCATCAGCTTCATGCGCTTGATCTCGTCGCGCAGGCGGGCGGCGGTCTCGAACTCGAGGTTGGCGGCGGCCTCGCGCATGCGGGCCTCCAGGTCCTTGAGCGCGGCCTTGAAGTTGTCGCCGCTGAACGGGCGGTCGTCTGTCTCGGACATGCCCATCGGCACCAGCACGCGGTCGCCGCGCTCATAGGGGCTGTTGAGGATGTCCTTGATGTCGCGCTTGACGCTCTCGGGCGTGATGCCGTGCTCAAGGTTGTAGGTGTGCTGCTTCTCGCGTCGGCGGGCGGTCTCGGCCATGGCCCGCTCCATCGAGCCGGTGATCCGGTCGGCGTACAGCACGACCTTGCCGTCGACGTTCCGCGCCGCTCGGCCGATCGTCTGGATCAGCGAGGTTTCCGACCGCAGGAAGCCTTCCTTGTCGGCGTCGAGAATGGCCACGAAGCCGCACTCGGGGATGTCCAGGCCTTCGCGCAGCAGGTTGATGCCGACCAGCACGTCGATATTGCCCATCCGCAGCTCGCGGATGATCTCGATGCGCTCCAGGGTGTCGACGTCCGAGTGCATGTAGCGGACGCGGATGCCCTGCTCGTTCAGATATTCGGTCAGGTCCTCGGCCATCTTCTTGGTCAGCACGGTGACCAGGGTGCGATAGCCCTTCTTGATGGTCTGGCGGATCTCGTCGACCACGTCGTCGACCTGGCTGGCGCCGTCCTTGGAGACCGGACGGACCTCGACCGGCGGGTCGATCAGGCCGGTGGGGCGGATGACCTGCTCGGCGAAGACGCCGCCGGCGCGCTCCAGCTCCCAATCGGCCGGCGTCGCCGAGACGTGCACCGACTGCGGCCGCATGGCGTCCCATTCCTCGAACTTGAGGGGGCGGTTATCCAAGGCCGAGGGCAGGCGGAAGCCGTACTCCGCGAGCGTCCATTTGCGGTTGCGGTCGCCCTTGTACATGGCGCCGATCTGCGGAACCGTCTGGTGGCTCTCGTCGGTGAACAGCAGGGCGTTGTCGGGGATGTATTCGAAGAAGGTCGGCGGCGGCTCGCCGGGCTTCCGGCCCGACAGGTAGCGGCTGTAGTTCTCGATGCCGGCGCACGAGCCGGTGGTCTCGATCATCTCCAGGTCGAAGGTCGTGCGCTGCTCCAGGCGCTGGGCCTCCAGCAGCTTGCCGTTGGCCACCAGCCACTCCAGCCGCTCCTTCAGCTCGGCGCGGATGGCGATGATCGCCTGGCGCAGGGTCGGGCGCGGGGTGACGTGGTGGCTGTTGGCGTAGACCTTGATCATCTCCAGCTCGGCCGTCTTCTTGCCCGTCAGGGTGTCGAATTCGGACAGGGCCTCGACCTCGTCGCCGAACATGGTCACGCGCCAGGCGCGGTCCTCGTAGTGGGCGGGGAAGATCTCGATGGTGTCGCCCCGGCGGCGGAACGTGCCGCGCTCGAAGGCCTGATCGTTGCGCTTGTACTGCTGGGCCACGAGGTCGGCGATCAGCTGCTTCTCGTCGACCTTCTGCCCGACCTCCAGGGTGAAGGTCATGGCGGTGTAGGTCTCGACCGAGCCGATGCCGTAGATGCACGACACCGAGGCCACGACGATGACGTCGTCGCGCTCCAGGATCGCCCGGGTGGCCGAGTGGCGCATCCGGTCGATCTGCTCGTTGATCGAGGAATCCTTCTCGATATAGGTGTCGGTCCGGGGCACGTAGGCCTCGGGCTGGTAGTAGTCGTAGTAGCTGACGAAGTACTCGACCGCGTTCTCCGGGAAGAACGACTTCATCTCGCTGTAGAGCTGGGCGGCCAGGGTCTTGTTGGGGGCCAGGATCAGGGCCGGGCGCTGGGTGCGCTCGATGACCTGGGCCATGGTAAAGGTCTTGCCCGAGCCGGTGACGCCCAGCAGCACCTGATCCTGCTCGCGGTTCTGGATGCCCTCGACCAGTTCGGCGATCGCCGTCGGCTGGTCGCCGGCGGGCTTGTACTCGCTGACCAGCTTGAACTTCTTGCCGCCCTCGGTCTTGTCCGGCCGCGCGGGACGGTGCGGGGTCCACAGCATGGGCATGACGCCGCCCGCCACGTCCTGGACGGTGTCCATCACGAAGGGTGTCGAGACGTCGGAGACGCCGGAAGTGTCGCGAGAAGGCATGGCCCCAAGTTAGGCGCCCGCGCGGGTCTCGGCTAGAGGGGCTGCTGACAGCACTGGCAGCAGGGTGGCGGGAGAGGCGGCGGTCCTACTTCCCCGGATCCCGCAGCCCGAACAGCTTGGCCAGGTTCCCCGCGCCGCCGCCGAGGTATTTCGAGACGTCGACGCTGACCAGCACATGGTCGACGTCCTTGCCGCCGTCGAGGCGCGCGCGGGTCCAGGCCAGGTTGACGCCGCGCCAGGGCAGGCGCGCCAGCACGCCGTAGCCCCAGTCCCGCCCGTTGTCGCGCGGCTGGTAGGCGGCGACGGCCGACACGCCCCATTCGCCGGAGCGCTTGTTGTCCTCGCCATAGGTCCATTTGGAGAAGCCCAGCACCTCGATCACGCCGACGAGGTTGGAGTCCGCGCCGCGCGTGTCCTTCAGCGCCAGGCCGACGCTGGGGTGGGCGACCACCAGGGCCCAGGCGGGCGGGCGCGGAAAGGGCTCGCGGGAGCCGTCGGCCAGGCGCGGCCGCGTCCGCTGAAAGATCAGGCCGTTGACCGCCAGCTCCCAGGGCAGCTGCACCCGGGCGTCGCCGCCGCCGAAATGATAGGCGTCCCAGCGCTCGCGCGTGGCCTGGAGGTGGTCGCCATAGGCCGCCAGGCCCTCGCCGGCCGGCCCTTGCCAGGCGACGTCCAGGCCGTGCAGCAGGGGAAATAGCGCCACGACCCTGGCGGTGGCGAGGGCGCAGGCCGCGTCGCAGGGCGCCGCGCCTTGCGGCGTGTCGCGGAATGTCGTCCGGAAATCGCTGGCGACGGTGGCGGCGTCGACGCTGGCCGCCGCCTCGGCGCCGGGACCGGCCTTCAGGGCCAGCTTCAGCAGGCTGATCCCGGCGGGGGACTGGCCGAAGCCGAGATAGGCGTGGTCCCAATGGACCGCGGTCGTGTAGTCCGCCAGGGCGCCTTGCCGGGCGGCGGTCTTAGCGGGGCCGTCGGGACCCAGCAGCACGCGGGCCGTCGTCAGGCGCGTCGCGGCCGCCGCCAGGCCTTCGCAGGCCGGCTGGGCGGCGTCGCTGGCGCAACCGTTGTCGACTTGGCCGCGCGCCACGCCCGCCTGGACGGCGTCCAGGATCCGGGGCGGCGAATAGGGTTCGAGGTCGGGGCCCTTGCAGTCGGTGGGACCGGCGTCGCGGGTCTGCCGCGCCAGGACGCCGATCGCCTGGTCCGCCGTCGATCCCGCCGGCAGGGCGGCCTGGACGGCGGCGACGCAGGCCGTCCGCGTGGCCTCGAACGACAAAGGCGGCGGGGTCTGGGCTCGGACCGGGAGGGGGCCGGCGAGACAGGCGGCGAGCGCGAGGACGGCGAGGCGCATCAGAGCAGCCCCTTCAGCAGCTTGAGGAGCTTTTCCAGGACCGGGTCGGCCGGGGGCATATGGGCCAGAAGGTCGTCGAGCCTGGGTTTCAGCTTGGCCTTCAGCGCGTCCTTCTGTTCGTCCAGATAGGCCTTCAGGACGGCGTCGGCGACGCCCGGATAGTCGGCTGGATCCTCGGCCAGCAGCAGCGGCCACATCGTGGCCGTGACCTCGGGCTGGCGCAGGTAGTGCTTGAAGCCGTGAGGCGCGACCTGGCCGAACTTGTTGTGGTTCTCCCCCGGGCGCAGGAGGTCGATGACCTCCGGCGCGAGGTAGTAGGTGTCCAGCCTCGCCAAGGCCCTGTAGCGCGGGCTGGTCCAGGCCGGCTTGAACGGGGCCAGGCGCGTGAACGGGTCGAGGACGTGCGCGCAGCTGATGTAATAGGTCGGATGGCGCGGTCCGACCGGCGCCAGGGTGTCGGCGTACAAGGTGGCGGCGTCGTCGGTCAGCAGGCGGGCGACGTTGGCGACCATGACCAGGGCGCGCGGCGATGGGATCGGGCCCAGCGCTTTGCCCCAGGTCGTCTTGGTCAGCCGGGCCAGCTGGGCGACCGTGTCATGGGTGACGGCCGTGCCCAGCGAGTGGGCGATCACGCTCCACTGCGAGAACCTGCCCGCCGCGAGCGCCTCGGCCAGCACCTTGGTGATCTCGGTCGCCACGTGGGCCTGGACGTGGGCCCGGACGGTCGGCGCCATGTAGAGGGCGACATCGGCCAGGTGGGTCCACAGGAAGGCGTCGTCGCTGTTCTTGGCGAAGAACTTCTGGATCCCGCCGATGAAGCCCTTGCCGACGCCCAGCTGGCTCCAGGCGTCGGACTGGGTTTCCCAGACCGCGCGGAAATGGTCGAGGATGCTGTCGTACTCGATGGGCTTGACGACGAAGAGGTCGTCGAAGGCGGCGCCCGCGCCGACCGTGTCCTGGATGAACCGGGCGTAGTTGGCCCGAAGCTCCCGCTCGCACTCTTCGAACCAGCTCTTCTGGTCGGGCTTGTAGGCGCCGTCCGCCCACACGCCGTAGCGGCCCATGCCGTGGACGAGGAACAGGATGTGCCGTGTCATTCGCTTCCCTCAACGCGAAGACGGCCGCAATACGAAGACCGGCCGTCGCGAACCTAGGTTCGTCGAACGATGATCTTCATAGTTGCATCGTGGGGAAATAATCGCAAGCGTTGGGCTCGCCCTCCGACGGTCGGCGACCGCCGGAGGGGCCCGGGAGCGTCTAGAACGCGTACTTCAGGGCGACCGTGTAGTTGCGCGGCTTGCCATAGCGGTACTGGCTGTAGAAGCCGGTCTGGGCGAAGTAGGTCTTGTCGGTCAGGTTCTCGAGATTGGCCTGCACCGACAGCTGGTCGTTGATCTCGTAGCGGGCCATCAGGCTGACCAGGGCGTAGGCCTTCTGCTCGAAGCGGAACGGCGCGCCGGTGACCGGGTTGGTCGAGGCCGAATAGGCCTGGCTCTGCCAGTTGACGCCGCCGCCGACCGTCAGCCCGTCCAGCCCGCCCGACAGCTTGTAGGTCGTGAACAGCTTGAACAGCTGGCGCGGGAAGTCGGTATTGACCCTGGCGTCTGCCTCGTCGCGGATCTGGAACTGGCTGTAGCCCAGCGAGATGTTCCAGTTCTCCAGCGGCCTGCCGATCACTTCCAGTTCGAAGCCCTTGCTGGTCGCCCCCTTGGCGGCGATCGAGGCGCGGGTCGGCGGGCTGGAGCCGGGGATGATATGGGTCGCGTCCGGATCGGTTTGGGCCAGATTGTCCTGCACGGTGCGGAACACCGCGATCGAGGTCTGCAGGCGATCGTCGAAGAAGGCGCTCTTCAGGCCACCTTCCAGGCTTTCGCCGGTGACCGGGGCCAGGTAGGCGCCGGTGTAGTCCTGGGCGTTCTGCGGCTGGAAGATCTCGGTGTAGCTGGCGTACAGCCGGTGTTGTGGCGTCAGGTCGTACAGCGCCCCGACATAGGGGATGAAGACGTTGTCGTCGCCGAAGTCCAGCTTGGCGCCGTAGCTGACGCCGGTCTGCTTCCAGGTCGCCAGGCGGCCGCCGCCGATGATCTTGAAGGCGTCGGTGATGTTCAGGCGTGTGGCGGCGTAGTAGCCGGTCTGCTTGGTGGTCTGGTCGACCTGGCGCACGCCCGTGCTCGAGAAGCCCGGATCCGGGAAATTGCCGTCCCAGGTGTAGAAGTTCCCCGCGTCGCCAAAGGCGTTGGCCGCGAAGCTGTCGGTGGTCAGGTCCTGCTCGCTGTGCAGGGCGCCCAGCATGAACTCGTGCTGGCGGCCGAACAGGGCGTAGTCGCCCTTCAGCTGGACGTCGAAGCTGTTCTGGGTGTTCTCGCCCTGGTCCTTGTAGGGATAGGCCGCGAACTGCCAGGCGCCGGTCGTCTTGTTGATCAGGCCCGAGAGGTAGAGGAGCTTGGTTTCCTGGGCGTTCCGGGTCCAGTTGTAGTTGACGTTCAGCGACCAGCCGTTGCCGAACCTGTGCTGCAGATTGGCGAAGACGTTCTGGTTCTTGCTGTCCCAGTAGCTCCACTTGGCCGAGGCGGTCTTGCTGCGCGGCCAGACGGCGACCGAGCCGTCGTCGAAGAAGGTGGGCAGGGCGCCCCAGGCCGGTGCGTTCGGCGAGCCCTTCTGCTGGCTGGCCCCGACGCGCAGCAGGGTGTTCGGCGTCAGGTCGGCGTCGATGACCCCGTACAGCACCGACTTCTCGTTCTTGTAGTAGTCGATGAAGTTCTCGGTCTTCTCGTACTTGGCGACGGCGCGGCCGCGGATATTGCCGCTGGCGGTCAGCGGTCCGGCGACGTCGGCCTGGACCTGGCGGTTGTTCCAGCTGCCGACGCTGGCGTTGACGTAGCCGGTCAGTTCGCGGCTGGTGGCGTGCTTGCGCACCATGTTGATCGAGGCCGAAGGATCGCCCGCGCCGGTCATCAGGCCGGTCGCGCCGCGCACGATCTCGACCCGCTCGTAGAGCGAGACGTCGGTGATGGTCTCGCCGGCGCCGCCGGCCAGGGTCCAGGCCGTCGGCACGCTGTCGACCTGATAGTTGGTGATCGCGAAGCCGCGCGCGTTGAAGGTGTTGCGCACGTCGTCGACCTGATTGGTCGCGACGCCGACCGTGTTGGCGACGATGTCGGAGATGGTCCGTAGGTTCTGGTCGAGGATGCGCTGGGCGGTGATCACGGTGACGGACTGCGGCGTCTCGCGCAGGGTCAGGCCCAGGCCGGTGGCCGTGTCGATCCGGTTGTTGAGCGTGTAAGAGCCGGTGATGACCACCTCGTCGACGCGCGTGTCCTCGGCCGTCGCCGAGGTCGTCTGCGCCGAAGCCTGAGAACCAAGAGCCAGGAACGCGCCGCCCGCGAGCAGCGTAGCCTTCAAAACCATATGCCCCACCTAAACTGGATTGCACTGACCCCGCGCGGCCCAACGCCGGCGGGCGCGGCGCGGGGAGTGCGCCACGACGTCGGTCTGTCCGACATCGGCGGGAGCTATAGCGCGCGAATCCGCTAATGCAAATGACTTGCAACAAGGGCTGGGAAGGCGTGGCGAGGAGGCGTAGGGCGGACATTCAGAGTGCCTCTCTCATGGAGAGAGAGAGGGGCCCGCCGCCGGAGGCGGTGGGAGGGTGAGTGGTTTCACCCTTTCGGGCACAACCAGAGCCGTTCGGTCGCTTCCCGCCACCAAGAAACGTTCTCTGACACCGGCGGGCCCGCCTATGCCGATCATCTTCGCCAGAGTTCCATTCTGAGAGACTGTAACCTCTCACCCTCCCACCGCTGCGCGGCGGGCCCCTCCCTCTCTCTATGAGAGAGGGTTTCTGGTGGCCGTCCGACTAGGGCCAAGAGCAGCCCTTCGATCCTCGGATGAGCGGATCTGGAAGCTCAAAGCCGAACGCCGACGGGCTAAAGCCTGGGCCTCCGCAGGCCGGGCCGGCGCGGATCCAGGCCGCGCAGATAGGCTTCGAGGTCGGCGCGCTGGTCGTCGTCGAGCTGGGTCATCGGCATGCGCGGGTGGCCGCGCGGCGCGCCCTCCTCGGGCGGTTGTCGGGGCGCCAGCATGCCCTCCTCGAGGATCGCGGCCAGGCCGCCGGGCGGATAGCGGTCGTGCAGGCTGGCGAACGGCGGGGCGTCGGGCAGGGGGCTGACCCCGTCCCGCACGGCGTGGCAGCCGCCGCAATGGCGGCGGGCCAGCCGCTCGCCGTTGCTGGCCGAGGCCTGGCGGGCCAGGGCCGGAACGGCGACCAGGGTCAAGGCGGCGGCGACCAGCAGGACGCCCGCCGGCTTCACGCGCCGGCCTCGAAGTCCAGCACCACGCGGCCGTTGATCTGGCCCTTCTCCATGCGGTCGAACACCGTGTTGACGGCGTCCAGCCGGGTGGTCTCGATCGTGGCCTTGACCCGGCCGTCGGCGGCGAAGGCCAGGGCCTCGGCCAGGTCCAACCGGGTGCCGACGATCGAGCCGCGCACGGTGATCCCGCGCAGCACGGTGTCGAAGATCGCCAGCGGGAAGTCGCCGGGCGGCAGGCCGTTCAGCGACACCGTGCCGCCGCGCCGGACCATGCCCAGGGCTTGAGAGAAGGCGATGCGCGAGACGGCCGTGACCAGCACGCCCTGAGCCCCGCCGATCGCCTTGCGCAGCACGGCCGCCGGATCCTCGCGGCTGGCGTCGATGGTGATCTCCGCGCCCAGGTCGCGGGCCAGGGCCAGCTTGTCCTCGGCGACGTCGACGGCGGCGACCTTGAAACCCATGGCCTTGGCGTACTGTACGGCCAGGTGGCCCAGGCCGCCGATGCCCGAGATCGCGACCCAGTCGCCGGCCTTGGCGTCCAGCACCTTCAGGCCCTTGTAGACGGTGACGCCGGCGCACAGGATCGGCGCGGCCTCGACATAGCTCAGCGCGTCGGGGATCAGCCCGACATAGTCGGCGTCGGCCAGCACGTATTCGGCGAAGCCGCCGTCGACGGAGTAGCCGGTGTTCTGCTGGGCCTCGCACAGCGTCTCCCAGCCGCCCAGGCAGTGGACGCAGTGGCCGCAGGCGGTGTGCAGCCACGGCACGCCGACCCGGTCGCCCAGCTTCAGGTGGGTGACGCCCTGGCCCAGCTCGACCACGGCGCCGACGCCCTCGTGACCCGGAATGAACGGCAGGGTCGGCTTGATCGGCCAGTCGCCGTGGGCGGCGTGCAGGTCGGTGTGGCAGACGCCGCAGGCGGCGATCTTGACCAGCACCTGGCCGGGGCCCGGCGTCGGCTTGGGCGCGTCCTCGAAGACCAGCGGCTGGCCAAAGGCGCGTACGACGGCGGCCTTCATGATCGCTTGCATGGTGGCGTCTCCCGGATTGCGGATGGTGGCCATCACCCTAGGCCCGGGCCTTCCGGGGCGTCAGTTCGGGGCGCTACGGGTCGGAAAACTACTTAGACGGCCGTTCTAGGGGGCGAACCGCTTGGCCGCCCAGTCGATGAAGACCCGCACGCGCGGCGACAACTGGCGGCTGCGCGGATACAGCAGCGACACCGGCGTCGGCGTCGGCGGGAAGTCGGCCAGCACCTCGACGAGGCTTCCGTCCGCCAGCGCGTCCTCGACGCGATAGCGCGGGACCTGGATCAGGCCCAGGCCCAGCAGGCCCATGGCCACCGTGTTCTCGGCCGAGTTGACGATGACGTCGGCCGCGACCGGCACCTGGCGGGGCTTGCCGTCGATGGTCAGCTCCAGTGGGTGGGGATGGCCCGTCCCGGACTGGAGGAAGCCGACCATGCGGTGGTCGGCCAGGTGGTAGGGCGCCCTCGGAATACCGCGCCGCGCCAGATAGGCCGGCGCGGCGCAGGTCACCTCCGGCAGCAGGGCCACGCGGCGGGCGACCATGGCGCTGTCGGTCAGGTCGCCCAGTCGCAGCACGCAGTCGACGCTCTCGCGCACCAGGTCGACCAGGCGGTCGCCCTCGGTCATCTGGATCTTCAGGTCGGGATAGGTCGCCAGGAAGTCGGGCAGGCCCGGCAGCACGAACCGCCGCGCCAGGGCGCCCTGCACGTCGACCCGCAACAGGCCGCTGGGCGCGCGCTGGCGAAACGCGCCCTCGGCGTCCTCCAGTTCCTCCAGCAGGCGCAGGCAGCGCTGGTAATAGGCCTCGCCGTCCAGGGTGGGGCTGACCTGGCGGGTGGTGCGCTGGAGCAGCCGCGCGCCCAGCCGCGCCTCCAACTGCTGCACGGCCTCGGTCGCGGTCGAGCGCGGCAGGTCCAGGTCAGCGGCCGCCTGGGTGAAGCTGCGCCGCTCCACGATCCGCACGAACAGGCGCATCGCCTCGAACCGATCCACGCGTCGCGCCTCTATTATTCGCCAATGCGAATAGTGATGTCGTGAATGGTTGAATTATTCAAGCGCGGCGAAGGCGCAAGGTCTCTTCATCGAAGGAGACCTCAACATGACGCAATCCCTGAACGACAAGGTGGCGCTGGTGACCGGCGCCTCGGGCGGCATCGGCGCGGAGACGGCCCGGCGCCTGGCCCGCGACGGCTTCACCGTCATCGTCAACTACGCCGGCGGCGCGGCGGCGGCCGAGGCGGTGGCCCGCGAGATCGCGGCCGCCGGCGGCAAGGCCATCACCGCCCAGGCCGACGTCGCCGACCCGGCCGCCGTCGCCCGCCTGTTCGACCACGCCGAGGCGGCGTTCGGCGGCGTCGATGTGCTGGTCAACAATGCCGGGATCATGAAGCTGGCGCCCCTGGCCGACACCGACGACGCCCTCTTCGATCAGACGATCGCGGTGAACCTGAAGGGTGTGTTCAACACCCTGCGCGAGGCCTCGCGCCGTCTGCGCGACGGCGGCCGGATCATCAATGTCTCGTCCAGCGTGGTCGGGCTGCTGCCGGCGACCTACGGCGTCTATGCGGCCAGCAAGGCGGCGGTCGAGACGCTGAGCGCCATCCTGACCAAGGAGCTGCGCGGCCGCGCGATCACCGTGAATTCGATCGCCCCCGGACCCACGGCCACCAAGCTGTTCCTGGACGGCAAGCCCGCCGAGGTGGTCGAGCGCCTCGCCAAGGCCGCTCCGCTGGAGCGCCTGGGAACGCCCGAGGACATCGCCAGCGCCATCGCCTTCCTGGCCGGCCCGGACGGCGCTTGGGTCAACGGTCAGGTGATCCGGGTGAATGGCGGGATCGTGTAGGGCCGGACTCTCCTCCCCTGGGGGGGCGGAGGGGTCAACTGGGCATGGGCCGCCCTAGCCCCTTCAGCCGCTCTGGGCTGACGGCCCTCGCCAGGCTCACCGCAAGTCCGCGAGCTGGAATTCTCGCGAAGCGGGGGCGATGGGGCCAAGCTTCTCCACGAGAATGGCCGCTTGCCCCTCGGGTTGGTAAAAGGTCTCGTCGAAGGCCTCGATCCCCACGGCGCGTAGATAGTGGTCAAGTATCTGGGGTGTGAAGCGATCCCTTTTCAGTCGGCTGGAATATTTCCCCATATCTTCGTAGGGCTGAACCTCGCCACTTTCCGAGAAGACCAATCCGTTTCCATCATCGGCGACGAAGACAGCACGGACGGTGTTCGAGAAGTCGATGACTTCCGGCCCGTACAACTCCCAGATCACCGCCAGATCCGAGCTTTCCCTCGTTCCCGGGGCGCAGGTCGCGCGCACGGCTTCACAAGACAGCTTTTCCGCCATGTAGGACAGCGGTGAAAACGCATCGGTTCCCTGGTGACCATTATCCAGGAAAACGGTCCAATCCGAGCGCGTAGGGATAAAGAGGTATCGTCGCCGCTCAACACTCGTCAGCGGCATGAGGCGTCGTATCTGTGTTTCTAGACTAGCGTCGTTGCTCGCCGGCCGACGCGCCCTTGGCTCAATAGTTCACCACCTTGGCGACGCCGCCCGCATCCCTCAGCTCCACCAGCACCTCACGCAGCAGCTCGATCAGGTCGCGCCCGGTCGAGGTGACGAAATAGTTGGACAGGTCGGTGATGGTCGTGGCGATCCTGTCGCCCCACGGCGGCGTCTTGGACCGATCCTCGACATCCCAGATCACCTTTCGGGCCGGCAGCTTGGCCAGTTCGGCGCTGGCCTGATCCAGTTCGGCCAGGGCCGCGGCCGCGTCCGACTGGGTCACCTCGCCCTGGTAAAGCTTGTTCATCAGCACCGGAAAGCGTGATCCCCACCCCTTCGGCTCGAGATTGCCCGAGATCGTCGAAAAGAACGCGTGGAAGAAATCGCCCGTGCCGATTTCATCGATGATGCTTCCAAGTTCGATGCCGACCGTCATGCTTCTACCTCCCGATGGGGGTCTTTCAGGCTGCATGTCCAAGTCGGAAAGGATCTCCGCATAGGCGCCGATCATGGGTCGGGTCTCCTGCGCGAGAGGTTTTCGGGATCGAAGGCATGACCAAGCGGCTAGCGTTGGCGTTGATAAGATCAGTCTCCCGGCCGAAGCCCGAACGGACGTCGCGTAGTCAGTAGTTCCCCAGGCTCAGCACGTTGCCGTCCGGGTCCTTGAACCACACCACCCGCATCCGGCCCGCCACGTGGACGTCGCCGTCGTGGCTCATGGCGGGCAGGTCGTACTTCTCGAACACGACGCCTCGGCCGCGCAGCATCTCCACCGCCGCGTCGAAGGTTTCGCCCAGGGCCCAGGTCAGGACGGTGGCCTTGTTGGTCCCGGCGAACTCGGACTCGTAGACCAGCACCAGCGACTTGCCCGCCTGGAAGGCCTGAACGCCAGGCTGGTCCGAGGGCAGGGGCTTCAGGCCCAGGGTCTCCTCGTAGAAGGGGCGGGCGACCGCCAGGTCCTTCACCGCCACCGTCGCCTGGGCGTCTTGATCGCCGAGCATGCGAAGCCTCCGTCCTGTTCGCCGGAGAGAAACCCTGAAGGCGAACGGCGTTCCGTCGGCTTGACTTCCATCAGTACTGTATGTCACATAGTGTGTATCACACACCATGCGCCACACACTATGCGTCACACACCCCATGCCGACCGACACGGACATCTTTGAATCGCTCCGCCAGGAGCTGCGGCGCGGGACGCTGATCCTGGCCGTCCTCGCCCAGCTGCGGGAGGAGCGCTACGGCTACAGCCTGCGCCAGGCCCTCGCGGCGGTCGGGGTCGAGATCGACGAAGGCGCGCTGTATCCCATGCTGCGACGGCTGGAGGCCCAGGGGCTGCTGGCCAGCGAGTGGCGCGAGGAAGACAAGCGCAAGAAGCGTTTCTACCAGCTGTCGGAGGAGGGCAGGGCCGTGCTGGCCCGCCTCGCCGACGAATGGCGCGCGATCAACGCCGCCCTCGAGCCGCTGCTTTGACCGGCCCGGCCTCTCCCGTCCAAGGAACCCAGCCATGAGCGATCTGGTCGATCGTTATCTGGCGGCCGTGGCCGCCCTTTTGCCCAAGGCCCAGCGCCAAGACATCGTCGCCGAACTGCGCGACATGGTCATGAACCGGATCGAGGAGGCCGAAGCGCGCCTGGGCCGTCCGCTCGACAGGCGCGAGACCGAGGACCTGCTGCGCGAGATCGGCCACCCTATCGCCGTGGCTGGCCGCTACGGGCCGCACCGCGCGCTGATCGGGCCGGAGCTCTATCCGTTCTGGCTGGTCGCGGTGAAGGTGATGCTGGTCATCGCCGCCTTCGCCGCCGTGGTCCCAGCCGGGGTGCTGCTGGCCACCGGTCACACCGACGCCCACGCGTTCAACGGGATCTTCGGCGACTTCGTCCCGACGGCGCTCAGCCTGATCGGCGCGGCCACCCTGGTCGGGGCGGCGATCGAGCGCGGCTGGATCAAGGTCGGCGGCCTGGCCAACTGGAAGGCCAGCGAGCTGCCGCGCGTTCCGGAAGGCAAGGCGTGGTTCGCCAAGAGCCGCTTCGACGGCCTGTTCGAGCTGGCGGCCATCGCCCTGTTCATCGCCTGGTGGACCGGCGGCCTGCCGTTTCCGATGGAGAAGCTGGTGCGCGCGCCCGACGGTGTCGGCGTCGCCCTGAGCCCGGTGCTCGTCGCACTGCATGGGCCGATTCTGGCCCTGGCGGTCCTGCAGGGGGTCTCGGCTCTGGTCCTGGTCGTCCGGCCGGGCTGGGTGCGAGCCCGCGCCAGCCTGGAGCTGTGCTGCGCGGCGGGCGGTCTGCTGGTCAGCGCCGTCCTGTGGCATGCCCAGCCGATCGTGACCTTTGTGACCGGCGCGGCCGCGACCGAGGGTTTCGCCGATCTGCAGCGGGTCACGGACCTGACCTTCCAGGTGATTCTGGTGGTCGCCATCGCCATCAACGTGACCAAGCTTTTCGTCGACGGCTGGCGGCTGATCCGGGGTCGCTAGGGCCATGTTCCCGCCGGTCCGTCCACGGCTTGCCCTTAGGTCATGATTAAGCATGTTCGTTAAGGTTCATGTCGTCGTCGAGTAACGATGCGGCGGCGCCGAAGTCACCCAGGTTCAGGCCGAGCAAAGCCAGGGCAAGGGTTTTTGATCCACAAAAAAACGTCGCTCGCTCTTGTCGAGCTTTTCGCGAGGATTCAAGGCGTTAAGGATTTGAACCCGAAACTTGACCGAGAATGGGCCATGCTGCGCTGCGGCAAGTGCTTGCGCGCCGGTCATCGATACGTCATAAGCCGGCAATAGCAGGATCCTGGCCACGTCGTGATACGGCCAATCCTCCGCTTCGAAGGGCTCCCCGCCAGTGCTTTTACCGGGGATTTCGAGGCGGTTTTTGTCGGGGGGCCGGAGCGCCCTCGCCGCGCAGGACACGAGTTTTGTATATCAAGTCGCAGACGCGCGCGGATGCGCGCGGGCTGGTCGGCGCCGTATTGGTCGGATCCATCACGGGTCTGGCCCTGGGCGGCGTTTACCTCATGGGTGGCCTTGCCCAGTCGGCCTCCACCCACGCCCGCGTCGCCCGATTGGCGGAAGGCGCTTCGGGGAACTTCTCCGACGCGGCCATGCTGAGCGCTTCTACGCGTATGGACCCCGGCGCCCTCGCCGTGGCCAAGCGTCACGATCCCTATCTGTTCGCCGCTCTCGATCAGCGCGACCGCCAGTCGGCCATGCTGACCGCCCGCCTGGAAGGCGCCGGCGCCTCGAACACCCTGCGTCCCGGCCAGAGCGGCCGCACCGGCCCGCTGATGCTGCGCGCCAGCTTCGGCTCCTCATTCAACGTCGGCGGCGCGTCTTTGTTGCAGACCGGCCCGTTCCAGCTGGGTAACGCCCTGGAGAGCTCGCGCGAGCTCGAGTGCCTGGCGGACGCCGTCTATTACGAAGCCCGCGGCGAAACCCCCAGCGGCCAGGCGGCCGTGGCCCAGGTGGTCATGAACCGCGTGCGCCACCCGGCCTTCCCGAAGTCGATCTGCGGCGTGGTGTTCCAAGGCGCCTACCATCGCACGGGCTGCCAGTTCAGCTTCGCCTGCGACGGCTCGATGCGCCGCGCCCGCGACGTCGGCGCCTGGAACCGGGCCCGCAAGGTCGCCTCGCGCACCCTGGCTGGCGCGATGTCCAACGAGGTCGGCTCGGCCACGCACTTCCACACGATCAACGTCTCGCCCGGCTGGGGCCCGCGCCTGCTGCGCGTCGCCCAGGTCGGCATGCACATCTTCTATCGCTTCGGCCGTCATGGCGCGGTTGCGCCGACGCGCCTGCCGACCGTCGACGACATCGCCCCGTCCGAGATCGCCAGCCTGACCGCCGACGGCAAGCCGCCGGTCGTCTACGCCGCCAGCGCCATCGGCCGCCTGGAACCCGCTTCTGCCGGCGCCGGCATGGGCGGTCCGATCGGTCCGGTCAGCGAGCCGGCCTCGGCCCCGATCGCCACCGCGCCCAAGGCTTCGGTCTCCGCCCTGACCCCGGTCAAGGCGCTGGTCCCGTCGGCCGACAAGCCGGCGCTGGAAGGCCTCAAGACGACAGTAGGGGCTGGGAGCGGAGCCGCTTCCTGACGCTGCCCGCCATGTGGCTGGTGGCGAAGCGCATCTGCTTGGCCCGCTTGCCCACGAAGTAGTGCAGCGCCTTGCCGTGGGCGGCGTCCCAGACCACCTGGGCGGCGTCCTCGACCGGATAGACCTCGAGGCCTCCGGCGCGCAGGGCGTCGGCCATCTGCTCGTTGGAGCCCGAGGCCCCCGCGTTCAGGATCGGCGTCGCGACGAACCACGGCATGACGCAGGCGACGCTGACTCCATGCTGGGCGTATTCGACGTCCAGCGCCTCGGACAGGCCGCGCACCGCGAACTTGGTCGCCGAATAGACCGCCAGCTTGGGTGAGCCATAGAGGCCCGCGCACGAGGCGACGTTGATCAGCCGCCCACCGGCGGCCTTCAACAGCGGCAGGCCGGCGCGGGCGCCGTTGATCACGCCCTTGATGTTGACGTCGACCTGGATGTCGCAGTCGGCGTCGGACAGATCCTCCAGCACCCCGAAGCGGGCGACGCCGGCGTTGTTCAGGATGACGTCGGCCTTGCCGCCCGTCTCGCGCCCGAAGTCGCCCAGGGCGTTGGCCCAGCCCTCACGGTCACGGACGTCCAGGACGTGGACCGAGCCGTTGTCCGGGCCGATCGCCTGGAGGGCGGCGGTCAGGCCGGTCCGATCGATGTCGGACAGGCCGATGAACCAGCCGGCGGCGGCGAACCGCTTGGCGCAGGCCAGGCCGATGCCGCTGGCGGCGCCGGTGATGAAGATGGATTTCCGGCCGTTGGCGGCCATGGCGTTCCCCTCCCGTATCATTGTTATCAATGATCAGAAGGCCGAATGGGGGGAGGGGTCAAGGCTGCTTTGCGTAGATCCTCCCCCGCGATGCGGGGGAGGTGGCCCAGAGGGACGGAGGGGGCGGCTCGGCCGGGGCCGCCCAGCCCCCTCAGTCGCTCCGCGACAGAATCCTACGGCCCTTCGGTGAGCTCGACCGTATCGTCCTCGGTCACCGCGCCTGGGCCGTTCTTCTTGATCGACTCGATGGCGCTCTTGGCCGAGGCCTTCGAGGCGTAGCCTTCGGTCCAGAAGATGCTCTCGCCGTTGTAGGTGAAGTAGGCGACGAACTCGCCGGCCTTGTTCTTCTTGATCAGAAACTTGTGGGCCATCGGCTTGCTCCTTTTGAAGGTTGCGAAGTATCGGCCCCCCGATGGTCGAGCGTCGCCTTCCCGACGCCACCCTGTCAATCTCGACCTTGTCATGCCGCGCCGACGTCGACACATGATCGGGGAAAGTCTCCCGTCGCCGAGTCCCCGATGAGCCATGAACGCCTCAATCACCTGTCGCTGGAGCTGCTGAACAGCCCGTACGACGACCTGACCGACGTGCAGAAGCGGGTCATCGACCTGATCCTGACCGAGACGCCGTCGGATGAGCCGGAAGAGGACGACGAATCCACCTTCTGGACGCGGCTGGCCGACCGGGTGGCGGCGGTCGGCGGCTCATGGGGCTTCATCGGCGGCTTCGCCCTGGCCCTGGTGCTGTGGATGGGGCTGAACCTGGCGCTGACCCCGTTCAAGCACGCCTTCGACCCCTATCCCTTCATCTTCCTGAACCTGCTGCTCTCGACCCTGGCGGCCATCCAGGCGCCGGTGATCATGATGAGCCAGAACCGCCAGGCGGCGAAGGACCGCATGACCGCCGAGCACGACTACGCCGTCAACCTGCGGGCCGAGCTGGAGATCATGCGGGTGATCGACAAGCTGGACGCCCTGCGCAGCGACGAACTGATGGTCCTGTGCCGCGAGCACGCCGAGCGCCTCTCGGCGCTGCAGGACGAGGTGGCGCGGCTGCGGGCGGAGCGGGGCTGATGAGGCAATCTGCAGTCCGCTTTGAGCGGTGAGCGGGCATGAAGCCCCATCCGCATCGATGAATGTCGATCCGCCCTAAAGCTTCAGCCCCAGCTTCGGCCCGGCCCAGACCATCGCCGCGTAGAGCGCCATGGTCAGGACGCAGCCGGCGACCAGCGCCGCCCAGAACGGCGCGCCGCGCTTCAAGAGGGCCGGGATCAGCAGGAACATCGGCAGCGAGGGCAGCACGAACCAGAACGTGCCGGTGGCGTGGTCGGCCATCCGCACCGGGTCGTGGGTGTCGCGCCACAGCCAGATCATGCCCAGCACCGAGACCAGCGGCAGCGACGCGACCAGCCCGCCCAGGCCCGGATAGCGCTTGGAAATCTCGGCGACGGCGGCGACGATGACCCCCGAGACGGCGGCCTTGATGGCGAGATAGAGCATGCCGCCAGCCTGGACCGATCCGGCGCCAGGTCCAAGCACAGAGCGGGAGGCGTCCATGACCATCCTGGCGATCGAGCACGTGCAACTGGCCATGCCGGCGGGCGGTGAGGATGCGGCGCGGGCCTTCTATCGCGACCTGCTGGGCATAGCCGAGACGCCGAAGCCTCCGCACCTCGCCGCGCGCGGCGGGTGCTGGTTCGAGGAAGGGTCGGTGAAGATCCACCTGGGCGTCGAGGCCGACTTCCGGCCGGCCCGCAAGGCGCATCCGGCCCTGGTGGTCGACGACGTCCTGGCCCTGGCGGCGCGTCTGAAGGCGGCCGGCGTGCGGGTGGTCGAGGACGAGCCGCTAGTGGGCTGGGACCGAGTCTATGCCGACGACCCGTTCGGCAACCGCATCGAGCTGATGACGCCGCGCGCCTAGCCGGCTCGGGTCGCGCGTCGCAGCGACTGGGGCGGCTGGCCGAAGGCGCGGATGAAGGCGCGACGCATGCGCTCGCTATCGCCGAAGCCGACCTCCAGGGCCACGTCCTCGACCTGCAGCGGGCCGCTGTCCAGCAGGGCGCGGGCGGCTTCGACCCGCAGGCGCTCGACGGCCTTGGCCGGGGTGACGCCGGTCTCCTGGGCGAACAGTCGGGCGAAGTTGCGCGGGCTCATGGCGGCGCGGTCGGCCAGTTGCTCGACCGACAGGGACTCGGCCAGGTTCTGGCGAGCCCAGGACAGCAGGGCGTCGAAGCGGCCGGGGCGCAGGTCGATCAGGGCCGAGTGCTGGCTCTGGCCGCCGGGGCGGTGGTGATAGACCACCAGTTGCTGGGCCGTGCGGCGGGCGATGGTCTCGCCCTCGTCGGCGCCGATCAGGGCCAGGGCCAGGTCGATGCCGGCGGTGATGCCCGCCGAGCTCCAGATGGCGCCGTCTTGGATGAAGATGCGGTCGGGCTCCAGTTTCACGCTCGGATAGCGGCGCTGGAAGTCTTGGGTGCGGCTCCAATGGGTGGTGGCGCGCTTGCCGTCCAGCAGGCCCGCCTCGGCCAGGACATAGGCGCCCGAGCAGACCGAGGCCACGCGGCGGGCCAGCCGCCCGGCCTCGCGGACATAGGCCAGGGTCTCGGCGCAGGTGGCCGGGACCTTGACCCCGTCGCCGCCGGAGATCACCAGGGTGTCCAGCCGGGGCGCGTCGGCCAGGGCGGTGGTGTGGATGGTCACGCCCGACGAGCTGGGCGTCGGCTCGCCGCGCAGCGACAGGAAGTGCAGCGAATAGGCTCCCGGCGAGAACCGCCCGGCGATCTCGAAGGCGGCGATGGGCCCGGTGGCGTCCAGCAGCTGGAAACCGGGATAGACGAGGAAGCCGATCGCGCGCGCCATGCGAGGAAGCCTTGGCTGAAAGCGTGGGAACTATGTCATTTCAGACAGACGCTAATCGAACCATGTTCTCTCCGTCAATGTGACGGAGACCATCGCATGAGCCAGACGTTGCAAATCGTGATCGCGCTGTTTCCGGGCGTGACGCACCTGGACTTCACCGGTCCGCACCAGGTCCTGTGCCGGCTGCCCGGGGCCAAGGTCACGGTCGCCAGCCTGGACGGCGCGGACGTCGAGGCCGACGGCCTGGTGTTCACGCGCCTGGCCAGGCTGCAGGACGTCGAGGCCTGCGACCTGTTGCTGATCCCCGGCGGCTTCGGCGTCACCGAGGCGATGAACGATCGCGACTTCATCGCGGAGGTTCGCCGGCTGGCCGACGAGGCCCGCTATGTGACCTCGGTCTGCACCGGCTCGCTGGTGCTGGGGGCGGCGGGGCTGTTGAAGGGGCGGCGGGCGGCCTGCCACTGGGCATGGCGCGACCAGCTGGTGCTGTTCGGAGCGATCCCCGATCCGGCGCGGGTGGCGCGCGACGGCCGCTACATCACCGGCGGCGGCGTGACCGCCGGCATCGACTTCGCCCTGACCGTGGTGGCCGAGCTGGCCGGCGACGACATGGCCCAGAGCATCCAGCTGGCGGTCGAGTACGCGCCCGATCCGCCGTTCAACGCGGGCCGGCCGGAGACGGCGCCCGCCCAGGTGCTGGAACGGGTGTCGAAGATCTATGGGAAGGACATGGCGACGCGATTGGCGGCGGCGGAGAAGGCGGCGGAGCGGGTTTAGTCTCCCTCTCCCTCGGGAGAGGGTAGGGTGAGGGGAACGAGACGGCAGCCGGCGGAACCCCTCACCCTCCCACGCCTGCGGCGCGGGCCCCGCCCTCTCCCAGGGGAGAGGGTTACCCTATGCGGACCCCCGTCATCGAGATCGCCGCCCAGACGTCGTCGTTGAAGAAGCTCACTGGCTCGCCCTTGTCCTGGGCGCCCAGAACGTAGAGCAGCGGCAGGTAGTGCTCGGCGCTGTTGATAGAGGCTTCGGCGTCGGGGCCCAGGCTTCGCCAGTCGATCAGTGGGTCGTGGTCGCCGGCCAGGATCAGCGTCTTGGCCGTCTCGTTGAAGCGGTCGGCCCAGGCCGGGGCGGCGGGCTGGCGCCAGTCGATGGCGCGCAGGTTGTGGACGATGTCGCCGCTGCCCACGATCAGCACGCCCTCGTCGCGTAGCGGAGCCAGGCGCTGGCCGGCTTCGTAGTGCCAGCGATCCGGACGGCCGCGATCCAGGCTGAGCTGGACGACCGGCACGTCGGCGTGCGGATACATCGGCTTCAGCACGCCCCAGGCGCCGTGGTCCAGGCCGCGCGTCGGATGCTGCACCACGACGTCCGGCGACAGCATGTCGACGACCCGCGCCGCCAGGGCCGGATCGCCCGGCGCCGGGTACTGGACGTCGAACAGCGCCTGCGGGAAGCCGCCGAAGTCGTGGATGGTCTCGGGCGCGGCCGAGGCGCTGACCGCCGAAACGCCGCGCGTCTCCCAGTGGGCGCTGATCATCAGCACCGCCTTGGGGCGCGGCAGCTCGACGCCCAGGCGCGCCCAGTCGCGGTTCCAGGCGTTGTCCTCGATGGCGTTCATCGGCGAGCCGTGGCCGATGAACAGGACGGGCATGCGGGACATGATGGATCCCCTTTTAGAAACAGGTCTGGTTACAGATGGTGGCCGTAAGGCCATACCGCAAGATCATGGTCCGGAGCGTGATAGCCGAAAGTGTGAGCGGTTTCGGCGGCGATCACGCTCCAACTATTTGAATGGAGCCTGTTTATCCGGTTTCGGATGTTCATCCGAAACCGGACAGGCTCCAGACCCGGCTTTCGTGGGCGCGGCGCCTTTGCTATGGCCAGCCCCGTGACCGTCCCGCTTTCCCAGATTCCACCGGACGAGACTCCTGTCTCGGCCGAGCCCTCGGAGCCGGAAGCCCACTTCCGACCCGGCAAGGACGCCGTGCGGGGCGGGGCCCTGGACTTCCTGCGTTTCCTCGCGTCGCTGCTGATCGTGGTCTACCACTATGGCGCCGAGAGCCCGATGCGCATCGAGCGCTTCGGCCAGGTGTTCTCGCGCGGATTCCTGGCCACCGACTTCTTCCTGATGCTGTCCGGCTACGTGCTGGGTCGGGCCTATGGCGACTCGGTGCTGAGCGGGCGGCTGAGCACGCCACGCTTCTGGGCCCGCCGGGCCGCGCGGGTGTGGCCCGGCCATCTGATGGTGCTGGGCTTGCTGGCGCTTCTGGTGCTGGTGCTCAACACCGTCGGCACCGACGCCCACAAGCCCAGCCGCTTCGCGTGGGACCAGCTGCCGGCCCAGGCCCTGCTGATCCACGCCTGGGGCTTTCCCAGCGACGGCTGGAACCTGCCCAGCTGGTCGCTGTCGGCCCTGATCGTCTGCTACGCCCTG
This sequence comes from Caulobacter segnis, assembly GCF_023935105.1. Classification (NCBI taxonomy): domain Bacteria; kingdom Pseudomonadati; phylum Pseudomonadota; class Alphaproteobacteria; order Caulobacterales; family Caulobacteraceae; genus Caulobacter; species Caulobacter sp. RL271. Next base: position 4,460,772 of record NZ_CP096040.1, on the reverse strand, counting down.
TTTCCGCTGTTCTGGCGCACGGTCAGCAAGGTGCGCCACGCCTGGCTTTTGCCCCTGGGCGCGGCCGCGATCCTGGGCGTGTTCGAGGTCATCGCGCGCAAGGTCTTCCACCACGCGCTGCCCGACCTGCAGTTCCAGTACGGCGTCGTGCGGGCCCTGCCGCTGTTCATCCTGGGCGTCTGCCTGGCGCGGGCCGTCGACATGCGCTGGCCCTCGGAGACGATGGCCAAGGTCATGCTGTGGGGCGGCGTCGCCCTGCTGGTGATCACCCAGCCGCTGGACCGCTATGCCCTGCCGGATCCCTGGCTGTTCGACGCGCCGTCGCTGCTGGCCATCGCCCTGATCGTGCTGGGCGCCGGCCGTCTGCCGGTCAAGCGGCCCCGCAAGTGGATCGAGGAGGGCGCCAAGCTGTCCTTCGCCCTGTTCATCACCCACATCTTCGTCGGCGTGATCTACTGGAGCGCGGTGCACGAGCTGATCGACACCGTGCCGATCGGCATCGGCTGGCAATGGCTGATGTGGCTGGCGGGCTTCCCGGTCGCCTACGGCGCGGCGTGGCTGTTCCACACCTATATCGACCAGCCGATTCAGGATCGTCTGCAGCCGCTGCTGAGGAAATGACATGACCCGCCGCATCCCCCTCCAGGGCGTCGAGAACTTCCGCGACTTCGGCGACTACGCCGCCGGAGTGGGGCGTCTGAAGCGGGGCGTGCTGTTCCGCGCCGCCCACCAGGCCGAGGCCACCGACGCCGACCTGGAGACCCTGGCGTCCCTGAGCATCGCCACCCTGGTCGACCTGCGCCGCCCCAACGAGCGCCAGCACTCGCCCTCGCGCCGGTGGACGGGCTTCGCCGCCCGGGTGATCGACAACGACCTGGGCGTGACCGGGCCGGATCCCTGGCTGGAGTTCATGAAGAGCACGGACCTGACCGAGACCTCGGTCCACGGCTACATGGACGAGTACTATCGCCGCCTGCCGTTCAAGGAGCGGCACATCGACCTGTTCCGCCGCTACTTCCAGGCCCTGGCCGAGGGGCGGGGGCCGGTGCTGATCCACTGCGCGGCCGGCAAGGACCGCACGGGCGTGCTGGCGGCCCTGACCCACCACATCGCCGGTGTCGCGGACGACGACGTCATCGACGACTACCTACTGACCAACGATCCGACCCGCTTCGAGCGGCGCGGCGTCGGCTTCATGGACTATGTCGAGGCCGCGACCGGTCGGCGTCCGACCGAGGGCGCGATCCGCGCGGCCATGGGCGTCGAGGCCCGCTACCTGGCCGCCGCCTTCGCGGTGATCAAGGCCGAGCACGGCTCGCTGGACGCCTATCTGGAGCAGGTGCTGGGCGTGGACGCCGACGCGCGCGAAAAGGTGCGGGCGCACATCCTGCTGTAGGCGCCTTCGGGCTTGAGGCTTTCGGAATGGCGCTGATTATGGCGTTGATGAGTTCGCCGCCTAGGGAGAGCTGCTGTGAACACGATGGCTAGAGCCTTCAGGATCTGCGCGATGTCGCTGCTGCTCGCCGTCTCGTCGGGCGTGGCCACGGCGTCCGCCCAGGCGAGCGGCGCGGAGGCGCCCCAGCCGTCCGGCTTCGCCAGCTCGGCGGATGTCCAGGCCCAGCTCCGAGAGATGCTCGCCGCGATGAAGCCCGATCAGGGCTTCATGTGGCGGCCCCTGGTCCGCGACGGCGCGAACGTGGCGGCGATCGAGATCTGGAAGAAGCCGGGCCGTCCGGCCGTTCACCCCGCCCAGGCCGAATACGCGATCGTGCTGGAGGGGACCGGCACGCTGGTTTCCGGCGGGGCCCTGGCCGATACGCAGGTCAAGAACGCTAATCTGACCGAGGGCAGCCGGATCGAGGGCGGCGCCACGCGGCCTCTTGGCCCGGGCGATGTCATCCTTGTTCCGGCGGGCGTCCCTCACTGGTTCGGGATCACCGGCGAACGGCTGGTCCTGCTGGGGATCAAGCTGCCCGCCGGGAAATGACCCGGCGCCGGGCGCGCGGTTGATCTCGATCAAATCCGTAAGGTGACAAACGTTCGTTTAAGGTCCAGCCTTCCCTTACGGCCCCGACAGAGGGCCAGTCAGCTTAGGGTGTGGCATGAGCGAGTTGGCGGGTACGCCCCCGGGCGTAACTGAGGCGGGCCTTAGCGAAGTCGTGGCCGAAGACAGGCTCATCCCGGCTCCGCCCAGACGGCTCTCCCGCAGCGCGCTGAGTTGGATCCTGCACCAGGGCACGCGCGACCCCTATGTGATCCTGATCACCATCTATGTCTTCTCGCCCTATTTCTCGCGGGTGCTGGTCGGCGACCCGGTCAAGGGCCAGGCGACCGTCGCCGACATCTCCACCATCTTCGGCCTGATCACCGCCTGCACGGCGCCGCTGCTGGGCGCCTCGATCGAGCGCTTCGGGCCGCGCAAGCCGCTGATGGCCCTGATCATCGCCATCATGGTCCCGCTGCTGTTCGCCCTGTGGCTGGCCAAGCCCGGCGGTCCGTCGGTGGAGCTGGTCGGTTGGGCCCTGATCGTGCTGGGCGTGGCCTACAACTGGGGCGACGTGACCAACAACTCGCTGCTGGCCCGGGCGTCCGAGCCGGGGCAGGAGCCGGTGCTGTCGGGCCTGGGCTACGCGGTCGCCAACGGCCTGTCGGTCAGCCTGCTGATCTTCGTGATGTGGGCCTTCGTGCTGCCGGGGGCCGTGCCGTGGTCGTTCGTGCCGTCGGCGCCGCTGTTCGGCCTCAGCCAGACCGCGCACGAGCCCAGCCGCATCGTCGGGCCGCTGGCGGGCGCGGTCATGCTGCTGGGCGCGATCCCGTTCTTCCTGTGGACCCGGGACGCGCCGCGCACTGGCGTCTCGGTCCTGGCCTCGCTGAAGGAAGGGGTGAAGCTGATCGTCGACACCTTCGGCAACCTCAAGGGCCACGCCGAGGTCGCCAAGTTCCTGGGCGCGCGCATGCTGTACTGCGACGGCATGACGGCCCTGCTGATCTTCGGCGGCCTGTTCGCCGCCGGGCTGATGAAGTGGGGCGAGCTGGAGATGCTGGCCTACGGGATCTCGCTGTCGATCTTCGGCGTGATCGGCGGGCTGATCGCCCCTTGGCTGGATCGCAAGCTGGGACCGCGCCGCGCCGTCCAGGTCGAGATCGCCGGCTGCATCCTGATGCTGATGGGCACCCTGGGCATGGGCCGCGAGAAGATCCTGTTCTTCTGGACCTGGGACGCGGCGACTCACCCGGCCGTCTGGAACGGCCCGCTGTTCCGCACCCTGCCGGAGCTGATCTATCTGAGCATGGGTCTGCTGATCGCCGTCTTCGTCACCGCCCAGTACGCCTCGAGCCGCACCCTGCTGGTGCGCCTGGCGCCGCAGGACCGCATGGCCGCGTTCTTCGGCCTGTTCTCGCTGTCGGGCACGGCGACCATGTGGCTGGGCTCGCTGCTGGTGGCCCTGGCGACCAAGATGTTCCACAGCCAGGTCGCCGGCTTCATCCCGATCGCCGGCCTGCTGGCCCTGGGGCTGGTCGGGCTGTTCACCGTCAAGGGCGGCGGACGGGAGGCTTGAATCCAATCCTCCCCCTAGCGGGGGAGGTGGTCGCGAAGCGACCGGAGGGGGAAGTCTGAGAGGGCATGTCTCTTCCCTCTCCGTCGTCTCTTCGAGCCGACACCTCTCCCTCTGGGGAGAGGATTTTGATACTTCGACGTCATGCGCCGCGTCGCTCTCCTCACCGCCCCCTGGCGCGAACCGGTCTGGGCGCTGGCTCCGTTCCGGGACGAGCCCTACGCCTGCGCCCTGGTCACGGGCGGGCAGGCGCGGTGGTCCTATCTGCTGCGCGCGCCGGACCAGACCTTCGACAGCTTGCCCGCCGACGCCGCCGATCCGTTCGCGAGGCTCGCAACGCTGATCGGCCCTCGCCTTGCCGGCGATCCAGACGGCCCGCCGTTCCAGGGCGGCGTCGTGGGCCTGGCCGCCTATGAGCTGGGCGACCGGGTCGAGCCGCTGGGCCTGGCCCGCACCGACTGGCCCGACCTGGCCTGCGCCCGCTATCCGGCCTTGCTGGCCTTCGACCACCACGGCCGCCAGGTCGTCGCGGTCGGACGCGGCGAGACCGACGCCGAGGCGCAGGCCCGCGCCCGCGACGCCCTGGCCTGGCTGGACATCCGCGCCGACGACCGCCCCGAGCCCGCCGGCCCGCTGTGCGCCGACCTCGCCGTCACCGACGCCGACGCCTATGAGGCCGCCGTCGCCGAGGTGGTCGAGCGGATCGTCGGCGGCGAGCTCTTCCAGGCCAACATCGCCCGCGCCTGGACCGGACGCCTGGCGTCCGGTGCCGACCCGTTCGACCTGTTCGTGCGGCTGCGGGCCGCCAGCCTGGCGCCGTTCTCGGCTTATCTGCGCCTGCCCGGGCGGGCGCTGGTCTCCAACTCGCCCGAGCGGTTCCTGAAGCTGGACGCCGCCGGCGCTATCGAGACCCGGCCGATCAAAGGCACTCGCCCGCGTGGCCAGGGTCCCGCCGAGGACCTGGCCCTGGCCGCCGAGTTGATGACCAGCGACAAGGACCGGGCCGAGAACCTGATGATCGTCGACCTGATGCGCAACGACCTGGCGCGGGTCAGCCCGCCGGGCAGCGTCAAGGCGTCCGAGCTGTTCAAGGTCGAGACCTTCGCCAACGTCCACCATCTGGTCTCGACGGTGACCGGCCAGCTGGCCGGCGGCAAAGGCGTGGCCGACCTGCTGCGGGCCAGCTTCCCGCCGGGCTCGATCACCGGCGCGCCCAAGGTCCAGGCGATGAAGGTGATCGCCGGGCTGGAGCCGCCGCGCGGGCCCTATTGCGGCAGTCTGTTCTGGGCAGGGTTCGACGGGGCGCTGGACAGCAGCGTGCTGATCCGCACCGTCGGCCTGGTCGAGGACGCGGGCGGCTGGCGCGTGGAGGCGCGGGCCGGGGCGGGGATCGTCGCCGACAGCGACCCTCGCGCCGAGCGCCTGGAGACCGAGGCCAAGATCGCGGCGCTGAAGAAGGCCCTGACCGAATGATCCCGGATACCGGCGCTCCTCTTGACGACAGGGGCCTGCTGCTGGGCGACGGCCTGTTCGAGACCCTGCTGGCGCTGGACGGCGAGACGCCGCGCCTGCCCGCCCACCTGGACCGAATGGCCGCCGGTTGCGAGGCGTTGGGCCTGCCGTTCGACCGTGCCGAGGCCGAGCGGCGCGTCCGTGCGGCGACGCCGTCCGCCGGCCGGTTCGCCGTGCGCCTGACCCTGACCGCAGGGTCTGGCGGTCGGGGCCTGGAGCGGCCAGCCGCGCCGGTCCCGCGCCTGTTCGCAACGGCCGCGCCGTCGGCCCCGGTGACGACGCCGGCCAGCCTGGTCGTGGCGACCACGCGCCGCAACGAAGGCTCGCCCGCTGCGCGGCTGAAGACGCTTTCCTATCTCGACAATGTCCTGGCCCGCGCGGAGGCCCGCGACGCCGGCGCCGACGAGGCGGTGATGCTGAACAATCGCGGCGAGATCGCCTGCGCCGGCGCGGCCAACCTGTTCTGGATCGTGGGCGAACGACTCTTCACCCCGCGCCTGGACTGCGGCGTGCTGGCCGGCGTCACCCGCGCGCGGATCCTGGCGGCGTGGTCGGTGGAGGAGGTCGCGGTGGGGATTGAAGCGCTGGAAGGCGCCGACGCGATCTTCCTGACCAACAGCCTGATCGACGCCCGCTCGGTCTCGCGCCTGGGTGAGCGGGTGTTTCAGCCGCATCCCCTGATCGGGGCGCTTCTCTAACTCGCCGCGTTCCAGATCACCGCGTCGCTCCGGCGCGGGCGCAGATAGAAGGTGCGGTTGAAGGTCACGCCGCCCGGGAACACCAGCTTGATCGTCGGCGTGTAGGTGTAGCTGGCGCGGGCCAGGATCACCGTCTGGCTGGCGGCCAGGACGCCGGCGGGCACGTCGGTCAGGACCGCGTCCTGGGCCGGGCAGTTGGCCATGTCGGACACCGAGGCCCGCGACCAGGCGACCGTGTTCTTGCCCTTGGCGTCCGACGTCACGCTGGCCAGGCACATCTGCAGCGCGGTGGTCGTGAACGGCGCCATGATGGTGTCGCCGATCTTGAAGATGTCGGCCGTCTTGGCGGGACCGGTCTGGGCGTTCTGGGCCACCAGGTCGCCGATCGCCGAGGCGATGTTGGACAGCCGCCGCTGGGCCATCATCGCCAGGGACAGCTCGGCCATGCCGCAGTACATCAGGATCAGCAGCGGCGCGATCAGGGCGAACTCCACGGCCGAAACGCCCCGATGGTCGCGCCAGAAGCCCCGAAAGCCGACGCGGACGCCGCGATGGGCGCGACGGCTCATTGGTAGGGCTCGTTGGTGAAGGCCGTCGCGGCGTAGATGACCCGCTTGCCGCTGACGTCCTGCAGGCCCGTCCGCAGCAGCGGCGTGACCAGCGGCCAGGTGTAGTAGGCGCGGATCAGCACGGTCGAGCCCGCCCCGCCCGGGGTCCAGGACATGGTCGTCGGCGCGGTCGCCGTCGCGCCGGTCGTGTAGTCGGGGAAGGTGCGGACGTCGATGGACAGGGCGCCGTCGCAGTCGCCGCCCAGCCAGCCGATCTTGTTGCAGACGGCGGCCTTGAAGCTGGCGGCGGTGCCGCCGGTGGTCTGGACCTGGCCGGTGCGGATGGTGCGGCCCACGTCGACGATCGCGTTCTCCAGCGTCAGCGACACCAGGAAGACCAGGCCCAGCTCGATGATCGCGAAGATCAGCACCATGAAGGGGATGGAGACCAGGGCGAACTCGACGGCCGTGGCCCCGTGCTCGGCCCGCGCGAAGCGGGCGGCCAGGCGTCGGGCGCGGTCGGCGAGGCTGCGGACCATCGGCGGCCTACGGCGTCCCGGCGGTCGGCGTCAGGCGCGTGCACTGGCTGGCGCAGGCGTAGTTGCTGGCGCTGGCGCCGCGATAGACGGTGACCGAGCCGGCCCCGTTCTCCGAGACGACGACCTGGCGGTCGGCCAGGGCGCGGCCGCCCGCCCCGAAGGCCAGCAGGCTGGTCACGCCCGGGCGCTTGCCCAGGACCACCAGGGTGCGGTCGTTGACGACGCTGACGTCGGCGATGCTGGGATCGCCGATCACGACGTCGCGCACCGCGCCGCCCAGATTGACGTACGAGGCCTGACCCGCGGCGACCGGCAGGTCGGCCGGGCGGCCCTGGGCGCCGGCGGCGGTCCCCGAGAGGGCCGCGAGGGCGGCGATGGCGAGTGAAAGGCGACGCATGAGGGTCTTGGAATCCCGGATCCGAATGTCCGCGAGCATCCCTTTCTTTGGTCAACAAAAGGATAAGGCGAAATCACATGCGACCAAGCGTCGTCTCGCGAAATGCTTGACTTGAAAGGACTGCTCGCGCCTTTTTGCTTGTATGGTTAAGGGTTGATAATAATGAATTTGAGTAAATCAAAATAAATAGCGAATAAACCATTTCCAATTTACTGCGCATTAAATGCGTTCCGTGAAGGTGATCATGTTTTCGGGGGTGAACAAGTCGACCGGCTTGGAGCCTCAAATCAACAAGCTCTGGTTTGGAGACCAAGTCATGACCAAGTTCGTCTCGCGCTTCCTGAAGGATGAATCGGGCGCCACCGCCATCGAATACGGCCTGATCGCCGCTCTGATCGCCGTCGTGATCATCTCGGGCGTCACCGTTCTTGGCACCAACCTGAACGCCAAGTTCAAGGACGTCTCCGACAAGGTCGCCACGCCGAGCAGCTAAGCCGCGTCGCACGCTCGAAAAGAAGAGGGTCGAGGCTCCAAGCCTCGGCCCTTTTTCTTTGGGCGCGGCCGTCCTGCTCGCCGGGAAACGGTTGCTTCATCCGTCCGGCCCAGAATGGCCCGATCCCCCCAGAGGCCGAACAAGGCTCATCCGCATGCAAGCCATCCAGATCCCGCTGCTGCTGATCTTCCCGGCCTTGGCCGTGATCGGCGGCCTGAAGGACCTGACCAGCTACACGATCCCCAACTGGATCTCGCTGGCCCTGATCGCAGCCTTCGTTCCGGTCGCCCTGGTCTGCGGCGCGCCGCTGGCGCAGATCGGTCTGTGCCTGGCCGTCGGCCTCGCCACGCTGGTGCTGAGCATGGGGATGTTCGCGGCCGGCTGGATCGGCGGCGGCGACGGCAAGCTGCTGGCCGTGTGCGCCCTGTGGATGGGCTGGCCGGGCGCCTTGCTGTTCCTGCTGTTCACGGCCCTGGCCGGCGGCGGCCTGACCCTGGCCATCCTGACCCTGCGTTCGGGCTATCTGGCTCCCGCTGTGGCCGGCGCGCCGGCCTGGGTGCGCAGGCTGGGCGCCAGCGGCGGCGACCTGCCGTACGGGGTGGCCATCGCCGTCGGCGCCCTGGCGGCCTTCCCGCATGGGGCCCTGGCGCTGGCCGCGCTGGGTTGAGTTTCCGGCGCGCGCCAACCCCTTTCCGCGACACCCTGTCGCGCGTTGGCGACCCGCGACGCGGCGAACATTTTAGTGGGCGTTAACCATGTGCAAGCGAACATGGCGATGGCCAGAAAGGCTGAATGACGAATCGCGCACGCATGCCGGAAGGCGGTCGCGCGGCTCACCCGAGAGTTTCAACCCGCGTCCATGAATCCCGTTCGTCTCATCATGGTCCTGGTCGCCGCCGTATCGGCCATCGGTCTCGCCCTGGTCCTGCAGCGCGCCATGGGCGGGAAGTCCGTCGCGCCGGTCGCGCGCGCCGCGCCCGTCGCGGAGTCCAGTAAACCCATGACCCGGGTGCTGGTCGCCAAGCGCGACCTGCCGATCGGCACGCGCCTGGTGGCTGACGACGTCACCTGGCAGGCCTGGCCGTCCGAGGCGGTCAACGCCGCCTTCATCACCAACGGCGCGGCGCCGGAGGGCAAGGTCGAGGCCGCCAAGGCCACCCTGGCCGCCACCGCCGACCAGATGGCCGGCGTCGATCCGGCCAAGGTCGTCGACGGCGCGATCGTCCGTGACCCCATCCTGACCGGCGAGCCGATCACCGCCCGCAAGATCGTGCGCGGCGGCGAGGGCGGCTACCTCTCGGTCGTGCTCAATCCCGGCAAGCGGGCCATGTCCGTGCCCGTCACCTCCGACACCGCCGTGGGCGGCTTCATCCTGCCGGGCGATCGCGTCGACGTCGTCTCGACCCGCGACGCCCCGGTCGTCGCCGACGGCGTCGCCGCGGGCAAGGTGGTCATCGCCGAGACGGTGCTGCGCAACATCCGCGTCCTGGCCCTGGACCAGAACGCCGTCGCCGAGAAGGACGCCAAGGCGATCGTCGCGGCCACCGCCACCCTCGAGGTGGGTCCGGTCGAGGCCGAGACCCTGGCCCGCGCCAAGGCCTATGGCCCCGTCACCCTGGCCCTGCGCGCCTATACCGACCTGGGCGAGCCTTCGGCGCCGCGGCCGCCGTCGCCGACTCCACCGTCCGCGTCAATCGCGGCGGCGCGACCACCAGCGTGGCGGTGCGCCCGTGAGCCTGGTGAACGCGTCCATGTCCGCCAAGCGAGGTTTCGCCACGGCCGCCGTGCTGGCCCTGGCCCTGGCCTGGGCCGCGCCGGCCCTGGCCGATGGTCCGGTCTCCGGGTCGCACGTCTATCGCCCCGCCGCCCGCGTCGCGCGTCCGGCGCCCGCGCGGGTCGCCACGACCGCGCCCGCCGACCAGGTCACGCGCGTCACCCTGACCGCCGACCAGAACGCGGCGTCCATCGAGCTGGCCAAGGGCAAGTCGGCGATCATCGAGCTGCCCACCGACGTCCGCGACCTCCTGGTCACCAACCCGGTCGTGGCCGACGCGGTGCTGCGCGACAAGCGCCGCATCTATGTGGTGGGCTTGGCAGAGGGCGTGACCGACGCGGCCTTCTTCGACGCCGCCGGCCGCCGCATCGTGTCGCTGAACATCCGGGTCACCCAGCCCGTCGACCAGCTGGCCGAAACCCTGAACCAGGTCCTGCCGGACGCCAAGCTGAGCGTGCGGCCGATCCGCGACAGCGTGGTGCTGACCGGCGCCGTTCGCTCGGCCGCCGAATCCGAGATGGCCTCGCGCATCGCCGCCCGTTTCGTCGGCGGCGAGGACAAGGTGCTGAACATGATCAGCATCGGCGGCAAGGACCAGGTGACGCTGCAGGTCCGCATCGTCGAGGTGCAGCGCAACGTGATCAAGCAGCTGGGCATCTCGACCAGCAACCTGCTGAACGACGGCGCCAAGTCCTACAGCCTGTCGCGCGTCAACACCTACGGCGTCAACAACACGCTGCTGGGCGGCGGCGGCGCCTGCTACGGCCGCGACACCATCCGCGCGACGAACCACACCAGCAACGCCAGCGCCTCGAACCAGACCGGTTCGACCGCGTCGAACGGCGCCAGCGTCAGCAATGTCGTCTCGGGGACCACCGTCGACGCCAACGGCGTGACGACGACCAATTCCAACAACGCCAGCACGTCCAGCGGAGTGTCCAGCGCGCTGAGCACCGTGCTGTCGTCCGCCGCCTCCACCGCCTGGCAGACCGTCACCGGCAACGACCTGAACGCCTGCCTGCAGGCCTTCGAGCGCGTGGGCCTGGTCCGCACCCTGGCCGAGCCGAACCTGACGGCCGTGTCGGGCGAGGCCGGCCACTTCCTGGTCGGCGGCGAGTTCCCCGTCCCGACCGGCAGCGACTCCACCGGCAAGGTGACGATCGAGTTCAAGCCGTACGGCGTGGGCCTGGGCTACACCCCGTTGGTGATGTCGGGCGGCCGCATCTCGCTGAAGATCTCCACCGAGGTCTCCGAGCTTTCCAGCCTGGGCGCCTTCACCCTGGCCGCCGGCGGCAGCGGCAACGCCACCACGACCCTGACCGTGCCGGGCCTGTCGGTGCGCCGCGCCGAGACCACGGTCGAGATGCCGTCCGGCGGCTCGTTCATGATCGCGGGCCTGTTGCACCAGACCACCAAGCAGACCGTCGACTCGCTGCCGGGCATGACCAGCCTGCCGATCCTGGGCTCGCTGTTCCGCTCGCGCGACTATCTGGACGGCCAGACCGAGCTGGTCATCATCGTCACGCCGTACATCGTCGACCCGACCAAGCCGCGGAACCTGCAGACGCCGGCCGACGGCCTGGACATCGCTAGCGACATGAGCACGGTCCTGCTGGGGCGGCTCAACAAGGTGGTCAAGGCGCCGGCCGGGGCCAACGCCGGGCGGGCCTATCAGGGCCCCGTCGGCTACGTGATCGAGTAGGACGCCCTATGACGCTCGCCACCCCCGTCAAGATCGTCCTCCTGGCCTCGGCTTTCGCGGCCCTGGCCGCCTGCGCCGCGACGCCGTCGGATCTGGGGCCTTCGAAGACCGCCGCCACCGACACTCAGCAGTGGATGGACCGGATCAAGGTCACGGCCGCGCCCGACGAGATCGTGCTGGCGACCCATGCCGTGGGCCTGTCGGTCAACCAGTCGGCCGCCCTGGACGGCCTGATGGGGCGCTGGCTGGAGGCGCAGGCCCGCGAGCTGGTCGTCACCGCGCCCAACGCCGCCGGCGCCATGGCCGTCCAGATCCGCGAGCGCCTGATCGCCCTGGGCGCGCCGGCCGCGCGCGTGCGCGTCGTCGGCTTCGATCCGGCCGGCCCCGACGACGCCGTCATCCGCGTCGGCTTCGTCGGCCACGCGGTCGAGCCGATCAAGTGCGGCCAGCGCTGGGGCAACCTGGCGGCCACCCGCAACAACGAGGCCTACGACAACTTCGGCTGCGCCGTCGCCGCCAACCTGGCGGCGCAGGTCGCCAATCCCGAGGACCTGGTCCGGCCGCGCGACATGACGCCGCCCGACGCGGGCCGCCGCGACACCGTGTTCGGCAAGTACCGCAAGGGCGAGATCACCAGCTCGGCCAAGGACGAGCAGGCCAACGGCGCCTTGTCGAAGGCGATCAAGTAGATGCGGCCCACCGACAACGATCCCTTCGACCTGGGCTTCGACGCCGCCGACCAGTTCACGACCGGCGCGTCGGATCCCTGGCGCTCGGCCGCGCCGTCGCTGAAGCCGGCCGTGGAGGGCTTCGAGGACCCGTTCGCCCAGTTCCCGCCGGCCCCTCCGCGCGAAGGCGCGCCGCGTCCCATGGCCGAGACGCCGGCCGCGTCGGTCTATCACGAACCCATCGCCGACGACGGCCTGGGCGACGCGGTCATTCCGCGCATCACCATCCACGCCTTCTGCGCGCGGCCCCAGACGGCGGCGCTGGTCGAGCACGCGGCCGCCGATCGCCGCATGGCGCGCGCCACGACCATCGTCCGCGACGGCGGGCTGGAGGCGGCCGTCGATTTCTACCAGAACCAGCCGACCCCCTCCCTGGTCCTGGTCGAGACCACCGACACCGCCCAGCGCCTGCTGCACCTGCTGGACAGCCTGGCCCAGGTCTGTGACTCGGGCACCAAGGTGGTCGTGGTCGGCCAGGCCAACGACATCGCCCTCTATCGCGAGCTGATGCGCCGAGGGGTCAGCGAGTACCTGACCCAGCCGCTGTCGCCGCTGCAGGTGATCCGCGCCATCGGTGGCCTGTACGCCGACCCGTCCGCGCCGTTCGTCGGCCGCCAGATCGCCTTCGTCGGCGCCAAGGGCGGGGTGGGGGCCTCGACCCTGGCCCACAACTTCGCCTGGGCGATGGCGGAGACGCTGGAGACGGCCACCGTGCTGGTCGACCTGGACCTGGCCTTCGGCACCGCCGGCCTCGACTTCAACCAGGACCCGCTGCAGGGCGTGCTGGACGCCCTGAACCAGCCCGAGCGGCTGGATCCGGTGCTGATGGATCGCATGATGGTCCGCTGCGGCGATCGCCTGTCGCTATTCGCGGCGCCGGCGACGCTGGAAGACGACTACGCCTTCGACGCCGACACCTACGAGGAAGTCACCCAGAAGATCCGCGGCGCCGCGCCCTTCGTGGTGCTGGACATCCCGCACGCCTGGAACGCCGCCACCCGCCGGGTGCTGGTCGGGTCGGACGACCTGGTGGTGGTGGCCACGCCGGACCTGGCCAGCTTGCGCAACGCCAAGAACATCATCGACCTGGTGCGCGGCGCGCGGCCCAACGACGCGCCGCCGCGCCTCGTCTTGAACCAGGTCGGCGTGCCCGGCCGTCCCGAGATCCCGGTCAAGGACTTCGGCGAGGCCCTGGGCGTCCACCCCTCGCTGGTGCTGCCGTTCGATCCCAAGCCCTACGGCCAGGCGGCCAACAACGGCCAGATGCTGGCCGAGGTGGCGGCCAGGTCGAAGGCCGCCGAAGGGGTCGAGCATCTGGCGCGCCTGATCAGCCGCCGCGAGCCGCCGCCGGTCCACAAGACCTCGATGTTCTCGGGCCTGTTCAAGAAACGATAGATGTTCGGCAAGCGCGCCTCGACAGCCCCCGCCGAACAGAAGGCTTCGCCCCTGGCGCCCGCCGGCGAGGCGGCCGTCGCCGCGCGCCCGCCGCGCGCCGAGCCGCCGCCCGCACCCGAGCCCAAGGCCCCGCCGCCCAAGGTCAATGGTCCCGTCCCCAAGCCGACGGCGAGCCTGGACCCGCCGCGCGCCGCCCAGGTCCAGCCGCAGACGGCGGCCATCGTCCGCGAGCAGAGCGACTTCTACCACGCCACCAAGACCACGATCTTCAACGCCCTGCTGAACACCATCGACCTGAGCCAGCTGGCCCAGCTCGACACCAAGGCGGCGGCCGAGGAGATCCGCGACATCGTCGCCGAGCTGGTGGCGATCAAGAACGTCTCGATGTCGGTCATCGAGCAGGAGCACCTGGTCCAGGACATCATCAACGACGTCCTCGGCTATGGCCCGCTGGAGCCGCTTCTAGCCCGTGACGACATCGCCGACATCATGGTCAACGGCGCGCACCGGGTGTTCATCGAGGTGGGCGGCAAGGTCCAGCTGACCAACATCCGCTTCCGCGACAACCACCAGCTGATGAACATCTGCCAGCGGATCGTCAGCCAGGTCGGCCGCCGTGTCGACGAAAGCTCGCCGATCTGCGACGCCCGCCTGCCGGACGGCAGCCGCGTCAACGTCATCGCCCCGCCCCTGGCCCTGGACGGTCCGACCCTGACCATCCGCAAGTTCCGGCGCGACAAGCTGACCATGAAGCACCTGGTGGAGTTCGCCTCCATCAGCCCTGAAGGGGCGCGGGTCCTGGGGGTCATCGGCGCCTGCCGCTGCAACGTCGTCATCTCGGGCGGCACCGGCTCGGGCAAGACCACCCTGCTCAATACCATGACCGCCTTCATCGACCCCACCGAGCGGGTCGTGACCTGCGAGGACGCGGCCGAACTGCAGCTGCAGCAGCCGCACGTGGTGCGCCTGGAGACCCGGCCGGCGAACCTGGAGGGCCAGGGCGCGGTGACCATGCGCGACCTGGTCAAGAACTGCCTGCGGATGCGTCCCGAGCGCATCATCGTCGGCGAAGTGCGCGGTCCCGAGGCGTTCGACCTGCTGCAGGCCATGAACACCGGCCACGACGGCTCGATGGGCACGCTGCACGCCAACAGCCCGCGCGAGGCGATCAGCCGCGTCGAGAGCATGATCACCATGGGCGGCTACGGCCTGCCCTCCAAGACCATCAAGGAGATGATCGTCGGCTCGGTCGACGTGATCATCCAGGCCGCCCGCCTGCGCGACGGCACGCGGCGCATCACCCACATCACCGAGGTGCTCGGCCTAGAAGGCGACGTGATCGTCACCCAGGACCTCTTCGTCTACGAGATCACCGGCGAGGACGAGCACGGCAGGGTTCTGGGCCGGCACCGCTCGACCGGCATCGTCCGCCCGCGCTTCTGGGATCGCGCCCGCTACTACGGCCTGGAGCGCGAGCTGGCCGAAGCCCTCGACGCGGCGGAGTAGGCGATGCTGTACGTGATCGCCGGCGTCCTGGGCTTCCTGATGATCGCGGGCCTTGGCCTGGCCTTCGCCGGCGGCGACGGCGGTTCGGCCAAGGCCTCCAAGCGCGCCCAGCTGGTCGTGCGCGGCGCCGCGCGCCAGGCCGGCGCGCGCGACAAGGCCGCCGCCAACACCCCCGACGCCCGCCGCCAGGCCATCCTCAAGGCGCTGAAGGAGCAGGAGCGAAAGCAGAAGAAGAGCCTACTCAGCATCGGCTCGCGCATGCAGGCGGCCGGCCTGGGCGACAACGTCCGGATGTTCTGGATCGTCAGCGGCGTGCTGGGTCTCTTCGTGGCGATGATGTTCCTGCTGCTGCGCCAGGCGCCGCTGATCGCCCTGGGCGCGGGCTTCGCCGCCGGGGCGGGCCTGCCGCGCTGGGTGCTCGCCATCCTGGCCAAGGGCCGCACCGCCAAGTTCACGGCCGCCTTCCCGGACGCCATCGACATCATCGTGCGCGGCGTCAAGTCGGGCCTGCCGGTCCACGACTGCCTGAAGATCATCGGCAAGGAGAGCCCCGAGCCCCTGGCCGGGGAGTTCCGGGTGCTGACCGAGAACCTCGGCATGGGCGTGCCGATGGATGCGGCTCTGGACAAGATGCACGAGCGCATGCCGACCAGCGAACTGCGCTTCTTCGCGATCGTGCTGGCCATCCAGCAGAAGACCGGCGGCAACCTGGCCGAGGCGCTGAACAACCTGTCCGGCGTGCTGCGCGCCCGCAAGCTGATGAAGGAGAAGATCAAGGCGCTGTCGGCCGAAGCGGTCGCCTCGGCCATGATCATCGGCGCGCTGCCGCCCGGCGTCGTCACCCTGATCAGCATCACCTCGCCCGCCTACATGCGGCCGATGTTCACCGACCCGCGCGGCCACCTGATGCTGCTGGCGGGCGGGATCTGGATGACGCTGGGCGTCCTGGTCATGCGCCGCATGATCAACTTCAAATTCTGAGGGGGAGGGCCGCGTGGACATCGTCAAGACCCTGACCGATCCCTCCAACATCCTGACGGCGTTCATCGCCCTGGTCGTGTTCGCGACCATCATCACCCTGGCCTCGCCGGTGGTGCGCGGCAGCGGCCTGGAAGGGCGCCTGAAGTCGGTGGCCAACCGTCGCGAGGAACTGCGCCGGCGCTCGCGCCAGAGCCTGGCCGCGCGCGGCGGCGGGCCGGCCACCCTGCGCCACCAGGAAAAGGACCTGTACAAGACCGTCGTCGAGCGCCTGCAGCTGTCCAAGCTGCTGGAGGACCCCAAGGTCGTCGACAACCTGGCCCAGGCGGGGTTCCGCGGTCCGGGGCCGGTGACGACCTTCTACTTCTTCCGCTTCGTCATGCCGTTCGTGTTCGCGGCGGTGGTGGCGGTCTATCTGAGCGTGGTCAACGGCTTCGGCCTGCTGCCCATCCAGAAGGTCTGCGCCTGCGTGGCCTTCCTGGCGGCCGGCTATTACGCCCCCAACGTCTACATCACCAATGTCGCCCAGAAGCGCCGCGAGTCGATCGTGGCGGCCTTTCCCGACGCCCTGGACCTGCTGCTGATCTGCGTGGAGAGCGGCATGTCGATCGAGGCGGCGATCCAGAAGGTCGGCTCGGAAGTCGGCGGCCAGTCGATGGAGCTGGCCGAGGAGCTGTCCCTGCTCACCGCCGAGCTGTCGTATCTGCCCGACCGTCGCATGGCCTATGAAGGCCTGGCCCGCCGCAACAACCACCCGGGCGTCAAGTCGGTCGCCACGGCCATGATCCAGGCCGAGCGCTATGGCACGCCGCTGGGCGCGGCCCTGCGCGTCATGGCCAAGGAGAACCGCGACCTGCGCCTGGCCGCCGCCGAGAAGAAGGCCGCCGCCCTGCCGGCCCAGCTGACCGTGCCGATGATCCTGTTCTTCCTGCCGGTGCTGTTCATCATGATCCTGGGCCCCGCGATCATGCGGGTGCAGGACATCTTCGGAAAGCACTGAGGCACGCTAGAGAGGGATCGACATTCAGCGATCCATCCAAAACCCGTCTCCCCGGCGAAAGCCGGGGCCCAGATTCATCCGGAGAGATTGGGGCTGACGCGCCTGTTCGCCTCGCCCGTCCGGTAACCGTCCCGGGCTCGATCTGGGCCCCGGCTTTCGCCGGGGAGATCGGATTTGGGGGCAAAGAGCTGAACGTCGATCGGCCCTAAGGCGCCGGGGCGTCGATCCGTCCGCGCACCACGGTCAGCGACCATGGCGGCAGGACCACGGCCCTGGCCCCGTCCTGGCGCCGCTTCAGGGGTGGCAGGGTCTTGGCTGGCCGGCTCTGCTCGCCCGCGTCCTTCCAAGCGTAGCGCGTGCGGTCGTAGGTCCAGACGTCGACGGGACCCTTGAAGCCGTGCGCGCGCTGACCCTTCTCGAAGACCAGCTTGGCGGCGTGGGCGGCCTTGGCGTCGCGATTGACCAGCATCAGCGACCACTGGCCGTCCGGACGCTTGACGGCATAGGCGCTGACAAAGGCGCGGCCCTTGGCGTCGCGGACGCTGGACGTCGCCGGCCAGACCGCGTGCGCGCCATGACCCGGCTGGCTCCAGGCGTGGCTCAACAGCCAGGCGCCCTGAAAGGTCGGGCTGGGCCACTTGGCCTGGCCGTTCTCGTCCGTCTGCCAGGTCATCATGTTGCCGTAGCCGGCGCAGGCCTGGTGCTGGTTGATCGGCTGGTTGGGCGTGTAGCCGAACAGGAAGGCCTGGGCGCCGCCCTTGGCCAGGAAGCGACCGACGATGTCGGCGTTCAGCAGGGCCGCGGGGATCTCCGACATCACCCGCCCCGAATAGGCCGAGAAGCCGTACTCGCTGATCACCAGGGGCGTGGTCGCCGGCACGTGGTCGTCGCGCAGGCGCTTCAGATCGCGGTCCAGCATGGCGTCGTGGTCCAGCAGCTTCTCGTCGATCCGCCCGCAGACATCGTCGAACGGATAGTGCTCGAACGAGACGAAACCCAGGTCGGCCAGGCGGCCCCTCGCGGCCAGGGTGTCGACGAAGCGGCGGGTCCACGAACGGTCCTCGCCGGCGTCGGGCGCCCACATGTCGGCGACGGCCGCCTGCAGGCTGGGGCCGCCGGTGATGATCTTGGGGTTCGCGGCGCGCACCGCCCGCGCCATCTGGATGTAGAGTTCGGCGTAGTCCTCGGGCGAGCCGTACTGGCCGTCGGCCTCCTCGCCGATCTCGACCTGGTCGACCGGATAGCCCCGACGCTTCAGCCAGCGGATCTCGGCGGCGGCGTTGTCGGGCGTGTCGAACATCGCGCCGACCGGGACCATCATCGGCAGGCCGTTGGTCAGGCCGCTGCGATACACCAGGTCCAGGCCCGGCTGCTCCAGGTCAGGATCCTCGTCGACCGCCCGGTGCCAGGGATCGGTGGAGGAGACGTGCATGACGGTCTGGGTCGTGCTGGAGCGGCCCGTGCGGATCGCGTCGTGGAAGCCGTCGCCATCCAGCGTGCCGAACCCGACCTCGGCCAGGGCGTAGCCCAGGCCGTCGCGGACATCGGTCGACCCCGCCGGCGCCGTCCCGGACGAACGGCTCATCAACACCCGGATCATGGTCGTGCGGATCGGCGCCTCGGCCAGTTTCAGGGTCACAGCGCCGCCGGCCGCGCCGCTCACCGCGCCGTTCGGAAAGGTCACCCAGCGGCCGTCGGGGTCCCAGTCGTCGTGACCGGTCCAGTACTGCACCGCGTAGTCGACGGCGTAGGGCGTGGCCCAGGTCAGGCGGGCCGCGTCGATCGGCCGGGCCTCGTCCAGCTCGGCGATCAGCCACTGCGGCCGCGCCGGGGCGTGGGTGTAGCGGCTGTCCAGATAAGGGTTCGACTTCCAGAAAGTCGCCGGGTCGCCGTCGTCCAGCCGCGAATAGCCCAGATTGTTGGCCTGGTCCTTGGTCATGCCGCGCCGGGGGAGGTTGTAGCCGTGCGACAGCAGGATCGGCCCGCCGGGCGTGTCGTCCGAGGTCCAGTAGCCCTGAGCGTGGGCGGCGTCGCTCCAGCGCCCCTTGGGGTTCCAGTGCCAGGCCTCGTTGCCCAGTTCGGTTCGCAAGCGATAGGTGATCTTGGCCAGGCCCGCCTGGCGCATGGCCGCGACGTTGTGCGGGGTGTAGATCGCCTTGACCTCGTCCTTGCCCATCCCGTCCAGCCCGCCGCCGAAAGCCTCGTCGGGACGGAAGACGTTCACCGGTCTGGGCGCGGAAAGGTCGACCACGACCCGATCGGGAACCGGCGTGGAAGCGGCGGGGGCGGCGGCGAGGGCGAGGAAAGCGATCACGGTCGCGGTTTCGCCTCGGGTTGCGGCGAAGGTAAGGCCTTGGCTACTGCCCGCCGCCGGCCTTCAGGGCGTCCCAGGAGCGGTTGGCGCCGGCCTGGCCGATGGCGGCGCGGAGATAGGCCAGGTTGTTGGCCACCTGTTCGGGCGGCAGGTCGGCGCGGGCCAGCTTCTCGGCTTCCGGCAGGCGGCCTTCCAGGCCCAGCACCAGGGCCAGGTTCTGGCGCACCTGGATCCCGGCCGAGGGCAGGGCGGCGGCGCGGCGCAGCTGGGTCTCGGCCCCGGCCAGGTCGCCCTTGGCGGCCAGGTGCATGGCGTAGTTGGCCAGCGGCGTCGCTTCGTTCGGCGCCAGCGCCAGGGCCTGGCGATGGGCGGCCTCGGCCTCGTCGTCGCGCTCGGCCTGTTCGTAGGCCACGCCCAGCAGGGTCTGCGGACGCCAGTCCCTGGGAGCCAGGGCGGCGGCCTTGCGCGCGGGCGCGATGGCGTAGAAGCCCTGGCCGCGCGCGATGTGGGCGCGGGCCAGCTCCAGCAGCAGGGCGGTGTCGTCGGGATGGGCGATCAGGGCCCGGTCGACGGCCTGGGCCGCGTCGTCGTTGCGACCCAGGGCGCGCAGCGCCTGGGCCAGGCCCGCGCCGGCCTCGGCGTCGCCCGGATCCAGCTCGAATTCGGAACCCCAGAAGGCCGCGCGCGCCAGCGGGTCCAGGCGTCGCGCCTCGGCGCGCTGCTGGGGCGAGGCCTTGGCCGGCGCGGCGCGGACGGCCTCGACCGACGTGGCCGCATCCGCCGCGAACGCGGGCGCCGCCGTCAGCAGGCCGGCGAGAACGGTTGCGACGAGCGCGCGGTTGCGACACATGAGAGACATGTCTCCAGAGAACCCGCCCATTGTCCGGGCGCGGCTCTCAAGGAAGCGTTAAGCATAATCTCGAAGGGTTCAGCCGATGACCGACGCGACGCATCCGATCCTCGCCGAGGCCGACGGTCAGGCGATCCCCGTCCATCCGCTGGCCGAGAGCGACGTCGAGGCGTTCCTGGCGCAAAAGCGCGCTCCGGTAAGGACTTACGCCGCCGCCAACAGTTTCACGGGCAAGGTCGGCCAGGTGCTGGCGGTCCCAGGGGCCAGCGGCGCGGTCGAGCGGGTGCTGCTGGGAACCGGCGCGGGCCGCGCGGATCTGTCGCTGTTCCGCACCCTGGCCGGCAAGCTTCCGGCCGGCCAGTACGCCCTGGCCAAGGTTCCCAAGGGGATCGACCCGGAGCAGGCGACCCTGGCCTTCGCCCTGGGGACCTATCGCTTCGACCGCTATAAGAAGAAGCACGGCGAGCCGATCCCGCGCCTGGTCGCGCCCAAGGGCGTCGACGCCGCCGCCGTGACCGCCTTCGCCCACGCCTGCGCCCTGGCCCGCGACATGGTCAACACCCCGGCCAACGACATGGGGCCGTTGCAGATCGAGACCATCGCCGGCGAGATCGCGCAGAAGTACGGGGCGACCCTGTCGGTGGTGCGTGGCGACGACCTGCTGCGCGAGAACTACCCCGCCGTCCACGCCGTGGGCCGCGCGGCCGTCGACGCCCGCGCGCCGCGCATGATCGAGGTCAGCTGGGGCGATCCCTCGCACCCGGTGCTGGTCTTGGTGGGCAAGGGTGTGGTGTTCGACACCGGCGGCCTCGACATCAAGCCCTCGGCCGGCATGCGGCTGATGAAGAAGGACATGGGCGGCGCCGCCCACGCCCTGGCCCTCGGTCGGATGATCATGGAAGCCGCCCTGCCGGTGCGGCTGGTGATCCTGACCCCGGTGGTCGAGAACGCCATCGCCGGCGACGCCATGCGGCCGGGCGACGTGCTGCAGACCCGCGCCGGCCTGACCGTCGAGGTCGGCAACACCGACGCCGAGGGCCGCCTGATCCTGGCCGACGCCCTGACCCGGGCCAGCGAGCTGAAGCCGGCCCTGACCCTGGACTTCGCCACCCTGACCGGCGCGGCGCGCATCGCCATGGGCCCGTTCGTCATTCCGTTCTGGACCGCCGACGACAAGCTGGCCGGCCAGATCGAGGCAGCCTCGGCGGCGGTCGCCGACCCGCTGTGGCGCCTGCCCCTGACGCAGGCCTATCGCGACGCCCTGGACAGCGACATCGCCGACCTCAAGAACGATCCCGACGGCTGGGCCCAGGCCGGCGCCACCACGGCCGCCCTGTTCCTGCAACGGTTCGCGCCGCAGGGAGAAGACGTCGGCCCCTGGGCCCACTTCGACGTCTTCGCCTGGAACCCCAAGGGACGCCCCGGATTCCCGGTAGGGGCGGAGGTCCAGGCCATCCGCGCCGCGTTCGCCATGATCAAGAGCCGCTTCGCATGACCCTGGACACCCGCATCACCCTGGCCCGCCCCGACCTGGCCGACCAGCGCCTGGAAGGCCTGGCCCCGGCCGAGCGCTACGCCGAGACCCGGGTGATGGTCTGCGTCGCGCCCGCCACGGCCATCCGCGCCATCGCCTCGCCCGACGCCGAGCAGTGGGACCAGCTGTTGTTCGGCGAGGTCTTCCGGGTGCTGGAGGAAAAGGACGGCTTCGCCTGGGGGCAGGCCCCGCGCGACGGCTATGTCGGCCATGTGGCGGTCGCCGACCTGGCGCCCCAGGGCCATCCGCCGACCCACGCGGTCAGCGCCCTGCGCACCTACGCGTTCAGTCGGCCCGACATCAAGTCGCGGCCCGAGGGGCTCTATAGCCTCAACGCCCTGGTGACGATCGAGGACCGCGACGGCCGCTTCGCCAAGGCCGTCGGCGCGGGCTGGTTCGTCGAGGACCATCTGACGCCGATCGGCCGGGGCGAGCGCGACTACGTCGCCGTCGCCGAGCGCTTCCTGGGCGCGCCCTATCAGTGGGGCGGCCGCGAGAGCCTGGGCCTGGACTGCTCGGGCCTGGTCCAGCAGGCCCTCTATGCCTGCGCCCGCGCCTGCCCGCGCGACACCGACATGCAGCGCGGCTTCTTCCCGGAAGTGGCCGAGGCCGACCGCCAGCGCGGCGACCTGGTGTTCTGGAAAGGCCACGTCGCCATCCTACTGGACCGCGACACCATCCTGCACGCCAACGCCCACCACATGGCCACGGCCGTGGAGCGCCTGGCCGAGGCGATCGCGCGGATCGAAGCGACCCCGACGGGGGCGCCGCTGGGGTATCGGCGGGTCTAGCGGGGCCGAAACCTCGTCCTTCGACAGGCTCAGGATGAGGTTTCTACCGATAGGCCGCCAAAAGTAGTCCTCACCCTGAGCTTGTCAAAGGGCGAGGACGGGCCCGCCGTCCTACTTCACCCACTGCGCCAGCCAGTCGACGATCGACTGCGGGGTCATGTGGCGGGCGTCGGTCAGGGCGAAGAAGGCGCCGTCGTTGACCAGCTTGCCCTTGGTGTCCACGACCAGGAAGGACGGCACGCCCTTCAGCTTATCGACGCCGTAGCGGGCCGGGATCTGCATGTTGTGGTCGTAGCGGCCGACATTGATGGTCACGACCTCGTAGTGCTTGTCGACCCAGCGCTTGACGTCCGGCTGCTCGATGACGCCGGCGAACACGCGGCAGTCGCCGCACCAGTTGCCGCCCAGGTCGATCAGGACGAGCTTCCTGTGCGCCTTGGCGCGCTTGAGGGCGGCCGCCAGGTCGGCCTCGGCGTCGGCCTTCTCGTCGTAGGGATAGGGCAGGGGCGTGGGCAGGCCGTCGATCGACGTCAGGGCCACGGTCGGGGCCTTGGCGGCGAAGGCGGCGGCCGGGGCGGCCAGGGAGGCGGAGAGAACCAGCAGGCCGGTGACGGCCAGGGCGCGGAGCTTCATCGGCGAGGGCTTTCGGACGAACCTTGGAGTTCGGAAAGCCTAGCTTCCGCATAGGAAAAGGGCCGCGAAGAAAACTTCGCGGCCCCTTCAGATCTCGTTGATCCGCTCGAGAAGCGATCAGGCCTTCGGCGGGGCCGTGGCGCCGCCAGCCGCCGGAGCGGCGGGGGCGGTCGCGGCGCCGGCGGCCGGAGCCGTCGTGCCACCCGCGGCGCCGGGAGCCGCGGCGTCAGCGGCCGGAGCGCCCGCGGCGGCCGGAGCCGCGGCGGCCGGACGCGGCGGCGGCACCGGCAGCTTGCTGCCCAGGCTGTGCAGGTAGGCGATCATGGCGATGCGGTCTTCCGGCTTCTTCAGACCCACGAAGGTCATGTTGGTGCCGGGGACGTCCTTACCGGGCGCCTTCAGGAAGGTGTACAGCGCGTCGTAGTCCCAGATCGGGGTCTTGGTCGCGAAGTCCTTCATCGCGCCCGAATAGTTGTACGCCGGGTGCGAGGCGGGCTTGCGGCCGACGACGTCCCACAGGCCGGGGCCGGTGGCGTTGGCGTCCGAAGCGTCCAGCTTGTGGCAGGCGGCGCACTTGGCCGAGACGGCCTGGCCGGCGGCGACATTGGCCGGGGTCAGCACGGCGTTCCAGTCCGGCGGGGTGTCGACGGCTTCGCCGCCGCCGGCCGATTCTTCCTGGACCGCGATCTCGTAGCCGGCCTTCTCGACTTCGTGCTTCTTGAAGACGATGTCGGACGCTTCGCGGAGACCGAAGATAACGAGGCCGGTCAGCAGCACGCCGCCAGCGATCTTGTTGAACGTCAGGTCGCTCATTTCAGCCTTGTCAGCCTCTTGTCGGCCCACCCCAGGGGCGGGCTTTGAACCCGCGCGCCGGAATCCCCCTCTGAGTCCCCAGCACGCCTCATGTTGCGCTCGCGTCTCTTACACGCTACCGCCCCTCGCGCAACCGGGCAGCATAGATTTGAGGCCATGAACCCTATCGTCCTGATCCCCGCGCGGATGGCGGCGACACGTCTGCCCAACAAGCCGCTGGCCGACATCGGCGGCGTTCCGATGATCGTCCGCGTCCTGAACCAGGCGCTGAAGGCCGGCGTCGGCCCTGTGGCGGTGGCCGCCGGCGATCCCGAAATCGTCGAGGCGGTTCAAGCCGCTGGCGGTCTGGCGGTACTGACCGACCCGCGACTGCCGTCCGGCTCGGACCGGATCCTGGCGGCCCTGGCGCAACTCGATCCGGGTTCGAAGCACGACGTGGTCATCAACCTGCAGGGCGACATGCCGTTCGTCGACCCGGCCGTGCTCAGCGATTGCGCCCGCGTACTTAAGGAGTTCGGCGACGCCGATATCGCCACCGTCGTGGCCCCCGAGGCCTCGCCGGCCGACCGGTCGAATCCCGACGTCGTCAAGGCGGTGCTCACGATGGAAGCCGACGGCAGGAGCGGCCGCGCCCTCTATTTCACCCGCTCGACGCTTTATGGCGACGCGCCCGTCTGGCGCCACATCGGCATCTACGGCTATCGCCGCGCAGCGCTGGAGGCGTTCAACGCCGCCGCGCCTTCGCCGCTGGAGACGCGCGAGAAGCTGGAACAGCTGCGCGCCATGGAGCTGGGCCTGACCATCCGCGCCGCCGTGGCCGCGACCGCACCGATCTCCGTCGACAATCCTTCCGACCTCGAAGCGGCGCGACAAGCCGCAGGAAAAGCAGAATGAGCATCCTCAAGAAGATCGCCTTCCAGGGCGAGCCCGGCGCCAACAGCCACGAGGCGTGCCGGACCTACTTCCCGGACTACGAGGCCTATCCCTGCAAGACGTTCGAGGAAGCGTTCGAGGCCATCAAGACCGGGGCCGCCCAGCTGGGCATGATCCCGATCGAGAACTCGATCGCCGGCCGGGTCGCCGACGTGCACCACCTGCTGCCGGCCTCGGGCCTGAAGATCATCGGCGAGCGCTTCAAGCCGATCCGCTTCCAGCTGATGGCCAACAAGGGCGTCAAGCTGTCGGACGTCGAGGTCGTGGCCTCGATGCCGATCGCCCTGTCCCAGTGCCGCAACAGCCTCAAGAAGCTGGGCGTGACCACCGAGGCGGCCGGCGACACCGCCGGCGCGGCCAAGGAACTGGCCCTGAAGCCGAACCCCAAGCGCGGCGCCGTGGCCCCGGCCCTGGCGGCCGAGATCTACGGCCTGGACATCCTGGCCCGCGACATCGAGGACGAGCGCCACAACACCACCCGCTTCCTGGTGATGACGGCCGACCCGAACCCGCCGGCCCCGGAGTTCACCCATCGCTGCGTGACCAGCTTCGTGTTCCGCGTCCGAAACCTGCCGGCCGCCCTCTACAAGGCCCTGGGCGGTTTCGCGACCAACGGCGTCAACATGACCAAGCTGGAAAGCTACATGGAGGGCGGCAACTTCACGGCGACCTTCTTCTACGCCGAGGTCGACGGCCGGCCCGAGGATCGCAGCCTGGCCCTGGCCCTGGACGAGCTGAAGTTCTTCTCCGAGAAGTTCGAGATCCTCGGGGTCTATCCGGCGGACCCGTTCCGCGATCGTGGAACCTGATCCCTCTTCCCCAGGGCTCTAAAAAGTCGTCGAGAAAACGCCGTCGCCCAGCCCGGGGCGGCGGCGTCTTCATGTGCGCGCTCCGGCAATCGCAGGAGGTCGGTTCCGGCGTCTGGTGGTTTCTTGATCAATATCAAGAACGGAAATATTCGAACTAAGTTATTTTATTAGGTGTTTTTACGTATAATGATAAATTTGTCTTGATTATTCTCCATTAAGCATTCCGGAATAAAAAAATTGATCATGCGACGGTATCTTTCTGGCGCAATTATTCAATCAATACTTGGCGAGTTTCGCTGGAGTTCGGTGTCCGGCGCCGCGTCCTTGTGTGTGTCCTCCGGCGCCAGAGGAAGACGCGAATGTCCATCAAGCAGCGCATGTTCTTGGCGATCCTGACGCCGGTCCTGGCCCTGGCGGTCCTCAGCCTGGCGGTCTGCGTCAACCAGTTCGGCCAGGTCATGGAGGCGCGCAAGGCGACGGCGACCTTGCGCCTGGTCGCGCCGATCGAGGCGGCCGTCGACGCTCTGCAGAAAGAGCGCGGGGCGACCTCGGGCATGATGGCGGCGGCGGACCGCGGCCCCTTCGCCGCCAAGGTCGCCCGGCAGCGGGCGGCCGCCGACCAGGCCTTGTCGACCTTGTCGGCCGGCTGGTCGGGCGCCGCGCCCAGCGTGCGCGGCGGAACCCTGGGCGAGCCCATGCGCCAGGCCATGGCCAAGCTGGACGCCCTGCCGGCCCTTCGCGCCCAGGCCGACGCGCCGAATGCTCAGCGCGCGGTCGTCATCGCCGGCTACACCGACCTGGTGGCCGCCCTGATCCGGGGCGCCGAGGCGGTCGAGGTCAAGAAACTGGGCGGAGACGTCGATGACGCCGTCGGCGCCTATGCCGCCCTGCTGCGCGCCAAGGAGGCGGCCGGCCAGGAGCGCGCGGCCGGGGCGGCCGGCTTCGGCGCCGCCCGCTTCGACGCCGAGCTGCTGGCCAGGATGCGGCAGTTGGCGGGCCAGCAGCAGGGCGCTCTGGACGAGGCGTGCCGCAAGCGCGCCGCGTTGTGCCAGGATCTGCGTGTCCGGGGGCAGGGCGAGACCTGGAAGCGGGTCGACGCCATGCGGGCCAAGGCGATCGAGGCTGTCCGCTCGGGCCAGCCCAGCGACGTCGCCGGCGCGGCCTGGTTCGACGCGAGCAGCGCCCGGATCGAGGACCTGCGCGAGGTCCTGAAGTCGCAGGGCGGCGCCATCGGAACCATGGCCCTGACCGCCGGCCGCTCGGCGATGGCGACCCTGGCGGGCGTCAGCGTCGCCACCCTGGTCGGGCTGGGACTGGTCGTCCTGCTGTCCCGGCGCGCCTGCATGGGCGTGATCAATCCGCTGGCCGAGCAGGTCTGGGCGATGAAGGCCCTGGCCGACGGCCAGCTGGACATCCAGGTTCCGGGCCTTGGCCGCCGCGACGAGTTCGCCGCCATGGCCTCGGCGCTCGAGGTCTTCCAGGCCGGCGAGATCGCGCGCCGCGAGGGCGAGGCTCAGCGGGAACGCGATCGTGTCGAGGCCGCCGCCGCGCTGGAGGCCGCCCGTCTGCGCGTCCAGGCGGCCAGCGAGGCCGAGGTCAACGCCGCCTTCGGCCAGGCCCTGCGCCGGCTGGCGGCGGGCGACCTGACCTGCCGGGTGAGCGCCGCGCCCCCGGCCTTCCTGCCCCTGCAGGCCGATTTCAACACCGCCGCCGAGACCATGGGCGCGGCCCTCAAGCGCCTGAACGTCGCCTCGGGCGGCGTGGGCGCGGCCTCCGGCGAGATCCGCGCCGCGGCCAACGACCTGTCGCGCCGCACCGAGCACCAGGCCGCCTCGCTGGAGGAGGCCGCCGCGGCCCTGCACCAGATCAGCGAGTCGGTCAGTTCGGCGGCCGCCACCGCGGCGGCGGCGCGCGACTATCTGGGCGACATGCGCCAGGTGGCCGCCGGGGCGCGGGACATCGTCCAGGAAACCGCCGAGGCCGTCACCGGCATCGAGCGGTCCGCCAGCCAGATCGGCTCGATCGTCGGGGTCATCGACGAGATCGCCTTCCAGACCAACCTCCTGGCCCTGAACGCCGGCGTCGAGGCGGCGCGGGCGGGTGAGAGCGGCAAGGGCTTCGCGGTCGTCGCCCAGGAGGTGCGGGCCCTGGCCCAGCGCTCGGCCGACGCGGCCAGGGAGATCAAGGCCCTGATCGCGGACAGCAACCGCCAGGTCCGCAACGGCGTCGACAAGGCGGGCGCGTCCGGCCAGGCCCTGGAGAGCATCGTCCAGCAGGTCGGCGACCTGTCCGGCCGCATGCAGGAGATCGCCGCCTCGGCGTGCGAGCAGTCCTCCAGCCTGGGTCAGATCAACGCGGCGATCACCGACCTGGACGGCGTGACCCAGCAGAACGCGGCCATGGTCGAGCAGGCCACGGCCGCCGCCACGGCCCTGGCGCGCGAGGCCCGCGACATGAACGCGATGATGGCCGAGTTCGAACTGGGCGACGACGGCGCCCCGTCTCGGGCCGTCGCCTGACGTCGGGTCCGCCTTCCCATAACGGTGGTCGTTGAATAGCCTTCCCATCGGCGCGCAGACGCCACGGGGAGGAAACCATGAACGACACTATGATCGCGCCGGTGATGGCGTTGGTGGCCTGGTCGCTGGTGATCTGGATCTGGATGTACGTCCAGCGGATCCCGGCGATGCAGAAGGCGGGGATCAAGCCGCAGGAGGCGCGGTTCCCGGGCTCGCTGGACAGGCTGCCCGACACGGCGCGCCAGGCGGCCGACAACTACAACCACCTGATGGAGCAGCCGACGATCTTCTACGCGGCGGCGCTGGCCATCCAGGTCGCCGGCCACGCCGACGGCATGGCCGTGCATTTCGCCTGGGTCTATGTCGGCGTGCGGATCCTGCACAGCCTGCTGCAGATCAGCGTCAATCTGGTGGCGCTGCGGTTCCTGCTGTTCGTGGTGTCCACGGGCGTGCTGGCGGCGATGGTCGTGCGCGAGCTGATGAAGCTGTTCTAGGGGCAAGGAGTCCCTCTCTCAAGGAGAGAGGGAGGGGCCCGCCGCGAAGCGGTGGGAGGGTGAGTGGGTACGCCGATCGACGGCGCGCCGGCACTCCGTCAAGCGCTGTAACCACTCACCCCAACCCTCTCTCTAAGAGAGAGGGAGCTCGCTTTGCCGCTAGTTGGCGTCCAGACCGATATCCAGCACCGGCGCCGAGTGGGTCAGGGCGCCGACGCTGATCACGTCGACGCCGGTCTCGGCG
Organism: Caulobacter segnis; assembly: GCF_023935105.1. Classification (NCBI taxonomy): domain Bacteria; kingdom Pseudomonadati; phylum Pseudomonadota; class Alphaproteobacteria; order Caulobacterales; family Caulobacteraceae; genus Caulobacter; species Caulobacter sp. RL271. The sequence continues at coordinate 4,432,011 of NZ_CP096040.1, read as the reverse complement.
ATCGCCTTGACCGTCAGCAGGTTCACCCCGCCCGAGGCCTCCAGCACCGCGCGGCCCTTGGCCAGCGATACGGCGGTCGCCAGATCCGCGAGGCTGAAATTGTCCAGCATGACCACGTCAGGGCGGTGCTTGAGGGCCTCTTCCAGCTGGTCCAGGCCGTCGACCTCGACCTCGACCTTGACCAGGTGCCCGGCGTGGGCGCGGGCGCGCCGCACGGCCTCGCCGACCCCGCCGCAGGCCGCGACGTGGTTGTCCTTGATCAGGATCGCGTCATCCAGGCCGAAGCGGTGGTTGACCCCGCCGCCGCAGCGGACGGCGTACTTCTCCAGCGCCCGCAGGCCCGGCGTGGTCTTGCGGGTGTCGACGATGGTCGCGTTCGTGCCGGCCACCAGGCGGACATAGGCCCGCGTCAGGGTGGCGATCCCCGAGAGCCGGCCCAGCAGGTTCAGGCCCGTGCGCTCGGCGGCCAGCACCGCGCGGGCGTTCCCTTCGGCGCGGGCCAGGATCGCGCCCGGCGCGGCGTCGGCGCCGTCGGGCGTGACCACCTCGAACGACGCCGTCGGGTCCAGGGCCGCCAGGGACAGGCGCGCGCAGGCAAGGCCCGAAACCCTCCCATCCTGCCGGCTGGCCCAGACCACCGACAGGCGGGCGTCCGGATCGATGCAGGCCCGGCCGGTGATGTCGCCGGCCCGGCCCAGGTCCTCGGCCAGGGCCAGGTCGACGATCGGGCGGACGAGGATATCGTCGAGAGGCTGGATGGTCATTCGGCGGCGTAGCGGACGGCGGCGTCCGCGCTCGTAAGGGTCACGAAGGTGCGAACCGGTTCGGCGGTCGCGGGGAAGTCCGAGCGGAAGTGACCGCCCCGGCTTTCCTGGCGAGCCAGGGCGGCCTCGACGATCAGGCGGGCGGCGACCAGGGGCGGGCAGGGGCCGTAGGCCGGCTCCAGGGCGTTCAGCTGCTCCAGCAGGCGGGAGAGGCCCGCCGCGTCGCGGATCACCCCGGCGTCGCGGCTCATGGCCCGGCGCAGGATCTGCAACGTGGCGTCTGGCAGGTCCGGGAAGGGCTCCAGGCTGACCGGCTCGCCGCCCCCAAGAGCGGAAAGAGCCACACCTTCGGTCGCCGCCGCGCGCCCGGCGCGGGCCCCGAACACGGCCGCTTCCAGCAGGCTGTTGGAGGCCAGGCGGTTGGCGCCCTGCACGCCGGTCGAGGCGCACTCGCCGGCGGCGAAGAGGCCCGGCAGGCTGGCGCGACCGTCCAGGTCCGTGGCCACCCCGCCCATGTGGTAGTGCACGGCCGGGACGACCGGGATCATCTCGCGGCGCGGATCGATCCCGGCGCTCCGGCAAGCCTCGAACACGGCGGGGAATTCGTGCGGGAATTGGTCGCCGACCGCCTCCGTCGCATCGAGAAAGGCGCCGCGACCGGCGGCGCGCTCGGCGTGGATGGCGCGGGCGACCACGTCGCGCGGAGCCAGTTCCTTGGCCGGGTGATAGTCGGCCATGAAGGCGCGACCATTCGCATCGCGCAGGATCGAGCCCTCGCCGCGCAGGGCCTCGGTGGCCAGGGGAGCGGGATCGCGGCCAATGTCGATGGCCGTGGGGTGGAACTGCACGAACTCCGGATCGGCGATCGTGGCGCCGGCCAGGGCGGCCAGGCCCAGGCCCTCGCCGCGCACCTCGGCTGGCGTGGTGGTGACGGCGTAGAGACCGCCGACGCCGCCGGTGGCCAGGATCACGCTGCTGGCGCGGATCTCGATCAGCGCGCCGTCGATCTGGGCCAGCACCCCGACCACCCGGCCGGTCGCGTCCTGCAGCAGCCGGCGGGCGCGGGCGTTCTCGCGGATCTCGATCGTCGGCGTCGCGCGCACCGTGGCGATCACCGCGGCCATGATCGCCGCGCCGGCTCCGTCGCCGCCGACCCGGGCGACCCGCGCCTTGGCGTGGGCGGCTTCGAGGCTGAGGACGAAGTCGCCACCGGTCTTGCGGTCGAACGGCGCGCCCAGGGCGGCCAGGTCGCGGACGGCCTGCGGGCCCTCCTGCGTCAGCAGCGCCACGGCCTTCGGATCGCAGAGGCCCGCGCCGGCGGCGATGGTGTCGGCGGCGTGCAGGGCCGGCGTATCGTCGCCGGCCAAGGCCGCCGCCATGCCGCCCTGCGCCCAGGCGCTGGAGCAGCCGGTCGCCAGCGGCGTCGGCGACAGCACGAGGGCCGTCTTGGCCGCGAGGGCGGCGGTGAGGCCCGCCAGACCGGCGCCGAGGATCACGGGGCCGTCGAAGGAGATACGCTCGATCACTGGAAACACTCCCTGGGGAGAGGGAAGAAAAGCTGGCGAAGGACTAGATCAGCTCGACATCCACGTGATGCCGCGCCTTGACCAGGTCGTAACGCGCCGGAACCGCCGGCGGCGGCAGGTCGATCATCCGCTGCACGGCCAGGCGGGCGCGGTCGAGGACGTCGGCGTCGACCGTGACCTCGTACTGCTCGTGGACCAGGGCGTCGTGGATGTTCCGCAGGGTGATGCGCTTCATGTGCGGGCACATGTTGCAGGGGCCGATGAACTGGGTCGCCGGGCTCTCGGCCTGGACGTTGCTGGCCATCGAGCACTCGGTGATCAGCACCACCTGGGCTGGCTTGCGCGACGCCACATAGTCGTTCATGGCGGCGGTCGAGCCGGCGAAGTCGGCGGCCTCCAGGATCTCGGCCGGGCATTCAGGGTGGGCCAGCACCTCGGCGCCCGGCCAGGCCGCGCGCATGTCGGCGATGTCGCTGGCGGTGAAGCGCTTGTGCACCTCGCAGTGACCGGCCCAGGCGATGATCTTGATGTCCGTCTGGCGGGCGACGTTGCGGGCCAGGAACTCGTCGGGGATCAGGATGACCTTGTCGGTCCCCCATTCCTTGGCGGCCCACTCCACCACCTGCACCGCGTTGGCGCTGGTGCAGCAGATGTCGGTTTCGGCCTTCACGTCAGCGGTGGTGTTGACATAGGTCACGACCGGCACGCCGGGATAGCGCTGCTTGATCAGCCGCACGTCGGCGCCGGTGATCGAGGAGGCGAGCGAGCAGCCGGCCTTCAGGTCCGGGATCAGGATCTTCTTGTCGGGGCTCAGCACCTTGCTGGTCTCGGCCATGAAGTGCACGCCGGCCTGGACGATGATCCTGGCGTCGCTCTTGGCGGCTTCCTTGGCCAGGGCCAGGCTGTCGCCGACGAAGTCGCCCACGCCGTGGAAGATGTCCGGCGTCATGTAGTTGTGGGCCAGGATCGCGGCGTTCTTCTCGCGCTTGAGGCGGTTGATCTCGGCGATCAGCGGGGCCTGCGTCCGCCACTCCATCGGGGTGACGTGGTGCTTGACCTTATCCCAGATCCCCGCCGTCTCCGCCTCGACCTGGGCGGTGAATTCCAGCGGCGCCGCAAACCCGTCGGCCATCCGATCCTCCGTTATGCTCAAAGTGAGCATTTCCAGGGCCTCAAAAAACGCCGTGCCTCTTCGGGCGATCCCCGATCGGGCGGTCCGGCGTCGGGGTTATGCTGAAAGTGAGCATAACCTGTCCGTCACATATAGCTCTTGCGAGTCGGATTGCAAACCCAGCTTCTCTAAAAAGCGCCGCGCCAATGTCTGGGGCGGCGCGTTTGGGCTCGCGCGATAAGGTGTGCGCGTGCGACGACGCGTTGCCAAGATTTGCCGATCAAGCGCTAGAGTTAATCCTTACATATCGGCAATGTGGAAGAAAAATTCCGCCGCAGCGGCGGTTGCGCGGAAACTTCGTGCAGATCTCTGGCTATCAAGGATGTACAGTAATCACTGTACATGTAGCCGTATAGCTTCTCCGGTATCGAATTTCGATGAATTTGAGTGACTCGCCTCGCTGAAAGTAGCAATTTCGTCTTCTTGTATATTTGTGAGTATCTTAGAAGTATTTAAGTTACATTTGCGTAATCATGTGACTTTAAAGAGACTCTAAGATGGCGACGTGTTTCGGCGTAGCAATGATCGTTGACCTACGATCATTTCAATCCGTAGCTCCCCGCCTGCCGAATTCAACGACGAGTTCGGAGCCGTGCGCGCCTGTCTTCGCGCGCTAGATGCTGGGGAGCTAAACTTGAATACGAAGTCCATCCGGGAGCGGTTGCTCGCTTCCTCCATGATCTGTGGAACCGCCGTGGCCCTGCTGGGGGCGAGCCAGGCCGTGGCGCAGACCGCGCCGGCCGCCGAACAGACGCAGGTCGAAGAGATCGTCGTCACCGGTTCGCTGTTCCGCCGCACCGACACCGAGACCCCGTCGCCGGTCACCGTGCTGACCTCGGAAAACCTGCAGCGCGCCGGCATCACCACCGCCGCCGACGCCATTCGCACCATCTCGGCCGACGGCGCGGGTTCGATCCCGACGGGCTTCCAGGGCGGCTTCAGCGCCGGCGGCTCGGCCGTCTCGCTGCGCGGCCTGGGCGTCTCGTCGACCCTGGTGCTGGTCGACGGCCTGCGCTCGGCCAACTTCCCGATCAATGACGACGGCCACAACGCCTATGTCGACCTGAACTCGATCCCGTTCAGCCTGATCGAGAAGATCGAAGTGCTGAAGGACGGCGCCTCGTCGTCGTACGGCGCCGACGCCATCGGCGGCGTGGTGAACCTGAAGCTGCGCAAGACCTTCGTCGGCGTGATGGGCAGCGCCGAGGCCGGCGAGAGCGATCGCGGCGACGCCGAGCACAAGCGCGCCGACCTGACCCTGGGCTATGGCGACTACGCCGAGAGCGGCTGGAACGTCTATGTCAACGCCGAGTACCAGAAGGACGGCCGGGTCACCAACCACAGCCGCGGCTTCCCGTACAACACCCTGGACCTGACGCCGATCGGCGGTGTGGACAACAACACCGGCGACAGCAGCATGATCCCGACCACGGGCACGCCGACCGCCGTCGTCACCCGCGTCGTCCAGACCGACCTGAACAACCCGCTGGCCGGCGGCGTCGGTACGATCAACAACCAGTACCAGGCCCTGAACCTGAACTGCGCGGACGGCACCTTCACCGTCACCACGGGTTCGGCCCAAGGCACCAGCTGCAAGTACAATCTGGCTGACAAGTACAACCAGATCGCGCCGCTGCAGAAGCGCTTCGCGGTCAATGGCCGCCTGAGCGTGCGCCTGAACGAGAACATCGAGGCCTACGCCACGGGCAGCTTCTCGCGCAGCGAAGTCAGCATCAAGGGCCAGCCCCAGAACACCCGCCTGCGTCAGCCGTTCGGCGCGCCCGCGACCCTGGCCTCGAACAATCCGGGCATGGTCCTGCCGGTGTGGATCTGCTCGTCGGGCGTCAACTGCGCCGATCCCAGCGCCGCTGGTCGCCGCCTGAACCCGAACAACCCGTACGCGGCCGCCTACGCCAACGATCCGACCAACGGCGCGGCGCGCATCTACTACGTGTTCGGCGACATCCCGTTCGGCAGCGATCGTCGCAACGAAGTCATCCGCGGCACTGCCGGCCTGACCGGCAGCTTCGGCGACGACTGGAACTGGAAGGTCGAGGCCGTCGGCGCCAAGGACAACCTGCGCCTGGTCCAGCATGGCTATCTGAACATCGCCAACACGCTGAAGGCCATCAACACCGGCTCGTACAACTTCGTGAACCCGGAGCAGAACACGGCCGACGTGCGCAACGCGATCGCGCCGGACATCACGACGCCGTCGCACTCGTCGCTGATGGCGATCGAGGGCTCGATCACCAAGCGTCTGTGGACCCTGCCGGGCGGCGACATGCAGCTGGCCGTCGGCGGCCAGGTCCGCCGCGAGGTTCTGGAGAACAACAACCAGAACGCCCGCCTGGACACCTGGACCCTGACCACCTCGTCGGCGTTCGGCAAGCACACCGTGTCGGCCGGCTATTTCGAAGTGCTGGCCCCGGTGCTGGACAAGGTCGAGCTGAACGTCTCGGGTCGCTATGACCACTATTCGGAAGGCTACGGCCACTTCTCGCCGAAGTTCGGCGTGAAATACACGCCGATCAAGCAACTGGCCTTCCGCGGCACCTATGCCAAGGGCTTCCGCGCCCCGACCTTCGCCGAAGCCAGCGCCCGTTCGCAGTACGCCGGCTTCTCGAACTACACCCCGCCGACCAGCTTCCAGAACGCCCACGGCGGTACGGTGACCGGCGGCAACAAGAACCCCTATGCCGGCCAGTACTCGATCGGCGGCGGCTACAACGGCAATCCGGACCTGAAGCCGGAAGTGTCGCGCAGCTTCACCAGCGGCGTGATCTTCGAGCCGACCCGTTGGCTGAGCATGACGGCCGACTACTACAACGTGAAGAAGTCGGGCCTGATCGTGGCCGGACCGCTGCTGGCCCAGGCCCGCGCGGCCTACTACAGCAAGACGAACCAGGCCGACGGCTGCGCCGCCGTCGCGGCCATCGGCCCGGGCTATTCGTGCAACCTGGTCGACGGCATCGATCCGCAGTTCCCGAACGCCCTGCCGCGCGTGCTGATCATCAACGCGCCGTTCGTCAACGCCAACTACCAGATCACCTCGGGCATCGACGTCGCGGCCACGGTCAAGGCGCCGATCACCGACAGCATCCGGTGGACCAGCCGCGTCGAAGTCACCCACGTGTTCAAGTCCGACCTGCACACCGCCGACGGCAAGGTGCAGAAGTACGCGGGCACCCTGGGTCCGAACGGCCTGTCGGCCGGCAACGGCACGCCGAACTGGCGCGGCAACTGGCAGAACACCCTGGCCTTCGGTGACAAGTACACCCTGTCGGCCACGGCCTACTATGTCGGCAAGATCAAGCAGGTCGCCGCCGACGTGTACGAGGACACCAGCTGCGAAAACGGCAACCTGTACAACAACGGCGACAAGGAGATGGGCAAGAAGTTCTGCCACATCAAGAGCTTCGTGAACGTCGACCTGAACGCCACCGCCCAGGTGACCGACCAGGTCCAGGTCTACGGCAATGTCGGCAACCTGTTCGACGAGAAGGCTCCGGTCGCGCCGGGCGCCTACACCTCGAACCCGAACTACCTGAGCGCCTTCCACTACGCCGGCCTGATCGGCCGGACGTTCAAGCTGGGCGTGCGCTTCCAGTACTAAGAGCCAAGACCTCAGGGTTTTCGGCGGGGCCGGTTCCGAAAGGAGCCGGCCCTTTTCTTTGCGGGGTGAGGTCGGCTTTCGGCCCTGGGCGGATCTCTCCTCCCCCGCATCGCGGGGGGGAGCAGAATGGCCGCTTCCCACCCTCTCGGACCTTAGGTCCGCCCAAAGAAAAAGCCCCGGAGCTTTCACTCCGGGGCCAGGCAGGGGGAGCCCGGCGGCGCGAGGCCGCCGAGCGGGGGAGGAAGTTCGTTATTTCAGCTTGGCGCTCAGCGAGACGCCGACGATGCGGGGCTCGTTGTAGACGGCGGCCATGTAGTTCTCGATCACGCCCTTGAGGTTCTTCTCATTGGTGATGTTGCGACCGAAGACGGCGATCTCGTAGCCCTTGTCGAGGTTCTCGTAGCCCAGCTTCAGGCCACCCTCGAAGCTGCCCTTCGAGTAGAACTCCTTGGTCTTGTAGAGCACGAAGTTGGTGTAGCCCTGCATGTTCCAGTCGGTCGCGGCGAACACGCGGCCGGCCTCGCCGACCGGGATGTCGTAGCGGGCGGTGAAGTTCAGATTGTACTTCGGGGCGTTCGGCAGCGGCTGGCCGTCGATCTGGGCGAAGGTGTTGGCCCCCACCTTGATCGTCGGGTTTTCGACCGTGCAGACCACCACGCCGTTCAGCGCGCAGACCTGGGCGTAGACGCGCTTGTCCTTGATCTCGCTGTGCAGGTAGCTGGCCCCGGCGGTCAGCAGCAGGTTCTGGACCGGACGCCATTCCAGGTCGGCCTCGACGCCGTAGGCCTTGGCCTTGTCGGCGTTGAACAGCACGCCGTTGCCGTTGCTGTCGTTGCCGTTCAGCTGGATGTCGCTGACCTCATAGGTGAAGGCCGAGGCGTTGAAGCGCAGGGTGTTGTCGAGCAGGAAGCTCTTGAAACCGGCTTCGTACGACAGGATGGTTTCGCTGTCGGCGGTGGTGAAGTCGGCGTTGAACACCGCCGAGCGGCCCTGGATGGTCGGGCCACGGAAGCCCTTGGCCGCGCGGGCGTAGACGCTGACGTCCGGATTGACCTGGTAGTTGGCCGACAGGTCCCAGCTGACCTGCTCGTCGGCCAGGCGCACATAGCGACGGCCGGTGTAGGTCGAGACGTTGGCGGCGTTGTTCGAGGTCTTCTTCAGGACCGTCTTCTTGGCGTCGTAGGTGTCACGTAGGCCGCCCGTGATCGTCAGGGCGTCGGTCAGCTGGTAGCTGACCTGGCCGAACACCGCCCACGAGGTGTTCAGGTTGTTCAGGCTGACCCAGTTGTTGGGGTTGTAGCCAGCCGAGGTCGGCAGCAGGAAATAGCCGCGCTGATAGAAGTCGGTCGTGTCGCGCGAGTCGAAGTACAGGCCGCCGACCTGCCACTTCAGCTTGCCCGAGCCGTTGCTGGCCAGGCGGATTTCCTGGGTCAGCTGGTCCAGGTCGCGGATCTGGCCCATCGACTGGCCGAAGCCGTTCGGAACGCCATTGACCGGGAAGTTGGCCGCCGCGCCGCCGTCGGTGTCGCCGCGGCTGTAGCCCGAGGTGTGCTCCAGCGCGCTGATCGAGGTCAGGGTGACCGGACCGAAGTCGTAGTCGACGTGAGCCGAGATGCCCTGGGTGTCGTACGCTTGCGGGTTGTTGTTGGCTTCGTCGAAGGCGACCTTGTCGCGCGGGGCGTTGCTGTCGTTGCTGCCCTTGGTCAGGGCCTGGCGCAGGAACAGGGTCGAGGTGCCCGAATAGTTGCGGGCGTGGGCCGAGACCAGGACCGACAGCTTGTCGTTCGGCTTGGCCAGAACCTGCAGGCGGGCGTCCTTTTCGGTGAAGCCGCCCATGGCGTTCTTCTTCGGCGTGACGGTGCCGTCGGCGCTGGTCCCGGCGAAGGTGTTGTCCACGTAGTCGTCGCGGTGCTGATAGAGGACCGAGGCGCGGAACATCAGGCCGTCGGCGATCGGGCCGCCGATCCCGCCGTCGAACGTGGTCGTGCCGTACGTGCCGTACGAGGCCGAGAAGCGGCCCTTGAAGTCTTCGCTCGGCTTGATGGTGTCGAACTTGACGATGCCGGCGGTGGTGTTGCGGCCGAACAGCGAGCCTTGCGGACCGCGCAGCACTTCGACCTGGCCGATGTCGAACAGCGGGTTCGACTTCAGGACCACGTGCTCCATGACCACGTCGTCATGGATGATCGACACGGGCTGCGAGGCGCCCAGGTAGAAGTCGATGTTGCCGAGGCCGCGGATGTAGAAGCGCGGGAAGATCCGGCCCGTGGTGGTCTCGGCGTAGAAGCTGGGGACCTTGCCCGACAGGGCCAGGATGTCGCCGCCGTCGGCGGTGACGGCGCGCAGTTGGTCGCCCGAGACGGCGGCCACCGACAGCGGCACCTTCTGCAGGTTTTCCGAGCGGCGCTCGGCGGTGACGACGATCTCGTCCAGGGCGGTGGCGCTGGCGTCGGCCTGGCGCGCCTGGGCGGCGCCGGCGAAGGCCATGGCCGCGGCAGCCGCGCCCATCAGGCAGACCAGCTTGCGGGAAGTCGAATGCATGAGAGAACCTTTCATCGCGGCCGTTGGCGGCCGTCTTCGTGAAGCTCCGGAGCGGGCGGAAGACGATTCCTCGCCACCGCGCCCCCGAGCGCGCTCGCGCTCATAGGCGCTTTCGATGTCGGTTCAGTGAAGTTTTACTTACTTGCATCGCGTGAGCCCGCGCGTGTGGCGCCCGCGCCTCACGGGGAGGGGCGACTCCCGGGGTGGCCGCTTCCGGTCGCCGGTCCCCCAACCGGACGACCGGCACGACCTCGCCGCCTCACGACAGGCGGCGAGAACGGTGCGCTCCCCGGATGGCTTCTTCCCGGGGAGACTTGAGAAACCGTGATTTCGGTGGGGTGGTTCCACCGGAAGGCGGTCTGGGCGGAGCGACATCGGCCAGGCCGGTGACGTTTTCCCAGCCCCACGAGCCGTCTCCCCGGCGAAAGCCGGGGCCCAGATTCAGGCGATGAGGCCGGGGCTGACGCGCCTTTTCGCCCTGCTATTCCGATGAACACCCTTGGTTCGATCTGGGCCCCGGCTTTCGCCGGGAAGGGCGGGATTTTTTGGACGTCCAATGCGAAGGCGAACATCCTCGCCCTACGCCTTGCCCTTCTTCTTTCCCGCTGCATTGACCGCCGCCGCCGCGTGGATCAGGTCCTTGAACGCCGCCTCGTCGATCGGCTCGCCTTGCCGGAAGTCGATGGCCCGGCGGACATTGCCGTCCAGGCTGGAATTGAACAGGCCCTTGGGGTCGGGGACCGAGGCGCCCTTGGCGAAGGTGGTCTTGACGTAGGCCTTGTAGGTCTCGCCGGTGCAGATCAGGCCGTCGTGCGACCAGACCGGCTTGCCCCACTTCCATTCCTCGGCCACGCCGGGATCGGCCTCCAGGATCAGGGCGCGCAGGCGGGCCAGGATCTCGCCGCGCCAGTCGCCCAGCTCGGCGATGGCGTTGTCGATCAGGTCCGAGACCGGGACGCCTGCGGGGGCGGGCTTCATCTTGCTCATGGGTCTTGTCCTCAGGCCTTCCGCCGCGCCTTCAGGGCGTACGGCAGCACGAACAGATAGAGCCCCGTGACCAGCAGCAGGATCAGCGGGATCAGGGCGAAGAGGCCGACCCAGAAGGGCGGCTGGCCTCGAGTCATCACCACGATGTAGCCCAGCACTCCGGCGGTGAAGGCGATCGACAGCCAGCGGTGGACCTGGCGCATCAGCGTGCTCATGACGATCAGGCCTCCCCGGTCCGGTCGTCTTGGGCCAGCAGGGTTTCCAGCTTGTCCAGGAAGCTCTTCCAGCCGGCGTGGGCGCCGCCGAAGGCCTGCTTCTGATCGGGACGGAACCCGGCCTGCTCCATGCGCAGGCGCGTGCCGGTCGGCGTCGGGGTCAGGGTGAAGGTCACGACGCTGGTCAGGTCGAAGGCGGGGTCCCCGTGCTTGAAGTTCCAGCTGTAGGACAGGCTGGTGGGCGGCTCGAGGGCCAGCACCTCGCAGTCCAGCACGCCGCCCCATTCGCCGCGCAGGTTGAAGCGGTGGCCGACCTTGGGCGCGAAGTCGTTCTTCATCAGCCATTCCTCCATCAGGTGCGGCTGGGTCAGGGCCCGCCACAGCTTTTCGGGCGCGTGGGCGATGTCGCGTTCGACGACGACGGTCTTGGTGTCCGCAGGGATGTTCTGGGTCATTGGTCCATCCTGTTCAGAAGGTTTTCGAGCGCGTCGAAGCGGGCTTCCCAGAAGCCGGCCATCTGGCGCGTCCAGTCGATCAGCGGGGCCAGGGCGCCCGGCTGGGCGGAATAGTGGGTCTGGCGACCCTCGTGGCGGTCGCGCACCAGCCCGGCGTCGCGCAGCACGATCAGGTGCTTGGACACCGCCGGCTGGCTGACGCCGGCCTGGGCGGTCAGGGCCCCGACCGTCTGCTCCCCGTCACGGCACAGCCGTTCGAACAGGGCGCGCCGGGTCGGATCGGCGAGGGTGCGGAACAGGGCGTCGGGCGTGGGGGACATGGGATAATTTATAACTGGTGAGCTATGGGTTTTTTCATAACTCTGTAGTTATGGATCTGTCAAGCGCCTCTCCTCCCTGCGATGCGGGGGAGCAGAGCACAGGCAGAGCATGGGCTCAGTGCGGCCGCGCGCGCGCCAGGGCCTGGGCCAGGGTCTCCAGGGAGAACGGCTTGGAGATGAACGGCCAGTCGCCGGCCCGCGCGCGGCCCTGGTCGCCGCCGGTGTAGCCCGAGCACAGCACCACCGGCAGGCCCGGCCGGGTCGCGGCGAGCTGCTCGGCCAGGTCCACGCCGCTCTTGCCGCCGGGCATGATCACGTCGCTGAGCACCAGTTGGATGCCGACGTCCTGTTCCAGGCGAACCAGCGCCTCGTCGACGCCGCCGGCCCGGATGACGCTGTGACCCAGGTCGTTCAGCATGGCGTCGATCAGCTCGGCCACCTGGGGATCGTCCTCGACCAGCAGCACGCGCGAGGGGACCTGGGCCTGGACATGGTCGATCTTGGGCGCGGATAGGATGACGGTGTCGCCCTCGACGACCGGCAGCAGCAGGACCACGGTCGCGCCCTGGCCGGGCTTGCTCTCGATGTCGACCCAGCCGCCCGACTGCCGCGCGAAGCCGTAGACCTGGGATAGGCCCAGGCCCGTGCCTTCGCCGGGCGCCTTGGTGGTGAAGAACGGCTCGACCGCGCGGGCGATCGTCGCCGCGTCCATGCCCGAGCCGGTGTCGCGCACGGCCACGCGCAGGTATTTTCCGGGCTCCAGCTCGCCATGCCTCTTGGCGATGGTGATCGGGCGGGACTCGATGGTGACCTCGCCGCCCGGCGGCGTGGCGTCGCGGGCGTTGACGACCAGGTTCAGCAGGGCCGCCTCGAACTGGCCGGCGTCGATCCGGGCCGAGCGCACCCCGGCCCCCAGTCGCAGGTTGAAGGTATAGGCGTCGCCCAGGGCCCGCCGCAGCAGCCCCTCGGACTCGGCGATCAGGCGGTCGACGCGACAGACCTCGGGCTTCAGCGGCTGGCGGCGCGCGAAGGCCAGCAGGTGCTGGGTCAGCTTCTCGCCGCGCTTGGCCGCCGCCAGGGCCGCCCCGACCATCTTCTCACGCCGGACGGCGTCCCCGGGGTGACGCTCGACCACGTCCAGGGCGCCGATGATCACCGTCAGCAGGTTGTTGAAGTCGTGGGCCACCCCGCCGGTCAGCTGGCCGATCGCCTCCAGTTTCTGCGACTGCAGCAGCGCGGCCTGGGCCGCGTCGCGCTCGGCCACGGCGGCCGCGACGCGGTCGGCCAGCAGCTCGTTGACCCCGGTCAGATTGGCCTCGGCCTGCTTGGCGTCGGTGGTGTCGAAGGCGATGCCGATGAAGCCCAGGAAGGCGCCGTCGGGGCCGAAGCGCGGCTGCGAGAACGACTTCAGCCAGCGCCACTCGCCGTCGGCCCGCCGATAGCGACCCTCCAGGTTGAACGGCCGGCGCGAGGCCTCGCCCGCGACCTGGGCCTTCAGGATCCCCGGCAGGTCCTCGGGGAACAGGCGCGTGCGCCAGTCCAGGGTCAGGGCCCCGTCATAGTCGAGGCCGGTGTATTCGACATAGGCGCGGTTGACGAACTCGCGGATGCCGCCGGGCCGCGAGACCCACATCAGGGCCGGGGCGCTGTCGGCCAGGTTCCGGAACCGCGCCTCGCTCTCGCGCACCTGTTCTTCCGAGCGACGGCGGTTGGTGACGTCGAAGTTCAGGCCGATCATGCGGATCGCCCGTCCGTCCTCGTCGCGGATCACCTCGCCGCGGCCGTGCACCCAGCGCTCGCCCTGGCCGGTGTCGGACAGGCGGTACTCGACCTCGTAGTCCTCCAGGCCCTTGAGCGCCCGGCGCAGCCGCTCGCGCACCCAGTCGCGGTCGTCGGGATGGACGTGGGTGGGCAGTTGTCCGGGATCCACGCGCTCGTGCTCGGGGATGCCCAGGTTGCGGCGCGCGGCGGGCGACAGGTAGAGCTCGCCCGTGCGCAGGTCGAAGTCCCAAGGGCCCACGCCGGCGGCCGTCTGGGTCACCCGCAGGCGGGCCTCGGCGTCGGCGCGCTCCTCGCGAGCCCGCGCCAGGCCGCGCATCGCGCCGCGCAGGCCTTCCGCCGCCGCGACCACCATGACGCCGCACAGCAGGAAAATGACCATGGTGGCCAGCTCGTCCTCGCTGAGGGGCTCGCCATAGCGTCCGCCCCACAGCCACCAGCCGAACGCCCCGCCGGCCGCGACCGGAACCAGGCCCCAGCGCCAGCCCGCGTAGAGGGTGACCAGCATGATCGCTGGGAAGAACGGCTGGGTCGCGCCGACCCCGCCATGCAGGCCCAGCAGGGCGACGCGCATCAGGACCGCCATCGCCACGCCGATCAGGGCCGCGACCGCGCATCGCCAGGCGGGCGGCGGAACCGGAGGGATCAGCCACGCGCTAAGCAGACTATGGATTCGACCGTGCTCGTCGGAAGCCAAGTTCGGGGCGTCTTTATTCTCCACCTCTGCTCCCCGCAAAGATGTCTTGCCATGAGCATGGACACGCTTACCTAGAGCACGCAACACGGGAGATCATTGATGGCCGACGCCCTCAACACCGGACTGACCGCCAAACAACGCGCGGACATCGCCGCCTCGCTCAGCAAGGTTCTCGCCGACAGCTACGCGCTCTATCTCAAGACGCACGGTTATCACTGGAATGTTCGCGGTCCGAACTTCCAGTCGCTGCACGTTCTGCTCGAGGGTCAGTACCAGGAAGAGTGGGCGGCGCTGGACGACATCGCCGAGCGTATTCGCGCTCTGGGCGAGTTGGCGCCGCAGGGCTACGGCGCGTTCGGTAATCTCTCCAGCCTCAAGGACGGCAATCCCGAAAATGAGTGGGAAGCCATGGTGAGCGAGCTGAAAGCCGACAATGAAACGGTTATCCGCACCTTGCGCGAGGCGTTCCCGGTCGCCGACGACGCCGGCGACGAGGCCACGGCCGATCTTCTGACCCAGCGCCTCCAGGCCCACGAGAAGCACGCCTGGATGCTGCGCTCCACCCTCGGTAGCAAGTAGCCGCGCCGGGGGCGGGGTGGGGACCCTGATCGAAAACCAGGTCTGGAAAGCCGCCGCGACCGCCTTGGTCGTCGGCGGCCTGACCGCGTGCGCGACGCATTACGTGCCGGCCGCCGCGGGACGCGAGGGCGGCCTGATGCGCATCACGTCCAGCTTCAGCGAGCGGGGCCTGCGACGCTATGTCGCCGACATGGATCCCGCCATGCTGGCCCTGGCGCGCCGTCACGACCCGCGTCCGCGCAAGGACTACTGGGGGCGCGTCCGGGGCTGGGAGGTGATCAATCTCAAGGACATCCCCCGGATCGGCGACCGCGAGCCCGACTTCGACGAGGCGCGGCTGATCAATTCGCTGCGCCCGATGGTCCCCGAAGGCCTGGAGGCCGCACGGCCGTTCGTGCTGACCGGCTCGTCCGACGCCCGCGCCAAGGCGCTGAACTGCCTGGCCCAGGCGGTCTATTACGAGGCCGGCTTCGAGCCGGGCGAGGGCCAGATGGCCGTGGCCCAGACGGTGATCAACCGTATGCGCCACCCAGGCTATCCGAAGTCGATCTGCGGGGTGATCTACGAGGGCGCGGCGCGCGCGACCGGCTGCCAGTTCAGCTTCGCCTGCGACGGCTCCCTGGCCCGGGTTCCGGTGCCGACCCTGTGGGCCAACGCCCAGGCCGTGGCGCGCCGGGCGCTGAACGGCTTCGTGTTCAAGCCGGTGGGCACGGCCACCCACTACCACGCCGACTACGTCTCGCCGTACTGGGCCCCGACCCTGGTCAAGCTGAAGCAGTTCGGCCAGCACATCTTCTATCGCTGGACCGGGCCGTCGGGGATGCTGCGGGCCTTCACCGGCCGCTACTCCGGCAACGAGACGGTGAGCGCCGAGATCCTGATGGCCGCCGACCCGCGCACGCTGGAGGCCGCTCCGCCCGAGGTGCTGGCCGCCCAGAACGCCCCGGCCCCCGCCGTCGGCGCGGCGGCCCAGATGCTGGGGGTCTCGAACCTGGTCCTGCCCGACGCCAAGCTGGTCTCGGTGCCCGACGCCAACTCGCCGAGTGGCGAGCGGGTTACCGTGCAGGGCACGGTGGCCGGGCGGAGGATCCCGACGGCGGACGAGATCGCCCGCATCAACAAGGCGCTGGAAGCGGTCAGCGAACCCGCGCCGCCGGCCGTCGAGGCGCCCGCCGCGCCCGCCGCGCCGCCACCGCCGCCGCCCAAGCCGAAGCCTCGGCCGCCGAGCCTGCTGAATCCGTTGAACTGAGACCTGAAAATCCTCCCCCAGCGGGGGAGGATTGGATCACCAAACCCCGATCTTGTTCGC
The DNA here is from genome assembly GCF_023935105.1 of Caulobacter segnis. Classification (NCBI taxonomy): domain Bacteria; kingdom Pseudomonadati; phylum Pseudomonadota; class Alphaproteobacteria; order Caulobacterales; family Caulobacteraceae; genus Caulobacter; species Caulobacter sp. RL271. Next base: position 4,416,052 of record NZ_CP096040.1, on the reverse strand, counting down.
TTCCGCGTGGCTGATCGGGTGGTGGGCGGCCTTGTGGTCTTCCTCGGCCAGGAAGCGCACGGCTTCCAGGGCGGCCATGCAGCCCATGCCGGCGGCCGTCACGGCCTGGCGGTAGACGTCGTCGGTCACGTCGCCGGCGGCGTAGACGCCCTCGATCGCGGTCGAGGCGGTGCCCGGCTTGACCTTCAGATAGCCGCCGGAGTTGCGATCCAGCTGGCCGGCGAACAGCTCCGACGACGGCGCGTGGCCGATGGCGATGAACACGCCGTCGGCGGCGATATCGGTGGTCTCGCCGGTCTTGATGTTCTTCAGACGCGCGCCGGTGACGCCCGCCGGTTGTCCATTTTGGGGATCGGTCTCGCCGACCACCTCGTCGATGACGCTGTCCCAGACCACCTCGATCTTGGGATGGGCCAGCAGGCGCTCCTGCAGGATCTTCTCGGCGCGCAGCTCGTCCTTGCGGTGGACCAGGGTCACCTTGCTGGCGAAGCTGGTCAGGAACAGGGCCTCTTCCACGGCGGTGTTGCCGCCGCCGACCACGATGACGGCCTTGTTGCGATAGAAGAAGCCGTCGCAGGTGGCGCAGGCCGACACGCCGAAGCCCTGGAAGCGGCTCTCGCTCTCCAGGCCCAGCCACTTGGCCTGGGCGCCGGTGGCGATGATGATCGTCTCGGCGATCCAGTCCTGGCCACTGTCGGTCTTGACCGTGAACGGGCGCTTGCTGAGGTCGACCGACAGCACGATGTCGTTGACCAGCTCGGTCCCGACATGCTCGGCCTGGGCGCGCATCTGGTCCATCAGCCACGGACCCTGGATCACGTCAGCGAAGCCCGGATAGTTCTCGACGTCGGTCGTGATGGTCAGCTGGCCGCCCGGCTGGATGCCGGCGATCAGCACGGGTTTCAGCAGCGCGCGGGCGGCATAGATGGCGGCGGTATAGCCAGCGGGGCCCGAACCGATGATCAGGCAGCGCGTTTGGCGGGGAGCGGTCGTGGACATGGCCGCAGATATAGTGTCGATTCCACTCAGTGGCGACACAAGCCACATGGAGGAAATCGCATGAAGCTGGGAATCCTGCTGTGCGCGGCCATCGTCTCGCTGTTCGCGGGTCTGGCCAATCTGTGGTTCGGCGACGTCAGCATCGGCGTCGGCATGGTCGGCGTCTTCTGCGCCATCGCCGGATTCGCCGCCTGGATGGGCAAGCGCGATTACGACGCCCGGCCGGTCGAGCCGCCGGCCATGGAACGTGGCGTCGTCGAGTAGCGATTGACGCCTCGTCCACCTTTGCGGGGTTAAACTGGCGGCAACCACGTTCGCGGCTGATCCGTCATGTCCCACCCCTTCATCGAGATCGCCGGCCGCAAGATCGGCGTTGATCACGCGCCCTATGTGATCTGCGAGCTTTCGGGCAATCACAACGGCAGCCTCGAGCGCTGCCTTTCGATGGTCGACGCCGCGGCCGACACCGGCTGCGACGCGATCAAGATCCAGACCTATACCGCCGACACCATCACCCTGGACGTCGACCGGCCCGAATTCCGGATCCACGGCGGTCTGTGGGACGGCCGCTCGCTGTACGAGCTTTACCAGGAAGCCCAGACGCCGTTCGAATGGCACGCGGCCATCTTCGAGCGCGCCCGCCAGCGTGGGGTGACGATCTTCTCCAGCCCGTTCGACGAGACCGCCGTCGACCTGCTGGACAGCCTGGGAGCCCCGGCCTTCAAGATCGCCTCGTTCGAGGCCGTCGACCTGCCGCTGATCAAGTACGCGGCCAGCAAGGGCAAGCCGCTGATCATCTCGACCGGCATGGCCAATCTCGAGGAGATGCGGACGGCCCGCGATACGGCCCTGGCGGCCGGCGCGGCGGGCGTGCTGCTGCTGCACTGCGTGTCCAGCTATCCCGCGACCTTCGCCGACGCGAACGTCCGCACGGTCCCCGACATGGCCGCCCGCTTCGGCTGCCCGGTCGGCCTGTCCGACCACACGCCGGGCACGGCCGCCTCGGTGGCGGCGGTGTCGGTCGGCGCCTGCTGCATCGAAAAGCACTTCACCCTGGCCCGCGCCGACGGCGGACCGGACGCGGCCTTCAGCCTGGAGCCGGCCGAGTTCAAGGCCCTGGTCGACGACACCAGGAACGCCTGGGCGGCGCTGGGCGCGGCCCACTACGACGTGCTGGGCGCCGAGCGCGCCAACCTGCAGTTCCGCCGCTCGCTCTACGTCACGTCAGACATCAAGGCTGGCGAGACGCTGTCTCGCGCCAACATCCGCTCGGTCCGCCCCGGCAACGGCCTGCCGCCCGGCGAGCTGGACAAGGTCCTGGGCAAGCCCGCGTCGCGTGACATCTCGCGCGGCGAGCCGCTGGACTGGTCGATGGTGGGCTAGGCTTCCGCCGCCTTGCGCAAAGGCGTCGGGCCCCGATAGGCCAGCCGCCACAGCCATTCCAGCGGCCCCATGGAAAAGCGCTTGAGCCACCAGCGGGACCACAGGATCTGGGCGATCCAGATCGCCACGACGATCCCCGCCAGAGCGGGCCGATCCAGCTTGCCGTACAGCACGGGCCCCCGGCCGCCATACGACAGCACCGTCATGATCACCGACTGCATCAGATAGTTGGTGAAGGCCATCTGGCCCGCCGGGGCCAGCACGGCGGGGATGGCGCGCCAGACCCGGCTCCGCGACGCCAGAGCCAGCAGGGCCAGGTAGCCCAGGCTGACCGCCGGGGCGGTGAGCGCCTGCATCCAGCGCGCCAGGCGGCCCAGCATCTGCGGATGCGACGGGACGGCCAGGTACAGCGCCAGGACCGCGGCGACCAGGACCAGCGCCGATAGGCCGATGGCCGCCAGGACCTTGTGCGCGGCCGGCGACAGCTGGCCCTTCAGCACGCCCGTCTTGAACAAGCCCATGCCCATCAGCATCAGCGCCAGCACCATCAACGGCCAGATCGGCGGCCACTGCCACGAACCGGTGACGAAGTCCCAATAGCCGTGGGCGTTCTGGGCGAGGGAGCTCATGAAGTCGCCGCTGAACCGGGCGGTTTCCGCGCTGGCCTTGTCGGCGATCCGGGCGGCCAGGTCCGGCGGGATCGGCTAGTCGAAGCGCGCCGCGCGGCTGAGCATGCGCCACAGCTCCCAGCCCTGGATGGCCAGGTGCAGGACGATCCCCGTCGTCAGCAGCCGCCGCGCCGACCAGCCCCGGACCAGCAGCACGATCAGACCGACCACGGCGTAGAACGACAGCACGTCGCCCTGCCAGATCACCAGGCCGTGCAGCAGGCCGATGGCCAGCAGAGCCAGCAGGCGCTTGACGATCATCGTCGTACGGTCGCGGTCGCCCCCCTCGCCGCCGACCAGCAGCACCGAGGCCCCGAACAGCATGCCGAACAGGGTGTAGAACTTCTGCTGGAAGAACACCTGGGTGACCCACCAGACAGCCAGGCTGGCCGGCGCCTGGCCGTGCGGCCAGAACGGCACGCTCTCGGCCACGGACTCCGGTTCGAAGGCGACAGGGATGTTGCACAGCAGGATCCCCAGGATCGCCAGGCCCCGCAGCGAGTCGAGAAGGACGATGCGGTCCTTCGTCCGGTCCGGCGTCCCGTCCTTCGGCATTGATTCCCCCTCGCTCAGGCGGCGATGCTGAGCGCGCGGAGCGGGAACTACAATCCTAAATCTATGATCCCGGCAGCAGCCCCAGGCGCTGGCCCGTGATGCGGTCCAGGGTGCGCTTGGGCAGGATCTCCGTCATCAGCACCTGCATCGGCGAGGGCGAGACGACATAGCGGACCTTGGGCCGAGGCGCGGTCAGGGCGGTGGCGATGGCCTCGCCGATCGCCTCGGGCGCCAGCCCGGCCTTGCCGATCTGCAGCATGTAGGCGCGCAGCCGGTCCAGGGCCGTGGCGTAGACGGTATTGGCGTAGCGGCTGGTGTCGATCTGGTCGGCCTTGTCCCAGATCGGCGTCGCCACCGCCCCGGGCGCGACCACCACCACGTCGACGCCGAACAGCAGCATCTCGCGACGCAGGGCTTCTGACAGACCCTCCAGTCCGAACTTGCTGGTGCAGTAGGGGGCCATGAACGGGTTGGCGTTACGGCCGCCGACCGAGGAGATGTTGACGATGCGGCCGGCGTCGGCGCGGCGGGGCCCGCCCGCGCCGAGCAGGGGCGCGAAGGCCTGGGTGGCGATGACCACGCCGGTCAGGTTGACCTCCAGCTGCTGGCGCCATTCGTCGACAGGCAGATAGAGCAGGGGGCCGGCCACGGCGATCCCGGCGTTGTTGACCAGGCCGGCCAGGGTCGCGCCCGCCAGGGCGGCCTCGACCTGGCTGGCGCCGGCCTTGACGGCGGCTTCGTCGGTGACGTCGAACAGCAGGGGGGTGAACGCCTCGCCGAACTCGGCCTTCAGGCGGTCGGCGTCGGCCTGTTTGCGCACGCTGCCGAAGACGTGGAAGCCCTTGCCCGTCAGCACCTTGACCGAGCCCCAGCCGATGCCGGTGGAGACGCCGGTGACCACCACGGATTTCTTGTTCCGAGACATGTTTCGCCCTCCCTTGCCTGAAAGGAGAGTGGGGTAGGCGAACGCTGTTCGCTAGAGGGCCGCCAGAAAAGCTTCGGCCGCGCGGTCCGCGCCCAGGCCGTCGCAGACGGTGGCGCTGGCCGCCGACAGGGCGGCGCGGGCGTCGGTGTCGACCAACAGCGTCTTGACGGCGCGGGTAAAGGCGGTCTCGAAATCCGCCGCGTGGACGTCCAGGCAGGGGAGGCGCCGGCCGCTTCCAGGGCCCGGGCGGCGGCGACCTGGTTGTCGGCCAGGACCAGGGTCAGGGTCGGCAGGGCCAGCACGCAACGCTCCCAGGTGGTCGAGCCTCCGGCCCCGATCGCCAGGTCGGCCTCCAGCGCCAGCTGTGGCATGTGCTGGGTGTCGACGTGCAGCTCGACGCGCGGGTCATCGGCCGCCAGGGCCCACAGCGCCGGCAGGCTGGGTGCGCCGCCGCCCAGGACGAGGTCGAGCTTGGCCTCGCCGGCGAGAGGCCGCAGCAGTCGGACGACCCGCTGGGTGATCCCGCCGACGTCGGTCAGGCCCAGCGACACCAGGATGCGCCGCACGGGGCTCTTCTCGGCGCGTCGGCCCAGCGCCTCGTCGCGCAGGGCGGCGAAGGCCGGACGCACGGGCGCGAAGCTTGGACCCAGCAGCAGCTTGGCGTCCGGCGGGACCAGGCCGGCATAGTCCTCCGCCCGCCGCGCCGGGCCCGAGTCCAGCACCATGTTCGCCGCCAGCGGCCGGTCGGCCAGATCGTCGATGACCAGGCTGGGGCGACCCTTGGCGATCGCGCGATGGTCGTCGGCGGCGAGGGCGTAGCTGTCGAACACCAGGGCGTCGAAGCCGTCGTCGGCGTCGACGCGGGCCATGCCGGCGGCGAAGGCGTCCAGCACCTTGGCGACCTCGGGCGTCGCCTTGAACGCGCAGGTCGCGCCGCGCGCCTCCAGCGTTCGCGCCAAGGTCAGCGACCGCATGACATGCCCGCCGCCCACGCTGGGTCCGGCGGCGCAGATGAAGAGGATGCGGGTCATGCCCGTGGGCCGTGTCGTCGGTGGGATGCGATCTCTAGGATTTTCGATCGCGTTGCTGCTTCTTCCGTTCCCGGATGTAGCCGCGCATGAAGAACCAATGGACGCCGAACGCGCCCAGGATAGCGATCCAAAGGATCAGCTGCATTCGGAAGAATGGGTCCATTCAATCCTCCACCCGATAGAGAATGTAATGGAGCGCGCCTTGTAGAGCAACGAAGCTCGCCAAGGCGCCAACCACGAGCAACGCGTTGGCATGGCCCGCCACCAAGGGCTGGAGAAACGCCGAGCCCACGAAGGCGATGGACGCCGTGTCGCAGGTCGCCGCCAGCGCCTTGCGCTGTTCATTACGCGCGGCCTTGCAGGCGCGAGAAATGATCGGCAACTCAATCATGGCGCGAACGTAACGCGAACATTCGCGCGTCGGCAATTGGAAAAATCAGGCTTTCGGCCTGGTCGCGCGAGGCTTGCGGGGCTTGGACGCCGACGCGTCCTCGACCGTCGGCGCCGCGACCGCGGGTTCCGGGATTTCCACCCCGATCATCGCCAGCACCGCCCGCGCCGCCCGGTCGGTCTCGTTGACGGGTTCGTAGGTCCAGCCATGGAAGGCGCCGCCATAGGGCCGGGCCGCGCCCCTGCTTTCCAGCTCCTCGTGAAACAGCCGGAACTTCAGGCTGGAGCCGTCCATCTTCAGCACGAAGACGGGCTTGCCGGTCGAGGCCGCCTCGGTGGCCATGTTGGTCGAGTCCTCGGTGACGAGGATGTAGTCGGCGCCGGCCAGGAAGGCGAAGTAGGGGTTCGGTCCCTCGCTGTTCCCTTTCCCATCTGGCCAGATCACCCCCGGCAGGTGGCGCAGCCGGGCGGTCATCAGCGCGCGAGCCGGCTCGGGCGTGCGCCGCGAGAAGGTCATCAGCAAGCTGCCGCCTTCCTGCTCCAGCGGGATCTGGATCGAGTGGGCGATCTGGGCGGCGCGCTCGCTGGAGAGATCGAAGGCCTTGGACTTGCCCCCGACCAGCACCGCCACGCGCGGACGGGGCAGGGGATCGATCACGCTCTTGAACGCCGCGTACTCGGCCTCTAGTCGCGCCGGCGTCGTCCGGTGGGGCGAGCCGGTGATCGGCAGCACGTTGTCGCCGGTCAGGCGGTCGTGCCGGGGCGGGATCACCAGGTCGAACATGTGGGCCGGCACCCGCGGGTCCTGGATCTGGACCACGTGGGTGCGGCCGCCCGACCAGCGCTTGGCCCGGATCGAGAGGGGCAGGGTGGCGCGGCCGGCGGCGATCCAGACGTCGGGCCACGCGCTGTCCTCGCCCTCCCGGCGCTTGCCGGTCGGGATCCCGCTCTCCGGCGTCAGCCAGCGCTTGGGCAGGAGGTTCAGCCACCAGGGCAGGCGACCCGTGTCGCCCTTCCAGGCGACGCGCTTGACGGTGACCTCGCAGGGGACCAGGCGCGCCAGGGCCTCCGACAGACCCACCACCTGGGCCTCGATGCCGGCGCGGCCGTCGGACACGGCCCACACTCGCAGGGGGAGCTTGGGAGCTTCGGTCAAGTCGTCGATCCCGAACAACGCAAACGAAACGAGGCCGCTTAGCTTAAGCGGCCTCGTTCCCTTGAACTCGCAATATGGCGCGGCTTGGGCGGCGGACCGCCTACAGCCACTCCACCTTGGTGATCTCGTAGGCCTTCACGCCGCCGGGCGTGTTGACCTCGACCACCTCGCCGACTTCCTTGCCGATCATCGCGCGCGACAGCGGCGACGAGACAGAGATGCGGCCCGACTTCACGTCGGCCTCATGCTCGCCGACGATCTGGTAGCGGGCCTCGTCCTCGGTGTCCTCGTCGATCACCGACACGGTCGCCCCGAACTTGATCTGCTTGCCCGAGAGCTTCGACACGTCGATGACCTGGGCGCGCGCGATCTTGTCCTCGATCTCGGCGATCTGGCCTTCGATCCAGCCCTGACGCTCCTTGGCGGCATGGTACTCGGCGTTTTCCGACAGGTCGCCGTGCGAGCGCGCCTCCGCGATCGCGGCGATCACGGCCGGTCGTTCGATGGTCTTCAAACGCTTCAGTTCTTCGTCGAGGGTTTGATACCCACCGACGGTCATCGGCACTTTTTCCATTGCGGATTTTAGCTCGGACGCCTTGGGAGGAAAGACTTCCGGTCGCGGGCGCTCACAACCGGGGGCTGGGAGGATAGGCGCCCCGTTCTGGATACGCAAGGGGGCGAGCTTGGCCTTAAGGGGTTTGGGCCGACGGCGCCTGGCTCCCTCAGGCGCGGCGTCGCGCCGGTTCGCGCGCCGTCCGCGGCAGCTCGAACTGGCCGACCAGGTCGGCCAGCAGGGCCGCGTCGGCGTTCAGGGTCTGGGTGGCCACCGAGGTCTGTTCGACCATGCCGGCGTTCTCCTGCAGCACCTGATCCATCTGGTTCACCGCGCCGTTCACCTGGCTCAGGCCGTGCGCCTGGCTCTGGGCGGAGGCTGCGATCTCGCTGACCAGCCCGTCGATTTCGGCGATCTGCGAGACCATCCGCTCCAGCGCCTCGCCGGTGCGGCCGACCAGGCCGACGCCCGCCTCGACCTGGTGGGACGAGGTCGAGATCAGGGTCTTGATCTCCTTGGCCGCCTCGGCCGAGCGCTGGGCCAGAGCGCGAACTTCCTGGGCGACGACCGCGAAACCCTTGCCGCTGTCGCCGGCGCGGGCGGCCTCGACCCCGGCGTTCAGGGCCAGCAGGTTGGTCTGGAAGGCGATCTCGTCGATCACCGAGATGATGTTGGTGATCTCTTGCGACGAGCCTTCGATGGCGGTCATGGCGGCGACGGCCTGTTGCACCACCTCGCCCGAGCGGCGGATGTCGTCGCGGGCGCGGGCCACCACCTCGGCGGCCTTCTTGGCGCCCGAGGCCGTCTGGCCGACCGTGACGGTGATCTCGTCCATGGCCGCGGCGGTCTCTTCCAGGCTGGCGGCCTGGCGCTCGGTGCGGCGCGAGAGACTGACCGAGGCGTCGGCGATCTGGTCGGAGCCGGCGCGCACGCCGTCGACCCGGCCCTCGATCACCGACAGGGCGTCGGCCAGCTTGCCGGCGGCGGTGTTGTAGTCGGCGCGCAAGGGCTCGAAGGCCTCGGCGAAGCGGGTCTCCAGGCGGGCGGTCAGGTCGCCGCGCGCCAGGTGCGACAGGGCCTGGCCCAGGGCGGCGATGGCCGCGTCGCGCTGGGCCTCGGCCCGTTCGCGGGCGGCGGTGTTGACGACCCGGGTCTCTTCCTCCGAGCGGCGGGCGTCCTCGGCCGCGTCATTGGCGGCGCGGGCCTCGCCGACGGCCGCCTCGGCCTTGGCGCGGGCGCTGGAGGCGACGGCGAACATCGAACTGACGCTGGCGGTGACGGCGATCAGGGCGCCGGCCTCGACGATCAGGATCACGGCGTGGACGATCACGCGGCCCAGGCTGGCCGAGCCGGGGAAAACGGCGCTGGGCAGCAGGTAGGACAGGCCCAGGTGATGCACGGCCACGGTCGCGGCGGCGGCGGCGATGACGACCCAGTCGCAATAGACCACCAGCAGGGCCAGGGCCGCGAAATAGGCCATGTGCATGTCGGTCTGCCAGGCGTGGCCGCCCAGGGCGGCGACCAGCAGCGAGACCTGGGCCATCAGGGCCACGCCGACCAGCGAACGCCCGGCCGAGCCCTCGCCGCCGAAGCGCCAGGCCAGGGTCGCGCCCGTCGCCGCCAGGGCCGAGGCGACCATCAGGCCCGTCAGGCCGCCATGCACCGTCAGGCGCGCGGCCAGCACCACCGGGATCATGGCCCAGGCCAGGATGACGATCAGCTTGCCGCCGACCGCGCGTTGGGCGTCGAGGTTCGAGAACGAGAGCTTCATGAATCAGACGGGGTCTTGAGAGGAAAGGTCCGAGGCCGGGCGCGCGCAGGCGCCGGCCAGGGCGGGGTCGAGCAGCAGCAGCGCGCCGGCCTGCCGCGCGCGCTGTAGGAGGTCGGCGGGGCCCCTGTCGTCGGGGGCCGCGCGCAGGATCACGATGAATGGCGCGCCGCCGGCGCCGGCGATGTCGCCGGCCGATCCGGCCGCGCCGACGATCTGGGCGGGGCTCCACCACGGCGGGAACACCGCCGCCACCCGTCCCGGCGTCCGGGGGTGGGCGTCGACGGCGACGGCCGCGAAAAGGCTGAGAAGAACCCCTAGGGTTGCAAGGGCGGTCGGACCGGCGACGGCGGCGAGGCGGCGCGTCGCGGGGATCCGAGGGCTCAAGACGGGGCGTCTCCTTCGCGCGGCGAGAAAAACCCCACGGCGCGGAGGGACGGTGCGATCAACGTGGTTCGCGAACCCCTAACATCGCGCCCACGGCGACGGTTGGTCGCAGAGGTTTCAGGGCCGCGCCGACACCCCAGCCCTGGTCTGAACCACGGGCTTGAGGGTCCCGTCGGCGTTGTAGTGGAGACGCTCGACCGTCACGGCCCGGCGTCCGATCGCGCCGCTCTGATCGCCGATCGCCAGGTCCGCGTTGTGCAGGAAGATATACCAGGCGCCCTTGAACTCGACGATGCCGGGATGGATCGTGAAGCTGTACTTGCCCGATCCGGTGAGCAGTCCCCGATAGGTCCAGGGCCCCGTGATGGCGGGCGCGGTCGCGTAGGAGACATGCTCGTCACGCTGGGTCGACCGGTCCAGCGAGGCGTAGGTCAGGTAGTACAGCTCGCCGCGCTTGTGCAGCCACGGCCCTTCCTCGAAGTGCGGCGGCGTGATCTCGGTGATCGGGCCGTCGATCTCGATCATGTTCGGCTTGAGCTTGGCGATATAGGCCTGACGATTGCCCCAGGCGATCCAGGTCGTTCCGTCGTCGTCGGTGAACACCGTGGGATCGATGTCCTCCCAGCTGTGGGTCCCCTTGGGCGTCATCTGGTTGGTGATCAGAGCGGACCCGCGGGCGTCGACGAAGGGGCCGGTCGGCTTGTCCGAGACCGCCACGCCGATCGCCTTGCCCGGATGGGTGCTGTCGTGCTCGACGGCGGCGTAGAAGTAGAACTTGCCGTTCTTCTCAATCGCCTGCGACGCCCAGGCGTCCTTCTTGGCCCACTTGAAGTCCGTGGCCTTCATGATGGGCGGATACGACGTCCAGTGCTTCATGTCCGTCGTCGAGTAGACCAGCCACTCGCGCATGTTGAACATCTCGTCGCGCTGGGCCTCGTCATGGCCGACGTAGAGGAAGAGGCGGTCGCCGACGACCAGCGGGGCGGGGTCCGCCGTGAACTTGTCCCGGACGATGGGGTTCGAGCCCGGTTCGGCGCCCTTGGTCTCTCGCGCCCCGGCCGGCGCGCCGACCGACAGCGCCGCGACCAGCGCCAACGTCACCAACCCCAATCGCATTTGTCATTATTCCTTGCGTTCCCCCGCAAGAATTACTCAGACAAATTTAGAGGTCAATCGTCCGAAGGTCGGTATTGGTGCCCGTGGCGGAACAAGGATTCGTCGGCCGCCACCGAAACCCCGCTGCGCGTCCCCAACATGCTCGGGTGGAATTTGTCGGACATGCGCAGCGGTGGCCGTCGGTCCTTACCCTTGCTTGGGCGTGGTGTTGATCATCCAGGGGATGCCGAACTTGTCGATCAGGTTGCCGTAGCCGGGCGACCAGAAGGTCTCGGCGAAGGCCATGCCGACCTTGCCGCCCTCGGACAGGGCGTCGAACACCCGCTTGGCCTCGACCGGGTCGTCGGTGTGATAGGTGACGTCGAAGCCGTTCTTGGGCTTGTCGATGTTGGGGGCGAACTCGGGCGGCATGTCCGCGCCCATGATCGACTGGTCGCCGACGTCCAGCCAGGCGTGCATCAGCCAGTCCTTGTACTGGGGATCCATCGGCGGGCCGCCGGGCGGGCCCTCGCCGAACGGAAAGGCGGCGGTGACCTTGCCGCCCAGCACCTCGGCGTAGAAGTCGAAGGCCTGGCGGCACTCGCCCTTGAAGCTCAGGCTGGTGACGATCTTCATGGGGATCCTCCCTTGGGTTTCCGTAACGTTAGTCCAGGACGAAGACGTTTTCACGCGCCGACGCCCGGACCTGTCAGCAGTCGCCCTGACCTAGGCGTCAGGCGTAGGCGTACGGCCCGCCGCGCTCGAGGGCGCGCTGGTAGGCGGGGCGGGCGTGGATCTTGTCCAGGAAGGCCTTGATGTGCGGGCGCGACGACGCTCCAGCCCGCGCGGCGCCGGCCTCCAGCGGGAAGCTCATCATGATGTCGGCGCCGGTCATCTCGCCGCCGGCGAACCATTCGGACTTGGCCAGTTCGGCCTCCCAGTAGTCGACATGGGCCTTCAGCTGCGGGTCGACGAAGCCTTGCTGGGCGCGGGCGGCGACGCTCTTGACCAGGCCCTTCATCAGGCCGGGCGCGCGGGCGGGCAGCGCCGAGAACACCAGCTTCAGCAGCAGGGGCGTCATGGCCGAGCCCTCGGCGTAGTGCAGCCAGTAGGTGTGGCGCAGGCGCTCGGGCGTGCCGGCCGCCGGGATCAGCCGGCCCTGGCCATAGGTCTCGAGGATGTACTCCACGATCGCCCCGGTCTCGGCGATGACCTTGTCGCCGTCGGTGATGACCGGCGACTTGCCCAGGGGATGGATGGCCTTCAGCTCGGGCGGGGCCAGCATGGTCTTGGCGTCGCGCTGGTACCGCTTGATCTCGTAGGGCAGGCCAAGCTCCTCCAGCAGCCACAGCACCCGCTGGCTGCGCGAGTTGTTCAGGTGGTGGACCACGATCATCGGAAGCTCCCCGTTCCATACGTCTGTTTGCATGAACGATGATCACTCGTTCAGCGTTCTGCAAGGTTTACCAAGCCTTCTGCTCCCTTGAGTCGAGTCGGGGGACTTAGGATGACCGGAGCGTTCAGGCGGTTGTCGTTGGCGGGAAAGCTGATGACAGCGGGCGGCGCCGCGTTGGGTGCGCTGCTGATCGCGGGATCGCTGCTGATCACCTGGCAGAGCGGCAAGGCCATGCGCGGCCTGGCCGAACGCTACGCCGCCACCGTGACCGCCCAGACCGGCCAGGAGATCAAGAACGACCTGGACGACGCCGACGCGGTGGTCCGCGCCTCGGCCGGGCTGTTCGCCGCCTCTTACGAGGCCAGCCAGCGCGACCGCGCCCAGTACCTGGCCCAACTGAAGCCGATCGCCCACGCGTCCAAGACTATGCTGGGCGGCTGGCTGATGTTCGCCCCGGACGCGCTGGGCGACGACGCCGCCTTCGCCGGCCGCGCCGACCTGGGCTCGACCCCCCAGGGGCGCTTCATCGGCTACTGGGTGCGCACCGGCGACACCCTGACCTCCGAGCAGGGCGAGGACAACGAGTTCAACGAGGGCTTCTTCAAGACCAGCTTCGACAGCGGCAAGCCGGCGATCCTGGAGCCCTATCGCGACAACATCACCGACGGCGGCCAGACCAAGTACGTGCTGATGACCTCGATCACCTACCCCGTGATCGCGAACGGCAAGACGGTGGGCGTCATGGGCGCCGACCTGGCGCTGGACGACATCGCCGGCCGGCTGAACGCCCTGAAGCCCTTCGACGGCGGCCGCGCCATGCTGGTCTCGCCCGGCGGCCTGTGGGTCTCGCACCCCGAGGCGGCGCTGCGCATGAAGGCCTATGCCGATCCTGGCCTGGGCCAGATCAAGGCGGTGATCGCCGGCGGCGGGCCGACCGTGATCGAGGACATCAAGATCGGCGGCAAGCGCGCCGAACGCCTGGTGGCCCCGGTGCGGCTGGCCTCGGGCGCGACCTGGGCGGTGGTGGTCGACGTGACGGAGGAGGCCCTGCTGGCCCCCGCGCGCCAACTGGCCCTGGGCCTGGCCATCGGCGGCCTGGTGCTGTTGCTGGCCGCCCTGGGCGTGCTGGCCGCGACCTCGCGCAAGCTGATCGCCAAGCCGCTGCTGACCCTGCGCGACACCGTGCGGGTGATGGCCGATCACCGCTACGACCAGCCGGTGGCCGAGCTGGAGCGCGCCGACGAGATCGGGGCGATCGCCCGTTCGCTGGAGACCCTGCGCGCCGAGCTGGCGCGGGCCCAGGCCCTGCGCGACCAGCAGGACGCCCTACGCCAGGCCGCCGACGCCGACCGCGATCGCGCCGCCGCCCTGACGATGTCGATCGACGAGCAGACCGCCGTGGTCCGTCAGGTGGGCGAGGCCCTGGCCGCCGTGGCCGAAGGTGATCTTTCGCGCCGCATCGCCGGCCCGTTCGCGCCGGTCTACGAGCCGCTGCGCGCCGACTTCAACCGCGCCGTCCAGAGCCTGGACCTGGCGATCGGCGAGATCGCCGAGGCCGCCGACGCGATCGGCGCGGCCAGCGACACCCTCAGCCAGGCGTCGGGCGAACTGGCCCGCCGCACGGAACGCCAGGCCCAGGGCCTGGAGCGGGCCGCCGGCTCGCTGAACGCCGTCACCGGGGCCATGGGCGAGGTGGCCGGCGGGGCCGACGAGACCCGCCGCCTGGTCGCCTCGGCCCGCACCGAGGCCGACGAGGGCGGGGCCCTGGTCAGCGAATCGGCCCGCACCATGGGCGAGATCGACGCCTCCTCGCGCCAGATCGGCGACATCGTGGGCCTGATCGACGAGATCGCCTTCCAGACCAACTTGCTGGCCCTGAACGCCGGCGTCGAAGCGGCGCGGGCCGGTGAAGCTGGACGCGGCTTCGCGGTGGTCGCGCAAGAGGTGCGGGCCCTGGCCCAGCGCTCGGCGGACTCCGCGCGGCAGATCAAGACCCTGATCGGCGAGTCGAACGTCCGGGTCGAGGCGGGCGTGGCCCAGGTCGAGCGCACCGGCGCGGCCCTGCATGGCGTCGCCGGGCGGATGGCCGGCATCGACGCGGCCGCCACCCGCATCGCCTCGTCGGTCCGCGAGCAGGCCCAGGACCTCTCGGCCGTCAACGGCGAGGTCGCCGAGATCGAGCGCTTCACCCAGGAGAACCTGGCCATGGTCGAGGACGCCCGCATCGCCGACCAGGCCCTGGCGGGGCAGGGCGCGAGGCTGATGGACCTGGTCGGGCGGTTTAGGTTGGGCAAGGCGGGGATGCGGCGGGCGGCTTAAGGCCAGCCGGCAGGACTCACTCAATTCGCCTTCCTAGGCCTTGTGCCTAGGACCCATGGCGCAGCTGGGTTCGGCGCCGAAGAAGCGCGCCGCCAGCGTGGGCATGCTCTAGTTTCGGATCTGAGCAGCGGAACACTGGGTCCTAGGCGCAAGGCCTAGGAAGGCGGATTTAGTGGGCGAGGATGGGTAAGATCCCTAACCCCCCACCACAGCCTCGACGATGTGCGCGCGGTAGAGCACCGCGATCAGATCCGTCTGGGTGATCACCCCGATCAGCCGGCGCTCGCCGTCGACGACCATGGCCTCGTGGGTGTGGCCGGTGGAGAGGATCGGCAGCAGGGCCGCGATCGGCGTGCCCTCCATGACCTTGTGGACGAAGGGATCCAGGGCCGCTTCGACCTTGCGGCGGCGATTGGCCTGCAGCTCGGCCCGGCGGGCCAGGCCGATGACGCGATTGTCGGCGTCGACCACCGGCGCGGTGCGCAGGTCGTGCTCACGCATATAGGCCAGCGCGCTTTCGGCCGACTGGTCGTGGTGCAGGCTGATGACGTCGCGGGACATCACGTCGCCGCAGCGGATCTGGCCGTGCAGGCGCTGGGCGGCCGACAGCTCGACCTCACGGAACAGGGCGTCCAGGTCCTCGCGGCTGACGTCCAGCAGCTCGCCGTAGCGGGCCAGGGCGACATCCAGGTCGGTGGCGCTGTAGCCGATGCGGCTGGCCGGGGAGGGATCCTTGGCGCCGTGCGGATTGGCCGGCGCGGCCGGCGCGCGGTGCGGATAGGAGTGGCCGGTGAGCCGGCCCCAGATCATCCCGGCGCCGGTCAGCAGCAGCGAGTCGACCGCCACCGGATTGAGGGCGAACAGGTAGCCGGCCTGCGCCACCTTGGGCCCGCCGATCACGCAGATCAGGGCCACGGCGCCGCCCGGCGGGTGCAGGCAGCCCAGCAGCATCATGGTTCCGATCGCGGCGCCCACGGCCAGGGGCGCGGCGACCAGGGTCTGGGGGACGAGCAGGGCCACGGTGATTCCGACCAGGGCCGAGACGATGTTGCCGCCCAGCACCGAACGCGGCTGGGCCAGCGGACTGGCCGGCACGGCGAAGACCAGCACCGCCGACGCCCCGATCGGCGCCACCAGCAGCGGATGCAGCCAGTCGCCGCCGCCCCCGGAAACGGAAGAAACGGCGAAGCGCCCCAGCACGCCGGCGAACAGCAGGCCCAGCAGCGCCCCGGCCCCGCCGCGCAGGGCGTCGATCGGACGAATGGGGCTCTTGCCCCGGACGAGGGCGTGGAGACGGCTGGTCATGGGACGGCGCTCATAACCCGAGCGCGGGGCGTGGTCTTTGCGTTTTTTGTACAGGCGGTTCAAGAAATGCAGCGGAGCAGGCGCGACCGACGTCGGCTTTCGATCCATGGCGGACGTCGGCGAGGTCTGATACGGGCCGTGAAATCCAGGGAGGCCCCCTGACTTGGGCGTTCGGTGACGCCAATGGCGGCTCGCCGCTCAGCCTTGCCGCCGTGCGAAGTCGATGAAGGCCTTGAATGCGGCCGTGGGATTGCGCCGGCTCGGATAGTACAGGCTTAAGGGCGGCAGCGTTGGCGTCCAGTCTTCAAGCACCCGAACAAGCCGGCCTGCATCGATGTCGTCTCGCACGTCGAACTCCATGGCCAAGGTAAGTCCCATGGACGCCAGGGCCGCGGTGCGGGCGAGGCTCGCTTCGTCGAGGGTCAGACCGCCGTCCACGTCGATATGGATCGACTGTCCGTCTTTCTCGAACGGCCAGCGGTGGATGGCGCCATTGGGAAGGCGGACGCGCAGGCAGGCGTGGGCGACCAGGTCCTGTGGGGTCATCGGCGTCCCGCGCGCTTCCAGATAGCTCGGCGCGCCAACCACCACATTGCGCCGGGCGCCGCCGAACGGCAGGGCGATCGTGTCGACCGGCACCCGGTCGGTGCTCCGCACGCCAAGATCGAAGCCGCCGGCGACGATGTCGACCAGACGCCCTTCCGTCACGATGTCGAAGTGGACCTGAGGGTGCAACCGATGAAATGGCAGAACGAGCGAGGCGAAGATCTCGCGCGCCGCCGTCGGAAACGCGTTTATGCGCAGCGTGCCGGACGGGGCGGCCTGCTGAGAGCGCGCGGCCTCCATCGCTTCATGAATCTCCCGGACGGCGGGCGCGACCTGGTCAACGAACCGTTGGCCGGCCTCGGTGAGGGAGACGCTTCGGGTGGTGCGATTGAAAAGCCGCACGCCCAGGGCGCGCTCAAGCTTTCCGACCGCGTTGCTGAGCGCCGTCGTGGAAACCCCGAGCTCAATCGCCGCCGCACGAAACTTACCCCGCCGTGCGACCATGAGCACAGCGTCCAGTTCGGTCAGGTTATGCTGCGCCATTGTCCTGATATTCGTGACAGATCATCCCGTGTTGTCCCGATTATCGCCAAGCCTGTCCACGCCTAACTTCCTGGCGAACCCAGCAAGCAGGACGGTCTTATGACACTCGAACTCCCGCCTCCGATCGCGGCCTATGTGGCGGCCAACGCCCGGCTCGATGTCGACGCCATGGTCCAGCCGTTCGCGGCGGACGCCGTCCTTCGCGACAACGGCAAGGTCTTCAGCGGCCACGCTGAGATCCGGCGCCTTTTCGAAGAAGCCGTGGAGCCCGTGAAGGCGATCTTCACGCCCGACACCCTGCGCCAAGAGGACGGCCAGATCGTTGTCGAAGGCCCCGCCCACGGCGAGTTTCCCGGAAGCCCGATCCGCTTCACCTACCGTTTCACGCTCGAAGACGGCGCGATCAAAGCCGTGGAGATCACGGCATGACCAGCAAGGTTGATCCGACCGAGTTCGCCGGCAAGCGCGTGCTCGTTAGCGGCGGCACCAAGGGCTGGGTCGCGCCACGGTTGAACGCTTCCTGGCCGGCGGCGCCCGGGTGATTACCGCCGCCCGCGCGGCGGCGGAGCCCATCGAGGGAGTCGAGTTCGTCGAGGCGGACCTGACCACGGCGGAAGGTGGCGAAGCGCTGGCCAAGGCGGCGCTCGAGCGCTTCGGGGGAATTGACATCCTGGCGCATAACCTTGGGGGATCGGCCATGCCGCCCGGCGGCTTCGCCGCGCTGACAGACGACATCTGGCTTTCGGAGCTGAACCTGAACCTTCTGGCGACGGTTCGCCTCGACCGCCTCCTGATCCCTCAGATGATCGAGCGCGGCGCCGGCGCGGTGGTGCACGTCACCTCGACCCAGTCGGTGCTGCCCCTGCCCGAGTCGACCACCGCTTACGCCGCCGCCAAGGCGGCGCTGCGCACCTACAGCAAATCCATTTCCAAGGAACTGGGGCCAAAGGGCGTCCGGATCAACATCGTCTGTCCGGGCTGGATCATGACCGAAGGCGCCGTCGACCTGGTGAAGACCATGCAGGCCGCCAACGGCGGCACGTTCGAGGAGGCGCGGCAAGCCGTCATGGCCTGGATCGGCGGCATACCGATCGGGCGTGGCGCAGAGCCGTGCGAGGTTGCCGAGCTCATCGCCTTCCTCGCCTCGGATCGCGCCGCAGCGATCCACGGCGCCGAGTTCGTCATTGATGGCGGGACGGTGCCGACCGTCTGATCGCTGGCCGTAGTCCGCGTTCTCCCCAAGGGGGGGCGTGGACGAACGCCGACGTCTGTTTTCAGCCAGACCGCAACTGTCCGCCCTCCACCGATCCCAGTCCCTAAAACTCCGGTGGATGCGCCAGCGGCGCCAGGTCCGGTTCGACCCAGCCGCGCCGGGCCTCGACCGAGAACAGGCGCTCGCGCGACCAGTGGGTCAGGGGCCAGGCCTTGTCGCCCATCGGCGTGGCCAGCAGGCGGGCGGCCGCTTCGGCGTCGGTGGTCCCCGGCGGCAGGGCGGAGGCGAAGGCGCGGATGCCGGCCAGATAGGCCTGGGTGATGGTCTCGTGATAGCCGTTCTGGTCGTCGTTCACGCCGCCGACCGCGACGTTGTAGGCGCGGATGATGCCCGGCAGGTCGCGCTCCAGTCCCGCGTCGCGGACCCGGACAAGCCGCAGGGTGGCCGTCAGGTGCGCGGCGTGGGTCCACTGGTCCTTGGGCAGGGTCCGCTTCAGCAGGCGCTCGGCGAGGCTGGCGATATCGGCGTCGGTGAAGGCGGTCATGCCCGCCCTTTAGCGACCGGCGTTCGCCAAGGCCAGGGTTTCGAGAGGCCGTCGCGCGGCGTCCAGCCGGATGACCACGTCGGCGGCGCCGGGCAGGTCCTGGGCGATCCAGCGGGTCAGGCGCTCGTAGTGGGCGACGAAGCGGTCCAGGGCGGGGCCGTCCATCGTCTGGTCCGGCGGCCGGCCCAGGTCGGCGAGGCGTTGGCGCAGCCTGTCCTCCTGCTCGCCGCGCCAGGCGCGGACGACGGCGAAGTCCGGCGCGGTGAGCAGCGCCAGACGGTCCAGCCGGCCGAACAGCGCGCGATAGGGGCCGGCCAGGGCGGCGTTGGCGAAGCCGCGCCAGGTCCCGTCGGGGTCTTCGTCGCGTTCTAGCGAATTGACCGCCGCCGCCAGGGCCTCGGGCGGCTGCGGGCGGGCGCCCACGCACCAGCCCTCCAGCAGCACGATGTCGGCCGGGCCCTCGAAGATCGGCCAATCGGCGGCGGGGGCGCGATCGTCGGCGGCCTTGT
Organism: Caulobacter segnis; assembly: GCF_023935105.1. NCBI lineage: Bacteria > Pseudomonadati > Pseudomonadota > Alphaproteobacteria > Caulobacterales > Caulobacteraceae > Caulobacter > Caulobacter sp. RL271. The sequence goes on along the minus strand of NZ_CP096040.1, from coordinate 4,396,767 downwards.
CGAAGCGGGGCAGGGCGGTGGGACCGGCGCGGGCCAGGGCGTCCAGCGTCGCCACACCCAGGGCCGGATCGTGCGTGCCGGGAACGCCGCGCGTGCGCAGCAGCGGATGAACCGCGCGGGCCAGCCGCTCGCGTTCGGTCCGGGGCAGGTACAGGTCGTCGATCGACAGGGTCGCGACCTTCAGGTCGCGGGCCTCCAGCAGCAAGGCCAGCAGGCCGGTCAGGGTCGACTTGCCACAGCCCTGGGGGCCGCAGATCCCCACCACCAGCGGTGCGGCCTCGCGCGCCTCGGCCCAGGCGGCGATGCGCCGGGCCAGCGGCCGGTGCAGGCGCGCGGTTAGATCGGCGAAGTCGGGCGGCAGGCGCTCGTCGCGGACGAAGGCCGAGACCAGGGCGCTCTCGCCGTTCGCCGTCAGGGCCATCAGATGGGGGCCATCAGAAGGCGTTGCTCCACCGCGCCTGCTCGGGCAGCGGCAGGCTGGCCTCGAAGACCAGGCCGTCGGGGCGGAAGTCGAACCGGGCCTGGCCCTTCTGCTCGCGGCGGATCGAGCCCTCGATCAGGCGGGTGCCGAAGCCGGGCTGGGCGGGCGGCTTCACCGGCGGACCGCCGACATCGCGCCAGGTGAAGGCCAGGACGTCGGTCACCGGGTCCAGCCGCCAGGTGATCTCGACCCGACCGCCGGGGGCCGACAGAGCGCCGTACTTGGCGCTGTTGGTGGCCAGTTCATGGAACACCATCGACAGGCCCACCGCCGTGTGCGGGGCCAGGGCGATCTCGGGTCCCGCGCGGTCGACCCGCTCGACATGGGCGCCGACGCTGGCGGCGACCAGCGCGCCCATGTCGGCCTCGCGCCAGCCGCTGCGGGTCAGGAGGTCGTGGGCGGCCGACAGGGCGATCAGCCGGTCGGTGAACACCTCCAGCGGCGCGCCCCCATCCTCCAGATTGGGCACCTTGGCGAAGGTCTGGCGCGCCAGGGCCTGGACGGTGGCCAGGGTGTTCTTCACGCGGTGGTTCAGCTCGTTGATCATCACCCCCTGGCGCTCCTCGCGGGCCTTCAGCTCGCGCGAGGCCGAGCGCAGGGCGGCGTGGACGGCGGCGATCTCTTCCAGGCTGGCGGGATTGGCCGGCGGCAGGCTTTCGCGGCGACCGATGGCCTGGGCGTCCAGCACCAGCTGGCGCATGTCGTCGTTGATGCGGCGCGAATAGACCAGCGACACGGCGATCCCCAGGCCCAGCAGCACCAGGAAGATGCCGCCGCCCAGGGCCACCGAGCGGTTGACCGTGCTGGTCAGGTCCCGGCGCGGGATGGCCACCACCAGGGTCCAGCCGGTCTGGGGCGAGCGCGTATAGGCGACCATGGTGGGAACGCCTTCCAGGGACTGGCTCTTGTTCACCCCCTCGGTAGAGTGGCGCAGGTTGTCCTCCATGTCCTTGGAGGCCAGGGCGCCGGTGAACTTCTCGTTCAGCCGCGAGCGGGCGATGACCCGGCGGTTGTTGTCCAGCAAGGTGGCCACCCAGTTGTCGGGCACCCGCTGCTGGCGAAACACCGAGGTGAACGACTGCGCCTCCACCACGTAGGACAGGATGTAGGTCTCGCCCTTGACCATGATCGGCGTGGCCACGGTGATCACCGGCTTGCCGGAGACCTTGCCCTGGCGCAGGTCCGAGATCTTGCTGCGGCCGGCCAGCAGGGCGTTGGTCAGTTCGTTGGCGCGCGGCGATCGCGGCAGCGGCTCGCCATAGGGCTTCAGCGTGTTGAGGATCTGCTGGCCGTCGAGGTCGGAGACTACGATCCAGCCCGGCCGCTTCTGGGCCACGCGCTGGGCGCGGGCGTGGAAGTCGGCCCAGTCGCCGTTGAGCAGGGCCTGGTCGGTGGCCAGGGTCTCGGCGACCGAGATGCCCACGGCGGCCTGGCGGTCGACGGCGCCCGACAGAGCCCGGGCGGTGGTGACCAGCTGCTGGTAGAGCTGCCCGCGCGACTCGCGATCGGCGGTGGCCAGCAGCAGGCCCATCGACAGCAGGGCCGGGACCAGCAGGCTGACGCTCAGGAGGACGAGGCGACCGCGCACGGAGCCGACGCGGCGTCGCGCGCCGTAGTCTTCTCCCTCGAGGCTCTCACCTCCGGACCCATCCATGCGCAGGCGCGCCCGCTGCGACCAGAGCGCCATGTCGCTCTTCCAGCCTGTATAACGAACGGAGTCGCGTCCCGCGTCCCAAAAACGGTGGTCTCGTTCCAAACGCTCGCCAAACAGCTGGGCCGTATCCCTGGCGGGGCTTTGTGCGTTATGAGACGGCCATGAAGAACCTGCCCAACATCCTGACCGCCTCGCGCCTGGTGATGGCGCTGTTCATGTTCGTCGCCCTGGCCGCCGCCGCCGGCGCCGTGCCGTGGGTCAGCGACCAGCTGACGGCCGAAAGCCAGCTGCGTCTGGAGCGGTGGGCGTTCTACGCCTTCGTCGTCGCCTCGGTGACCGACTTCTTCGACGGCTGGCTGGCGCGCAAGCTGGACGCGGTCAGCATCTGGGGCGCGATTCTGGACCCGATCGGCGACAAGATCCTGGTCTGCGGCGCGCTGCTGGGCCTGATGGCCCTGGGCCCCAACGCCATGGTCGTGCTGCCGGCCGGCCTGATCCTGTTCCGCGAATTCACCGTCAGCGCCCTGCGCGAGGTCGGGGCCGGCAAGGGCGTCAAGCTGCCGGTGACCCTGCTGGCCAAGTGGAAGACGACCCTGCAGCTGGTCGCCATCGGCGCCGAGCTGATCCTGGCCTCGTGGGGCGCCTTCAACCTGTCGCCGGACACGGGGGTGATCGGCGGCTTCACGCTCGTGGCCCACGGCCTGCTGTGGGTGGCGACGATCGTGACCCTGATCACCGGCGCGCAATACTGGGAAGCCGCGCGCAAGGCGCTGGCCTGACAGCAATCCTCCCCCTAGCGGGGGAGGTGGTCCGGAGGACCGGAGGGGGAAGTCCTGCCGAGCCTGCTTCTTCCCCCTCCGTCGTCTCTTCGAGCCGACACCTCCCCCGCTGGGGGGAGGATTTGGTCGGGCGCTGAACCATCCGCCCTGCTTCCCCGTTTCCCCAGCACAGCTTCGGGGAACAACCACACGTGACACTGCACCAAGGCCTCGCCTTCGGCCTGATCGCGACCACCGTCGCCGCCTTCGTCTGGGGGCGGTGGCGCTATGACCTGATCGCGCTGGGCGCCCTGGCGGCCGGGATGGCCCTGGGGCTGATCCCGGTGAAGGAGGCCTTCGACGGCTTCGCCAACGACATCGTCATCATCATCGCCAGCGCCCTGGTGCTGTCGGCCGCCGTCGCCCGCTCGGGCGTGGTCGACATGCTGATGGCCCCTCTGCTGCCCAAGCTGAAGGACGAGCGCACCCAGGTGCCCGTGCTGGCCGGGACGACGGCGTTGCTGTCGATGGCCACCAAGAACGTCGGGGCCCTGGCCCTGATGATGCCCAGCGCCCTGCAGATCGCCCGCCGCACCGGCGTGCCACCCGGACGCCTGCTGATGCCGATGAGCTTCGGCTCGCTGGTCGGCGGCTTGGCGGTGCTGGTCGGCACCTCGCCCAACATCATCGTCTCGGAGGTGCGCCAGGAGACCCTGGGCCAGCCGTTCAAGATGTTCGACTTCTTCCCGGTCGGCGGGATCCTGACGGTGATCGCCATCGCCTATCTCACGGTCGGCTATCGCCTGCTGCCGCGCGAGCGCAAGGCGGCGATCGACGTCGACGCCGCCCTGGCGGCCCAGGCCTATGTCACCGAGGTCGAGGTCCCCGAGGACTGGAGCTTCGAGGAAGGCCGCGTGGGGGCGCTGAAGAAGGCCGCCGAGGGCGCGGTCTCGGTCGTGGCCATCCTGCGCCGCCGCCGGCGGATCGAGGCGCCGCACGCCAATCTGAAGATCCAGCCTGGCGACGTCCTGCTGCTGGAGGGCGAGCAGCAGGAGCTGAACCAGCTGATCGTCAAGACCAAGCTGCGGCTGCGCGACGCCGATCGCCCCGTGGCCATGAGCGAGCCGACCGAGGAGGTTCGCGTCGTCGAGGCGGTGATCGGCGGCGAGAGCGACTTGATCGGCAAGTCGGCCCGCGGCGTCACGCTCAGCGACACCCATGGCGTCAACCTGCTGGGCGTCAGCCGCAGCGGCCATCGGATGGCCGGGCGCCTGGCGACCATTCGTCTGAAGGCCGGCGACATCATCGTGCTGCAGGGCGCCGAGCAGTCGCTGCCGGGCGCGCTGCAGGCCCTGGGGCTGCTGCCCCTGGCCGAGCGCGAGGTGCGGCTGGGCGGGGTGCGCCACGCGGTGCTGCCGACCGCCATCCTGGTCGCGGCCATGGTCCTGGTGGCGACGGGCCTGGTCCCGGTGGCGGCGGGCTTCTTCGGCGCGGCGGTGCTGGTGGTCGCCACCGGCGCCCTGCGCATGCGCGAGGCCTATGCGGCGCTGGAGGCCCCGGTGCTGGTGCTGGTCGCCGCCCTGATCCCGGTCAGCGACACGATCCAGAAGACCGGCGGGGCGGATTTGATCGCCGGCTGGCTGTCGGGTGCGTTCCACGGCCTGCCGCCGATCGCCACCCTGACGGCGATGATGGCCGTGGCCATGGCCGCCACCCCGTTCCTGAACAACGCCGCCACGGTGCTGATCGCCGCCCCGATCGGCATGGGTCTGGCCCAGCGGCTGGGGTTGTCGCCCGATCCGTTCCTGATGGCCGTGGCGGTCGGGGCCGGCTGCGATTTCCTCACCCCCGTCGGCCACCAGTGCAACACCCTGGTGCTGGGGCCGGGCGGCTACCGCTTCGGCGACTACGCCCGCCTGGGCGCGCCACTCACCGCAATGATCTTGCTGATCGCGCCCTGGCTGATCGCCTGGATCTGGCCGTTCGCGAAATAGATCCTCCCCCGCGATGCGGGGGAGATGGCCCAGAGAGCCAGAGGGGGCGAGCTGGGCTTAGGCCGCATCAGCCCCCTTGTCTGTTGATTTGGTGGCATTGTGACGGGGTCTTCCGGGACGCTCGCTTGGCGGAGGAACGCCAAGCGAGCTGTCGGCGGAGGGGCCGTTTGCCCCCGAGCGTTTGAGTGCTGGGACTGAGCAGGGCCGCCGCCGACGTTTCATGACCCGGATGGTTGCAGGGACGGATGGGTCCGAAGCCACAAGGATGGGTCGATGGAACGGGTGGAGCGTAACACGAAAATCGCCGGGATCGACGTAGGCAAGCGCTGGCTGGACGTCGCCGTCCATGGTCAGGGCGAGACGCGCCGGTTCGGCAACGACGAGACGGGCCATGAGGCGCTGATCGGCTGGTTGACCGAGCAAGGCGTCGTTCGGGCGGGGCTGGAGGCGACGGCGGGCTACGAGCGCCAGATCCGGACCCGGCTTGAAGCGGTGGGCCTTGAGGTCGTGGTCCATCAGCCGCTGGAGGTTCGGCTGTTCGCCCGGCTCAAGCGCTGGAAGGCCAAGACCGATGCGCTGGATGCGGCTTTGATCGCGGCGGCGACGGCCCAGGTCGACACGGTCCGCGCCGCCCAGGACCCGCGCCTGGTTGAACTGGCCCAGCGCCTGACGGCCTACGAACAGATCACGGATCAGGCGGCGGCCATGAAGACCTTCATGGAGCACGTCGACCTGCCCGACCTGATCCAGACCCTGGACGAGCAGATCCAGAGCCTGTCGGACCTGAAGGCCAGGCTGGCCGATCAGATCCTGGAGCAGATCAAGGCCTGTCCAGACCTTCTGACGCGTCACCGCCTCTTGATGTCGCTGCCCGGCGTGGGACCGATCGTGGCCGCCAGCCTGCTGATCCGCATGCCCGAACTGGGAAACCTCCGGCGCGGGCAGGCCGCCGCCTTGCTCGGCGTAGCGCCCTTCGATCGACAGTCGGGACAATGGAAGGGCCAGGCCTTCATCGGCGGCGGACGGGCTCGCCCGCGCCACATGCTCTACCTGGCCGCCATCGCCGCCAAGCGCTTCGACCCTGGCTTCAAAGCCTTCGCCCAGCGCCTGCGCGACGCCGGAAAACCTCCCAAGGTCGCCATCGTCGCCGTCATGCGAAAGCTCATCGAAGCCGCAAACCTCGTGCTCGCGAGGCAACTCCCCTGGAGGTCTGTCGCACCCTGAACAACATGGTTGCTCAGTCGCTTCGTGACAGCTCCCCCGCATCGCGGGGGAGCATCAATCGTTCGCCGCCAGCCGGTCCAGCGCCTCGGCCATTTCGGGCTCGGTCGCGCCGTCCAGCAGCCAGGCCGGATCGGCCGGGGGGCGATCCTCGTCCTCACGGCCGACCCGCATCATCGAGGCCAGCAGGGCCACGCCCGTCATCCGCAGAACCATCGTCGTCTCCTTCGCGATGATGTTTCTGAGAATGAATTGCAATTACGACTCTCGCAAGGCCGATTTCGGGTTCAGCGCTTTTTCAGCAGGACCGCTCTGCGGCGCGAGGCTTCGCGTTCCAGCGGGGTAATCACGCTGGCGACTTCGCGGCGCTGGGCGGGCGTGCCGGTGACGTCCAGCCGGCGGGCGTTGGACAGCAGCTGTTTCAGTTCGGCGTCGCTGAGCGTGGGAATTTTGTCGATCAAGGTCATACCGAACTCCGGTCGTCATCGGACGAAAAAGACTCGCCCGACAAGGCAACGCTCGAACCGGGAAAGGGGTGGTGGAATCTCTCTCAAGTAGATCGAAAATTATTTTCCTTGCCTTTCAAGTTGAATTGTCGACTTATACGGCATCGAATTCGCTGCCGATCGGCCTGCTATTCCTTGCTCCCGCGGTGGAGCGCCGGACGCGCCTTCCGAACTTCCAACGAAATTTGATCGTCACCCGGGACGTTTTCGGATGACGAACACCCATGTCTACAAGGATACTCGCCATGGCTACTGGCACCGTGAAGTGGTTCAACAGCGTCAAGGGTTTCGGTTTCATTCAACCGGACAACGGCGGCTCGGACATCTTCGTTCACATCTCGGCCGTCGAGCGCGCGGGCCTCGGCTCGCTGAATGAAGGCCAAAAGATCTCGTACGAGCCGGAAGTCGACCGCCGCAGCGGCAAGACCTCGGCTGGCCAGCTGCAAGCTGTCTAATCGACGAACGATCGCGGACCCCTCCAGGGTTCGCCAACGACAGGCCGGCGCTCGCGCCGGCCTGTTTGCGTTTGGCCCGCTCGCGTTCCGGAAGACCCCTTGACGGCGGCGACCGTCACGGCTTTCCCATTCGCCATGGCCCGGTTATTCGCCGCCTTGCTGTCCGTCCTGCTGCTGGCCGCCTGCGGCTCGCTGCCGCGCGACCCGTTCACGGCCAGCGACCTGGCCGGCGAGGCGCCGCAAGGCCTGAGCGACGTCCGCTTCAACGCCAGCGACGCGGGTGCGGGCATCCGCTTCGCCGAGGCCGCCCGCACCCGCCGCGCGGGCCAGAAGACCTTCGACGTCCTGGCCATCTCGGGCGGCGGCTCGAACGGGGCCTACGGGGCCGGAATCCTGGTCGGCTGGACCAAGACCGGCCACCGGCCCGAGTTCGACATCGTCACCGGCGTCTCGACCGGCGCCCTGACCGCGCCGTTCGCCTTCCTGGGCCCCGACTGGGATCGCCGCCTGACCGAAGCCTACACCAGCAAGGCCGCCGACCGGATCCTGGAGCGGCGCGGCCTGGACCTGCTATTCCGGCCCGGCTTCTACGACACCAAGGCGCTGCGGGGGCTGGTCGAGAAGTATGTCGACGCGCCCATGCTCTATGCGATCGCCATGGAGCAGGCGCGAGGCCGCCGCCTGCTGATCGCCACCACCAATCTCGACACCGAGGAGACGGTGATCTGGGACATGGGCGCGATCGCCGCGCGGGGCGACGAGGCCTCGCTGAAGCTGTTCCGCGACGTGTTGGTCGCCTCGGCCAGTATCCCGGGCGTCTTCCCGCCGACCCTGATCGAGGTCGAGGGCAGCGGCCGGCGGCTGTCGGAGATGCATGTCGACGGTGGGGTGACGACGCCGTTCTTCGTGGCCCCCGAATCCCTGCTGCTGTGGACCGCGCCCAAGAGCGGCGAGGCGCGGCCGGGCCGGATCACCGTGCTGGTCAACGGCAAGGTCGGCGGCGCGTTCGGCTTCACCAAGGGCGGCACCCTGTCGGTCCTGGGCCGTTCGTGGCTGACCATGAGCAAGGCGCTGATGCGCACCCATCTGACGGCCAGCGCCGCCTTCGCCCGGCGCAACGGGGGCAGCCTGGTCTACGCGGCCATTCCCGACGACGCGTTGGTCGACACCTCGGGCCTGGACTTCAGCGCCAGCAACCGCATCGACCTGTTCGAACTGGGGCGGCGGCGGGCCGAGATGGGCGTGGCCTGGACGACGCCGGCGACGCCGGAAGAGCCTACGCCGCCGCTGGTGGCCACCCCGGCGGCGGCGAGCCGGTGAAATCGGCCATCTGCGCCGCCAGGGCCTTCTTGAAGGCCGGCCGGTCCATGCAGCGCTCCATATAGGCCGCCAGCCTCGGCTGCTCGGCCAGCAGGGCGGAGGGGCGTTGCGCAGCACGTCGGTCATCAGCAGATCGCCGGCCGTGAAGCGCTCGCCGTCCAGATAGGCGTTGTCACCCAGGCGCGCGGCCAGTTCGGCCAGGCGCGTGCGCACCGCGGCCTCGACGGCCGGACGGCGCTCCTTGGTCCAGGCCGCCCCGGCGTTGAACACGTCGATGTCGGCCAGGCCGCCGATCGGGATCTCCATGGTGTTGAGGGCGCAGAACATCCAGGTCTGGACCCGCGCCCGCCCGGCCGGATCGCGGGGCATCAGCGCCTCGGAGCGCTCGGCCAGGTGCAGCACGATCGCCCCGCTCTCGAACATCTCGACCTCGCCGTCGACATAGGCGGGGATCTGGCCGAACGGCTGCTTGGCGCGATAGGCGGTCTTGTCCTCCAGGTGGATCAGCTCGGCGTCGTAGGGCAGGCCGGCCTCTTCCAGGGCCCAGCGCACCCGCAGGTCGCGGACGTGGCCCTTGGCGAAGTCCGGAACCCATGCGAAGGCGGAAACGATAGCGTTCATTGCACGGTCTCCAGATAGGCGGTGAGCTTGTCGAGCAGGCTGGTCCAGCCGCCGACGTGGGAGTCGCGGGCCGCGATGGTCTTGAACGGGGCCTGGTGGAAGCGGAACAGCGTCCGGCCGCTGGCCATGGTCAGGAAGGTGACGGTGACCAGGTTGTCGACGTCCCAGGCGCCGTCGTCCCACTTGAAGGTCATGACGATGCGCTCGTCGGGAACGATCTCCTGGTAGACGCCCGACTTCCAGACCTCGCGGCCCTCGGCGCTCCTCATGCCGAAGCGATAGGTCCCGCCGACGCGGAAGTCCTGCTCGACGCCGATCGGTTCGAAGGTCTTGGGGCCCCACCACTTCATCAGGTGCTCGGGCCTAGTCCAGACACGGAACACCAGCGCGCGCGGCGCGTCGAAGATGCGCTCGATCACGAGTTCGTCGTCCTGGATCAACACGGTGTCGGTCATGCGTCGGACTCCTCGGGCTCGGCGGCCTGCAGTTCCGCCAGATAGTCGGCCATGCGGTCGAAACTGGCGTCCCAGAAGCGGCGGTAGTGGTCGATCCAACCGTAGGCGCGCTTCAGCGCCTCGGGCTCCAGCTTGCAGGGGCGGGCCTGGGCCTCGCGCGAGCGGCTGATCAGGCCCGCGCCCTCCAGCACCTTCAGGTGGCGCGAGACGGCGGGCAGGCTGATGTCGAACGGCTGGGCCAGTTCATTGACCGTGGCCTCGCCGCTGGCCAGCCGCGCCAGGATCGCGCGGCGGGTCGGATCGGCCAGGGCCGCGAAGGTGGAGGAGAGGGGATCGGTCATCTATTTAACGAGTGTGTTATTTAATGAGTTTGTTAAATTGGGGGCGCGCGCCTGTCAAACGAAAAGAGCCGGAAGGCTGCCCCTCCGGCTCGCGCGATGTCGATGGCTTGGGCTGGCGCGCGCTAGGTCTGGGCCCGCAGCGCCCGGCGGCTGAGGACGGCGTTGGTGATCAGGACCACGAATGCAATCAGCGGGACGAAGAACAGCGCGGGCATGTCCAGGACCAGGGCGCTGACCATGATCCCCAGGCCGGTCAGGGCCATGGCCCAGCCCATGCGCAGGGCGACCCGGGTCCACACGCCCGGCGCCGGCGCGCCGACGCCGGTGGGCGGCTCGACCTTGGCGAGGAAGTTGCCCTGCGCCGTCGTCATCGCGCCCAGAAACAGGGTGATGCCTCGCAGTAGGGTTTCGCGGCCCAGATTCTCCTCGGCGATGAAGTTGCGGGCCACCCAGCCCTGCATGACCAGCAGCGCCAGGCCCGACGCCACCAGGCTGACCTCGGTCCAGCGGCGATAGTCTTCGGAAGGGCGGGGGATGGCCGTCGCCAGCCGGTGCTGGGCGACCAGCCATCCGGCCCCCAGCCAGATCGGGCAGAAGGCGATCACCGCCACCTGGCTGAACAGCCGCCGCCACTCCGGCGAGCCGTCGAAGGCGGTCAGCGGACCCAGCTGGGGAAACTTCCAGGCTAGCACGCCCAGGGCGACCGCCGTCATTTCGCTGAAGGCCAGCAGCACGACCATCTTGGTCTTGTTCTTCACTTCGAACCCTCCTCGCTGCGCAGGGCCGGAGCGCCCTGGATCTGAAGGCCGATCCCGAGGGACTCGGCGAAGCCCAGCAGCGCGTCTTCCAGCACCGACAGCCGCAGGGTGTAGGTGATCGTCGTTCCCTGCTTGTCGGCGAAGATCAGCCCGGCTTCGCGCAGGGCGGCGAAGTGGGCCGACATGGTCGCCTTGGAGCTGGAAAAGTGGCTGGCCAGCTCGCCGGCGGTCATCGGGCGCTCCCTCAGCAACTGCAGGACACGGCGCCGGGTGGGGTCGGAGAGGGCTTTGAAGACGCTGCTCATATTTGTTATTTAGCTAAAGATCGAAATATCAGTCCAGCCCCTTTCTTCACGGCGTCGTGGCAAGCCTCCCAGAGGCGAACCGCGTTCGCCGGGAGGCCCCGTTAACCCCTTCATAAGATGCGGGGTTGCGCGGAACCGACTCCGTCTCTACACGGGCGCCTTAACCTGCAAGATGGTCGACAGCGGGCGCGCGGATGTGCGCGACCGTGTCTTTGCGCGAGTTAGCCATGCCCAAGAGAACCGACCTTTCCTCGATCCTGATCATCGGCGCCGGCCCGATCGTCATCGGTCAGGCCTGCGAGTTCGATTACTCCGGCGTTCAAGCGTGCAAGGCCCTGCGCGCCGAGGGCTACCGGATCATCCTGGTCAACTCGAACCCGGCGACGATCATGACCGATCCGGACGTGGCCGACGCGACCTACATCGAGCCGATCACGCCCGAGATGGTCGCCAAGATCATCGAGAAGGAGCGCCCCGACGCCCTCCTGCCGACCATGGGCGGCCAGACCGCGCTGAACACCGCCCTGGCGCTCGAGGCCGACGGCACCCTGGCCAAGTTCAACGTGGAAATGATCGGCGCCAAGGCCGAGGTCATCGACAAGGCCGAGGACCGCCAGAAGTTCCGCGACGCCATGGACAAGCTGGGTCTGGAAAGCCCCAAGTCCAAGGCCGCCCACAACATGGACGAGGCCCGCGAAGGCCTGGCGTTCGTCGGCCTGCCGGCGATCATCCGCCCGTCCTTCACCCTGGCCGGCACCGGCGGCGGCATCGCCTACAACATCGAGGAGTTTGAGGAGATCGTCGAACGCGGCCTTGACCTGTCGCCGACCACGGAAGTCCTGATCGAAGAGAGCGTCCTGGGCTGGAAGGAATACGAGATGGAAGTGGTCCGCGACACGGCGGACAACTGCATCATCGTCTGCTCGATCGAGAACATCGACCCGATGGGCGTCCACACCGGCGACTCGATCACCGTCGCCCCGGCCCTGACCCTGACGGACAAGGAGTACCAGTGGATGCGCGCGGCCTCGATCGCCGTGCTGCGCGAGATCGGCGTCGAGACCGGCGGCTCGAACGTCCAGTTCGCCCTGAACCCGGCCGACGGCCGCATGGTCGTCATCGAGATGAACCCGCGCGTGTCGCGCTCGTCGGCCCTGGCGTCGAAGGCCACCGGCTTCCCGATCGCCAAGGTCGCCGCGCGCCTGGCCGTCGGCTACACCCTGGACGAGCTGAAGAACGACATCACCGGCGGCGCGACCCCGGCCTCGTTCGAGCCCAGCATCGACTACGTCGTCACCAAGATCCCGCGCTTCGCCTTCGAGAAGTATCCGGGTTCGGAGCCCCTGCTGACCACGGCCATGAAGTCGGTCGGCGAGGTCATGGCCATCGGCCGCACCTTCAAGGAAAGCGTCCAGAAGGCCCTGCGCGGCCTGGAGACCGGCCTGGCCGGCTTCGACGAGGTGCTGATCGACGGCGCCGACGATCCCGACACCGGCAAGGCCGCGGTGATCCGCGCCCTGGGCACGCCCACGCCCGACCGCCTGCGCGTCATCGCCCAGGCCTTCCGCCACGGCCTGACCGTGGAAGAGGTCAACGCCGCCTGCAGCTACGAGCCGTGGTTCCTGCGCCAGATCGCCGAACTGGTCCGCCAGGAAGGCTGGGTCCGGGCCGGCGGCCTGCCCACCGACGCCGCTGGTTTCCGCGCCCTGAAGGCCCAAGGCTTCTCCGACGCCCGCCTGGCCAAGCTGACCGGCTCCAGCGAAGGCGCCGTGCGCGCCCTGCGCCAGGAACTGCACGTCCGCCCGGTCTTCAAGCGCATCGACAGCTGCGCCGGCGAGTTCCTGGCCTCGACGCCCTACATGTACTCGACCTATGAGACCGGCGCCCTGGGCCAGGTCCCCGAGTGCGAGAGCGACCCGTCGTCGGCCAAGAAGGCCGTGATCCTGGGCGGTGGTCCCAACCGGATCGGCCAGGGCATCGAGTTCGACTATTGCTGCTGCCACGCGGCCTTCGCGCTGGACCAGATCGGCGTCGAGTCGATCATGGTCAACTGCAACCCTGAGACCGTCTCGACCGACTACGACACCTCCGACCGCCTGTACTTCGAGCCGCTGACGGCCGAGGACGTGCTGGAGCTGCTGCATGTCGAACAGAGCAAGGGGACCCTGGCCGGCGTCATCGTCCAATTCGGCGGCCAGACCCCGCTGAAGCTCGCGCATGCTCTCGAAGAGGCGGGCATCCCGATCCTGGGAACCAGCCCCGACGCCATCGACCTGGCCGAGGACCGCGAACGCTTCCAGCAGCTGCTGAACGGCCTGAACATCGCCCAGCCGGAAAACGCCATCGCCCGCACCTGGGACGAGGCCCGGGCCGAAGGCGACAAAATCGGCTTCCCGTTCGTGATGCGTCCGTCCTACGTGCTGGGCGGCCGGGGCATGGAGATCATCCGCGACCACGATCACCTGGAACGCTACATCGCCAACGCCGGTGAGATCTCGTTCGAGCACCCGATCCTGCTGGACCACTATCTGAGCCGCGCCACCGAGGTCGACGTCGACGCCCTGTGCGACGGGACCGACGTGTTCGTGGCCGGCGTGCTGGAGCACATCGAGGAAGCCGGCGTCCACTCGGGCGACAGCGCCTGCTCGATGCCGCCCTTCTCGCTGAAGGCCGAGACGGTCGAGGAGCTGAAGCGCCAGACGGTGCAGATGGCCCTGGCCCTGAACGTGCGCGGCCTGATGAACGTGCAGTTCGCCATCGAGGAGCCGCACGGCGACAACCCGCGCATCTACGTGCTGGAAGTGAACCCGCGCGCCTCGCGCACCGTGCCGTTCGTGGCCAAGACGATCGGGCAGCCGGTCGCCGCCATCGCCGCCAAGATCATGGCCGGCGAGAGCCTGAAGAGCTTCGGCCTGAAGGACGTCCCCTACGACCACATCGCGGTCAAGGAAGCGGTGTTCCCGTTCGCCCGCTTCGCCGGCGTCGACACGGTGCTGGGCCCGGAAATGCGCTCGACCGGCGAGGTCATGGGCCTGGACTGGATCCGCGAGGGCGAACAGGGCCTGGGCCCGGCCTTCGCCCGCGCCTTCGCCAAGAGCCAACTGGGCGGCGGGGTCAAGCTGCCGACCAAGGGCGCGGTGTTCGTCTCGGTCAAGGAAAGCGACAAGCCCTGGATCGTCGAGCCCGTGCGCCTCATGCAGCAGGCCGGCTTCACGGTGCTGTCGACCGAGGGCACCCAGGCCTATCTGGCGACCCAGGGCGTCAAGGTCGAGCACGTCAAGAAGGTCCTGGAGGGCCGTCCGCACATCGTCGACGTGATGAAGAACGGCGGCGTCCAGCTGGTGTTCAACACCACCGAGGGCAAGCAGGCCCTGGAGGACAGCTTCGAGATCCGCCGCACGGCCCTGATGATGAAGGTGCCGTACTACACCACCAGCGCCGGCGCCCTGGCCGCCGCCCAGGCCATCTCCAGCGCCCCGGCCGAAGCCTTGGACGTGCGCCCGCTGCAGAGCTACGCGGCGGAGTAGGACTTTCCAGATGCTCCCCCGCGATGCGGGGGAGCTGTCGCGGAGCGACCGAGGGGGCAAGCTGGCGAATGCTGCATTGGCCCCCTCCGGCCCTCTGGGCCACCTCCCCCGCGACGCGGGGGAGGAACGACGTGGGCGGTTCAACCCGAACCCCGTTGCTCACCTCGAAGTCCCGGCGCCTACTCGGGCTCGACATAGCCGCTTGACCCGACCGAGACTCTCCTAAAGGTTGAGGGTGTTGGGGATGCGCGGAGCGGGGCCGTGGGGTGGAAGCGCGAAAGGCTGGGAGCGTTCGTCCGGGCCGTCGGTGTCGTTCTTCTCTTCGGGGCGCTCCTGGCGTTGACCCGCCTGGCCCTGAGTCATTGTATTTCCATCCTGATAGCCGGCAAAGTGATCGGGCGGGGCGATGAGAACCCGCTGGACCATACCTTGCAGCTGCTGATCGGCGGGGTGTCGGTCGTCGCGGCATCGGTGTTGGCGGTGTGGATCGCGGGCCGCCTGCGGCTCATCGCGCCGGTGAAGCCATCCTTGGGACGCCAGGCGTTGAAGGGCTGGATGGCCGGCTTTTTCGGCGCGAGCTTCCCGTTACTGGCTTTGATCGGCGCAGCCGTGGCGATCGGCATAACGTCCGTCGTCACCGGGCCGCCGTGGGGTGCCCTGACCAATCTTGGCTTCGTTTCGCTGGCGCTGGCGCTCCTGGTCGCGGCGGCGGCCAGCGAGGAGCTCGTGTTCCGTGGCGCCATCCAACCTCAGTTGGCGAAGGCGATCGGGACGCCGGCGGCGCTTCTGTTGGCCTCGGTCCTGTTCGCCTACGCGCATATGGAGATGAGCCTCGACTTCCTGGTCACCCGGTTCCTTCTGGGCGTGGCGCTTGGCTGGGCGGCCGTGCGAACCGGAACCCTGGCGTTTCCCATTGGCGCGCATTGTGGCGTCAACTTCGTGTCGTTTCTGGTCCATGAACCCTTTGTGGGCGCGTCCGAAGTCAACGCCGACGGAGCGGCGGAGGCCGTCGCGACCAAGTCCGAGCAGTGGCAGGGCGCGGTCTTCTACGTCGTCCTGATCTTCGTCAGCGCCGAGCTCTTCCGCTGGGCTTCCCGTCGTCGCGCCGCCCGATCGGCGGTCTCACCCTCCGGGCCCGCGAGAGGCCTGGGAGCCAGGATCTGAACGCCCGCCGTCAGCCCTCCGGAACCCCGTTCCGCACGTTGAAGCACCGCCGCCGGCCCAGTTCCGTCCCGCAGAAGCCCGGCTCCTCGGTCCCCGCGTGCAGCATCACGTACTGGTCGCGGCGGCATTCGAACCAGGCCTTCTGGAAGGCGATGTGGTCGACGTCCTGGTGGAAGACCGGGCGCTGGTCGACCGTGTAGAAGCGGGTCATGGCGGTCAGGCCGCCGAAGCTGCCGCGACCGTTGACCAGGCCGCAGATCTGGCCGGTGCGGGTGGACCACACCGCGCCCAGCTCCAGCGGATTGGTCTGGTTCAGGCGGCTCTCCAGATTGGCCCGGACGATCCGCCACTCGGCCTGGGCCAGCGGCCGGTAGCGCGCCATCTGCACGGGCGAGGGCGTGGGCAGCAGGGCGTTCTCGCGCTCGAACCGCGCCAGGTCGAAGCCGGTGAACACGAAGGCGCCCAGCGTCCCGGTCACCGCCACGGCCGAGATGACCAGCGGCGCCCACAGTCGCCGCGTCACGCGCGTTCCGAAATCCAGCACCGCCATCGAGGCTCTCCCATCCCGTTGAACGGAGGTTCGGCGGTCGCATTGAAAATTACAAGTATAAATTCATTGCGCGTCGCTGGTCATGCGGCCCTAGCCGACCGGATCCTTCGGTTCGTCGTCCTCGTCCGACGCGACGCTTTCGGCCGGCGGGGGCGGCGGCGGATCGGGCGGATAGAACGCGCCCAGCAGCATCAGCATCCCGACCAGCGGGGCGAAGGCGCCGCGCGAGCGCCGGGCCGCGCGGATCAGCCAGACGCCCAGCGGGATCACCAGCGCCGCGAGGGCGATCAGGATCAGGGTGGTCTGGCTCATCCCTTCGATGTGAGGTCGCGGGGCCGTATCACAAGTCCCTTGGCGCAACCCCCGGACGCGCGATCCCGCCCTTACCGCCGCAGGGGTGTTCGGGCGCGGGTTCGATGCTATGCAGCAGTCCTCGTGCCGGGAGAATCCATGCGTTTTTCGACTAGCTTGTCGCGCGACCAGATCGAGCGGATCGCCTTCGTCGCGATCGTCACGATCGTGCCGATCCTGCTGTGCGGGTTCATGTTCGGCTTCGACATTCCGCTGGCGTCGGCGAAGTTCTGGGTTCGGCCCAAGAACGACATGATCGCCATGACGGCGGCCTACGAGGCCTATGTCCGCCAGCCGTGGACGTTCCCGATCACCATGGTCTCGGGCCTGCTGCCCAAGCCCTTCTCGATCGTGTTCAGCGACAGCATCCCCTGGCTGTCGGTCCTGCTGAAGGCCTCGGGCCTGGGCCCGTACTTCAACCCGCTGGGCGTCTTCCTGATGATCAGCTACCCGCTGCAGGCGTGGGGCATGGTCGCCCTGCTGCGGTCGCTGGGGGTCAAGAGCCGCGCGGCGCTGGTGATCGGCGGGCTGATGGCCGTGATGTACCCGACCTGGATCGCCCGCCAGTTCGGCCACATCGCCCTGGTCGGCCACTGGCTGATCCTGTTCGCCCTGGCCCTGTCGGTGTCGTCGGCGCGCTTCGGCCTGACCGCCAAGCGGATCGGCGGCTTCGCGGCCCTGGCGGCTCTGGCCACCGGCATCCACGCCTATCACCTGGTCCCCATCGCGGCCTGCTTCGGCGCGGCCCTGCTGGCCGAGCTGACCCAGCGCCGGGTCGACGCCTGGAAGCGCGTCCCGATCGCGGCCGTCGCCGTCCTGACCGCCGTGGCCCTGCCGGCCTTCATCCTCGGCTACGGCGAGGGCAGCGGCCCGACCGGCGGGGCCGCCGCCATCGGCCTCTATTCGATGAACGTGCTGGGCCCGGTGTGGCCGCAGGCCTCGAACGTCTTCGGCCAGTACTGGACCGGCGGCTGGTACCGCGGGACCCTGGACCCGAACGGCGGCCAGTATTTCGAGGGCTTCCAGTTCATGGGCGTGGGCGTGCTGCTGCTGGTGCTGGCCATGCTGGGCCTGGCCGTGCGCGACCTGATCGACGGCCGTCGTCCCGAGAGCGGCTTCTGGACCCGCTGGGCCCCGCTGATCCTGACCATGACGGTGCTGACCCTGTGGGCCATCGGCTGGGTGGTCTATGCCGGCCCGCTGCACCTGTTCGACGTGCCCAAGCCCAGCGGCAAGATCGCCGAGATCGTCGGCGGCTATCGCGCCCACGGCAGGTTCTTCTGGGCGCCGGGCTATCTGCTGATGGCGCTGGCGATCAACTGGACCAGCCGCCTGCCGCCGCGCGTGGGCCTGTCGCTGCTGGGCGTGGCCTTCGCCGTCCAGGCCTATGACTCCAGCCCCCTGCGCCAGGGCGTGCGCCACATCTTCTCCGCGCCCGACACCCTGGACATGCCCAAGGCCTTCGCCGAGAGCCCGGTCATCCGCGGCCGCCCCTGGGTGTTCCGCCCGACCTATTTCTGCAGCCCCAATCCGCTGGACGAGCGGGTGATCAGCCAGATGGCCCTGATCGCCTCGCGCACGGGCGGGACCTCCAACACCTTCGCCACGGCGCGCAGCAACGACGCCCCCTGCGCCTCGGTGGACCCGGCCCTGACCATGGACGCAGCCCCTGGCGACCGGCGCATGACCATCGTGATGGCCAACGGCAAGATGGAGGGCGGCGACCTGCAGCCAATCGCCCGGCGCAGCGACTGCTATCGGTTCAAGCGCGGCGTGGTCTGCGGCCGCGACCTGGCCGGCATCGACGGCCTGGCGCCGGTGCTGCCGGGCGAGCTGGCCATCGAGCGCCCGCCGCTGCTGTCGATCCGTCTGGACCAACTGCCCAAGTCGTCGGCGTTGATCTCGGGCTGGGCCGACCTGGACCCGGGCGGCAAGGGCCTGTGGACCGTGGGCCACAAGGCCCTGTTCGAGCTGGACGCGCCGGCGAAGATCGGGCCGGGCGGCTTCTTCGTCGACATCGTCGCCATCGCCTTCTCGGATGAGCCGGTGCGCCCGCAACGGGCCACGCTGTACGCCGAGGGCAAGCGTCTGGAGACCCAGAACGTCGACACGGGCAACTTCTACACCTACCGCTTCAAGGTGCCGAACGGGACGGTGACCCCGGGCAAGCCGGTGCGGTTCATGTTCGACCTGCCCGACGCCCGCTCCGCCCGTCCCGACACCCGCGTCCTGGGCATCGGGGTGCAGGAGATCCGGATCGTGCAGTAGGGGGCGGAGGTCCTAGGCCTCCGTCTCCACATGCGCGAAGACCCAGAAGTGGCTCAGCAGGAACAGGGCGGCGGTGTAGCTGACCGCCGCGGCCCCCTGCGCCGCCACGCTCCATAGCGGGCCCGCCTGGGGCCCTTCGGGCAGGACCAGCCGGGCCAGGGTCAGCACGCCCTGGTTCAGGGCGAAGGCGGCGGCCACGGCCACGATGTAGCGCAGCGGGGCCGAGCGGGTCGTGCGCCGCGCCTTGAACACGAAGACCTTGCTCAGCACGAAGCTGAAGCAGATCCCCACCGCGTAGCCGATGGCGTTGGCCAGGTGCGGATCCAGATGCAGGCCGACGTCCAGCGCCACGATGATCGAGAAGCCGACCAGGGTGTTGAACACCCCGGCCACGCCGTAGCGCAGCGCCGAGACCAGGAACGCCCGCCGCGCGGGGGTCAGCAGGGCGGCCAGGCTCAAGAGTCGAACCCGTAGCGGTCCATGACCACGTACAGGGGCCGGCCCTTCACCTCCTGATAGATGCGGGCGACGTATTCGCCGAGCGCGCCAATGGCCAGCATCTGCAGGCCGAAGCTCATCAGGATCACCACCATCAGCGACGGATAGCCGGGCACGTCGCGGCCGAAGAACAGGGTGCGCAGCACGATCGCTCCGGCGAAGGCCACGGCGGTCAGGCCCGCGGCCAGGCCGACATAGCTCCACACCCGGATCGGCGCGGTGCTGAACGAGGTGATGCCGTCCAGGGCGAAGTTCCACAGCTTCCAATAGCGCCACGAGCTGGTCCCCGCCGCCCGCTCGGGCCGCGCGTAGGGAATGGCCTGCTGCCGGAAGCCGACCCAGGCGAACAGGCCCTTCATGAACCGGTTGCGCTCGGGCAGCTGGCGCAGCACCTCGACCACCCGCCGGTCCATCAGCCGGAAGTCGCCGGCGTTGTAGGGCAGGTCGACGTCTGACAGCCCGTTGAACGCCTTGTAGAAGCCCTGGGCGGTCAGGCGCTTGAGCAGCGAGTCGGCGCTGCGGTCGACCCGCACGCCATAGGCGACGTCGGCCCCGGCCTCCCAGGCGTCGATGAACTGGCCGATCAGTTCGGGCGGATCCTGCAGGTCCACGTCGATCGGCACCACCATGTCGCCCGTCGCCACGTCCAGCCCGGCCGACAGGGCCGTCTCCTTGCCGAAATTGCGGGCCAGGTTGATGACCTTGACGCGCGGGTCGCGCTGGTGATGCGCCAGCAGCACCGCCAGGGTGTGGTCGCGGCTGCCGTCGTTGACGCAGACGATCTCGTACTCGACGCCCAGCGCCGCCAGCTCCGCCTCGATCCGATCGAAGAACAGGTCCAGCACCTCCTGCTCGTTGAAGCAGGGGGCGACGATCGACAGCCGCTTGCCGACGCGCGAGCGGGTGGGGGCGGGGACGGGCGCGTTGGAGGCGGGTGCGGAAGCGACGGGCGAAACCATGGCGCTGGTTTAGCGGGCTTAAGCGCCGAGGGGGAGGGGGCGCCGCGCGAGTGAAAAGTTATCCACAGGGCCTGGTCGCCTGAAAAATCCACGCGCCGGAGACGCGGCGCGCGGCGAGGTTGGCCGCCGAAAGGTCCGCGCAAGCTTGGGCTCGCATAGGCCAGCCACCGCGCCAAGGCGGTGTTGCCGGATCCCACCGAAATGAAGCCCCATCTGTTTATTCTCTGCCTTGTCGCGCCCGTCCTGGCCGGAGGCGGCGTCGCCCGGGCCGAAGACGACCAGCGCGATGGCCTGAGTCTGTCGCTGGGCGTGGCGGGCGTCTACCGGCCGGAGTTCAAGGGCTCGAAGGACTATGAGTTCAAGCCCTTGCCCTTCGTCGGCCTGCGCTATGGGCTGGGCGACCGCTACGTGGCCCTGGAGGGGCCTTCGCTGCGGGCCAATGTGCTGTCCGGCCAGGTCCTGGAGTTCGGCCCGGTCATCTCGTATGAGCGCGGCCGGAAGAAGGACATCAAGAACCTGGCGGTCCGCCGCCTGGGCGAGATCGACGCCGCCGTCAACGTCGGGGCTTTCGCCCGCAAGCGGCTGAAGGTCGGGGCGGGCGACCTGACGATCGGCGTGGAGGCGCTGACCGACACCGGCAAGGTCCACAAGGGCGTGCTGGCTACGGCCGGCGTCGGCTATGACCGCCAGCTCAACGACCGCTGGAACGTGAGCGCCAACCTGTCGGCGACCTGGGCCGACCGGAAGTACATGAGGACCTACTACGGCGTCTCCGGCGCCGGGGCCGCGGCGAGCGGGTTTTCGCCCTATGTCGCCAGCGCCGGGATCGAGAACGTCGAGGTCGGGGCCAGCCTGAGCTATCGGATCAGCGACCGCTGGAGCGCCCTGGCCCTTGGCGGCTATCGCCGGCTCGTTGACAGCGCGGCCGACAGTCCCATAGTCGCGCGCGGGGGCTCCGCGAACCAGGGTCAGGTCGCCTTCGCCTTGCTCTACAACTTCTGACGGCCATGCGCGCCCTGCTCATCGAGGACAATGTTCGGCTCGGCGAGGCGACCGTGAAGTCGCTGGCCAAGGCCGGATTCACGGTCGATCTGTTCGACACCGTCGGGGACGGATGGCACGCCTGGCGCAGCGTGACCTATGACGTGGTGATCCTCGACATCATGCTGGGCGACGAGAGCGGGCTGGACCTGCTGCCCAGGGCGCGGGCGGCGGGCCTGCGCACGCCGGTGCTGATGCTGACCGCCCTGGGCAGCGTCGACCAGCGCGTGCAGGGGCTGGAGCGGGGCGCCGACGACTATCTGGTCAAGCCGTTCGCGATAGAGGAACTGGTGGCGCGCCTGCGGGCGCTGGGACGTCGGCCGGCCCTGACGGCCGACGTCCTGCGCTACGGCGATCTGGAATATGACCAGAACGCGCGCGAGATCAGCGTGCGCGAGGCGCGCCTGCCCTTGTCGCGCGGCGAAAGCATCGTGCTGGAAAGGTTCCTGCGCAATCCCAACCGGGTCGTCACCAAGGCCCAGCTGGGCGACAGCCTGCACAGCCTGGACCAGGACTACACCGACAACTCCATCCAGGTTCACGTCCATCGCGTGCGCCGCAAGATGGCCGAGCTGGGGGCGGACGTGACGATCCGCGCCCTTCGCGGCCTCGGCTACATGGCCGTCAGGTCAGGCGGCGGCGCGGCCGACTGATCGTCTCTTTCGCCACCGGCTGGAAATCCAACTCGAAACAGGCGCCGCGGTCGGCGGGCGCGAGCCGCGCGGCGCCGCCATGCTGCTCCATGATCTGACGCACGATCGACAGGCCAAGGCCCGCGCCGGAGCCGCGCGGATCGCCGCGGCTGAACCGCTCGAACACGCGGTCCCGCACCCCGGCCGGAACGCCCGGACCGTCGTCCCTGACGCGCAGGACGCCGGCGGCGTCCACCGTCACCAGGATCTCCGCGCCGGGCGGCGTATGGCGGACGGCGTTCTCGAGCAGATTGCGCAGCGCCGTCTCCACCAGGCCGGCCTGGCCGTCGATCATGAAGGTCTCGACCACGCTGTCGAAGCCGACGCCATGGCCGCTGGAGAGGATGAAGCTGGCCATCTCGCCGGTCACGTCGCGTGACAGGGCGACGAGGTCGAAGCGCGCGCTGACGCCCGAGGCACCGCCCTCGGCCTCGGCCAGGGACAGCAGTTGGGCGATCAGCCGTCCAAGACGCTCGAACTCCTCGCTGGCCGCCCGGCGCTCGCCCGGCTCCAGCAGGCTTTCGACCTGGGCGCGCAGCGTCGCCAGGGGCGTGCGCAGTTCGTGGGCGGCGTTGGCCGAGAAGTCCCGCTGCGCGCGCAGGCCGCTTTCCAATCGATCGAGGGCGGCGTTGAAGGCTTCGACCAGGGGCGCGATCTCGCGCGGGGCGCTGTCGACGGACAGGCGGGCCTCGATGGTGGCGGGGGTGATGTGTCCGGCCAGCTGCGACATGCGGCGGAGCGGCCGAAGGCCGATATGCAGGGTCAGGTAGACGCCGATCATCATCAGGGTGATCAGCAGCAGGATCTCCATCGTGTTGCCTTTGAGCTCTTCCCAAAGGTGCGCCGGAGTCAGGTGCTGGATCAGGGGCAGAGAGGGTTCGTCCGGCTTATCGCCATTGACCTCCGCGAACAGGATGGTGGTGGCCACGGCGAGCAGGACCAGGGGCGCCAGCATCCGCATCAGCGACGGCCCGCCCCGTCGGCGTCTCAGCGGCGCCAGGCGCGCGCGGATCCCCAGCATGTGCTTCATTCGCGACGTCGTCCCGCCAATGCCGACCGGCGCCCACCGCGCGGCCAGATTCCGCGACACTCTACGTCGATCAGCCGCCATCCGCCCGCGGATCTCGCGACCCGCCAGGACATCTGCAGCGGCGCGAACGCCCGGTCGTCGCGGACGGCGACCATGACGATCGCCTCGTCGCGCCCGGGGCTGGTCGAGCCCAGCAGCGTCATGTCGCCGGCGGATCCGCGCCGCAGGCGGCCGTCATAGGCATAGGCGACGCCCGCGCCGCCGCCCGTCAGGCCGCTGACGGCCGAGGCGAAGGCCGCCGCCCGCCGGGACGCGGTCAGGTCCGCGTCGCCGGCGATGCGCAGCAGGTCCCGCAAGGCGTCGGTCACGAACGCCTCTGCGTCCGGATCGCCGAACACGACGTCCTCCGGGGCCGGGAGGGCGCACTCCATCAGGGCGCGCCAGGAGGTGAAGCGATAGGCCATGCCGGGATCAGGGCTCGATCTTGGCGGCGTCGAAATCGGGCAGGACCTGGACGCCGCCCTTGGCCTGGCGAACCATGTCGGCGCGGTTCTGCAGATAGGCCGAGCGCATCATGGCGTAGGGATCAGCCGCGTCGTCGAGGGCGCGAAAGAAGCCGTCGCCGGTCGCGCGCTTGTCGAGGACCGTGGTGGTCGCCCGGATCGATCCGAACATCTTCGGCGCGTCGGCGGTGGCCATGGAGACCGGATCGGTCATCATGTCGACCAGCCGGCCGGCGCCATCCCGCAAGGTGGTGGGGCCCATCAGGGGCAGGACGAGGTAGCGCCCGGGCTTGGCGCCATAGCGCCCCAGGGTCTGGCCGAAATCGCCCACATGCCCTTCCAGGCCCAGCTTGCCGCCCACATCGAACAGGCCCAGGCCGCCGGCCGTGCTGTTGATCAGGAAGCGCGACGCCGTCACGCCCGCCGCGCGCGGCCGCCCCTGCGCCAGGTCGTTGAGGGCCGTGCGCGGCTCGGCGAGGTTGGCCACGAAGGTCGTGACGCGATTGCGCGCGACGCGCGGCGTGACCCTCATGTAGCCGCGGGCCATCGGTCCGATCAGGAACCGGTCGAAGCCGCGATTGAGCTTGAAGGTCCCGCGGTTGAACCCCTCCCAGGGATCGTTCGGCGCGGCGGCGTAGGGCGACGGCGGCTCGGCCGGTGTTTCCGCGACGTCGACCGGCGACTGGGCCCAGGCGGCGTGAGGCGCGGCGCAGACAAGGGCCAGGCTGGCGAGCAATCCGAGACGGCCGGTGATCGAGGATGGTGTCATCGCGAGGGGCTCCATGGGAAGGCCCACCGCCTATGAGCGCCGAGGCTTGCGTGAAGCTTTCGGCCCGATCGCCGCCCGTCTCACCCCATCAACCCGCCGCCCTCCTTGATCGCCTTCATGCACACGGTCGTGGTGAAGCGCTGCACGCCCGGCAGCTGGCTGAGGTCCTTGCGCAGCAGGTGGTCCAGGTCCTCGACGTCGGCGGCCACGACCCTGAGCAGGTAGTCGCCCGCGCCGGCCGTGGAGTGGCAGTCGGTTATGGCCGGGTGCTTGAGGACGGCGGCCTCGAAGGCCTCGGCGCGGGCGAAGTCGACGGTGGCCTGGGCGTAGACGGTCAGGCCCTTGCCGACCGCCTTGGCCGCGAGGCGGGCGTGGTAGCCGGTGATCACACCCTGCTTCTCCAGGGCCTGGACGCGGGTCCAGCAAGGCGACTTCGACAGGCCCACCCGCTCTGCCAGATCGGCGAACGAGATGCGGGCGTCGGCCTCCAGGACACGGAGGATGGATAGGTCGATACGGCTGAGGGGCGGCATTCGTTCTGCTCAATCATGCCAAGACGGGACATCGTTCTATCCCGCTCGCCAGGACGTGCGCAAACCGGGACAATGTGCCGTCGCGACGGCTCTAAGGTCCCTCCATGGCGCAAGACATGACCTACGCGCGGTATCTCGCGCTCGACACCCTGCTCTCGGCCCAGCAGCCACTGAGCGACCGGCACGACGAACTGTTGTTCATCGTCATCCACCAGACCAAGGAGCTGTGGCTCAAGGAGATCATCCACGAGGTCGGACTGGCCCGGCGGCTGATCGCGGCCGGCGATGTCGAGCCGGCCTACAAGGCCCTGGCGCGGGTGTCGCGGATCCAGACGGTGATGACCCTGTCGTGGGACGTGCTGGCCACCATGACTCCGGCCGACTATCTCAGTTTCCGGGGCGAGTTGGGCTCCAGCTCGGGCTTCCAGTCGGCGCAGTTCCGCACCCTGGAATATCTGCTGGGCCTGAAGGACCAGAGCTTCCTGAAGTTCCAGGAGGAGGGCTCGGACGGCCTGGCCTTGCTGCAGGCGGCCCTGGCCGCGCCCAGCCTGTACGACGTGGCCATCGCCCAGCTTCCGCGCCACGGCCTGGCCGTCCCCGACGCGGCGCTGCACCGCGACTGGACCCAGACCTACGTCCCGTCCGAGGCGGTCGAGGCCGCCTGGCTGGAGGTCTATCGCGACCCGCAGCGCTATTGGGAGCTGTATCAGCTGGCCGAGAAGCTGGTCGACCTGGACGACGCCCTGGTCACCTGGCGCCACAAGCACGTGCTGACCGTCGAGCGGATCATCGGCGGGCGGCCGGGGACGGGCGGCACC
Source organism: Caulobacter segnis (assembly GCF_023935105.1). Taxonomy (NCBI): domain Bacteria; kingdom Pseudomonadati; phylum Pseudomonadota; class Alphaproteobacteria; order Caulobacterales; family Caulobacteraceae; genus Caulobacter; species Caulobacter sp. RL271. Next base: position 4,371,195 of record NZ_CP096040.1, on the reverse strand, counting down.
GACGGCGTCGGCTACCTGGCCTCGACCTTGCGCCGGCGGGCGTTCCCGGAGCTGTGGTCGCTGAGGACCAAGCTGTGACGAGCGGCGCGCGCAAGGACCTGTTCGCGCGAGCTCTGGGCGTGCCCAATTCGTCAGGAGGGGGGCGGCTGCACATGGCCGCCCACAGCCACCATCTGTGGCCCGACGTCACTCTGGACGCCCAGGTCGACGCCTGGCGCGACGCCGCCGTCCTGGCCGACCACAAGTGGGACAAGGTGTTCGGCGAGGTCTATCCGGCCGCCCAGGGGCTGGTGGCGCGAGCGCTGTCGCTGCCGTCGCCGGAGACCGTGGTCTTCGCCCCCAACACCCACACCCTGTTGGCGGGCCTGCTGTCGGCGATGGACTGGCCTCGGCCTGTCCGCGTGCTGTCGACCGACGGCGAGTTCCATTCGTTCCGCCGCCAGGCCCAGCGCTGGGTCGAGGCCGGCGAGATCGAGCTGACCCTGGTGGAGAGCGAGGGGGCCGACTTCGCCGAGCGCTTCCTGGCGGCCGCGCGCGAAGGCGGTCATGACCTGATCTTCGCCAGCCACGTGTTCTTCAAGACCGGATACGTCTTCGACCGGGTGTTCGAGCTGGCGGAGCTGGCCCGGCCCGAGGGGCCATGGGTGGTGGTCGACGGCTATCATGGCTTCCGGGCCGTGCCGACCGATCTTGCGGCCGTGGCCGACCGGCTGTTCTACCTGGCCGGCGGCTACAAGTACGCCATGGCCGGGGAGGGGGCGGCGTTCCTGCACGCCCCGCCGGGCTTCGGGCCGCGCCCCGTCCTGACCGGCTGGTACGCCGAGTTCGGCGACCTGGAAGGCCCGCCGGGCGGGGTCGGCTACGCCCGCGACGCCGGCCGTTTCCTGGGCGCGACCTTCGACCCGTCGGGCCTGTACCGCTTCGTGGCGGCCGGACGGATGCTGGAGGCCGAAGGCCTGACCACGGCGGCGGTCGCCCGCCATGTGGCCCGGCTGAAGTCGGTGCTGCTGGCCCGGATCGCCCTGGGCGAGGCCGGGCCGTTGAAGGCCGCGACCGTGGTCAACCCGTTGGGCCCCGGGCCCTCCGCGCGCTTCCTGGCGCTACGGCACGCCGACGCCAACGCCTGGAAGGCGGCGCTGGCCGACAAGGGCGTGGTGGTGGACGTCCGCGACGACGTGCTGCGGATCGGGCTGTCGATCTATCACGACGAGGCGGATATCGCGGCCTTCTGCGCGGCGTGCGCGGGGCTGACATAGGGGTCCTTCTCCCCTTGCGGGAGAAGGTGTCATCCGAAGGATGACGGATGAGGGGTCTCGCAAACGAAAACCGCCGCGACCAGCGGTCAGGCCAGTCGCGGCGGTTTCTGTCTTCAACCCCTCACCCGACCCGCTTCGCGGGCCACCCTCTCCCGCAAGTGGAGAGGGGAAGCGGTTCACGCTAAGCCGCCAGGCGTTCCAGGGCGCGCAGCATGCTGCCCATGGCTTCATGCACCGGCAGGCCGTCGCGTTCGTAGTCGCCGGTCTCGAAGATGCGGACCAGGTCGGCGCGGGCGCGGCTGACGCGGCTCTTGACCGTGCCGACGGCGACGCCGATCACCTCGGCCGCCTCTTCGTAGCTGAAGCCGCCGGCGCCGATCAGGATCAGGGCCTCGCGCTGGTTCTCGGGCAGCATCATCATCGCCTGGCGCAGGTCGTCCAGGGCGATGGCGCTGTCGAAATTGGTGTTGGCCACCAGGGTCCGCTCGGCGGTCTCCTGGTCCAGCCCGACCGAGCGCCAGCTGCGGCGCTTGTCGGAATAGAACTGGTTGCGCAGGATCATGAAGGTCCAGGCCTTCATGTTGGTGCCCATGGTGAAGCTGCCCCGGCTGGCCCAGGCCTTGGCGACGGCGTCCTGCGCCAGGTCGTCGGCCGCGGTGGCGTCGCCGCACAGCGAGCGGGCGAAGGCCCGCAGGTGCGGGATAAGCGCGATCAGGTCGCGTTCGAAGGTCTTCTGGTCTTGATGGTCCATGACGGCCCCCGTTCGGGAAAAAATACTCAAGCTCTCAAACGAGGCCGGGGACGATTGGTTGCAGTGAAGCTCGCCAGAAATCCTCATTTCGAGTCGGGTCAGGGCTCCTGTTCGCCGCTGGGCGGGATCGCGTAGATGATCGGCACGACGCAGCCGTGATGGCCGACGCCGGCCGCCTTGGGCCGGGCGATGCCCAGCAGCATGCGGGCCGCGTCGCCGAACGCGGCGGTGGGCTGGCTCTCCAGCACCTCGACGGCGCCGATCTGGCCCCACGGCGCCACGTCGAAGCGCAGCAGCGCCCGGCCGCCGACCCGCTGGCGGGCGTAGGCGGGCGGGAAGAACTTGTTCTCGGGCAGGTTCAACTGCTCGCGGGTGATCTTGCAGGTCTCCTCGTCGACCGCGGGCGGGCCTTCGCGCTTGGGCGCGTCGGTCGCCTTGGGCATGGCCTTGAAGACGATGTAGCAGCGGGTGCGCGCCGGGCCGGGGAAGTAGCGGCCCTTGGCGACCGCGCTGGTCACGGCCTTGGTGAAGGCGGGCGCGCCGTGCTGGGCGACGACTCGGACGTTGCGCGTGGCCCCGCCGGCGTCGATGTCGAAGGTCAGCCCCGCCCAGGCCGGATCGACGGTCTTGTCGTCGAACGGGCGAGTGTCGGGATAGGACATGGTCTTGGGCCGGCGACGCTCGGCGCCGACGCAATCGCCGTCGGCCGCCACGGCCTTGCGCAGCATCGGCGGCGCGTTGCGCGGGTCGGCGGCCAGGGCCTCGAACAGCCGGGCCGGCGAGGCCTCGGCCAGCGGGATGTAGCTGGGCGCCAGATCGACCGAGCAGTCCTTGGCCGCCGCGCCGGCGGGGAACCGCCAGCTGGCCAGGATGGCGGCGTGCTCCTCGCTGTTCCAGATGCCCAGCCCGTTGGACACGGTCTTGCGCTTCAGGTCGGCGGGATGGCCGCCGGCGTCGATCGAGAAGCCGTAGACCTCGGCCGTGGGCGGCGGCGGGGGCGTATAGGGCGGCGCGCTGGCCTGGCCGACGGGCGGCATCCAGACCTGCCAGAGCTTGGGCGGCGGCCCGGCGCCCTCCAGCAACGCGACCGGCCCGCCGGCGCAGGTAACGCTGACCGGCGGCGCTGCGAAGCTGACCAGCCTGATCGGCGCCTTGGGATCGCTGGGCGGCGGCGGGATGGCCGCACGGGCCAGGGTGGGCGCCAGGAGGGCCGGGACCATCACGAGCGAAACCACGGCCGTCCGGGCCAGGCACAACAAGCCGCGCATGCACGCTCCACGCTCTAAGGTTGAGAACCTTTCACCGGTCGCGAGGCGGCGGTCAAGGGGGCGTGACGGCTCGGGTCGCGTCCGACGCCGCGCCCTCGGGCGACAGCGCCGCGACGACCCGCTCGGGATGGGTCATGGCCAGGAAGCGGCCGGCCTCGGGCACGCGCTGGAAGGCGCTGTCGGGCAGAACCTCGCGCCAGTGGCGCTCGACGTGCTCGGGATCGTGCATGGTGTCGTGCCCGCCGATCAGCACCGTCCAGCGCGTCAGGCCGGGCGCGGGCTGGGGCTTGTCGGCGCGCGCCATGGCCACCTGCTCGTTGACATAGCCCTCGATCCGCCCGGTGGCGAACATGCGCACCGAACGCCAGTAGTTCTCGGCCAGGCGCGGGTCGGCGGCGGCGGCCTCGTCGGGCGGGCTGCCGCGCATCGACTGGCGCAGCATGCGGTGCAGGCGCTCGCGGGTCAGATTGCCGGCCAGCAGGCGCGCGAAGGTCCCGATCAGTTCGGGGCGGCGCAGATAGGCCTCCTTGAACGCCCCCAGCGGGCCGTGCCGCCGGCCGTCGGTCCCCATCGGGGGATCGGGATTGACCAGCACCACCTGGCCGATGCGATGCGGCGCCCGGCGGGCCAGGGCCAGCACCGCCTGGGCCCCGCCGCGCGCGACGATGTCGATAGCCGGCAGCCGCAGGGCGTCCAGCAGCGCCACGACGTCGAGGGCCGCCACGTCGAAGGGATCATGCTCGCCGGCCCGCACGCCGCGCACGGCGTCGCTCATGCCGAAGCCCGGCCGGTCGATGGCCAGCACGCGGTGGCCCGCCGCCTGCAGGGCCGCCACCAGGCCCGACGGCGCCAGGCGCGAGGTCATGCTGGAATGGACGATCAGCACCGGTCGGCCTCCGGCCGGGCCGTAGTCGCTCCAGGCGATGCGCGTGCCGTCCGCCCGGGGCAGCAACCGCAGGGGCTCGGCGCGCGGGTCGGCGAAGCCCAGCTGGCCCCGCGTCGCCGCCAGCAGGGCGGCCAGGGCGTTCATGGTCGAGACGGTGCGCGCCAGCTCGCTGGCCGAGCCGACCCGCAGGGCCGCGAAGACCTGCTCCAGGTCCTTGCGCACGACCGCGACCGACAGGCCCAGGGCTCTGGCCGCCTCTTCCCGCGAGGCGCCGCCCGCGACCAGCAGCGCGATCGAGGCCTGCTTCCGCGTCAGCCCCCAGACGTCGACCAGCAGCGGGGCGTGATCGGCTTCCGACGGCAGCAGCCCGAAGGCCAGGCCCGACAGCAGTCCGACCAACTCCGGCAGCCGCCGCGCGCCGGTGCGGCGATAGACGTTCGACAGCGCCTCGCGGGCGGTGATGTGCGATATGCCCAGCTTCCCAGCGGCCGCCTTGATCGATCCGGCGCGGACGACCGCCAGGACGACGCGGGTCTGCAGGCCGGTCAGGCCGAAGGCGGCGCAGGCCCGGGCGACAGGCTCGGTGCGCGCCGCCAGGGTGGTCAGCACCACCACCTTGCCCGACGGCGCCTCGGCCGACAGTTCGGGCGGCAGGCGCCACAGCGGAAAGGCCATCGCGGCCGAGGCGTAGACGAAGATCGCCGACTCGGCCCCGTCCTGGGTTTCGATGGCGACCGGGACCACGACCGGCGCGCCCGAACGCAGCGCGCGCTGGACCAGCCCGGGATCGATGTAGCGCTCGCCCCGCTCCTCGGCGAACAGGCGCGAGGCGACTCGCACCGCGCCCTGGGCGTCCAGCACCGCCGCGGCGATGCTCTGGGGGTCGAACAGCGGCAGGAACTCGGCCTGGGCGGCGTCGGTGGTGATCAGGCCGGCAAGCGCATCGGGGTCCGACTGGGCCGTCTCCAGCACGGCGTCGGCGTTCTCCAGGACCGCCCGCAGGAAAGGCGCCAGGCGCTGCTCGTCGGCGTCCTCAGCCAAGCGCCGACCTCGAAACCACGACGACCAACCCCATCTCCGGAAAGCGAACCACCCGCGGCCGGAACACCCAGCTTGGCGCGGGTCCGGCCAGGCGTCCAGGGGGGCGGCGTCACACCCTACAAACGGCGATGCCCGCGCCGGGCCAGGTGGATTAGCTGACATCGCGTGACGGCCCGTGTCCGGGCGCGTGGAGACAGTTCGATGGCCGCCAAGTTTCAGACCCAGGACCTGACGTTGGCGCTGCGCGCCGGGTTCACCGCCGCCTCGGCCCACGAGATCGCGGTGGGCGACTTCAACGGCGACGGCAAGGTCGACGTGGTCATCTCGTACTTCCTGTATCCGCTGGAGGATCGCGCTGTCCCGATCCGGGTGCTGACTGGGGACGGCTCAGGGACCTTCACCGACTCCACCGTCGCCCTGTTCGGCGCCCAGCCGCCGGTGACGGTGCACGGGCGCCAGATCGTGCTGGCCGATTTCAACAAGGACGGCCGCGCCGACGCCTTCTTCGCCGACCACGGCTATGACGCCGCGCCGTTCCCCGGCGCGCGCAACGCGCTGTTCCTGTCGTCGGGCGCGACGGGCGTGATCGACGCCACGACGCGGTTGCCGACCCTGGCCGACTACAGCCACTCGGCCGCCGCGGGCGACATCGACGGCGACGGCGACATCGACCTCTATGTCGGCAATTACAACGGCGGGACCGAGGAGGCCTCGTACTTCCTGCTCAACGACGGCGCGGCCAACTTCACCCTCAGCCGCGCCGGCCTGCCGGCCGACATCGTCGCGGGCCAGTACAATTCCCCCGCCAGCCTGCTGTTCGACGCCGATGGCGATGGCGACCTGGACCTGCTGCTGACCCCCAACGAAACCCAGACCCAGGGTGCGCGGCTGCTGAAGAACGATGGCAAGGGCGCTTTCACGGCCCTGTCCGCGTTCACGATGCCCAAGCACGGCGCCACCGAGACCGTGATCGACGCCAAGGCGGCGGACCTCAATGGCGACGGCAAGCTGGACTTGGTGCTGACCACGGTCGTTGACCTGTTCAAGCCGGGCACGACCCAGATCTGGATCAACGACGGCAAGGGCGGCTTCGCCGACGAGACCGCCAAGCGCCTGCCCGTCCAGACGACCGAGGACTGGTACACCCGCACCCAGCTGGTCGACCTCAACGGCGACGGCTATGCCGATCTCCTGGCGTCGAACAGCCACAAGCAGGCGGCGTTCCTGAACGACGGCGCCGGCCGCTTCGTCCAACTGCCCGAGGGCTGGCTGAACATCTCGCAATACGATCGGCTGCAGGCGGCCGACGTCAATGGCGACGGCCGAATGGACGTGATCGCCTGGCGCGGCGTCTGGGAGGGGGCCGAGCACGTGACCGTGCACCTCGGGGTCGACGCGGGAACGACGGTCAATGGCGGCGCCGGCGCCGACGCCCTGATCGGCGATGCGCGGGGCGAGACCCTGAACGGCCTGGCCGGGGACGACGTCCTGGCCGGCGGCGCGGGGGACGACACCCTGAACGGCGGCGACGGGGTCGACATCCTGATCGGCGGGGCCGGGGCCGACCGGATCGACGGCGGGGCCGGGACCGACCAGGCCCGCTACGGCGGCGCGGCGGCGGACTACGTCATCGGGGTCGGGGCGGGGGCTGGACCGTCACCGACGCGCGCGCCGATCCGCGCGACGGCGCCGACACCCTGGTCAATGTCGAAACCCTGCTCTTCGCCGACAAGAGCCTCAACTTGGGCGACCCGCAGGTGGGATTGGCGGTCGCCCAATTGCTGCGGACCAGCGCCGCGGCGGGCGCCGGCGGCGTTCTGACGGCCGAGCTCACGGCCAAGATCACCGCCGGCGCCATGACCCAGGCCCAGGCCGTCTCGGCGGTCGTCGAGGCCGCCGACGCCACCACCACGGTCGCCGCGCTGAGCTACCAGTTCTTCACCGGCAAGGTTCCCAGCGGTGGCGGCATCGACTTCCTGATCTCGCCGACCAGCGCCAACGGCAACAATCTCAACAGCGCCTACTACGCCCAGTTCAACACCGTGAACCGCTACATCAACTTCGCGGTCAATCTGGGCAAGAACGGCGAGGCCAAGGACAGCTTCGCGGCCAACTACGGCGGACTGAGCCTGTTCGATGCGACCAAGAAAGCCTATGCGGCCATCTTCGGGGGCACGCCGACCGACACCAAGGTCCACGCCCTGATCGATGGTCGGGTGGACTATCTGGCGGCCTATGGCGGCGATGGCGCGGAAGGCATTGGGACCAAGGCGGCGATGGTCGGCTTCCTGCTGGCCGCGGCGGCGACCGAGAACCTCGGGGTCATGGCCCGGTCCAACGACGCCTGGCTGACCGACCTAGCTGACGGCTCGGCGCCGTTCGCCATCGATATCCTCGACCCGGCCAAGGGCTACTACAAAGCCGACTTCGTCTTCGGTGGGTGAGGGCCCCCTCACCCCTTCCGGAAAAACCCGTGAATCCGCTCGGCCAGCGCCTGGCTGACGCCTTCGACCTTGATCAGGTCCTCCACGCTGGCCCGGCCCACGCCCTTGGCGGAGCCGAAGGCGTGGAGGAGGGCCTTCTTCCGTCCCGGGCCGACACCCTCGATCTCGTCGAGGGGGTTCTTCTTCAGGTCCATCGAGCGCCGCGTGCGGTGGGCGCCGATGGCGAAGCGGTGGGCTTCGTCGCGCAGGCGCTGCAGGTAGTAGAGCACCGGCGACTTGGGCTCGAGCATGAACGGCGGCTGGTCGGGCAGGAAGAAGCGCTCCAGCCCCGCGTCGCGGTCCGGGCCCTTGGCGACGCCGACGACGGCGATGTCGTCGACGCCCAGGTCGGCCATGATCTCCAGCGCCGCGTCCAGCTGGCCCTTGCCGCCGTCGACCAGCACGAGATCGGGGCGGTTGGCGTCGTCGCCTTCCTCCTCCTCCTTGACCAGGCGGGCGAAGCGGCGGCGCAGCACCTCCTTCATCATGCCGTAGTCGTCGCCGGGCGTGAGCTCGGTGCTCTTGATGTTGAACTTGCGGTACTGGCCCTTCATGAAGCCTTCCGGCCCGGCCACGATCATGCCGCCGACCGCGTTCGTGCCCTGGATGTGGCTGTTGTCGTAGACCTCGATCCGCTCGGGCGGGGCCTCCAGCTTGAAGGCCTCGCAGACGCCGGCCAGGAGCTTGGTCTGGGCGCTGCCCTCGGCCATTTTTCGCCCGAGCGCCTCGCGCGCGTTGGTCAGGGCGTGCTGGACCAGGTCGGCCTTCTCGCCGCGCTTGGGCGTGCTGATCTCGACCTTGCGGCCGCTCTTCAGGGCGAAGGCCTCGGCCAGCAGGTCGGCCTCGGCCGGCTGCAGGTTCGAGAGGATCAGGCGCGGGATCGGCTTGTCGTCGTAAAACTGGCCGAGGAAGGCGGTGAGGATGCGCTGTTCCTCGGTGGTGGTCTCATCGGTCTCCTCGGCGTTGCCGGTGACGCGCGGGAAATAGGCGCGGTTGCCCCAGTTCTGGCCGGCGCGGAAGAAGAATACCTGGACGCAGGCCTGGCCGCCCTCGACGTGCAGGGCCACGACATCGGCCTCGTCGACGGTCTCGGGGTTGATCTGGGTCTCCTGGGCGACGCTGGAGAGGGCGCGGATGCGGTCGCGCAGGCGGGCGGCGCGCTCGAACTCCAGGTCCTCGGCGGCGTCCTCCATCTGCTTGGCCATGGAGGCGATGACGGCGCGAGACTTGCCCCGCAGGAAAGCCTCGGCCTGGTCGACCAGGGCCTGGTAGTCGTCCTTGCCGATCAGGCCGGTGCAGGGGGCGGCGCAGCGCTTGATCTGATGCAGCATGCAGGGCCGGTCGCGGCTGTCGTAGACGCTGTCGCTGCACGAGCGCAGCAGGAAGGCCTTCTGCAGGGTGTTCAGCGTGCGATTGACCGCCCAGGCGCTGGCGAACGGGCCGAAATAGTCGCCCTTGATCGTGTGAGCGCCGCGGTGCTTGCGCAGCTGCGGCGCGTCGTGGTCGCGGCGGATGACGATCTCGGGGAAGCTCTTGTCGTCGCGCAGCAGCACGTTGAAGCGCGGCTTCAGCTGCTTGATCAGGTTGATCTCGAGCAGCAGGGCGTCGGCTTCGGTGCGGGTGGTGACGAACTCCATGGCCCGCGTGGCGTCGACCATGTGGGCGATGCGGTTGGTGTGGAAGCGGCCTTGCGCGTATTGGATCACCCGCTTCTTCAGGCTCTTGGCCTTGCCGACATAGAGGACCTCGTCGGCCTCGCCGATCATCCGGTAGACGCCGGGCGCGTCGGGCAGGCGCGTGACCTCGTCCTTGATCAGGGCGGCGCCGATCAGGCGAGGGGAGGCGGGGGTGTCGGAAGTCACGTCGGTCACGAGGGCAGATATAGGCGAGTCCGGCGGGTTCAGCGATCTTCGAAGCCGTGATGAATGCGCACGATGATCACCCTGCTGACCGTTACGGAATAGGTCACCACGTAACTCCAGGTGCGAAACGGCACGACCAGTTCGCGCAATTCGCCGAAACCAGAATGCCTGCCTCGTTCCGGAAATTCTCCTAAACTGGTGATCGCATCTTCCAGCGCGACCCCGAGATCGGCGGCGTACGGCGCGCCATTTTTTTCGAGCCAAGCTTCCAGGCGATCCAGATCGGTCTCGGCGAGCCTGGAAAGCTCAATGCGACGCACGGATCAGCGCTTTTGGCCGAAGTTGCGCAGTCTGGCTTGCACCTGCTCCCATGGAACGCCGCCGTCGCGTTCAGTCTCATCGCAGATACGCTGGAGCTCTTCCCAATAGGCTTCGTCATGCTTGCGTGGATCGAGGCCCGTGAAGGCGTCGAGAAGCTGGGTCGCATACTCATCGAGGCTCTTGCCGAGATCGTCGGACACGGTCTTCATCCGCTCAGCGAGCGCCGCATTGATCTTCAGCGTATGATCACCGTCGGCCATGTTCTGACTATGTTCCATCCGGGGTTTGTCGTCAACGCGCTCCGGCGCTATGACGCCGCCCATGACCCCGCGCAGCCTGTTCGTCACCCCGCTCTATGAAGCCACCCTCGCCGGCGAGAAGGGGTTCGAGACCTTCGTCGACGAACTGCACGACGCCTGCATCGCCATCGCCGAGGACGACGACGCCGGCCAGGCCTGGGCCTACAACAAGGGCTATCTGGGCTACACCTCCTACGCCTCGCTGAACGATCTGGCCCAGCGCGACAGCCTGTTCGGCGAGCTGAAGAAGAAGCTGGATCGCCACGCGCTCGCCTTCGCCAAGGACCTGCGCTTCGACCTGGCCGGCGGCAAGCTGGTCATGGACAGCTTCTGGATCAACATCCTGGAGCCCGGCGGCCAGCACACCGGCCACATCCACCCCCACAGCGTCATCTCCGGCACGGTCTATGTGACCATCCCGCCCGGCGCCTCGGCCATCAAGTTCGAGGATCCGCGCCTGCCGATGATGATGGCCGCCCCCACGCGCGAGGCGGACGCGCCCGAGGGCCTGCAGCCGTTCGTCTACGTCCAGCCGGCGCCGGGCGCGATCCTGATGTGGGAGAGCTGGCTGCGCCACGAGGTGACGCCCAACCAGGCCGACGAACAGCGGATCAGCGTCAGCTTCAACTACGCCTGGCGGTAGGCCGGTCCCGCGGTATTTGCCCGGGATCAACGACGCCGCCCTTCCGAAGGCCCAGCTTGCCGCCGCGATGATCGCGAGGAGCAAGGCCATGAAGCATTATTTCATCGGTGGCGGCGTGGGCGCCCTGGCCGGGGCGGTCTTCCTGATCCGCGACGCCGGCGTCGATGGGGCCGACATCACGATCTACGAGAAGAACCCCACGGTGTTCGGCGGTTCGCTGGACGGCTCGCGCCTGCCCGACGGATCGTATTCGCTGCGCGGCGGCCGGATGCTGACGACGGATCACTACGAATGCACCTGGGACCTGCTGTCCTCGATCCCCAGCCTCGACGCGCCGGGCCAGACGGTGCGCGAGCAGACCGTGGCGTTCAACGCGGAGCACGTCGCCCACTCCCAGGCCCGGCTGGTCGACCGCAACCTGCACAAGGTCGACGTCAGCCACATGGGGTTCTCGACGCACGACCGGCTGGAGCTGATCCGGTTGATGGAGACGCCGGAAGACAGGCTGGGCGACAGCGCCATCACCGACTGGCTGTCGCCGCCGTTCTTCGAGACCAATTTCTGGTACATGTGGCAGACCACCTTCGCCTTCCAGCCCTGGCACAGCGCCGTGGAGCTGAAGCGGTATCTGCACCGGTTCCTGAACGAGTTCCCGCGCATCGACACGCTCGGCGGGGTCAAGCGCACCGTCTACAATCAGTATGACGCCATCGTCGCGCCGCTGGAGCACTGGCTGCGCGCGCGGGGCGTCAACTTCGTCGGCGACACGGCCGTCACCGACATGACCATCGTCACCGAGGCCGGACGGCATCGCGTCACCGGCCTGACCCTGGAGCGCGAGGGCAAGGCGGAGACCGTCGCGCTGGCGGAGGACGACCTGGTCTTCTTCCAGAACGGCTCGATGACCGACGCCACCAGCCTGGGGACCATGGACGCCCCGCCGCCGGCTATGACCAAGGCCGACAGCCAGGGCTGGGCCCTGTGGGAGAAGATCGCCGCGGGCCGCCCCGAGTTCGGCGATCCGGCCGCCTTCAACACCGCTATCGAACGCAGCCTATGGGAGTCGTTCACCGTCACCTGTCGCGACCCGAAGTTCTTCGACGCCATGCAGGCCTTCAGCGGCAACGCCGCCGGCACCGGCGGCCTGGTGACGTTCAAGGACTCGCGCTGGCTGATGTCGATCGTGCTGTACCACCAGCCGCACTTCCGGGATCAGCCGGAAGGCTGGTCGGTGTTCTGGGGCTACGCCCTGCACCCGGACCGGGTCGGCGACTTCGTGGCCAAGCCGATGAGCCAGTGCGGCGGGCGCGAGATCCTGCAGGAGCTGTGCGGCCACCTGGGCCTGGGCGTCGAGGTGTTCGAGACCGCGACCTGCGTGCCCTGCCGGCTGCCCTACATCACCTCGATGTTCATGCCGCGCCGCAAGACCGATCGACCCCTTCCGGTCCCGGCCAGTTCGCGGAACCTGGCCTTCGTCAGCCAGTTCGTCGAGGTCCCCGACGACGTCGTCTTCACGGTCGAATATTCGGTGCGGGCGGCCCAGATGGCGATCTACCAGCTGATGGGCGTCGACCGGCCCATTCCGGCGGTCACGCGGCACGACCGCGCGCCCTCGGTGCTGCTGGCCTCGGCGGTCAAGGCGATGTCCTGACGGGTGGCGGGCCGGCGCCGCGGCCTCGCGGCTACGGCCCGCAGGTCCAGGTTCCGGGATAGACCCGTTCGGCGCCATCCGCCCGTTGGTAGGTCAGGGTGGCGGGGCTGGGCGGGGACTCGCCGCCGCCCTTCGCCGGGCCCGTGACGGCGATGATCACCGTCTTGCCGGCGCCCGAGAACTTGGCCCCCTTCAGCATGCCGTCGAAGCCGCCGGGCGCGCCGACGCGCTCGACATAGTCGCCGACCTTGACCAGGCCGAAGGCCGGGTCCTTCGACGCGACCACGCCCTTGGCGATCAGCAGCGTGGCTCCGTCGGCGGTGAAGCCGCAGGCCAGCTCGCCCGCCAGCGGATTGGCCTCGAGATCGGCCTCGCCCAGGTTGGACAGCCGGATCTCGGAACCGTCGCCGCCCACGGTGGCGCCGGCGCTGGAGGCGGGCGTCGCGGCGGTCGGGGCGCGGCCGCCGGCGCGGTCGTCGTCTGGCGCTCGGACGGGGCGGGCTGTTTCTCGGCCTCGCGGGGCGAACAGGCGGTCACGGCCAGGGCGGCGGCGGCCAGCATCCAGGGGCGGATCATCGGGAGCTTCCCTCTGTCGTCGGCCCTGGCCAACGGGTCTAGACGACCGCCGGTTCCGGCGTCGGTTCGACAGGGGGCGCGGCGGCCTTGCGCCAGCCCTTCTCCAGGGTCCAGGCGGCGATGGCCAGCCACAGCAGGCCCAGGAACGCGTGGCCGCGCTGCCAGTAGCCGACGTCGTAGCCGGTGCGCACGTTCCACACCCCGGTCAGCAGGGCGAAGACCAGCAGCAGGCCCAGGAACCAGCCCAGCGAGAAATGGGCCAGCCGCCGGTAGCCCGGCCTGTCCCACAGGGCCCAGGCGGTGAACAGCGGCGCGAACTGGATGGCCAGGCCCACGCCGCAGGCGCGGTGCATCGGGTCGGGCCAGTGGAACACCCCGGCGAAGAACGCCCCCAGGCCGGTCAGGGCCACGAACAGCCCCGCGAAGGCCGAGACTCGCCGCCGGCCGCCGGCGTGCTCCAGCGCGTGGGTGAAGCCCGCGCCGGCGAACAGGCCAGCGATGCCGGCCAGGATCATGCCGTAGTTGAAGACCTCGGGCAGGGGCGCCTTGGGCCCGCCCAGCTCGCTGATGAACTGGGCCCCGGCGTCGAAACCGGGAAACAGCCGCTGGGCGATCCACACGTCGGCCACCATGATGGCCGGCGCGATCACGCCGATCTTCAGGAAGGCGCCGGTGCGGGCGGTCACGCGAGGGGGTATCCAGGATCACGAAAAGGAGAAGGCGGCAGAATCCCTTCCGCCGCCCTCCGGGTCAATGGCTCAATCCCCAAACCTCGTTTTCCGATCCCCAAACTCCGTCTTCCCGACGAAAGCCGGGATCCAGATGGAAGAGCGCTGGGGTGGGCTCTAAAGGCTCGGAGATTTTCCAGTCAGCCCAAGCGCCCCGGGATCTGGGCCCCGGCTTTCGCCGGGGAGACGGTTTGGCGGGGAGCTACTCCGCCGCCCCTATCACTTGGCGGAGGACGGATGCCCCGCCGGCGCGAAGGTGGCGCCGAAGAAGTCGCCCTTCTTCCACACCGGCCGCGCCGGGGCGTTGGCCAGCTCGCGGGCGATCTCGTAGTTGACCAGGGCGAATTTGGCGGCCGCCTGGTAGTCGATCGGCTGGTTCAGATCATCGCCCGGGTGGTGGTAGTTGGTCTTCAGGAAGGTGGTGAAGGCTTTTTCGCCGCCGTTCTGGAAGCCGGTCATCAGGAACACCGACGGGATCCCCTGCTCGACGAAGCGGTAGTGGTCCGAGCGGGTGAACAGGCCTTCTTCCGGCAGCGGGTCGCCGGACAGGGCCACACCGACGCGACCGGCGGCGTGCTTGACGGCCTCGCCCACGGTCGAGCGGTCGGCGCCGAACGCGATCACGTCGGTGAACGGGTACAGCAGCACCGGCATGTCCAGGTTCACGTCGGCGGCGATGTCGGCCTTCCGGATCGTCGGGTTGTTGGCGAAGTAGTCCGAGCCGACCAGGCCCTTCTCCTCGCCGGTCACCGCCAGCAGGATGATCGAGCGCTTGGGGCGGACCTTGGTGTTCTTGAAGCCGCGCGCCACCTCCAGCAGGGTGGCGATGCCCGAAGCATTGTCGAGCGCGCCATTGTTGATGCGGTCCTCGCCCGGCTTGGCGTCTTCCTTGATGCCGATGTGGTCCAGGTGGGCCGACAGGATGATGGTCTGGGCCTTCAGCGTCGGGTCGGAGCCCTCGATCAGGCCGACGACGTTGCTGCTCTCGCGCTTCTCGATCTCGGTCTTCAGCGCGATCTTGGCCTTGGCGGGCAGGGCGAAACCCTTGACCGCGCCTTCGGGCGTCTCGGCCTGCGCCAGGACGGACGCCAGCGGCGTCGCAGCGCCCGCGAAGAGTTTTTCCGCGCCGCCCAGGCTGACATTGGCCAGGGCCGGGGCCGACGGCGCGCGGATGGCGCCGACGTCCTGGGCGTTGCGCCAGATCACCCGCCATTCCTTCATGCCGTTCAGGCCGCGCGCGAACGGGCGGCGCTTCTCGCCGCTGGTGGTCGGCATGGTGATCACGCCGATCGCGCCGCGCTTGGCCGCTTCGGCGCGCTTGGTGTTGGGGTTGCTGAAGTGGGCGCGTTCCTCGGTCTGGATCGCGGTCGGGGCGCCGGTCAGCACGACCACGATCTTGCCCTTCACGTCCAGGCCCGCGTAGTCGTCGCGACCGCGCGAGGGATCGACCACGCCGAAGCCGACGAAGACCAGCGGGGCCTCGAGATTGACGTCGGCCGCCTGGGCCTGGGAGCCTGGCAGGTAGTCCTCGCCATACTTCAGGGCCACGCTCTGACCATCGGCGCCGGTGATGCTGATCGCGCCGTCGGTGGCCGGGCGGTGGGCCAGCAGCGGCACGTGCTGCAGATAGGATACCGCCCCATTTGGACCCTTGTCGCCGGCCGGCTTGAGGCCCAGCAGGGCGTATTGGGCGGCGACGTAGTTGGCGGCGATGTCATAGCCGCGCGTGCCGGCCTCGCGACCTTCCATGGCGTCGTCGGCCAGGAAGGTCATGTGGGCCTTGATGGCTTCGGGCGAGGGGACGAAGTCCGAGGCGGGCGCGGTGGTCTTGGCCGCGGCGGCGGTCTTGGCGGGCGCGGCGGCCAGGACGGGGTGCGCGACCATGAGCAGGGCGGCGCTGGCGAGCGCGGCGCGACGCGTGAACGACATGTGTGTTTGAGCCTTCTGGGACGCGGCGACCCCGGAGCGCGGGGCTCGGATGGTCGTCATGCCAAGGTTGGAGTGAACGAGCCGCCCCCGGCCCGCGCGAGGGCCGAACCATGTCGGTGTGCTGACGGCTTGTCGAGACGGCCCAGCCTGAACGTTTTGTAATGTTGGGCAGGATTTGTCGCTGGGAGCGGCGTTCCGGCAATGGGTTCGCGCGATACGGGAAAACGCCCGCCAGCCCAGGCCCCGCCGAGGTTCGGTTAGCGACGGATTAACCCTGCCGCAACCCTCGGAAACGGCCCGCGAAACAGGGTTAACCGGCGTAAAAAATTATGACCAAACTGTAAATTTTACCATCTTTAGTTGCACCTTCTTAACCCAACCGCCGCGATAACCAACGTCAACAAACGCTGATTTCCAACGCTTTTCCGGGGGACATCCGATGCAGGCAATATCGATCGCCGCGGCCGGCATGATGGCCGCCGCCGACCGTCTCACCGCCAGCGCTCACCGCATGGCGGCGGCGGACGCCCAGGCCGAACGGGCCGAAGGTTCGGCCACTGGGGGGGCGGCGGACGTCGACTACGTCTCGGAGCGGGTCGGGCAGATCAGCGCCGCCAACGACTTCAAGGCCAATGCGGTGGTGATCAAGACCGCCGACGAGATGGCCGGGGCGCTGCTGAACCTCAAGGTCTAGCGCCCGTTTCAGGTCCCGGGCGCGCGCCGCGCGCTTGCCGGATCCTTCTCGATTCTCGAGTTTTCGAGGTTAGAGCCTGGCCAGCCGGTTCGGTCTTCCACCGGAGCGGACGGGCTCTAGCAGCCGGACGCCTTCAGGCGCGCCCCCCTTTGCCGAGGGCGTTCGGCAGCCGCCTCCCGCATTGCCCCCTAGCCTCGCGGGAGGCGGCCCCCATTCGTGTTTCCTCCTCCCCTTGCGGGAGAAGGTGGCCCGAAGGGCCGGATGAGGGGTCGATAGTCCTGTCGGCCGCATCCCGTTTATCCGTTGTCGCGGCGGTCTCTTTCTTCAACCCCTCACCCGACCCGCTTCGCGGGCCACCCTCTCCCGCAAGGGGAGAGGGATTGTGCGATATAGGCGTTCTTGTATTGTTCCATTCATAGTGGAGCGCTCGCGACAACTCGCCTTCGCGCGACGGCTGCGATCCGACGCGCCGTCGAACGAGCGGCTGCTGTGGGGTCTGTTGCGCGACCGCCGCCTCGAGGGGCTGAAGTTCCGGCGGCAATTGTCGATTGGTCGGTACGTGGCCGACTTCGTGTGCCTGAGGCATCGGCTTATCGTCGAGCTGGACGGCCCGCATCACGACGCGGCGCATGACGCCATGCGGGATGCCTGGCTAAAGACCCAGGGCTTCCGCGTGCTGCGTTTCAAGAACGAGCAGATGGCGGCCTCCGACGGCGTTCTGGGCGCGATCCTGGACGCCGTCGCCGCCGCCTCTTCTCCCCTTGCGGGAGAGGGTGGCCCGCGAAGCGGGTCGGGTGAGGGGTTGAAGAAAGAGACCGCCGCGACGGCTTCACCGCCGGTCGCGGCGGTTTTCGTTTGTGCGACCCCTCATCCGTCGGCTTCGCCGACACCTTCTCCCGCAAGGGGAGAGGGAGTCACAGCGACAGGCCGCCGTCGACCACCAGGGTGTGGCCGGTGACGTAGGCGGCCAGGGGCGAGGCCAGGAACAGCGCCGCCCCGGCCATGTCGGCGGGCGTTCCCATCCGGCGCTGGGGGATGGCGGCGAGGGCGCCGGCCAGGCGCTCGGGATTGGCGGTAGTGACTTTCGTCAGCTTGGTCTCGACCAGGCCCGGCGCCAGGCCGTTGACCCGCACCCCCTCGGGCGCCCAGGCCTGGCCCAGGGTCTTGGTCAGGCTGATCGCGCCGGCCTTGGAGGCGGCGTAGGCGGGATTGCCGATATTGGCCTTCAGGCCCGAGATCGAGCTGACGATGATCACGCTGCCCTGGCTGGCGGTGAGTGCCGGTTTGAAGCGCCGGGCGCAGTGCATCAGGCTGTCGAGGTTGACCGCCATCACCCGGTCCCAGCCGGCCCGCTCGAACTCGCCGCGCTTGTAGACGACCGTCCCCTGGCACAGCACCAGCACGTCCAGGCCATCCTCGAACGGGGTAGGGGCGACCTCGATGGCGTCGGGATCGCCGACGTCGACGGCGGCGTAGGCGAGGCCGGTCAGGTCCGAACCCTCGGCGGGATCATAGTCGGCGGCGCTGGCCCGGGTGCCCCAGACGGCGACTTCCGCGCCCCGCGCCTTGAACGCGTGCGCGATCCCGTTGCCGATCCCGCTGGACCCGCCCACGACCAGCACCCGCCGGCCGGTGAAGTCGGTGTCGTTGGTCATCGCGCAATCCTCCGTTTTCGAAGGATTAGGCGCGGGTGACGTAGGGGCGGTCAAAACCTGAAAACCCTCTCTCATAGAGAGAGGGAGGGGCCCATCGCGCAGCGATGGGAGGGTGAGAGGTTACACCTTCTCAGGACGAGGCGCGGGACGCTGGCTTTCAAAGGGGATAGGGGGCGAAGATTTTTACCGGCTAGCGGTGAAACCTCTCACCCTCCCACGCCTGACGGCGCGGGCCCCTCCCTCTCTCTATGAGAGAGGGTTCTCTCGTCCTTACTTCGCCGCGTCCATCAGCCCAGCAAACCGTTCGAACAGGTAGAGGCTGTCGGTCGGGCCCGGCGAGGCTTCCGGGTGGTGCTGGACCGAGAACACCGGCTTGTCGGCCAGTTGGATGCCGGCGTTGGTGCCGTCGAACAGCGAGACGTGGGTCTCCTGGACCGGGGCGGGCAGGGAGGCGCTGTCCACGGTGAAGCCGTGGTTCATCGAGACGATCTCGACCTTGCCGGTGGTCAGGTCCTTGACCGGGTGGTTGGCGCCGTGGTGGCCCTGTTCCATCTTCACGGTCTTGGCGCCCAGGGCCAGGGCCAGCATCTGGTGGCCCAGGCAGATGCCGAACACCGGCTTGCCGCTTTCGACCAGCTTCTGGATCTCGGGCACGGCATATTGGCCGGTCGCGGCCGGGTCGCCGGGGCCGTTGCTCAGCAGCACGCCGTCCGGGTTGCGGGCCAGGATGTCCTCGGCCTTGGTGTCGGCCGGCACCACCGTGGCGCGGGCGCCGACATGGGCCAGGGCGCGCAGGATGTTGCGCTTGACGCCATAGTCGACGACCACGACGTCGTACTTGGGTTTGTCCAGCTTGGCGTAGCCTTCCGGCCACGACCACAGGCCCTCGTCCCAGGTGAAGGTCTGGGTGGTCGAGGCGTCCTTGGCCAGGTCCAGGCCTTCCAGGCCGGCCCAGGCCTTGGCCTTGGCGACCAGGGCGGGCAGGTCGAACTGGCCGTCGGGCGAGTGGGCGATGACGCCGTGCGGCATGCCGGTCTCGCGGATCTTGCGGGTCAGGGCGCGGGTGTCGATCCCGGCCAGGCCGATGACGCCGCGCGTCTTCATCCAGGCGTCGAAGTCGCTGTTGGCGCGCCAGTTGGCCTGCTCGGTCGGAACCTCGCGGAACAGGGCGCCGCGGGCGGCCGTCTCGGCCACGCCGGTGATCTGCTCGACGTCCTCGGCGTTGGTCCCGACATTGCCGATGTGCGGGAAGGTGAAGGCGACGATCTGGGCCATGTAGGACGGGTCGGTCAGGATCTCCTGATAGCCCGTCATGGCGGTGTTGAAGCACACCTCGCCGACCGCGTCGCCGACCGCGCCGCAGCCCACGCCTTGCAGGATCGTGCCGTCCGCGAGGGCCAGAACGCCGGTAACGCCGGGGAGAAGGTCTTGGGACATTCTGTGGAGCGCTCCTGCACGCGGTGGCCCGGAATTGGGCGGTCTATTTTTGCAAAAAAGCGGGCGGGGAGTAACCCCGGCCCAGCCCCAGCGAGCCGGGGCGTTACCTTTAAAAAAGCGGACGGGCTTTAGGCCCGTCCGCCGCGCAAACGGCGCGGTGTCTAGGGGGTATGGGGGAGGGGGTCAACCCCTCGCGCGCCCTCGGCTGATCACGCGGATTTCGCTTGGCTCCACATTCCCGTGATATGCGACCGGGCCCCCTCGCGCGGAGGCCTGAAAAGCCCTTATGGTGAAAGGCTTCCAGGCAAGAATGACCAGACGAACACGGGAGGACGGACCCATGCTCGAACTGCGCCCGAATTGCGAGTGCTGCGACGCGGACCTGCCGCCCGACAGCGACGCCGCCCGAATCTGCACGTTCGAGCATACCTTCTGCGCCTCATGCGCCGATCTGCGCTTCGACGGGGCCTGTCCCGACTGTGGCGGCGGCCTGGTCGCCCGGCCGATCCGACCCGAAAGCCAGCTGCACCGCTTCCCGGCCTCGCTGAGGCGGGTGAACCGCGGCCACCGCTATGCGACCCCGATCCGGCCCCGGCGCGAGCCGGAGCGACCGACGGGCTGGGCCTGAGCCCTCCCGCTTCCTGTCCGCCGTCGCGAACAGCCAAACCCTCCCCATAGGCGCTCTTTAAAAAAGAGGTTGCCAAATCGCGCGCGCTGACCGTGGCGCCGGCGCCGCAGTGGCCTACCAAAGGTCGGACCCCGCCAAGATTGCGTGGTCTGACCACATTGACACTCAAGGACATACCTCGTAACGCTTGGAGTGTGACCGCTACCACTGCCTTCCGGCGGGGCGTCAGACTCCAAAGGGGCTGGCGGGTCGCGAGCGACAAAACACGGGCGCTGAGCGCCGACACATTAGGGGGAGAAGCAATGCCGTCCACTCGACAAAACCGTTCCGCCCGCGCCGCGCTGATCGGCGCGACCTGCCTGACCACTTTGTTCATCGGTCAGGCCGCTTACGCCCAGACCGCCGCCGCGCCGACCGTGTCCAACGACGCCGTCGAAGAGATCGTGGTCACCGGCTATCGTAAGAGCCTGGCGCAATCGACCGTCGCCAAACGCGAGACCACCGGCTTCGCCGACGCCATCTTCGCCGAAGACATCGGCAAGTTCCCCGACTCCAACATCGCCGAGTCGTTCAACCGCATCCCCGGCATCACCATCACCCGCGACATCACGGGCGAAGGCACGAACGTCGCCATCCGCGGCCTGGGCAGCAACTTCACCAACGTGACGCTGAACGGCGCCTCGATCGCCGTGGCCTCGTCGGGCGCGACCGACGCTCAGGGCACCGACCGCTCGGTCGACCTCAGCTTCTTCCCGACCGATCTGTTCACCAAGCTGACGGTCAACAAGAGCTACTCGGCCAGCCTGCTGGAAGGCGGCGCGGCGGGTAACATCGACATGCGCTCGGCCCGCCCGTTCGATCGCGAAGGCCAGCACCTGACCATGAACGTCCAGGGCGTGAAGCCGGACGGCGCCAAGCTGGGCGGCAAGGGCTCGCTGATCGCCAGCAAGACCTGGGACACCTTCGGCGTGCTGTTCGGGGTTTCGGGCCAGCGCCTGCACACCGACACGCGCGGCTACGAGACCATCGGCTTCACCAACCCGAACCTGTCGGCGGCCCAGTGCGGCGCGACCAGCGGCTGTAACCTCACGGGCGGCGGCAACTGGACGATCCCGGGCACGGTGCCGGTCGGCGCCGGCGGCGGCCTGGTGGCGGGCACGGTCATCGACCAGGCCTTCCTGCTGTCCAAGAACCCCGGCGCGACGATCCAGCAGATCGACAACGGCCTGCTGCCGCGCCTGGGCCGCCCGTCGGCCGAGTACGGCCGCCGCGACCGCCTGAACCTGGTCGGCAGCCTGGAATGGCGTCCCAACGACAGCATCAACTTCTATGTCGACGGGATGTACGGCTACAAGAAGAACGACCTGCTGCGGGAGGACATCGCCTGGATCGTGCGCAACGGCGCGATCATCCCGATGAACACCAAGTACGACAAGACCGACTGCTCCGCCGGCTGCACGGTGACGCAAGGCACCTACGCCAACTCGCAGTTCTTCCTGGAATTCCGCCCCTACATCGAGAAGACCGAGCTGTGGGGGATCAATCCGGGCGGCGAATGGCGCATCACCGACAAGCTGAAGGTCGAGGCCCAGGCCAACTACACCAAGAGCAACTTCCACCGCGAAAGCCCGACCTTCGGTCCGGTGACGGCGCTGGGCGTCGGCACGACGGTCGACTACACCTACAACCCGAACGGCATCCCGACGATCAAGAGCAGCGTCGACCTGAACAACCCCGCCAACTTCGTCTGGACCGGCGGCCGGTTGAACATGCAGGACGAGAAGCGCTGGTACGAGACCAAGGGCGCCCGCGCGGTCGTCACCTGGGGCGACGAGAAGCTGAACCTGAAGTTCGGCGGCAACTATGACGACGTCTCGCGCACCATCCGCGGCTACGACAACACTGGCCCGTGGCAGAACGCGACCTGCGGCAACAATCCCAGCATCAACCTGCCCTCGCCCAACAGCGGCCCGGCCTGCCAGGGCCTGAACCAGCCGGGCGCCGCGCCGGCCGGCTATCCGACCTATCCGGGTTACGGAACCGGCGCCACGGCCGGCCAGACCGGAACCCTGACCTATGGCGGTTCGCTGATCCCGACCGCCAGCCTGGCCAACTACCTCAAGCCCGGTCCGGCCGGCTTCGTCACCGTCGACTGGGACAAGGTCAAGCAGGCCACCGGCTACGACAAGCTGCATAACGCGTACGTCGAGAGCGGCGGTTCGAACACCGGCGCCAGCGGCGGCTACATCAACGAGAAGAACAGCGCGGCCTAT
The DNA here is from genome assembly GCF_023935105.1 of Caulobacter segnis. Taxonomy (NCBI): domain Bacteria; kingdom Pseudomonadati; phylum Pseudomonadota; class Alphaproteobacteria; order Caulobacterales; family Caulobacteraceae; genus Caulobacter; species Caulobacter sp. RL271. The sequence continues at coordinate 4,348,814 of NZ_CP096040.1, read as the reverse complement.
ACCGAGCTGAACGGCGTCACCCAGGTCATGGACAGCGACCTGCGCTTCAACGTCGGCGTCCGCTACGTCCACACCAAGCAGACGATCGGCGGCCGCGTCTCGCTGGCGGATCCGCGCAACACCCTGCCGGGCGGCGCCCAGCTGCCGGACGGCGCGCGCTATCCGAACATCACCAACTTCGTCTACACCGAGAACACCTATTCCAAGTGGCTGCCGGCCGCGAACATCGCCTATGACGTCGGCGAGCACGCCGTGGCCCGCGTCGCGGTCTCGGAAACGATGACCCGTCCGGATCCGGCCGCCCAGCTGCCGGGCGTCAGCTTCGGCGCCCCGTCGGCCGACCAGGCCACGATCGGCAACTCGGCCCTGAAGCCCTACTTCTCCAAGAACATCGACCTGGGCTTTGAATTCTACACCGGCCAGGAAGGCGTCATCGCGGTCAACGCGTTCCGCAAGTCGCTGACCGGCTTCACGACCAACAACGTCGTGACCCTGCCGTTCACGGCCCTGGCCCAGTACGGCATCACCTACGACACCATCAACGACACCCAGAAGACGGCCATCAACGCGCGTGGCGGCCCGACCCAGGCGCAAGTCCAGGTCCAGTCGCAGATCAACGTGCCCAACAAGCTGACGATCAACGGCCTGGAATTCCAGTGGGTGCAACCGCTGGACTTCCTGACCAGCCGCTTCGGCGTCGAGGGCCTGGGCGTCAACGCCAACGCCACCATCGTCGACCAGACCAGCAACGGTCCGGCGATCGCCTACGGCGTGGCCAAGTACACCTACAACCTGACGGGCTATTACGAGCACAACGGCGTCAGCCTGCGTCTGAGCCACGTCTACCGGAAGGGCTCGCAGTCCAGCGGCGCCAACCAGAACGGCGTCACCGCCGCCGCCCTGTTCAACGACGACTACAAGCAGACCGATTTCTCCTCCAGCTACGACCTGGAGAAGATCTTCGGCTTCAAGAACGCGCCGCAGCTGACCTTCAACGTGACCAACATCACCAATGAAAAGCTGCGCTCGCACTTCCAGTACGACAACGCGACGTTCACCTACTACAAGCCCGGCCGCCAATACCTGATGGGTCTGCGGATGAGCTTCTAAAGTCCCTCTGTTCCCTCTACCTCGCCGGTTCTGCTTTCCTTGGGCCGGCGGGGACCTTTTCGGTTCGCCGCGCGCGGTCGACCACCTCATCGCCGCCATCGCGTGGTTTCCGGCGCGCCCTGCCATCGAGGGCGCGCCATTCTTTTGCGGGCGTGCGGGGACAATCCGCCGCAGGGGCGGGCGGTCTCGCTGTTAACCTTCGCCGTGGCAGGGTCGAGCGCGCAAGGAGCCGCCATGACCCCCGCCGACCCGACCACAGCCAAGTTCGCCGCCCTGTCCGCCAAGTTCGCCCTGGGCGTCGGCGAGACCGTGCTGAACCTGGCCCTGTCGGCGGCCGTTCCGGTCAGCCTGGTGGTCTTCGCGGTGCTGACCTTCTGACGTCCGCCGCGCATAAATCATGCGTGGGATAGGCTCCGCCTCCGGCCCGATGATATGTCCGGCGCCATGAGCACCATCACCACCGTCGGCGTCGACGCCGACGACACCCTCTGGCATTGCGAGAGCCTGTTTCGCCTGTCGCACCAGCGCTTCCTGGAGCTGCTGTCCGAGCACGGAGATCCCGAGAGGATCGAGGCCCAGCTGACGGCGGTCGAGAAGCGCAACCTGCGGGTCTATGGCTACGGGGCCAAGGGCTTCACCCTGTCGATGATCGAGACGGCGCTGGAGGTTACCGACGGCGCGGTCGACACGCGCGTGATCCGCGAGATCCTGGCCGTCGGCCGCGAGATGCTGACCGAGCCGATCGAGCCGCTGCCGGGCGTCGAGCTGGCGCTGTCGGAGCTGTCCAAGCGCTACCGCCTGATCCTGGTGACCAAGGGCGACCTGCTGCATCAGGAGCAGAAGCTGGCCTCGTCGGGCCTGGGCGACTACTTCGTCGCCGTCGAGATCGTGTCCGAGAAGGACGCCGGCACCTATCGCCGGGTGTTCGACCGCTACGGCACGGGCGCCGACCAGGCGGTGATGGCCGGCAACTCGATGAGGTCCGACATCCTGCCCGCCCTGGAGGCCGGCTGCTGGGGCGCCCTGATCCCGTACCCCCTGGTCTGGGCCCACGAGGCGGCCGAGGCTCCGGTGGGACATGAGCGCTATGCGGAGCTGGGGAGTATCCGTGAGCTGGCGGCGTGGGTGGACGGGATCGCTCAGTCGTAATCCCTCTCTCTAAGAGAGAGAGGGAGCTCGCTCAGCGCTTCCCCAGCTTCGCCACCCAATCGCGCGCCGGGCGCTCGAAGCCGATCAGCGAGAAATACGCGATCGGGAACAGGGCCACGATCCAGACCAGGCACCACAGCCGCATGGCGTCGCCAGTGAGGCCCCACATCCCGAAGCCGACCCAGTTCAGCGCGATCTTCAGTGCGATCGGGTGCAGCAGGTAGAGGCTGAAGCTGAGCTGGGCCCAAGGGGCCAGGGCCTTGCTGACCCCGCCCTGGACGCCGGCCGCGTCGGCCGCCACCCCCGCCAGGCCGATGGCGTAGATCAGCAAGAGCAGGCTCGTCCGCGACGCCCCCATGCCCGAGGCGACGAAGAACGCCGCCAAGAGGGCCCACATCACGAAGCGGGCGAGGGGCAGGCGGGCCAGGACGGCCTTCAGCTGGAACGCCAGCATGCCCAGCATGAAGCCGGGCACGGCGCGGGCGACGCCAAAGTCGTAGGTCCACTGCGAGAAGGGCTCGCCGGTCCGCGAGATCCAGAGCAGCAGGACCAGGCTGCCGATCGCGACGATGGCGGTGGGCCAGCGGCCCAAAGCGGTAATGCGAAAAAGCAGGGGCAGGGCGATGTACATCCCCATCTCGGCGCTGATCGCCCAGCTGACGAAGTTCCAGGTCTGGGCATGACACGTCCCCCAGGCGTGGATGAACAGGATGTTCTGCGGGATGCACGTCACGTCGTAGCGCGAGGGATCCCGCTCGTTCAGCACGCCGGCCCAGCCCAGGGCGGCGATGACCACGAACACCAGCATCGTCGCCCAGTGCAGCGGCCCCAGCCGCGCCACCCGCTTCTGCAGGAAGTCGCGGTACTTGGCGAAGGTCGAGAGCCGCCCGGTGTAGATCGCCGCCATCACGTAGCCGGAGATCAGGAAGAACAGGTCGACGATCAGGCTGAAGCTCTTGATCGTGTCATCGGCCAGCTGCCAGCGGCCGTCCAGGTTGATGAACCGGTTGAAGTGAAACACCACGATCATCACCGCCCCCACGATCCGCAGGGCGTCCAGGTGCAGCATCTGGTCGGAGTCGGGCTTGAGCGGGGGGAGCTTCAGCATGGGGAAGAGTGGCATGTTCCCAATCCTCCCCCAAGAGGGGGAGGTGTCGGCTCGAAGAGACGACGGAGGGGAAGAGGCAAGGCATCAAGCACTTCCCCCACCGGCGCTACGCGCCACCTCCCCCGCTAGGGGGAGGATTGACACGTGCCTAGATCGCCACCCGCTTCGCGATCGCGTTGCGGCGCGCCTTGGTCTCTTGCTGCGCCCGCTGGACGGCTTCGGTCTCGGTGGCGTGCAGCAGGTGGTCGATGACGCGTTCCAGGTGGTCGCGCATGGCCTGGCGGGCGGCGGCCGGGTCGCGGGCCTTCAGGGCGTCGACCACGCGGCGGTGCTCGACGATGCGCGGCTCCAGGCCCATGCCGCGCGCGCGGGTCAGGATGTTGCGGGCCAGGGGCGAGCGGTTGCGCCAGTCCCACAGGTTCTCGATCGTGGCGATGATCGCGCCGTTGCCGGTGGCGCGGGCGATGGTCAGGTGGAACTCGCGGTCGGCGTCCTCGCCCCGGATCTCCTCCTCGACATGCATGCGCTCCAGGAGGTCCTCCAGGGTCGCGATCTGCTCGTCGCTGATCGAGGTGGCGGCCAGGGCGGCGGCCTCGCCCTCGAACAGGCGGCGGGCCTCGATCAGCTCGAAGGCGCCGATCTCGAAGTCGATCTCGGCCGACGGGGCCACGGGGCGGACATTGCCGGTGACGTAGATGCCCAGGCCATGGCGGGCCTCGATCATGCCCAGCATCTCGAGCGCGATCATCGCCTCGCGCAGGGTAGGCCGGCTGACCCCGAACTGTTCGGCCAGCTCGCGCTCGGTCGGCAGGCGGTCGCCGATCTTGTACTGGCCCGCCTCGATGGAGTCGGCCACCGAGTCGGCGATCTTGCGGTAGAGCTTGACGTTGTCGGACATGAGACGCGAGGGGGCTCGGAAGGGCGTGGAAAGCGCTGGCGATTAGTCGGATCGGCGAATCACTACCACGGACGCCGGTGGCGATTGACCAACTTTCTCGCCCTTCTAGCCCGGATGGTCAGAGTTTGCAGGCCTCCTTGGCCAGATCTTGGGCGACGAGGTGTGCGACCACGGGCGTGACCCCGGCGCTCACCAGTCGTGCATCGAGCCGTCCAGGCGGCGGGCCACCGGCAGGTAGGCGCGCTGGTAGGGATACTTGGCGGCCAGGTCCTCGTCGATGTCGACGCCCAGGCCGGGGGCCTCGCCGGGGTGCAGCATGCCGTCCGCGAAGGTGTAGGCGTGCGGGAACACCGCGTCGGTCTCGGGCGTGTGGCGCATGTATTCCTGGACGCCGAAGTTGGGGATCGACAGGTCGAAGTGCAGGGCCGCGCCCATGCAGACCGGCGACAGGTCGGTGGCCCCGTGGCAGCCGGTGCGCACGTGGTGCAGGTCGGCGAAGCTGGCCAGCTTCTTCAGGTGGGTGATCCCGCCGGCGTGGACGACCGTGGCGCGGATGTAGTCGATCAGCTGTTCCTCGATCAGCTGCTTGCAGTCCCAGACCGAATTGAAGATCTCGCCCACGGCCAGCGGTGTCGTCGTGTGCTGGCGGATCAGTCGGAAGCTGGCCTGGTTCTCGGCGGGCGTGGCGTCCTCCATCCAGAACAGGCGGTAGGGCTCCAGGTCCTTGCCCAGGCGGCCGGCCTCGATCGGGGTCAGGCGGTGGTGGACGTCGTGCAGCAGATGCAGGTCGTCGCCCAGCCGCGCGCGGGCCGCCTCGAACAGGGCCGGCGTGCTGCGCATGTAGCGCTCGGTCGACCACACCGTCTCCTTGGGCAGGTCGCTGTCGGCCGGTTCGTAGAAGAACTTGTCTTTGGAGACGCCATAGGTCCCCTTCATCCCCGGCACGCCGGTCTGCAGGCGGATGGCCTTGTAGCCCTGCTCGGCGTAGTGGGCGGCGTTGTCGAGGGTCTCGTCGATGGTCTCGCCGTTGGCGTGGCCATAGACCATGACCCCGGTCCGGCAGGCCCCGCCCAGCAGCTGGTAGACCGGCAGGCCGGCGATCTTGCCCTTGATGTCCCACAGCGCGGTGTCGACCGCGGCGATGGCGGCCATGGTCACCGGCCCCCGGCGCCAGTAGGCCCCGCGATACAGGAACTGCCAGATGTCCTCGATCTGGTGGGCGTCGCGGCCGATCAGGCAGGGGATGACGTGCTGGGTCAGATAGGCCTCGACCGCCAGTTCGCGGCCGTTCAGCGTGGCGTCGCCGATGCCGTACACCCCCTCGTCGGTGACGATCTTCAGGGTGACGAAATTGCGCCCCGGACACGTGACGATGGTCTTGGCGGCGATGATCTTGGGCATGGAGGCCTTGGACGCTGTGCTGAACCCGCGCGGGCCGAAAGATCGAGGGCGCGCCATTCGCGGGCGCGCGACGTCCATCTTCCTCCCTGCCTATCGGTGTACCGCTACCATTGGGGTTGTCAACCCGGTGGTCAGACCACTAAGGAAGGGTGTCCCGACCTTTGACGGTGTTGCTAGGCTAGAAACGTTCGGCACGGGTCGGACCGTACAAAATAACCGCTCTTCCCGGCGAAAGCCGGGACCCGGATCGTAAGGCTGAGTTGGGGTCGTCCTGGCGCCGCACAGCCCCGTCGGCTGGGCCCCCGGCTTTCGCCGGGGAAACGGAAGAGACATTGGGAGTGAATGGATGCGTTTGCTGGCGATCGCCTTGGGCTTGGCGCTGCTTGTCGCCCCCGCCGCCCGGGCCGAGGACGGCTATGACCTGTGGCTGCGCTACAAGCCGGTCGAGGCCGCCGCGAAGGGGCCCTATGCCGCCCGCGCCGCCGCCATCGCGCCCGCGCGCGCCGCCGAGACGCCGACCCTGAAGGTCGCCCGCGCCGAACTGGAGCGCGGCCTCACCGGCCTGGTCGGCAAGCCCATCCGCGCCGCCGCCGGTTCGCGTGACGGCGTCATCCAGCTCAGCGTCGCGCCGCAAGCGGGCCTGAGCGACGAGGGCTACCGGATCCGCACCGAGGCGGTGAACGGCAAGACCACCACGGTCATCGCCGCCAGCAAGGACATCGGCGTCCTCTACGGCGTGTTCCGCTACCTGGAACTGATCCAGACCCGCCAGCCGGTCGACAAGCTCGACATCGCCTCCAGTCCCAAGGTCAAGCTGCGCATGCTGAACCATTGGGACAACCTGAACCGCACGGTCGAGCGCGGCTATTCCGGCCAGTCGATCTTCGACTGGTGGCGGCTGCCCGGCCATGTCGACCCGCGCATGGTCGACTACGCCCGCGCCAACGCCTCGATCGGCATCAACGGAACGGTGCTGAACAACGTCAATGCCAAGGCCGACAGCCTGACCCCGCCGTTCATCGCCAAGGCCGCCGCCCTGGCCGACACGTTCCGGCCCTATGGCATCAAGGTCTATCTCTCGGCCCGCTTCTCGGCCCCGATCGAGATCGGCGGGCTGAAGACCGCCGACCCGCTGGACCCCGCCGTCGCCGCCTTCTGGAAGGCGAAAGCGGACGAGATCTACAAGACCATCCCCGACTTCGGCGGCTTTCTCGTGAAGGCCAATTCGGAAGGCCAGCCCGGTCCGCAGGACTATGGCCGCACCCATGTCGACGGGGCCAACATGCTGGCCGACGCGGTGGGGCCGCACGGCGGCGTCGTGATCTGGCGCGCCTTCGTCTATTCGCACGAGCAGCCCGACGATCGCGCCAAGCAGGGCTACAGCGAGTTCAAGCCGTTCGACGGCCAGTTCCGCGACAATGTGGTCATCCAGGTCAAGAACGGGGCCATCGACTTCCAGCCGCGCGAGCCGTTCCACCCGCTGTTCGGGGCGATGCCGAAATCGAACCTCGGCATGGAGTTCCAGATCACCAAGGAATATCTCGGCTTCTCGACCCACCTCGTCTATCTCGGCCCGCTCTACGAGGAGACCTTGCGCAGCGACACCCAGGCCCATGGCAAGGGCTCGACCGTGGCCAAGGTGGTCGACGGATCGCTGGACGGGCGCAAGCTGACGGTGATGGCCGGCGTGGCCAATATCGGCACGGACCGCAATTGGAGCGGCTCGCAGTTCGACCAGGCCAACTGGTACGTCTTCGGCCGCCTGGCCTGGGACCCGGAGGCCGACACCCGGGCGATCGCCGCCGACTGGGCGAAGATGACCTTCACCAATGACCCGCGCTTCGTCAAACCGGTCGTCGACATGATGATGGGCTCGCGCGAGGCGGCGGTGGACTACATGACCCCGCTGGGTCTGCACCACCAGATGGGCCGCAGCCACCACTACGGCCCGGGCCCCTGGGTCGCCGGCGGCGAACGCGCCGACTGGACCAGCGTCTACTACGCCAAGGCCGGTCCCGACGGCCTGGGCTTCGACCGCACGCCCAGCGGCAGCAACGCCACCGCCCAGTACGCCCCGGCGGTGGGCGCCTGCTACGCCGACCTCAAGTGCGTCGACGAGAAGGACCTGCTGTGGTTCCACCACCTGTCCTGGGACTACCGCCTGAAGTCGGGCGACACCCTGTGGAACGGCCTGGTCAAGCGCTACGGCCAGGGCGTGAAATACGTCGACGGCATGGAGACGACCTGGGCCGCGATGGCGCCCTATGTCGACGCCCCGCGCCACGCCGAGGTCACCGACTACCTGAAGATCCAGCGCGACGAAGCCCAATGGTGGCGCGACGCCTCGGTCGCCTGGTTCGGCAGCTTCTCCAAACGCCCCCTGCCGCCGGGCGAAAAGGCCCCGCCGAAGACGCTGCAGGAGTACGAAGCGATGACCTTCCCCTGGGCGCCGGGGATCTAGGCTTCAAAATCCTCCCCCTAGCGGGGGAGGTGGCGCGAAGCGCCGGAGGGGGGAAGCGGCAGGATCTGCAGGACTTCCCCCCTCCGTCGGCTGCGCCGACACCTCCCCCGCTAGGGGGAGGATTGCGGTGTCACTCCGCCGCGCAGTTCTCCGCGATAAAGTCCATGTGCCCCGGCATCGCCTGCGCCGACCGGGCGATTACCGCCTTGATCTCGGCCATGCGGGCCCGGAACAGCCCCTCGTCCATGGCGTCGGCCATCGGGTCCCAGCTTTCCGGGACGATGCCCTGGCCGATGAACACGGCGAACCACGAGGTGTCGTTGAACAGCTCCTCGTTCTCGCGGAACACCCGGCCCGAGCCTCGGAAGAGGTCGATCTTGTCGGCCAGGTAGTCGGGGATCGGCATCTCGCGCAGATAGTCCCAGTAGGGGGTGTCGCTACGCGTCGTGGCCTTGAAGTGCAGGATCAGGAAGTCCCGGATCTTCTCGTACTCGAAGGTCATGGTGCGGTTGTAGCGGTCGATGTCGGCCTGGAAGAACCGGCGGTCGGGGAAGTGGGCCAGCAGGCGCGAGATCCCGACCTGGATCAGGTGGATCGACTGGCTCTCCAGCGGCTCCATGAAGCCGGCCGACAGGCCGATGGCGACGACGTTCCGGTCCCAGCTTTTCTTCCGCCGGCCGGCGGTGAAGCGCAGGAAATTCGGATCGGCCAGGGGCTGGCCGTCGAGATTGCCCATCAGGTCGGCCAGGGCTTCGTCGTCGCTGACATGGGCGCTGGAATAGGCGTAGCCGTTGCCCAGGCGGTGCTGCAGCGGAATGCGCCACTGCCAGCCGTGCGGCCGCGCCGTCGCCCGCGTCACCGGGGCCAGCGAGCCGCCTAGCGTACACGGCATGGCCACCGCGCGGTCGTTCAGCAGCCACTTGGACCAGTCCTCGTAGCCGGCCTTCAGCGTCTGCTCGATCAGCAGGGCGCGGAAGCCCGAGCAGTCGATGAAGAGGTCGCCCTCGATCACCTGGCCGCTCTCCAGCGTCACCGAGGTCACGTGGCCGCTTTCGCCGTCCTGCTGGACCGAGGCGATCTTCCCCTCCTGGCGTGTCACGCCGCGCGCCTCCGCGTACTCGCGCAGGAACCGCGCATAGAGCCCGGCGTCGAACTGGAAGGCGTAGGCGATCTGGCCCAGCGGCGAGTTGGCCTGGCCGTTGGGGCGCATGAACTTGCTCTGGCGCGAGGCCACGGTCTGCAGGCTGTAGTCGCCCAGGTCGTCGGTCAGGCCCATCGCCCGGGCCTTCAGCCAATAGGCGTGGAACGACACCCCCTCCATGTCGACGCCATAGGGGCCGAACGGGTGGTGGTAGCCGTGGCCGATCGCCTTCCAGTCGACGAAGTCGATGCCCAGCTTGAAGGTGGCCTTGGTCTTGCGGACGAATTCGTTCTCGTCCAGCCCCAGCATGCGGTTGAAGATGTTGATCTGCGGGATCGTCGACTCGCCGACGCCGACCGTGCCGATGGCCTCGGATTCGACCAGGGTGACCTTCGTGTAGCCGTCCTTGAGGAAGCGCCCCAGGGCGGCGGCGGTCATCCAGCCGGCGGTGCCGCCGCCGACGATGACGACGCGGCGCAGGCGGTGGTTCTGGGTCATGTCTTGAACTCTGGAGCCGTATCTTGGGGCGCCGCGCAATAGCGGGCGATGAAGGCTTCGTGGGTCGGCATCGACTCGGCGGTTCGGCCGATCAGCGCCGACAGGCGGTCCATCTGGCCCTTCACGAAGGCCTGGTCGTACTGGTCGACCAGCGGGTCGTGGCGCTGGGGGATGATCCCCTGGCCCAGCAGCACGGCGATCCAGCTGGGCTCGGCGAACAGGTCGTAGTCGGACTGAAAGAGGCGCCCGGAGCTGCGGAACAGCGCGATCTTGCGCGACAGCTCGGCCGGGATCTCCATTTCGCGCAGCGCCTTCCAGTACGGCTCGTCGCGCTGGTTGGCGTGGAAGTGCAGGATGATGAAGTCGCGGATCAGCTCGACCTGCAGGGCGGTCAGGCGGTTGTATTCGGCGATCTCGACGGGGTCGAAGCCGCGGTCGGGGAACAGGGCCAGGAGCTTGGTGATCCCGGTCTGGATCAGGTGGATGCTGGTGCTCTCCAGCGGCTCCAGGAAGCCCGACGACAGGCCGATGGCCACGACGTTCTTGACCCAGGCGTCCTTGCGACGACCGGCCTGGAACCGCAGGAAATTGGGTTCGGCCAGCGGGGCGCCGTCCAGGGTCTGGCGCAGGCGGGCCAGCGCGTCCTCGTCGCTGATGTGCCTGGACGAATAGACATAGCCGTTGCCGGTGCGGTGCTGCAGCGGGATCCGCCAGCGCCAGCCGGCCGCATCGGCGGTGGCGCGGGTATAGGGGTGAGGCCGTCGCCGCCGGTGACGCACGGCATGGCCACGGCGCGGTCGTTTGGCAGCCAATGGCTCCAATCCTCGAAACCGGCCTTCAGCGTCTGCTCGATCAAAAGGCCCCGGAAGCCGGAGCAGTCGACGAACAGGTCGGCCTCCAGCACCCGGCCGTCCTCCAGGGTGACGCCGGTGACGAAGCCGGTCTCGCCATGCTGCTGGACGCCGCCGATCTTGCCCTCGACGCGTGTGACGCCGCGCCGCTCGGCATAGCCGCGCAGGTATTTGGCATAGAGGCTGGCGTCGAAGTGGAAGGCGTACTTCAGGGCCGACATCACCTGGCCCGGATCCTTGGACGGCAGGGCGAAGCGGCCCCGGTTCGCCGCCGTGGCCGACAGGTTGTAGTCGTCGATGTCGCGAGACCAGCCCTCGTGCAGCGACCGCAGCCAGAACTGGTGGAACTTCAGCGCCTCGATATCCAGGCCGAAATTGCCGAACGGGTGCTGGTAGCGGTGGCCCTTGTGCTTCCAGTCGACGAACTGGATGGCCAGCTTGAAGCTGCCCTTCGTGGCCCGCATGAACTCGGCCTCGTCGAGGCCGAGGATCTGGTTGAAGGTGGTGATCGGTGGGATCGTCGCCTCGCCCACGCCGACCGTGGCGATGGCATCGGACTCGACCAGCGTGACCCGCACGCCCTTGGCGTCGAGCACCTTGGAGAGGGCCGCCGCCGTCATCCAGCCGGCCGTGCCGCCGCCGACGACCAGGACCTCGCGGATGGGGGTGGTCATGGTGCGAACCCGCCAACGCCGCAGGCCCCCACCTGACCTGCGACGCAGGTCGTCCGCCCCCGGAGGGGGCAGAAGGAGAACCTTCCTCCCCCTTTGGGGGAGGGGGACCGCCGAACGGTGGTGGAGGGGGCTTTCGGAACGACCTCACCCACCCGGCATCTCCTCCGCCGTCCGTTCGATCACGGCCTTCATTCGCCCCAGCATCTCCCGCGTCCGCTCCAGCGGCAGGCGCTCGGCCAGCGGGTCCCAGCGCTTGGGAACCACGCCGCGAGCCAGGAAGGCATGCACCCAGGCGCCCTCCGGCCAGGTCTCCTCGTCGTACATCACCACGCGGCCGCGGCTCTCGAACTGGGCGAGCTTCCAGGCCAGTTCGGGCGGCGGGTTCGACAGGTCGCCCCAGCGCAGCATGGCCATGTCGCGGGTTCGCTCGACGGCCAGGGCGGTCAGGCGGTTGAACTCGGCGATCGCGGCGGGGCTGGTCGGCAGCAGGGCGACCAGGCGCGAGACGGTGGTCTGCAGCAGGTGCAGGTCGCCGCCGTCGGTCGCGCCCAGGCGCGCCAGGGCGGACCCGACCGCCACGACGTTTCCCTCGACCGCCCGGACCCGGCGGCCGGCCGTCAGCGGCGCGTCGTGGGCGAAGGTCGCGACCCGGCCCTCCACGCCGGAAAGCCGCGCGCCGGTCGGCAGCCAGGCGCTCCAGTCTTCCCAGGCGGCGTGGCCGGCCTCGCCGGAGGCGTCGACCACCAGGTCGGCCTCGGGACGGTCCTCGACGATCACGGCCCCGGCCTTCAGCGCGGCGGTCTTCAGGACTTCCGCATAGGCCGCCGCGTCCAGCAGCAGGCCGTGATCCAGCGTCGAGAGCGGAGAGCGGGGGTCGTTGCTGGCGGGCGCGAAGCGGCCGCGCGCGGCGGCCTGGGCGGCCAGGCTCCAGGCCTGCAGCGGCTCCCCGTCGCCGGCCCGCAGCCAGTAGTGATGGAAGGCCAGCCCCTCCAGCGCCGCGCCGGTGTCGCCGAACGGCTCGACCGCGCCGCCGTGGCGCAGGCCCAGCAGCGGCGTTCCGGCCTCGACGGCCAGCCGGGCGTGCAGGCCTCGCAAGGCGGGCAGGGCGACCAGCCGGCCCTCGGCGGGCGGAACGGTCTCGGCCACGGCGATCTCGGCCGCGCCCTTGCCGGCGGTCGCCAGGACGGCGGCGGTCATCCAGGCGTCGACGCCGCCGCCGACGATCAGGATCCTCATGCCCGCGTCCTCCCCGCGATGAAGGCGCGCAGGAAGTCCTCGTGCGCCGGCATGGCCTGGACCGTCCGCGAGACGGCGGCCTTCGCCTCGGCCAGGGCCTGGGCGGAACGGGCCGGATCGATCGCCTCGACCAGCGGGTCGTAGCCACCCGGCATGATGTTCTGGCCCAGATAGACGGCCACCCACGAGGGCTCCTTGAAGAAGCCGTCCTTGTAGGCGGCGACCACGCCGCGCTCGCGCCACAGCGCCATCTTCTCGGCCAGGCTGTCGGGGATGGGCTTGTCGCGCCGGTCCCGCCAGAAGTCGGAATTGTCGCGCTGGTTGGCGTAATAGTGCAGCACCAGGAAGTCGCGGATCCGCTCGAACTCCAGGTCCATGACCCGGTTGTACTCATCCTGGTCGGCGGGGTCGAAACCGCGGTGGGGGAACAGCTCCAGCAGGGTGGTGATGGCCACCTGGATCAGGTGGATCGAGGTGCTTTCCAGGGGCTCGAGGAAGCCGGAGGATAGGCCGATGGCGACCACGTTCTTGGACCACTGCCTCTTGCGCCGACCGGTGACGAACCGCAGGACGCGCGGGTCGGCCTGGGGCTTGCCGTCCAGCTTGGCCAGCAGGACGTCGGCGGCCGCGTCGTCGGCGATGAAGCTGGAACAGTAGACGTAGCCGTTGCCCACCCGGTGCTGCAGCGGGATGCGCCAGCGCCAGCCGAACGCGTCGGCGCTGGCGCGGGTCAGGGGCTTGGCGGGCTCGACCGACTCGCACGGGACAGCCACGGCGCGGTCGCACGGCAGCCACGGGGTCCAGTCGTCGTAGCCGGCCTTCAGCGCGCCTTCGATCAGCAGGCCCCGGAAACCCGAGCAGTCGATAAAGAGGTCGCCCTCGATGGCCCGGTCGCCTTCCAGGGTGACGTCGGTGACGAAGCCGTCCTCGCCGCGCTGCTGGACGCTGACGACCTTGCCCTCGGTGCGGACCACGCCGCGCGCCTCGGCGTATTCGCGCAGGTACAGGGCGTAGAGCGCCGCATCGAACTGGTAGGCGTAGTTGTAGGTCGAGCCCAGCGAGCGCGGGTCGGCGGCGGGTGGTACGAACTTGCCCGCGAAGGCGGCCATGACCGGCAGGCTGTAGGCCTCGATCGGCTCGGCCAGGCCGCCCGCCATTCGCGCGCGCAGCCAGTGCTGGTGGAAGGCGACACCGCCGATCGGCTGGCCGTACGCCCCGAACGGATGGATGTAGGTCTCGCCGGGACGGCCCCAGTCGCGGAACTCGATGCCCAGCTTGTAGGTGGCCTGGGTCCGCTTCATGAAGTCGGCCTCGTCCAGGCCGAGGCGCGCGTTGTAGTGGCGGATGTGCGGGACGGTCGCCTCGCCGACCCCGACCGTGCCGATCTCGGCCGACTCGATCAGGGTGATGTCGACGCCCAGGCCGTTGAGCATGGCCGAGAGGCCGGCGGCGGTCATCCAGCCGGCCGTGCCGCCGCCGACGATGACGATCTTGCGGATGGAAGCGTTCAAGGGCGCGCCCTGCCTGTCATGCGGCGCCCAGCGTAGCCAGGAACCGGCGGCGCGGTAAACGGCGTCCCCGCGCGCCCGGCGCGCGCCGGACCTTCGATCCTTCGGCCCGCGCGAACATTGATGTCCGTCATCGAGGCGTCCCTCCCGTGTCGTTCTTGTTGGCCCCGAAGCAAGGCTGCGGAACATTACAAAACAGAAATTGACAACGCTGTCCTGTATGTCATCGTGTAGTCATTCAAGCCGGACTTACAAAGGATCCGGTTCGCGTGGTCAAACCACGAATGGGGGGAACCAGGACGGGCTGAACGTCGTGAAAGCGCGCGGGGCGCTGGCGTTCTACCTAAAATGGTACCGATCCCATTCCTTAGGGTCAGGCGAGCCGGGCGCTTGTAGCAACGCTTGACGACCGTTGGTCTGTCATGTGATCTGACAACAATGGTCACGGTAACATGACCAATGGTAGCGCTAACTTGCTGCCACAACGATATAATTGGGGAGGTGGACTAAATGGGCACGGCCGACAGGTCGTCCGCAATGCGCGGGCGCGACTCAATCGCGAACAATCTAAAATATGGCGTCTCGGCGCTGGCGCTTGGGGCGCTGGTGATCGGCGCGCCGGCCATGGCGCAGACCAAGGCCGACGACACCGTCGACGAGGTGGTCGTCACCAGCATCAAACAGAGCCTCAAGAGCAGCCAGCAGCTAAAGCAGTCGTCGGAGATCATCGGCGACTCGATCACCGCCGAGGACATCGGCGCCCTGCCGGACCGTTCGGTGACCGAAGCGCTGCAGCGCGTGCCGGGCGTGTCGATCAACCGCTTCGCCGCCGGCGTCGACCCCGACCACTTCTCGGTCGAAGGCTCGGGCGTGGTCGTCCGCGGTCTGAACTTCGTCCGCTCCGAGCTGAACGGGCGCGACACCTTCACGGCCAACAACGGCCGCATCCTCAGCTTCGCCGACGTGCCCTCCGAACTGATGGGCGGCGTCGACGTGTTCAAGAGCCCCTCGGCCGACCTGATCGAGGGCGGCATCTCGGGCACGGTGAACCTGCGCACGCGCCTGCCGTTCGACAGCAAGAAGCGGATCCTGTCGCTGTCGATCGAGTCCAGCTACGGCGACATGGTCAAGACCTGGAAGCCGACCTATTCGGTGCTCTACAGCAACCGCTTCGACACCAATATCGGTGAGTTCGGCATCCTGGGCAGCTTCGTCAGCTCGCGCCTGGCCAGCCGCAGCGACGCCATCCAGGTGTCGAACTTCGGCTGCCGCACCAACCTGGGCGTGGCCGTGGCCGACTGCGGCGCGGCGGGCAAGGGCGTGTGGTTCCCGCGCGGCGCGGCCTTCCGCTCGACCACCAACGACCGCAAGCGCGAAGGCCAGGCGGCCGCCGTGCAGTGGAAGAGCCCCGACGGCACGATGCAGGCCGCGTTCCAGTACCTGCGCTCGAAGTCGCGCGCCAAGTGGACCGAGCACGCGGTGGAAATCGCCACCGACAACGTCGCCGGCAACGGCGACTCGCGTCCGATCGACGGCACCTCGTTCACCTTCGACGACAGCGGCGTCTTCACCAACGGCGTGATCACCGGCTCCACGGGCTGGCGGGCGGACCAGCAGGGCTCGGACCCGCGCACGCCGATCAACGGCCTGCAGTCGAACAACGTCCGCCGCGACGAAAATCAGGTCAACGAGACGACCGACTACGGCTTCAACTTCAAATGGACGCCGAACGAGCACTGGGGCTTCCTGTTCGACGCCCAGCACGTCGACTCCAAGGTCGACGCCATCAGCATGGGCATCTGGGGTTCGACCTTCCAGAACGCGGCGATCACCCTGCACGGCAACGACGTGCCGGACATCGCGTTCACCGCCCCGGCCAGCGGCGCGTCGATCTCGAGCTGCGCGCCGTTCGACGCCAACTGCACCTCGTACCTGCGCGGGGCGCACACCAGCTTCAGCGACCCGTACAACAACTTCTGGCGGTCCGCGATGGACCACATCGAGCAGTCGGACGGCACGGAAGACGCGGTCAAGTTCGACGTCGAATACAAGTTCAACGACGACACCTGGTTCGACTCGGTGAAGGGCGGGGTGCGCTGGTCCGAGCGTGACCAGACCACGCGCTTCTCGACCTACAACTGGGGCGTCCTGTCCGAGATCTGGGGCAATAACGGTCCGGTCTGGATGGACGACCAGATCAACGGCAATCCGAACACGCCCGGCGGCTACACCACCGCCGGCGCTCAGGTGGTCGAACCCTACGCGTTCAGCAACTTCATGCGCGGCGCCACCGGCGTTCCGACCGGCGCGCAACCGCGTCTGTTCTTCTCGCAGAACACCGCCGACAACTACGCGGCGGTCTCGCAGTTCGCCATGGCGATCGGCGACGAGTGGCGCGACCGCAACGCCACCGACGCCAATGGCCGCTCGTGCCCGCAGAACTGGGTGCCGCTGGCTCAGCGCTGCAACGTCATCGCCGGCACGCCCTTCCTTCCGCAGGAGATCAACCCGGTCAACGAGAAGACCAAGTCGGCCTATCTGATGGGCCGGTTCAAGGGCGACATGGGCGAGCTGCGGATCAGCGGCAATATCGGCCTGCGCTACACCAAGACCGACCGCGTGGCGAAAGGCTACACCGCGTTCCCGATCGCCACGGGTCTGGCCAGCGACCAGGACTGCGTCGACGCCTTCACCCAGTGGCAGAACCAGCCTTCGCCGAAGGACCCGTTCACGCCCTCGTCGTTCTGCTCGCTGACGCCGCAGGTCCGCGCCGCGGCCCGCGCCTGGCAGAACGGCGCCGCCACCCCGACGACGGCCAAGGCCTCGTTCGAGTACTGGCTGCCCAGCTTCAACCTGAAGGTCATGGCCCCGCACGGGGTGCAGTATCGCCTGGGTCTGTCCAAGACGATCACGCCGCCCGACATCGGCCTGACCCGCAACTACTACAACCTGGCCCTCAACACGAACAACGACGGCATCACCAACGGCCAGCCGACGGGCAACGTGACGGTGGGCAATCCCTACCTGAAGCCGACCCAGTCCAAGAACATCGACGCCTCGGTCGAGTGGTACTTCGCGCCGGTCGGCTCGATCACGGTCGCGGCCTTCTGGAAGCAGCTGACCGACGTCGCCTTCAACTCGACGGCGCGCCTGCCGTTCACCAACAATGGCGCCACGTTCGACGTGCTGGTCACCACGCCGGGCAACTCTGAGAAGAAGGCCACGGTCAAGGGCTTCGAGGTCGGCTACCAGCAGTTCTACGACTTCCTGCCCAAGCCCCTCGACGGCCTCGGGATCAACGCCAACTACAGCTATATCGAGAGCTCGGGCGTGCCGCAGAGCACGCTGTCGGCGACCGATCCGGACGTGGCCGCCGGCCGCGTGACGACGGTCGACACCAGCAAGTTGCCGCTGCAAGGCCTGTCCAAGCACAACGCCAACTTCGCCCTGATCTACGAGAAGAAGAAGGTCTCGGCGCGCCTGGCCTACAACTGGCGCTCGGACTTCCTGCTGACGGTGCGCGACGTGATCATCCCGTACGCCCCGATCATGAACGAGGCGACTGGCCAATTGGACGGCTCGTTCTTCTACACGCTGAACGACAACGTGAAGATCGGCGTCCAGGGCGTGAACCTGCTGAACGAGACGACGCGCACGACGCAGATCCTGAACAGCAACCTCCTGAAGACCGGCCGGTCCTGGTTCGTCAACGACCGCCGCTACACGGTGGTCCTGCGGGCCAGCTTCTAGCCGCTCGCCGGCCCGGGTTCGTCCCGGGCCGGCCCTGATCAGCGCGCGCCGGTCCTGACGGGACGGCGCGCGTTTTCTTGGAGCCCGACCATGAGCCTTTCCCGCAGAGACATCCTGGCCCTGGGCGCGGCCGCGACCTTCGCCGGATCCGCCGGGTTGGCCCGAGGTGAAGAGGCCGAGACGCCGCTGCGCGACCTGGCCAAGGCTAAGGGCCTCTATTTCGGCAGCGCCGTCGGGGCGGGGCCGAAGGGATCCCTGACCGGCTCGTTCGAGGATCCGAAGTACCGCGCCATCCTGGCCCGCGAGTGCGGCGTGCTGGTCCCCGAGAACGAGCTGAAGTGGTACGTGGTCCGGGCGCGCGGGCCCCAGGCCTTCGACTTCGAGCGCGCCGACCGCATCGCCGAGTTCGCCAAGGCCAACGGCCAGGCCCTGCGCGGCCATACCCTGCTGTGGCATCACCCGCAGTGGTTCCCGGCCTGGACCAAGACCTACGACTTCGGCCCGCGTCCGGCCGAGGCGGCGGCCCGCATGGTCACCGAGCACATCCAGACCCTGTGCCAGCGCTATCCGCAGATGATCTCGTGGGACGTGGTCAACGAGACGGTGGATCCCAAGGATGGCTCGATCCGCTCGACCTTCCTGTCCGACGCCATGGGCAAGGAGCCGGTGCTGGACCTGTCGTTCCATGTCGCCCGCGAGGCCGCGCCCAAGGCGCGCCTAGTCTATAACGACTATATGAGCCAGGAGGCCGGCAACGAGAAGCACCGCTACGGCGTGCTCAAGCTGCTGGAAGGCTTCAGGAAGCGTGGGACGCCCGTCGACGCCCTGGGCATCCAGAGCCACATCGGGGCCGAGAACGCCGACAGCTTCACCGGCTTCGGCAAGCCGCAGTCCAAGGACTGGACGGCGTTCCTGAACGACGTCACCGGCATGGGCTACGACCTGCTGGTCACCGAGTTCGACGTCCACGACAAGGGCCTGCCCTACGACTTCGCGGCCCGCGACGCGGCGGTGGCGGCCTACGCCAAGGCCTTCCTCGACCAGATTCTCGACTACCGCCAGACCAAGGAGGTGCTGGCCTGGGGCATGGTCGACAAGTATTCCTGGCTGCAGAACCAATGGCTGCGCGAGGACAGGAAGCCCAAGCGGCCGACGCTGTACGACGACGACTACCGGCCAAAGCCCCTGCGCGAAGCGGTGGCCGCGGCGCTGCGGGCGGCGCCAGCGCGGTAGGGGCTGGGAAGGGGCGAAGACGCTCCGTTTCCCCGGCGAAAGCCGGGGCCCAGATCGTAAGGCAAGGGCGTGTCAGGATGGCGAACGCCCGGGGTGAATCTGGATCCCGGCTTTCGCCGGGAAGGTGGGATTAGGAGTAAGGCGAATGATGCGTACGATGTTGACCCTGGCCCTCTTCGCGAGCGCCGCGCCCGCCGCCGCCCTGGCCGCCCCCAACACCGCCCAGTTCTCAAACTTCGTCTACAGCGGCTCGGATCCCTCCGACGCCGTCCGCGCCGCGCCGGACCAGTACCGCAACCCGATCCTGCAGGGCTTCTATCCCGACCCCAGCGTCGTGCGGGTCGGCAAGGACTTCTACCTGGTCAACTCGACCTTCGCCTGGTTCCCGGGCCTGCCGATCCATCACTCGACCGACCTGGTGCACTGGGAGCAGATCGGCAACGCCCTGGATCGGCCAGGCATGCTGGACTTCAAGCGGCTGGGCCTGTCGCGGGCGGTGTTCGCCCCGGCCATCACCCATCACGACGGCCTGTTCTACATCCTCAACACCTGCGTCGACTGCGGCGGCAACTTCCTGATCACCGCCAAGGACCCGAAGGGGCCGTGGTCCGATCCGGTCTGGCTGCCCGAGGTCGGCGGCATCGACGCCTCGCTGTTCTTCGACGAAGGGGAGGGCGGGGATGGCCGCGCCTGGATCGTCAACAACGACAACCCGCCGGGCCAGCCGGAGTACCAGGGCCACCGCGCCATCTGGATCCAGGAATACGACCCCAAGGCCCAAAAGACGATCGGCCCACGCTCGGTGCTGCTGGACAAGGGCGTGAACCCCGCCGCCAAGCCGATCTGGCCCGAGGGGCCGCACATCCTGAAGAAGGACGGCTGGTACTATCTGGTCGCCGCCGAAGGGGGCACCGCCGAGGGCCACAGCCAGGTGGTGCTGCGCGGCAAGTCGGTCACCGGGCCTTATGTTCCGTACAAGGACAATCCGATCCTGACCCAGCGCGGCCTGCCCAAGGATCGCCCGCTGCCGATCACCTCGGCCGGCCACGCCGACCTGGTCGACACGCCGGACGGAAAGTGGTGGGCGACCTTCCTGGCCGTGCGGCCCTATGGCGACGACCTCTACAATACCGGCCGCGAGACCTTCCTGCTGCCGGTCGAGTGGAAGGACGGCTGGCCCGTGATCCTCGAGAACGGCCAGACCATCCCGTACGTGAAGACCGCGCCCAAGCTGCCGGCGCTGAAGACCGCCCCGACCTCGGGGCCGTTCACGGCCAAGGAGACCTTCGCCGGACCCGAGCTGCCCAAGGGGTGGATGACCATGCGCATCCCGACCGCGCGCTGGTGGAGCGTCAAGGGCGGGATCCTGAGCGTCGAGGCGCGCAAGGACCGCCTGGGCGGCAACGAGCAGCCCTCGGTCTGGGCGCGCCGCCAGCAGCACATGAACGCCACGGTCTCGACGACGGTGCGCTTCGAACCCAAGGCCGACGGCGACAAGGCCGGGCTGGCGGCGATCCAGAACGACGCCTTCTACTGGTTCGTCGGTCTGGTCCGCGACGGCGGCAAGACCCTGGTGCGGGTCGAGAAACGCACCGGGGCGGGCGATCCGGCCGACGGCGTGGTGGTGGCGGAAAAGCCGGTTTCCCTCGCAAAGGGCCAAGGGCTGAACCTGCGGATCAACGTCAAGGGCGGCGGCCTGGATTTCGCCTATGGGACCGCGCCGGGCCAGTGGGAGACCCTGAAGGCCGACGCGGACGGCGCGAGCCTCAGCACCAAGGTCGCCGGCGGCTTCGTCGGGACCATGCTGGGCGTCTACGCGCACGGGGCGGAGCAGTAGTTCATAAATCCTCCCCCTAGCGGGGGAGGTGGCCCGAAGGGCCGGAGGGGGAAGTGCTGGAGAGCTTGCCTCTTCCCCCTCCGTCGTCGCTACGCGCCGACACCTCCCCCGCTGGGGGGAGGATTGGAATGCAGACCCCAAATTTCGCCGCGATGTTGCGATGAACCCCGGCTAGGGTGTCGCCTCCGACATCGTCTTCTGACTCCTGAAAGACCCCTTGATGCGCCTTCTCGCTCCTCTGGCACTCGCCGCCTTCCTCGCCGCCGGCGCGGCCCACGCCCAGGTCACGCCGACCGCGCCGCCGCAGCTGAACGCCGGTCCGTCCGCCAACGCCGTGGCCGGCAAGGCCTTCCTGGAGAAGAACGCCAAGGCCCCGGGCGTCGTCGTCCTACCCTCGGGCCTGCAGTACAAGATCACCACCAGCGGCCCCAAGACCGGCCCGTCGCCGAAGCTGGGCGACATCGTCAAGGTCAACTATGAGGGCAAGCTGCTGAACGGCGCGGTGTTCGACAGCAGCTTCGCGCGCGGCAAGGCGGCGATCATGCCGGCCGACGGCCTGATCGAGGGCTGGCTGCAGGCCCTGCCGCTGATGCATGTCGGCGACGAATGGACCCTCTACATCCCCTCCGAGCTGGGCTACGGCCCCCGCGACATGGGCGAGATCCCGCCCGACAGCGTGCTGGTGTTCCGCCTGAAGCTGGAGGGCATGCTGGCGGTGGATTGAGGGACTGACTTGCCCCCTCCGGGCCCTCGGCCCTCCTCCCCCGGAGGGGGAAGACGGATCGCCCTTCCGCCCCCTCCGGGGGCGGACGACCTGCGCAGCAGGTCAGGTGGGGGCAAGTGACCGGATCTACATCGCCCGCGACTTCATCAGCGGCTGGATCTTCGTCCCGAAGTCCTCGACCCCCTTTACGAAGTCGTCGAACGTCAGCAGCACCCCCGCCGTCCCCGGCACGGCGGCGATCTCGTCCATCATCCTAGCGATGCTTTCGTAGCTGCCGACCAGGGTGCCCATGTTCAGGTTCACCGCCGATTCCGGGGCGGCCAGCTGCTGGGTGTTGGTGGTGGCGCCGGCCTTGGCGTTGGGGGCGGCCTGCTGGGTCAGCCAGGCCAGGGCCTCCTGGTCCGCGCCGTCGCGGTACTTCTGCCACTTGGCCATCGCCTTCTCGTCGGTCTCGTCGGCGATGATCATGAACAGGATGAACGACTGCACGTCGCGGCCGGTCTTGGCGGCGGCGGCCTCCAGGCGCGTATTGACGCCGGCGAAGGCGGTCGGGGTGTTGGTCCCCTTGCCCAGGGCGAAGCTGTAGTCGGCGTACTGCGCGGTGAAGGCCAGGCCCTCGTCGGACGAGCCGGCGCAGATCAGCTTGGTCTCCTTGGGGTGCGGACTGACCCGGCAGTCGTCCATGGTGAAGTACTTGCCCTTGAAGTCCGAGACGCCGGTCTCCAGCAGGTCCTTCAGCACGGTCGTGTATTCGGCCAGGTAGTTGTAGCGGTCCGTATAGTGCTCTTCGCCCGGCCACAGGCCCATCTGGCTGTACTCGGCCTTCTGCCAGCCGGTGACAAGGTTGATGCCGAACCGGCCGGGGGCGATCGAGTCGATGGTCGAGGCCATGCGCGCCGCGATGGCCGGCGGGATGGTCAGGGTGGCGACGGTGGCGAAGATCTTGATCTTGCTGGTCACGGCCGCCAGGCCGGCCATCAGGGTGAAGCTCTCCAGATTGTGCTCCCAGAACTCCGTCTTCCCGCCGAACCCGCGCAGCTTGATCATCGAGAGCGCGAAGTCGAAGCCGTACTGTTCGGCCTTCTGGGTGATCTCCTTGTTCAGCTCGAAGCTGGGCATGTACTGCGGCGAGGTCTCGGAGATGAGCCAGCCGTTGTTGCCGATGGGGATGAAGACGCCGACCTGCATTGGGTGGGATTCCTGTTCTAGTTCCTTAAATCCGCTTCCCGGCGAAAGCCGGGCCCCAGATTCATCCGGAGAGGTTTGAGTGCTCGCGCCTTCGGGCCGGCCAGCTTCCGAAAGGCTCTGGGTTCGATCTAGGCCCCGGCTTTCGCCGGGGAGACGGGAAGGGGATAGCGATCATCCTCCCCCCAGGAACGACACCAGACCCTCGTTGAAGGTCTCGGGATCGGTGACGGTGAAGCCGTGGCCGCCCCAGGGGACCTGCTGGAAGTCGGCGTTGGGCAGGCGGCCGGCCAGGCGCTGGGAGCAGCTCATCGGGACCAGCATGTCGTCGGCGCTGGCGCTGACCAACACGCGGTGGGTGATCTCGTCCAGCCGCGCGTCGACGTCGAAAGCCAGCAGGGCGTTGATCCGGGCCAGCATCACCTCGCGCGGGGGGAAGCCGGCCACGTGGTGGGCCTCCTCGGCCATCAGGCGGGCGTGGTTCCGCGAGATCCAGTCGGCCGGATAGAGGAAGATCGGCTGGGCGTGGACATAGGCCTGCGGGCCCGTGTCGTTCAGCAGGTGGATACGGGTGTCGAAACAGCGCTTGATATGCGGATCGGGCCGCGACCAGCCGTTGACGACCACCAGCTTGGCCAGGCGGTCGGGGTGATCCAGGGCCAGCTGCAGCCCGGCGTTGCCACCCGCCGCGTGGCCGACCACATGGGCCTTGGCCAGGCCCAGGGCGTCCATGACCTTGACCATGTCGTCGGCCATGTCGGCGACCGTGTAGTCGCCGGAGGGCAGCTCGCGGACGCTGCGGCCCGTGCCGCGATGATCGTACAGCACCACCGGCCAACGCTCGGTAAGGGCCGCCATCTGCGGCGCCCAGAACGCCCCCGAACCGCCCAGGCCCGACGACAGCAGCACGACCTCGCGCCCGGCGATCGGGCCGCCGTGGAGCTCGTAATGGAGACCGTCGACGGTTCCGGAGGTCATCACTTGTTGCCGATGTGCGCCACGGAGGCGATCTCGACCACGAAGCCGGGTTTCACCAGGCCGCACTGGATGCAGTAGCGAGCCGGTTTGTCGCCGGGGAAGTACTCGGCATAGACCTTGTTGATCGTCTGGTAGTTGCTCCAGTCGGTCAGGAAGATGTGGTTCATGGTCACGTCTTCCATGGTCCCGCCGGCGGTCTCGATGACAGACTTGATGGTCTCCAGCACCTGGCGGGTCTGGGCCTCGGCGTCGTCGGGGAAGGCGACGTTGTTGTCCTTGTCGAAGGCCAGGGTGCCGCTGACATAGACGACGCCGTCGGCCAGGGTCCCGGGCGAGAACGGCGCGATCGGCGTGCCCGTGCCGGGCGGGAT
Source organism: Caulobacter segnis (assembly GCF_023935105.1). Taxonomy (NCBI): domain Bacteria; kingdom Pseudomonadati; phylum Pseudomonadota; class Alphaproteobacteria; order Caulobacterales; family Caulobacteraceae; genus Caulobacter; species Caulobacter sp. RL271. The sequence continues at coordinate 4,324,701 of NZ_CP096040.1, read as the reverse complement.
GATGACGGTCTTGGGCATCTGAAATCTCCTCTTCCTCACCAAACCCCGTCTTCCCGGCGAAAGCCGGGACCCAGATTCATCCGGGGTGTCTGGGGTGTTCGCGCCTATCGGCCTGTCAGCCTCTCAAAAGCTCGTGGGTTCGATCTGGGCCCCGGCTTTCGCCGGGGAAACGGGTTAGGGAAGCTGTCCGAACGCCCCCTTGAAGTCGGCCGTGGTCGAGACCCAGCCGAAGAAGCTCTCGATGTTGAACAGGGCGGCCTTCTGGACGAAGTCGGGGCCCGCCTGGTGGGTGGCGTCCTCGAGCACGGTCCCGAAATATTCGAGCATGAAGCCGTCGCGCAGGGTCGACTCCACGCAGACATTGGTGGCGATGCCGACGAAGACGAGGTGGCGGATGCCGCGCGCCCGCAGCACGCTGTCCAGCTGGCTGTTAAAGAAGCCGGAATAGCGGGTCTTGTGCAGCCGGATGTCGCCCGGCTGGGGCGTCAGCTCGTCGACCAGCTCGTAGTCCCACTGGCCGCGCGCCAGGAGCTTGCCGTGCAGTTCGGGCTTGGCGCGCATGGTCTTCAGGGCGTTGGATTTCCACCAGTTGGGCGAGCCGGGGCCGCCAGCCTCGACGTACTGGTCGTCCCAGCCGTTCTGGAAATAGATCACCTGCATGCCGGCGCCGCGGGCCACCTCCAGCACGCCCTTGATCTGCTGGATCACCGCCGCCGCGCCCGAGATGTCGAAGCCGGCCAGGTCCAGGTAGCCGCCGGGCGAGGCGTAGGCGTTCTGCATGTCGATGACGATCACCGCCGTGGTCTTGGGATCCATCGGCAGCGGCTCGGGCCGCGCGGGCAGCATGATCGCGTCGGGGGAGAGCGGGGTGATCGGAGAACTCATCGACTGGGCCGCCTTGTGAAGTCCGGACGGCATGGAATACCATCCCGCAGAACGTTGCAATCCGAACCGTTCGGTCAAAGTCTGACCAAATGGTCCAATTTGAGATCGCCATGACCGGCCCGTCCGCCAAGACCGTCAAGCCGCCGCGCGCCGCGCCGGCCCGTCCCCCCGCCAAGCCGGCCTCGGGCGCCCGCAAGCTGGTCAAGGCCGCTCAAAGCCTAGGCGATGAAGCGGGGGCTGTGGATAACTTTTCGGGGGACCGCCGGACGCCCGGTCGCCGGGAGAAGGCCGGCGAGGCGCGCAAGGCCGCGATCCTGAAAGGGGCCCTGGCCGTCTTCGCCCGCCAAGGGCTGGACGGAGCCAGCGTCGAGGCCATCGCCCAGGCGGCCGGGATCTCGAAGGCCAATCTCCTCTACTACCACCCGTCCAAGGAAGCGCTGTACGTGGCGGTGCTGGAGCAGGGCCTGGCGCAATGGCTGGCCCCGCTGAGCCGCTTCACCGAGGCCGACGATCCCGAGCAGGCCATCGCCGCCCTGATCGCCGCCAAGCTGTTCCTGAGCCGCGACCATCCCGAGGTCTCGCGGCTGTTCGCCCTGGAGATGCTGCGCGGCGCGCCGCTGCTGAAACCCGTGCTGGCCGGGCCGCTGAAGGCGGTGTTCGACGCCAAGGTCGCGGTGATCCAGGCCTGGGTCGCGGCGGGCAAGCTGGCCCCGGTCGATCCGCCGCACCTGATCTTCGCCATCTGGGCCCTGACCCAGCACTATGCCGACTTCGCCGTGCAGGTGCGGGCGCTGTCGGGCAAGGCGCTGTCCGACAAGACCTTCATGGACGAGACCTTGGCCGCCGTGACGGCCCTGGTGCTGGATGGGGTGAGGGCGCGGTAGGGCCTTCCCAGGCGGAAGCCGCGACCACGCGTCACGTGTCGCGATTGCGCGCGAGCGGTCATGGTGAAGGCGATGGCGCCGCCGATCTCTTCTTCTCCCGACCGGAACGCGCGCCCGCTGCGTCTGATCGTCGGCATCGTCGGGGCGGCCGCGGTGCTGGTGCTCGTCTCGATCCTGGGCGCGGTGGCCCTGATGGCCGTGGCCGCGCGCCAGCTGGACCGCATCGAGGCGGTCGACGAGATCGAGATCACCCAACGCACCATCGTCCGCACGCTGGAGCGCCTGGAGCGCGAGGTGACCTCGGCCACGGTCTGGGACCAGGCCTACAAGACCACGGGCTGGACGATCGACGCCGCCTGGGCCGACACCGATTTCGCCAGCTACTATCACGACCAGTTCGACCACGACCTGACCTTCGTCGTCCGCTCGGGCCAGGTGGCCTACGCCTCGCGGGGCGGCAAGCGGGTGGCGGCGACGGCGCTGGGCGGCTTCCCGGACGAGGCCGCCCCGATCGCCGCGGTCGTGGCCGCCGAGGCGCGCGACGCCCGTCGCGCCGGTCGGCTCAGCACCGCCGGCGAGGTGACGCGCACCGGGCTGATGCGGGTCGACGGCGCGGTCTATCTGACCGCCTTCGCGGCCGTCACGCCCGAAAGCCGGGCAGTCGCCGACGCCTATGACGGCCCGCCCGCGGTCGTGGTCTCGGCCCGCCGCCTGGACGCGACCTTCATCCGCCAGCTGTCCGACGACCTGGGCCTGGACGAACTGACCCTCGTGGACGCCCCCGAGGGCAAGCCGCCACGCGTGACGCTGTCCGATATTCATGGCCGGCCGCTGGCGGCCCTGGCCTGGAAGCCCGAGAACCCCGGCCTGAAGCTGCTGGAGGCCGTCACCCCCTGGATCGCGGCGGCCTTCCTGGTCCTGATCCTCGCCGGCGGGTTGCTGATGACCCGCGTGGCCGAGGCCTTGCGCAAGCTGAAGTCCGGGCGCCTGGACCTGATCGCCGCCAAGGAGCAGGCCGAGGCCGCCAACGAGGCCAAGACCCGCTTCCTGGCCAATATGAGCCACGAGATCCGCACGCCGCTGAACGGCGTGCTGGGCATGGCCCAGGTGATGGCCCTCGACACCCTGTCCGAGCCCCAGGCCAAGCGGCTGCGGGTCTTGACCGAGTCCGGCCAGTCGCTGCTGGCCCTTCTGAACGACATCCTGGACATCGCCCGCCTGGAGACCCGGGCCGTGCGCCTGCGGGCCGAGGTCTTCGACCTGGCCGCCCTGGTCGAGGCCTCGTGCGCGGCCTTCTCAGGCGCGGCGGCGGCCAAGGACCTCGGTCTGATCGTCGACATCGCGCCGGAGCTGCGCGGTCGCTGGACCGGCGATCCGATGCGCCTGCGCCAGGTGCTGGGCAATCTGGTGGCCAACGCGATCAAGTTCACCGACGAGGGCGGGGTGACCGTCCGGGTCCGCCCCGTGGCCAAGGGCGGCCTGCGCTTCGAGATCGAGGACACCGGCCAAGGCGTCGCGGCCGAGCATCAGCCGGCGCTGTTCAAGACCTTCTCGCAGGTCGACACCTCGACGACCCGCGTCCATGACGGGGCCGGTCTGGGCCTGTCGATCTGCCGCGAGCTGGTCGAGCTGATGGGCGGGACGATCGGCGTGCACAGCGCCCTGGGCCTGGGCTCCAGCTTCCACTTCACCATCCCCCTGACCCAGGCCAGCGCCGACCGTCCGACGCTGCGGGTGGTGCGGTAGGGGACCGTCCGAAGCCGGCGCCTAGCGCGCGGGCCCCACGCCTGCCGCTCTAAACCGATTGCCGGCGCAATATCCCATCACGGCGGCGGCCCACACCAAGGCATGACGATCGGCCATCACGTCGGCGACGATCCCGATGATGATGACGATAGCGGCCACGGCGCACAGTTTCAGCGCCGCATCTCGCGACACGAAGGACGCCGGTACGGTTCGGCTGGTGAGGTACGCGCCCACCATCAATCCAACCGCGACGAGGGTCAGCTCGAGGCTCCGCGATCTCAGCAGGGCGACGGAAGCGACCAGGAATACGTGACGCCGAGCAGCGCCTGAAGCTTTTGAACACTGATCGTCGTCGGCATGAGGGCCTCCGGAGCGGCCCCAAAGCTATCGCGCCAAGCAGGCCACGGCAATCTGGTCGCCGATGACCCGCCTCGGAACAAACGTTCACGGCCGAGGTTCTAGTCTCGTATCAGCGTGAGGACGGACCGATGCCCCTCGACAGCGTAAGGCCGCGCGGCCCCATGGGCGTGCTCGCGGCCATTCTCGGCGTCGTGCTGATCCTGATCGGCCTGACCTTGGCGGCCGGCGGCGGCTGGCTGCTGGCCCTGCACGGATCCCCCTACTACCTGCTGGCGGGCCTGGGCCTGATCGTCTCGGGCGTGCTGCTGATCCTGCGCCGCATCGCCGGGATCTGGGTCTATGCCGCGGTCTTCGCCGCCACCCTGGTGTGGGCGCTGTGGGAGGTCGGGCTGAACGGCTGGGCCCTGGTCCCGCGCCTGGTCGGGCCGCTGGTGCTGCTGTGGCTGACCCTGGCCTGCGCGCCGCTGCTGACGCTGGAACGCGGCCAACGCAAGCTGGCGGGCGGCCTGTTCCTGGGCTCGGCGGCGCTGCTGGTGGTCGGCCTGATCGTGGTCGGGATCGCCTCGGCGCCCGGCCGCCCGGGCGATCCGACCGGTCCCGCCCTGGCCGGCGACGGGACGATGACCGCCGGCGCCGACTGGACGGCCTATGGCGGCACCTACGGCGCCCAGCGCTATTCCACCCTGGCCCAGATCACGCCGCAGAACGCCGGCCAGCTGAAGCGCGCCTGGCTGATCCACACCGGCGACCTGCCCGACACCGCCGAGGCCCGCAAGCAGTACGGGGCCGAGACCACGCCGCTGAAGGTCGGCGACGCCCTCTATGTCTGCACGCCCAAGAACATCCTGATCGCCCTGGACGCGGCCTCGGGCAAGGAGCGCTGGCGCTTCGACCCCAAGGTGCCGGACATCCACATCCCCTACACCGCCGCCTGCCGGGGCGTGTCGTACTATGTCGTGCCCGGCGCGGCGCCCGAGCAGGCCTGCGCCAAGCGGATCATCGAAGGCACGCTGGACGCGCGCCTCATCGCCGTGGACGCCGCCACCGGCCGGCCCTGCGCCGACTTCGGCTTCGGCGGCCAAGTCGACACCAACCAGGGGATCGGCCCGACGGCGGCCGGCATGTTCTCGATCACCTCGGCCCCGACCATCGTCCGGGGCGTGATCGTCACCGGCCACCAAGTGCTGGACGGCCAGCGGCGCGACGCGCCCTCCGGCGTGATCCAGGGCTATGACGCGGTCACCGGCCAGCTGCGCTGGGCCTGGGACATGGCGCGCCCCGACCTGACCGGCGCCCCGCCGGCCGGTCAGACCTACACCCGCGGCACGCCCAATATGTGGACCACGGCCAGCGGCGACGAGACCCTGGGCCTGGTCTACCTGCCGCTGGGCAACAGCGCCGTCGACTACTGGAGCGGCTCGCGCTCGCCGCCGGAGAAGGCCCACTCGACCTCGCTGGTCGCCCTCGACGTGATGACCGGCAAGAAGGTCTGGTCGTTCCAGGCCGTGCACAACGACGTCTGGGACTACGACCTCGGTTCGCAGGCGACCTTGGTCAACTTCCCGGCCGGCGGGGCCACGGTTCCGGCCCTGGTGCTGCCTGGCAAGCAGGGCGACCTCTACGTGCTGGACCGCCGCACCGGCGCGCCCTGACCGGCGTGGTCGAAAAGCCCGTCCCGCAAGGCGGCGTCGAGCCCGAGCAGCGCGCGCCGACCCAGCCCCACTCACTGTACCACACCCTGCGCAAGCCCGACCTGACCGAGGCCAAGATGTGGGGCATGTCGCCGATCGACCAGATGATATGCCGCATCCAGTTCCGTCGGGCGACTTACAAGGGCTTCTACACCCCGCCCGAGACCAAGGGCCGCTATGTCGAATATCCCGGCTACAACGGCGGCTCGGACTGGGGCGGCATCGCGGTCGATCCGGTGCGCGGCGTGATCGTCGCCAACTACAACGACATGCCCAACTACAACCGCCTGGTCCCGCGCGACGAGGCCAACAAGAAGGGCTGGGCCCCGCGCGGCGAGGAGCGCGGCGGCTCGATGAAGAAGAGCGCCGAAGGGGCGGGCGATCCGCAGTGGGGTTCGCCCTACGCCATCGACGTCAACGCCGGCTGGCGCCTGCCGCTGACGGGCCTGCTGTGCAAGGAGCCGCCGTACGGGGGCCTCACCGCCATCGACCTGCGCACCGGCAAGACCCTGTGGGATCGTCCGTTCGGCTCGGCCCGCAACAACGGCCCGTTCGGGATCGCCTCGCACCTGCCGATCGAGATCGGCACGCCCAACAACGGCGGGGCGGTGGTCACGGCCGGCGGGGTGATCTTCATCGCCGCCGCCACCGACGACCTGATCCGCGCGGTCGACCTCAAGACCGGCAAGACCCTGTGGACCGACGTCCTGCCGGGCGGCGGCCAGGCCACGCCGATGACCTACGAGGTCGGCGGCAAGCAGTACCTGGTGATCATGGCCGGCGGCCACCACTTCATGGAGACCAAGATCAACGACGTCCTGGTGGCGTACGCCTTGCCGTAGCGGGAATCCCTCTCTCATGGAGAGAGGGAGGGGCCCACGCCGCAAGGCGTGGGAGGGTGAGTGGGTACGCGGTCAGCCGGGCAGTCCCGAAGCTCTCCTGGAAACCTTGCAGGCTCGCGGACGATCTTTCAGCACTTCGTTCGGACAGGGTGAAACCACTCACCCTCCCACCGCTTCGCGGCGGGCCCCTCCCTCTCTCTAAGAGAGAGGGGATCTTCTCGACCTGCCCACTCCGCGCGCACCTTCCCCCTCGCGGCGCCCGATAATTCGGAAACCTCGCCCCCGTCAGCCCACTTCTGGCCCCGCGCCCCTCGCGCCCGCCCGCCGCCGCGTGCGCCCCTGAGGCCCTGTCAGTTGGGGATGGGGTTTCGATGGATTCGCGTTCAGGGGCGCCGACCCGGCGTCAGCTTCTTTCCGCCATCGCCAAGGTCGGCGGCACGGCGGCGCTGTACCAGGCCATGACCACGCTGGGCCACGCGGCCGAGACCCAGTTCCACGGTCCGCCCAGCCTGCAGGGCGCGCGGCCGGGCGCGTCGGTGATCGTGCTGGGCGCGGGCCTGGCCGGCATGCTGGCGGCGTTCGAGCTGCGCAAGGCCGGCTACAAGGTCACCATCCTGGAGTTCCAGAACCGGGCCGGCGGCCGCAACTGGTCGCTGCGCGGCGGCGATACCTATACCGAGCTGGGCGGCGCGACCCAGAAGGTGGCCTTCTCGCCCGGCAACTACCTGAACCCCGGACCCTGGCGGATCCCCCACCACCACCGCACCCTGCTGCATTACTGCAAGCAGTTCGGCGTGGCCCTGGAGCCGTTCATCCAGTTCAACCACTCGGGCTGGGTCCATTCGTCCGAGGCGTTCGGCGGCAAGCCCGTGCGCTTCAACGCCGCCGCCGCCGACTTCGAGGGCAACATCGCCGAGCTGCTGGCCAAGTCGGTCAACGCCAAGGCCCTGGACGACACCGTCACCCAGGAGGACCGCGACAAGCTGCTGGAAGCCCTGAAGGGCTGGGGGATGCTGGACAACGACTACAAGTACTCGGCCAGCTTGCGAGCTTCCTCGCACCGGGGCTTCGAGCGGCCGGGCGGCGGCGGGGTGAACGGCGCGCCGATCCCGTCCAAGGACCTCTACAGCCTGCACGACGTGCTGGATCCCCAGGTCTGGACCTCGATGGCCTTCTTCATGGGCCACGAGATGCAGACCACCATGTTCCAGCCGGTGGGCGGCATGGACATGATCGGCAAGGCCTTCGCCAAGCAGGTCGAGGGCCTGATCACCTACAACGCCAAGGTCAGCAAGATCGCCCAGGACGACAAGGGCGTGGCGGTGACCTGGACCGACACGGTCACCGGCAAGACCGCCGACGCCAAGGCCGACTTCTGCGTCTGCACCATCCCGCTGGGCGTCCTGGGCCAGATGGACCTGCAGGTCACCGACGAGATGATGGCCGCCATCAAGGCCGTGCCGTACTCCGGCCAGGTCAAGATCGGCCTGGAGATGAAGCGCCGCTTCTGGGAGGAGGACGACTTCATCTATGGCGGCCACAGCTTCACCGACCAGGAGATCGCCCTGATCTCGTATCCGAACAACAACATGTTCGGGAACGGGCCGGCGGTGCTGCTGGGGGCCTTCGCCCGCGAGATGGGGGCCTATCGCCTGGCCGGCCTGACGCCCGAACAGCGGATCGAGGCGGCCTTGGCCCAGGGCTCGGTGATCCACCCGACCAGCTACCGCAAGGAGTTCGCCAGCGGGGCCTCGGTGGCCTGGAGCCGCGTGCCCTGGACCCTGGGCTGCTGCGCCCGCTGGAACGAGGACACCCGCAAGGAGCACTACCAGACCCTGGTCGGCCTGGACCGCCGGATCGTGCTGGCCGGCGAGCACGCCAGCTATGTCGGCTGCTGGATGGAGGGGGCGCTGCTGTCTTCCATTGACGCCATCACCCGTCTGCACAAGCGCGCGCTGGAGGCCTGAGGTCATGCGGAAACTCATCGTCCTGACGGCCCTGCTGGCCGCTTTTCCGGCCATGGCCCAGACCCCCGCCAGCGGGGATACGGGCGGCGGCATCGTCCGCGCGCCAAAGCCGGTGACCGGCGAGCAGGTCTATGGCGCGGTCTGCCAGGCCTGCCACATGGCCGACGCCAAGGGCGGGACGGGGGCGGGGACCATTCCCGCCCTGGCCAAGAACCCCAAGCTGGCCGGCGCGGCCTATCCGATCATGGTGGTGACCGGCGGCAAGGGCGCCATGCCCGGCTTCGTCGGCACGCTGAGCAACGCCCAGATGGCCGAAGCGATCACCTATGTCCGGACCCACTTCGGCAACACCTACGCCAAGCCGGTGACGGAGGCTGACGTGGCCAAGGTGGCGAAACCGCCGGCGGCGGGGAGCCACTGAGGGGCGGGGGCGCTCCTTCTTCCCCCTCCGGGGGAGGAGCGCCGAAGGCGCGGAGGGGGCAAGTTCGGAGCGCACTCCCGTTACTTGCCCCCACCTGACCTCGCTCCGCGAGGTCGTCCGCCCCCGGAGGGGGCGGAAGGATGAGGCCTACCCCTCCACCACCTTCGCTACCGCCTCCATCTGCCACCGGATGCCCTCCTCGCGCCCTTCGGCCGAGTAGTAGCCGTCCAGGAACGCCCCCACCTCGGTGACGACCACGCGGGTCTTGGCGCCCTCGGCCCGGAACTCCAGCGTCGCGACCGAGGCCGAGGCCAGCGGTTCGCCGTGGTGCATCCAGTAGGTGTAGACGATCCGCTCGTTGGGGATGATCTCCAGGTAGCGGTTGTAGAACCGGTGCGGCGGCTCGCCGGGTGGTCCGCCGATGCTGTGCTCCTCACCGCCGACGCGGAAGTCGTACTTCTGGTCCGGCGGACCCCATTCGTCGGGGCCCTTGAACCACTGCTTCTTCTTCTCCGGATCGGCGAAGGCGGCGAACACCCGGGCGGGCGAGGCGGCGTAGACGCGCTCGACGACGAAGGTGGCGTGGATGCAGCTGCGGTCGGTCATTGGGTGTCCTCGTCCTCGGCCGCCAGGAAGGCCCCGAGCCTGTCGAGGCGCTGCTCCCACTGGGTGCGCCTCTGGTTGATCCACTGTTCGGCGAGGCTCAGGACGTCGGGCTGGATCTGGCAGGTGCGCACCCGGCCGACCTTCTCCGACGCCACGATCCCGCCCGCCTCCAGCATGGCCAGGTGCTGCATGACCGCCGGCAGCGACATGTCCAGCGGCCGCGCCAGCTCGCTCACCGAGGCGGGACCCCGGCTGAGCCGCTCGACCATGCTCCGCCGGGCGGGGTCCGCGAGGGCCTGGAACATCAGGTCGAGCGAGGGCTGTTGGTTAGGCATGGGATTAAGTATCGGGGCGTGGGTGGATGGTCAAGTGATTGCTTAAGTGTTCTGGCAAAAGAGACGCCCCCTCCGGCCCTCCGGGCCACCTCCCCCGCAAGCGGGGGAGGAGAGGGAGCGTCATCCTCCCCCGTGCAACGGGGGAGGTGGATCGTCGCTGATAGGCGGCGAGACGGAGGGGGCGTTAACGCCCCCTCAGCCCAGCTTCACCTTCCCATCGACCCGCCGCGCGATGCCCAGCGGGTTGTCGCTCCGCAGCTCGGCCGGCAGCAGGGCTTCCGGCAGGTTCTGGTAGCTGACCGGGCGCAGGAAGCGGGCGATGGCCAGGGTGCCGACCGAGGTCGTGCGGCCGTCGCTGGTCGAGGGGAACGGGCCGCCGTGGACCATGGCGTTGGCCACCTCCACGCCGGTGCCGAAGCCGTTGACCAGGATGCGGCCGGCCTTCAGCTCCAGGGCGGGCAGCAGGGCGCCGGCCAGGGCGTGGTCGCCGTCGTCCAGGTGGACGGCGATGGTCAGCTGGCCTTCCAGGGCGTCGATGACCTTGGCCAGCTCGGCCTGGTCGGCGGCGCGGACCACCACCGAGGCCGCGCCGAACACTTCCTCGTGCAGGTGCGGATTGGCCAGGAAATCCTTGGCCGCGACGCTGAACAGGGCCGCGCGGCCGGTGTGGCTGCCGTCCGGGCCGGGGACGCCGCGCGCCACGGTGGTCACTTCCGAGGCCTCGGTCAGGGCCGCGACCCCATGGGCGAAGGCCTTGCAGATGCCTGGCGTCAGCATGACGGCGGCCGGGGCGGCCTCGACCGCCTGGCCGGCGGCCGCGACGAAGGCGTCCAACTCGGGGCCGTCGATGGCCAGGATCAGGCCGGGATTGGTGCAGAACTGGCCCGCGCCCAGGGTCAGGGCGGCCACGAAGTCGGGGGCGATCTTGTCGCCGCGCGCCTTCAGGGCTTCGGGCAGCAGGATCACCGGGTTGATGCTGCTCATCTCGGCGTACAGCGGGATCGGCTCGGGACGGCCCTGGGCGATGGCCAGCAGGGCCAGGCCGCCGCGGCGCGAGCCGGTGAAGCCGGCGGCCTTGACGCGCGGATCGGCGACCAGGGCCTGGCTGACCTCGTAGCCGCTGTCGTGGATCATCGAGAACACGCCCGGATGCAGGCCGACCGAGGCGACGGCGGCCTGGATGGCGCGACCGACCAGTTCCGAGGTCCCGGGGTGCGCGGGATGCGCCTTGACGATGACCGGGCAGCCGGCCGCCAGGGCCGAGGCGGTGTCGCCGCCGGCCACCGAGAACGCCAGCGGGAAGTTCGAGGCGCCGAACACGGCCACCGGGCCGAGCGGCACGTTGCGCAGGCGCAGGTCCGGGCGCGGCAGCGGCTTGCGCTCGGGCAGGGCTGGATCGACGCGGGCCTCCAGGAAGCCGCCGTCGCGCAGCACGCTGGCGAACAGGCGCAGCTGGCCGGTGGTGCGGGCGCGCTCGCCTTCCAGGCGGGGACGGGGCAGGCCGGTCTCGGCCATGACCCGGACGATCAGATCGTCGCCGATCGCCTCGATGTGCTCGGCGATGGCCTCCAGGAACGTGGCGCGGGTCTCGTACGAGAGGGCGCGGTAGCTGGCGAAGGCCTCGGCCGCCAAGGCCGCGGCGGCCTCGACATCGGCCTTGGTCGCGCCGCCGAACGCGGGCTCCAGGGTCTCGCCGGTCGCGGGATTGATCCCCTTGATCTCGCCGTTGGTTCCCTTGCGGCTCTCGCCGCCGATCAGAAGCTCGCCCGTCAGATGCACGTTCGTCGTCCCGCTGTTGCTGGTGCGCCAATAGATGGGAGCGCTAACATGACATGTCCATGCGCGCGCCGGCCGGCTTGAGCATTATGTCTGAGGAAACCCTTCGCCGGAGGCGCCCTTGAAAGCCCGTTTCGCCGACGCCGCCAAGTCCCTGTTCGAGATTCAAGGCGGTCCGCGCGTCGATTTTACCGCGCCGGCGGGCGAACCGGCCCTGGCGGCGCCGGACTCGGTGTCATGGCGGGTGTTCAAGAACCCGGTCGCCCTGTTCGTCGGCGGGGTCACGGCGGTGATCCTGGAGCTGGCCGAGCCGAGGGTGCGCACCGGGGTGTGGGAATACTCCTCGTTCAAGACCGACCCGCTGGGCCGGCTCAAGCGCACCGGCCTGGCGGCGATGGTCACGGTCTATGGCGCGCGCTCGACGGCGGAGGCGATGATCGCCGGGGTCGGCCGTCAGCACGCGCGGGTGGCGGGGACCACGCCGGACGGGGCCGCCTATCGCGCCGACGACGTCGCGCTGCTGGACTGGGTGCAGGCCACGGCCAGCTTCGGCTTCCTGAACGCTTACCACGCCCTGGTCCAGCCGCTGTCGGCCGCCGACCGCGACCGCTTCTACGCCGAGGCCGCCCCGGCCGCGCGGCTGTACGGCGCCTTGGGCGCGCCGACGTCGGAGGCGGAATGGGAGGCGCAGCTGGCGGCCATGCTGCCCAGGCTGGAGCGCTCGGACATCGTGTTCGAGTTCCTGGCGCTGATGCGGGGGGTGAAGGTCGCCGGTCCGCTGAGCCGCTTGCAGCATCCGCTGATCCGGGCGGCGGTGGAGCTCGTGCCAGGCGAGGCGAGGGCGGTGCTGGGCCTGGGCCGCGAATGGCTGCCCCGGCCGCTGGAGCTGCCGGTCATCCGCGCGGCGGCCCGGATCGCCGACCGCACCCCGATCTCCGGCGCGCCGCCGTGGGCGGCGTGCGAGCGGCTGGGCCTGCCGGGGGCGTGGCTCTATCGGCGGTGAGGGCCCAAAATCCTCCCCCCAGCGGGGGAGGTGGCGCGAAGCGCCGGAGGGGGAACTTGTCCTGGCCCGGCCTCTTCCCCTCCGTCGGCTGCGCCGACACCTCCCCCGCTGGGGGGAGGATTGGGGGCAAGTGACCCGACCACGAGCATTCAGCCCCCTCAATCCCCGGAATTCGCGAGATCGACTCCAACGAAATCAACGGCTTCTCACTTTTACAGCCCCCTGAATGATCCGCGCCCGCTGGCGCCGTATCTTTGTGTCATGGCCGGAAGACGCGACGAGGTTCGGGACTGGAGCGAGACGCTGCAGGACCGCCTCATGGGGCGACTGAGCGCCCTCTGGACCCGGCTCGAAGAGACCAAGGATCCCACCGAAATCGCCCAGGTCGAGAAGGAGGCCCGCACCTGCGGGGTCTTCGCCCGATCGGCCAAGGCGATCGCGACCATGGTCCCCGAGCCCAACGCCAAACCCGCCGCCGACGAGGCGGCCAATGACGATGACGAGGCTTCCATGCATGCCGACATCCCGGACGACCCCGAGGAACTTCAGGCCGCTCTTGTCGCCCGCTTCGCTCGCATCGCTGATCTCGTCGAGAGAAAGCGGCGAACTGATCAGGCTGATGGCGGCGGCGACGGCGGACTTGGTTCCGCTGGACCAGCAGCGGCTGCTCAGCGCGATCCTGGCTGAACCACTCGAGCATCAGCAATCGCCGGAGCATAAGCCCTGGAGCACCTGGCTGCTGCTGGGCGGGCGTGGCGCGGGCAAAACCTTCGCCGGCGCGGGCTGGATCACCCGAAACGCCCTGGCCCATCCGATCCTGGCCCTGGTCGGTTCCACCCTGCACGACGTGCGCGAGGTGATGATCGAGGGGCCGTCGGGGCTGAAGGCGATGGGCGGGCCGCTGTTCCGCCCGCGCTGGGAAGCCTCGCGCCGGCGTCTGGTCTGGCCCAACGGCGCGGTCGCCTACGCCTTCTCGGCCGAGGATCCCGACAGCCTGCGCGGGCCCCAGTTCCACGCCGCCTGGGCCGACGAGTTCTGCGCCTGGCCCAAGCCGGCCGAGACCCTGGCCATGCTGCGCTTCGGCCTGCGGCTGGGCGGGGATCCGCGCCTGGTGGTGACCTCGACGCCGCGCCCGATCAGGGCCCTGAAGATGCTGATGGCCGAGCCGGGCGTGTCCTTGACCCGCGCCGGGACGTCGCTGAACGCCAGCAACCTGGCGCCGGCCTTCCTGCGCACGTTGCAAGGCCTCTACGGCGGCACGCGCCTGGCCGCCCAGGAACTGGACGGGATCATCGTCGAGACCGACGGAGGCCTGTTCCGCGCCGAGGACCTGGCCCGCTGCCGGGCGGCCCGGCCGGCGCGGCTGGACCGCGTGGTGGTGGCGGTGGACCCGCCGGCCACGGCCACCGGCGACGCCTGCGGGATCGTCGTGGTCGGCCGGCGCGACGACCGCGCCTTCGTCCTGGCCGACGAGACCGCGCGCGGTCTCTCGCCCGCCGGCTGGGCCGCCAAGGCCGTGGCCGCCGCCCGCGCCTGGAGCGCCGACGCCCTCGTGGCCGAGGCCAACCAGGGCGGCGACATGGTCCGCGCGGTGCTGGCCCAGGCCGACCCGCCGTGCCGGGTCAAGCTGGTGAGGGCCTCGATCGGCAAGCGCGCGCGGGCCGAACCGGTGGCGGCCCTGTACGAGCAGGGAAGGGTCCTCCACTGCGGCGCCTTCGCGGCGCTGGAGGAGGAGCTGATGGCGCTGGGGTCTGGGGACCTGGAGCACAGCCCCGACCGCGCGGACGCCCTGGTCTGGGCGATGAGCGAGCTGATGCTGGGCCAGACCCACAGACCGAGATTGAGGGCGTTGTAATCAAGATCCTCCCCCCAACGGGGGAGGTGGCGCGCAGCGCCGGAGGGGGAAGTTGTCCTGGCCCGGCCTCTTCCCCCTCCGTCGTCCCTACGGGCCGACACCTCCCCCGCTGGGGGGAGGATTGAGTGTCCAGGGCCGGGCCGTTTCGAGAATGGTCGCCAGCGTGTCGTCTACGGATCGCAGGACTTCGCCGGCAGGAATCCGCAGCGTGTGAACGCCGCGTTCGGCCAGCCGCATGTCACGGATTGCGTCCTGTTCTGGACGATCTTCCGCGCCGTGTGACCAGGCGTCGATCTCGACGGCCAGATGAGCCGCCGGGCAATAGAAGTCGAGCACGTACGGACCGACGGGATGTTGGCGACGGAACTTGAGACCGTCCAGGCGAGCGCCGCGTAATGCCGTCCACAGCAGAACCTCCGGCAACGACATCTCGCGGCGGAGCTTCCGTGCGCGGGCGATCCGCGACTTCTCGGGTCGTGTCACTTCCCCCTCCGTCGGCTTCGCCGACACCTCCCCCAGAGGGGGAGGAGAGCGAGCATCTGTCTCGCCGCCACCCTATCGTGTTTCCTATTTGTTCTCAACTCCGAACCCCGGAGCCCATCACCATGCCCCTCTTCAAACCCCGCCCGCCCACGCCCCAGCGTGAGGCGAAGGACTCCCGCGCCGCGCGGCTGATCGCGCTGACCACCGGAGGCCGTCCCCAGTGGACGCCGCGGGACTATGGCGCGCTGGCGGCCGAAGGGTTCGCCAGGAACCCCGTGGCCTATCGCTGCACGCGGATGATCGCCGAGGCCGCAGCGGCGACGCCGCTGGCGGTGTTCGTCGAGGGACGCCGCGCTGACGACCATCCGCTGAAGCGCCTGCTGGACCGGCCCAACCCCGAGCAGGGCGGGCCCGACCTGATGGAGGCGTTCTTCGGCAGCCTGCAGGTGGCCGGCAACGCCTATCTCGAGGCGGCCGGCGAGGCTCAGCCCAGCGAGCTCTACGCCCTGCGGCCCGACCGGATGACCGTGATCCCCGGGCCGCGCGGCTGGCCGCTGGCCTACGACTACCAGGCCGCCGGACGCACCGCGCGGATCGGCCGCGACGCCGACGGCTGGCTGCCCGTCCTGCACCTGAAGCTGTTCAACCCCACCAACGACCACTACGGCTTCTCGCCGCTGGAGGCGGCCGCCTTCGCGATCGACGTCCACAACGCCTCCAGCGCCTGGAACAAGGCGCTGCTGGACAACTCCGCTAGGCCCTCAGGGGCGCTGGTCTATTCCAGCAAAGACGCCGGCGACCGCCTGACCGACGAGCAGTTCGACCGGCTGAAGACCGAGCTGGCCTCGGCCCATTCCGGCCAGGCCAATGCCGGCCGGCCGCTGCTGCTGGAAGGCGGGCTGGACTGGCGGGCCATGTCGCTGACCCCGGCCGAGATGGACTTCACGCAGGGCAAGCA
The DNA here is from genome assembly GCF_023935105.1 of Caulobacter segnis. Classification (NCBI taxonomy): domain Bacteria; kingdom Pseudomonadati; phylum Pseudomonadota; class Alphaproteobacteria; order Caulobacterales; family Caulobacteraceae; genus Caulobacter; species Caulobacter sp. RL271. The sequence continues at coordinate 4,308,889 of NZ_CP096040.1, read as the reverse complement.
CGCCGCCGCCCGCGAGATCGCCCTGGCGTTCGGCGTGCCGCCGCAACTGCTGGGCATTCCCGGCGACAACACCTACGCCAACTATCGCGAGGCCAACGCCGCCTTCTGGCGCGGAACGGTGGTTCCGCTGGCCGAGCGGGCGGCGCGGGCCCTGACCGGCTGGCTGGCCGCCAAGTTCCCCGGCGCGCGCATCGCGCCCGACCTGGACGCTGTCCCGGCTTTGTCGGCCGAGCGCGACGCCCTGTGGAGCCGGCTGGAGACCGCGTCCTTCCTGACCGACGCCGAGCGGCGACGGCTGGCGGGACTGGAGGCGGCGTCTTGAGCGCGCGTTCCCCCGAGATGCCGGGGAACTGGCGCCTGGATCGCTCGGTCTCGGCCGCGGTGCTGGTGGCCCTGGCCATCCAGGCCGCCGCCGCCCTGCTGTGGGCCGGCAAGGCCTCGGCCCGGATCGATGAGATGCAGCGCCGGCTCGAGGTCCAGGCCCCGGTCGCCGAGCGCCTGGCGCGGCTGGAGGAGCAGGCGACCGCCAGCCGCCAGAGCCTGGCCCGCATCGAAGCCAGGCTGGAGCGCGCCGATGGACATTGACCTGAGGATCGAGGGCTACGCGTCGCTGTTCTGGACGCGCGACCTCAATGACGACGTCACCGCCGCGGGGGCCTTCGCCGCCAGCCTGGCCGAAGGGACGCCGGTTGCCATGTTGCACCAGCACGACGAGACCGAGCCGGTCGGGGTCTGGGACGCGGTGGTCGAGGACGCCAAGGGTCTGTTCGTGCGGGGGCGGATCCTGCGGACCACCCCGCGCGGCCGCCTGGTCGCCGCCCTGGTCGAGGCCGGGGCCCTGGATGGCCTCTCCATCGGCTTCCGCCAGGTGAAGGCGCGGACGCAAGGCCGCCTGCGCGTGCTGTCCCGCGTCGAGCTGTGGGAGGTGTCGATCGTGACGTTTCCGATGCTGCCGGGCGCGCGTCTGACGGTCGGCTGAAATTCCCTTCCCCCTTGATGGGGGAAGGGCAGGGATGGGGGTGACGCGGCGGTTCCGGAAGGTCCCCGCCGGCGCCGCGGCCTCCATTCCGAAACCCGGGACGCGGCCATCGCCGCATCACCCCACCCCAACCCCTCCCCATCGAGGGGAGGGGCTTTTCCGGAGATCCCCATGAAGGAAACCAAACACGCGGCCTCGCCCGAGGCCCGCGCGGCGCTGGCGGACGTCCTGTCGGCGTTCGAGAGCTTCAAGGCCGCCAACGACCAGCGCTTGGCCGCGATCGAGACCAAGCGGGCCGACGTCCTGCTGGAAGAAAAGGTCGGCCGCATCGACGAGGCCGTCGCCCAGGCCCAGACGCGGCTGGACCGGCTGATGAGCGATCTGCGCAGGCCTTCGCTTTCGGGCGAGGCGCCGCTGGCGCAGGTGGACGAGCGCAAGGCCGCCTTCGACCGTTACGTGAAGACCGGCGAGACCGCCGCGAGCCTGCTGGAGGCCAAGGGTCTGTCCGAAGGCGTCGCCACCGCCGGCGGCTATGTCGCCCCGCCGGAGCTGGAACGGCTGATCCTGCGTCGCCTGGCGGCGACCAGCCCGATGCGCGAGATCTGCCAGGTCCGCACCATCGGCGCCGGGACGTTCCGCAAGCCGGTGTCGCCGACGGGCCTGGCCGCCGCCTGGGTGGCCGAGACCGCGGCGCGGCCCGAGACCACCGCGCCGACCCTGGACGTCATCGACTTCCCGGCCGGCGAACTCTACGCCAGCCCGGCCGCGACCCAGGCCTTGCTGGACGACGCCTATGTCAGCATCGACGAGTGGCTGGCCGAGGAGGTGCAGGACGCCTTCGCCGCCCAGGAGACCACGGCCTTCGTGACCGGCGACGGGGTCAACAAACCCAAGGGCCTCTTGGCCTACACCGCCGCGCCGGACGCGACCTATACCTGGGGCCAGGTCGGCTATCTGGCGACCGGCGTGGCCGGCGGCTGGACGGCGTCGAACCCGACCGACAAGCTGATCGACCTAATCTACGCGACCAAGACCCAGTACCGCCAGAACGGCCGCTTCGTGATGAACCGCCGCACGGTCAGCGCGGTGCGCAAGTTCAAGGACGCGCAAGGCAACTACATCTGGAACGCGGCCCTGCAGCCGGGCCAGTCGGCGTCCCTTCTGGGCTTCCCGGTCACCGAGATCGAGGCCATGCCCGACGTGGCGGCGAGCAGCCTGTCGGTGGCGTTCGGCGACTTCGAGAAGGGCTATCTGATCGTCGACCGCGCCGGCGTGCGGGTGCTGCGCGACCCGTACTCGGCCAAGCCGCACGTGCTGTTCTACACCACCAAGCGCGTCGGCGGCGGCGTGCAGAACTTCGACGCCGTGAAGCTGCTGAAATTCGCGGCGTCGTGATCCCATCCTCCCCCTAGCGGGGGAGGTGTCCGCGAAGCGGACGGAGGGGGAAGGGCTTGAGCGCTTGCCTCTTCCCCCTCCGTCGTCCCTCCGGGCCGACACCTCCCCCGCTGGGGGGAGGATTTCCCGAAAGCACCCCCAACATGCCCCAATCCCTCACCCTGGCCGAGGCCCGGGCGTTCCTGCGCGTGCCTGACGCGGCGGAGGACGCCGTCCTCACGATCCTGATCGACGCCGCCGAGGCGCGTGTCGCGGCCGCCGCCGGCGTCGCCCTGACCGCCGCGAGCCCCGCGCCGCTGCGCCTGGCCGTCCTGACCCTGGTCGCCCACGCCTACGAGCATCGCTCGTCCTTGGGTGATGCGGGCGACCCCTCGCTCGCGCTCGTCGAGCCGTGATTGACCCCCTATCGAAAGGCCCGGCTGTGACCGACAAGCCCCTGATCGACGCCGTGGTCGCGACGCTGAAGGCCGCGCCCGCCGTCACCGCCCTCGCCGGCCAGCGGATCCACGCCACCAGTCCGCGCCTGCCGACCTATCCCTGCGTCGTCGTCACCCGGTCGGAGGGCCGGCCGCTCCCCGAGGGCGACGGGATCGAGCACGTCCTGACCCTGACCTGCGCCAGCCGCTTCGGCGGACCCGAGGAGGCCCGCGCCCTGGTCGCGGCCGTCCGCGCGGCGTTGCACGACGCCAAGCCCTCCCTGAGCGGCCGGCGGCTGGTCACGCTGCGCGTGCCCTACGCCGACTGCTTCGCCGGCGCCGACCGCGAGACCACCCTGGGGATCGTCCGCGTGCGGGCGGTCACCGAGCTTCCCTGACATACGGAGACGACCATGGCCGCCCAAGCCGGCAAGGACATGCTGCTGAAGATCAGCGACGGGGCCGCCACCCCGACCTTCCACACCGTCGCGGGCCTGCGCGCCCGGACCATCAGCCTGAACGCCAAGACCATCGACGCCACCGACAGCGACAGCACCGGCCGCTGGCGCGAGCTGCTGGCCGGGGCGGGGGTCAAGTCGGTGGCCGTGTCGGGCTCGGGGATCTTCCGCGACGCCGCCTCGGACGCCCAGGTGCGGACCAGCTTCTTCGACCAGTCGGCGCGTGTGTGGCGGCTGGTGATCCCCGACTTCGGCCAGCTGGAGGGGCCGTTCGTCGTCGCGGCGCTGGAATACGCCGGCGAACACGACGGCGAGGCCGCCTTCGCGCTGAGCCTGGCGAGCGCCGGGGCGGTGACGTTCACGGCGATCTAAATCCTCCCCCAAGGGGGGAGGTGGCCGAAGGCCGGAGGGGGAAGTTCTCCTGGCCCGGCCTTTTCCCCCTCCGTCGACTGCGTCGACACCTTCCCCGCTGGGGGAGGATTTGCGAAAGTTGTCCCATGCTGCCCCCCAACCCCGCGCGCGGCGAAGTCGTCGTGACGATCGCCGGCGCGCCGCGTCGCCTGTGCCTCACCCTGGGCGCCCTGGCGCGGATCGAGGCGGCCTTGAGCCTGTCGGACTGGTCGCAGCTGCCCGAGCGCATCGCGACCCTGTCGGCGGCCGAGCTGTTCGCCATCCTGGCCGCCCTGCTGGACGGCGGCGGCGAGGATCCCGGTATCGGCGCCCGCGCCACGGTCCAGGAGGCCGCCAGCGCCTTGGCCGCCGCGCTGATGGCCAGCGCATGAGCTGGGTCCAGCCGCTGCGGCTGGCGCTGCATCTGGGCCTGGCCCCCGAGGCCTTCTGGCGCCTGTCGCTGGTCGAGTGGCGCGTCCTGACCGAGGCCCCGCCCGCGCCGGTCCTGTCGCGAACCGACCTCTGCGCCCTGATCGCCCGCTATCCCGACGAGGAGACGCCCCCATGAGCTTTGAACAGGATGGGCTTGGAACCGTCCCCGCCCGCGCCGCCGAGGCCGCGGCGGCCCTGGACGCCCTGAAGGCCCCGGCCGAGCGGGCCGCGCGCTCGATCGACGAGGCCTTCGCCCGCGCCGGAACCTCTCTGGCCCGGTCGCTGGCCCGGGCGGCCTCGGACGGCCAGGTCTCGCTGGCCGAACTGGCCCGCGCGGTCCTGGGCGCGGCCGGAGCGGCGCTGAAGGGCGGGGGCCTTGCGGAGGTTCTGTCGAACAGCTTTTCGGGCGCGAGGGCCGACGGCGGCCCCGTGCTGCCCGGCGGCGCCTATCTGGTCGGCGAGCGCGGGCCGGAGCTGTTCCGTCCGGCCTCGGCCGGAAGCGTTGAGCCGGTCGGAACGGCCGGCGGGGTGTCGGTGACGGTCAATGTCCAGGGCGGCGACGCGCCCGGCCTGATCCGCTCCGACGCCCAGATCGCCCAGGCCCTGGCGCGGGCGGTGAGCCTGGGGGCGCGGCGCCTGTAGCTACAGCGCCACCGCCGCGGTGTCGGTGGGCGGCGGGCCGTACTGGTTGTCGCCGGCCTGGCCGCTGCTGCAGCCGACCCACAGGGTGAAGGCCAGCCAGATGGCGAAGGCGATGAAGATCGACATGGCCAGGCCGCCGATCGTGGCGAACAAGGCGGCCGAAGGCTCACCGCCGCTGAAGGCCGTCATCACGGCGGAGATGCCGACCGAGGCGACGGCGCCGAACACCAGGACCGGGCCCAGCACCCACGGCAGCAGCTGCCACCAGCCGGTCTGACCCATGTCGTGCAGGCGCTTGGAGTGGATGCAGACGCTGGGATAGATCAGCGCCAGGGCCACGACATGGCCGAACACCGGCACGGCGTTGGCCACGACGTTCGCGCCCAGCAGGCAAAGCCAACCGATCCAGAACGCCTGGCGGCCGATGCGGCCTTCCGGCGACAGGAACAGGGTCTTCCAATCCATCTTGGTCTCCAATCTCGACCCCATACCTAGGGCCGGGCGACCCGCGCTTGAAGTGAAAAGCGGGTCATGACGCAGTCTTAATGGCGTTCGACCCGCTACGGCTCCGCTTCCCGTCAAATTTCTCGCAAACCTTTTCGTGAGTGGAGGATCGCCATGAGCGAGTTCCATGAGGCGCGCCTGCCCGCGCGCCTGGCGTTCGGCTGCACCGGTGGGATCGAGCGGCGGACCGAGATCGTGACCTTGGCGTCCGGCTTCGAACGGCGCACCAGTCCGTGGACCCTGGGCCGCCGCCGCTACCTGATCGCCACCGCCGCCCGGCCGCTGGACGAGGTGGCCGAGCTGGTCGCCTTCTTCGAGGCGCGGGGCGGGCGGCTGTCGGGCTTCCGGTTCCGCGACCCGACGGACTTCAAGTCCTGTCTCCCTTCGGCCCAGCCGACGGCGAGCGACCAGGCGCTGGGGACCGGCGACGGCGCGCGCAAGGTGTTCCAACTGGCCAAGATCTACGGGACCGGGCCCGAGGCGGTGGTCCGGCCGATCGCCAAGCCGGTCGCCGGCACGGTGAAGGTCGCGGTGGCCGGCCTCACCCTGGCTGCCGGCGCCTTCGCGGTCGACGCGACGACGGGCCTGGTGACCCTGACCACGGCCCCGGCCGCCGGCGCGGCGGTGACGGCGGGGTTCGAGTTCGACACGCCGGTGCGTTTCGACCTCGATCGGCTGGACGTGACGCTGGAGGGCTTCGCCGCCGGCCGGGTGGCCGCCTGCGCCCTGGTCGAGGTGCGGGTCTGATGCGCGCGCTTCCCGAAGGCCTGGATCCCGCCCGGCTGTGCCAGGCCTGGATCGTCATCCGCGCCGACGGGGTCAGGCTGGGGTTCACCGACCATGACCGCGACCTGATCGTCGACGGGGTGACCTGCCGGGCCGGCGGCGGCTGGAGCCCGGGCGCTAGCGAGAGCGCCGCCGGCTATGCGGCCGGGCAGAACGCCGTGCTGGGCGTGCTGGACGACGCCGGGATCACCCAAACCGACCTGGCCGCCGGGCTCTATGACGGGGCTCGCGTCGCGGCGCTGCGCGTAGACTGGCGCGCGCCGAGCCGGCTGGTGCGCCTGTGGACCGCGACCATCGCGGCGGTGTCGCGCGACGGCGAGGCGTTCAAGGCGACCCTGGCCGGGCCGCTGGCCGAGCTGGAGCGGGTGGCGGGGCGGACGTTCACCCGGCTTTGCGACGCGCGGCTGGGTGACGGCCGCTGCGGGATCACCCCACCGGCCGGCGCGACTTGCGACAAGCGCTGGGCGACCTGCGTGGGGACCTTCGCCAACGGCGTCAACTTCCGGGGTTTCCCGACCGCGCCCGGCGAGGACTTCCTGACGCTGTACCCCGCCGAGGGCGAACGCAACGACGGCGGGCGGCGGTGAGGGGCGCTCTCCAATCCTCCCCCCAGCGGGGGAGGTGGCCCGAAGGGCCGGAGGGGGAAGATCTCGCGGCCTTGTCGCTTCCCCCTCCGTCGTCCCTGGCGGGCCGACACCTCCCCCGCTGGGGGGAGGATTTTCAGACTTCCGTCCTCGCCCACGCCCGCCCCTGGCTCGGCACCCCCTATCGCCACCAGGCCTCGGCCCTCGGCGCCGGCTGCGACTGCCTGGGCCTGGTGCGCGGCGTCTGGCGCGCGCTCCACGGCGTCGAGCCCGAGGCGCCGCCGCCCTACCGTCCCGACTGGGCCGAGGTCGGCGAGCGTGAGCTGCTGCTCGAGGCGTTCGGCCGCTGGCTCGAGCCCGTTCCGCTATCCGCCGCCCGGCCCGGCGACGTCCTGGCCTTCCGCATGGCCCCTGGCGCGGCCGCCAAGCACTGCGCGATCCAGTCCGGCCCTGACCGCATGATCCATGCCTATTGGGGCCGGGCGTGCGTCGAGAGCGTGCCGGGCCGCTGGTGGCGCGAGCGCCTGGTCGCGGCCTTCCGTTTTCCCTCCCGCTAGGAGCCCTCATGGCCCAAGTCATCCTCTCCAGCGTCGGCTCGGCGATCGGCGGACCCTTAGGGGCCGTGGTCGGGGCGGCCCTGGGCGCGGCGGTCGACCAGGCGGCGATCAGCGCGCTCAGCCCCGCCCGCCAGGTCGGGCCGCCAGGTCGGGCCGCGTATCCCCGAGCTGCGCCTGACCGGGGCGGCCGAGGGCGCGGCCCTGCCTTGCGTGTTCGGCCGCGCCCGCGTCGGCGGCCAGGTGATCTGGGCCGCGCGCTTTCGCGAGAAGCGGGTCGAGGGCCGGGTCGGCGGCTCCAAGGGCCAGAAGACTACCAGCTACGCCTACAGCCTGTCTTTCGCCGTCGCCGTGGCCGAAGGACCCATCGACGGCATCGGGCGGGTCTGGGCCGACGGCAAGGTCATGGACCTGTCGGGCGCGACGATGCGCGTGCATCGCGGGACCGAGGACCAGGCGCCCGACCCGCTGATCGCCGCGATCGAAAGCGAGGCCCCGGCCTATCGCGGCGTGGCCTATGTGGTGTTCGAGGATCTGCCGCTGGAGCCCTATGGCAACCGCCCGCCGCAGCTGTCGTTCGAGGTGTTCCGCCGGCCGCGCGCCAGCGGCGCGCCGCCGGGGCTGGAAGATCGCTTGAACGGCGTGTGTCTGATCCCGGGCGCGGGTGAATTCGTCTACGCCACCGAAACGGTTCTGCGCCGCGAGGGCCTGACCCGGACGGCGTCCGAGAGCGTTCACAACGCCGAGGGCCGGCCCGATCTGGTGGTGGCTCTGGACCAGCTGCAGGCCCAGCTGCCCAATGTCGATCACGTCACCCTGGTCGTCGCCTGGTTCGGGACCGACCTGCGCTGCGGCGCGTGCCAGATCCGGCCGGGCGTCGAGGGCGCGGTCAAGGACACCCTGCCGCTGACCTGGAGCGTGGCCGGCGTCGACCGCGCGGGCGCGCACCTGATCTCGCTGAAGGACGGGGCTCCGGCCTATGACGGCACGCCGGCCGACGCGGTGGTGCTGCAGGCCATCGCCGAGCTGAAGCGACGCGGGCTGAAGGTGACGCTGTATCCGTTCATCCTGATGGACACGCCGACCTATCCCTGGCGCGGCCGCATCACCTGCGAGGCCGGCGCGGACGGGACGGCCGCCGCGACCAGCCAGGTCGCCGCCTTCTTCGACGGCGCGTGGGGCCTGCGCCGCATGGTGCTGCACCAGGCGTCGCTGGCGGTCCAGGCGGGCGGGGTCGACGGCTTCGTCCTCGGCTCGGAGCTGCGCGGCCTGACCACCGTGCGCGGCGCGGGCGGGACCTATCCGGCGGTCGCCAAGCTGAAGAGCCTGGCGGCCGAGGTCCGCGCCGTCGTGGGCGCGGCGACCAAGCTGGGCTACGCCGCCGACTGGTCGGAGTACTTTGGTCACCAGCCGGCTGACGGCACGGGCCACGCGGTGTTCCATCTGGATCCGCTCTGGGCCGATTCGAACATCGATTTCGTCGGCGTCGACTGGTATCCGCCGGTGACCGACTGGCGCGAGGGCGAGACGCATCTGGACGCCACCGCCGGCTTCCTCGGCCCGCACGACGGCGCCTATCTGCGCGCCGGCCTGACCGGCGGCGAGGCCTTCGACTGGTACTATGCCAGTCAAGCCGCCCGCGACGCCCAGGTCCGCAGCCCGATCACCGACGGCGCCCATGGCGAGGCCTGGATGTTCCGGGCCAAGGACTTGAAGGCGTGGTGGAGCAACCCGCACCATGACCGCCCGGCCGGCGTGCGCGCGGCGACGCCCACGGCCTGGGTCCCGATGTCCAAGCCGATCCGCCTGACCGAGTTCGGCTGTCCGGCCGTCGACAAGGGCAGCAATTCCCCGAACCTGTTCATCGACCCCAAGAGTTCGGAGAGCTTCCTGCCGCCCTATTCGACCGGCGAGCGCGACGACTTCGGTCAGCGGCGATACCTGGAGGCCGTGCTGGCCTGGCTGGCCGAGCCGGCGGCCAATCCGGTGTCGAGCGTCTATGGCGGGCCGATGGTCGAGGCGGCCAGCGCCTGGTGCTGGGACGCCCGGCCGTTCCCCGACTTTCCGGCCCGCTCCGACGTCTGGAGCGACGGCGGCAACTGGGTTCTGGGCCACTGGCTGACCGGCCGGGCCGGGATCGCGCCGCTGCCCGAGCTGATCCAGGCCCTGGGCGCGCGGGCCGGCGTCACGATCGATCCCGGTGAGGCGGGCGGCGCCGTCGGCGGCTATGTCGTCGACCGGCCGATGCGGCTGCGCGACGCGCTGGCTCCGCTGACCGAGGCCTTCGCCCTGGACCCGGTCGAGCGCGGCGATCACGTCAAGATGCTCAGCCGCGCCGGTCGTCCGACGGCGGCGCTCGTCGAGGACGACCTGGCGCTGCCGGATGATGGGGCGACCGAAACCGAGGCGCGGGTGCTGGAGCCCGCCGCGGAGGCCCTGCGCCTGCGCTTCATCGACGCCGCCCGCGACTATCAGGTCGGGGCCCTGGTCGTGCGCCGCGAGGCGGGGCAGGGGACCCGCGACGCCGACGCGCCGATCTTGCTGGCCGCGTCCGAGGCCCAGGCCGTGGCCCAGCGCATGCTGGCCGCCGACGAGGCCGCCCGGCGCGCGCGGATCGTGCGGCTGTCGCCCTCGGCCGCGCTGCGCTTCGAGGCCGGCGACCGCCTGGCGCTGGACGGCGCGACCTGGCGGGTCCAGCGGCTGGACCTGGACGAGCGGCCGCGCGCCACCCTGGTCCCAGCCCTGGCCGGCTATGGCGTGGTCGGCGGCGTCGACTGGACGCCGGCCCCGCCGCGTGACCCGGCCGCGCCGCCGGTGTTCTACGTGCTGGACCTGCCCTCTGACGGGGCGCTTTCCGACGACGTAAGGCCCCTGGTCGCCGCCGCCGGCGAGCCGTGGCGGCCGCTGGACGTCCACGCCGGGGCCGGGGTCGAGACCCTGACCGTCCGCGCCCGGCTCGCCGCGCCAGCCACCCTGGGCGTGACCGTGACCGACCTGCCGCCGGCCTCGCCGCACCGCGTCTCGCGCCAGAGCCTGACCGTGCGGATGGAGGGAACGGCCCTGGCTTCGGCGCGGCTGGCCGCCGTGCTGGCTGGCGGCAACGCCCTGGCGATCCGCGCCGCGTCCGGCGACTGGGAAGTCATCGCCTTCCAGGCCGCCGAGCTTATCGCGCCGGACGTCTGGCGGCTGTCGGGCCTGCTGCGTGGCCAGCGCGACGGGGCGGCGACCGAGGCCGTGATCCCGGCCAGCGCGCCCGTGGTGCTGCTGGACGAGGCGGTGGTCCCGATGAGCGTGGCGGCCTTCGAGCGCGGGACGCCGCTTCTGGTTCGCGCCGCCCCGGCGGGCGGGCCGCCCTCGGGCGCGGCGATGAGCGAGGTGTCGACCGTCTGGTCCGGCCGGGCTCTGCGGCCGCTGGCTCCGGCGCACCTGAGCAAGCGCCTGGTCGGTGGCGACCTGCGCGTCTCGTGGATCCGCCGCGCCCGGACCGGTGGCGACGTCTGGGAAGGCGAGATCCCCTTGAGTGAAGGCGTCGAGCGCTATCGGATCCGGGTGCTGGACGGCGCGGCCGTGCTGCGCGAGGTCGAGGTCGCGACGCCCGCCTTCGTCTACACCGCCGCCATGCGGACTGCCGACGCGCCGTCGGCTTCGGCGCGTCTGGAAATGGCGCAAGGCGGCGCGCTTTACGGCTGGGGCGCCTCGGCGAGCATAGTTCTGTGATAAAATTGCAACATCTGCCCTTGCGCGCCGCGCTGGACGTTCTAGATGGAGGGCGTTACCCAACCTTCCCCATTCGCTGGGCCCACCTTCAAGAGGACCTTCCTTGGCGCGCGACCCCTATCAGGAACTCGGCGTTTCCCGGACCGCGAGCGCGGACGAGATCCGCAAGGCGTTCCGCAAGCTCGCCAAGCAGCATCACCCGGACACCAATCCGGGAGACAAGAAGGCGGAAGAGAAGTTCAAGCAGGTCAGCGCCGCGTTCGACATCGTCGGCGACGCCGAGAAGCGCAAGAAGTTCGACCTGGGCCAGATCGACGCCGACGGTCGTGAGACCATGCGCGGCGGCTTCGGCGGCCAGCCCGGCAACGGCCCGTTCGGCGGCGGGGGCTTCGGCCAGGGCGGCTTCCATCGCTCGAACGAGGGGCCAGAGATCGATCTCTCCGACCTGTTCGGCGGCATGTTCGGCGGCGGCGCGGGCGGCGGGCGTGGCCCGTTCGGCGGTGGCGGCGGCGCGGGCTTCTCGCCCAAGGGCGCGGACATCAAGGCGCGGCTGGACATCGACCTGGAAGAGGCGATCAAGGGCGGCAAGAAGCGCGTGGCCTTCTCGGACGGCCGCACGATCGACGTCACCATCCCGGTCGGGGCCCAGGAAGGCCAGACCCTGCGGCTGAAGGGCCAGGGCCAGGCCGGTCGCGGCGGGGCGGGCGACGCCCTGATCGAACTGGCCGTCAAGCCGCACCCGATCTATCGCCGCGAGGGCGAGGCGCTGGTCATGGACCTGCCGATCTCGATCCCCGACGCGGTGCTGGGCGGCAAGGTCGAGGCCCCGACCCCCGACGGCAATGTCATGTTGAACGTGCCCAGGGGCAGCAACAGCGGCCAGACCCTGCGCCTGAAGGGGCGCGGCATGCCCGACGCCAAGGGCAAGCGCGGCGACCTCCTGGCCCGCCTGGTCGTGACGCTGCCCGACACCGTCGACCAGGACCTGGAGAAATTCGCCCAGGCCTGGCGCGAACAGAAGCCCTACACGCCGAAGCGGAAGTAGGTCGCTCCACGCAAATCGTGTCATCCCGGACGCGCTTGCGCGATCCGGGACCCAGGGGCCGGCGCAAGGCGGTCGCCCTGGGGCCCGGCTCTCCGCTTGCGCTGCGGCCGGGATGACACGTCTTTGTGCGCTTGCGAGTTCCTCAAGCTCGACATAGGAAACCCAAGGGCTTTCAGCGAACCGCGTTGGGGCGATTTCCATGGTTCTGGTCAGCGTTCTGGCGCTCTTGCAGGTCGCCGCGCCGGTGCAGGAGACACCGGTTACCAACCCGCCTCCGCCGGAGAGCGAGCAGACCGGCCTCGTCGATAGCCTGGTGGTCAAGGGGACGCGCGGCAAGGCGCGGGGGCCGGCCCAACCGGAACTGACGCTGGACGCCTCCGAGATCCAGGCCACCGGGGCCAGCACCATCGAGGACCTGGTCGCCCTGCTGGCGCCCGAGATCACCACCGGCGAGCCGGACGCGCCGCCGCCGATCTACCTGGCCAACGGCCGACGGATTTCGGGCTTTTCGGAGATCAGCGGGCTGCCGAGCCAGGCGATCGAGCGCATGGACGTGCTGCCGCCGGCCACCGCCCTGGCCTACGGCTACCGGCCCAACCAGCGGGTCGTGAACTTCGTGCTGCGCAAGCGCTTCCGCTCGGCGGCGGTCGAGCTGGAGGAGAACGCGACCACGGCGGACGGCCGCACGGCCGAGCGCTTCGATGGCGACGTCTTCCGCCTGGCCGGCGACGAGCGCACCACCGTGGGCCTGGACTGGCGCCAGGAGTCGGCCCTGTTCGAGGCCGAGCGCGACATCTATCGCGTGCCCTCGGCCACCGCGCCCTACGGCCTGGTCGGCAACCTGGCGGCCGTGACCTTCGGCGCGGAGATCGATCCGGCCCTGTCGGCCCTGGCCGGCGGCCCGGTCACGGTCGCCGCCGCGCCCGCCGGCGCCTGGGACGGCCCGGTGTCGCTGGCGCGGTTCGCGGCGGGGGCCGGCGATCCGGAGCTGTCCGGGATCATCGCCAACCGCAGCCTCCTGCCGTCGCTGGGCCAGGGCAATTTCAAGGCCGCCATCACCCGCGACCTGGCCCGCCAGGTCAGCGTCACGCTCAGCCTGGACCTGGAGGACGCCAAGCGCACCAGCTTCCTGGGCTTGCCCGCGACCTCGGTGAGACTGCCGGCCGGCAGTCCGTTCTCGCCGTTCACGGGGGACGTCACCGTCTATCGGTATCTGGACGCGCCCTGGTCGCAGCTGCGCGAGCAAGACAATTCCAAGGGCCAGCTGGCCCTGGCGGCCAACGGCTATATCGGCGACTGGCGCTGGGCGGTGAACGGCGCCTATGACCGCAGCGACAGCCAGACCGTCACCGGCCGAGGCGTCGACTCCAGCGCCTGGAAGACCGCCATCGCGGCCCTGGACCCGGCGGTCAATCCGTTCGGCCCCGTCCCTCGCGCCCTGCTCAAGGCCAACGCTCGCGACGTGGCCAAGGCCCGGTCGCGCGGCGCCAAGGCCGAACTCGTCCTGAACGGCGACGTCGCCGAGATCCCGGCCGGCCGGGTGTCCTCGACCGTCAAGCTGGGCGGCGAGCAGGTCAGCCAGACCTCGGACGCCGTCCGCAACGGCGCGCCGTTGCGCACCGTCTACGAGCGCCGCACCCTCACGATGCAGGGCGACATCGACGTGCCCCTGGCCAGTCGCTCGCACGCGGTGCTGCCGGTGCTGGGCGAGCTGACCGCCAGCGTCAACGCCGGCTACAACCTCGAGACCTTCAAGGACCGCCTGGCGCTCGGCGCGGGCCTAAACTGGTCCCCCGACCGGCTGGTGCAGGTCAATGTCAGCTTCAACGAGGAGCAGTCGGCCCCGAACGCCAGCCAGATCGTCGACCCCGTGGTGCTGACCCCCAGCGTCACGGTGTTCGACTTCGCCACCGGGAGCAGCGTGACGGTCGCGCGCCTGGAGGGTGGCAATACCGGCCTCGAGAACGATCGCCGCCGCACATTGCGGGCGGGCGTCAACGTCAAGCCGATCGGTCGCGACGGCGGCCCCACGCGCCTGACGGTCAACGCCAACTGGGTGCGCACCCACATCGACGACCCGATCTCGAACTTCCCGCAGATCACCCCGGCGCTGGAGGCGGCCTTTCCCGAGCGCTTCACGCGCGGCGCCGACGGCCATCTGACCGCAATCGACAGCCGGCCGCTGAACTTCGACGCCATCGACCGCGAGGAGCTGCGCGGCGGCTTCAACCTGACCCGCTTCATCGGCCGCCCCAAGAAGGGCGCGCCCAAGGGGACCAAGCCGGACCTGAAGAACGCCGGCCAGGTGCAGCTGTCACTGAACTACGTCCTGCGCCTGCGCGACGAGACCACCCTACGCCACGGCCTGCCCCCGCTGGACCTGCTGAACGGGGCCAGCACCAGCCGCCGGGGCCAGCCGCGCGAGGAGTTGAACTTCCGCCTCAACGCTTTCCGGCAAGGCGTCGGCGTCAACCTGAACGGCGCCTGGCGCGGCGCCAGCACGATCGACGCCGGACCCAGCAACGGCGCCCTGCGGTTCGACGACCAGACCACGGTCAACCTGTCGGCTTTCTACGAGGTCCCGCGAGACGTGAAGGCCGGCCCCGCGTCCAGCTGGCTGGCCGGCGCCCGCCTGACCCTGGCGGCCGACAACCTGTTCTACAGCCGCCCCGTGGTGCGGGACGCCAAGGGCATGACGCCCCAGGCCTATCAGCCCGACTACCTGGACCCGCTGGGCAGGACGGTGAAACTGACGCTGCGGAAGAGCTTGATCGCGCTTTAATGTGTCGACATTTGTTGACACGTGAGCGTCCTGGACCGATCTTCTTGCGCTGGAGGTCGACCATGCACGTCGTCGTGAAGAAGTGGGGTAACAGCGCTTCGGTCCGCATTCCGGCCCGCGTGATGGCGGCGGCGGATCTGAGTATCGATCAGGCGGTCGACGTTCGCGAAGAGAACGGACGCATCATCATCGAGCCGATCCGGGAGCCGGAATACGATCTGGACGCGATGCTGGCGGAGATGGAGCCCGATACGTTTCACGAGGATGTCGACTTTGGCGCGCCTGCCGGGAAGGAAGTCTGGTGAGCGCGCGTTATGTCCCCGACGCCGGCGATATTGTTTGGCTGCAATTTGATCCTCAAGCAGGCCATGAGCAGGCTGGCCACCGTCCCGCGTTGGTGCTCTCGCCGGCCGCTTACAACGGCAAGCGCGGCATGATGTTGTGTTGTCCGATGACTAGTCGGATCAAGGGCTACCCATTCGAAGTCGTTGTTCCAGGCGTCTCGCCCAGCGCCGTACTGGCTGATCAGATCAAAAGCGTCGATTGGGTCGCTCGCCGCGCGGCGCGCAAGGATGTGGCGCCGCCTGGTGTCCTTGCCGAGACCCGCGCCAAGCTGAAGGCCTTGCTAAGTGTCTGATCGCTCCGTGACCGCTCGCCGGGAGTTGATAGTGGTGAACGCGCTCGAAGCGTGTCTAACCGTGACAGAACGACGCAGCCCGTTCATAACCCGGGCGTTCAGTCTCCATTCAGCCGCGTTCCTTTAGACCGGAGAGCATGAAAACGATCCGTGTCCTTCTTGTCGCCGCCGCGCTGGTCGCCGCCCTTCCGGGCGGGGCTTCGGCGCAGCGTCGTGACCGGGGTCCCGACTCGCTGGGCGCCGACTGGCGCGCGCAGTCGGACCAGGCGCGGGGCGGCGTGCAGTCGGGCCAGCTGGTGCCGCTGTCGCGCGTGATCGACATGATCGCCCGCCGCGTCCCGGGCCGCGTGCTCGACGCGGGCCTGGAAGGCTCCAACTATCGCGTGCGCTGGGCCGCGGCCGACGGTCGCCGCATCGACTTCATCGTCGACGCCCGCACCGGACAGATCCTCAGCGGGGGCTAAGGAGTACGTATGCGAATCCTGCTCGTCGAGGATGATCCCGACCTGACGCGCCAGTTGAAGCTGGCCCTGGCCGACGCCGGCTACGCCGTCGATCACGCCCCGGACGGCGAAGAGGCCCAGTTCCTGGGCGAGACCGAGCCCTACGACGCGGTGATCCTGGACCTTGGCCTGCCCAAGGTGGACGGCGTGTCGGTGCTGGAGCGTTGGCGGCGCGGCAGCGTCACGACGCCGGTGCTGATCCTGACCGCGCGCGGCGCCTGGAGCGACAAGGTCGCCGGCTTCGACGCCGGGGCCGACGACTATCTGGCCAAGCCGTTCCACACCGAGGAGCTGCTGGCTCGCCTGCGGGCCCTGCTGCGCCGCTCGGCCGGCCATGCCGCGCCCTCCCTCTCCTGCGGAGCCTTGCGCCTGGACCCGCGCGCCGCGCGGGCCAGCGTCAATGGCGAGCCGCTGCGCCTGACCTCGCTGGAATACCGCCTGCTGCACTACATGATGATGCACCAGGGGCGGGTGATCGGCCGCACCGAGCTGGTCGAGCACCTGTACGACCAGGACTTCGACCGCGACAGCAACACCATCGAGGTGTTCATCGGTCGCCTTCGGAAAAAGCTGGGCGCCGACCGCATCGAGACCGTCCGCGGCCTGGGCTATCGCCTCACCCCGCTGGAAGGCGAGAGCACGGAATAGCCTTTGTTCAGCCTGCGCCGCCTCTCGCTGGTTCGCCGGATGGTCCTGATCGCCGGCGGCTGGACGCTGCTGGTGGTGCTGGTCGCCGGGGTCTTCCTGACCGCCCAGTTCCGTGACGCGGCGATCCGCCGGTTCGACCAGTCGCTGGCGGTGCTGACCGACGACCTCTATGCGGGCTCGACCATCGAGAACGGGCAGCTGAAGGCGCCCTTCCTGACCGACATCCGGGCCACCCGGGCCTATTCCGGCCGCTACTGGCTGATCCTGGCCAAGCGGCCCGACGGGTCGCTGCCGCAGCTGGTGCGCTCGCGCTCGCTGTGGGACAGCGACCTGATGCTGTCCTCGGACCAGATCGATCGTCTGGACGCCGCGCCGGGCAAGACCCTGTTCTTCGACATGCGCGGTCCGCAGGACAAGCCGCTGCGCGCGGCCGCCATCCTGGCCCGTCTGCCGGGCCTGGCCGATCCCGTGGTGTTCCTAGCCGCCGAGGACCGCTCGCCGATCGACGACGACGCCGACAACTTCGCCCGCATCACCGCCTTCGCCCTGCTGATCCTGGGCGGCGGCCTGATCCTGGCGGTGGTGGGGCAGGTGCGCTTCGGCCTGCAGCCGCTGTTTCGCCTGCGCCGCGAGGTGGCCTGGGTGCGACGGGGCAAGCAGGAGCGGCTGGACGAGCGCTATCCAGAGGAGCTGGAGCCGCTGGCCGTCGAGCTGAACGCGCTGCTGGCCCACAACCAGGAAGTCGTCGAGCGCCAGCGCACCCACGTCGGCAACCTGGCCCACGCCCTGAAGACCCCGCTGTCGGTGATGCTGACCGAGGCCAGCCAGCAGCCGGGCCAACTGGCCGAGGTGGTCGAGCGCCAGGCCCAGACCATGCGCGAGCAGGTCGACCACCACCTGCGCCGGGCCCGCGCCGCCGCCCGCTCGCAGACCAGCGGCGAGCGCACGCCGGTCGAGCCGATCCTGGACGAGCTGGCCGTGACCCTGGAGCGGATCTTCCAGGATAAGTCGGAAGGGCGGGGTGTCGAGATCGACTGGCGCTGCCCCGAGGACCTGACCTTCCAGGGCGAGAAGCAGGACTTCCTGGAGCTGGCCGGCAACGTGATGGAAAACGCCGGCAAGTGGTGCAAGGGCAAGATCCGGGTCGAGGCCGCGCCGTCCGGCGAGGCGCGGATGCTGCTGACCGTCGACGACGACGGTCCCGGCCTGCCGCCCGAGGAGCGGGCCCAGGCGCTGAAGCGCGGCCAGCGGCTGGACGAGAACGCGCCCGGCTCCGGCCTGGGCCTCTCCATCGTCGACGAACTGGCCCGCGCCTACGGCGGCGGAGTCCAGCTTGGTGAATCGCCCCTGGGCGGATTGCGCGTGACGCTGGACCTGCCGCGCGCCGAAGCCTGAGGCGCCGATCGCGGCGACTTGTCGCGATCGTTTGACGGCCCGTTACGGCGCTTTCAGGCTAAACCTCTGGTAGACAAAGACTTTCCAGTCGCGACATCTCGTTGCGCCGCGCGGGAATTTTGGCGCGTTTCGGAAATCCTTAACCTCGTTTCGAACATGGTTGACGTCCGTCGGCCGTGCGAGTCCGACACGGGGGACCATGGCCGCTATCGCCGCGCACAAACTGCAGATCATCCGGACGCTGGTGGAAACCGCTCCGGACGCGGCGCTGCGCAGCCTCGAGCTCGCCCTGTCCGGCGCCGGGGCGCAGGGCGCCCTGGCCCTGGTGCGCGGTCTGATCGAGGACGAGACCACCAGCCGCTTCGTCCGCAACAACGTCCTGGCCCCGATCGTCCCGCTGTGCGGCCGCCGCGTGGAAAGCGGCGTGGCGTTCCCCAGCCCGGTGCTGTCGCGCCTGTGGAAGGCGCTGAAGATCATCGCGCCGGACCGCGTCGAGGAAGCGGCGGCCAAGTGTAATCCGTGGGACCTCGAGAACGGCGTGCCCGAGGTCTTCGACGACCTGTGCAAGGCCGCCGCCGCCGGCCTGCGCGATCCGCAGAACGCCACCTTCGACAGCGTGCGCTCGCTGTGCGATCCCGAGCATCTGGCCCTGTGCCTGCAGGTGTCGACCATCGCCCGCACCTGCCTGCCCAAGCTGGCCGAATGGGTCAGCCGCATGTCGGACGAGCGCGCCTTCGCCGCCAAGCTGGCCTATCGCGACGCCTGCCGCATCAGCGACGACGCCGGGCCGCTGCTGCTGGACGTGCTGTCGGCCCACCTGCCCGACGAGTGGCGCATCATGCGGGTGATCTCGGCGGTCATGGACCGACCGACCGACCGCTACCTGGCCTCGTCCGAGGTGCGCGAGTTCGGCGAGCGCATCCTGGCCGACATCGACGCCTCTATCGCCCGGATCGAGACCTTCAACTTCGCCGAGGGCGAGACGGCCGGTCGCGGCGCCGCCCAGGGCGCCCACCGCGCGCAGCTGCAGATCGTCGAGTTCCAGCAGTCGGTCGACATCGCCAAGGACGGCCCCTGGGGCAAGCGCCTGGCGCGCCACAAGCAGCAGATGGCCAAGGTCTGCGAGCAGCGCATGGACCAGGCCGACAAGGAACTGGAAAAGGCCCTGCCGACCCGCCCGATCTCGATGATGTCCAAGAAGGGCAGCAAAGGCGCGGCGCGGCTGACCGAGGAGCCGGATCAGGCGATGATCCTGCGCGCCCAGTCGGCCCTGGCCTTCATCGCCGAGCTGCGCTCGTGCGCCGACAAGGCCGGCTACGGCACCTCGCGCAACAAGGTCCTGGAAAAGCTGAACAGCCGCCTGGACCCCTATATCGAGGACGTCCTGCACGTGGCCCGCACGGGCGACGGCGGCGACTCCGGCCTGGCCGTGAAGTACCTGGACGTCGCGGCCGGCTTCATCGCCTACACCCGCGACGACAAGACCGCCGAGATCGTGCGCCGTCGCGCCGCGGCGGCGATCGCGGCCTGACAGGCCCTAGGGCGCCGCCTGGACCGGATGGCCGGCGAATTGGACGGCGTCGTCGCAGATCGGACGCCAGGCCGGCTTTTCCGCCACGAACTCGTGAAACCGGAGGCGGACCTGTGGGTCGTCGTCCAGGCAATCGGCGTTGATCGGGAACGACGCGCCCGCGCCGGGCTCGCCCAGCGCCGTGCCGCAGCGTCGGCAGAAGCAGCGATCGTACTGATAGGGCGGTTGGGCCTTCAGGCGCTGAACCTCGGCCTGGCCCTTGACCCACTGGAACGTTTCGGCCCGGACGAAGACGAAAGTGCTGGCGCCGATTTTCCGGCAGCGGCCGCAGTGACACGTCGCCATCATCGTCGGCGGTTCCGACGGGCGGAACGCGATCTCGCCGCACGCACAACTGCCTCTGATCACGTCCTGCCCCCTGTCGGCCGTCATCGGCCCGTAGATGAGGGGTCGCACGGCGCAGCTGACACCGTTGTGGCAGGATGGGCCCGGCGATGGCGGTGATCTTCGTCTTTCCGGACGCGACGGCTAAACCGCGCCCCTTACGCACTTTTCCTACTAACGGCGGACGCGGGAACAAGCTAACACGCGGCTATGATCGCTTTCTGGATCGCAGCGACGGGGCTGTCGGCCGTGACGGCGGGCCTGGTGCTGCGTGGCGCGGCCCGCGCCCGGCCCGTCGACGACGCCCAGACCCGGCTTGAACCGCATCGCCGCCGCCTGGCCGAGGTCGAGCGCCTGGCCCTGGACGGCCTGCTGGCCCAGGACGAGCTGAAGGCCGCCCGCGCCGAGGCCGGTCGCGGCCTGCTGGCCGCCGCCGACCAGTCCGAGACCTGGAGCCGTGACGGCAAGGGGCCGCGCAAGATCGTGGTCGCCGCCCTGGGCGCGGCCTGCGTCGCCGCCGTCGGCGCCTATGTCGCGCTGGGCCATCCCGAGATGGCCGACCAGCCCTATGCCAAGCGTGTGGACGAATGGAAGGCCGCCGACCCGTCGACCCTTGAGCCCGCGCAGATCGCCGCCGTGCTGGAAGGCGTCGCCGCCGAGCGACCCAAGGACGCCGAGCCGCTGGTGTTCCTGGCCAAGGCCCGCGCCGCCGGCGGCGACCTGGCCGGCGCCGAGGCCGCCCTGCGCCGCGCCGTCCGCGTCGCCCCCAAGCGCGCCGACATCTGGAGCCTGCTGGGCGAGACCTTCGTCATGGAGGCCAAGGGGAGCGTCGGCGCCGACGCCAAGCTGGCCTTCGGCGAGGCGCTGAAGGTCGATCCGAAGGACCTGCGGGCCCGCTACTACCTGGCCCGTGGCAAGATCGCCGACGGCGACGTCAAGGGCGGCCTCGCCGACTGGCGCGCCCTGGCCGAGAGCCTGCCGTCGGGGGATGCGGGCCACGCCGCGCTGCTGCAGGAGATCGCCCGCGTCGAGAACACCGGCGGCCTGCCGGACGCCGCGCCCGCCGCGAACGAGAACCCGGAAGTGAAGGGCATGATCGCCGGCATGGTCGAGGGCCTGGCGGCGCGCCTGGCCCAGGCGCCCGACGATCCCGACGGCTGGGTGCGCCTGGTCCGCGCCTACGCCGTGCTGGGCGAGACCGCCAAGCGCGACGCCGCGCTCGCCTCGGCCTCCGCCCGCTTCAAGGACCAGCCCAAGGTGCTGTCGGCCCTGCGCCAGGCCGCCGACACGCCCGCCCAAGCCAAAGTCGCCACGCCATGAGTTTCTGGCCCAAGTCCCGCAAGGCGCGCCGCCGCCTGACCATTCTGCTGGCCGTCGCGCCGGTGCTGGCCCTGGCCGTGGGCCTGGCCTTGTACGGCCTGCGCGACAGCATCTCGCTGTTCTACACCCCCGCCCAGGCCCAGGAGGCCCATGTCGAACCGGGTCGCAAGGTCCAGCTGGGCGGCCTGGTGCAGCACGGCAGCGTGGTCAAGCATCCCGGCGGCGACGTCGAGTTCGTGGTCGCCGACCAGAAGGCCACCGCCAAGGTGACCTATCACGGCGACCTGCCCGACCTGTTCCGCGAGGGGCAGGGGATCGTGGCCGAGGGCACGTTCGACGAGCGCGGCGTCTTCGTGGCCAAGCAGGTGCTGGCCAAGCACGACGAGCGCTACATGCCGCGCGACGTCGCCAAAGCCCTGAAGAAGCAGGGCGAGTGGCGCGGCGACGGTGCGCCGGCTCCCGCCTACGGAAAACCGACCACATGATCGTCGAGCTGGGCGCCTTCGCCGTGATCCTCTCGCTGATGCTGTCCATCGCCCAGACGGGCCTGTCGGCCGCCGGCGGCGCGCGGCGCTCGCCGGTGCTGGCGGGCGCCGGACGCGGCGCGGCCGTGGCGACGTTCGTGGCGGTGCTGGTGGCGTTCGCGGCCCTGATCCACGCCTTCGTCGGCTCGGACTTCTCGGTCGCCAACGTCGCGGCCAACTCGCACACCGCCAAGCCGCTGCTCTACAAGGTGGCCGGGGCCTGGGGCAGCCACGAGGGCTCGATGCTGCTGTGGTGCGTGGTGCTGACCGGCTACGGCGCGGCCATGGCCTTCTTCGGCGACAGCCTGCCGCCGCGCCTGCGGGCCTACGCCATCGCCATCCAGGGCGCGCTGGGCGTGCTGTTCCTGGCCTATACCGTCTTCGCCTCGAACCCGCTGGAGCGCCTGCTGGACCCGCCGATCGAGGGGCGCTCGCTGAACCCGCTGCTGCAGGACCCGGCCCTGGCCTTCCACCCGCCGTTCCTCTACGCGGGCTATGTCGGCTTCTCGGTGGTCTATTCGCTGTCGCTGGCGGCCCTGATCGAGGGCCGCATCGACGCGGCCTGGGCCCGCTGGGTGCGGCCCTGGACCCTAGCGGCCTGGAGCCTGCTGACCGTCGGCATCACGCTGGGCGCCTTCTGGGCCTATTACGAGCTGGGCTGGGGCGGCTGGTGGTTCTGGGACCCGGTCGAGAACGCCAGCTTCATGCCCTGGCTGATCGGCGCGGCCCTGCTGCACTCGGCCATCGTCACCGAGAAGCGCGGCGCCCTGCCGGGCTGGACCGCGTTCCTGGCCCTGGCGGCCTTCACCTTTTCGATGCTGGGCGCCTTCCTGGTGCGCTCGGGCGTCCTGACCAGCGTGCACGCCTTCGCCGTCGACCCGACGCGCGGCGTCTTGCTGCTGATCATGATGGGCGTGGCGGCCGGCGCCGGCTTCCTGCTGTTCGCCCTGCGCGCCCCGACCCTGAACCCCGGCGGCCAGTTCCGCACCATCAGCCGCGAGAGCGCCATCGTCCTGAACAACATCCTGCTGTCGACGGCGACGGCGGTGGTGCTGCTGGGCACCCTCTATCCGCTGATCCGCGAGGCCATGGACGGCGAGGCCGTCTCGGTCGGCGCGCCGTTCTTCAACCTGACCTTCGTGCCGCTGATGGTGCTGGCTTTCGCCGTGCTGCCGGCCGGGCCCCTGCTGGCCTGGAAGCGCGGCGACGCCAAGGGCGCGGCCCGCAAGCTGTGGGTCGTCCTGGCGGCGGCCGCCGTGCTGGGCCTGGTCGCCTACGGGATCGTCCAGCCGCGCAAGGCCCTGGCCAGCGGCGGCCTCGTCGTCGGCTTCTGGCTGCTGGGCGGGGCGCTGCTGGAGATGGCCGACCGCCTGAAGCTGTTCCGCACCCCCGCCGGCGAGAGCGCTCGCCGCGCCCGTGGCCTGCCGCGCGGCGCCTGGGGCACGACCCTGGCCCACGCGGGCCTGGGCATCTTCGTGCTGGGCGCGTCGTTCGAGACCGCCTGGCGGGTCGAGGCGGCCCAGGCCCTCAGCCTGAACGGGACCCAGCCCCTGGGCGCCTATACCCTGACCCTGACCGACGTCGGCACGGTCGAGGGGCCCAACTACCTGGCCGAGCGCGGCGTGGTGAAGGTCACCGACAAGTCCGGCGCTGTCGTCTGCCGCGCCGAACCCGAGCGCCGCTTCTACCCGACCGGCGCGCAGACCACCTCCGAGGTCGCCATCTGCCCGCGCGTGCTGGACGACATCTACGTCGTGCTGGGCGAGCGCCGGGCGGGCGAGGGCGGCAAGCCGGCCTGGCTGGTCCGCGCCTATGTGAACCCCTGGGTGCGGCTGATCTTCCTGGGCCCCCTGATCATGGCCATCGGCGGCGTCGTCTCGCTGTCGGACCGCCGCGTGCGCCTGGGCGTGGGCAAGCGGGCGGGCGAGGTGGTGTCGTGAGGTGGGAAGGTTTCCACCTTCCTCCCCCTTTGGGGGAGGGGGACCGCCGAACGGCGGTGGAAGGGGCCTGCCGCGCCATCCTCAACTGGATCACTCGCCCCCTCCGGGCCTTCGGCCCTCCTCCCCCGAAGGGGGAAGAAGGACGCGGGCGGGCCCTCGCCATCGCCCTCTCCGCCCTGGCCCTGATGGCCGGGGCCTCGGACCCGTCCGAGCGGCTGCCCGATCCGGCCCAGGAGGCGCGGGCCCGTGACCTCTTCAAGGAGGTCCGCTGCCTGGTCTGCCAGAACGAGTCGATCGACGATTCCGAGGCTCAGCTGGCCGGCGACCTGCGGCGGATCGTCCGCGAACAGGTCAAGGCCGGGCGCACCGATCGCGAGATCCGCGCGTTCCTTGTGCAGCGGTACGGCGAATTCGTGCTGCTGAGGCCGGTGTTCTCGGCCGGCAACGCCGTGTTGTGGCTGGCGCCGGTGGGCGTGCTGCTGGTCGGGGGGGCGCTGATGTTCGGCCTCCTGCGCCGCCGCGAGACCGAGACGACAGAGCTTTCGCAGGACGAGGAAGAGCGCGTCAGGCGCCTGCTCGAAGACGATTGACACGATTGCGCCGAAAAGGAGCCTCAAGAAGCGCCTTTCGGATGACGGAAAGATAATTCGAGAACCATTGCACCTTTTATTGTCGGGACTAGGTTCTGAAGACGACTGGGATCGCGCGCCGGGCGCGCGGTTGACGCGAAAGGGACCGCGCGGATCGCGCGGATGAGGAAAGACGAATGACCGCTAGGAAGTCGGGTTTCATTGTAGGCGCCGTTGCTGGCGCGGGCGTGGCCTGCGCGGCCCTGGCGGGCGTGGGCATGCGGATGGGGACGGCGGCCGCCGAGGCCCCGGCGATCCGCGCCTCGATGGCCGGCGCGCCGGCCTTCGCCCCGCCGCCGGGCGCGCCGATGTCGTTCGCCGACATCTTCGAGAAGGTCTCTCCCGCGGTCGTCCAGATCAACGTGACCTCCAAGGCCTCGCCGCAGGGCCTGCGCATCCCGGGCCTGGAAGGCTTCGACATCGTGCCGCGCGGCCAGAAGGGCAAGCCGGGCCAGAAGGACGGCCAGGAGGACGACGGCGACAGCCCCGCCACGCCGAAGCAGCAGTCGGCCGGTTCGGGCTTCTTCATCTCGGCCGACGGCTACATCGTCACCAACAACCACGTCGTGGCCGACGCCGACGACATCCAGGTGGTGATGAAGGACGGCCGCGAGCTGAAGGCCACCCTGGTCGGGCGCGACGAAGGCACCGATCTGGCCGTGATCAAGGTCATCGACCCCAAGGCCAAGGGCGCCGACTTCCCGTATGTGAACTTCGAGAACCAGGCCAAGCCGCGCGTCGGCGACTGGGTCATCACCATCGGCAACCCGTTCGGCCTGGGCGGCACGGCCACGGCCGGCATCATCTCGGCCTATGACCGCGACCTGGGCGACCAGACCTCGTCGTTCGTCAACTACATCCAGATCGACGCGCCGATCAACCGGGGCAATTCGGGCGGTCCCAGCTTCGACATCTACGGCCGGGTGATCGGCGTCAACAGCGCCATCTACTCGCCGTCGGGCGGCTCGGTCGGCATCGGCTTCGCCATCCCCGCCGACATCGCCGAGGGCGTGGCCAAGCAGCTGATCTCGGGCGGCAAGGTCGTGCGCGGCTACATCGGCGTGACCATCCAGGACTTCGGCGCCGACGCGGCCGAGGCCCTGGGCCTGAAGGACGTCAAGGGCGCGATCATCAGCGAGGTCGTCGCCGGCGGCCCGGCCGCCAAGGCCGGCCTGCTGCCCGACGACATCCTGACCGCCGTCAACGGCGTGGCCGTGGCCAACCGCTCGGAACTGACCCGCGAGGTCGCCAAGGCCCGTCCGGGCGAGACGATCAAGCTGTCGATCATCCGCGACGGCAAGCCGCGCGCCGTCGACATCAAGTCGGGCACCCGTCCGGCCGAGGGCACGCTGGCTCAGAACGACGACGATCAAGGCCAGGACGGCGCCACGCCGGCTCCGGGCCCCGCCGCCCAGCGCGTCGAGGCCCTGGGCCTGACCCTGGGCGCGATCGATCCGGCCTCGCGCCAGACCTACAAGATCGACAGCGAGATCAAGGGCCTGCTGATCACCGGCGTGAAGGGTGACAGCGACGCGGGCGAGAAGGGCCTGGCCAAGGGCGACGTGCTGGCCAACATCAACGGCGCGGCGGTCACCAGCGTGGCCGACGTCAACGCCGCCGTGGCGAACGCCAAGAAGGCCGGCCGCAGCAGCGTGCTGGTCAAGGTGATCCGCCAGAACCGTCCGGTCTTCGTGCCGCTGAAGATCGCGCCGTAGGCGGATAGATCTCCAGATAGACAGAGCCCCGTTCCGGTCCGCCGGAGCGGGGCTTTTTCGTATCTGTCCAAGGTTTAAGTTACGGCGGTCGCCGAAACCGCTATTGCAAGAGCAACTATCGCGCGATGCGCGGAATCGCGAGAACGTCCAGCGTTCCGCTGTTTCGCCCGAGCGCATGAGGGGCTCTACGATGCGTATTCTGATTATCGAGGATGACCTGGAAGCCGCCGGCGCCATGGCGCATGGCCTGAAGGAGGCCGGCTACGAGGTCGAGCACGCCCCCGATGGCGAGGCCGGCCTGGGCGTGGCCCAGAAGGGCGGCTTCGACGTCCTGATCGTCGACCGGATGATGCCCAAGATGGACGGCGTCCAGGTGGTCGAGACCCTGCGCCGCGAGGGCGACCAGACGCCCGTGCTGTTCCTGTCGGCCCTGGGCGAGGTGGGCGACCGCGTCACCGGCCTGCGCGCCGGCGCCGACGACTACCTGGTCAAGCCGTACGCCTTCCCCGAGCTGATGGCCCGGGTCGAGGCCCTGTCGCGCCGCCGCGAGACCGGCGCCGTGGCCACGACCCTCAAGGTCGGCGAGCTCGAGATGAACCTGATCAACCGGACGGTCCATCGCCAGGGCAAGGAGATCGACCTGCAGCCGCGCGAATTCCAGCTCCTGGAGTTCATGATGCGCCACGCTGGCCAGTCGGTGACTCGCACCATGCTGCTGGAGAAGGTCTGGGAATACCACTTCGACCCGCAGACCAACGTCATCGACGTGCACATCTCGCGCCTGCGCAGCAAGATCGACAAGGGCTTCGACCGGGCCATGCTGCAGACCGTGCGCGGCGCCGGCTACCGGCTGGATCCGTAGGCGATCGCTCGGGGCCGTGGTAGGATCAGACCATGAACAAGCCCGCCAGGCCCGAGATGGATGACCGCGAGCCGCTTGACGATGGCCTGGGTCCGACGCCGACCGAAGCCGAGCGTGATGCTTGGTACGCTCAAAACCGGGAGGCCATCGTCGCGCTGGTCGAGGAAGGTTTTGCCGAGATCGAGCGGGGCGAATTCGACGAGCGAAGCTTCGCCGAAATCATCGCCGAAGGCGTCAAAAGGAACGGCGCCAAGCGCTGAACGGGGAAACAGCAGCGTGGGGCGCGTTCTGAGATCCAGCTTGGCCGGCCGCGATCTCGACCGTATTTTCAGGGATATTTCCGCCAACAATGGCGACAGCGTCGCGGTCGCCCAACTGAACCGAATTGAGGCTGCGCTCGAACGATTGGGCTCCTTTCCCAATTTGGGCCGAGACCGATCAGACTTGTTGCCGGGGCTTCGAGCTCTGTCGGTGAAGTCCTGGGAGGTCTTCTATCGCGTGCGGGACGAAGACGTTTTGGTCTCCCGCGTCCTCGATGGCCGCATGAACCTCGCCGCCCAATTCGGCAAGAAGACTTAAGAATCCCATGCGACTGCCGCGCCTTCTCCGCACCACGCCGTTCCGGCTGACCCTGCTGTTCCTGGCCCTGTTCGCGGCGGCCGCCAGCGCCTTCCTGGGCTATATCTACGTGGCCACGGCGGGCGAGGTGAACCGCCGCTCCCAGGCCGAGATCAGCCGCGAGTTCGAGAGCCTGGAGGCGGCCTATCGCCAGGGCGGCGTCGACGCCCTGAACCAGACGATCGTCGAGCGGGCCACGGGCGAGCGGCCGTTCCTGTACTTTCTGGCCGACAAGACCGGCAAGCGCATCTCGGGCTCGATCGAGGAGTCGCCGGTCAGCGACTTCAATGGCGACGGCCCACAATGGGCCAGCTTCAAGGTCACCGAGACCGACCTGGACGGCGCGGAGGTCAAGGCCGCCGCGCGCGGCGTGCAGCAGCGGCTGGAGCACGGCGAGATCCTGTTCGTCGGGGCCGACGTCGATGCCTCCGAGGCCTATGTCCGCAAGATCGTCCGGGCCCTGTGGGGCGCGGGGGCGCTGGTTATCCTGCTGGGCATGTCGGGCGGGGTGCTGATCAGCCGCAATGTCAGCCGCTCGATGCAAGGGCTGGTGGACGTGGTCAACGACGTCCGCGCCGGCGACCTGCACGCCCGCGCCCGGGTGCGGGGCACGCGCGACGAATATGACGAGCTGGCCGAGGGCCTGAACGACATGCTCGACCGGATCGAGCGCCTGATGGGCGGCCTGCGCCACGCCGGCGACGCCATCGCCCACGACCTGCGCTCGCCGCTGACCCGCCTGCGCGCCCGCATGGAGGTGGCCCTGATCGACGCCGAGAACGGCAAGGGCGACCCGGTGGCGGCGCTGGAGACCGCCCTGCAGGACGCCGATGGCGTGCTGAAGACCTTCAACGCCGTGCTGGCCATCGCCCGCCTGCAGGCCGCCGGCTCGGCCCCCGACCAGCGTCAGTTCGATGCCTCGGAGCTGGCCACCGACATGGCCGAACTCTACGAGCTGTCCTGCGAGGACAAGGGCCTGGACTTCAAGGCCGAGATCGTTCCGGCCCTGCCGATCAAGGGCAATCGCGAATTCCTGGCCCAGGCCCTGGCCAACATCCTGGACAACGCCATCAAATACACCCCCGAGGGCGGGGCGATCATGCTGCGCGCGCGGCGCACCTCGTCGGGCGAGCTGGAGTTCTCGGTCACCGACACCGGCCCCGGCGTGCCCGAGGCCGACCGCGCCCGGGTGATCCAGCGTTTCGTCCGCCTGGAGAACAGCCGCAGCGAGCCGGGCGCCGGCCTGGGGCTGTCGCTGGTCAGCGCCGTCGCCGTCTCGCACGGCGGCCGCCTGGAGCTGGCCGAGGGCCCCGGCGAGTTCAACGGCATGGGCCCAGGCCTGCGCGTGGCGCTGGTGCTGCCACGGGTGGAGTAGGGGCGGGGCTGGGCCTATGTCGCGTTAGTCCCCTCCGGCCCTCTGGGCCACCTCCTCCGCATGGCGGGGGAGGAGAAGCCCTCAGTCGACGCAGATCGCGCCGGTCGTCTTGCCGTTGACGACCTTGGCGTAGCAGCCGAATTGGCGGTTGGTCTTCTGGCACGCGCCGGTGACGTTCTCCTGGGGCTCCAGGTTGCCCTCCAGGACGCAGGCGCCCTCGCACTGGCTCTTGTCGGTGCAGGCCTTGCCGGCGTCGGCATAGGGGATCACGCAGGTCGGGATCTGGGCCTTGCCGACCGGCTGGATCGAACCGCCCTTGGCCGAGCACTGGGCGGCCAGGGTCTGGGCCGAAGGCGCGGCCGGTTCGGCGGTCGGGGCGCAGGCGCTCAGCATCAGAGCGGCGACGGCGGCCAAGGCGGGGAGGGGGAGGAGACGCATGCGGATCAGGCCTTCGGAGCGTTCATGTAGCCCGGCAGCCAGGCTTCGTGGGCCGTGCGCAGGGCGTCCAGGGAGACGCTGAAAAGGTCCTTGGAGGCGAAAGCGTTCCCGCCCGCGACGCCGGCGAGGTTGGCGTGGACGCCGGCCTCCTTGGCCACTTCCAGCACCGCGTCGGGGTCCGGGGTGGCGATCAGGTAGCGCGCCTGGTCCTCGCCCAGCAGGTACGGGTGGGCGTGGGCCTGGCTGGTGGCGTTCAGGGTGACGCCGACCTTGCTGGCCAGGGCGATGTCGGCCGCGGCGACCAGCAGGCCGCCGTCCGACAGGTCGTGGACGCCCGCGACCAGGCCCGAGCTTATCAGGCCACGCACGAAGTCGCCGTTCTTGCGCTCCAGGGCCAGGTCGACCGGCGGCGGCGCGCCGTCCTCGCGGCCCAGGATCTCGCGCAGATAGATCGAGGCGCCCAGTTCGCCATGCGTCTCGCCGATCAGCACCAGGGTGTCGCCCTCGGTGACCGAGCCGAAGCCGGTGCGCAGGTCGTAGTCTTCCAGCAGGCCCACGGCGCCGACGGTCGGGGTCGGCGGAATGGCGACGCCGTTGGTCTCGTTGTAGAGGCTGACATTGCCGCTCACGACCGGGAAGTCGAGCGCGCGGCAGGCCTCGGCCATGCCGTCGGTGGCGCGCACGATCTGGCCCATGGTCTCGGGCTTTTCGGGGCTGCCGAAGTTCAGGTTGTCGGTGATGGCGATCGGCAGGGCGCCGGCCGCCGTCAGGTTGCGCCAGGCCTCGGCGACGGCCTGCTTGCCGCCCTCGTAGGGGTCGGCCTGGACATAGCGCGGGGTGCAGTCGCTGGTGACGGCGATGGCCTTGCCCGAGCCGTGGATGCGGACGATGCCGGCGTCGCAGCCAGTGGCGCTGTCTTCCAGCGTGTCGGCCATGACGTGGCGGTCGTACTGCTCCCACAGCCAGCGCTTGGAGGCCATGTCGGGACAGCCGACGATCTTGAGAACGGCCTGGTTCCAGTCGGTGGGGCCGGGGATCTTGCCGGGGTCGAGACGCTCGTCGAGCTTGGGCTGCACCCACGGACGGTCATACAGCGGCGCGTCGTCGAACAGCGGGGCCAGCGGCACGTCGCAGACGGTCTCGCCATGATGCTTCAGCACCAGGCGGCCGGTGTCGGTGGTGTAGCCGATGACGGCGGCGTCCAGGCCCCACTTCTCGAAGATGGCGTGGCCGTCCTGCTCGCGGCCGGGCTTCAGGACCGCCAGCATGCGCTCCTGGCTTTCCGACAGCATCATCTCGTAGGCCGACATGCCGGTCTCGCGCTGCGGGACCATGTCCATGTTCAGCTCGATGCCGACGCCGCCCTTGCCGGCCATCTCGACCGACGAGCTGGTCAGGCCCGCCGCGCCCATGTCCTGGATCGCGGCGACGGCGCCGGTGGCCATCAGCTCCAGCGTGGCTTCGATCAGCAGCTTCTCGGCGAAGGGGTCGCCGACCTGGACGGTGGGTCGCTTCTCTTCGCTATCCTCGGTGAATTCGGTCGAGGACATGGTCGCGCCGTGGATGCCGTCGCGGCCGGTCTTGGAGCCGAAATAGACGACCGCCAGGCCCGGGCCCGGGGCGGCCGAGTAGAAGATGCTGTCGGCCTTGGCCAGGCCCACGCACATGGCGTTGACCAGGATGTTGCCGTTGTAGCCCTTGTGGAAGTTGGTCTCGCCAGCGACCGTGGGCACGCCCACGCAGTTGCCGTAGCCGGCGATGCCGGCGACCACGCCGTCCACCAGGCGCTTGGTCTTGGGGTGCTCCGGATCGCCGAAGCGCAGGGCGTTCAGCAGGGCGATCGGCCGCGCGCCCATCGTGAAGACGTCGCGCATGATGCCGCCCACGCCCGTCGCCGCGCCCTGATAGGGCTCGATGTAGGACGGGTGGTTGTGGCTCTCCATCTTGAAGATGATCGCGTCGCCGTCGCCGATGTCGATGACGCCGGCGTTCTCGCCGGGACCGCAGATCACCCGCGGCCCGTCGATCGGGAACTTCTTCAGCTGGTTCTTCGAGGACTTGTACGAGCAGTGCTCGGACCACATCACCGAGAACACGCCCAGCTCGACGAGGTTGGGCTCGCGGCCCAGCCGCTTCAGGACGACGTCATATTCGGCGGGTTTCAGGCCGAATTCGGCGGCCAGTTCGGCCATGGGCTTTTGGGGCGTGCTCATGGGCGCGCCTTCTAACCCGGTCGGTCAGATTCCGCTACATGGGATGATCATCGCAGGAGCGCCGAATGAGCTTCGACCGTCGTACTTTCTTGGTTGGCCTGGGCGTCCTGGGAGGGGCCGCGCCGCTGACGGCCGCCCGTCGCGATCGGACGGTGCGGGTGCGGCTGGTCACCGAGCGGGGGACGATCGTCCTGGCGCTGTATCCCGACCGCGCCCCGATCACCGTCGCCAACTTCCTGGCCTATGCCGACAAGGGGCTGATGAAGGGCGGAGCGTTCTACCGCACCGTCTCGCCCAAGAACGACAACAACCCGGCCACGATCAGCGTGATCCAGGGCGGGCCGGGCGATGGCGGCCAGCGGCTGCCGCCGATTCCGCTGGAGACGACGAAGCGCACCGGCCTGCGTCATACCGATGGGGTGATCTCAATGGCGCGCGACACGCCCGGCTCGGCGACCTCGGAATTCTTCATCTGCCTGGGCGACAATCCGTCGTTGGACTACGGCGGCGCGCGCAACAAGGACGGCCAGGGTTTCGCGGCCTTCGGCAAGGTGGTCGAAGGCATGGACGTGGTCCGCGCCATCCACGAGGCGGCGACCGAAACGCGGGCCGACGACCCCTACATGAAGGGGCAGATGATCATGAAACCCGTGAGAATTCTGGAGCTTAGCCGGAATTAAGCGACTCCGCCGTAGGAACAGGGCGAGTCCCGGGCCGTTTTGTCATCGTGCGCCGTGAGCGCGCGGTGAAAAGGAGTAAGGCCAATGGCTGACAACAACCGGAACCCGCAGCAACAGCAGAATGACCAGCAGCGCCGAGCGCCCGGCCAGCAGCAACAGCAGGGCCAGGAACGCCAGGATCAGCAGCGCCAGAACGAGCAGGGCCGCAATCCCGGCGGTCAAGCCAACCCACAGGACGAAAACGTCAGGCGCGGCGACCGCTGACCTGAAGATTTCCTCTCCGTAGAAGGAAGGGCCGGCGGATGGTCACCGCCGGCCCTTTTTTACGCTCGGTTACTTGCCCCCTCCGCGCCTTTGGCGCTCCTTCCCCGGAGGGGGAAGAAGGAGAACCTTCCGCCCGCCCTTGGGGGCGGACGACCGCGAAGCGGTCAGGTGGGGGGAGGACTTTCGCCGTCTATTTCGCTTCCACCACCGGCAGCTCGATGAAGCTGGCCGTGTCGCCCGCGTGGAACACCCGCTGTGTCGCCTTCACGTAGTCGGTCGGCTTGGCGAAGAAGATGTTGGGCACGAAGGTCTGCGGATTGCGGTCGTAGAGCGGGAACCAGCTGGACTGGACCTGGACCATGATCCGGTGGCCCGGCTGGAAGGTGTAGTTCGCGGTCGGCAGGATGAACTGGTACTTCAGCGGCTTGCCGGGCGTCAGGGCCTTGGGCTGGCTGAAGCTCTCGCGATAGCGGCCGCGGAAGATGTCCATGCCCACGGCCAGCTCATAACCACCCAACTCCGGCTGGCTGGGGACCTCGTCGGGGAAGACGTCGATCAGCTTGACGACCCAGTCGCTGTCCGTGCCGCTGGTCGAGGCGACCAGGTTCACCTTGGGCACGCCGGCGATCTTCAGGGGCTCCTTGAGCGGTTCGCTCGTATAGGTCAGGACGTCGGGACGGCCGTCGACCCCGCGCTGATCGGTCACCAGCCAAGGCGTCCAGCGGCTGCGGTCGGAAAACTGCATCGGGCGCGGGATGTACGGCACCGGCTTGGCCGGATCGGCGACGTATTCGTCATAGGCCGCCGCGCCCTTGGCCGCCGCCGGGGCGGTGAAGGACAGGCCGCCCTTGGCGTCCAGATAGAGGTTCTTGCCGGCCTTGGCCTCGGTCCCGCCCTGAGGCCAGCTGGCGTAGCGGTTCCACTTGTTCTGGCCCGGGTCGTAGATCAGCACCGGCGGCGTGTCGGCCTTGGGGCCGTCCTTCAGGTGCTGGTCGAAGAAGGGCTTGAGCACGTCGCGGCGGAACTGCAGGGCGGTGTCGCCGTCCCATTTGAACGGGCCCAGGTTGTAGCCGTCGTAATTGACCTGGCTGTGCCGCCAGGGGCCCAGCACCAGGTAGTTCATGTCGTTGTTCGTGTCCTTGGACTCCAGGGCCGGATACGAGTGCACCGCGCCCCAGATGTCCTCCTGGTCCCACAGGCCCTGGATCCACATGGTCGGCACCTTGAGCGGCGTCTTGGCCATGGTCTTGTCCAGCGCCTGTTCGCTCCAGAAGCTGTCATAGGCGGGGTGGGCGAACAGCTTCTGGACCCAGGGCAGTTTGTCCAGGCCGTGGTTCCTGGCGTAGTCGCCGGCCGAGCCCTCGCGCAGGAAGTTGGAATAGTCGTCGTAGCCCTGGCGCTGGACGCTGTCGCCCGCGCCGCGCACCGCCGTCTGGCCGCTGAAATAGTCGAAGTTGATCTGGCGGAACGCCCCGTACTGGAACCAGTCGTCGCCCATCCAGCCGTCGACCATCGGGCTCATCGGGGCGGCGGCTTGCAGGGCCGGGTGCGGATTGACCAGGGCCATCACCACCGTGAAGCCCTCGTACGAGCTGCCCAGCATGCCGACCTTGCCGTTGGTCTCGGGCACGTTCTTCACCAGCCAGTCGATGGTGTCGTAGGCGTCGGTGGAGTGGTCGACCTCGGACGAGTTCAGCGGCCCTTTCAGCGGCCGCGTCATCACATAGTCGCCCTCCGAGCCATACTTGCCGCGGATGTCCTGGAAGACGCGGATATAGCCGCCGTCGGCCACGAACGGCTCGTCGCCCTGCGGCAGGGCGGCGACCATGCGCGGGCTGTCGGCGCGCGCGGCGCGCTTGGCGGCGTTGTAGGGCGTGCGGGTCAGCAGGATCGGCAGGTTCTTGCCGCCCTTGGGGACCACGATGACGGTGTACAGCTTGGTCCCGTCGCGCATCGGGATCATCACGACGCGCTTGTCGTAGTCGGCGTTGACCGGGGTGGCGACGTACTTGCCGTCGATGTCCGGCGTCATCGCGGTGATCTGCGCGTGAGCGGCGGCGGTCGCGAAAACGGATATGGCCGCCGCGGCCAGCAGGCCGCCGCGCAGGGTGGAAACGAGATTCATGGATTGGCCCTCCAATAGTGGAGGCACCTTAGGCTCGGGCCTGGCGAGCTGCTACACTATAACAGCGCTCGCCCGCCCACTTTTTGTCCGTGAGCGGAGGCGTGCGCCCGTCAGGCGCTCTGGAAGATGCTGCGGAACAGCACCGCGCCGTCTTCCGAGCCCAGGTCCGCGTCGAAGGCCCGGTCGGGGTGGGGCATCAGGCCCAGGACGTTGCCGCCCTTGTTGACGATGCCGGCGATCGCGCGCGCCGAGCCGTTCGGGTTTTCCTGATAGCGGAACACCACCTGGCCCTCGCCCTCGATCCGGTCGAGCGTTTCCTCGTCGGCGAAGTAGTTGCCCTCGCCATTGCCGACGGTCATCACCGCCTGGCGCTGCTCGCCATAGCCGGCGGTGAAGCGGGTCTGGCCGTTGACGATGTCCAGGCCAACCGGCTTGCAGACGTACTTGAGGCCGGCGTTGCGCAGCAGGGCGCCGGGCAGCAGGCCCACCTCGGTCAGCACTTGAAAGCCGTTGCAGATGCCGACGACGGCGACGCCGTTGTTCGCGGCCGCGACGACTTCCTTCATGACCGGGCTCTGGGCCGCCATGGCGCCGCAGCGCAGATAGTCGCCGTACGAGAAGCCGCCGGGCAGGACGATCAGGTCCAGGTCGTCCGGCAGGGCCGTCTCCTGGTGCCAGACCATCTCGACGCGGGCGCCGGCGGAGCGCTCGATGGCGACCTTGCAGTCGCGGTCACAGTTCGAACCGGGGAATACGACGACGGCGGCTTTCATGGCGCGGGCCTGTAGCACCGTTCGCGCGGGATGTCAGGCCCGCGCGGCGGGAAAGTCAGGCGCATTCGTCCAGCTCGGGCTGGACGGGTTCGCCGGTCGGGGCCGGGAAGGGAGCCTTGAACGTAAAGGCCGCCGGCGTGGGGCCGTGGGTCTCCAAAAGCGCCAGCTTCTCCAGCGCCTCCTCGACGGTCGGGGTGTGTCCGGCTGGAACCCACCATAGCGCCATGTAGAGGTCCATGTGCTCGAACCACTCGCGGCGGCGACGCATGATCTCGATGTGGCCGCTACGATAGACGAAGGCGCCCAGGGAGGGGATGTCCGCCCAGACCGACAGGTTCGGAATGAACAGCGGGTCGTCGTCGATGGCCAGGTCGGTGGCGTTGTTCCCGTCGCCCTTCAGGCGCCAGACGAAGCCGGGCGAGCCTTCGGCCAGGGCGTTGATGCGGTCGAGATTGTCGGCGAAGTCCTTGATCATCGGATGATCGATCGGCGCCTTCAGTCGTCCGACATTGACCTGGGCCAGCTGGAATTTCGCGCTCATCGACGGTCTCCCTTCCGTGTCGCGCCGAACATTGTGTTGCGAAGCTTCCGGCGGAAGGGGACCGGTCGAATTTCCTAGAGCTCGATCATGTCGAAGTCGGACTTGGGCGTGCCGCACAGCGGGCAGATCCAGGTCGCGGGCAGGTCGGCCCAGCGCGTGCCGGGGGCGAGGCCCTCGTTCGGATCGCCTTGTTCTTCGTCGTAGAGGTAGCCGCAGGTGCGGCACTGCCAGACCTTGTAGGGCGCCGCGCTCATCGCCGCCTCAATGCATCTTGAAGCGGATCGGCACCGACTTCGGGCCGCAGACGAAGTTGGCGACCATGCGGGTGGGCGTTCCGTCCAGCTCGACCTTGTCGAGGCGGGCCAGCAGTTCCTCCCACAGCACCCGCATCTCCATCCGCGCCAGATGCTGGCCCAGGCAGACATGGGCGCCATAGCCGAAGGCCACGTGCTTGTTGGGCGTCCGGTCGGCGCGGAAGGTGAAGGGATCCTCGAACACCGCCTCGTCGCGGTTGCCGGACGGGTAGGACAGCATCATCCAGTCGCCCTTGGCGATCTTGCGGCCCGCCAGCTCGGCGTCGGCCGTGGCCGTGCGCATGAAGTGCTTCACCGGCGTCACCCAGCGGATCGATTCCTCGACCAGGCCCGGGATCAGCGACGGATCGGCCTTGACCCGCGCGAACTGGTCGGGGTTCTCGGCCAGGGCCCACAGCGCGCCGGCGGTGGTCGAGGAGGTGGTGTCGTGACCGGCCGTGGCGGCGATGATGTAGTAGCTCATCGCCTCCAGGTGCCCCATCGGCTCGCCGTCGATCTTGCCGTTGGCGATCAGGCTGGCCAGGTCCTCGCGCGGCTTGGCGCGGCGGTCCTCGGTGATGGCGTTGAAGTACATCATGAAGTCCATGACGACCGACTGCAGGCTGGCGATGCCTTCATCGACGTCGGTCATCGACTTTCCGGCGCGGTTCAGCTCGGGATCGGCGTTACCGAACAGTTCCTGGGTCAGCTTCAGCATGCGCGGCTCGTCGGCCTCGGGCACGCCCAGAACCTCCATGATCACGTGCAGGGGATAGAGGAAGGCCACGTCGCGAGCGAAGTCGCAGCGGTCGCCATGCTCGGCCATGCGGTCGATGAAACCGCGCGCGATCTCGCGGATCCGCGCCTCCAGCGCCCGCAGGTTCTGGGGCAACAGCGCGCCCTGGGTGATCTTGCGATAGGCGAAGTGGTCGGGGTTATCCATCTGGACCAGCGACCGGACCAGGTGCGGCGAGCCGCCCATCATTTCGCGGACCTTCTTGTCGGCCTCGATCGTGGTCACCACCGTGGCGCGGTCGCCATTGTGGAACAGCGCGTTCTGGCGCTCGACCTCCAGGATGTCGGCGTGGCGGGTGACCACCCAGAACGGATCGAAGCCATCGGGCTGGGCCATCTCTAGGGGCGCCTCGCGCCGCAGCTGGGCGAAGGCGCGGTCGACGCGGTCGCCATCGGCATAGGCCGTCGGATCCACGATGGTGTTGGCGATGTCGGTCGGGATCGTCATGGCGCTTCCTCGTTCCTCCCGCGGCGGCTCTCTGGCCGCTCTGCTATTTACTTGTTGTCCAACAAATAACTATGGTCCGCAAGATGAACTCGGCCCTTAAGGCGTCCGCGCGCCGCACCCAGACCGACCGCCGCCTCCAGTCCGAGAGCGAACTGCTGCGCGCCGCCGCCGAACTGATCGCGCTGCGGGGCGTGGCGGCGGCGACGTTCGAGAACATCGGGCTGCGGGCCGGATACAGCCGTGGCCTAGTCACCCAGCGTTTCGGCTCCAAGCAGGGGCTGATCGAGGCCCTGATCGCCCGCCTGCAGGCGCGGATGGAGGCGCTGCTGGACGCGCGCCACCTCGACGCGCTGGACGGTCTGGAAGCGGTGCTGGGCTTCGTCGACATCTTCCTGAGCAACCTGGCGGAGGACGGCGAGATGCGGGCCTATTTCGTGCTGATGGCCGGAGCGGTCGCCGACGTCTCGGAGCTGCGCGCGCCGTTCGCGGCCGCGCACAAGGACGTCGAGGTGCGGCTAGAGGCCCTCTTCCTGCGCGGCCAGGCGCAAGGCGTTATCCGCGCCGGGCTGAACGCCGACGCGGCCGCGCTGATGGTGGGGGCTTTGCTGCTGGGCCTATCGACCCAGTTGCTGGTCGATCCCGGCATGGACCTGGAGCCCATCCGCGAGACCAGCCTGGCGGCGTTGCGCGCCAGCTTCGCCGCCTGAGGGGACGACTGGAGGGGGCGACTGGCCGCTATCGGTCCGCGCGCCTGTAATGCATGGCGACCGCGCCGCAGCGGAGGGGCTTGGCCGAGATCAGTTCGAGCCGTCGTGCGCCGGGCAACCCGCCTTGGTAGAGGGTCGGTCCATGGCCGGCGATCCTGGGATGGACAAGGAACTGGTAAGCGTCGATCAGGTCCAGCCGGTCCAGCTCGGTCGCCAGCTTGCCGCTGCCAAGGAGCACGCCAGCCGGGGTCGCGTCCTTGAGCGCCTGAATGCTCGTGCGCAGGTCGCCCACGACGGGGTGGCTGTTGGTCCACGGGAAGGCCGTACGCGTCGAGGACACGACGTATTTGGGCTTGGTTTCCAGCTTGATGGCCCAGTCGCGCACCGCCGGCGGAGCCTCCAGGTCGCCGCGGGCGACGGCGGGCCAGTGGCTTTCCATCATTTCGTAGGTGACGCGACCCCACAGCATCGCGCCGTTCTCGTCCATGAGGCGGGTGAAGAAGGCGTGGGT
This sequence comes from Caulobacter segnis, assembly GCF_023935105.1. Classification (NCBI taxonomy): domain Bacteria; kingdom Pseudomonadati; phylum Pseudomonadota; class Alphaproteobacteria; order Caulobacterales; family Caulobacteraceae; genus Caulobacter; species Caulobacter sp. RL271. The sequence continues at coordinate 4,270,336 of NZ_CP096040.1, read as the reverse complement.
CTCGTCGTCGGCTATGCCCTCCTGGTGGTCGACGCAGCCGTCCAGGGTGACGTTGATGCTGAAGGTCAAGAGGCCCATGCGGCGAGCCTAAGCCATCCGACGAAGAACACGTAGCCCCATGGCTCGCGGTCGATGTCGAACCTTCGCGCGGCGGGAGGCTATTCGACGCCGTCCTCGGATCCACGTCCGCCGTGCGGTGCTGACCCGGCGGATTTGTTGCGGACAATCCCTCGACCAGCTTAATCTCGGGAAGACTGGAGGCCGTGTCATGACGCAAGCGGTGGTCGCGATCGTGGCGATAGTGACCTTGGGGCTTCTCACGGCGATGTCGCTGCGTGCGAACCGTCGTTTCAAGAGGGAGCGTCAGCTACCGATGCAATGGTGGCTCGATGGCTCCGTGACCTGGACCGCGCCCCGTCCGGTCGCGCTGGCGTTCATGCCGGTGCTAGCCGCGGTCTGCCTGGCGCCGGCGCTCTTCCTGAAGCCGAAGCCGGGTCAGGAACACCTCGCGATACCCGTCGTCATCTTGACCGCGCTCGTCATCCTCGGCGTTCACGCGCTTCACCTCTGGCTCATCCGGGGAACCGTGCAGGGGCGAAGCTAGCGTGAGGCGGCGCCCGTCACTTCGGGGCGAGAATGACGGCCTGTTGAGTTAGGGCGCTGCTTGTCGACGCCGGCGCGCGACCGGTCGTTCAGGCCACGTCGATGCGGTAGCTTTCGATGACCGTGTTGGCCAGAAGCTTGTCGCACATCGCCTTGACCTCGGCCTTGGCGGCCTCGGCGTCCGTGGCGTCCAGGTCGAACTCGATCACGCGGCCGACGCGGGCGTCCTTGACCGACGGCCAGCCCAGGCCATGCAGGGCGTTCTCGACGGCCTTGCCCTGGACGTCGAGCACGCCGGGCTTCAGGAACACGTGGACGGTGGCTTTCACTTACAGTTTCTCCCTCGCCGCGCGCGGCGCCGCGATATTCCCGATCCGGACAGTTAGTGCACGCCGCCTTGGATGACGGTCGGCATTTCCTTCATGATGCCGAGGCGGCGGGCCACCTCGGTATAGCTCTCGATGACGTTGCCCAGGTCCCGGCGGAAGCGGTCCTTGTCTAGCTTCTCGTTGGTGGCGACGTCCCAGAGGCGGCAGCTGTCGGGGCTGATCTCGTCGGCCAGGATGATCCGCGAGAAGTCGCCCTCGTAGACGCGGCCGAACTCGACCTTGAAGTCCACCAGGGTGATGCCGACGCCGCTGAACAGGCCCGACAGGTAGTCGTTCACCCGCAGGGCCATGGCCATCATGTCATCGATCTCCTGGGTGGCGGCCCAGTTGAACGCGGTGATGTGCTCTTCGGAGACCATCGGGTCCCCGAGCTTGTCGTCCTTGTAGTAGAACTCGATGATCGAGCGGGGCAGAGGCTGACCCTCGGTCAGGCCCAGGCGCGTGGCGATCGAGCCGGCGGCGATGTTGCGCACCACGACCTCGAGCGGGACGATCTCGACTTCCTTGATCAGCTGCTCGCGCAGGTTCAGGCGGCGGATGAAGTGGTTCTGGACGCCGATCCCGTTCAGGCGAGTCATGATGTACTCGCTGATCCGGTTGTTGATGACGCCCTTGCCTTCCAGGATCGCCTTCTTCTGGGCGTTGAAGGCGGTCGCGTCGTCCTTGAAATACTGGATCAGGGTGCCGGGCTCGGGGCCCTCGTACAAGATCTTGGCCTTGCCTTCGTAGATCTTCTTGCGACGGGTCGTCATGGCTCTCGTCGAGGCCCTTCTGGAAGCGCGCGCCCGCTTGAAGAAACGAAAAGCGCGCGCGGCGGATAGCTGCGCGCGGCGTTCGACTCAAGGCCGCTCACTAAAAAATGTCCTGTGGAACCTACCCGAATGAGCGCGACCGCGCAAACAAACCCGGGTCTTTTGGTCTATGGTCGGGCGGGAAACGTCGACTGCGGCTTATCCGCCGATTGCGGCGGAGACCGCCACGATATATGCAGCCGGCGTAAGAGCATGATCGAAGAAAGTGGACGCCGGTTTCGGCGACCATCATGCTCTAAATGTTTAGAATTGGAGCCTGCCGCGGCCGGATGGACTTATCTTGCCGCGACGGACTCTAGGCGACTTTGGGGCCTTCATGACCACCTTCGACGAACGCGAACAGGGTTTCGAACGTAAGTTCGCGCACGACCAGGAAATCGAATTCAAGGCGACCGCGCGCCGCAACCGCCTGCTGGGCGAATGGGCGGCCGGCCTGATGGGCCTAGCGACGGTCGAGGAATATGCGCGCGCCGTGGTGAAGTCCGACTTCGAACAGCCGGGCGACGAGGACGTGCTGCGCAAGGTTTTCGAGGACCTGAAGGGCTCGGGCGTCGCCACGACCGAAGGCGAGGTCCGCATGAAGATGCAGGAACTGCTGGCCGTGGCCCGCGAACAGATCAAGGCCGGCGAGTAGGCCTCGGCCCGCCTTGACGTTCTGAACGAGGCCGCCCCTTCGGGCGGCCTTTTTCATGTCCGGAGCTGACGCCGATCAGAGTTCAGCTTCGAGGCGCTCCAAAATCCGTCTCCCCGGCGAAAGCTGGGGCCCAGATCGAACCCATGGGCGTTTACCGGCAGGCGAGGCGAAAAGGCGCGTCAGCTCCAACCTCTCCGGATGAATCTGGGCCCCGGCTTTCGCCGGGGAGACGGGGCCGGGGCTGGTTCCGGCAGGATGCCGAATGCTGATCCGCCTCAGTGCGTCTCGTAGGCCGTCTTGCCGCCGTTCAGGGCGAAGGCTTCCTCCGGCGACAGCACCAGCTTCTTGCGGCCGATGGCGGCGAAATAGGCGACGCCAAGGGCGAACCAGATCGCCACCCCGATGACGCCGGTCCGATAGACTGGGTCCTTCAGCTGGTAGAAGATCGTCACCAGCGAGATCACTACGGTCAGGGCCGCACCGCCGACGCCGAACACGCTCTTGTAGGGGCGCTCCATCAGCGGGAACTTGCGGCGCAGCAGGATGTAGGACAGGCCCTGGGCCACATAGGACAGCATGGCCCCGAACACGGCCATGTTCAGCAGGGTCCCGCCGATCACCGCCGCGCCCTTCTCGGCGCCCAGGGCGAACCAGACCACCAGCATCACCGCCAGGCCGGCCAGCGAGCCGGTGATCAGCGCCACGTCCGGCGTCTTGCGCACGCCGTGGGTCACCGACAGGGCGCGGGGGAAGTATCCGGCCCGCGACAGCGAATAGATCTGCCGGCCATAGGCGAAGATGATGGCGTGGAAGCTGGCCACCAGGCCGGCCACGGCCACCGCCGCCAGCACCTTAGCCAGCGAACCGCCATAGATCGCCCGGAAGCCGTCCAGGATCGGCTCGCCCGACTTGGCCAGGGCGAAGGCACCGGCCGGGATCGAGCTGTTCAGCCACAGCACCAGCAGAGCCGAGACGATCAGGGTCAGCATGCCCAGGATGATGCCCTTGGGCAGGTCGCGCTGGGGCGTGTGGGATTCCTCTGCGGCCAGGGGCAACTGCTCGATGGCCAGGAACAGCCAGACGGCGAACGGCAGCTGGGCCAGGGCGCCGCCGACGCCCGCCGGCAGGAACGGGCCGTGGCCGTCCTTCAGCTCGGTCCCGCCGGGCCCGACGTTCAGGGCGTACTTGCCGAAGTCGGCGTGGGGCAGGGCGCTGATCCAGAACACCGCCAGGCACGCCAGGGCCAGCAGGGTGATGAACACCGTGAAGCGGAACGACATCGCCACCCCGCCGGCGTTCAGGCCGACGAACACGATGTAGGCCCCGATCCAGTACAGGGGCTGGGCCCAGCTGGGCGTCTCGAAGATGCCGCCCAGATAGCTGCCGATGAAGAAGCAGACCACGGCCGCCGTCAGCACGTACTCGACGTTCTCGCACAGGCCGGTGATGAAGCCGCCCCACGGACCCATGGCCGAGCGCGCGAAGGAATAGGCCCCGCCGGTGTGCGGCTGGGCCGCCGCCATCTCTGCGATCGAGAAGGTCAGGCCCAGGTACATGACGGTGATGATCAGGGTGGCGACGAACATGCCGCCCCAGCCGCCGGTCCCCATTCCCAGGTTCCACCCCGAGAATTGGCCCGAGATCACCGCCCCGACCCCCAGCGCCCACAGCGAGAACACCCCCGCATAGCGCTTGAGGCCGCGTTTCTCGAAATAGCCGTCCTCGACCTTTTCGTAGCTGACGCCGCCGCCTACCGGTTCGCTCATGACCCGTCCCTCCATGGCCTGAGCGCCAAGCTTGCGCCCCGTTCGTCGGGAGACGAGTCCTGGAAGATAGGTTCGGCGCCCGGTCCCGACGGCCGGTCACTATTTGATCATGGCGAACGCGGTTCGTCCAAATCGCGGGCGATCGCCGGCCTAGGAAAGAGATGGGGTGGCGGCGTGGGGCAGGGCGGCGGTGTCGCTCTCGTCCTTCAGGGCCACGCCGGTCACCGACAGGCGCAGCGCCTCGCGCATCAGCCAGGCCAGCTTGAAGGCCGCCTGGTCGTAGGTCAGGCCTTCGGCGCGAATGTTGGAGACGCAGTTGCGTTCGGCGTCGGTGCAGCCGACGCGCGGCTGGAAGGTCAGATAAGCGCCTAGGCTGTCGGGCGAGGACAGGCCGGGCCGCTCGCCGACCAGCAGCAGCACCAGCCGCGCGCCCAGAACCTCGCCGACCTCGTCGCCCAGGGCCACGCGGGCCTGACTGGCGACGGTGATGGGGGCCAGGCTCCAGCCCTCGGCCCGCGCGACGGGCAGCAGGGCGGCGATCAGGGGCGCGGCGTGGGCGTGGACGGCGGTGCTGGACAGGCCGTCGGCGACGACGATGGCCAGGTCGCACGGGCCATGCGCGGCGGCCATGGCGAGGCGGCTGGCGTCGGACAGGCGGCGGCCCAGGTCCGGCCGGCGCAGATAGGTGGCGCGGTCGCCGGCGGCGCTGTCGACTTGGACGGTGGCGACCTCCAGCGCCGCGATCGCCTGGGCCACGCCGCGCGCGTCGAACGGGGTGTGGACCGCATCCCGCGCCTGGGCGTGGGCCAGGGAGAAGGCCAGCACCTCGCGGGTGGGCAGGCTGGCGCCCGAGCGGCCGATGGCGATGCGGGCCGGGGTGCGGGCGCGCAGGGCGCTCCACGGATCGGGCGGGACGGGGCGGGTCATGCGCTGGCCAGCAGCGGGTGGCCGGCGCGCGGCGGGGCCAGGCGGCCGTCGGCGCCGGTGATCTTCAGCCGCGCGAGCCAGGCCTCGAACTCGGGCGCGCGCTTCAGGCCCAGCAGTTCGCGGACATAGAGGGCGTCGTGGAACGAGGTCGACTGGTAGTTCAGCATCACGTCGTCGGCGCCCGGTACGCCCATGACGAAGGTGACGCCCGCCGTGGCCAGCAAGGTCAGCAGGCTGTCCATGTCGTCCTGGTCGGCCTCGGCGTGGTTGGTGTAGCAGACGTCCACCCCCAGCGGCGCGCCCAGCAGCTTGCCACAGAAGTGGTCCTCCAGCCCCGCCCGGATGATCTGCTTGCCGTCGTACAGGTACTCAGGGCCGATGAAGCCGACGACGGAATTCACCAGCAGGGGCTGGAACGCCCTGGCGACGCCGTAGGCCCTGGCCTCGAGCGTCTGCTGGTCGACGCCGTGGTGCGCGCCGGCCGATAGGGCCGAGCCCTGGCCGGTCTCGAAGTACATGACGTTGTCGCCGACTGTGCCGCGCTTCAGCGAGCGGCCGGCGTCGAGGCCCTCCTTGAGCAGCGAGAGCGTGATGCCGAAACTGGCGTTGGCGGCCTGCGTGCCCGCGATCGACTGGAACACCAGGTCCACCGGCGCGCCCCGCTCGACCAGTTCGATGGCGCTGGTCACGTGAGTCAGGACGCAGGACTGGGTGGGGATCTCGAACCGCTGGATCAGGTCGCCCATCAGCCGCAGCAGGTCGCCGAGGGTCGAGAGATTGTCGCTGGCCGGATTGATGCCGATCACCGCGTCGCCGCAGCCGTACAGCAGGCCATCCAGGATCGAGGCGGTGATCCCGGCCGGATCGTCGGTTGGGTGGTTGGGCTGCAGCCGCACCGCCATGGTCCCAGCCAGGCCGATGGTGTTTCTGAACTTGGTCGTCACCCGGCATTTGCTGGCCGCCAGGATCAGGTCCTGGTTGCGCATGATCTTGCTGACGGCGGCGGCCATCTCGGGGATCAAGCCCGGCGCCAGGCGGGCGAGGGCGGCGGGCGAGGCGGCCTCGGACAGCAGCCAGTCGCGGAACTCGCCGACGGTCAGGGACGCCACTGGCGCGAAGGCGTCCGCGTCGTGGCCGTCCAGGATCAGCCGGGTGACCTCGTCGGTCTCGTAGGGGACCAGGGCTTCGGACAGGAAGGTCTTCAGCGGAACATCGGCCAGGGCCTGCTTGGCGGCGACGTTCTCTTGGGCGCTGGTCGCGGCGATCCCGGCCAGGGCGTCGCCCGAACGCGGCGGCGAGGCCTTGGCCATCAGGTCGGCCAGGCCGTCGAACCGCCATGTCGTCGCGCCGATGGTCGAGGCGAAGCCCATGCGCCCTCCAGGATCACGCAAGGATGACTCGGAAAGCCCGGCGCGCAAACACGAAGCGGGGGCGCCGATGCGACGCCCCCGCCCGTGCTCTTTGGTTGACCAGTCCAGCGCCTACCAGATGCGCGAGCGCTTCTCCGGCGGCAGGTAGAACTTGTCGCCCGGCTTGACGCCGAAGGCGGCGTACCAGGCGTCCACGTTGCGGGTCGGGCCGATGACCCGGAAGCTGGACGGCGAGTGCGGATCCGACGCCATCTGCTGCTTGAGGGAGTCGTCGCGCGACTTGTCCTGCCAGCTCTGGGCGAAGGCCAGGAAGAAGCGCTGGTCGCCGGTCATGCCGTTGATCAGCGGGGCGGGCTTGCCCTTCAGGGCGGCGTGATAGGCGTCATAGGCCACCTGCAGGCCGGCCAGGTCGGCGATGTTCTCGCCCATGGTCAGGGCGGGATTGATCTTCATGCCGGGCACCGGCTCGTAGGTGCCGTACTGGGCGCCCAGCACGGCGGCCTGGGCCTCGAAGCGCTTGGCGTCCTCGGCCGTCCACCAGTCGCGCAGCTTGCCGGTGTCGTCGATCTTGCGGCCCTGGTCGTCGAAGCCGTGGCTGATCTCGTGGCCGATCACCGCGCCGATCGCGCCGTAGTTCACCGCCAGGTCGGCGGCCGGGTCGAAATAGGGGGCCTGCAGGATGCCGGCCGGGAAGACGATCTTGTTCTCCAGCCCGCCGTTGTAAGCGTTCACCGTCTGCGGGGTCATGCCCCACTTGCCGTGATCGACCGGCTTGCCCAGGTCGTTCAGTTGATAGGCCCACTCGAAGGCGCCGCTGCGGCGCACATTGCCGTAGAGGTCGCTGGCGTCGATCCTCAGGCCCGAATAGTCGCGCCACTTGTCGGGATAGCCGACCATCACCGACATCTTCGACAGCTTGGTCAGGGCCGCCTGCTTGGTGGCCGGGGCCATCCACGGGGCCTTCTGGATGCGCTCGGCCATGGCGACCTTCAGATTGCCGATCAGCTCGACCATCTGGGCCTTGGACGACGGCGGGAAGTACTTGGCGACATAGGCCTGGCCGACCAGCTCGCCCAGGCTGCCGTCCACCAGGGTGACGCCGCGCTTCCAGCGCGGGCGGATCTGGGTCTGGCCGCTCAGCGCCTTGACGAACTCGAAGCGGCTGTCGACGAAGCGCTTGGAGAGGTAGGGCGACATCTCCTGCACGCCCTGCACGACGCGCCAGGCCTTCAGGGTGTCCAGAGAGGTGTCGGCGAAGAGCTTGGCGATGTCGCGCACGGCGGTCTTCTCGCCCAGCACCACCTGGTCGCGGCCGGTGATCCCCGCGGCCGCCAGATAATCCGCCCACGGAACCTCGGGCGCGTAGGCCTGCAGCTCAGCCAGGCTGACGGGGTTGTAGACCTTGTCGATGTCGCGGCGGTCGGCGACCGGCCAGCTGACCTTGGCGATGGCGGTCTCGAAGGCGATGACGTCGGCGGCGAACTTGGCCGGGTCGGCGTAGCCCGCCATCTTCAGCGCCCGCTCGGCGAAGGCCCTATAGGCGTCCAACTGCGGCTTGAAGCCGTCGGTTAGATAGTAGTCGCGGTCGGGCAAGCCGAGGCCCGACTGGCCGATGTACAGCGTGTTGAGCTCGGGGTTCTTGGCGTCCGGATAGATGTCCAGCGAGAACAGGTCGGGGCCGAACCCGCCGTGGGCCTGGCCCATCGTCTTGGCCATCTCGGCCTTGGACGACACGGCGGCGACGGCGGCCAGGTCGACCTTCAGCGGCGCGTCGTCGACCTGCTCGACCTTGGCCTCGTCGAAGAAGCTCTTGTAGAGGCCGCCGATCGGCGTCGAGGCGTCGGCGGTCTCGATCAGGGTGCGCAGCTGGTCCTGGGAGCGGTTGAAGACGTCGTAGCCGACACCGGCCGAGGGCTGGTCGGCGGGGATCGTCGTGCGCTTTTCCCAGGCGCCGTTGGCGTACTTGTTGAAGTCGTCGCCCGGCTTGACGGTCTTGTCGCCGGCCGTCAGGTCGACGCCCCAGGCGCCGTACATCGGCTTGTCGGCGGCCAGCGCCGCGCCCGAAAGAGCCGCCCCAGAAATAGCAATCGCCGAGACGGCGGCCAGCAGGAAGATGCGCATGTGTAGGATCCCAATGCCCCTAATGTGGCGGGATGCTGCCCTAAGCGTGGGCCGCGCGCAGATGAATTTCCCGTAATGTGAGAGCGGGCGATCCTGCGACCTCTGGTTGGGCGTCTACGACGTCGAGAGGTATTTTCTCCGCCGCCGTTTAGTGGTCTGGTCACTGTCAACGAGTGGTCAGGCAAGCTGACGCGTGGAGGAAACGATGAACGATCTCGCGAGCCGTCGCACGTTCCTGATGGCGGCCGGTGTCGGCGGCGCGGCCTTGGCGGCGAATGGAACAGCCATCGCCCAGGAGGTCGCCGCGCCGGGGCCGGCCCTGACGCCCAAGCACAGGATCAAGTTCGCGGTGATCGGCCTGGATCACTACCACATCATGAGCATGACGGCGGCCGTGAAGCGGGGCGGCGGCGAGTGCGTGTGGGTCTATGCCTATGGCGACGACGCCAAGCAGCTGGCCGACTTCAAGACGCAGCACGGCGACGTGCCGGTCGCCGCCAGCATCGACCAGATCCTGAACGACAAGTCGATCCAGCTGGTCGCCGCCGCGCCCATCCCCGACCAGCGGGCGCCGCTGGGCCTGAAGGTGATGGCGGCGGGCAAGGACTACCTCTCCGACAAGCCGGGCATCATCAGCCTGGAGCAATTGGCGCAGGTCCGCGCGGCGGTGAAGAAGACCGGTCGCAAGTACGCGATCATGTACTCCGAGCGCCTCGAGGTGCCCTCGGCGATCAAGGCCGGCGAACTGGTCCAGGCTGGCGCGATCGGCAAGGTCGTGCAAACTGTGAACCTGGCCCCGCACCGCATCGGCCAGGGGCGTCCGGACTGGTTCTGGGACAAGGCTCGCTACGGCGGCATCCTGACCGACATCGGCTCGCACCAGGCCGACCAGTTCCTGTTCTACACCGGCAGCAAGACCGCCAAGGTCGTGGCCAGCCAGACCGGCAATATCGCCAATACCAGCCATCCGAAGTTCGAGGACTTCGGCGACATGACCTGCGTGGGCAGCGGCGGCACGGGCTATGTGCGGGTCGATTGGTACACGCCCGACGGCCTGGGCGTCTGGGGCGACGGGCGGCTCTTCATCCTCGGGACCGAGGGCTATATCGAGCTGCGCAAATATATCGACCCCACCGGCCGCCCGGGCGCCAACCACCTGCTGATCGTCGACAAGAAGTCGGCCCGCTATATCGACTGCAGCCAAGTCCAGCTGCCGTTCGGGCCACAGTTCGTCAGCGACATCGTCGAGCGCACGTCGGTGGCGCAGGATCAGGACCAGGCCTTGCTGGCGGCGGAACTGGTGCTGACGGCGCAGAAGAACGCGACCCGTCCGGTGCTGGGCTAGGAGGAGGGGACGATGAGCAAGCTCACCCGCCGCAGCGTGATGGCCGCCGGCATCGCCTTTCCAACCGTCGTGCCGGCCACGGTGCTGGGCCAGAACGCGCCGTCGAACCGGATCAACATCGGCGTCATCGGCGTGGGCCGCATCGCCCGCGGCCACGACATGGCCGAGACCTTCAAGTACGACCACGCCCAGATCCTGGCGGTCTGCGATGTCGACTCCAAGCGTCTGGCCCTGGGCAAGCAACTGGTCGACGAGACCTATAGCAAGAAGTTCGGTCGTCCCTGGGACAGCGCCCGGACCTATGGCGACTATCACGAGCTGTTGGCCGCCAAGGACCTGGACGCGGTGATCATCGCCACGCCCGACCACCAGCACGCCATCCTGGCCGTGCACGCGGTCAAGGCGGGCAAGGACGTCTATCTGCAGAAGCCGGCCTCGCTGACCATCGCCGAGGGGCGGACCATGGCCGACGCCGTGGCCGCGACGGGGCGCATCCTGCAGATCGGCTCGCAGCAGCGGTCCGACAAGCCATGGCCGCAGTTCCGCCGCGCCTGCGAGCTGGTCCGCAACGGCCGCATCGGCCAGCTCAAGCATGTCGAGGTCGGGCTTCCGGGCGATCCTTCCGGTCCCGAGGCCCCGCAGCAGCCGATCCCGGCCAACCTGAACTACGACGCTTGGCTGGGGTCGACGCCGCAAGCCTACTACACCGAGATGCGCGTGCATTCGCAGGACAGCTTCGACCGGCCGGGCTGGCTGCGCTGCGAGCAGTTCACCGCCGGCATGATCACCGGCTGGGGCGCGCACCACGTCGACACCGCCCACTGGGGCATGGACATGGAGCATTCCGGCCCGGTCGAGGTCTGGGGCTCGGCCGAGTTCCCCAAGAGCGGCCTGTGGAACGTGCACGGCAAGTTCCTGACCCACGCCCGCTACGCCGATGGCGTGACCATGGACATCTCGGGCGACTTCCCCAACGGGGTGAAGTTCATCGGGACCGAGGGCTGGATCTTCGTGGCTCGCGACGCGCCGGTGACGTCCAGCGACCCCAGCTTCGGCCAGAAGCCGACGCCTTCGCTGGCGGCCAGCGATCCTAGGATCCTGGACAGCGTGATCGGGCCCAACGAGATCCATCTGCGCCGGTCGGAAGAGCAGCACGGTGACTGGCTGGACTCGATCCGGACCCGAAAGCCGCCGGCCGCCACGGCCGAGGTCGGTCACCGCGCCTGCTCGACCTGCCTGCTGCACCACGCGGCCATGAAGACCGGCCGCCATTTGAAGTGGGACCCCAAGGCCGAGCGCTTCATCGGCGACGACGAGGCCAATGCGATGCTCAGCCGCCCGCAGCGCAAGCCGTACACGTTCTAGGAAGCCGTCTCATGAAGGGTGTTGGGATGATCACCAAGCGAGACCTCGCCATCGCCGCCGGCGCGGCGGTCCTGACCTTGGCCGGCGTCGCCGTCGCCCAGGCGCCCAAGCCGGCGTTGCTGGGGCCGTCGGTGTGGCGCTGGGACGAGATCAAGTTCCACGACACCGACGTCGGCGCCTACGCCCAGCTCGTCCGCGCGCCGACGGCGACCCTCGACGAGCTGGAGATGCACGTCACGACGCTGAAGCCGGGGTTGAGCTCGCACGCGCCGCACACCCATCCGAACGAGGAGCTGGTGATCATCCGCGAAGGCGAGGTCGAGGTGCTGTCGGACGGCGTCTGGAAGAAGGTTGGCCCCGGCGGGGTGGTGTTCAACGCCAGCAACAGCCCGCACGCGCTGCGGAATGTGGGGCCAGGGAACGCGGTCTATCACGTGATCAACTGGAAGAGCGCGAAGTAGGCGGCGCCCTAAAAATCCCTCTCTCATAGAGAGAGGGAGGGGCCCATGCGCAGCATGGGAGGGTGAGTGGTTTCCCCCTCTCAGAATAGAGCTCTGACGAAACGCGCGGCGGGACGATCCGGGATTCTCCGGAGACCTCGTAACCACTCACCCTCCCACGCCTTCGGCGCGGGCCCCTCCCTCTCTCTATGAGAGAGGGGTTTTGAGGGCGCTCCAAGCCTGCGCCTTTTGCTCGAAACTCCGCGCCGCGTGCGCCGGAGAAGACGAGGGCAGGGCGATCGTCGGGATGCGCTCGTCGATCAGCCGCCCGCCGAGCTTCGCCGCGGTCCCGCCGTTGAACGCCACGACCCGCAAGGCCGGCAGCCCCTCGATCAGCTTCACCAGATCGTTCGCCGCCGGATCGCGGATCGCCGCGTCCAGGCTGCCTGGCCGCTCCGCCTCGGCGATTACGTCCCACAGGCCGACGCCATGCGCCCGCAGCGCCGCCAGCCGCGCCTCGTAGGCCAGCGGGACGAGGGACGCGCCCAGCACGCCCTCCATCAGCCGCCAGAAGGCGTTCCTCGGATTGCCGTAGTACTGTTGGACGGCCAGAGAGGCCTCGCCCGGCAGGCTGCCCAGGATCAGGACGCGCGTGTTGGCGTCGGCGACCGGTGGGAAGCCCGCCTTGCGCGCCATTGGCGCGTTAGGCCTGCTCGCCGAACACCCGCTTGAAGATCACGTCGACGTTCTTGGTGTGGTAGCCGTAGTCGAACAGCTCCTCGAGCACGCTGTCGGACAGCGCCTTGGAGACCACCGGATCGGCCTTCAGGAAGTCGATGAAGCGGCCTTCGCCGCGCCAGACCTTCATGGCGTTGCCCTGGACGGCGGCATAGGCGTCCTCGCGGCTGACGCCTTCCTGGGTCAGGGCCAGCATGACGCGCTGCGAGAACACCAGGCCGCCCAGCTTGTCCAGGTTCTTGGCCATATTGTCGGGATAGATGTTGAAGCGCTCGATCACCCCGGCCAGGCGGCGCAGGGCGAAGTCGAGGTGGATGGTGGCGTCGGGGCCGATGCCGCGCTCGACCGACGAGTGGCTGATGTCGCGCTCGTGCCAGAGGGCGACGTTCTCCATCGCCGGGACCACGGCCGAGCGGACCAGGCGGGCCAGGCCGGTCAGGTTCTCGGTCAGGATCGGGTTGCGCTTGTGGGGCATGGCCGAGCTGCCCTTCTGGCCCGGATCGAACGGCTCCTCGGCCTCCAGGACCTCGGTGCGCTGCAGGTGGCGGATCTCGGTGGCCAGGCGCTCGACCGACGAGGCGACCACGCCCAGGGCGGCGAAATAGGCCGCGTGGCGGTCGCGCGGGATGACCTGGGTCGAGACCGGCTCGACGGCCAGGCCCATCTTGTCGGCGACGTGCTGTTCCACGCGCGGGTCGACATTGGCGAAGGTGCCGACGGCGCCCGAGATCGCGCAAGTGGCGATCTCGAACCGGGCCATGGCCAGGCGCTCCTTGGCGCGCTGGAACTCGGCGTAGTAGCCGGCCAGCTTCAGGCCGAAGGTGATCGGTTCGGCATGGATGCCGTGGCTGCGGCCGACGCAGACGGTCATCTTGTGCTCGAGCGCGCGGCGCTTCAGGGCGGCCAGAACCAGGTCGACGTCTTCCAGCAACAGGTCAGTGGCCTTGCTGAGCTGCACGGCGAAGCACGTGTCCAGCACGTCGCTGCTGGTCATGCCCTGGTGCAGGAAGCGGGCTTCCGGACCGACGATCTCGGACACATGGGTCAGGAAGGCGATGACGTCATGCTTGGTGACGCGTTCGATCTCGTCGATGCGGTCGCTGTCCCAGACCGCGTCGCGGCCCTTTTCCCAGATCGTCTCGGCGGCGAGCTTCGGGATGGTCCCGATCTCGGCCATGGCGTCGGCGGCGTGGGCCTCGATCTCGAACCAGATCTTGTACTTGGTCTGGCTGGACCAGATGGCGGCGGCTTCGGGGCGGGCGTAGCGGCTGATCATGGGGCGGCCGTTTCGGCCCGACCGCCCCCGGAGTCAAGGGAAGAGGCTTATTACTTGGTCCCGGCGCTCTCGCGCATGTGCTTGGCCAGGCCGATCGCGGCCAGGCCGTAGTGGACGCCGGCCCAGGCGTAGAAGCACAGCGACACGATGATGCCCTGCTGGGTCGAGCGGGCCATGGCCCCGGCGCAAGCCTTGGCCAGTTCAGGCGCGGAGCCCTTGGGCGCCAGGCCGCCGGGACAGCTGGCCGAGAAGCTCTGGGCGCCGGGGTCGCTGAAGGAGCCGCCCAGGGCGTGTAGCAGGCCGCTGGAGCCCGGATGGTTGAAGTTGAATTGCGCCAGGTGATCGATCAACCAGCCGGTGAAGACCGGCCCGCCGCCCAGGGCGATCAGGTTCAGGAAGAAGAACAGCAGGGCCGTCGCCGTCGCCCGGCGGCGTGGCTCGACCGAGTTCTGCACCACGCCGAAGGTCGGTGCCAAATAGGTGTAGTGGAAGATCCCGGGGACCAGCAGGATCAGAGCGGTGGTTTGCCAGCTGGTCTGCAGATAGGCGGCGATATAGATCGGCGTGGCGACGATCAGGCCGATGGCGGGGGTCAGGGCGTACCACTTGACGTTCTTCTTGCCGGCCCAATCGGTCAGGAAGCCGCCGACCAAGGTGCCAACCCCGGCCGAGAAGCCGCCGATCAGGCCCACGATCAGACCCACCTGAGCCAGACCCAGGCCATAGGTGCGCACGAAGTAGGGCGGTACGAACGCGCCCGACCCATAGGAGCCGAACGAGGCGATGGTGACGCCCAGCACCATGTGCAGCACGGGCCACTTGCCGAACAGAATCTTGGTGACAGCCCACAGTTCGGCGAACTCGTTGGCCATCGAGAAGGCCGGCTTGGGCGCGGGCTCCACCACCACGTCTTCGGCCTCCAGCGGCCGCTCGACGATCTCGGAATGGCCGCGCGGCGGCTCCTTGACCACCAGCTTGACGATCAGAGCCAGCAGCAGGCCCGGAAGGCCGACGATGACGAAGGCGACGCGCCAGCTGAACTCCTGGGCCAGCCAGCCGCCGGCCACCGCGCCGAACATGGTGCCCAGCGGGATGCCGAACGAGTAGATCGACAGGGCCGAGGCGCGCTTCTTGGGCTCGTAATAATCGCTGATCAGCGAGTGGCTGGGCGGTGAGCAGCCGGCCTCGCCGACGCCCACGCCGAAGCGGTAGAGGGCCAACTGGCCGAAGTTGGCGGCCGCGCCGCACAGGGCCGTGAAGCCCGACCAGATCACAAGCGACACCGAGATGATGGTCACCCGGTTCCAGCGCTCGGCCAGCCGCGCGATCGGGATGCCCAGGAGGGTGTAGAGCAGGGCGAAATAGAGCCCGCCCAGCAGGCCCAGCTGGGTGTCGGTCAGCTTGAGGTCGACCTTGATCGCCTGACCGATGGTGGCGATGATCGTCCGGTCGATGAAGTTGAAGGTGTAGGTGGCCAGCAGGAGCCCCAGCACCGCGGCCTTGTAGCCATTTGAGTAAAGCGGCCGATCGCCGCCGGACGCACGCGCGTCGGCCATCCTGACTCTCTCCCTTCAAACATTTGTTCTAATCTTTGAGGGGACTGTGACGGAGCGGAAGGCAAAGCGCCAGGGGCTATTTCCGAAGGCCCTACGCCGCGGCGCGGGGGCGCTTCGTCAGGCCACCATCTCCTCGCGGATGCTGTTCCGCGCCGCCCAGAACAGAGCGAAGGCGGCCAGGCCCAGTGTGGCCGAGACGATCAGCGCCCAACGCACGCCTTGGGCTTCTCCGAGGCCGACATGGCCAGCCAGCACGTCGCTGAGCAGACCCACGGCCAGCGGGCCGAGGCCCAGGCCGATCAGGTTGATGATCAGCAGCAGCACGGCTGAGGCCGTCGCCCGCAGGGCCGGGTCGACGATGCTTTGGGCCGTGGCGTAGACCGGGCCGTACCACAGTGTGGCCAGCAGGGCGTTGATGGCCAGCAAGCCGATGGCGGTCATCGGCGCCGGGTGGCTGACGGCGGCGATGTAGATCGGGATGGTGATCAGCGAGGCGATCGCCGGCACGGTGACGTAGGCGCGTAGGTCCTTGGCGCCCAGGCGGTCGGCGAAGACACCGCCCAGCCAGGCGCCGATCATGCCGGCCGTGCCGCCGACCAGCCCCAGAGCCAGGCCCAGGAAGCCCGCCGACTTCAGGCCGAACATCGCTGCCAGCTGGGCCAGCTCGGGCCCGTGGTTGCGGAAGAAGAACGACGCGGTGAACGGCGCGTGGCCATAGCCGATGAAGGCCTTGATCGAGGCGGCCAGGGCCACCAGCCAGAAGGTCTTCTTGGTCGCCAGCACCGCCAAGGCCGCCGCGAAGCTGATTTGCGAGCGCGCGCGGGCCGCCATCTCGGCGGCCATCTGCTTGCGGGGCTCGACCAGGGTGAAGGCCGCGACCAGGGCGAACAGCACGCCCGGCGCGCCGGCGACCATAAAGGCGACGCGCCAACCGTAGGCGTCGGCGATCAATCCGCCCATGGCCATGCCGGCCAGCGTGCCCAGCGGCGTGCCGATCGAATAGAAGGCGATGGCGCTGGCCCGCTTCTCCTTGGGCACGTAGTCGGTGATCAGCGAGTGGGCAGGCGGGGTGCAGCCGGCCTCGCCGACGCCCACGCCGATCCGCGCCAGGATCAGCTGCCAGAAGTTCTGGGTGAAGCCGCACAGCACCGTGAAGGCGCTCCAGGCGGCGACCGAGGCGCCGATGATGAAGGGCCGGTTCTTCGTCTCGGCCATCCGCGCGATAGGGATGCCCAGCACGGTGTAGAACACGGCGAAGGCCAGGCCGGTCATCATGCCCAGTTGCCAGTCGGCCAGGCCAAGGTCGCGTTTGATCGGTTCGGCCAGGATGTTGACCACCTGCCGGTCCAGGAAGTTCAGGGTGTAGATGATCAGCAGCACCCACAGGGCGTAGCGACGATAACCCGTCGACACGGGGTTGATGACCGGGGACGGGATCGCGTCCTTCGCCATGGGCTCACTCCCTCGAACATTTGTTCTAATCGTTGAGGCCACCTTAGACGCAGGCTAAGGCCCAAGGCCATCCGGCATTTGCGCCCGTTGAGGAGAGCGTCATGGAACTCGTGATCGGCACCAAGGCCTGGTCCACCTGGTCGCTGCGCCCGTGGCTGGCGCTGAAGCGCACGGGCGCTTCGTTCAAGGAGATCGAGATCGCGCTGCGCCGGGGCGACGCGACCACGGCCGATATCGCCGCCCATTCGCCCAGCAAGCTGGCGCCCGCGTTGAAGGACGGCGACCTGGTGGTCTGGGACTCGCTGGCGATCTGCGAATACCTGGCCGAGACGTTTCCGGACGCGAAGCTGTGGCCGACCGATCCGGCCTTGCGCGCCCTGGGCCGTTCGGCGGCCGCCGAGATGCATTCGGGCTTCCAATCGCTGCGCGGCGAGTGCCCGATGGCGCTGAACGAGGCGCCGCGCAAGCTGGACATCTCCGAGGCCACCCAGAAGGACGTCCGCAAGATCGTCGAGCGCTGGAACCAGCTGCTCAACCGCTCGGGCGGGCCGTTCCTGTTGGGCGAGTGGTCGATCGCCGACGCGTTCTACACGCCGGTGGCGACGCGCTTCCGCACCTACGAGATCCATCTGTCGGATTACGGCGACGCCGGCGCGGCCGGCGCCTATGCCGAGCGCCTGCTGGAGACCCCCGAGTTTCTGGAATGGGAGCGCGCCGCCAAAGGCTAGTCGCCGCGTCGCCGGGCCAGTTCGGCCCGGATCAGGGCCTGGATGTCCATGCCGAAGAGGGTCAGGCCGTCGATCCTGGCGTCGTCGATCGAGACGCCGCTGAGATTGACGTTGGCCAGGCGCGCGCCGGCGAGATTGACGTCGCCGAACACCGCGTTCGCCAGGTTCACGTCGTCGAAGGTCGCCCCGGCCATGTTGCGCTTCGCGAAACGCGGCGGCGCGGCGGGCGTCGTCGGCTGGCCGACGTCGATGCGATTGCCGTCCGGGTCGGCGAAGACGAATGCCCGCAGGCCGTAGTCCTTGTCGGCCAGCGACTTGATGATCCTGACGCCGGCGGCGACCAGACGGTCGTGCAGCGCGTCCACGTTATCGACCATCAGATGGGCGATATTGGTGGTCGAGGGGTGGTGGTCCCTGACGAGGCTGAGGTGCAGTTCGGCCGCGTCCTTCTCCAGGATCATGAAGCCGACCGGGTCGCCGTTCTGGAAGGTTTTTTCGAAGTCCAGCACGTCGCGGTAGAAGGCGTGGGCTAGTTGGATGTCGCGCGTGAAGGCGGACGCGGCCAGGCGGCCGAACGTGATGTTCGAGATCGATGCGGTCATCGCTCGCGGTCTCCCCGTGGAAGAGCAGGAGGGCAGGGGCGGCGGTGCGCGTGCCCGATGTGGAGCGGTGTCCGCCTCCGACCCTGCCACAGGGAGATGACGAGTCCTAGAGTCCTTCCGGAACCCCGTTCTTGACGGGCGGCGGGCTGCACCGGCCCGCGCGGGCCTGGACCACGTAGAACAGGGCGCGGCCCTGGGCGAAGGCGCTGTGCTCGGCCAGCGGGTTGGTCGGCTGGCCGGTGGTCAGGCTCAGCGCCTGCTCGCCAGCGCTCGGCGCGGCCTGGCCCAGCGAGGCCTGGTTCCACTTGCTGAGCTGGGCGGCGCAGGCGGCGACCACGGCGTCGGACACCACCTCGGCGCTGTCCCTCGAGCCGGCCAGGCTGTAGGCCCAGCGGCGCGTGCATTCCTCGACGGGCGTCGACGGATCGCTCGCGGCCGTCACGCTGGGCGCGGCCTTGAAGTCGGTGCAGATCTTGGGGTTGGCCATGCCGTCGTGACGGTCGCCACAGGCGGCCAGACCGAGCACGGCGAGGGCCGCGACGGCCATCACGGGTTTGCGGATCATGTTTTGATTTCCGTCTGTTCTTAGCGTCTTAGCGGGGGCAGATCTGGACGGCGCGCTGGTTCAGCTGGCCGCGGTCGTCGTAGTACGAGATGTTGGCGTCGCGGCAGACGCCGCCGCTGACCGGCGCGGAGACCTGCTGGAAGGTCCCGTTCTGGACCTGGCCGCTGGCGACCGGATTGCCCATGTGGTCGTAATAGACCTGCCGCACCGGCGCGGGCTGGGACGGCTGGTAGGACGCGCCGCGCGCGCCGGAGCCGGAGCTGTAATAGGCCGTGCGGGTGCGATGGCAGCCGCTCTTGCCAATCTCGCGGCCGACCAGGGCGCCGCCGACGCCGCCGATCAGCAGACCGCCGCCGCCCTTGGAGATCGCGTTGCCGACCAGGGCGCCGCCCAGGCCGCCGATCACGGTCCCGGTGGCCTTGCGGCTGCGGCACGTCGCGGCGCTGGCGTCGGTGGGGGCCATGACGGCCGGAATCGCCATGGCGCCGACAGCCAGGCCGATGATGATGAGACGGGGCATTTTTTCTATCCTCGCCAGTGAAGGTCCCTCAGCGTCACAACGCGCCTCGTCGGTGGAAGGATGCAGGTAAAGTCGACTGCACGACTTGGTGGGGAGGTTCCGCGAGCGACGCGGGGCACACCGGACCGCTGCGCGATCGCCTTTCCTCTGGGGGGAGGTGAAGCGGCGAGCCCGCGACCGATCGTCCCGCATTCACGATTAATCGCGATTCACCAAGCGCGAGGAGCCGACCTTAACCATCCCGCCCCATCCTCGTGTCGAAACGCGATTTGGAGGGGCGCGGATGGCGCAGCACGTGGAAACCCTGGTGATCGGCGCCGGTCCGGCCGGCCTGACGACCGCCTATGCCCTGGCCAAGGCCGGGCGCGAGGTGACCGTGCTGGAGATGGACCCGACCTATGTCGGCGGCATCAGCCGGACCGTGGACTACAAGGGCTTCAAGTTCGACATCGGCGGTCACCGCTTCTTCTCGAAGAGCCAGGAGATCGTCGACCTCTGGAACGAGATCCTGCCCGACGACTTCATCGACCGGCCGCGCCTGTCGCGGATCTACTACCGCGAGAAGTTCTACGCCTATCCGCTGAAGGCCTTCGAGGCCCTGGCCAATCTGGGCGTCTGGACGGCGGCCAAGTGCATGGCCTCGTTCGGCTGGGCCAAGGTCAGGCCGATCGACAAGCCGGCCACCTTCCACGAGTGGGTCCGCAACCAATTCGGCGAGACGCTGTTCTCGATCTTCTTCAAGACCTACACCGAGAAGGTGTGGGGCATGAGCTGCGACGAGATCTCGGCCGACTGGGCCAGCCAGCGCATCAAGGGTCTGGACCTGGGCGCGGCGATCATCGACGGCGTCAAGCGCTCGCTGGGCGTCCGCGCCAAGTCGAGCGGGCAGGGCGCGCCCAAGACCCCGATCGAGCGCTTCCGCTATCCCCGCAAGGGTCCCGGCATGATGTGGGAGGCCTGCGCCGACAAGATCCTGGCCCTGGGCGGCGACGTGCGCATGGGCCGCAAGGTCGACGGCCTGCACTACGACAAGCTGGCCAAGATCTGGACGGTCTCGGTGACCTGCGCCGATGGTGAGACGGAGATCTACACGGCCGACGACGTGGTTTCCTCGGCGCCCATCCGCGAGCTGATGCAGGCGGTCAGCCCGACCCCGATCAGCGTGTTCCACGCCGGCGAACTGATGTACCGCGACTTCATCACCGTGGTGCTGATCGGCCCGTCGCGGAAGGTGTTGCTGGACAACTGGATCTACATCCACGACCCGTCGTTGAAGGTCGGCCGCGTGCAGAACTTCCGCTCGTGGTCGCCCGAGATGATCCCGGACGACGTCTCGACGTGCCTGGGGCTGGAATACTTCTGCTTCGAGGGCGACGGCCTGTGGACCACCTCCGACGCGGACCTGGTCGCCCAGGCCAAGCGCGAGATCGGCAAGATCGGCCTGATGGATCCGGCCGACGTCCACGACGCCTGCGTGGTGCGCCAGCACAAGGCCTATCCGGTCTATGACGACGCCTATGCCGAGCACATTAAGATGATCCGCCTGGACCTGAAGATGCACTTCCCGGGCCTGCACCTGGTCGGCCGCAACGGCATGCACAAGTACAACAACCAGGATCACGCCATGATGACCGGCCTGCTGACGGCCGAGAACATCATCGCCGGCGAGATCGTCCACGACGTCTGGGCGGTCAGCGAGGACGCCGAGTACGGCGTCTCGGGCGCTCGCGAGGTCCCACGCGGCGAGCGCGCCGTGCTCAGGAAGGTCGCCGCCTGAGCTTGGGCCTTCCCCACGCGCTGAGGGCCAGGCGCTAAGCGGTGATTCCCTGTGTCGGCGGCTGAGCGGGCTCGGCGGCCGGCTGGGGAGTCGTCAGGCGACTCACGCTCCAGCAGGCGAAGTGCACGATGGCGTCCGCGAGACCGGCCATCGCCGCCAGAACGAAGAAGCTCGAAATAACCAGGACCGCCACAACCGACATCGTCATCTCCTGCGCGTTCGACTTAGCGACGGGGGAGAACTTCGGTTCCAGTGGCAGCGCTTCCAGACCGCCAAAAGTAATCTAATTGGTTGACAACGTTGTCACGCTTCCGGTGAATGGCGCGTCCGCGCAAAGACGGATTCCACGAATATCGTCACTAGGGAGTGGTGCAGTGATTGCGGTGCTGAAGTTCAACCTCGGAGGTGTCGGCCGATGACCGACGCCGCGATCGCGAAGACCACGACGAAGGGTAACGGCGTCAAGCTGGCCGTCGTCTATGTGACCTGCCTGTTCTTTATCTGGGCGCTGGTCACCAACCTGCTCGACCCGCTGCTGAAGACCTTCAAGACGGTCTTTACCCTGAGCCCCGTCGAGGCCAGCCTGACCGGCTTCGCCTTCTTCATCGCCTACGGAATCATGTCGCTGCCCTCGGCGGCGTTCCTGTCCAAGTTCGGCTACGCCAAGTCGGTTATGGTCGGCCTCAGCGGCATCGTCGCCGGCTGCTTCATCGCCATCGCGGCGGCCAAGCT
Organism: Caulobacter segnis; assembly: GCF_023935105.1. NCBI lineage: Bacteria > Pseudomonadati > Pseudomonadota > Alphaproteobacteria > Caulobacterales > Caulobacteraceae > Caulobacter > Caulobacter sp. RL271. The sequence goes on along the minus strand of NZ_CP096040.1, from coordinate 4,248,618 downwards.
GCACGTGTTCGGCGTGTTCCTGGTCGGCCTGTTCGTGATGGCCTCGGGCGTCACCCTGCTGCAGGTGGCCGCCAACCCGCTGATCGCCTCGATGGGCAAGCCCGAAGAGTCGTCGTTCCGCCTGAACCTGTCGCAAGCCTTCAACTCGCTGGGCGCGGCCTGCGGCCTGTGGTTCGGCGCGAACTTCCTGCTGAAGGGCGACATCTTCAAGAAGGACATCGTGATCACCGACGTCCTGCGCGAACAGGCTCTGGGCTTCGTCTCGAACGTCTATTTCGCCATCGGCGTGGGCCTGGCCCTGTTCATCCTGCTGATCTTCCTGGTCCGCCAGAAGATCACCGACGCCGCCCCGAAGACCGGCCACCTGGTCAACCCTTTCACGGCCCTGACCTCGAAGTGGGCGAACCTGGGCGCGATCGGCATCTTCCTCTATGTCGGCGCGGAAGTGGCGATCTCGCTGCACCTGCTGCTGTTCCTGGAGCAGACCCGCATCCTGGACATCCCGTCGGAACAGGCCGGCAAGCTGACCACCTTCTACATGGTCTTCGCCATGATCGGCCGCTTCAGCGGCTCGGCGCTGCTGAAGGTGTTCAAGGACTACTTCCTGTTGGCCCTGGTCGCCGTCGGCGCCATCGCGCTCAGCCTAGTGGTGATCCTGACCAAGGACATGACCCCGACCGCCCACGCCGGCACGGTCAACCTGCTGCTGGCCTCGGCCCCGGTGACGACCGGTCTGATCCCGGCCTTCGCGGCCCTGCTGATCGGCCTGTTCAACTCGATCATGTTCCCGACCATCTTCACCCTGACCCTGCAGCGTTCCTCGGCGCCGACCTCGGCGACCTCGGGCCTGCTGTGCATGGCCATCGTCGGCGGCGCCTTCCTGCCCCTGGCCTTCGCCAAGATCGAGGAGCTGACCGGCTCGATCTCGATGGGCTTCGCCGCCCCGCTGGTCTGCTACGTCTACGTCCTGTGGTTCGCGATCGTGGCCAAGAAGGCTCCGACGCACGAGATCGAGGAAGGCGTGGCCGGCGGCCACTAAGCCTCGAAGGACTTCAAGGAACTACCTGCAAGCACCCCCGGGAGGTCCGTCCTCCCGGGGTTTTTTTGTCAGGGCGCACCCTTTCAGTGAGCATCCGGCGGCGGCTTGGCCCCGGCCAGGGGCGGGGGCTTGCAGAACGGGGCCATGACCAGGGCCGCCAGGAACAGCATGCTCATCACCCGGAAGACGTCGTTGAAGGCCAGGGTCAGCGCCTCGCGGCCGACGACTTTCGCCAGTTCCCCCTGCATGATCAGCGCCGCCTGGGCGGCGTCGGGCGTGCGCTCGGCGATGCGGGCGGCGAGGGTCGAGAGCGCCTCGGTTCCCGAGCGGCCGGCCTCACCCAGCGCCTCGCCGAAGCGGGCGGCGTGGATGCGGGCGTTGTCGCCCAGCCAGGTGTTGACCACGGCGATGCCGATCGCCCCGCCCAGGTTGCGCATCAGGTTGAACAGGCCCGAGGCGTAGCGCAGCTCGGCCATCTCGAACCCGCCCAGGGCCAGGGTCACGCTGGGCACGATGCACAGCATGATCGCGAAGCCCCGCAGGGCCTGCGGACCCAGCAGGGCCATGAAGCCCCACTGGCTGGTCATGTGCGAGGTCAGCCACAGAGCGGCGGCGAACAGGGAAAGGCCGACGCTGACCACGAGGCGCGGATCGACCCGCGTCGACAGCCGCGCGGCGATCACCGTCGACAGGATCTGGGCGATGCCGGTGACGAAGACCGTCGTGCCGATCTCAAGGCTGTCGTAGCCGCGCACCCGGCCCAGGAACACCGGGATCAGATAGGTCGAGGCATAGAGACCGAAGCCGATCACCAGGTTGAAGGCGCAGGCGAAGGCGAAGGTCGGTTTGCGGAACGGCGACAGCCGCACGATCGGCCCGCCCGACCGGAACGAGCGCTCGATGAACAGGGCGAAGGCGACCAGCGTCACCCAGGCGACGATGGCGATGCCCGTGTCTTCGAACCACTGCTTCCGCGGGCCTTCCTCCAGCACGTATTCCAGTCCGCCCAGGGCCACGGCCATGGCCACGAGGTGCGAGTAGTCGATGGTCTTCAGCATCGACGGCTTGGCGCGGTCGACCTTGATGACGGCCACGGCCAGCAGGGTGACCAGGGCGCCCGGAACGATGTTGATATAGAAGATCGAGCGCCAGCCGATGGCGTCGGTCAGCCAGCCGCCGACCGTGGGGCCAAGGGTCGGGGCCAGGACCGAGACCATGCCCAGGATCGCCGGGATCATCGCCCGCTGCGGCCCGGAGAACATCGCGAAGCCGGTGGCGAAGACGGTCGGCACCATGGCCCCGCCGGTGAAGCCCTGCAGCACCCGGAACAGGATCATCGAGTCGATGTCCCAGGCCGCGCCGCATAGGGCCGACGAGATGGTGAACAGGCCGGCCGACAGGGCGAACAGCCAGCGCGTCGACAGAGCCTGGGCCAGGAAGGCGGCGAACGGGATCATCACCAGCTCGGCCATCAGATAGCCGGTCTGCACCCAGCTGATCTCGTCCGGTCCGGCCGAGAGACCCGCCTGCACGCTGTTCAGCGACGCGGCGACGATCTGGATGTCGATCAGGGCCATGAACTGGCCGAACGCCATCACCGCGAAGATCAGGAACTTGGTCCGGGTGGGCAGGGCGCCCGGGTCGATCGGAGGCAGGTTCGCGCCGCTCATGGGTCGCCCTTGAAAGTATGATGACTATAATATTATATGCGTCATGTAACGGGAGTAGCAAGATGCGCTATGACGCCGAGCACAAGGCCAAGACTCGCCAGCGCGTGCTGGACGAGGCCGCCAGGGCCATCCGCGAGGACGGGCCGCACCGCCTGGGCGTGGCCGGGGTCATGGCTCGCGCGGGCCTCACGCACGGGGGCTTCTACGCCCACTTCCCCTCGAAGGAGGCCTTCGTCGCCGAGGCCATCGCCCACATGTTCGAGGGCGGGCCGACGGCCATGCTGGAGAAGGTCAAGGACGCACCGCCGCGCCAGGCCCTGACCGGCTATATCGACTTCTATCTCTCGGCCCGACACCGCGACTCGCGGTCCGGCGGCTGCCCGCTGCCGTATCTGGCGGTGGACGCGCCGCGCTTGTCGGAGGCCTCGCGCGAACGCTATGCGCGCGGCGTGGCGCGCCTGACGGGGATCATCGCCACGCACCTGGCCGCCCTGGGCCGCGATTACGCCGAGGACGAGGCCAGCTCGGCCCTGGCCGAGCTGGTCGGGGCCTTGACCCTCGCGCGGGCCGAGCCCGATCCCGGCCGCTCCGACGCCATTCTCGAACGCTCGCGCGCGCACCTGAAGCGCCGCCTCGGCCTGGAGCCCGCCCAATGACCGACGCCACGTTCAAGGACAGCCTTGGCAAGGAGGGCCCCGTCGAGGCTCCCGCCGCCAAGGCCCGGAAGGCGCCGTTCTCGCGCAAGACGGTGCTGGCCGTGGGCGGGGCGATCGTGGTGGCCGCCGGCGGGGCGGCGCTGATCGCCATGCCCAAGGCCTCGGTCTCGACCGACGCGGCCTATCTGCAGGCCGACAGCTCCAGCGTCGCGCCCAAGGTGCGCGGCCTCGTGGCCCAGGTGCTGGTCGGGCACAATCAGACGGTCAAGCGCGGCGATCCGCTGGTCCGCATCGATCCCGAGGAATTCGACGCTCGCGTCGCGTCCGCCGAGGCCGATGTCGGTAACGCCGAGGCCGCCGCCGCCAGCGCCCGCGCGGCCCTGATCTCGCTGGACGCCGAGCAGCGTCTGGCCGGCTCCAACATCCGCGCGGCGCGGACCGCCATCGCCGCCGCCGACGCCGAGAACGTCCGCGCCCAGGCCGACCGCAGGCGTTACGAGGACCTCGCCGACAGCGGGGCCGTGGCCCGGCGTGACGTCGAGCGTTTCCGCGCCGCCGCCGTCGGGGCCCAGTCGGCCGCCGAGGGCAGCCGCGCCCAGCTGGCCGTCAGCGAGGACCAGGCCGCCGTCACCGCCGCCAAGCGCGCCACGCTTTCGGCCAACCTGGCCCAGGCCGAGGCCGCCGTGGCCCGCGCCCACGCGGCGCTGGTGCTGGCCCGTCAGGATCAGGCGCACACGGTGATCGTCTCGCCGATCGACGGCGTGGTCGGCGACCGCCAGGCCGAGCCCGGCGACTATGTCCAGCCGGGTACGCGGCTGATGACCATCGTGCCGGTGAGGGCGCTCTATGTGGTCGCCAACTTCAAGGAGACCCAGGTCGAGCGGATGCTTCCAGGCCAAGAGGCCGCGATCAAGGTCGACGCCCTGGGCGGCAAGGCGCTGAAGGGCCACGTCGAGAGCTTCGCGCCGGGTTCGGGCTCGCAGTTCTCGCTGCTGCCGTTCGAGCCGGGCACGGGCAACTTCACCAAGATCGTCCAGCGTGTGCCCGTGCGCATCCGCTTCGATCCCGGCCAGGCCGACGTCGCCCGCCTGCGGCCGGGCCTGTCGACGACGGTGAAGGTGGAGCTGAAGAGCTAGGACGGTCGACGTTCAGCATTTCTGCCAGACCCATCCCCGTCTCCCCGGCGAAAGCCGGGGCCTAGATTCATCCAGAGAGGTTGGGGGCTGACGCGCCCTTTCGCTTCGCCATCCCGTCGAACCGCCCGTGGGTTCGATCTGGGCCCCGGCTTTCGCCGGGGAGGGCGGATTTTGGGTGGCTCAAGGCTGATTGTTGATTGGCCCTAGCCCTTGCGGCCGCGTGGGCTGGCGCCGGTCCAGCGCTTGAAGGCGCGGGAGAAGGCGCTGGTCTCGGAAAAGCCGAGCAGATAAGCGGTCTCGTTGACCGACAGCTTTTCCAGATAGGTCTCGGCCATCCGCCGGCGCAGGGCGTCCAGCACCTGGTCGAAGCTCACGCCCTCGGCCTTCAGGCGGCGATAGAGGGTCTGGCGCGACAGGCCCATCGCGCGGGCGATGTCGTCCATGGCCAGTTCGCCGGTGTGGAGCAGGGGGATCAGCAGCGCCTCGACCCGGCCGCGCGTGGTCTTGGACTCCTCCAGGCTCTTCAGCAGCGCATCGGCGTGGCCGTTGAACATGCCGAAGGCGTAGCGATTGGGCCGGTGGATCGCCAGGTTCAGCCAGGCCGGCTCGATCTTCAGCGCGTTCCACGCCGCGCCGAAGGTCACCGGCGCGCGCAGGATCGGCGCGTACGCGGCGGCGTGGGGCGGGCGAGGGCGTGTCAGGTGCGCGGCCAGCACGAAGGTGAAGTCCGGATAGTGCCGGGCCATCTCGCAGGTGAAGCGGGCCAGCGCCGCCTCGACCAGTTCCGGAAAGTCGTCGACCGTGCAGCGGTCCATCAGCCACAGGCCGTCTTCGCGTGGGACCAGTTGGAAGCGCGGGCCGTCCGAGACGCCGTCGACCTCGACCACCAGGCGCGAGAAGCGGTTCAGCTGTTTCAGCGCCCCGCCCATGGTGTCGGCCGACTGGCAGATCAGGCCGACGATCGAGATCTGCTCGAAGCGCGTGGCCTCGGGAAACTTGAGGGCCAAGGCGGGCTCGCCGGTCAGGGCCTCTCCGGTCCGGTAGAGGGCCTTGTAGGCCGCTAGGGGCACGCGCGCGTCCTGGTCGGCGAAGGCGTCCGGCGTGACGCCGGCGCCGGCCAGCAGGGCCTCGCGGTCCGCGCCCAGCGAGGCCGCGAACTCCAGCAGGGCCCTGAAGAACCCGCCCGACACCGTCGCCTGCGTCTGTACGCTACCCATGTCCCGAGCGGTACCAGCGTGATCGCTGGGGTCAAGTTCGTGGCGCCGCGCGTCATGGCCGATCGGGTGGGCGCGGCCCTAAGCCTTGTGGCCGAGGGATGCGTCGATCGAATGAGCACTGACATGGAAAAGACCGCCGCCCGGGCGTTGAGCGTCACGGCCGCCGCCTGGTTCGTCGCCCTGGTCGCGGGGTTGTGGGCCTTCGGGATCTATATCGTCGGCCTGTACGGCGTCGGGGCGGCGACCGGCGACTGGGAGCGCTGGAACGCCGTGCTGCCCGCCGGCCACGGCTACAATCGCGGCGACGCGGCCGGGAACCTGGCGCTGGGCGTCCACCTGCTGCTGGCGGTGTTCGTGACCTTCCTGGGCGCCATGCAGCTGGTCCCGGCGCTGCGGGCCAGGGCGCCGGCCTTCCACCGCTGGAACGGGCGGGTGTTCATCGCCGTGGCCTTCGCCATCGCCGGCTCGGGTCTCTTCATCGCCTTCACGCGCGGGGCGGTGGCCGGGACGTACATGGCGATCGGCAACACGCTGAACGCGGTGCTGCTGATGGCCTGCGCCGCCCTGGCGCTGAGGTTCGCCTTGAAGCGGCGGTTCGACGTCCACCGGCGCTGGGCGCTGCGCGCCTTCGTGCTGATGCTGGGCGTGTTCTTCTACCGCCTGGGCATGATGCTGTGGTTCGTCGCCAACCGCGGACCCGTCGGCCACACAGACGCGTTCGATGGTCCGTTCGACATCTTCCTGGCCTTCGCCCACGTGCTCCTGCCGCTGGCGATCCTGGAGCTCTATCTGCGGGCTCGCGACCGGGGCGGTGCGCTGGCCAGGTTCGCCATGGCCGGTGCGCTGACGGTCGCGACGCTGGCGACGGCGGCCGGCGGGCTTTTCGCCATCGTCGGCCTGTGGCTGCCGCGCCTTTAGGCACAGCGGCCGTTTCAGTTTTCCTGAGGGGGCGTTTAGGAAAGTCGCGGTCGTAATTCCCAGCTCGGGACACGACATTAAATGCTCAGTTTTTCGAGGAACCGAGCATGGCCGCCGCGCAGCCCAAGAGCAGCCGCTTCATCAGCGGGTTCGGGATCCAGGTCCTGGTCGCCATGGCGCTGGGCCTGGGCCTGGGCCTGCTGGCGCGCAACCTGGGTCCGGCGGAAGGGCAGGCGGGCTACGCCCTGGCCGAGACCCTGCATCAGGTCGGTTCGATCTTCGTCCAGCTGCTGCGCGTGCTGGTGCCGCCGCTGGTGTTCACCGCCATCGTCGCCAGCATCGCCAATATCGCCCAGCTGCAGAACGCCGCTCGCCTGGTCTGGCGGACGCTGTTCTGGTTCGCGGTCACCGCCCTGATCGCGGTGCTGATCGGCATCGCCCTGGGCCTGATCCTGCAACCGGGCCTGCACACCACGGTCGAGGCCGCCGCCGCCAAGGCGCCCAAGACCCACGGCTCGTGGCTGGACTTCCTGACCGGCCTGGTGCCCAGCAACGTCCTCGGCCTGGCCGCCTCGACCAAGATCGCCGACGGCGCCGCCACGACGGGCCTGTCGTTCAACGTGCTGCAGATCGTGGTCATCTCGCTGGTCACTGGCGTCGCGGCCCTGAAGGTCGGCGAGGCGGGCGAGGCCTTCTTGAAGTTCAACGCCTCGGCCCTGGCGATCGTGCGCAAGGTGCTGTGGTGGGTGATCCGCCTGACGCCGATCGGCACCGTCGGCCTGTTCGGCAACGCCGTGGCCCAGTACGGCTGGACCACCCTGGGGCAGCTGGGCGCGTTCACCGGCGCGATCTATGTCGGCCTGACCCTGGTGCTGCTGGTTGTCTACCCGACGATCCTGGCCCTGAACGGCCTGAACCCCGTGAAGTTCTTCCAGGGGGCCTGGCCGGCGATCCAGCTGGGCTTCGTCTCGCGGTCGTCGGTCGGCACCCTGCCGGTGACCGAGGCGGTGACCGAGACCAGCCTGGGCGTGCCGCGCGCCTACGCCGCCTTCGCCGTGCCGTTCGGCGCGACCACCAAGATGGACGGCTGCGCGGCCATCTATCCGGCGATCTCGGCGATCTTCGTGGCCCAGTTCTTCGGCGTGCACCTGGTCTGGTCGGACTACGTCCTGATCGTCTTCGTCTCGGTGATCGGCTCGGCGGCCACCGCCGGCCTGACCGGCGCGACGGTGATGCTGACCCTGACCCTGTCGACCCTGGGCCTACCCCTGGAAGGCGCGGGCCTGCTGCTGGCTATCGATCCGATCCTGGACATGGGCCGCACCGCCGTGAACGTCGCCGGCCAGGCCCTGGTCCCGACCGTCGTGGCCAAGCGGGAAGGGATCCTCGACCTGGAGACCTATAACGCCGCGCGCGTTCCGGCCGAGGCGCAGCTGCACCCCGCCGAATAGTCGAGCGCGGTTGCGCCGCCGCCAAGTTGGTTGCAAGGGGACGCTTTAGCGGCAATTTTGCCGGCCTGTTGAAGCGTCCCCGGGGGATTCCATGACTTTGAAGACGATGAACGGCGCCCCCGCCGGGGCGAGCCGGCGCGCCTTCCTGTCTGGGGGCGCGGCTTTGGCGGGCCTGGCCGTGGCGACCCCGCGCGCCTTCGCGCGCGCCTCGGACCGCATCGAGGGCCTGCTGGCCCAGATGACCATCGAGGAGAAGGCCGGCCAGCTGTCGTGCTTCGCCGACATGATCCGGCCGCCGGTTGGCGACATGAACCCGCTGGTCAATATCCGCAACGCCCAGACCCTGACGGCGGAGCTCCAGGCTGGCCGGATCGGCGTGCTGATGAACGGGGTCGGCGCCCAGGCCGCGCTCGAGACCCAGAAGACCGCGGTCGAGGGCTCGCGCCTGAAGATCCCGCTGCTGTTCGCCGCCGACGTCATCCACGGCTTCCGCACCGTGTTTCCGATCCCGCTGGCCGAGGCCGCCAGCTTCGACCCGCACCTGGCCGAGCGCACCGCCCGCGCCGCCGCGATCGAGGCCACCGCCTCGGGCCTGCACTGGACCTTCGCGCCGATGGTCGACGTCGCCCGCGACCAGCGCTGGGGCCGCGTCGCCGAGGGCTCGGGCGAGGACGTCTTCCTGGGCGAGGTGTTGGCCGCCGCTCGGGTGCGCGGCTTCCAGGGCAAGGACCTCAAGGCCGACGACAGCATGCTGGCCACACCCAAGCACTTCGCCGCCTACGGCGCGGTGACGGCGGGGCTGGAGTACAATTCGGTCGAGCTCTCGGAAGCCACCCTGCGCGAAGTGCACCTGCCGCCGTTCCAGGCCGCGTTCGCGGCCGGCGCCATGACGGTGATGTCGGCCTTCAACGACGTGAACGGCGTTCCGGCCACCGCCAACAAGCGCCTGCTGACCGATGTGCTGCGCGGGGAGTGGGGCTTCAAGGGCGTGGTCATCTCGGACTACACGGCCGACCAGGAACTGGTGGCCCACGGCTTCGCCGCCGACGACCGAGACGCCGCGCGGCTGGCCATCCTGGCCGGGGTCGACATCAGCATGCAGAGCGGCCTCTACATCCGCTACCTGCCCGAACTGGTCGCCTCGGGCGCCGTGCCCCTGGCGGTGGTCGACGCGGCGGTGCGCCGGGTGCTGGCGCTGAAGGAGGCGATCGGCCTCTTCGACAATCCCTACCGCTCGCTGGATCCCAAGGCCGAGGCCTATCACACCGCCACGCCGGCGATGCGGGCCCTGAGCCGCGAGGCGGGCGCGCGCTCGATCGTGCTGCTGAAGAACGACAAGACGCTGCTGCCCTTGCCCAAGGCCGGCAAGCGCCTGGCGCTGATCGGGCCCTTCGCCGACGACCGCGACAACGTGCTGGGCGCCTGGGGCGGCTTCTTCGCCGACCGCCGCCTGAACGTTGACCTGGCCAGCGGCCTGCGCGCCCAGCTGGCCGATCCGGCCAGCCTGGTCGTCGAGCGCGGTTGCGACGTGGAGGCCATGATCGCCGGTGGGTTCGAGCGCGCCGTGGCCGCGGCGCAAGGCGCGGACATCGTCCTGCTGGCTGTCGGCGAAAGCCAGGACATGACGGGCGAGGCCAAGTCGCGCACCGACATCCGCATCCCGCCCGTCCAGATGCGCCTGGCCGAGGCCATCGCCGCGACCGGCAAGCCGGTGGTCGTGCTGCTGCGTCACGGTCGCGCCATCCAGCTGGAGGGCGTGGTCCGCGACGCGCCGGCGATCCTGGCCACCTGGTTCCTGGGCAGCGAGATGGGCAACGCGGTGGCCGACGTGCTGTTCGGGACGGTGAACCCTTCGGGCCGCCTGCCGGTCAGCTTCCCGATCGACAGCGGCCAGGAGCCGTTCTTCTACAACGGCCGCACCACCGGCCGCCCGGCGCCCGCCGATCCGAACGCGCAGGAATACAAGGCGCGGTGGCGCTCGATCCGCAACGACGCGCTCTATCCGTTCGGCTTCGGCCTGACCTACACGCGCTTCGACGTCACGGACATGAAGCTGTCGACCCCGCGCCTGGAGTGGAACGACACGCTGCACGTGACGGCCAAGGTCAAGAACAGCGGCGACCTCCACGGCGAGCATGTCGTCCAGCTCTACATCCGCGACCGCGTCGCCAGCCGCACCCGGCCGGTCCGCGAGCTGAAGGGCTTCCAGCGGGTGTCCCTGGCCCCGGGCGCGGAGCGGGAGGTGCGGTTCGACCTGAAGCGCCAGAACCTGATGTTCGTGGGCGACAACGACTATTGGATCGCCGAGCCGGGCGTCTTCGACGTCTGGATCGCCAACTCCTCGGTGGATGGGCTGACGGCCGAGTTCGAATTGCTCCCGGCTGGGTAGAGGGGCGTCACGAATCGCGCGTGTGGCCGAAAACCGCCCCCCGTCAGCGAAATACGCCTCAAAAGGCCGTCTGCATTAGTCGCCTATTAGGTGAATCTTGGTTCAGCAGGCATAGTCGCCGCGCCGCCAAGATTATCATCCCGCCTTGTCTTGTAACGATTTTTCGGAATTTCACGTTCCGCAACGTCGCTCTTTCCAGGCGCGTGTACGCGCGCATCTGGTCTGCGGCTCCATGTCTCGTTGAAACGACTTGGAAAGGAAATAGGGTTACGTGGGTCGGGCCGTAGTGTGGCTGGATTAAGGCGCTCGCGTTGGGGGGCGTCATCATGTTGCTTCGGACGCGCGAAGGGGCGCGTTCATCAACAAGGATGAATGTATGGCGATCTCGAGTCTCTCCGCCGGACAGATTTCGGCCCTGTCGATCACCGCGATCCAGGGCTTGTCGACGACGGACATCCAGTCCCTCAGTGGAACGCAGATCGCCGCGATCAGCGCGACGGGTATTGGCGCGCTCGCCAACACCCAGGTCGCCGCTCTCAGCACCACGCAGGTCAAGGCGCTCACCGCGACCCAGATCCCGAAGTTCGCCACGTCGGTGACCTTCGATGTCACGCAGCTGCAGCAGCTTTCGACCAATCAGGTTTCCGCGCTCACCTCGACCCAACTGGCGTCGCTGGACACCTCGCACATCGCCGTCCTCAGCTCGACCCAGATCGGGGCGCTGTCGGCGACCAACTTCTCGGGTCTGGTCAACACGCAAGTCGCGACCCTGTCCGAGACCCAGATCAAGGGCCTGACCACCGCTCAGGCGAAGGGCCTTTCGACCACCGACATCGGCGAGCTCGCCGGCACCCAAGTCGCCGCCCTCTCCGGCGACCGCCTGGCCGCGCTCAGCAACGCCGCGCTCTCGGCGCTCGATGGCACCCAGGTCGCCGCGCTCGGCACGACCCAGATCGGCGCCCTGACCACCAGCCAGGTTAAGGCCCTCTCCACCACCGACGTCGGCGAGCTTTCGGCCGCGCAGGTGGGGGCGCTTTCGGCCGCGCAGGTCTCCGCCCTGACGCCCGCCAACTTCTCGGCCTTGGCCGACACCCAGGTCGCCGCCCTGTCGGCGACCCAGCTGAAGGGTGTCACGGCCGACCAGATCAAGGGTCTGACGACCACCGACATCGGCGAGCTGGCCGGCACGCAGGTTGGCGCGCTGAGCAACTCGCAACTGGCCGCCCTGGCCACGACCCAGACCGCGCAACTGTCGACCACCCAGCTCGGCGCCCTGACGGCGACGCAGGTGGGCGCCCTGACGACGTCGGCCTTCTCGGCCCTGGACGCCACCCAGGTCGGTTCGCTGTCCGAGACCCAGATCAAGGGCCTGACCACCCAGCAACTGTCCGCCCTGAGCTCCACAGACATCGGCGAGCTGGCGACCACGCAAGTCGGCGCGCTCAGCGCGGCGCAGGTTGGCGCGCTGAGCACCACCGCGTTCTCTGCCCTGAGCCAGACCCAGGTGGCCGCCCTCAGCGAGACCCAGGTCAAGGGGATTTCGGCCACCCAGCTGAAGGCCCTGACGACCACCGACGTCGGCGAGCTGGCGGCGACCCAGGTCTCGGCCCTGACCGGCACGCAGCTGGCGAATGTCAGCTCCGCCAATGTTTCGGCCCTGACCAATACGCAGGTCGCGGCCCTGTCGACGACCCAGGTCAAGGCCCTGACGCCCGACCAGATCAAGGGTCTGACCACCACGGATATCGGCGAACTCGCCGACACCCAGATCGCGGCCCTGACGGCCGATCAGGTCAAGAATCTGTCGGCGGCCAACGTCTCGGCCCTGAGCCAGACCCAGGTCGGCGTCCTGGCCAACACCCAGATCGCGGCGCTGACCGCGACGCAGGTGAAGGGCCTGTCGACCACCGACATCGGCGAGCTGTCGTCGACTCAGGTGGGCGCTCTGACGACCGCCCAGGTCAACGTCCTGGCCTCTACCCAGGTGCAGCAGCTCTCGACGACCCAGATCGGCGGCCTGACCGCGACCCAGGTCGGCGCGATCAGCTCGACCAACGTCACCCTGATGGACGCCACGCAGATCGGCGCTCTGTCCACGACCCAGCTCAAAGGTCTGACCACCAGCCAATTGGCTGGTCTGACCACGACGAATATCGGCAATCTGGCCGACACCCAGGTCGGCGCCCTGTCGGCGAGCCAGCTTGGCGCGCTGTCGACGACCGGTTTCTCGGCCCTGAACCAGACCCAGGTCGCGGTCCTGACCGAGACCCAGGTCAAGGGCCTCACCGCCAACCAGCTGAAGAGCCTGACGACCACCGACGTCGGTGAACTGTCGACGACCCAGCTGTCGTCGCTGACGACGGCTCAGATCGGTTCGCTGACGGCCGGCAGCGTCTCGGCGCTGAACGCGACCCAGACCGCGTCCCTGACGACGACGCAGATCAAGGGCCTGACGGCCGATCAGCTCAAGAACCTGACCACCACCGACATCGGCGAGCTGGCCGATACGCAGGTCCAGGCCCTGACGGCGACCCAGCTGGGGCAGCTGTCGACGACGGGCTTCTCGGCCCTGAGCCAGACCCAGGTCGCCACCCTGACGACGACCCAGCTTAAGGGCCTGACGACGGCCCAGCTGCAGAGCCTGACGACCACCGACATCGGTGAACTGGCCGCCACCCAGATCGGCGCCCTGGCGACCTCGCAGATCGCCGCGCTGAGCCAGACCAACGTCAAGACTCTGTCGACCACCCAGATTGGCGCACTCACCGCCACGCAGGTGGGGTCGCTTTCGGCCGCCAACTTCTCGGCGCTGGACGCCACCCAGGTCGGCGCTCTGAGCGAGACCCAGGTCAAGGGCCTGACCAGCGCCCAGATCGGCGCGCTGTCGGCCGCCGACGTCGGCGAACTGGCCACGACCCAGATCGGCGCCCTGTCTTCGTCCCAGGTCGGCGCCCTGTCGCAGACGGCCTTCTCGGCGCTTGACGCCACCCAGGTGAGCGCGCTGTCGACGACCCAGGTCAAGGGCCTGACGCAGTCGCAGCTGAAGAACCTGACGACCACGGATATCGGCGAACTGGCCGACACCCAGATCGGCGCCCTGTCCGCCGCTCAGGTCGGCTTCCTGTCGTCGACCGGCCTCTCGGCCCTGAACGGCACCCAGTCGGCGGCCCTTTCGACCACGCAAATCAAGGGTTTGACGGCCGATCAGATCAAGGGTCTGACGACCACCGACATCGGCGAATTGGCCGACACCCAGGTCGGCGCCCTGACCGCAGACCAGGTCAAGAACCTGTCGGCCGCCAACATCTCGGCCCTGAACCAGACTCAGGTCGCGGCCCTGAGCAACACCCAGATCCAGGCGCTGAACGCCACGCAGGTTAAGGGTCTGTCGACCACCGACATCGACGAGCTGTCGTCGACCCAGATCGGCGCGCTCTCGGCGGGCCAACTGAGCGCCCTGGCCTCGACCCAGGTCCAGGAGCTGTCGACCACGCAGATCGGCGGCCTGACCGCGAGCCAGATCGGCTCGATCAGCTCGACCAACATCAGCCTGCTGGACGCCACCCAGATGGGCGCCCTGACGACGACCCAGCTGAAGGGGCTGACCAACAGCCAGCTGGCGGGTCTGACGACCACCAATGTCGGCAACCTGGCCGATACGCAGATCGGCGCCCTGTCGGCGACCCAGTTGGGCAACCTGTCCTCGGCCGGCTTCTCGGCCCTGAACCAGACCCAGGTCGCCGCGCTGAACGAGACCCAGATCAAGGGCGTCTCGGTCAGCCAACTGAAGGCGCTGACGACGACCGACATCGGCGAACTGTCGACGACCCAGCTCGGGGCCCTGTCGACCGCCCAGATCGGCGCGCTGTCGACGACCGGCTTCTCGGCCCTGAACCAGACCCAGGTGGGCGCCCTGTCGGCGTCCCAGATCAAGGGCGTCACGGCCGACCAGATCAAGAATCTGTCGACCACCGACGTCTCCGAGCTGTCCTCGACCCAGATCGGCGCGCTCAGCGCCGACCAGATCAAGAACCTCTCGGCCACCAACCTGTCGGCCCTGAACGCCACCCAGTCGGCGGCGCTGACGGTCACGCAGGTCAAGGGCCTGACCACCCAGCAGATCGCTGGCCTGAGCACCACGGATATCGGCGAACTGGCCGACACCCAGGTGGCCGCGCTGTCGGCGGCCCAGGTGGCCGCGCTGAACGTCCAGGACCTGACCACGACCCAGATCTCGGGCCTGAGCTCGACCCTGATCGGGGCGATCGGCGCGACCAAGTTCTCGGCTTGGGACGCCACCCAGGTGAGCGCCCTGAGCGCGACCCAGATCAAGGGCCTGACCGCCGACCAACTGAAGAGCCTGACCACGACCGACGTCGGCGAACTGGCCGACACCCAGGTCGCGGCGCTGACCGCGACCCAGCTGGGCGCGCTGTCGACCACCGGCTTCTCGGCCCTGAACCAGACCCAGGTCGCCGCGCTGAGCGAGACCCAGGTCAAGGGCATGACGGTCACGCAGCTGAAGAACCTGACGACGACCGACATCGGCGAGCTGTCGACGACCCAGGTCGGCGCCCTCAGCGCCTCGCAGATCGGCTCGCTGTCGACCACGGGCTTCTCGGCCCTGGACGCCACCCAGGTGGGCACGCTGTCGACGACCCAGATCAAGGGCCTGTCGGCTGATCAGCTGAAGAACCTGTCGACGACCGACGTCGGCGAGCTGTCGACCACTCAGATCGGCGCTCTGACCGTCGATCAGATGAAGAACCTGTCGGCGGCCAGCGTTTCGGCCCTGTCCAGCACGCAGGTCGGGGTGCTCAGCAACACGCAGATCGGCGCTCTGACGTCCACGCAGCTGAAGGGCCTGTCGGTCACCGACATCGACGAGCTGTCGTCGACCCAGATCGGCGCGCTGTCGGCCATCCAGGTCGGCGCCCTGGCCTCGACCCAGGTGCAAGAGCTGTCGACCACCCAGATCGGCGGTCTCTCGGCGACGCAGATCGCCGCGATCTCGACCACCAACCTGCCGCTGCTGAACGCGACGCAGATCGGCGCCCTGTCGACCACCCAGGTCAAGGGTCTGACGAACGCCCAGGTCCAGATCCTGTCGACGACCAATGTCGGCAACCTGGCCGACACCCAGGTGGCCGCGCTGTCGGCCGCCCAGGTCGGCAATCTGTCGACCACCGCCTTCTCGGCCCTGAACGCCACTCAGGTCGGCGCGCTGAACGAGACCCAGATCAAGGGCGTTACGTCCAGCCAGCTGAAGGCTCTGACGACGACCGACGTCGGCGAGCTGTCGACCACCCAGGTCGCCGCTCTGACGGCCGCTCAGGTCGGCGCGCTCTCGACCACGGGCTTCTCGGCGCTCGACAGCACCCAGGTGGGCGCGCTGTCGACGACCCAGATCAAGGGCCTGACGGCAGACCAGCTGAAGAACCTGTCGACGACGGACATCGGCGAGCTGTCCTCGACCCAGGTCGGCGCGCTGACCGCCGATCAGATCAAGAACCTGTCGACGACCAACCTGTCGGCCCTGTCGGGCACGCAGTCGGCGGCCTTGTCGGCCACCCAGGTCAAGGGCCTGACCAACGACCAGATCAAGGGTCTGTCGACGACGGACATCGGTGAACTGGCCGACACCCAGATCGGCGCCCTGACCAACGCTCAGCTGGGCGTCCTGGCCACGACCCAGGCGGCGCAGCTGTCGACGACCCAGATCGGCGCCCTTACGGCGACCCAGGTCGGCTCGCTGACGGCCGGCGCCTTCTCGGCTCTGAACGCCACCCAGGTCGGCGCCCTGTCGGGAACCCAGATCAAGGGTCTGACGACCTCGCAGCTGGGCGCCCTGAGCACGACGGACGTCGGCGAACTGGCCGACACCCAGGTCGGCGCCCTGACGGCGACCCAGCTGGGTTCGCTGAACGCCACCTCCTTCTCGGCGCTCAACGCCACCCAGACCGCCGCGCTGTCGACGACCCAGATGAAGGGTCTGACCGTCACCCAGCTGAAGAACCTGACGACGACGGACATCGGCGAGCTGGCCGACACCCAGATCGGCGCCCTGACGGGCACCCAACTGGGGGCGCTGACCCCGACCGGCTTCTCGGCCCTGAACCAGACCCAGGTGGCGACGCTGAACGCGACGCAGATCAAGGGCCTGGCGACCAGCCAGATCGCGGCCCTGACCACGACCGACGTCGCCGAGTTCTCGTCCACCCAGATCGCGGCTCTCACCGCGGATCAGCTGAAGCAACTGTCGGCGGCCAACGTCTCGGCCCTCGACAGCACCCAGGTCTCGGCGCTGGCGAACACCCAGATCCAGGCGCTGAACGCCACGCAGCTGAAGGGCCTGTCGGTCACGGATATCGACGAGCTGTCGTCGACCCAGATCGGCGCGCTGTCGGCGGCTCAGATCGGCGCCCTGGCCTCGACCCAGGTGCAGGAACTGTCGACCACCCAGATCGGCGGCCTGACCTCGACCCAGCTGGGCGCGATCTCGTCGACCAATGTCAGCCTGCTGAACGACACCCAGATCGGCGCGCTGACCACGACGCAGATCAAGGGCCTGACGGCCAGCCAGATGGCCGGCCTGACCTCCACCAACATCGCCGCCCTGGCGGACACGCAGGTGGGGGCGCTGAGCTCGACCCAACTGGCGGGCATGACGCCGGCCGGCTTCTCGAGCCTGGACAGCACCCAGGTCGCGACGCTGAACTCGACGCAGATCAAGGGTCTGACGGCGGCTCAGCTGAAGGGCCTGACGTCGACGGACATCGGCGAACTGGCCGACACCCAGATCGGCGCGCTGTCGGCGGCCCAGATCGGCTCGCTGTCGACGACCGGCTTCTCGGCCCTGGACGCGACCCAGGTCGCGATCCTGTCGGCGACGCAGATCAAGGGCATGTCGACCGACCAGATCAAGGCGCTGACGACGACGGACATCGGCGAGCTGGGCGCGACCCAGATCTCCGCCCTGACCACCGCCCAGCTGAACGCGCTGTCGACGACCAACCTGTCGGCTCTGAGCGCCACCCAGACGGGCGCCCTGACCGCCACCCAGGTCAAGGCCCTGACGAGCGACCAGGTGAAGGGTCTGACGACCACCGACATCGGCGAACTCGCCGACACCCAGGTGGCCGCGCTGACCAACGCGCAGGTCACCGCCCTGGCCTCGACCCAGGCGGCGCAGCTGTCCACCACCCAGATCGGCGCGCTTAGCGGCGCTCAACTGGGGGCGCTGAGCACCACGGCCTTCTCGACCCTGGACAGCACCCAGATCGCGGCGCTGAACTCCACCCAGGTCAAGGGCATCGCCACGACCCAGCTGGCTTCGCTGAGCTCGACGGATGTCGGACAGTTCATCGACACCCAGATCGCCGCCTTGAGCATCCTGCAACTGGCGGCCCTGTCGGCGACCAACCTGTCGAACCTGGACGCCACCCAGACCGCCGCGCTCTCGACGACCCAGGTCAAGGGTCTGACGGCGACGCAGCTGAAGGGTCTGTCCTCGACCGACGTGGCCGACTTCGCCGACACCCAGATCGCGGCGCTGGCGAGCACCCAGCTCGGCGCGCTGTCGACCACGGTCGTGGCCACGCTCAGCACCACCCAGATCGGCCAACTGCAGGCTTCGCAGCTATCCGGCCTGACCTCGACCCAGCTGGACTACCTCTCGACGACCAACATCGAGTCGCTGTCCACCACCCAGGCGAACGCCCTGACCGCGAGCCAGGTGCAGAGCCTGAGCGACGATCAGGTCGCTTCGTACCTGAAGGTGACCTGATCCGGGGCGCGCTCCGGGATTTAGACCACAGACCCGCCGCTCGCGCTCACCGCGCGGGCGGCGGACCGCGTCTCGGCCATTGGTCGAGGCCCCAGCCTCATGCCATCATCGCGCCGCGCTGACTCGCGCCGCTTCCGCGCGCGCCTGTCCGCTGCTTCGCCGAACGCTCCATCGGTTTCAGGAAGACAATGGCCGACGTCGATACGCTGGATCTCCTTAGCAAGCTGACGGCCGAAGGGTGCCCGCTCGGCGATGTGATCACCCTGGCGGCGAGCCTGAGCGGGGGAGGGCAGGTCGCCCTGGCGGATCAGGCCTACAAGGTCTGGATACGCTTCAACGGCGAACACCCGCAGCTGTGCGTGGCGTTGTTCAACCGCTCGATCCTGCAGGCCGTTCTGGGCGACAACGCCGGCGCGGCCGCCTCGCTGGAGCAGGCGATCGCCCTGAATGGCGATTTCATGCCGGCCTACGTCAATCTGGGCGGCCTGCAGGAGCGGGCGGGGCTGCATGAGCTGGCCGTCGCCACCTGGGAAGCCGGCGCCAATCGCGCCGTGGTCATCAATGGCGTGGGCGTCGGCTACGCCTTCACCTGCCTCAAGCAGATCGCCCGGCTGCTGGGCGACATGCACCAGCCGGCGCGGGCCGAACTGGCGCTGCAGCGCGCCGCCGACATCGACCCCAACGCCATGGATGTGATCGGCCAGCTGGTCGCCAACCGCCTGACGCAATGCAAGTGGCCCGCCGTCCTGCCGACCGAGCGCGTGCTGCGCGAACGAATGCTCGAGGGCGTCAATCCGCTGTCCATCGCCGCCTATACCGACGATCCGCTGCTGCAGCTGGCGGCCGCCAACCGGTTCATCGAGCGCGAGGCCAAGACCACGCCCGAGCAGATCCGCGCCGACCGGCGTGACGCGCCGATCGACCTGACGGGCCGGCGCCCGCGTATCGGCTACATCTCGTCGGACCTGCGCGACCACGCCGTCGGCTACCTGATGGCCGAACTGTTCGAGGTGCACGACAAGTCGAAGGTCGAGGTCTTCGCCTACTACTGCGGGCCGGAGTCCAGCGATGGCCTCAACACCCGCATCCGCGCCGCGGTCGAGCATTTCACCGACATCCGTCCGATGACGGACGATGAGGCCGTCCAGCGCATCGTCGATGACGGAATCGACATCCTGGTCGACGTCAACGGCCACACCCGAGACGCTCGGACGGCCGTCTTCGCGCGCCGCCCGGCTCCGATCCTGGTCAATTGGCTGGGCTATCCGGGCTCGATGGGCAGCGACTATCACCACTACATCATCGGCGATCCGTGGGTCACGCCGCCGGAGATGGAGCTGTACTACTCCGAGGCCGTCCGCCGCATCCCCTGCTACCAGCCCAACGACAGCCGCCGGAAGGTCGAGGAGACCAGCCCGACGCGAACCGAGGTCGGCCTGCCCGAGGACGCCTTCGTGTTCTGCTGCTTCAACGGTCCGCAGAAGATCACGCCGCACGTCTTCGACCGCTGGATGGAGATCCTGAAGCGCACGCCCGGCAGCGTGCTGTGGCTGCTGGACAGCGTTCCCGAGACCAACGCCCGCCTGCGCGAGGCCGCCGAGGCGCGGGGCGTCGATCGCACGCGCCTGGTCTTCGCTCAAAAGCTGCAGAACTCGCATCACCTGGCGCGCTATCGCCTCGCAGACCTGTTCCTGGACACGACGCCCTACGGCGCCCACACCACCGCCTCGGACGCGCTGTGGATGGCCGTGCCGGTGCTGACCTGGTCGGGCCGCTGCTTCGCCTCGCGCGTCTGCGGAAGCCTGGTGCGCAGCGCCGGCCTGCCCGAACTGGTGGTCGACAGCGCCCAGGCCTATGTCGACAAGGCCGTCGAGATCGGCGCCGACCGCGAGAAGGCCAGGGCCCTGCGCGCGACGCTGGAGGCCAATCGCGACACGTGCGTGCTGTTCGACATGGACCTGCTGGCCGGCAAGCTGGAAGAGCTCTATGGCGAGATGATCGCCGAACACCAGGCGGGCCGGCGGCCCCGGCCGAACCTGGCCAATCTGCCGGCCTATATGGAGATCGGCCTGTCGCTGGATCGTGACGAGCGCGAGATGCAGGCCGAACCCGACCTGCACGAGCTCTATCGCCAGCAACTGGCCCGGCGAGACAGCGTCAAGGCCATTCCCGCGGACGGCCGGCTCTGGGAGGGCGGGGCTTCGTGAACCACCACCAGCTGGAGCCCTTGAAGCTGGACGGCTACGCGCCGCGCACGGTCCTCGACATCGGCGCGAACGTCGGCGACTTCACCAAGGGCTTCCTGAAGGCGTTTCCCGACTGCGTCCCGACCCTGATCGAACCCAATCCGTTCTGCGAGGAGGCGTTGAGCCAGCTCCCGCACGAGCGGCACATGGTGGCCGCCTCGGACGAGACGGGCGAAGCCGAGCTGTTTCTCAGCGAGGGCTGGCTGCAATCCACCGGCGCCTCGCTGTATCGCGAGAACTCGCAATACTTCACCGACGATCAGCTGCTGCGGCGGACGGTGCCCAAGGTCCGCCTCGACGACCTGTTCGCCGGCCGGCGCTTCGACTTCGTGAAGATCGACACCCAGGGCTCGGAACTGGACGTGCTGCGCGGCGGCGAGACGGTGCTGCGCCAGGCGGACTACATCCTGATCGAGATCTCGGTCGTCGATTTCAACGAGGGCGCGCCCAGGGCCGAGGCGGTGCTCAAGCAGCTGGGCGAGATGGGCTTCGCGCCGGCCGCCGTCACCGACGTCCATCGTTTCGAGGAGCTGCATGACGGCGCGGTCCTGCAGATGGACTTCCTGTTCAAGCGCCGCGCCGCGCGGCCCTCGCAGGTCGGCCGCCTGACCGCCCTGAACGACCTGGCCGGCATCGTCGGCCACCTCCGCTGGCGCAAGAGCCAGAACCCGGCGTTCCGGATCCTGCTGATCGGCGGCGGCCCGTCGGGCTGGCCCGAGGATCTGTGCGACGGGGTCCTGGGCGGCGCGACGGGGCCGTTCGCGGGCGATCTCTCCGATCCGGACACCTATCGCGCCATCCTGACCCATGTGGCGCGCGAGGGACGCTTCGACTACGCGATCGCGCCGCATGTGCTGCAGACCCTGACACGCCCCTCTACGCTGCTGGAGCGCCTGCCGCTGGTCGCCGAGGCCGGCTGGATCACCACGCCCTCGCGCTATCTCGAGGTCCTGAAGATCGAGGGCGCGCACCGGGGTTTCGCCCATCACCGCTGGGGCGTCGATCACGTCGGCGACGTGCTGTCGCTGGCGTTCAAGTCGCCGATGATCGAGCACCTGACCTTCCCGAGGGAAGCGTCCTGGGAGCAGGGCGAGCAGCGCTTCGAGCTGCAGGTCGGTTGGCGCGGCGGTCTGCGCTTCGAGATCCTGGGGGAGGGAGTCTTGCCCGGGCGCGCCGAGATCCTGGCCATGACGAGCCGCTTCTTTGAGGGCGTCGTGCCAAGCTCGCCGCGCGAGGCCGCGCCGGAGGCGCCCAAGCCGGACATCGCCGCCGAACTGGCCAAGGCCGTGGCCACCGCCCGCGACCCGCGGTCGGGCCTGCATGCGCTGGGGCGCATGAAGTACTACCACGACGCCGTCAGCCTTATCCTGTGCGAGCCGGTGACCCCCGAGCGCCTCGCGTTGTTCGACACCCTGACGGCCGAGGCCCTGGGCATGGACATGGAGTCCCCGGGAGAGGAATGGGACGCCTGGATCACCCACTATCGCGTGGTGCTGGAGGCGCTGCACGGGTCGAACGTGGCTGGCCCGACGCCGCCGGCTCCGGATGATGGCCCACAAGCATTCCTGACCGGCGATGGCCAGGCGCTGGACGCCCAGGGATTGAAGGCCCACGCCGATGCGCTGGGCGCCCAGGTCGTGTTCTTCGCCGCCGCCGACGCGCGCTATGTCGAGCTCTACGCCCGCTGGCTGGCGCTCTCGGTGATCAAGCACAGCGACGTGCCGTTCCTGGTGGTGGTCCACGTGATCGGCGGCGCTGATCGTCTGGCGGAAGCGGCCGCGACCGTCGCGATCGACGATCCGCGCGTGATCTTCACCGGCGACCATTTCGACGCCTCGACCGTGACGACCCGATGCTACGAGGCCCCGCCCAAGGGGCTGATCGAGATTCCGGTCGCCCACTACCAGTCGGTGCGCTTCCAGCGTCTGGGCGGCCTGCTGGACACGCTGCAACGACCGGTCTTCGTGTCGGACATCGATCTGCTGCTGCAGCGCGGCGTGGCCGACCTACTGGCGCAATGGGACGGCGCCGATCTGGTGATCAACGAGAATGATCGCAACATCCAGGCCGGTTCGCGCATCACCGCCAACCTGCTGCTGGCCCGTCCGACGGCGGCGACGTCGGTGATGCTGCGTTGGCTGCGAGCCTATCTGGATGAGCGGCTGTCGCGCGCCGAAGTGACCCGTTGGATCGACCAGGTGGCCCTCAACCTGGCTCGGCATCACGTGGCCCTGCATGCGCCAGCCGTGACGATCGGGACCTTCGACACCTTCAGCGACATCAACAACGTGATGTTCAGCGAGTATGTGCCGGGCCACCCGTTCCGCTTCCTGTCGCTGTATCACGGGTTCGACACGTCGACGCTGGAGGAGTAGCCGGCGGCTAGAAGGCGGCCTTGGCTCTCATGAGCACCGCGCCGCCGCTGCGCGCCCAAAGCTCCGCGCCGCCGTCGACCAGACGTCCCTCGGCGGTGATGGTTTCGCCAGCGAAGGCGGGCTTCAGGGCGCGGAACGAAAACCGCATCAGGGGCCGCTTGGGCATCGCCTCCAGCAGCAGCAGGGCGATCAGCGGACCATGGACGACGAGGCCGGCATAGCCTTCGACCTTCGTCGCATAGGCCTGGTCATAGTGGATGCGATGGCCGTTCGCGGTGGCGGCCGAAAAGGCGAACAGCAGAACCGGATCGGTCGGCGTCTCGCGGCTCCACTCGGCCGGCGGCGCGGGCTCGGCGTCAGGTGTCCGGGGCGCGGGCGAGGTGGCGGTGTACACGATCGTCTGGCGCTCGCGCACCCGCGTCGCGCCGGCCTGGCTGAAGACCCGGTCCACCGTGACGAAGGTCAGCGGCCCGCTGGCGCCGGCCTTCTCCTCGATGGCGGCGATGGTGTCGGTGACCTCGGTCTCCTGGTCGGGGCGCAGGGGACCGGCGAAGGTCATGTCCGAGGCCGCGAACATCCGGCGGGGCGCTTCGATCGGCGGCAGGTGAAGACCGCGCCGAGGATG
Organism: Caulobacter segnis; assembly: GCF_023935105.1. Taxonomy (NCBI): domain Bacteria; kingdom Pseudomonadati; phylum Pseudomonadota; class Alphaproteobacteria; order Caulobacterales; family Caulobacteraceae; genus Caulobacter; species Caulobacter sp. RL271. Next base: position 4,225,110 of record NZ_CP096040.1, on the reverse strand, counting down.
GCCGTCCGGGCCGAGGTCGGCGCGCCGAACGGGCTCGGCCAGGCACGCCCAATGCCAGGCGGGCGGAACCTCCGCCGTCGGCGCGGGGCGATCCAGCACCGCCGCCAGCCGCGCCAGATCCTGGGCCGCCAGGACCGTCTTGCGGGTGCGCCGCCGGCCGACCCAGTCCATCAGTAGGACCGGGGCAGGCCGAGCACGTGCTCGGCGACATAGGCCAGGATCAGGTTCGTCGAGATCGGAGCCACCTGGTAGAGGCGCGTCTCGCGGAACTTGCGCTCGATGTCGTACTCCTCGGCGAAGCCGAAGCCGCCGTGGGTCTGCAGGCATATATCGGCCGCCGCCCACGAGGCCTCCGAGGCCAGCATCTTGCCGATATTGGCCTGTTCCCCGCAGGGGAGTCCGGCGTCGTAGCGCTCGGCGGCGTCGTAGACGGTCAGGCGTGCAGCGTGGGCCTGGGCGTAGGCGCGGGCGATCGGGAACTGCACGCCCTGGTTCTGGCCGATCGGTCGGCCGAACACGACGCGGCTGTTGGCGTAGTCCCGCGCCTTGCCGATCAGCCAGGCGGCGTCGCCCAGGCACTCGGCCCCGATCAGGATCCGCTCGGCGTTCATGCCGTCCAGGATGTAGCGGAAACCCTTGCCCTCCTCGCCGATCAGGCTGTCGGCGGGGATCACCAGATTGTCGAAGAAGATCTCGGTGGTGGCGTGGTTCAGCATGGTGGCGATCGGCTTGATCGTCAGGCCGTTGCCCTTCGCCGCGCGCATGTCGACCAGGAATACCGACAGGCCCTCGCTCTTGCGCGCGACCTGATCCTTGGGGGTGGTGCGGGCCAAGAGGACCATCAGGTCCGAATGCTCGGCGCGGCTGGTCCAGACCTTCTGACCATTGATGACGTACGTGTCGCCCTCGCGGCGGGCGAAGGTCGAGATCGATGTGGTGTCGGTGCCGGCCGTCGGCTCGGTGACGCCGAAGGCCTGCAGGCGGATGGAGCCGTCGGCGATCCGGGGCAGCCAGGTTTCTTTCTGCGCGGTCGAGCCGTGCCGCAGGACCGTGCCCATGGTGTACATCTGGGCGTGCAGGGCCGCAGCGTTGCCGCCGCTGGCGTGGACCTCCTCGAGGATCGCCGCCGCCGCGGTCAGGCCCAGGCCGCCGCCGCCGTAGGCTTCGGGGATCAGCACGCCCAACAGGCCGGCCTTGGTCATGGCGGCCACGAATTCGGTCGGATAGGCCTTCTCGCGATCCAGGGCGCGCCAGTAGGGGGGCGGGAAGTCGCGGCACAGGGCCCGCACCGTCTGGCGCAGGGCCTCGATCAGTTCGGGATCGGCCGCCGACACTAGACGCGCTCGAAGGCCAGCGCCGCGCCCTGGCCCACGCCAATGCAGAGGGTGGCGAGGCCGCGCTGGCCGCCGGTCGCTTCCAGCTGGCGCAGGGCCGTCAGCACCAGCCGCGCGCCGGACGCACCGAGGGGATGACCCAGCGCGATGGCGCCGCCGTTTGGGTTCACGTGCGCGCCGTCGTCCGGCAGGCCCAGCTGGCGCAGGACCGCCAGCCCCTGGGCCGCGAAAGCCTCGTTCAGCTCGACGGTGTCGAAGTCGCCGATCGAAAGCCCGGTCTTGGCCAGCAGCTTGCGCACGGCCGGAACCGGGCCGATCCCCATGACGCGCGGCGGCACGCCGGCGGTGGCGTAGCCGGTGATGCGGGCGCGGGGCGTCAGGCCATGGCGCTTCACGGCGTCTTCCGAAGCCACGATCAGCGACACCGCGCCGTCATTGACGCCCGAGGCGTTGCCGGCGGTGACCGTGCCGCCCTCGCGGACGACGGGCTTCAGCTTGGCCAGGGCCTCGATCGTGGTCTCGCGCGGATGCTCGTCGCGGTCGACGATCGTGGGTCCCGCCTTGCCGGGAATCTCGACTGGGGTGATCTCGCCGGCCAGGACGCCGCTGGCCTGGGCGGCGGCGGCGCGCTGCTGGCTGCGCAGGGCGAAGGCGTCCTGGTCCGCGCGGTTCACGCCATGGTCGGCGGCCACGTTCTCGGCGGTCTCGGGCATCGAGTCGATGCCGTACGCCTTCCGCATGGCCGGGTTGACGAAGCGCCAGCCGATGGTGGTGTCGAAGATCTCGGCGTTGCGCGAGAAGGCGCTGTCGGCCTTGCCCATCACGAAGGGCGCGCGGCTCATGCTCTCGACGCCGCCGGCGATGACCAGATCGTTGTGCCCGCTGGCGATGGCGCGGGCGGCATAGCCGACGGCCTCCAGGCCCGAGGCGCACAGGCGGTTGACGGTGACGCCCGGGACCTCGACCGGGAAGCCGGCCAGCAGCAGGGCCATGCGGGCGACGTTGCGATTGTCCTCGCCGGCCTGGTTGGCGCAGCCGAACACCACCTCATCGACGGCCGACAGGTCCAGGCCGGGATTGCGCGCGGCCAGGGCCTTCAGCGGGATCGCGGCCAGGTCGTCGGCCCGCACCTTGGCCAGCGCGCCGCCATAGCGGCCGAAGGGCGTGCGGATCCCGTCACAGAGATAGGCGGTCGACATGCGCGGGCTCCCCAATCGTTGCTCTTAAACGACTGTTAGAGTTGCGCGGCCGGGGCCTCAACTCATTTCAGCGCCAGCCGCCGCCCAGGGCCTGGACTAGAGCCACCGCCGTGGTCTGACGCGACACCGCCGTCGTCACCAGCGTCCGCCGCGCCGCCAGGGCCGAGGCCTGGGCCGCCACCACGTCGGTATAGGCCACCTGGCCGGCGCGATACTGGTTCAGCAGCATCTGCTCGGTCTGGTCGGCGGCCTGGGAGGCGGTCAGTTGCAGGGCGTACTGCCGCTCCAGGGTGCGGGCGGCGGTCAGCTGGTTCTCGACATCCTCGAAGGCTTGCAAGGCCGTCAGGCGGTAGCTGGCGGCGGCCTGGTCGTAGGCCGCGCGGCTCTGGGCGACCTGGGCCCGGCGCGCGCCGGCGTCGAACAGGGTCTGGGCCGCCGTCAGGCCCAGCGACCAGGTGTTGGCCGAGGCGGCGAACAGGTCGCTGATCTTGCTGGCCGTCGAATTGCCGTTGGCGCTGAGGTTGAAGGTCGGGAAGAACGCGGCGCGGGCTACGCCGATGTCGCTGTTGGCGGCGGCGACGCGGCGCTCTGCGGCGGCGACGTCGGGGCGGCGCTCCAGCAGGGTCGAGGGCACGCCGACGGGGATCTCCGGCACGACGGGCTTCCACGTCGCGTCGGCCGCCAGGCGGAAACTGCTGGCCGGTTCGCCGACCAGGACGGCGATGGCGTTCTCGAAGGCCGTGCGATCCTGCACCAGGCCCTCCAGGGTCGACTGGGCGCTGGCCAGCTGGGTCTGGGCCTGAAGCACGTCGGACTTCGGGGCGATGGCGGCGTTGTAGCGGTTGGTGGTGATCTGCAAGGCGCGCTGATAGCCCTCGACCGTGGCCTGGACCATGGCGATCTCGGCGTCGGCGCGGCGCAGGCCCAGATAGCTGGTGGCCAGTTCGCCCTGGGCCGACAGGCGCGCGGCGGCCAGGTCGGCCTCGCTGGCTTCCGCCGAAGCCTTGGCCCCGCTGATCCCGGCGCGGATGCGACCCCACACGTCGGGCTCCCAGCTGGCGCCGATGCCGACCTGATAGCGCTGGGTGTCGCCGGCGCTGGTCGCGCCGCCGGCGGACGTGGTCGTCTTGGTGCCGCCGCCGCCCGATTTGCTCGCCGAGCCCGAGAGGTCGATGCTCGGGAACAGGCTCGCGCGTTGCTGGCGAACCAGGGCGCGGGCCTGGCGATAGGCGGCCTCGGCGGCGGCGATGGTCTGGTTGTCCACCTTCACCCGCTCGGCCAAGGCGTTCAGCTGGGGATCGCCCAACAGGGTCCACCAGTCGCCGCGGTCGATGTGGTCGGACGGCGTGGCGGTCTTCCAGCCCTCCAGCGCCTTGAACTGGGCCGGCGGCGCCGACTTGAGGGTCGGGGTCTCGTAGGCCGGCGTCATCGAGCAGGCGCCGAGAGCGAGGAGCGAAACGGCGCCGATCAGGCGGAGAGGAGCGGACATCATGCGGGTTCCGGCGTGGTCGGGTGGTGGGCCAGATGTCGCTCATCCTTGTCGCGCGCCTTCCCGCGCAGACGGTCGAGATAGACATAGACCACGGGGGTGGTGATCAGGGTCAGGAGCTGGCTGGCGATCAGGCCGCCGATGATGGCCACGCCCAGCGGGCGGCGCAGCTCGGCGCCTTCGCCGAAGCCGATGGCTAGAGGCAGGGCGCCCAGGGCCGCGGCCAGGGTGGTCATCAGGATGGGGCGGAAGCGCAGCAGGCTGGCCTCGCGTACGGCCTCCTGAGCCGTCAGGCCCCGGCTGCGCTGGGCGTCGAGCGCGAAGTCGATGATCAGGATGGCGTTCTTCTTGACGATGCCCAGCAGCAGGAAGAGGCCGATCAGGGCGATGATCGAGAACTCCATCTTGAAGATCAGCAGGGCGATCACCGCGCCGACGCCGGCGGCTGGCAGGGTGCTGAGCACCGTGACCGGGTGGACGTAGCTCTCGTAGAGAATGCCCAGCACGATGTAGATCGCCACGATCGCCGCCAGGATCAGCAGGGGCTGCTGGTTGTTCTGCTCGGTGGCCTGCTTGGCCTGGCCCTGGAAGCTGCCGCGCACGGTGGTCGGCATGCCGATCTCGGCCTCGGCCTGGGTCACCGCCGCGCGGGCGTCGTCCAGCGTCTTGCCGTCGGCCAGGTTGAACGAGACCGTCGTCGCCAGCTCGCCATTCTGGTGATTGACCGAGGTCGGGGTGGCGTTCTGGGCGACGCTGGCGATGCTGGGCAGGGACGCCATGGCCGTGGCCGAGGTGTTGAGGGCCGAGCCGGTCGAGGCGTCGCGCAGGGCCGGATTGACGCTGACCTGGCTGGAGGTGGTGGCGGTCGTCGTCGAGCTGCTCGGCCTGGTCGGCACATAGACGTCGTTCAGCGCCTCCGGACCCTGGGCGAACTTCTGCTGCCATTCCAGGATCACGGCGTACTGGTTGACGTCCTCGTAGATCGTCGCGACCTGGCGCTGGCCGAAGGCGTTGTAGAGCGCGTTGTCCACGGCGCGCGGCGTGATCCCCAGGCGCGAGGCGCTGTCGCGGTCGATGGTGACCAGGGTCTCGACGCCGTTTTCCTGCTGGTCGGAGTCGACGTCGGTCAGCACGTCGTCGTGGGCCTTCATCGCCTCGGCCAGCTTGGCGGCCCATTCCTTGAGATCGGCGCTGTTGTCGCTGGTCAGGGTGTATTGATATGTCGAATTGCTGGACCGGCCGCCCATCCGCAGGTCCTGCACGGGGTTCAGGAAGATCGACACCCCCGTCACCTTCTGCAGCTGGGGGCGCAGGCGGGCGATGACCGCCGAGCCCTTCTCCTTGCGCTCGCCGACCGGCTTGAGGTTGACGAACATGAAGCCGCCGCCGGCGCGGTTGCCCCCGGTGAAGCCGACCACGGTGTCGACGGCGGGGTCCTTGTGGATGATGTTCACCACCTGGCGCAGCTTCTTCTGCATGGCCTGGGACGAGACGCTCTGGTCGGCGCGGATGCCGGCCATCAGCTGGCCGCTGTCCTGCTGCGGGAAGAAGCCCTTGGGCACGGCGATATAGAGCCAGGCGGTCATGGCGATGACGGCAACCAGGATCAGGATCACCAGCGGCTTGGCCGCCAGCGCCCAGTCCAGGCTGTGCTCGTACGTCCGATGGACCCGGTCGAAGACACGCTCGAAGAACCGGGCGACGCGGCCTTCCTTGTCCTTGCGCTCGGGCCGCAGCAGGTAGGCGCACATCATCGGCGTGGTGGTCAGCGAGATGACCAGCGAGATCATCACCGCCGCCGACAGGGTGACGGCGAACTCGCGGAACAGCCGCCCGACCTGGCCGCCCATGAACAGCAGCGGGATGAAGACGGCGACCAGCGAGATGCTGATCGATAGCACGGTGAAGCCGACTTCGCGCGCGCCCAGCAAGGCGGCCTGGAAGCGATCCATGCCCTTCTCGATGTGACGCTGGGTGTTCTCCAGCACGACGATGGCGTCGTCGACCACGAAACCGGTCGCCACGGTGATGGCCATCAGGCTGAGGTTGTTCAGCGAGAAGCCCAGCAGGTACATGACGCCGAACGTGCCCAGCAGCGAGATGATCGTCGCCGTCGCGGGGATGAACGTCGCCCGCGCGCTACGCAGGAAGGCGCTGACCACCAGCACGACCAGCACGATGGTGATCAGCAGGGTCACCTCGATCTCGTGCAGCGAGGCGCGGATCGAGTTGGTGCTGTCGCTGGCCACCTGGACGTTGATGTCGCCGGGCAGTTGGGCCCGCAGCTCGGGCAGGGCGGCGCGGACGCTGTCGACGGTCTGGATGATGTTGGCGCCGGGCTGGCGGGTGATTAGGACGATGATCGCCGGCTTGCCGTTGAACAGGCCCAGGGTGCGGGTGTCGGCGACGCTGTCGGTGACGTCGGCGACGTCGGACAGCTTGATGCCGGCGTCGCCGCGCCAGGCCACGATCAGGCCGGCATAGTCGGCGGCCTTGCGACCGGCGCCGCTGGTGTAGATCTGATAGCGCTGGCCGGCGCCCTCCAGCGCGCCCTTGGGGCGGTTGGCGTTGGCCGACTGGATGGCGGCGCGGACGTCCTCCATGCTGACGCCGTACTTGTTCAGCAGGAACGGATTGGCCGAGATCCGCACCGCCGGCAGCGAGCCGCCGCCGATCTCGACGTCGCCGACGCCGCTGACCTGGGCGATGCGCTGGGCGACGACGTTCGACACCGCGTCATAGATCTGGCCGGGCGTCTTGGTGTCGGAGGTCAAGGCCAGGATGATCACCGGCGCGTCCGACGGGTTCATCTTGCGATAGGTCGGGTTGCTGCGCAGCGTGGCGGGCAGGTCGGCGCGGGCGGCGTTGATCGCGGCCTGCACCTCGCGCGCGGCGCCGTCGATCTTGCGGTTCAGGTCGAACTGCAGGGTGACCCGCGTCGAGCCGCTGGAACTCTGCGAGGTCATCTCGTTGACGCCCGAGATCACGCCCAGCCGGCGCTCCAGCGGCGTGGCGACGCTGGAGGCCATGGTCTCGGGGCTGGCGCCGGACAGATTGGCCGACACCGAGATGGTCGGATAGTCCACCTGCGGCAGGGGCGAGACCGGCAGCACGAAGAAGGCGAAGACGCCGGCCAGGGCCAGGCCGATGGTCAGCAGGACCGTGGCGACCGGCCGCCGGATGAAGGGACCCGACAGGTTCACGACGGCGCCCCCGGGATAGGATCCGGATCGACGCGGTCGGGGTGCGGACCGTCATCGCGCGACTTGTGCTTGCCGGCGGGCGCCAGACGGTCGAAGGCCAGATAGACGACCGGGGTCGTGAAGATGGTCAGCAGCTGGCTCAGCAGCAGGCCGCCGAAGATGGCGATGCCCAGCGGACGCCGCAGCTCGGCGCCTTCGCCAAAGCCCAGCATCAGCGGCACGGCCGCGAACAGGGCCGCCAGGGTGGTCATCAGGATCGGGCGGAAGCGCAGCACGGCCGCCTGGAAGATGGCGTCGTGCGGGCTCTTGCCCTGCTCGCGCTCGGCGTCGATGGCGAAGTCGATCATCATGATCGCGTTCTTCTTGACGATGCCGATCAGCAGGATGATGCCGATGATCCCGATGACGCCCAGGTCATTGCCGGTGATCCACAGGGCCAGCAGCGCGCCGACCCCGGCCGAGGGCAGGGTCGACAGGATGGTCAGCGGGTGGATGTAGCTCTCGTAGAGCACGCCCAGCACGATGTAGACGCAGACCACCGCCGCCAGGATCAGCCACAGCTGGTTGGACAGCGAGTTCTGATAGGCCCCGGCCGCCCCCAGGAAGGTGGTGGTGACCGAGACCGGCATGTCGATCGCCTTCATGGCCTTGCGGATCTCGTCGACCGCGTGGCCCAGCGACACGCCCGGCGCGGTGTCGAAGCCGATCGTGGTGGCCGGGAATTGGGCGACGTGGGTGACCTGCAGCGGCGCCTGCTGGGTCTTGATCGTCGAGAAGGCCGCCAAGGGGGCGGGCGAGCCGCCGCCGGTCTTGAGGTTCAGATTGCCCAGGGTGGTCGGGTCGGTCAGGACACCCGGCTTGGCCTCCAGGATCACCCGGTACTGGTTGGTCTCGGTGAAGATGGTCGAGACGATCCGCTGACCAAAGGCGCTGTAGAGGGCGTCGTCGACCTCGGAGGCTGTGATCGACAGCCGCGCGGCGGTGTCGCGGTCGATGTCGACATAGGCCGCCTGACCGGTGGCCGACGCGTCGCTATAGACGTTGCGGACGGCTTTGACCTTGGCCAGCTGCGCGGTCAGCTTGCCAGCCCATTCCTTGATCGTGGCGGTGTCGGCGCCTTCCAGCGACAGGCGGTATTGGGTCGGGCCGGTCTCGGCGTCGATGGTCAGATCTTGGGTCGGCTGCAGGTACAGGGTGACGCCGGGGACCTGGGCCACGCGCTCGCGCAGCCGCTGCATGATCTTGTCCTGCGAGCCCGAGCGGTCGGCCTTCAGGTTGATCTGCATCTGGCCGGTGTGGAGCATGGCGTTGTTGGCGCCGTCGACGCCGATGAACGAGGCGACGTTTTCCACGGCCGGGTCGTCCATGATCGCCTCGGCCGCCTGCTGCTGCAGGTCGGCCATGCGGTCGTAGCTGACCGACTGGGCCATCTCGGTGCGCGCCTGCAGCTGGCCGGTGTCCTGGGTCGGGAACAGGCCCTTGGGGATGACCAGATAGAGCAGGGCGGTCAGGACCAGGGTGACGACGGCCACGACCAGGGTCGCGGTCTGGCGCTCCAGCACCCAGGCCAGGGCGCGCTCGTAGCGGGCCTCGACGCGCTCGAACAGGTTCTGGGCCTTCTTGCTGAGGCCGCGCGGCTCCTGCTCCGGATGCGAGTGCAGCCAACGCGCCGACAGCATCGGCGTCAGGGTCAGCGAAACCACGGCCGAGATCAGGATGGTGATGGCCAGGCTGATGGCGAACTCGCGGAACAGGCGCCCCACGACATCGCCCATGAACAGCAGCGGGATCAGCACCGCGATCAGCGAGATGGTCAGCGAGATGATCGTGAAGCCGATCTCCTTCGCGCCTTTCAGCGCCGCCTCCATGGGCTTCTCGCCTTTCTCGAGGTGGCGGCTGATGTTCTCGATCATCACGATGGCGTCGTCGACGACGAAACCTGTCGCGATGGTCAGGGCCATCAGGCTGAGATTGTTGAGGCTGAAGCCCAGCAGGTACATCACCCCGCACGAGCCGATCAGCGAGATCGGCACGGCCAGGCTGGCGATCACCGTGGCGCGCAGGCTGTGCAGGAAGAAGAAGATCACCAGCACCACCAGCACCACGGCCAGCAGGAGCTCGATCTCGACGTGGTGCACCGAGGCGCGGATGCCGGTGGTGCGGTCGGCCAGCACCTTGACGTCCAGGGTGGCGGGCAGGCCGGCCTGCAGCTCGGGCAGCTTGGCCTTGATGGCGTCGACGGTTTTGATGACGTTGGCGCCGGGCTGGCGCTGGACGTTGACGATGATGGCCGGGGTCTTGTTCGCCCACGCGCCCAGGCGGGTGTTCTCGGCGCTCTGCACGACCTGGGCGATGTCGCTCAGCCGGACCGGGGCGCCGTCCTTGTAGGTGACGATCAGGTTCTTGTAGTCGTCGACGCTCAGCAGTTGGTCGTTGGCGTTGATCGTGTAGCTGCGGGTGGGACCGTCGAAGCTGCCCTTGGCGCTGTTGGCGTTGCTGTTGCTGATCGCGGTCTGCACCTCCGACAGGGTCAGGCCGTAGCTGGCCATGGCCTGGGTGTCTGCCTGGATGCGCATGGCCGGCCGCTGGCCGCCCGACAGCGACACGAGGCCGACGCCCGAGACCTGGCTGATCTTCTGGGCCAGGCGGGTGTTGACCAGGTTCTGCACCTCGGTCAGCGGCAGGGTGTCGGAGGTGATGGCCAGGGTCAGCACCGGGGCGTCGGCCGGATTGACCTTGGCGTAGACCGGCGGCGCGGGCAGGTCGGCGGGCAGCAGGCTGTTGCTGGCGTTGATGGCCGCCTGCACCTCCTGCTCGGCGACGTCCAGCGTCTCGCCTAGGTCGAACTGCAGGGTGATCACCGAGGCGCCGGCCGTGCTGACCGAGCTCATCCGGGCCAGGCCCGACATCTCGCCCAGCTGGCGCTCCAGAGGAGCGGTGACGGTCTGGCTCATCACCTCGGGGCTGGCGCCGGGATAGAGGGTCTGGACCTGGATCGTGGGGTAGTCGACCTGGGGCAGGGCCGACAGCGGCAGCAGCCGGAAGCCGACCAGGCCCGCCAGGACGATGGCGGCCATGAACAGGGCCGTGGCGACCGGCCTCTGGATGAAGGGACGCGAGGGGTTCATCGCGGCTGGGCCCGACTATTCCGGACGCTGCGGGCGCTGGCGATGGCCCTTGCCGTCGCCCTTGCCCTTGCCCTTGCCTTGGCCGGCTGGCCTGGCGCCGGGCAGCTGGACCTTGCCGCCGTCGCGCAGACGGTCGCCGCCCTCGGTGATCACCTTGTCGCCGGCCTTCAAGCCTTGGGTGACCTGCACCTGGACGCCGGTAGCCTGGCCGGTCTTGACCGGGGTTTTCTTGACGGTCTGGTCGCTGTTCAGCAGCCAGACGAACGAGCCGTCGCTGCTCTGGCGCACGGCCGTGGCGGGCACGACGATCGCGCCCTTGATGGTGTCCAGCTCCATGCGGACATTGACGAACTGGCTGGGGAACAGGGTGTTGCCGACGTTCGGGAAGCGGGCCTTGGCCTTCACGGTGCCCGTACCGGTGTCCACCAGGTTGTCGAGGGTGGAGAACGTCCCGCGATCCAGGGTCTGGGCGCGGGTGCGGTCCAGCGCGGTGACCGGGAGGCTGGCGCGGCCCTGACGGGCGGCGATGCGCGGCACGTCGTCCTGCGGGACGGTGAACTCGACGTCGATCGGCGAGACGGTGGTGATCACCGCGACCCCGTTCGTGTCGCCGGCGCCGATGTAGTTGCCCACGTCGACGACGCGCAGGCCCACGCGGCCCGAGACCGGCGCGGTGATCCGGGCGAAGCCCAGGTTCAGCCGCGCGGTGCCGACGGCGGCCCGGTCGGCCATCACCGTGCCTTCCAGTTGCTTGACCGTGGCGGCCTGGGTGTCGACCTCCTGGCGGGCGATCGAATCCTGGGTCAGCAGGGTCTGGTAGCGGGTCAGGGTCAGGCGCGCGGCGGCCAGCTGGGCCTCGTCGCGGGTCTGGTTCCCCTGCGCCTGCAGCAGGGCCATCTGATAGGGGCGGGGATCGATCTGGACCAGGGGCTGGCCGCGCTGGACCGCCTGGCCCTCGCGGAACATGACTTCGGTGATCGTTCCGGAGACCTGGGGACGCACCGTCACGGTCGCCGCCGGCTTCACTGTGCCCAGGGCGTCGATGATGATCGGCAGGTCGGTCGTGGTCGCGGTGGCCACCGCCACGGTGCTGGCCGGACCGCGCCGTCCACCGCCGCCGAAGCCGCCTGGACCGCCGGGGCCTCCCGGTCCGCCGGCGTCGCCCGCGCCCTTGTCGCCGTGCAGCAACGCCCAGGCCAGCCAGGCCACGCCGACCAGCGCGAGAATGGCGATCAGTCCGCCGAGGATCAGCGTCCGGCGGCGCGGGGGCGTACGCGGGGCGTGAAAGTCAGTCATCGTCAGCCTTCGAGCGGGGCCGCGGCCTGGCGCGGCGTGGACGGGCGGCGACAGGCCGCCCCTGGAGGAGCCGTCGGATAAGCTGACGGTCCTCCGACCCGTAGAGGCCGTTCGTGTGCGCCGGTTTGCAGACCTGAAATGATCTCGCCGCGATATGGCTCCGCTTGGGTGTCGGAAAGCCGTCATTTCAGACGCATTGTCGGAAATGACGCGGCCTGGACGAAATCAGCCGCGGATCGCGGCCGCGCGTCAGCCGCGCCTACTTCCCCTGGACCCAGAAGATCGCGCCGTTGTCGTCCATCTGGGCGGCCAGGCCGGGGCGTAGATCCTTGAAGTCCGGACCGCGCGGCGAGACGCTCCAGACGATGACCATGGCCATGATCGCCAGGAAGGTCATGGTCAGGAAGCCGGCGATGTCGCGGTGCAGGCTGGGCTCGCGCCGGTTCAGCAACGACACGCGCAGGATCAGCGGGTGGGTGGCCCAGCCGCAGGCCAGGGGCGAGGTCGAGACGCTCATCTGCGCCTTCATCAGGGCCTTGGCGTAGTCGGCGCGAATGTCCGAGCGCAGGGCCACCACGGTGGCGTCGCAGGCCAGCTCCTGGTCGATGCGCACGAGGCGCGAGGCCAGGGCGATCATCGGGTTGCACCAGCCCACCACGCCGGCCCCGGCGATGACCAGGTTGGCGATGGGGTCGCCGCGATTGATGTGGGTGCGCTCGTGCAAGGTGATCATCTCGCGCTCGCGCGGCTCGAAGCGCTGGGCGAAGTCGGACGGCAGGACGATGCGCGGCCACAGGGCTCCCATCACGGCTGGACCGGCCAGGCCCTGGTCGACCTTCTGGCGGAACAGGCGCTCGCGCAGGACCAGGATGGTGGTGGCGACGGCGCAGCCCGCCAGCCACAGCAGGATCAGCTTGCCAGCCCAGACGCCCAGCGGCCGGGCGGGAGAGCCCAGGTCCATGGTCTCGGCCAGGCTGGGCAGGAAGGCGGCGGCCGCGGCGGCCGGCACGATGGCCCACAGGCCGTAGGCGCGGCGCGGCCCGAACAGTCGGCGCGCCGACGGCCGCAGGATGACGACCAGCAGCACCGCGGCGGCGGCGGCGATCTGGGCCCGGATCAGGGCGAGGGCGAAGAGCTCGATCATCGTCGGATGCGGTTCCTGCCGTTTCCTCGCGTGAATGGTTACAACTGTAAATTCTTACGTCAAGCGGGCGCGTGAGTCGGCGTGACACAACCGTCGCGCTCGCCGCTCCCGGGGAACGATCGGATCGCAAGACGGCGAGATTGCGGTCGCCGCCGCGGACCCGAACTCAATCGCGGCCGGGGCCGGCGGCGTAGAGGGCGTCCGGCGCGAAGGCGTGCTGGTCGAAACCGCGCGGCGCCAGCGTCCAGACGCCGAATACGGTGACGAGGGCGAGGACCGTCAGGGCCAGGAAGCCGACGATCTCGCGCCGCCGGCTGGGCTCGGTCCGGCCCAGGAAACCGACGCGCAGGATCAGCGGATGGGTCCCCCAGCCGCAGGCCAGGGGCGAGCTCTTGCCGACCATGGACACCTTCAGCAGCGCCCGGGCGTAGTCGCTCCGGATGTCGGTCCTCAGGGCCAGGACGCTGGCGTCGCAGGCCAGCTCCTGGTCGATGCGCAGGAACGCCGCGCCCACGTGGACCATCGGATTGAACCAGCCCAGCGCCCGGCAGCCGGCCACGATCAGATTGGCCATCGGGTCGCCCCGCCGGATGTGGGTGCGCTCGTGCAGCAGGATCAGCTCACGCTCGCGGGCGCTGAACCGGTCCGCGAAGTCGGTGGGCAGCACCAAGCGCGGCCACAGGGCGCCCATGACGGCGGGCCCGGCCTCGCCCCGGTCGGCCAGCCGGCGGAAGGCGCGCTCCTGCCTCACGACGAAAGCGGCGAACAGAGCCGCGCCGGCCAGCCAGGCCGCCACCGCCGCCAGCGCCAGGCCCGGGGCCAGCGGCGCGGTGGTCGCGCCGATCTCCAGCGACTCCGACAGGCTGGGGAACAGGCTGGCGATCGCGGCCGCCGGCGCGATCGCCCACAGCCAATAGGCCAGGCGCGGCCCGAACAGCCAGCGTGCGGGCAGGCGCAGCATCAGCACCAGGGCTACGCCGAACGACGCGGCGACCTGCGCCCGCATCAGCGCCAAGGCCAGCAGTTCGATCATGGTCGCTTCCCCTCGCCAGCCATGCATCGTTATTGAGCAAAGCGATAGTTACGGTTGTAATTTCCCGCGTCAAGCCATGCGCGCTCCGTCCCTTGTCGGAAAACGCCCGCCGGGCCACGGTGCGGCCATGACTCGTCTCGCTTCTGGCCCCCTGGGTGGCCGTCTCACGCCCTGCGGTCCCGTCCTCGACGCCAAGGCGGCCGAACGGGCGCACGAGGCGATCGCCAAGCGGGCGGGCGAGGCCATGGCGGGGATCGACGCGGCTTGGGACGCCCTGGCCCCGGTCTTCGCCGCCTCGTCCTATCTGGCCGGCCTGGCGCGCCGCGACGGCCAGCGCCTGCCCCGGATCCTGGAGGGCGAGCCCGACCAGACCCTGGCCGCGATCCTGACGAACGCGCAGGCCGTCGCCGCCGAACCGGACTTCGAGACCGCCCGCCGCTTGCTGCGCGAGCTGAAGGCCGACCTGCATCTCCTGACCGCGCTGTGCGACCTGGGCGGGGTCTGGGACCTGGACCAGGTGACCGGCGCCCTGACCCGCTTCGCCGACGCCGTGCTGGGCGCGGCCCTGGCCCAGGCCGTGCGCCAGGAGGTCGACCGGGGCGCCTTGACCCATGTGGGAGAGGGCGAGGCGGGGCCCGCGCCCGGCCTCTTCTGCATCGCCATGGGCAAGCACGGCGCGTTCGAGCTGAACTATTCCAGCGACATCGACTTCTCGATCTTCTACGCGCCCGAAAAGCTGCCGGTGGCGGAGGGGCACGAGCCGCAGGCCGTGGCCGTGCGGATCGCCAACCACCTGGGCCGCGTGCTGCAGGAGCGCACCGCCGACGGCTACGTCTTCCGCATCGACCTGCGCCTGCGCCCCGACCCGTCCTCGACCCCGCCCGCCATGCCGGTCGACGCGGCCATGGATTACTACGAGAGCGTCGGCCAGAACTGGGAGCGGGCGGCCCACATCAAGGCCCGCATCGCGGCCGGCGACCTCGCCGAGGGCGCGGCCTTCCTGGAGGCGTTGCAGCCCTTCATCTGGCGGCGCAACCTGGACTTCGCGGCCATCGCCGACATCCACTCGATCAAGCGCCAGATCCACACCTACAAGGTCGACGACCGCCTGACCGCCAAGGGCGCGGACCTCAAGCTGGGGCGGGGCGGGATCCGCGAGATCGAGTTCTTCGTCCAGACCCAGCAACTGATCCTGGGCGGCCGCCAGCCGGACCTGCGCGGCCCGCGCACCCTGGACGCCCTGGCGGCCCTGGCCGAGGCCGGCCACGTCACGCCCGAGGACGCCGCCTGGCTGACGGAGGCCTACAAGGACCTGCGCGCACTGGAGCACCGCGCCCAGATGATCGCCGACGACCAGACCCACAAGCTTCCGGAATCGGACGCCGAACGAAAGAAGGTCGCGGCCCTCTGGGACCACGACAACCTGCGGACCTTCGATGCGGCGGTCGGGCGGATCCTGAAAGGCGTCAACCAGCGCTACGGTCGCCTGTTCGCCGGCGAGGAGGAACTGTCCTCGCGGTTCGGCAGCTTGGTGTTCACCGGGGTCGAGGACGACCCCGAGACCCTGGCCACCCTGAAGCGCATGGGCTTCTCCAGCCCCGAGCGGGTGGCCGCCACCATCCGCGGCTGGCACCACGGCCACATCGCCGCCACCCGCACCGAACGGGGGCGCGAGCTGTTCACCCGCTTGGCCCCGCGCCTGCTAGACGCGGCCAACGCGACCGGCGCGCCGGACCAGGCCTTCAACCGCTTCGCCGATTTCTTCGCCTCGCTAAGCTCGGGCGTGCAGATCCAGTCGCTGTTCCTGGCCCAGCCGCGCCTGTTTGAGCTGATTGTCGAGGTCATGGCCTTCGCTCCGCGCCTGGCGACCACCATGGCCAAGCGGCCGACGGCCCTGGACGCCCTGCTGGACCCCAGCTTCTTCGGCCCCATCGAGACGCCCGCCGTCGCGCCGTGGGACCCGACCGACTTCGAGGGCGCGATGGACGCCGCGCGCCGCCTGTTCCGCGACCAGAGCTTCCGGATCGGCGTGCGGGTGATGAGCGGCAGCGCCGACGCCCGCGACATCGGCCGGGCGTTCGCCGAGCTGGCCGACCTGATCATCGGCGGCCTGGCCCCCGCCGCCTTGGCCGAGACCGAGCGGCTGGGCGGCGCCTTCCCCGGCCAGGTGGCGGTGGTGGCCCTGGGCAAGGCCGGCTCGCGCGAAATGACCGCCAAGTCGGACCTGGATCTGATGACGCTGTACGCGGCCGATGGACCAGCGGCCCATTCCGCTCTCAAGGAATGGAGCGCCGACGTCTTCTACGCCCGCTTCACCCAGCGTCTGACCTCGGCCCTGTCGGCGCCGACGGGCGAGGGGACGCTGTACGAGGTGGACTTGAAGCTGCGTCCCTCGGGCACGAAGGGCCCGGTGGCGGTCAGCTTCGCGGCCTTCGGGGACTATTACGAGCGCGAGGCCGAGACCTGGGAGCTGCTGGCCCTGACCCGCGCGCGGGTGGTCTGGGCCAGCAGCCCCGCGTTCAAGGTCCGCGCCGAGGGCGCGATCGAGGCCGCCCTGCGCCGGCCGCGCGAATGGAAGAAGACCGCCGCCGACGTCATCGAGATGCGCGAACTGATGGAGCGCGAGCGGCCCGGCAAGGGCGACTGGGACCTGAAGCTGGATCCCGGCGGTCTGGTCGACATCGAGTTCGCCGCCCAGTTCCTGCAGTTGGCCCACGCGGCCAAGGGCGGCCCTCTGCGCCAGAACACCGGCGAGGCCCTGGCGGCCCTGCGCGCGGCGGGCCTGGCCGACGACGGGGCGCTGGCCCGGCTGGAGGCCGCCTGGCGGCTGGAGCAGGACCTCTCGCAACTGATCAAGGTCGCCCTGGAGGACGGCCTCGACGTCGAGGCCGAGCCCAAGGCCTTCAAGGCCCTGATGGCCAAGGCCGGCCACGTCGGCCAGTTCAAGTCCCTGAAGCCCAAGCTGGCCAAGGCGAAGGCCGAAGCCCGCGCCGCCTACGCCGCGATCGTGCGGGCGCCGGGCTAGAGCGCGGGCGCGGCCTCTGGCGGCAGCGTCCGATAGCGGATCTCCTTGAGGCCCACCCCCAGCGCCCGGCGATCGTTGACGGGCTTCCGGGCGCCGGGAATTTCCAGGACGACGTCGACCGGGCCTGTCCCCGCCGCGCCGCGCGGCGGCACGACGAACGTGTAGGGGCGATAGCCGACGGGGTCGATCTCGAGCGTGGCGATGGCGCGCCCGTCGACGCGGACGGTGACGATCTGGGGCCGGGGCGGCTGCTCCGAATAGGCCAGGGCCTGCAGCGTCACCTGGGTCGGGCGGTCGGACGCGGCGGCCAGGCGCAGGACCGACCGCGTCCCCAGGCTCCAGACCCCCGTATATTCGGGCGTATCCCAGCCCTCCGCCAGGGCGGGCGGCTTCTGGCCGGCGGTGTCGGTCGGGATCCAGCCCTCCACGCCGTCGGGGTCGGACAGGAAGTCGCCGCGCCGCATCGGCGCCAGGCCCGCTCCGCCCAGGTCGCGGCCGCAGAGGATGCCGCGCTTCATCCGGTAGCAGTCGGTCCGCTCGGAAAACAGCGCCAGCCGTCCGCCTCGGCTTTCCCCGTCGTTGAAGATGACGGTCACGGTGCGATCGCCGACCGGGGCCGTCGCGAGCATCGCGCCGCGCGGCTGCTGGCAACCCTTGTTGGCGTTGTGGGCCGTGGCGATGCTGCTGATCGCGCCGCCCAGGCGCGCCGCGACGTGCGCGGTCTGGGAGAAGGCGGTGATGTCCTCGCCGTTCAGCAGGCAGAAATAGTCGGGCGCGAAGACCCAGGGGCGTCCGGTCAGCGCGTGGCGGGTCTGGGCGTCGACGCGCAGGTTCGGTTCGAGCGGGATGTGAAAGAAGCCCCGGATCGTCGCCCGCGCGGGCGCCGAGTCGACGACCTGCAGCGCCAGGGCGGCGATCAGCACCCCGGAGGCGGCCTTTCGAGGCAGGGTTCGCCAGACGATGACGATCGCGCCGACCAGCAGCAGATAGGCCGGGATCCAGAAGAAGCGGCCGTGGGCGCGGAACACGCCCAGCGCCTTCACCGCGGCTTCGGGCAGTTTCAGGTCGTAGACGAGCCGGTCGCCGAGATAGGCGCGCGGCCCGACGGCCCAGAGCGCCAGGACCAGCGCCGCGACGGCCAACGGCCAGAGGCTCGATGCCCGCGACCAGATCCGCCGTCGGGCCTCGGCGTTCGCGCATGCCAGCGCCAGAGCGACCAGGATCAGGCCCAGCCCGCCGACGCCGAGGTACTGGTAGCCTTCTATGCCCTGTCCGCCGGTGGCGTCGGACGCGCCCGTGAAGGCGCCGCCCCGCCAGGCCTGGCCCAGCAGGCCTGAGCCGGCCGGGCGCCAGGGGGCGTCCAGGTTCATGGAATAGAACCCCGGCTTGCTCTCGCTGCCCGCCACGCCGTCGCCGACGTCGTAGCCCAGGAAAGCCGCCGAGGCGGCGACGACCACGACCACCAGGCCGCCGCTCGCCAACACGTGTCCGACGGCGCGGCCCCGGCTGCGCACCAGTTCGGCGACCAGGGCGGCGGCGAGCAGCAGGCTCAGCGGGACCAGGTGATAGGCGTGGATCCCCACCGCCAGGCCGAACAGCAGGCAGAAGGCGGCGACATGGCGGCCGCGCAAGCCCCGCGCGCTGGCGTCCACCGCGGTCGCGGCCCCGAACAGCAGCAGCCAGTGCGCGCACAGCGCCGGGTGTCCGAACTGGCGCGCGATCCACGTCGGCAGGGCCAGGGCCAGCAGGCCCATCACCACCAGCGGCAGGCGGTCCTTGACCCCGCAGGCGCGCAGCAGGCTGATCGCGCCCAGCGGCTGCAGGATGTAGGAGACGAAGAGGATCAGCCCGAGGGGATTGAGGACCCGCCCCAGGTGGAGAGCCTTCAACAGCAGCGACACCCAGGGGACGCTGTCGGTGAACACGATCGACAGCGGCTGGCCGCCCAGGCCCTGCACGACGGTGGGGCGCAACGACCAAGGCGCGTTCAAAAAGCCGTAGTAGCCGGTCATCATGGCGGCCATGTCGAAGCGCGGGGTCACCCAGGCCCGGCCCGACGCCAGCAGCGCGTCGAAGCCTATGGTCCAGCCGAACAGTAGGGCGCCCGCCAGGGCCGACAGCAGCATGGGTCGCGTGAGGACGTCCACGACCGCCGAATTTCGAAACCGCATGCGCCCCTGACTGACAGCAACCGAGGGCGCGATAAGTAGCAGGCCAGACGTCCATGTGAATATTCGCGCGCGGAAACTTGACGCCTTCGACCAACGCCCCGAGCTTGGCCGCACTCGTAGCCTTGGAGCGTCCCATGCGTCGCCTGCTCACCGTCCTTCTCGGCTCGGCCGTCCTGCTGGGCGGCGCAGCCCACGCGGCGGACAAGCCGGGCGATGTCCCCCCGAGCGGCGTCACGAAGGCGATCAAGGCGCTGCACGACGGCTTCCTGACCCTGGACACCCACCTGGACACGCCCGAGCACTTCGCGCGCCAGGGCTGGTCGATGATGGATCGTCACAGCTATCCCGACGACCTCACCCAGGTCGATCTGCCGCGCATGAAGGCCGGCGGCCTGGATGGCGGCTTCTACGTGATCTACACCGGCCAGGGCGAGCTGACCGCCGAGGGCTATCGCTACGCCCGCGACTTCGCCCTGAAGCGGGCCACCGAGATCCGCGAGATGGTCGCGGCCCATTCCGACCAGTTCGAACTGGCCTACACCGCCGCCGACGCCGCCAGGATCAACAAGGCCGGCAAGAGCTTCGTCTACCAGAGCATCGAGAACAGCTGGCCGATCGGCGAGGACCTGACCCTGCTGCGCACCTTCTACGACACGGGCGTGCGGATGGCCGGGCCGGTCCACTTCCGCAACAACCAGTTCGCCGACAGCTCGACCGACCCCAAGGGCAAGATCTGGAACGGCTATTCGCCGCTGGGCCTGCGCTGGCTGGCCGAGGCCAACCGCCTGGGCATCCTGATCGACGTCAGCCACGCCAGCGACGACGTCGTCGACCAGTCGGTGGCCCTGTCCAAGGCCCCGATCATCGCCTCGCACTCGGGCGCCAAGGCGATCTTCGACCATCCGCGCAATCTGGATGACGGCCGCATCAAGAAGATCGCCGATAGCGGCGGCGCGGTCTGCATCAACTCGGTCTATCTGCGCGCCAGCGTGCCCCCCGGCGCCGAGCGCAAGGCCGCCCTGGAGGCCATCGGCAAACAGCCGGAGGAGGGGACGGAAGCCGAGGTCCGCGCCTGGGCCAAGAAGCTGGCCGAGGTCAACGCCAAGTACCCGCCGGTGCGGGCCAACTTCGAGATCTTCATGTCCAGCATGCTGCACACCCTGAAGGTCGCCGGGCCCAAGGCCGTCTGCGTCGGGGCCGACTGGGACGGCGGCGGCGGCGTCGAGGGCCTGGAGGACGTGGCGGACCTGCCCAAGATCACCGCCCGCCTGAAGGCGGCGGGCTACAGCGACGCCGACATCCAGGACATCTGGAGCGGCAACGTCCTGCGCCTGGTCGCCGGCGCGCAGGCCTACGCCAAGAGCGTCGCGAAGTAGCGGGCGCACCCTTCGTTGCCTAAGGGGGAGAATTCCGCCTGGACAACCCTGACGCGATCGCGCCTACTGTCGGCCTGGAGTCGGGGGCGGCATGGTCAGCGTCAAATCCCTGGGCGTTTCGGACGAGCTGCCCTTCGAGGTCGAAGCCGGCGCGCTGAAACGGGCGCCCGCGCCGCGCAAGTCAGCCCATGCCCGTCACGCCGGCCACCGCGAGCGCCTGCGCCAGCGCGCCAAGACTGGCGGCTTCGTCGCCCTGCCCGACTACGAGCTTCTGGAGCTCTATCTCTTCCGCACTTTCCCGCGCGGGGACGTCAAGCCGCTGGCCAAGGCGCTGCTGACGCGGTTCGGGTCGCTGGGCGCGGTGCTGGGCGCCAGCGTCGAGGAGCTGGCCACCGTGCCGGGCGTCGGCGAGGCGGCGGCCATGGACATCAAGCTGCTGCACGAGGCCACGCTGCGGGCCGGGCGCGACAAGATCGCCAAGCGGCCGGTGATCGCCTCGTGGAGCGCGCTGCTGGGCTATGTCCGCGTCGCCTTGGCCAACGAGTCGCGCGAGCAGTTCCGGGTGCTGTTCCTGGACAAGAAGAACCAGCTGATCGCCGACGAGGTGATGAACCGCGGCACGGTCGACCACGCCCCGGTCTATCCGCGCGAGGTGATGCGCCGGGCGCTGGAGCTGTCGTCCAGCAACATCATAATCCTGCACAATCACCCGTCCGGCGACCCGACCCCGTCGCGGCCCGACATCGACATGACCAAGCAGATCGTCGAGGCCGGGAAGGCGCTGAAGATCGCCGTCCACGACCACCTGGTGGTCGCCCGCGACGGGGTGGCCAGCTTCAAGGCGCTGGGGCTGATGTAGCGGCTGATGTCGGCGGTTGGCGCCGTTGAAAGTTCTTGGCGGTCGGAGCGACGGAATTTCGCCGCTCGGGCGTTCCACTCTCACGGGACGGCATCCGACTTCTGGAGACCTTCGACAATGACCCTGCGCACCCTGATCGCCGCCGGCGCCCTGATCGCATTGACGGCGGCCGCGCTGGCCGGGCCCGTTCTAGCCCAAAACGCCGCCCCGGCGCCCGCCAAGGCCGAGGGCATGACCCTGCAACAGTTCCAGGCGGCCAACGGCGACAAGCTGTTCGCACGGCTGGACACCAACAAGGACGGCAAGATCTCGCCCGATGAGTTCGCCGCCTTCCGCGAGCAGAACGCCAAGGTCGACGCCCAGGCGACCAAGGCCGGCAAGCGCGGGGCCAAGCTGTTCCAGCGCTTCGACAAGGACAAGGACGGCTCGCTGTCGCGGACCGAGGCCGACGCCCTGCTGGCGTGGCGCTTCAAGCGCATGGACACGAACGGCGACGGCGTGCTGTCCCTGGAGGAGTTGCAGGCCAAGCACGGCAAGGCCAAGGTCGGTGTCTGATGGCGGCGTGCGCGGCGGATTGAGACTTGGCGTCCGACGGGAACGATCCCGACGAAACCTTGCTGGCGGGGGTGGGCCGGGGCGACCCGACCGCCGTCCGCCAGCTGCTGGACCGACGCCTGCCGCGCATCCTGGCCCTGGGCCGTCGCCTGCTGAACGATCCCGGCGAGGCCGAGGACGTGGCACAGGAGACCTTCCTGCGGGCCTGGAAACAGGCCAAGGCCTGGACGCCGGGACAGGCCCGGTTCGACACCTGGCTGCATCGGGTGGCCCTGAACCTCTGCTACGATCGGCTGCGCCGGCGGCGCGAAGTTCCGACGGACACGCCGCCCGAACAGGTCGATCAGGGCCCGGCGCCGGACGCCGGCCTGATCGGGGCGGAGCTGTCGAAAAGGGTCGAGGCGGCCCTGGCGGCCCTGCCGTCGCGCCAGCGCGAGGCGATCGTGCTTTGCCATCACCAGGGCTTGGGCAATATCGAGGCCGCGAGCCTGATGGAGATCAGCGTCGAGGCGCTGGAAAGCCTGCTGTCGCGTGGGCGTCGGGCCCTGAAGGCGTCGCTGGCCGACCTGCGGGGGGCGGGGGAATGACGCGGGGATGAAGGAGGCGTGGTCATGATGACTCTCGAAAGGTTCGAGGACCTGGCCGGGATGTACGGCGGCGAGATCGCCCGCTGGCCCGAGGGCGAGCGCGAGGCCGCGCGGGCCCTGCTGGCCGTCCATGCAGAGCGCCTGTCGCCAGTTCTGACCAGCGCCGCCCAGCTTGATCGCTTGCTGGACCTGGCGCCGGCCCAGGCCCCGAACGCGGCCTTGATGGGCCGGCTGATCGCCGCCGCGCCGTCGCCGCCCGTCCGCGCGCGCCGTTGGATCGCCGGGCTCGGCGCGGCCCTGGGTCTTTCCGCCGCCGCCCTCGCCGGCGTGGCCGTGGGCGTGGCGGTCGGCCGGCCGGCCGAGGTCGCCGCGCCGGTCGCGGCCGAGGCCGTCGTCACCGCCGTCGACACCTCGGCGGCGCTGCAGGACGCCATCGCGGAGCCCGCCGAACTATGACGACCTCGCGCCCGTGGGCGATCGGCCTGGCCGTCTCGGCGGCGCTCAACGTCTTCCTGGTCGGGGGCTGGCCGGCATGACCTATATGCGCCTGACGACCCCGCCGCCCGCGCCCACGCCGGCGCCGCGGCCGGCCGTGGTCGCCGCCAGTCCCGCGCCCATCGTCCAGCCCGCGGTCCCCGCGGCGCCGGTCGGCGAGGCGCCCAGGCCGGCTCGCCATGCCGCCGCCCACGCGCCGCCTCGAGAAGATCCGCCCCCGCCCGTGGCCGCGCCGCCGGCGCCGGTCGTGGTCTCGGCCACCCCGTCCCGGCCGCCGCTGATCTCGGCCGGCGATGGCCTGTCGCCGGAGAGCCGTCAGGCGTTTCGCCGGGCGCTGAACGAGACCAACAAGCGCAATCGGCCTCTGACCCAGCAGGCCCGCGCCGAGCGGCAGGCGGCCCTGGCAGCCCTGGTCTCGCCCGGCTACGACCCCGGCGAGGTCGCGCGTCGTCTGGCCTCGGCCCGCAGCCTGGAGCTGCAGGCGCGCGGCAATGTCGAGGCCGCCTTGGCGACTTTCACCGCCACCCTGTCGCCACAGGAGCGCGCCCTGCTGGCCGAGGGACTGTCGCGCGTCTACGCTCCGGCGCGGCCGATAGCGGGGCCGAACTGATTTTTCGTCTCCCGCGTAACCAAGAGGCGTCGCGGTTCGTATCTATCGTCGAACGCCGCCCTCGGAGCCGCCCCATGCTGATCCGCCACGCCCCCGATCTGACTGACAACGACGTCACCGACCATGGCCTGTACCTCAAGCGCCGGACGCTGATGACCGGCCTGGCGGGCGTGGGCCTGGCCGGCCTCGCGGCGGGAGAAGCGCGGGCGGATCTGTCCTTCACCAAGGGCTTCTCGACCACCGAGAAGGCGACGCCCAAGGAGGACATCACCAGCTACAACAACTTCTATGAATTCGGCGTCGACAAGGGTGACCCGGCCGAGAAGTCCGGCCGCTTCAAGCCCCGTCCATGGACGGTTCGGATCGATGGCGCCTGCGAGGCCCCGCGCACGGTCGGCATCGAGGACCTGATCAAGGCCAACAAGCTGGAAGAGCGCATCTATCGCATGCGCTGCGTCGAGGGCTGGTCGATGGTCATCCCCTGGGTCGGCTTTCCGCTGAAGGACCTGCTGACCTCGGTCAAGCCGACGTCCAAGGCCAGGTTCGTCGCCTTCGAGACGGTGATGCGCCCGTCGGAAATGCCTGGCCAGGCCTGGAACACCCTGGACTGGCCCTATCGGGAGGGTCTGCGACTCGACGAGGCCATGCATCCACTGACCCTGATGGCGGTGGGCCTCTATGGCGATGTCCTGCCCAACCAGAATGGCGCGCCGCTGCGGCTGGTCGTGCCGTGGAAGTACGGCTTCAAGGGCATCAAGTCGATCGTGCGCATCAGCCTGGTCGAGAACCAGCCCGTGACCGCCTGGAACAAGCTGGCCCCGCGCGAGTACGGCTTCTATTCCAACGTCAATCCGGCCGTGGACCACCCCCGCTGGTCGCAGGCCACCGAGCGCCGCATCGGCGAGTTCCGCCGTCGCGACACCCTGCCGTTCAACGGCTACGGCGAGTGGGTCGCCGACCTTTACCGGGGCATGGACCTGAAGAAGAACTTCTGACGATGCCCTTTAAACCCACTTTCCCGGCGAAAGCCGGGACCCAGATTCATCCTGAGAGTCTGGGATGCTCGCGCCATGGCGCCTCTGCTGGTCCACGACCGCTCGTGGGTTCGATCTGGGCCCCGGCTTTCGCCGGGGAGGCGGGGAAGGGGAAGCGCCTTGGCTAGCCCGCCTCGCAAACGCCCCTCGAAGCTCCGCGACAACCTGGTCTACGCCGCCGTGTGGGCGGCCTGTTTCGCGCCGATCGCCTGGCTGGCCTGGAAGGGTTACGCGGGCGAGCTGGGCGCCAACCCGATCGAGAAGCTGATCCGCCAGCTGGGCGTCTGGGGCCTGCGGCTGTTGCTGGTCGGCCTGGCGATCACGCCGGCGGCCAAGATCCTGAAGATGCCGCGCCTCGTGCGCTTCCGGCGAACGATCGGCCTGTTCGCCTTCAGCTACGTCGTGCTGCACCTGTTCAGCTATATCGGCGTCGACCTGTTCTTCGATTTCAAGCAGCTGTGGAAGGACATCCTCAAGCGGCCCTTCATCACCCTGGGCATGCTGGGCTTCGTCCTGCTGATCCCGCTGGCGGTGACCTCGACCAACGGCTGGGTCATCCGCATGGGGCGCGCGGCGTGGAGCCGGCTGCACCGGCTGATCTACGTGATCGTCCCTCTGGGGGTCGTCCACTACTATCTGCTGGTCAAGGCCGACCACCGGCCGCCGCTGATCTACGGCGCGGTGTTCATCGTCCTGATGGGCTGGCGGGCTTGGGATGCGTGGGCTAGCCGCCCAGGATCGCCGGCTGGAACAGCCCGGCCGGCGAGGCCGTGAAGATCTCGTAGCCGTCCTCGGTCACGCCGATGGAGTGCTCGCACTGGGCCGACAGCGACTTGTCGCGGGTCACCGCCGTCCAGCCGTCGTTCAGCACCTTCACCGCCGGCTTGCCCAGGTTCACCATCGGCTCGACGGTGAAGAACATGCCCGGCTTCAGCACCGCGCCCTGACCGGGGCGGCCGAAGTGCAGAATGTTGGGGGCGTCGTGGAACACCTTGCCCAGGCCATGGCCGCAGAAGTCGCGCACCACCGAGCAGCGCTGGCCTTCGACATAGGACTGGATGGCGTGGCCGATGTCGCCGAGCGTGGCGCCGGGCTTCACCGCGTCCAGGCCGCGCTTCATGCCCTCGTAGGTGATCTCGACCAGGCGGCGGGCGCGCGGGCCGACTTCACCGACGCCGTACATGCGCGAGGTGTCGCCGTGCCAGCCGTCGACGATAACGGTGACGTCGATATTGACGATGTCGCCCTCGCGCATCGCCCAGTCGCCCGGAATGCCGTGGCAGACCACGTGGTTGCGCGAGATGCAGACCGTCTTGGGATAGCCGCGATAATAGAGGCAGGCGGGCAGGGCGCCGTGGTCCAGGATGAACTCGCGGGCCAGACGGTCCAGCTCGTCGGACGAGACGCCCGGCTGAACGTGCGGGATCAGCATGTCCAGGCACTCGGCGGCCAGCTTGCCGGCCTTGCGCATGCCCTCGAAGTCCTCGGCCTTGTGGATCTTGATCTGGCCCGTACGGGTCTCGGCTTCGATCTCGAGGGTGTTGTCCAAGGTCATGCTCTACTCGGCGGTCGCCGCCGCGGCGCGGCGATCTCAGGCGGAAGGGGCGTATCTCGCGATCCTAGCACGGATTTCAACCCCTGACCGCTTTTCGGCGCGCCTCTCTATGGGGTTATCCGTCGCACGACGCCCTCGCCGGGGCGGATTTCCTTGAGGAAGGTCGCGTCCAGCGAGGTCGGCCGGTCGCGCCGCACGTGGCAGACGCCCTTGTAGCGGGTGACCCGCCCGGTGGGCTTTTCGGTGACGTCGGCGGTGAACGTCACGTCCCAGTTGCCGGGCGGGCCCACCTGTATGGGGTTCATGTCGTTCGAGGTGATGCCCGCGACCTTCACCAGGCCGAAACGCTCCTCCAGCTCGCCGGTGCAGGCCTTGAACGCGAAGATCGCTCGCAGGCCCAGCATCATGCCGCCCTCAGGCTTGCTGGGATCCGTGCGCCCACAGCCGGACAAGACCAGCGCCAGTGCGGTCAGCGCCAGGACGGTCCTTCTCATGCGATCCCCTCATCCGCGAGCCGGGCGAATGGGTAACCGAAGGCGCGACGATTGCAGCTTAAATCGCTGTTAGGTGAGCGTTGGTCCACAGGATGCGGCGATCGATCCGAACCGTCTCCGTGCTCATCGCACAGGCATAGACGAGCACCTCCACCCCCGCCCGGGCCGCCGCGTCCAGGCCAGCGGCGAACTTCGGGTCCAGGTCGGCGCAGGCGCTGAAGGTCTCGCAGTCCTCGCGCTGGACGACGAACAGCACGACGGCGCGGTGGCCGAGCGCCACCTGGGCGGCGAGGTCGCCGAGATGCCGGGTCGAGCGCTCGGCCTTGCAGTCGGGGAATTCGGCCAGGCCCGGGGCGCGGCTGAAGTGACAGTTCTTGACCTCCAGCCAGCAGGGCGGGCGGTCGGGATGGCTCAGCAGGAAGTCGACGCGGCTGGCCTCGGCGTACTTCACCTCCGGCCGGATGGTCTGGTAGCCGGCCAGTTCGGGGATCGCGTCCTGGGCCAGGGCCTCGGCCACCAGCCGGTTGGGCAGCAGGGTGTTGATACCGACGAGGGCGTTGCCCTGCTCGACGCACTGCAGGGTCCAGGGCAGCTTGCGCTTGGGATCGTCCGACCACGACACCCAGGCGCCCTGGCCGGGATCCTTGACGCCCAGCATGGCGCCGGGGTTGGGGCAGTGGGCGGTGATCTCGCGCCCGTCGTCCAGCACCAGGTCGGCGAAGAAGCGCTTGTAGCGGCTGACCAGCCGGCCGTGGATCAGCGGTTGCGGGAGCAGCATACGGGGCCTAAGTCGGAGGTGAAGACCGAAGCGACATAAGGGATCCAGCGGATGACGACCACCCAAAGTGGGACCGGCGAGCGCGTCACGGCCGCCGTGATGATCATCGGCGACGAGATCCTGTCGGGCCGGACCCAGGATGTGAACCTGTCGGCCATCGCCAAGTACCTGGCGACCTACGGCGTCGACCTGTGCGAAGCGCGCGTGGTGCCCGACATCGAGGAAGAGATCGTCGACGCGGTCAATGCGCTGCGGACCCGCTACGACTACGTCATCACCACCGGCGGCATCGGGCCGACCCACGACGACATCACCGCCGACTCGATCGCCAAGGCCTTCGGCGTCACCGCGCCGGAGCATCCCGAGATCATGGCCATGCTGCGCGAGCGCTGGGGCGAGCCGAACGCCGCCCGCCGCCGCATGGCCCACGTGCCGGAAGGCGGCAGCCTGGTGAAGAACCCGGTGCAGGGCCCCCCGGCTTCCAGAAGGACAACGTCTTCGTCCTGGCGGGCGTGCCGGCGATCATGCGCGGCATGCTGGAGGACGTCGGTCCCCGCCTGCGCACCGGCGCGGTGGTGTTGAGCAAGACTGTCCGCGTCACGGGCACGGGCGAGGGCACGATCGCCGCGCCGCTGGAAGCGGTGGCCAAGGTCCATCCGGACATGTCGCTGGGCAGCTATCCGTTCTTCAGCCCACCGGACGTCTACGGCGCCAACCTGGTGCTGCGCGGCCGCGACGCCGCCGAGCTGGACGCGGCCGTCGGCGAGCTGATCTCGGCCCTGGCCGAGGCGGGGGCCGCCAATATCGAGCTGCTGGCGGATCCGGTTTAGATTGGCTTCCCGCTTTAGAAGCGTTTCAGATCATCGCTTTCCTGGGCCCTGTGCCCAGGACCCATCGCCGGCCAGGCTGGGCCTTGCAGGGTGAAAGCCGCCAGCATGGGCGCGTTCGACGTCTAGTCTAGCCAGCGGAAACCTGGGCCCTAGGCACAAGGCCTAGGGAGGCAATACGGGTTTAGCTGAACCCTATTCTTCGCCCGCCACCGCGCGCGCCAGGTCGACCAGGTGCTTGCGCATGCCGGTCGACTGGATGGTCGTGAACGCGCGGGCCAGGTCGGGGGCGCCGGGCAGCGACCAGAAGTCGGCCATCTCGTTGGCCAGGTCGGCGGCGGTGGAGTCCTCGCCTTCCGGATCGTCCAGGCCCTCGAAGAAGAAGCCGATCGGCGTCTTCAGGAACATGGCCGTGGCGTGCAGCTTGCTGGCGCTGATGCGGTTGCTGCCGCCCTCGTACTTCTGCACCTGCTGAAAGGTCAGGCCCAGGGCGTCGGCCAGGGCTTGTTGGGAATAGCCCAGATCCTTGCGGCGCATGCGCAGGCGGCGACCCACGTGGATGTCGACGGGATCAGGGGTCTTGTCTTCGGCCATGGTCAGATACTCGAACGCAGCGGGTGGGGAGGTAGCTCATCGAGCCGCCGCGCGAGAACGGTGTTCGCCCTGCGCGACGCGGCGTGATCCTGGCGGGAGTCGATGCGCCGAGAAACGTTTATTCCTGCGCGGAATGTCTATTCCCGAATGACGGGAAGTCCGGCGACGCCTACCGTCAAGGGTGGATCGCGGCGTCGGTTCGGATGGTAGGGACGGTGGGACTCGAACCCACACGGATTGCTCCAACGGATTTTAAGTCCGGCGCGTCTACCGATTCCGCCACGTCCCCATGCGGCTGACGTAGGCGTTTCCGGGCGGGGTCACAAGGCCGCGATCTCGAAGGTCCAGGATCCCGGGCCGACGCGATAGACGGCGTGGCCGTCGCGGGGGCCGCGCCAGAGGGCGCCCGGCGGCGGATGGGCCAGGCGGCGTCCGCCGTTCGGCAGCCAGATCTCCGCCTCGCAGGCCCCCGGGACGCCGACCGTCAGCGTGACGCCGCCATCGGCCCGTCGGACCCAGCGCGAACTGGCTTCGCCGCGCGGCGTCCGCTGGGAAGCGCCGGCGCTTCCCAGACCGTTCGGCATGACCGGCCGCACGCGCAGGCGGGCATAGCCCGGCGCCGCTGGCCGAAGACCCGCCAGGCCTTCGTAGAACCAGCTGCTGATCGAGGCGAAGTAGTGATGGTTCCATGACCGCGAGCCCAGGCCCCAGCCCTCGGGCATGCTGCGGATGTCGTTCTTCAGCCAGAAGCCCCAACTGGGCTCGTCGGTGCGGGTGACGACCTTCCAGGCCGTCTCGCCGTGGCCGTGGTCGCTGAGCAGCAGGGGCAGATAGCGCAGGGCGTAGACCCCGACGTCCAGCCTGTGACCCTTGGCGGCGATGTCGGCGGCCAGGCCGTCGATCACCGCTTGCGCCTGGCCGTCCGGAACCAGGCCCAAGGCCACGGGCAGCACGTTCATGGTCTGGCAGTACGGCGCGGGCTTGCCGCCCTCGGGCGGAGCGACATAGCGGCGACCGGCCCCGTCCCAGTAGCGGGCGTTGTAGGCGGCGCGGACCTTGGCGGCCAGCGCGGCCTGGCCCGTCGCCTTCAGCATGTGGAAGACATAGGCGGTCGAGGTCGCGTCGACCGGGCCGGTCGGCCCGGCGGCGGCGTATTCGCCGAGGCCGTGATCGTAGCGATAGTCGGGCGCCTGCAGGAACCGGGCGGTGTAATCGGCCAGGCGTCTTTGCAGGGCGCGGACCGGCTCGGCGGCGCGCGCGCCGAACCGCAGGGCCAGTTCCTCGGGCAGGACGAAGGCGGCGACGTCCCAGGCCGGGGTGGGGCCCCAGACGTAGTTCCAGCCCGGTGTGTTCTCGAACCCGTAATAGGGCGTCGAGGGGACGATCTCGGGCAGCTCGCCGCTGGCCGCCTGGGCGTCGACGAAGTCGCCCAGCCACTTCTCCCAGGTGCGGACGACGTCGAAGTTCACGGCGGCGGCGGCCGACGAAGCCTGGGCGTCGCCGGTCCAGCCGTTCTTCTCGAGGCTGGGCGTGTCGGTCTGGGCCGCGTGCAGATTGTTCAGCAGGCCCTGGCGCGCGGCGTCATGGATGGTGTTGACCAACGGGTCGGCGCACTCGAACCGGCCGATCCTGGCGACGTTCGAGTGGATCTCGACCGCCGTGATCGTGTCGAGGGACGGCGTCCCGTCCAGGCCGGTGACCTGCACGTAGCGAAAGCCGCCATAGCCGAAGGCCGGGCGCCAGGTCTCGCGGCCCCGGCCCGCCAGGGTGTAGCGCCAGGTCATCAGCTGGGCGTCGATCAGGCCGCTGGCGACCTGGATCCCGCCGTCCTTGCGCGGCTTCTCGGCCAGGACCATCGAGACGGTGCGGCCGGCGGTACCGGTGACCGACAGCTCGGGAACGCCGGTGCGGATGCGGCCGAAGTCGAACACCCAGACGCCGGAGCGGACTTCCTTGACCGAGATCGCCGCATGCCTTGCGACCGGCGCGATCGGTTCGTGGATGGCGGCGACCAGGCGGCCCGCCGGACCCTTGGCCACGACGGCCGCATCCCAGGCGTGGTCGTCGAAGCCGGGCTCGCGCCAGCCCGTGGGCTCGCGCCGGGCGTCGCGGCGTTCGCCGGCGTAGATCGAGTCCCACAGGCAGGGCCCGTCGGCGGCGCGCCAGGTGCCGTCGGTGGTCAGCGCCTGGGTCGACCCATCGGCCAGGATGATTTCCAGCCGCGCCTTCAGCACCGGCTCGGCGGTCCAGGGGGCCTTGTGGAAGTACCACTCGTTGGGTTCGGTGATCCCGTACCAGCCGCGCGCCAGCTCGGCGGTCAGGACGTTGTCGCCGGCCTTCAGCAGGACGGTGACGTCGTGGGTCTGGTAGAGCACGCGCTTGTCGTAGGCTGTCCAGCCCGTAGCGAGGGCGCTCTGGCCGACGGGCGCGCCGTTTAGGCTGACTGTCGCGAAGCCGCCGGCGGCGACATGGAGGCGGGCGCGAACGATGTCGCCCTTCACCGCGAAGGCGCGGCGCAGCAGGGGCGCGGGATGGGCCAGGGGGACGACCAGGTCCTTGCCGGGCACGCCCGAGGCTAGGAACAGGCCGTCCTGGCCGACGTCGCCGCCGGTCAGGGGATTGTCGCCGTCCTCGAAGCGGCTCTCGAAGCCGGGGCGATCGGGCGCCCGCAGCGTCACGGCGTGGATGACGGCGGCCTCGGCCTCGGGAGCCAGGAAGCCGATCGTGCCTTCGGCCTGCGTGGCGTCGTCCAGCGCCCCGATCAGGACGCCGTCCAGGCTGAAGCGCAGCGCGGTCCCGCGCGCCTCGATGGTCAGCCTGCGACGCTGGCCCTTCAGGTCCGCCGCCAGCGGCCAGACCTGCAGGCGCTTCAGCTTGACCTGCGGGCTCGCGCCGCCGGGATATTGCCGGACCTGCAACATCAGGGACGGGACGTCGTCCACCATGCCGACCCGCAGGGTGTAGGCCTCGCCATAGGTCTTGCCCTCGGGGCGGGCCCGGAACAGGACGTCGAAGAACCGGCCCTTCAGCGTGAAGTCGACCGCCAGGGTCAGATCGGCCCAGCCGCGCGGCGGCGCGAGGTGGCGGCCGATCCAGGCGGCCTCGCCCCAGTCCCGCGGCGCCAGCAAACCCATCTCGAAGCCGGCCGGCGCGCTCCAGGCGCCGGGGCGGCCATCGCCGTCCCAAAGCCGCACGCGCCAGACCCGCCGGGCGCGTGCGGGCAGGGGAGGACCGGCATAGACGGCCTCGACCGCCGTTGCGTCGGCGACCTTGCCGCTGTCCCAGGTCAGGCGCCCGGCCAGCAGATCGGCCTCGGAGGCTGCGACCTGCACCCGCCAGGCGCTCTGCCGCGCGACGGGCGGGGTCCAGGCCAGGCGCGGACGGGCCGCCTCCAGCCCGATCGGCCCGGCGGCGTGCTCGCTGGTCAGCCGTTCCGGCGCAGTGAGGGCTGTCGCCGCGCGGGCCGAGCCGGCCGTCAGGCACGCCGCCAGGGCCGCCGCTCCGGAAAGAGCGTCACGCCGGGTGGGACCGGTCATGGCGGGATCAGTTCGCGGCGGGTGCGGGCGTCGCCGTCGCGGCCGGGGCCGGCACCTTGGCCAGGGCCTCGCCCAGCGTCTTCAGCCCTTCCTCGTCGAGATTGGCTTGCGGGAAGGTCGCCAGCTGGCGCGGGGTGAAGTTCTTGATCACTTGGGCGATGTTGGCCTGTTCCTCGGGCGAGGCCTCGGGCTGGCCGGCCGCCTCGCCGCGCTTGCGGAAGAATGCGCCGAAGACGTCGCGGGCGTTGGGATCGGCGAAGATGTCGGCGATCTTGGTGTCCAGCGTGTAGTAGGGCTGGGCCGGCGCGGCCTGCTGGGCCTGGACTTGGGCCTGGGCCATGCCCAACGGCGCCGCGCAAAGGGTGGCCGCCATCAGCACGCGCGTCATCATACGCTTCATCATCACACTCCCCGTTCCCGCCGCTTTCGCCGCTACTGGCCGCGTGGGTTATCGTCGTTCACGTTATGCAACTGCATAATGAAAGTCGAGAGGGATCAGCGAACCAGGATCGCCGAAAGCGCCTCGGCGTGCTGCTCGATCACCTCAGGGTCGGACGGATCCAGGCCCCAGACCTGCCGCACCTCGGGCGCCAGGGTGTAGAACAGCTGGGCCGCGCCGACGAAGATGTAGACGCTGGCCGCCACCGACACCTTGGGCAGGATGCCCTCGCGCTGACACAGCAGGATGAAGCTCTCGGCGGCCTTGCGGGCCTCGACGATGAATTCCTCGGCGGCCCAGCGGAAACGCTCGCTGTCGCGCACGCTCTCCTGGACCATCAGGCGTGCGTGCTCAGGATGACGAGCCGAGTACAGCACCACCGAGCGGATCACCGCCTTGGCGAAGTCGCGATACGACTGATAGGCCGGATCGTCCGGAGCAGGCAGCTGCAGCTCCCGCGCCTGGCGCTGGAACAGGAAGGTCACGGCCGAGCGCCAAAGGGCGTCCTTGTTGTCGAAGTGATACTTGATCAGCGCGTGATGGACGCCGGCCTTGGCGGCGATCTCGCGCGTCGAGGCCCCCTCGAATCCTTGTTCGGAGAAGATCTCCAAGGCCGCCTGGAGGATGCTGGCCTGGGTGGCGGCCTTCTGACGCGCGCGGAGGTTCAAATGGGGATCCCTTTAGAAAAGGCCGGATTCGTCGAAGAGGCCGGGGCCGAAGCGCGTGAGACTAGCAACAGTCGCGCCGGAAAGGAAATTGGTTCACCAATCGGTGAATCAGTCTCGACATTTCATTATGCAACTGCATAACGTAACCATTGGGACGGGCCGACAGAGCCTGAAGGAAACGCCGATGCTCGATTTGAGCCGAACCGCAAGACGTCTTTCGCCAGTCGTGGCCGCCGCCCTGTGCCTGGCTGCTTGCCGCGCGCAGGGCCAGACCGCCGCGTCGACGGCGCCGCTGACGCCGGTCGAGGCGACGGTCACCGGCGGGACGCTGCGCGGCTATGTCGAGGACGGGGTGCGGATCTTCAAGGGCGCGCCCTATGCGCAGGCGCCCGTCGGTGATCTGCGCTGGCGGCCGCCGCAACCGGCCAAGCCCTGGACCGGCGTGCGCGACGCCCAGGTCTTCGGGCCCGACTGCATGCAGAACCGCGTGGGCTGGGACGACACCCAGACCAAGCTGCCGGTCAGCGAGGACTGCCTGACCCTGAACGTCTGGGCGCCCGCCGATGCCAAGCGCGCGCCGGTCATGGTCTGGATCCACGGCGGCGGCTACGTGATGGGCTCGGGCAGCCAGTCGGTGTTCGACGGTGCGGCCCTGGCCCGGCGCGGCGTCGTGGTGGTGACCTTCAACTATCGCCTGGGCCGCTTCGGCTTCTTCGCCCATCCGGCCCTCGACGCCGAGCATCCCGACGAGCCCAAGGCCAATTACGGCTACATGGACCAGATCGCGGCGTTGGCCTGGGTGAAGGCCAATATCGCGGCGCTGGGCGGAGACCCCAACCGGGTGACGATCTTCGGCCAGTCGGCCGGCGGTGGTTCGGTGACCCAGCTGATGCTGATCCCGCAGGCGCGCGGCCTGTTCCAGCAGGCCATCGCCCAGTCGGGCGGCGGCCGCGACGTCTGGCCCCTGCTGGCCGCCGACCGGCCGGGCAAGGTCTCGGCCGAGGCCATCGGCGTCGCCTTCGCCGACAAGGCCGGGCTGAAGAACGCCACGGCCGCCGATCTGCGCGCGCTGCCGGCCGCCAAGCTGCTGGGCAAGCTGGACCTGCTGAACATGGAGGAGGCGACCTTCTCCGGCCCGGTGGTCGACGGCCGCCTGGTGACGGGCTCGGCGGTCGAGGGCTTCGCGGCCGGGCGCCAGGCTAAGGTTCCGCTGCTGATCGGGGCCAACAGCGACGAGCTGGGCATCATCCCCGGCTTTCTGAAGGGCATGTTCGCCGGCAAGACCATCGCCCAGCTGGGTCTGCCCGAGGACCGGCTGCTGGCGATCTATGGAGGCAAGGGCGCGCTGAACAACGACCTGCCCAGCGACGCCACCTTCGTCGAGCCGGCCCACGCCCTGGCCGGGCTGGCGGCCAAGGGCGGCCAGCCGGTGTGGACCTACAGCTTTGGCTATGTGCTCGAGGCCAAGCGCAAGGACTGGCGCGGAACGCCGCACTCCGGCGATCTGGGCTTCGCGTTCGACACCCTGGGCAAGCTAAAGGACGCGCCGACCGCCGCCGACCAGGCCGCGGCCAAGCGCTGGGCCGACGCCTGGGCCGCCTTCGCCAGGACCGGCGATCCGGGCTGGGCCCGCTACGATCCGGCGAGCGACCAGCGGATGACCGTGACCAACGACGGCGCGGCCCTGGCGGCGACGCCCGACCGCATCCGCGCCCTGGGAGCCCTGCGGGACGCCCAGGCGCGCTGAGATATCGAACAACAACAAAGGGAGGGGATCCGATGAAGCAGTTGAAGACGGTATTGGCGCTGGGGGCCTCGATCGGCGCCCTGTCGGCCGGACAGGCCCTGGCGCAGGAGACCAAGGCCCAGGACACCAAGGCTGGCGAGGCGATGATGATCACCGAGGTGGTCGTCACCGCCCAGAAGCGCGAGGAGAAGCTGCAGGAGGTGCCGGTCGCGGTCAGCGTGGTCGGCGAGGCCGACCTGCAGCGGCGCAACATCGGCAACATCGACCAGCTGAAACTGGTCGTGCCCAGCTTCGAGGCCACTTCATTCGGCGTGTCGGTGCGCGGCGTCGGCACCTCGACCTTCTCGACCTCGATCGAGCCGACGGTGTCGACCGTGCTGGACGGCGTGGTGCTGGGCCGGCCCGAGATGGCGCTGGGCAGCTTCTACGACGTGGCCCGGGTCGAGATCCTGCGCGGGCCGCAAGGCATGCTGTTCGGCAAGAACGCCTCGGCGGGTCTGGTCAGCATCACCACCAACGCGCCAAAGATCGGCCGCCTGGAGGCGATCACCAACATCAACGCCGGCCAGGACGGCTACAACAAGTCCGACGTCACGGTGAACCTGCCGCTGGGCGACAAGGCCGCCCTGCGCGTCGGGGCGTTCGTCAACGAGCTGGACGGCGTGCTGACCAACAAGAAGGACGGCCGACGGTTCAACGGCAACGACGAGTGGGGAACGCGGGCCAAGCTGCTGTGGCGGCCCTCGGACACGGTCGAGGTCCTGATCACCGCCGACTATGCCAAGCAGGATCAGTCGATCACCTGGTCGCCGTACAAGCTGAACCCGACGGGCGTCATGGGTCTGACCCTGGCGGCCTGCGGGGTGAAGGCCTCGCCCGACAACGCCGACCTCTGTATCGACGGGGCCCAGTACAAGAACCGCGAGAACTACGGCTTCTCGGCCCAGGTCGACTGGAGCCTACCGGGCGGCCTGACCCTGACCTCGATCAGCGCCGGACGGCGTGACTTCGACTTCAGCAACGGCGACTCCGACAGTCTGCCGGTCAATATCCTCAACAACAACATCTCCAACCAGGACCTGCGCCAGGTCAGCCAGGAGCTACGCCTGGCCTCGCCGACGGGCGGCAAGCTGGAGTACGTGGCGGGTCTCTACTACTACCGCCAGAAGACCAACCAGGTGACCGACCAGACCGGCACGTTCGGCGTTTCACCTGTTCCGATCATCAACTCGACGATCAACAGCCTGGTGGACACCGAGAGCTACGCGGTGTTCGGCCAGGCCAGCTACCAGCTGACCGACAAGCTGGCCCTGATCGGCGGCGCCCGCCTGACCCGCGACAAGGTCAGCCTGGACTTCCGCCAGTTCACCCGGCCGGGCTTCTTCGGGATCAACCCGACGGTGACCTTCGACGACACCGCCAATCACACCAATTTTTCGTGGAAGGTCGGCGTCCAGTACCAGCTGGCGCAGCGGACCATGGGCTATGCGACGGTGTCGCGCGGCTACAAGGGGCCGGGCTTCAACCAGACGGGGGTTTCCAACGCCACGACCAGCCAGGCGGTCGGTCCCGAGATCCCGACCAGCTACGAGCTGGGCGTCAAGACCACCCTGCTGGGCGGCCTGGCGATGCTGAACCTGGCGGCCTTCTCGACCAAGTTCGAGGACTACCAGGCCCAGACTGTCGACTTCACCCTGACCCCGCCGGCCTTCCGGACGATCAACGCCGGCGAGCTGAAGACCAAGGGGATCGAGGGCGACCTGACGGCCGTCCTGGCGCCGGGCCTGCTAGTCACCGCTTCGGCGGCCTATATCGACGCCCAGTACGGGACCTTCGCGCCGATCTCGTGCGACCCGGTGACGACGCCCTCGGGCTGCGTGCTGATCGCGCCGGGGCTGTACGGCTTCAACGCCTCGGGCAAGGCGCTGAGCGGCGTGTCGAAGTGGAAGACCAGCCTGGCGGCGGTCTACGAGCGCTCGATTGGCCACGGCCTGCAGGTCAACGCCTCGGCCGACTACGGCTGGCGCGACGGCTACAACGCCTCGGCCACGGGCGATCCCAACACCGCGATCAAGAGCTACGGCATCCTGGGCGGGACGGTCGGCATCGGCGCCGAGAACGACCGCTGGCGCCTGGCCGTGTGGGGCAAGAACCTCACCGACAAACGCTTCCCCAGCGCCCTGTTCACCACCCCGTTCGGCGGCAAGGGCGACTACAGCCAGGTCCTGACTGGCGACGCCTTCCGGCGCTACGGCGTGACCCTGAACCTGCGCTACTGACCAGATCGCGAGGTCCGGCGCCGGCTCTCCCGCGCCGGGCCTTCGCGATGCGACGGGTGTGATCTTGTCCCGAACGCCCGACGCTGCCAAAGGCCGGAGAGCGCAGGCTCTCCGGCCTCTTTTTCTTGCGCTCAGGCCGGCTCGATGACGACCGACAGCGGCCCGGCCTCGGCGGCCCAGACCAGCACCTTCTGGGCGGCGCGATCGTGGGTCCAGCGGGCGGCGGCCTGAGACAGGCGCACGATCGCGCCGTTCGGAAAGCGCGCCTCCGGGACGTAGATCTCGGTCGGCGCGACGATCGTCGGATCGGCCTCCAGTTCCAGTTCGAAGCGTTCGTCGGCGTAGCGCATCGTCGTGACGACGCCCTGGGTCAGCGGCGCGTAGGGGCGGCAGAAGCCCAGCAGGGCGCGGGCCCCGGCGTCGGGATCGTTCGGCGCTGGGCCATCGACCTGGTCGGGCGAGAAGATCGACAGGTCCTCCTGGTTCCAGCCGTCGCCGATCCGCAGGTCGTTGCGGTTGCTGGCGGTGTAGTTCCACTGGGTCGAGGACAGCTTCAGAGCGTCCAGGGCGTCGTACATCAGCGAAAGGGACTGGGCGTGGGCAGTCCAGACGCCTTCGCCGCGTTCGCCCCGCGCCCAGGCCTCGAACGCCTCGCCGTGATTGAGGTCGTAGGGGATGCCGAATTCACCGATCAGGGTCGGCGCGCCGTCGTCGCCGAACTTGCTCCCCAGCCAGGCGATATAGGCCATCTGGTTGAAGTACTTGGCCTTCAGCGGGTCGGGGGGCAGGTCGGGGTCGAAGCGCTTCTTGCGCAGGATGTCGATGTCGTACCAGTGGCTGGCGTTGACGCTGCGCTCGGGCATGGCGTCGGGGAACATCCGTCCGGTGCCGATCAGATAGGGGCACAGCTCGGCGAACAGCAGCCAGTCCGGCCGCACGGCGCGGACAGTTTCGGCCACCCGCGCGAAGAACGGGCCCATGCACTGGTTCTCGTGGTCGATCGGCTGGCCGTCGCGACCGCGGAAGAAATCCTCGTCCAGCACTAGGTCGCCGCCCGGATCGAAGCGCCAGGCGCCGGCTTGTTCGAAGGGGTCGGGGCCATCGTCGCGCCAGATCGAGACGCCCGCCGTATTGGCCGTCTCGTGGCCCAGCACGCGCAACATGCCGCGTTCGTCGCTCCAGCCCAGGGTGGCGACCTCGACGGTGCGGCCGCGCGCGGCGCGCAGGCCGTCCAGCGGCGTCCAGGCTGGGCCGGGCCAGACGGGCAAGGGATCCTCGGGCGTGGCCTTCAGACGCGGCTGGCTCATCGGCAGGCCGACCCAGCCCAGGCCGGGCTCGTTGAAGGTGTCGAAGCCGATGACGTTGTCCAGGTGCGCCACCCGGCGGGCCACGGCGGCCATGGCCCCCAGATAGTGGTCCTGCAGGAAGCGTTGGACGTTGCGGCCCTCGACGATCCAGTCGGGGGTCAGGATCTCGCCGGCGAAGAAGGCGCTCCAGGCAATGCCGTTGGCCGCCAGCCGGTAGTTGCTGGCCCAGCTCATCATCGGATAGCGGTCTTCCTGGCGCCGTTCCTCGCGGGCGTAGTCGTAGCGGTGCTGCATGACGTGCGCGGCGTCGGCGGCGTCGAACTTGGTGAAGTCCAGACCCAGGGCCTCGAACACCCAGCCGGGCGCGCCGTCGCCGCCGCTCATCCGGCTCCAGACATCCTGGTGGAAGTCGACGAAGACGAATAGGCCGTGAGACTGGGCGCGTTCCACGACGGCGGCGAAATAGTCGAGATAGTCCTCGTCGTACTGGCCCGGCCCTGCGTGCTCGACCGCCTCCCAGGTGGTCAGCAGGCGCAGGGTGTTGAAGCCCCAGCGGGCGATCCGGGCGAGATGCGCGTCGGCCTCCTCCAGCGGGAAGGGTCGGCCCACGAAACTGACCACGCGGTGGTCGGAAAAGTCGCTGGGCCGATCGGTGCCGCCGTCGGGCCAGGGGACCTTGCAGTCGCCGCCCAGATTGACCCCGCGCAGGATCGCGTGGCGTCCGTGCGCATCGACGAACCGGCTTCCACGAACATCGATCGACGGCTTTGACATTCCACTCCCCCGGAGGCATGGTGATTTTCGTTATACAAGTGGTGAATAAACGGGGCGCGCCGGTTGGTCCAGCCCCGAACGGGGAGGCGGAGTTGGGAAATCCAAGCGTTGCGGGGGGCGATGCGCCCAGGCTGACGGCTGTCCGGAAGGCGGCCATCGGCATCGGCGATTTCGGCTTCAACCTGTATTGGCAGACGGCCGGGCTCTACCTGCTGTTCTTCTATACCGACGTGCTGGACCTGCCGGCGGCGACGGCCGGCTTCATCTACATGGCGGCCCTGATCTGGGACGCGGCGCTGGATCCGGTGCTGGGTGTGGTGGTCGATCGGACCCGCACGCGGATGGGCCGCTACCGGCCCTATTTGCTTTTGGGTGGAGCGCCGCTGGCGCTCGGGTTCGTGTCGGTGTTCGCCGGACCGGTCTGGCCCGGCGCCGGGGCGGTGGTGTTCGCCGCGATCGCCCACCTGCTGTTCCGCACCCTCTACGCGGTGGTCTCGATCCCCTACGCGGCGCTGTTCGCCCGCATCACCCGCGACAGCGCCCAGCGGGGCGACATGGCCGGTGTGCGGATGGTGTTCGGGACCCTGGCGGCCATCGCGGTGGCCGCCCTGACCCTGCCCGTGGCCCAGGCCCTCTCGACACCCGAGGCGCCGCGCCGAGGCTGGCTGATCCTGGCCGCGGTCTATGGCGTTATCGCCGCCTTCTGCCTGCTGGCCGTGGCCTGGGCCGCGCGCGGGCTGGACGTGGCCGAGGACGAGGCCCCGCCGCCGCGCCCGCTGCGCGACGTGCTGCGCAGCCTGGCCGCCAACCGCGCCCTGATGCTGGTGCTGGGGGCGGTGGTGCTGAGCGCCTTCTCGGGCACGATGTTCTCCAAGAACCTGCTCTACTATTTCAAGTATGTGGTCGGCGACGCCAAACTGGGCAGCGTGGCCTTGGCCATCGGCGCCCTGACGGCGGCGATCTGCGTGCCGGCCTTCGCGGTCGTGGTCCGCCTGGCGGGCAAGCGCGCGACCTGGCTGATCGGCGCGGTCCCGGGCCTGGCGGGCCTGGTGCTGTGGCATCTGGCCGACGGCCAGGGCGTGGTGCTGCTGTTCGCCGCCGTGGTGCTGCAGGCCATGGGCCTGGCCTCCTACGTGGTCTGCTTCTGGGGCATGCTGCCCGACACCGTCGAGTACGGCGAATGGCGTACGGGCGTGCGCACCGAGTCGATGGTCTTCGGCCTGGTCGTGCTGGGCCAGAAAGCGGCCCTGGGCCTGGGCGCTGGGTTCCTGGGGATCGCCCTGACCCACGTCGGTTACGCGCCTAACGCGGCCCAGACTCCGGAGACCTTGGCCGGCATCAAGGCGATGATGTTCTGGATCCCGCTGGCCGGCGGCCTGGTCTCGGCCGGGCTGA
This sequence comes from Caulobacter segnis, assembly GCF_023935105.1. Taxonomy (NCBI): domain Bacteria; kingdom Pseudomonadati; phylum Pseudomonadota; class Alphaproteobacteria; order Caulobacterales; family Caulobacteraceae; genus Caulobacter; species Caulobacter sp. RL271. The sequence goes on along the minus strand of NZ_CP096040.1, from coordinate 4,184,179 downwards.
TCGCCCTCTATCCCATCACCCGCGCCTCGCACGAACGGATGGTGGCCGAGATCGCCGCCCGCTCGGCCGACGCGCCCGTCGCCCCCACCAAGCTGTCGCTCCAGGAAACGGTGATTCAATGACGCGTTCCGTCCATTTGGCCGCTCATCTGGCCGCTCCCCTGGCCCTCACGGGCGCTCTGGCCCTGGCGGGGCAGGCCCACGCCGCCACGCCCTGCGACGACCTGGCCAAGGTCCAGATCGCCGGCGCCAGGATCACCGCCGTCAAGGCGATGGCGATCGGCGCGCCGCAGGAGATCGAGGTGTTCGGCATACCGCCTCTGCCCGCCGCGGCCGCCTATTGCCGGGTCAACGCCACCCTGTCGCCGACCCCCGCCTCGTCGATCCGGGTCGAGGTCTGGTTGCCGGCCGAGGCCGCCTGGAACGGCAAGCTGATGGCCACCGGCAACGGCGGCTACGGCGGCACGCTCGGCGGGCCGCGCCTGGCCATGCGCCCGGCGGTCAAGGCCGGCTATGCCGTGGCCGGGACCGACATGGGCCATACCGAGGACGGGGCCGGCGGCTCGGCCGATTGGGCCCTGAACCAGCCCGAGAAGATCGCCGACTGGGGCCATCGCGCCAACCACGAGACCGCCGTCTTCGCCAAGGCCCTGATCGCCGCCCACTATGGCAAGGGCCCGCGCCGCGCCTATTTTACCGGTTGCTCGGACGGCGGCCGCGAGGCGTTGATGGAGGTCCAGCGCTATCCGGGCGACTTCGACGGCGTCGTGGCCGGCGCGCCGGCCAACGCCTGGACACGGCTGATGGGCAGCTTCGCCTGGTCGTGGAAGGCCGTGCACGAGGTCCCGGAAAGCCGCATCCCTGACGCCAGCCTGGCCATCGTCCAGAAGGCGGCCCTAGCTCAGTGCGACCAGCTGGACGGCGTCGCCGACGGCGTGGTCGAGGATCCGCGCCGCTGCCGCTTCGACCCCGGCGTCGTTCAGTGCAAGGAGGGGCAGACCAAGGAATGCCTGACCCCGGCTCAGGTCGCGGGGCTGCGCAAGCTGTACCAGGGCCCGCGTGACGCCAGGGGCAGGTCGATCCTGCCCGGCTATCCGGCTGGCGGCGAGGCTACGCCCGGCGCCTGGCCGTTGTGGATCACCGGCGACAAGGCCCAGCACCCGTCGTTCGCGCGCTCGTTCTTCGCCAACTTTGTCTATTCCAACACCCGCTGGCAGCTGACCCAGCTGAACCTCGACAAGGACCTCAAGGCCGCCAAGGCGATCGAACCGACCGTGGCCTCGGACAATCCCGACCTCTCGGCCTTCAAGGCGCGGGGCGGCAAGCTGATCCTGTTCCACGGCTGGTCCGACGCGGCGATCACGCCGCTGGCGACGATCCAGTACTATGACGCGGTGCGCGCCAGGATGGGCGTGAAGTCGGTCGACAGCTTCTCGCGCCTGTTCATGGTCCCAGGCATGTCGCACTGCTTCGGCGGTCCGGGTCCCAACAGCTTCGACATGCTGGCGACATTGGATGCCTGGGTCGAGGGTGGCCGGGCGCCCGACACGGTGATCGCGTCCAAGCTGGACAACGACTACGCCGACCTGCTGGGCATGCCCGCCAAGACGGTGCGGACCCGGCCCCTGTGCGCCTATCCCAAGGTGGCGCAATGGGATGGCAGGGGCTCCACCGATGTCGCGACCAGCTTCAGCTGCCAGGTCGCCGAGCGCTAAAGCCGTCGTCCTCGACCCTGCGGCCGTGAGGCGATCAGGGTCGAGGACGGACCGTAGGGTTCGTTAGCGGATCGCCGCGCGGGCCTGGCGATCCAGGGCGCGGGCCTGTTCGTCCGTGACCTCGGCGTCACCATTGCCGGCGCCGCCGACCGTGGCCGAAACGTTCGAGGCCGCTTCGGTCGCGGCCACGGCGCCGCCGCGGCGCGTCGCGCCGTTCTGCAGCCAGTCGATATAAAGCAGGCGGTCGGCCGAGGTCATGCCGACGTCGAAGTTGCGGCTGCGCCAGCCTTGCTCCATGCCCACGCCTTCGCCCTCGGTAGCCAGGGCTTGGTAGTAGGACTTGGCCGTGTTCAGGCGGCCGGTCTGCTGATAGGCGGTGGCCAGGTTGAAGCGGTTCACCACCGTCGGGGCCTCGGCGACCACGCGCTTTTGCAGATTGGTGGCCAGCCAGTAGTTGCCTTGCGCCAGTTCGTACTGGGCCTTGTCCGAGTTGGTTTGAGCGTCGCTGCGGGCCAGGGCCGACGAGGCGCCGCCAATCGCGAGGCCAAACGCCGCCGTCACGAGAATAGCTTTGCTATTCAGCATGTCTAACTCTCCATAGATTTTGATCGAGTAGTTTAGTTAATGGTCAAGTTACTCGGGGGGAAACTGGAGAATTAGCGAAGTTATGCTGTGTCGGTTCCTCGACCGTTCAACAATTGTGTGGCGAAGCTTGTTGTGGCGCTTGGCCTGTTGCGTAGCGGCCACGCAGACTCCGTTCCAACCCGCCAACGGACGCTCGACGCTGAGCCGCGCCGTGCTAGCGTCGCCGTGCTCAATCTTTGGACGGGGACGATCGATGGGTGAGGGATTCAAGGCCGCGGTTCTGGCCGCGGGTTTGCTGGCCGGTGTGTCGGCGACCAGCGCGGCCAGCGCGGCGCAGGTGGAGGCCGTCAGCGCCGCCCGGCTGCTGGACGTGGCGACGGGCAAATATGTCGACAACCCGCTGGTGATCGTCACCGATGGCCGCATCACCAGCATCGGCAAGAAGGGCGACGCGGTCCCGGCCGGCGCAAAGCTCGTCGACCTGCCGGGCGCGACCCTGCTGCCGGGCCTGATCGACATGCACACCCACATCGACGGCCTGGCCGAGGTGGGCGGCTATAACAGCCTGCAGTACAGCGACCGCTTCTGGAGCGTGGTCCAGGTGGCCAACGCCAGGAAGACTCTGGACGCCGGCTTCACCACCATCCGCAATGTCGGGTCGGCCGACTTCGACGATGTGGGTCTGCGCGAGGCGATCGACGCCGGCTATGTGGTCGGGCCGCGCGTGGTCACGGCGACCTGGGCGATCGGCGCGACCGGTGGCCACTGTGACTCGACCTTCTTCCCGCCATCGATGGACCAGAAGGGCCCCTACAACATCGACAGCCCGGACGAGGCGCGGAAGGTCGTCCGGACGCTGAAGAAGTACGGCGCGCAGGTGATCAAGATCTGCGCGACCGGCGGGGTGTTCTCGCGCGGTGACGAGCCGGGCCAGCAGCAGCTGACCTATGACGAGATGCACGCCGTGGCCGACGAGGCCCACATGGCCGGGCTGAAGGTCGCCGCCCACGCCCACGGCGCGGCGGGCATCCGCGAGGCCATCAAGGCCGGCATCGACACCATCGAGCACGCCAGCCTGGTCGACGACGAGGGCATCAAGCTGGCGGTCCAGCACGGGACCTACTTCTCGATGGACATCTACAACACCGACTACACCCAGGCCGAGGGCAAGAAGAACGGCGTGCTGGAAGACAATCTGCGCAAGGACCGCGACATCGGCGAGATCCAGCGCCAGAACTTCAAGAAGGCGCTGAAAGCCGGGGTGAAGATGATCTACGGCACCGACGCCGGGGTCTATCCGCACGGCGACAACGCCAAGCAGTTCGCGATCATGGTCCGCTATGGGGCCACGCCGCTGCAGGCGATCCAGACCGCGACGATCACCGCCGCCGAGGCCCTGGGCCAGTCCAAGGACGTCGGCCAAGTCGCCGTCGGCCGCTATGGCGACATCATCGCGGTGGCGGGCGACCCGCTGGCCGACGTGACGACTCTGGAGAGGCCGGTGTTCGTGATGAAGGGCGGCGACGTGGTGAAGCAGCCTTAGGGCGCGCCGGTCTCGACTATCGGGCGCGGAGCGCCTAGATGCAGCGCTCCCCCTTCACAGGACCTTCGACGTGATCGCCTTCGAGGCCGTTTCCAAGACCTATGCCGCCGGCGCGCATGCCGCCCTGAGCGAGGTCACCCTATCGGTGAAGGCCGGCGAGGTGTTCGGCGTGATCGGCGCCTCGGGCGCGGGCAAGTCGACCCTGATCCGGCTGATCAACGGGCTCGAAACCCCGACCGGCGGTCGGGTGGTGGTGGACGGCGACGACGTGGCGGCCCTGGGCGTTGAGGGCCTGCGGGCCCTGCGTCGGCGGGTAGGGATGATCTTCCAGCACTTCAACCTCTTGTCGGGCAAGACGGTCGCCCAGAACGTCGCCTTCCCGCTGAAGTTGGCCGGCCGACCCGCCTCCGAGGTTAAGGCGCGCACGGCCGAGCTGCTGGCGCGCGTCGGCCTCTCCGATCACGCGGCCAAGTATCCGGCCCAGCTGTCGGGCGGCCAGAAGCAGCGGGTGGGCATCGCCCGCGCCCTGGCCACCGGCCCCAAGATCCTGCTGTGCGACGAGGCCACCAGCGCCCTCGACCCCGAGACGACCGAGCAGATCCTGGACCTCGTCTCGGGCCTGAACCGCGAGCTGGGCCTGACCATCGTGCTGATCACCCATGAGATGGACGTGGTTCGCCGCGTCTGCGACCGCGTCGCCGTGCTGGAGGCCGGCCGCGTGGTCGAGGAGGGGCCGGTGGAGGACGTCTTCCTGCATCCGGCCAGCGACACCGCCCGCCGCTTCGTCAGCGAGGCGGATGGCGAAGTGGCCAGCGCGCCGGGCTTCGAGGGCCGCGTCGTGCGCCTGACCTTCAAGGGCGAGGCGACCTACAAGCCGGTGCTGGGCGAGGTCGCCCGCGCCACCGGCGTCGACTATTCGATCCTGGGCGGCCGCATCCACCGCCTGCGCGAGACGCCTTACGGCCAGCTGACCCTGGCCCTGACCGGCGGCGACGTGAACGCCGCCATCGCCCAGTTCCAGGCGGCCGACGTCCGCGTCGATGATCTCGGCGCACCCCATGGGGCAGGGGAGGGCCGGTGATGGAAAACATAGACTGGAGCGAAATCGGCCAGGCCACGCTCGACACCCTGGCGATGCTGGGTGGATCGATGGTCCTGACCGTCCTGCTGGGCTTGCCGCTGGGCGTGATCCTGTTCCTGACCGGCAAGGGCCAAATGCTCGAGAACCGCCTGGCCAACGGCGCGCTGTCTCTGCTGGTCAACGTGCTGCGCTCGGTGCCGTTCGTGATCCTGCTGATCGTGATGATCCCGCTGACCGTGGCCCTGGTCGGCACCTCGCTGGGCGTGGCCGGCGCCATCCCGCCGCTGGTGGCGGGCGCCGCGCCGTTCTTCGCCCGCCTGGTCGAGACCGCCCTGCGCGAGGTCGACAAGGGCGTGATCGAGGCCAGCTTCGCCATGGGCGCCAAGCGGCGTCAGGTGGTGCTGGGCGCGCTGCTGCCTGAGGCCCTGCCGGGCCTGATCGCCGCGGCGACGGTGACCGCCATCGCCCTGGTCTCCTACACTGCCATGGCCGGCGTGGTCGGGGCCGGCGGCCTCGGGGACCTCGCCATCCGCTTCGGCTACCAGCGCTTCCAGACCGACGTGATGATCGTCACCGTCGTCCTGATGCTGGTGCTGGTGCAGGTGCTGCAGATGATCGGCGACACGGTGGTGCGAAAGGTGTCTCACAAATGACCGACGAGAACGAAGATCGCCACTGGGACGCCGCCTTCGCCAAGACCCTGCTGGGCAAGACCCTGCTGATGAACCTGACCTTCCTCGATGACGACGGCGAGGTGAGCGAGCGCCAGCAGTTCTTCGGCGTGGTCATCGACGCGACCGAGGACGAGGGCATCGTGCTGGACCTCCTGGGCGAGCACGACGGCGACACCTACACCCTGCCGCCCCAGACCTCGGCCATCGAGCCTGCCGAGCCGGGCGTGACCACCCTCGAGGGCGAGAAGCCCGACTTCGTGGCCAACTGGATCATCCACGGCCTGCCGGACGTTCCGGATGCGGCCAACGACGACGCGTAAGCCTTCTTCGCCTCCAGGCGCAAGGCCTAGGAAGGGCGGGTTGGGGCGCGGGCGAAGTTCGGACTCTTCTCGACCTCTCCCCAGGAAATCTGATTTCCTCCGGGGGCGCTAACCGGGCAAAAGCCTACCCGTTCGATCGCCTTATGGAGCCGTTCATGGTCGCCCGCCGCGCTATTCTCGTTCTCGGCCTCGCCGCCCTGACCTTGGCCGCCTGCGGTCCCAAGGAGCCCAAGGCTAGCGCGCCCGACACCCTGACCATCGCCGCGACCGCGATCCCACACGCCGAAGTCCTGGAGTTCATCAAGCCGAAGCTGGCCGCCGAGGGGCTGAAGCTGGAGATCAAGGTCTTCAACGACTACGTCCAGCCCAACACCCAGGTCGCCGAGAAGCGCATCGACGTGAACTACTTCCAGACGCTGCCCTATCTGGAGGACTTCAACCGCCAGAAGGGCACGGCCCTGATCCCGCTGCTGGGCGTCCACGTCGAGCCGATCGGCGCCTATTCGGCCAAGTGGAAGACCATCGGCGAGGTGCCGAACGGCGCCACGGTGGCCATCCCCAACGACGGCAGCACCGAGGGCCGCGCGCTGATCCTGCTGGCCAAGAACGGCGTCATCGGCCTCAAGGACCCCAGCAACGCCCTGTCGACCGTCAAGGACATCACCAGCAACCCCAAGAACCTGAAGTTCAAGGAGCTGGAGGCGCCGGCCCTGCCGCGCGTGCTGAACCAGGTCGACCTGGCGGTGATCAACACCAACTACGCCCTCGACGCCAAGCTGAACCCGGCCAAGGACGCCCTAGTCATCGAGGACAAGACCAGCCCGTACGTGAACTATCTGGTCGGCCGGGCGGACAACAAGGACGACCCGCGCGTCAAGAAGCTGGAGGCGGCCCTGACCACGCCGGAGGTCAAGGCGTTCATCGAGAAGAAGTACGCCGGCGCGGTGGTCCCGGCGTTCTAGGGATTTCCCTCTCCCCTTGCGGGAGAGGGGGGCCGCCGAAGGCGGTCGGGTGAGGGGGTGAAGACGAGATCCGCCGCGACCGGCCTATCCGCCGTCGCGGCGGTTTGCGTTTGTGCGACCCCTCATCCGTCGCTTTCAGCGACACCTTCTCCCGCAAGGGGAGAAGGGGGACTCGCTACTCCTGACATTTCACCGTACCTATCAGCGACCGCACGCCTCGGAGCCCGCATGGCCTCGCCTTCGCTGAAATCGACCGCCGGCCGCATGCTGGTGCTGGACGTGGCCAATTCGTCGGGCCTGGAAGACTGGGCGCCCGACCTGCAGAAGACCAAGGTCTACGAACGCATTCTGCTCGATCTGATCCTGGGCGAGCTGCCGGCCGGGGCGCGGCTGGACGAGCAGTCGCTGGCCGCGCGCTACGAGACAGGACTGGCCGGGGTCCGCGACGCCCTGGGCCGCCTGGCGCTGGAGGGCCTGGTCGTGCGCCGCGCCCGCTCGGGCACCCTGGTCTCGCCGCTGGACCTGGTCGAGCTGCGCCAAGGCTACGAGGCGCGGGTGCTGATCGAGCCGCACTGCGCGGCCCTGGCGGCCCGAAACGCCAGCAAGGCCGAAGCCCAGGCGATGTACGAGGTCTTCGCCGATGGCGAGGAGGCCGCCCGCACTTGCGACCTGCCGGCCCTGGTGGCCATGGACCTGCGCTTCCACGCCCACGTGGCGCGGGCCTCGGGCAACCTGGCCCTGGCGCGGATCCTGATCCCTCTGCAGCACAAGGCGGCCCGTTTCTGGGTGTTCTCGTTCAACGGCGCCACCGAGCAGGAGTTGATGGACGAGATCGAGGAGCACCGCCAAGTGGCCCGCGTCATCGCCGGCGGCGACGCCGAGGCCTCGCGCCAGGCCATGCTGCGCATTCTGAACGTCCAGCCCGAGGCGCAGACACGGCCCCACGTCGGGGCCGCCTAGACCCTACGTAAGGTGAGGCTTCCCCGCCACAGCCTCTTCGCAATCTCCTGTAAAATGTCAGAAGGCATTTTGACGAACATCAAGGGATCACCAGATATCGGCGACCGAACCGCCGGGGAGTCCTGTCTGGCGGCGTGAAGGTCCGATCGCGATGCCGCTTAGACACGTCCTGCTCTCCGCCAGCGCCCTGGCGTTCTCGACCCTGAGCGGGCTCGCCGCCCATGCCGAGACCCAGGTTGCCGATCAGGTGGACGCGGTGGTGATCGTGGCGCGCGACAAGGCGGGTCTGCTGGAAAAACGGCCCAGCGACACGGTGTTCGGGATCGACAAGCCGCTGATCGAGACCCCGCGCTCGGCCAGCCTGGTCAGCGACCTGACCCTGGAACGCTACGGCGTCCTGACCCTGGACGGGGCGACCAAGGTCTCGCCGGGGACCCACACGGCCAGCTTCTACGGGGTGCCGGGCGCGCTCAACATCCGCGGCACCCTGGCCGAGAACTACTTCCGCGGTTTCAAGCGGGTGGAGAACCGCGGCACCTATTCGACCCCGATCGGCGGGGCGGCGCGCATCGAGATCCTGCGCGGTCCGCCGACCCCGGTCTATGGCGCCGGCAAGGTCGGCGGCCTGGTCAACTTCATCCCCAAGTCGGCCCGTGACGAGGGTCGCTTCCTGGCCCAGCCGGAGGGCGAGGTCACCGCTACCTTCGGCAGCTACAACAAGAAGCTGGTCACCGGCCAGTTCGGCGCGCCCGTTAGCCTGGGCAAGGCCGAGGGCGGCGTCTGGGTCTATGGCGAGGCCGAGGACAGCCACAGCTACTATCGTGGGATCTATCCGCGTCACCAGACGCTGGAGATCTCGTCCGACTTCGACCTGGGGAACGGCTGGAGCACGGCCTTCGGCGGCATGGCGTTCCATTCGGACGGCGACGTGCAGACGCCGGGCTGGAACCGCCTGACCCAGGATCTGATCGACAATCGCACCTATGTCACGGGCCGCGACACGACGCTGCGGGACCTGGACGGCAACGGCAAGCTCACGCCCAACGAGATCGGATCGTACCCCTACGCCAGCGCCCTCTACCTGGCCTATTACGGCTTTCCCAGCACGGACGCGGTCCACACCCTGGACACCGGCGTCGGCGTGACCAAGCTGGATCGGCGCACGGTCTATATCAGCCCGGCCGACTTCTCGAAGACCAACACCCAGACCCTCTATTTCGACCTGGCCAAGGACCTGGGCGGCGACCGTTCGATCAAGCTGCAGCTGTTCCACGACCGCCAGGACAACAAGCGGTTCGTCTCTTACGGCTATCCTTCGGCCGTCGACGCCAAGGTCAGCGAGGTTCGCCTGACCTACGCCTTCCCGACCGATGTCGGGATTGTGCACGCCAGGACCCTGGTCGGTGGCTCGCACCGCTGGTTCGAGGGCCGCCGGCGCGAGAGCTACAACAGCGGCCTGATCACCCTGGACCGCCGCGACATCAGCTTCGGCGCGACCGCCACCGACACCATCGACAGCCCGTTCGACGACGAGCCCGGCGGGGTCGGCGTGCAGTGGGAGAACGACAACCGCTCCAAGTGGAAGCAGTCGGGCGTCTTCGTCACCTCCGACATCGATGTCGGCCGCCTGAACCTCGTTCTGGGCGGCCGCTGGGACCACTACAGCGTCGAGAGTCAGGACACGGGGATCCTCAGCTTCGTTCCGGCCGGACTTCAGACGGGCGACCGTGACAAGGCCACCTACAGCGCCAGCCTGACCTACAAGCTGCCGATCGGGCTGATGCCGTACATCAGCTACGCCAAGGCCGCGGCGCTGGAGATGAGTCAGGCGGGCGACGTCGCGCCAAACCTGGTGGCCGACGGCTCGTGGCTCTCGGGCTCCGACCTGACCGAGGCCGGCGTGAAATTCCAGCTGCTGCACGGGACGCTGATCGGCTCGCTAGCGGCGTACCGGCAGAACCGCACCCAGATCGCCGGCGCCATCGCGCCGCCGGCCGTGCAGGGCACGCGCGCCAAGGGCGTCGAGTTGGAGGTCCGCTGGCTGGCGTCCGAGCGCCTGTCCTTCACCTTCGCCGGCAACAGCCAGCGCACGACCGTGAAGGGGCCCGACGCGTCGTTCCAGTACATCCCGGCCTACGCCGCCGGGGTGACGGGCGCGCAGGGCTATGGCGGCTCGTACGTGGTGTGGAGCTTCGCGTCCTTGCCGGGGCGGAGCGGCGACTACGCCTACACCCTGACGCCGAAGTCGGTGGTCAGCCTGTATGGAACCTACACCAGCAAGGGCTACGACTGGGGCCAGGCGGGGGCGACGGTCGGCGTCAGCCACGTCAGCCGCACGGCGGGCACGGTGCAGAACGGGGTGCATTATCCGGCCTACAGCCTGGTCAACGCCTCGGCATTCGTGCAGCGCGGGCCTTACACCCTGTCGGTCAATGTCGATAACCTGTTCGACACGTTCTATTTCACTCCCGACGCCGACACCTACGCCAACCTCGGCGCCCTGCCCGGCAGGGGCCGGGAATGGCGAGCCACCCTGAAGCGGACGTTCTGATCGTGATCACGCCTTCCGAAGACCGCTTCCGCCCCTGGGTGCTGCTGGCCGCCTTCAGCCTGCTGCTGTTTCTGATCACCGCCTCGACCTACGGCTCGCTGGGCGTGGTTCTGCCGGCCATGATCGGCGAGTTGAAATGGAGCTTCGAGAAGGCGTTCCTGGGTTTCTCGGTGCTGGGCGTCTTCACCGGCGCCTCATCGTGGCTGCCGGCTATCCTGATCCGCAAGATCGGCGTGCGGGGCACGCTGCTGGCGGGCGCGGCGGTGCTGGCGGGCGGGTTCGTGGGGCTGGCCAATTCCGAGAGCCTGCTCAGCTACTACGCCGGCGCGGCCGCGTGCGGCGTCGGCTTCCAGATGGCGGCGCTGATCCCCGGCACCCACGTGCTGTCGTCGCTGTTTCGCAAGCGCGCGCTCCCCTTCGGGATCTACTTCACCTTTGGCTCGCTGGGCGGAGCGGCGGGACCGTGGATGGCCCTGACCCTGATGGGCGGCAGCGGGAACGACTGGCGGCACTACTGGATCGTCCAGGCCGCGCTGGCCGCCGGGGTGGGTCTGGTCTGCGCGGTGATGGTCGGCGGCTCGAAGTGGCTGGCGCGCGCCGCCCACGAGGTCGATCTGGAGGTGGAGCAGGAAGCTCGCGAGGCGCCCGCCAACGCCCGCGTCTATCGCACGGCCCACGAGTGGACCGTCCAGCAAGCCTTGCGCACACCGCAGTTCTACATCCTGGTCGCCGCCTATTTCAGCCACTTGCTGGTTGGGGTGACCGTGGCCAGCGTCTCGGTGACCCACCTGACCGAACTGGGCGTCGCCGCCAGTGTCGCGGTCGTCGCGGCTGGCGCGCTGGCCGCCAAGATGTTGAGTCTGGAATCGCTGATGCAGACCTTGGCGCGGCTGGCTGGCGGCGCGCTGGGCGATCGTGTCGATCCGCGCTGGCTGCTGGTCCTGGCGCAAGGGATGCTAGTGGTCGGCCTGCTGGCCCTGGCCCACGCGGCCACGCCGGTGCTGATGCTGGTCTACGCCATCGGCACGGGCGTCGGCTTCGGCCTGACCGTCCTGGCCGTCACGGTATTGCTGCTGAACTACTACGGACGCCAGAGCAATCTTGAGCTCTTCTCGCTGACCTGCCTGGTCGGCGCGGTGTCGGCGGCGGGGCCGTTCATCGCCGGGGCCATGCGCGATCGTCTGGGCGGCTTCGCCCCGACCTTCCAGCTGTTCGCGGCCGTCACGGCGGTAGTGTTCGTGGCCGTGCTGGCCATGCGCCCGCCGAAGACCCCGGTGACCTGACAGACAAAAGAAAAGCCGCTCCGGCGAACCGGAGCGGCTGATCTCGTCTACCCAAGTCGTAAGACTTAGAACGCGGCCTTCAGACCGACGGCGACGCGGCTGCCGTAGATCTTGCCGTAGCCATGCTCGTCGGTGTCCGAGTAGCGGACATCCAGGCCAAGCCGGTCGGTGACGGCGTAGGTCAGGCCCAGGTTCCAGGTGGCGTAGTCTCCGGCCTTGTCGATTTCCTGGTGGCCCAGGGCGCCGCTCAGCGTCAGCTTCTTCATCACGGGCACAGCGCCGTTGACTTCATAATAGACGGCGTCGCCGGTCTTGCCCGGGAACTCGGGCGAGTAGTACACGGCCAGGCCGAAGGTGGCGGGGCCGACGGCGCGCGAAGCGGCGGCCTTCAGCTCGACGTAGCTGTACGAACCCGGGGTCAGGCCCTTGTCCTTGCTGTAGCCATAGTACAGGACGCCCAGGTCCAGCGAGGTGTCGCCGATGGTCGGGCGGACGCCGGCGTACAGGTCGATCTCGGCGCTCGGATCATTGGCGCCGAAGTCGACGTTCGAGGCCCAGACGCCCGCGTAGCCGATGCCGTAGGTGGCGTCGACGCCGCCCTGGATGGCCGGATCTTCCTGGGTCTGGCTCACGCCGCGGAACACGTAGTCGCTGGTGACGCCGACGTTGTACGAGAGCTTCAGCTCCTCGGCCATCGCGGCGCCGCTCAGGGCGACCGTGGCGGCGGCGGCGGCCAGCGCGATCTTCATGGCTTTCATAAATTCTATCCCCTTTTCTGTGTCGTCTCCCGGGTTGGTTCCCGAGCCCCGACGGCGCCTGCAAGCGCGTTGCGTCCCCGGTCGATTAGTCGAGGGCGCGCTTCTAGTTGCAATCAAGGGAATCCGAACGCCAGCGAGAAGGGCGCCTACCGCCCAAGATTTGGGCGTAGTGTGACGATTTTGCTTCAGAACGCACGCAGTTCGGCCACAGGCGCCGGAAAGTCGAATTCAGCTTGGCTGTGGCGGGGCTAGCGCAGCCGCAGACTCGCCCCGCCCAAGTGCAGGCCCCCGTCGATCAGCAAGGTCTCGCCGGTGACGTGGCGCGAGGCCGGCGAGGCGAAGAACACCGCCGAAGCGGCGACGTCCTCGGCCGTCGAGGCGACTTTCAGCGGCGTGGCGGCCTTCGAGGCGGCTCGCAGGCGCTCGGTGCGTTCATCGTCCATCACCTTGCTGAACCAAGGCGTGTCGATGAAGCCCGGGCATATGGCGTTCACGCGGATGTTCGGACCCAGCGCCCTGGCCAGGGACAGGGTCATGGTGGTCATCGCGCCCTTGGAGGCGGCATAGGGCACGGACGAGCCATTGCCGACAACGCCCGCGATCGAGGCGGTGTTGACCACGGCCCCTGGCTGCGGCGCGGCCTCCAGCAGCGCGCGGGCCGCGCGGACCATCTGGAAGGCGCCGACCACATTGACCGAATAGAGCCGCAGGAAGTCGTCGGCGTTCACCGCGTCGAGGTCGGCGTGGTTCGGGGCGAACTTGGTGACGCCGGCGTTGTTGAACAGGGCGTCGATCCGGCCCGTGCTCGCGGCGGCCGCGACGATCTTCTTGCAGTCTTCGTCGATGGCGACATCGCCCTGGACCAGCGCGGCCTTGGCGCCCTCGGCCTCGACGAGACGAGCGGTCTCCTCGGCTTCCTGGGCGCTGCTGGCGTAGTTGACGACCACCAGAGCCGCGCCGCGCCGGGCCACCTCGACCGCGATCGCGCGGCCCAAGCCCGTCGAGGCCCCCGTGACCACCACCGTGTAACCGTCGAAGTCCCGCATCGCCGCTCTCCCGAACAACTGTTCGCGATGTTGTAGCGAGGCGTGCGCGGCTTGTCTCGCGGGCCCCTTCTTGTCTCGCGGAGCGGGGAGGCCTAAATCGCGGCGATGACCGATCTGAACGTCACCCAGCTGGGCCGCGTCGTCGACGCCCCGGAGACCCCCGAGGCCGCCGTCCTCGAGCGCGTGCCCAATCCACAGAGCGACGTGCTCTATCTGGCCCGCTTCGTCGCGCCGGAGTTCACGTCCTTGTGCCCCGTGACGGGGCAACCCGACTTCGCTCATCTGGTGATCGACTACGCGCCGGGCGACTGGCTGATCGAGAGCAAGTCGCTGAAGCTGTATCTGACCAGCTTCCGCAACCACGGCTCGTTCCACGAGGACTGCACCGTCAAGGTCGCCCGCAAGATCGTCGAAATCGCGGCTCCCCGCTGGCTGCGCATTGGCGGCTACTGGTATCCGCGCGGCGGCATCCCGATCGACGTCTTCTGGCAGACCGGACCGGCGCCGGAAGGCCTGTGGGTCCCCGACCAGGGCGTGGCCCCGTACCGCGGCCGAGGCTGATGGACCAAAAAGAAGGGCGCGCCTCCCCGGCGCGCCCTTTTTCCTTGGCCGCGCCAAGGATTGCGGTCGCAGATGGGGTCGCGACGCGCGAGTGAGGAGCGTCCTTCCGCACGCCCATCTCCAAAATTGGCTTGGAAGCGGTAGGGCGCGCATGAGGGCAGCGCGCCAACGTCCGGAAGGACTTCATTCTCATCGCCCGCCCGGTTCGCGCCGTCAGCGGTCGTGCGACCAGCAAGCGCGAAGCGGCGGCGAAGCGACGAAACGGGACGACGGCGCGTCGGGCGGGGGCTGCGCGCGGCCGCGCTTCGGCTAGACTGCGTTCATGAAAGACGTCGACGTCGGGCTGAAGTCGGACCTTTTCAGGCAGGCGCTGCCCCTTACGCTGGGCGTATGGGGGCTGGACACGCTGCTGTTTGGCTTGCCGTACCTGGCCAGCGGCAAGGCGCCGCCGCCGGGCGTCCTGGCCAGCCATTTGCTATTCATGGCCTTGGGGGCGCTGCTCTCGGGGGTGATCTATATCCGCGCCCGCCGCACGCTGGAGGCCGACCAGCCCGTGCGCTTCGCGGCCCTGGCGCCGGCCGTGGTGGGGCTGGGCCTGGTGCTCGCCGTGTCGGACCTGCTGATCGGCGGACGCCTGCGGGCGGTGCTGGATGGGGCCCATCCGACCTGGCGGGTTGTGGCCGCGCGCGCCGCCAGCGAGTTCATGATCGGCGCCTGGATGTTCGCCCTACTGGGCGCGCTGTATCTGATGATGATCGCCGTGCGGGTGACCCGCGAGCGCGAACGACAGCTGGCCGACGCCCGCGCCCAGGCCCTGGCCGCCGAGGCCCAGGCCAGCGCCGCGCGTCTGGCGGCGCTGCGCTACCAGCTCAATCCGCACTTCCTGTTCAACACGCTGAACGCCGTTTCCGCGTCGGTGATCACCGGCCGTAACGACGAGGCCGAGTCGATGCTGGCGCGCCTGGCCGAGTTCCTGCGCCTGACCCTGGCGGCCGATCCCCAGGCGATGATCCCGCTGGAGGACGAACTGGCCACCCTGCAGGCCTATCTGGAGATCGAAAGCGTGCGCTTCCGTGACCGCCTGGGGCTGGAGTTTTCGTGCCCCGACGCGCTGAGCGTGGCGGTCGTGCCCAGCTTCATCCTGCAGCCGCTGATCGAGAACGCGGTCAAGCACGGCGTGGCCCCGACCAGCCGGCCGGTGACCATCCGGCTGGAGGTCTCGCGCGACGGCGAGGATCTGGTGGTGATCGTCGAGGACGACGGCGAGGTCCTGACGCATCAAGCGGAGGGCCGGAAAGCCGAGGGTATGGGCGTGGGTCTGACCAATGTCCGTCAGCGGCTGGAAGCGCTGTACGGCGCGCGGGGCGTGCTGCAGGCGGCCCCGCGCGAGCGCGGCTTCCTGGTGCTGGTCCGTATTCCCTTGCAACTGGACGCCACGACCCGGGCGAGGGCGGCGTGATGGAGCTGAAGGTCCTGCTGGTCGACGACGAGCCTGCGGCGCTGGAACGACTGTCGGCCTTGTTCGCCCAGATCCCCGACACCCGGCTGGTCGGCGTGGCCCGGAACGGCCGCGAGGCTGGCCAGGCGATCGCCGAACTGGCGCCGGACCTGGTCATGCTGGACATCCAGATGCCCGAACTGAGCGGTCTGGCCCTGGCCTCCGAGCTGGCGACCGAGACCCGGCCGGAGATCGTCTTCGTGACCGCCTTCGAGGTCTACGCCGCCGACGCCTTCGCGGTGGAGGCCGCCGACTACCTGCTGAAACCCGTGCGGTTCGACCGGCTGCGCCAGGCCGTCGAGCGGGCGCGCCGTCGCCGCACCCTGCGGAAGGCCTTCGAGCTGGCAGAGGCCGCGCCGGTGCGCGAGAACGATCTGGACGGCATCTGGGTCGCCACGCGCCAGGGTCATGTGCGCGTCGCGGTCGCCGAGATCGACTGGATCGAGGCGGCCAAGGACTACGTCCTGCTGCATACAGCTACCCGCAGCCACATCCACCGCATCACCATGAGCGCGCTGGAACAGGCCCTGGATCCGGCCAAGATGATCCGCGTCCACCGCTCCGCCTTCGTCAGTCCGGATCGGGTCGAGGCGGTCAACCGCCTGGGCAAGGGCCTGATCGCCCTGGTGCTGCGCGACGGCGTCGCCGTACCTGTGGGGCCGACCTATGTGAAGGCGGTGCAGGCGCGGCTGGGGCTGGGGTGCCTGGAGGGCGCCTAGCTCTTCGCCAGCCGACGCCTATTGGCCCGCACCTTCCTGCGCAGATGCGCCAGCGATCCCGAAGCTATGGCCGGGGCCGAGGCGCCCAGTTGGCCGGTCATGGCCATCATCGGCAGGGTCATGGCGGCCGTCACCTTTTCGCCGACCATCAGCTGGGCCTCGGCCTGGGCGGCCGCGCCGCCGGCCGCCAGCTTCATCATGCGCAGGCCGATGACGCTGGAGGCCTCCAGTCCCAAGGCCCATGTGTCGAAGGCCAGGCTGGTCCAGGGATCCTTGCGTCGCGCCATCTTGGTCTCCTGCGTCTGTCGAAGAACGAACGCTCCAGCCTCAGGCTGGGCTCCATTCGCTGGTGATCGCCGCCACGTCGGGACGCACGCGTTCCTGCGGCTGCTCGGTGGTCGTGCCCAGGTAGAGATAGCCGGCGACCTGCTCGCCCTCGGCCAGGCCCAGGATCGTCGTGGCGCGCGGGTCATAGCTGTACCAGTCGGTAATCCAGTTGGCGCCCCAGCCCAGCGCGGCGGCGGCCAGCAGCATCTGGTGGCAGACCGCCGAGGCGCTCTGGCGCTGCTCCCACTCGGGGATCTCGCCGGGAATGAAGCGCGAGATCACGGCCACCGCGACAGGCGGTCGGGTCAGCTTGCGCAGGGCGGCCTTGGCCTTGGTCGGGTTGGCCTGGCTGTCGGCCAGCTGGGTGATCCGCTCGGCGAAGACGTCCTTGGCCGGGCCTTGCAGGATCACGAACCGCCAGGGGGCCAGCTTGCCGTGGTCGGGCACGCGGGCGGCCAGGCGCAGGATGTCGGCCAGCTGGTCCGCGTCCGGACCCGGCGCGGCCAGGGCCATGGCGCTGGCCGAGCGGCGGCGCGCCAGGAAGGCGACAACCTCGGGCGACGCCTCGACCGGCAGCGTTTCGCCAAATTCGGGGGCGGGGGGAACGGAACCTGCCAAGACGTCATCTCCGAAGCGTTATAGACCGCACACCTATGGCCGCGCCCCGGCCGCCACAAGTCGCGAGCGCCCGATGTCCGAAAAGCCCGCCTGGTTGAAGCCGCACGGAAGGCCGTGGGGAGTCTCGTCCAGTCAAGTCGTGTACGACAATCCCTGGATCACCGTGACCGAATACCAGGCGATCGCGCCAACGGGGCGCCCGGCGCTGTACGGCAAGATCGGCTTCAAGAACCAGGCGATCGGCGTTCTGCCTTTGCACGCCGACGGCACAGTGACCCTGGTCGGCCAGAACCGTTTCAGCCTCGCCAACTACAGCTGGGAGCTGCCCGAGGGCGGCGCGCCGCATGGCGAAGATCCGCTGGACGGCGCCAGACGTGAGCTGGCCGAGGAGGTGGGGCTGCGAGCCGCCGACTGGCGCCAGATCCTGCGCATGGAGCTGTCCAATTCGGTCACCGATGAGATCGCGACCGGCTTCCTGGCGATGGATCTGTCGCCCACCGAAACCGCGCCGGACGAGACCGAGGACCTGGCCGTGGCCCGCGTGCCGTTCCGCGAGGCGCTGGACGCGGCGGTCGACGGCCACATGCCCGACGCCATCACCGTGGCGCTGCTGCTGCGGGTCCACCTGATGGCGGTGCGCGGCGACCTGCCCGCCGAACTGGCGGCCCTGATCCTTTAGGCGCGGAATTGATCCTGATCGTGTTTGCTGGCCGCGTTTTCGGCCAGAAGCGCGGCCATGCAGATCTCCAAGACGCCCCACCTGACGCCACAATCCCTGGTCGGTCGCCGGTTCGCGCCCGATGTCTTCGGCGACGTCAAGGTGGCCCTGGTCGGCTACTGCCCGCCGCCTTCGGCCCTGGACCGCTATAATCCGGAACGGGTCGAGGACCAGCACTTCATTCACGTGTCGCCCGACAGCGTCCGGCTGCTGAGCCACGGCGGGCGACGGTTCCTGTCCCTTGCCCACGTCTATGGCGGACCGGTGTCCAGCTCGACGGCCGAGGAACTGGCCTATTACGGGATCGAGCTGATCCTGGCCTATGGCCTGGCCGGAGGCTTGGGGACCCGCGACCTGGGCATGGGCGACTTCTATCTGGCCGAGGACACTCTGGCGGCGGACGGCACGACCCCGCATTACACCGGCGCGCGCATCCTGCGAGCGGACCAGAGACTGATCGACGCGACGATGGCCGCATGGCCTGGCTCGGCCCCATTGCACCCGGTGCGCGTGGCCACGGGCGATGCGATCTATCGCGAATATGACGCCACGCTGGACGCCTATCGGCTGGAAGGGTGCGATATCGTCAACCTGGACTGCGCCCACCTCTACGCCGCCGCGCGGATCAATTCGTCGGGGCGAGCGATGCGGACGATGCAGTGCGGGGTGATTTCAGACGTCGTTCCGATGGGCCCTGACACGAAGTCCAGCAGCACGCTTTCGGCCATGCTGGCCGGCGGCGGCGAGGGCTTGAACCCGCTGGAACGCACCGGCGAGATCGTTTCTTTCTTCGTCGAGACCTTGACGCCGGCGCTTCAGCCCTGATCTGAGCGATGTCCGCATGTTTGGCGCGGCGTCCTTGGACGCCGAACTTCCGTGAGGGATTTGTGGAGCATTTCGTATAAGGATGCTCTATCCGCTAGCCTTCTGGGAAGGGAGAGCCCGATGGCCAAGCCTTTGGAAGTCGTGACGCCTGACACCGAGACCCCGGTCTGGGTGGCGCTGCGCAACCAGGCCGAACACGCCGCCAAGGCCGAGCCGGCCCTGGCTTCGCTGCTGAACGCCGTGGTGCTGAGCCACGACAACCTGGCCGACGCGCTGAGCTTCCAGCTGGCGCGCAAGCTGGGCGACCAGGAACTGCGAGCCATGACCGCGCGCGAGTTCGCCGCCGACGCGTTCAAGAACGATCCCTCGATCGTCGAGGCGGCCGAGGCCGACCTCAAGGCGGTGTTCGAGCGCGATCCGGCCTGCAAGGGCTATGTCCAGCCGTTCCTGTTCTTCAAGGGCTTCGCCGCCCTGCAGACCCACCGCGTCTCGCACTGGCTGTGGACGCAAGGGCGCGAGACCCTGGCCTTCTACCTGCAGAGCCGGGCCAGCGAGGTCTTCCAGGTCGACATCAATCCGGCCGCCCGCATCGGCAAGGGCGTGTTCATCGACCACGGCACCGGCATCGTCATCGGCGAGACCGCGGTGGTCGGCGACGACGTCTCGATGCTGCACGGCGTGACCCTGGGCGGCACCGGCGCCGATCGCGGCGATCGTCATCCCAAGATCGGCAACGGCGTCCTGCTGGGCGCGGGCGCCAAGGTGCTGGGCAACATCACGGTCGGCGACTACGCCAAGATAGCCTCCGGCTCTGTGGTGCTGCGCCCGGTGCCGGCCCATTGCACGGCCGCCGGCGTGCCCGCCCGCCTGGTCAACTGCCCGACCTGCGAGGAGCCGGCCCGGACCATGGACCACACCCTGGCCGAAACCGTCTATTCGTACGAAATCTAGGTGCGCCTGCTTCGTCGTCTGAGCGGCGCCCTGCTGGCGGTCGCCCTGACCGCCTGCGCGCCTGTCTCGCGCGCCGCCACCGCGCCCGTTGGCGGATATACGGTCGTGAAGGCCTATCCGCACGACGCCAACGCCTTCACCGAGGGCCTGTTCTATCGCGACGGCTTCATGTTCGAGAGCACGGGCCTGAAGGACCGCTCGTTCATCCGCAAGTGGAACCTCGAGACAGGCTTTTCCGAGCAGGAGCGCCTGCTGGACAGCCGCTATTTCGGCGAGGGCATCGTCGACTGGAAGAACCGCCTCTACGAGCTGACCTGGACCGACGAGATCGGCTTCATCTACGACATCGACACCTTCGAGAAGATCGGCGAGTTCAGCTATCCGGGCGAGGGCTGGGCCCTGACCCGCGACGACAAGCGGCTGATCATGAGCGACGGCACCTCGTTCATCCGCTTCCTGGATCCGGAGACCCTGAAGGAGACCGGCCGCATCGAGGTCACCGACCACGGCGTGCCGGTGCGAAACCTCAACGAGCTGGAATATGTGAAGGGCGAGCTGCTGGCCAATGTCTGGCAGACCACCCGCATCGCCCGCATCAATCTGGCCACGGGGGAAGTCACCGGCTGGGTGGAACTGGCGGGCCTGCTGAAGGAGGCTGGCGTCACCGGCCAGCGCGACGACGTGCTGAACGGCATCGCCTACGATGCCGCCAGGGATCGGTTGTTCGTCACCGGCAAGCTCTGGCCCAAGCTGTTCGAAATAAAATTGCTCCCGCCGAAGTAGGTGGCGGAACCACGTTCGGGGGCTGGCGTTTACCTCACGTCCGCCCCTCTACGCCCCCCCGACCTAGTGGGCGGACCTTGGGCCCCGGCCGCGAGACGCCGCCGGGGCCCAAACCTTATCTGGAGCCTAGCCTTCGTTGGGGGCGCAGGCGGGGGTTCTGCTCTTCAGTGAGATTTGCTCGACATCCGGCGGCCGTTTGGCGGTCAGCCCGTAGATGACGGCGGTCCAGATCGCCATCAGCGCCAGGACCTGGGGCAGGGTGACCTTCTGGCCGTCGGAGCGAGGAGCGGGAAGCGGCATGCGCGCGACTATCCCCCGGTTGCGCCGCTCGGAATAACGACTTATCGGTCGGCCTTCTGTGAGATTTCTTCACATGGCCCGCCGCCACCTGCCGTCGCTCAACGCCCTGCGCGCCTTCGAGGCGTTCGGCCGGCACGGGCGCATGACGCTCGCCGCCGATGAGCTGTGCGTGACCCACGGCGCCGTCAGCCGCCAGATCCGCCAGCTGGAGGAGCATCTGGGCGTGGCCCTGACCGAAGGGCCGCGCTCGCGCCTTCGCATGACCGAGGCCGGCCTGAAGCTGGCCCAGGCCCTGTCGCCGGCCTTCGACCAGATCGAGGCGGCGGTGCCGCGTCCCGTCCAGGCCGGTCCTCGGCCGTTGGTCGTCTCGTGCCTGCCGACCTTCGCCATGAAGTGGCTGATCCCGCGGCTGCCGAACTTCCAGGCCGCCTATCCTGACATCCCAGTGCGAGTGGCCGAGTCCAACGGGCCCTTCGACTTCAAGGACGACGGGATCGACCTGGCCATCCGCATGCGCCGCGCCGGCGAGCCTGACTATTCGGACTCGATCGCCGCGCCGTTCCTGCGCCACTTCCACGGGCCGGTGATGGCGCCGGAACTGGCCGCGGCCGGGCCGGCGACGTTCGATCGCATCTGCGGCCTGCCGCGGCTGCTGACCCGCACCTATGCGCAGAGCTGGTCCGACTGGGTGCAGGACAGCGGCGCCGAAAGCTTGCCGCCGGCGGTCAGCGAGCAGGAGTTCGACCATTATTTCTACATGCTGGAAGCCGCCGCCGCCGGCCTGGGCGTCGCGGTCGGTCCGTGGGCCTTCGTGCAGCGCGACCTAGCCAGCGGGCGGCTGGTGGCGCCCCTGGGCTTTGCCCTTGGACAGACCCTGATCGTGGCCCTGACGCCGCGCGACGGCGCCACGAAAGCGGCTGTCCTTTTCCGCGACTGGCTGCTGCAAGAAGGGGCGTCCACACCTCATCCGCCGGAACCTGCTTGCGACTCTCGCCCCGGACGCTAGTTTCGCGCGAACAAGGCGCTCCCGGGCGCTCAGCTGAGAAAGAGGCCCCCCGTGGACGCCACGACCGTCGCCAAGCTCGAAAAGCACCTGAAGCGCACCTTCGGCAACCCGCACATCGCCGTGAAGCCGCGTCCCAAGCAGAAGGACTCGGCCGAGGTCGAGGTGGCTGGTGAGTTCATCGGCGTGGTCTTCCAGGACGAGGACGAGGACGGCTCGTTCATGTTCGAGATGGCCATCCTCGGCGAAGACCTGGACTAGGCTCCGCTTGATCGTCGCGCGCCTCAGGCCATCGCTGGCCTGGGGACCGCGCGGCGGATCATCAGCGAGGCGACGCCGGCGACCAGACCCGCGGTCCCGGCGATGATGAACGCCTCGACGTACTGGCCTTGCGTGGCGCGGATGACGCCCGCCCCGATGGCCGCCGTGGCCGCGCCCAGCTGGTGGCCGGCCGCGATCCAGCCGAACACGATGGGCCCGTCGCGGTCCCCGAACGCCTCGGTGGCCAGGCGCACCGTCGGCGGCACGGTGGCGATCCAGTCCAGCCCATAGAACACCGCGAACGCCGACAGGCTGATCACCGAGAAGTCCGAGAAGGGCAGGTAGATCAGCGAGAGCCCGCGCAGCACGTAGTAGACGAAGAGCAGCTTGCGGCTGTCATAGCGGTCGGTCAGCCAGCCCGACGCCGTCGTGCCGAACAGGTCGAACAGGCCCATCAGCGCCAGCAGGCCGGCGGCCTTGACCTCGGGCATGCCCCGGTCGCCACAAAAGGCGATCATGTGCACGCCCACCAGGCCGTTGGTGGTCAGGCCGCAGATGAAGAAGCCCAGGAACAGCAGCCAGAAGGTCCGGGTCTTGGCGGCCCGACCCAGGGCCGCGAAGGCGTAGGTCAAGGCGCTGCCGGCGTTGATCGGGGCGGGAGGCTCGTAGTCGTCCGGCGCGCCGAAGGGCCTCAGGCCCACGTCAGAGGGGCGTTCGGGGATCAGCAGCCACATCAGCGGCGCCAGGACCAGGCAGACGGTCGCGATGGTGATGACGACCGGCTTCCAGCCGCCGTGCTCGGCGATGAAGGCCATGGCGGGCAGGAAGATCAGCGAGCCGGTGGCGGTGGAGGCGGTCAGCAGGCCCAGCATCAGGCCGCGCCGGGCGACGAACCAGCGGTTCACCACCGTCGCCCCCAGCACCATGGCCACCGCGCCGCTGCCAAAGCCCGCCAGCACGCCCCAGGTGGCCACGTACTGCCACGAAGCGCTCATGAAGGCCGACAGGCCCGTGGAGGCCGCCATCAGCAGCAAGGCCAGGGTCACGGTCCGACGCAGTCCGAACGAGTTCATCAGCGCCGCGGCGAAGGGTCCGGTCAGGCCGTAGAGGAAGATGCCGACGGCGGCGGCCAGCGAGATCGAGGCCCGATCCCAGCCGAACGCCTTCTCCAGCGGCAGCATCAGCACCCCGGGCGCGGCGCGCAGGGCGGCGGCGGCCAGCAGGGCCAGGAAGATCGCCCCGGCCACCACGAAGGCGTAGTTCTGGCCGAAGGGGCGGCGGCTGGTCTGGCGGCTGGCGGTCGTCATGCGGCCTCGCGATGTAACCGATCGGTACGGTCTTGATTGGCTACATACGTACCGGTAAGTAACATCGTCAAGCGTAAAGTCTGAAAATGTCCGAACGATCGCCGGAAGACATTCTGAAGGGGCCCTACGGCCCGGGTCCGCGCGCCGCCGAGCGCATCTTCGACACGGCGCGGGAGCTGTTCTATCGCGAGGGCATCCGCGCGGTGGGCGTCGACGAGATCGTCACCAAGGCCGGTGTCACCAAGCCCAGCCTCTATCGCAGCTACAAGTCCAAGGACGAGCTCGTGGCCGCCGTGCTGCGCGAGGTCGAGGCGGGCTTCTGGGACCGTTACGAGGCGGCCGAGGCGCTGTATCCGGACGATCCCAAGGCCCAGATGGTCGCCTATTTCCAGGGGCTGGCCGACCGTTCGGATGGCGATGACTATCGCGGCTGCAACCTCTCCAACGCGGTGGTCGAATATCCCGATCGCCAGCACGCCGGCCGCCAGGTCTCTCAGGCGCACAAGCAGCAGCTGCGCGAACGCCTGCACGCCAAGGCCGCCGAGATGGGCGCGAGTGATCCCAAGGCCATGGGCGACGCCATGATGCTGCTGATCGAGGGGATCTTCACCTCCAGCCAGATGTTCGACGGCGACGATAAGCCTGCCAAGGCGGCCGTCGGCGCCGTGAAGGCGTTGATCGCGGCCTATTGCCCCGCTTGAATGGGCGGATGAGCGCCCACATCCTCGACCGTCCCGTCTTCGCCACCCTGGGCGGCCGCCAGGGCCATCTGGCCTTGCGCCACGGCGGCGCCGTGCGGATGGACCCGGCCTACGGCCTTTTCGCCGCGACGGTCGACCAGAATCCCGAGAGCCTGGCCGCCCTGGGCGAACTGGTTAGCGACAAGGGGACGGTGGGCTTGGTCGAGACCTTCACGCCTCCTCCGCCGCCCGGGACCGAGATCCTGTCCAGCGCCCTGTGCCTGCAGATGGTCGCCGAGACCGTCGCCCCCGCCTGGGACGTCGGGTTCGACATGCTGGTCCTGGATGACGCCGACGCGGCCGAGATGCTGGCCCTCGCCAGCCTGACCAAGCCCGGCCCGTTCTTCGCCCGCACTCACCAGCTGGGCGCGTTCATCGGCGTGCGGGTGGACGGCCAACTGGTCGCCATGGCCGGCGAGCGGATGCGGCCCGACGGCTATACCGAGGCCAGCGGCGTCTGCGTCCATCCGGATCACCGGGGCAAGGGCTACGCCGCCCGCCTGCTGCGCGAGGTGACGGCCAAGATCCTGGCGCGGGGCGAGAAGGCCTTCCTGCACAGCTACGCCGACAACGCCACGGCGATCGGACTCTACGAGTCGCTGGGCTATCGCGGGCGGGCCGAGGTGCGATTTACGATTTTGGGGGCGGTGGAGTAGGGAGCGCCCCCTCCGTCGCGATGCGTATCCGCATCGCGCCACCTCCCCCCGTTTCACGGGTGAGGAGGAAGCCGCTCATCCTCCCCCGCCTGCGGGGGAGGTGGATCGCCGCGAATACGCGGCGAGACGGAGGGGGCGCTAATACGCCAACCGGCCCTTCATCTCCCCGAACGGAACCATGATGGCCTCCTGATAGGCTCGGCGCTCGTACAGCCGCGCATACCAAGCCTCGACATTCGGCGTCGCTGGTCGGTCAATCTCGAGTTCGAAATAGCGATAGAGGTGCGCGCCAGCTGGGATGTCGGCCAGGCCAAGCGCGTCGCCGCCCAGGAACGGCCGGTCGGTCAGCACCCTGTCGAGCAATCGAAAGTGACGAGCGCAGGCGGCGAGGGCGATCTCGATGGCTTGATTGTCGCGTCGCTCGGGCGGCGTGCGGTACCAGCTCCAGAAGACGCCGCTGAGGAAATCGCGCTGCAGGCTGGTCTGGGCCCAGTCCATCCAGCCATCGGCCTCGGCGCGATCGGCTGCGGCTTCGGGCCACCAGGCGGGGCCGCCATGTCGCGCGGCCAGATAGCGGAGGATGGCGTGGGATTCCCAGACGACCACGCCGTCGTCGTCGATGACCGGGACCCGTCCGTGCGGGTTCATGGCCAGAAAGTCGGGATCGTCGAGGCCGCCGTGATCGCCGCCGGCGGGAATGTGCTGGTGGGGAAGGCCAAGCTCCCCCACCAGCCACAACACCTTCTGGACGTTGAAGGCGGAGCGGCGACCCCAGACCTTCAACATCGCCTTTTACGCCTCCAGCGCCTTCGCCCCGGCCTTGCGGGCCCAGCGGTAGAGGCCGACCACCACGATGGCGGCGGCGATCAGCGACAGGATCATGCCGACGTGCTCGGGCGGCGCGAAGGGCAGGGCCAAGGGCTCGCCCTTGTTGGTGGTGACGATCAGCAGGGCCAGGGCCACGTTGAACAGGCTCTCGCCGACGATGAAGCCCGAGGCGATCAGCACGCCCAGGCGCTTGGCCGGCTCGGCCGCGCGGTCTTTGGCGACGATCTTCTCGAACAACCAGCCGGCCACGGCGCCGACCACGACCGGGGCCGTGACGGAACTGGGCAGGTAGATGGCCAAGCCCACGCCCAGCGGCGGCAGGCTATAGCGGTCGTTGCTGGTCTTGCGCAGGATGGTGTCGACGGCGACCAGGGCCAGGCCGATCAGGGCGCCGACGCCCAGCAGGGTCCAGTTCAGGTCACCGCCCAGCACGCCCTTGGCCAGGGTCGAGATCAGCGTCGCTTGCGGCGCGGCCAGAGGCTGGTCCGAGATGGCCTGCAGGTTCGGCGCGCCGGCGAAGCCGTTCGAACGGTTCAGCAGTTCCAGCACGAACGGGATGACCACAGCGCCCGAGATGACGCCGATCACCAGGCCGACCTGCTGCTTCCACGGGGTGGCGTCGACCAGCTGGCCGGTCTTCAGGTCCTGCAGGTTGTCGTTGGCGACCACGGCCACGGCCAGGACGCAGGTGGTGGCGTAGAGGGCGAAGGCGACCAGGGCCTTGGTGACGTCGGGGCCGACCACGCCGCGGCCGACCACGCCGACCATCAGCGAGGCGCCCAGCACGGTCAGGATGGCGATGCCGGAGACCGGGCTGTTGGACGAGCCGATCAGGCCGGCCATGTAGCCGCAGACGGCGGCGGCCAGCAGGCCGGCGACGATCAGATAGCCGATGCCGATGGCGACCAGCGGGGCGGTCAGGCTGACGATCGGGCCGCCGGCCAGGAAGTGGGCCAGGAACCAACCGGCCGGGGCCATCAGGATCAGCGAGACGATGCCGACGATGCCGATCGGGATGTCCTGCTCGACGCGGGGTAGTTCGCCGCCGCCGCTCTTGCGGGCCTTGGCGGCTTCCAGCGCCGACTTCAGGCCGGCGATGATAGGGGCGACCAGCTTGGCCAGGGTCCAGATGGCGGCCGCGCCGATGACGCCCGCGCCCAGGAAGCGCACCTGGGTCTTCCAGACGGTCAGGGCGTGGGTGGCCGCGTCGGCGTCCGGCATCGGAGTGGCGAGCGTGAGGATCGGCACCAGAATGGCCCAGGCGATGAACAGGCCGGCGAACATGGCGACGCCGACGGTGATGCCCATCAGATGACCCGCGCCCATCAGGGCCAGCGAGCTTGAGGCGCCCAGGCCCGACGCGCCGGCGCCAGCCTTGAATTTGAAGTAGCCCGCGACCTCGGCGGCGAACAGCTTGGCGGCGGCCAGGGCGCCGAACAGGGCCGAGGCGATCGCGCCCATGCTGACGGCGGCTAGGCCCGCCTTGCCCTCGGCAGCGCCCTCGCGCGAGCCGGTGCCGACCTTCAGCACCTCGGCGGCGGCGACGCCTTCGGGGTAGGGCAGGTTGGAGTTGGTCACCAGGGCCCGGCGCAGGGGGATGGTGTACATCACGCCCAGGATGCCGCCGACGGCGCAGGCGCCGAAGGTGGGCAAGAACGGCACGTTCGACCACCAGCCAATCATCAGCAGGCCCGGCAGGACGAAGATCACCGACGACAGCGTCCCCGCCGCCGAGGCGATCGTCTGGACGATGTTGTTTTCCTGGATGGTCGAGGTCTTGAACGCCCGCAGCAGGGCCATCGAGATGACGGCGGCGGGGATCGAGGTGGCGAAGGTCAGGCCGACCTTGAGGCCCAGATAGACCTGGGCGGCGGTGAAGACGAGGGTGATGGCGACGCCGAGGAGGATGCCCCTGAGGGTCAATTCCGTGCGCGGCGCGGATAGGTCGGCCATGAACGTGTCCAAAAAAGTATTAAGGCGGTCGGACCTTGCACATCCGACCGCCCCAAACTCAAGTCTTCAGTTCAAACCGCTGTTACCAAATTACAGCACGCCCAGCATCTCCGCGACCAGCGGGTGGCGGACGATGTCGCGGTCGGCCAGGCGGACGACGGCGATGTTGGCGACCTCCTCGAACCGGGCGGCGACGTCGGCCAGGCCCGAGATGCCCGGCAGCAGGTCCGACTGGTTCGGGTCGCCGGTGACGACCATGGTCGAGTGCCAGCCCAGGCGGGTCAGCAGCATCTTCAGCTGCATGTAGGTGCAGTTCTGGGCCTCGTCGATCACCACGAAGGCGTTGTTCAGGGTCCGGCCGCGCATGAAGCCGACCGGGGCGATCTCGATGGCGCCTTCGGCCATCAGGGCCCGCATGCGCTTGACCGACAGGCGATCGGTCAGGGCGTCGTAGAGCGGGCGCAGATACGGCGCCAGCTTGTCCTCCATGTCGCCCGGCAGGTAGCCGATCGATTCCCCGGCCTCGACCGCGGGGCGCGACAGCACGATGCGGCTGACGCGACCGGCCTCCAGCGCCTCCACGGCCTTGGAGATGGCGATGTAGGTCTTGCCGGTGCCGGCCGGACCCAGGGCCATGACCAGGTTCTTCTCGTCGATGGCTTCCATCAACTGGGCCTGGCCTGGCGATTTCGGTTTTATCGTCTTGAGGTAGCTCTGATCACGCTCCGGATTGCTTGGCGCTCCATCGTGGCCCAGCGGGTTCCAGCTGTTTCCCCGGTCGCGAACATCGATCGGCAGGCGACGCACCTTGGCGTCATCACCGTAGTGGCCGGTCTCGTACGCGCCTTCGCGCGCCATCCGCTTCAGGGCTCGCTTGGTCATCAAAGCCTCCATTCGGGCATGAAAAAAGGACGAGGCCAAAAGGCGTCGTCCTTGTCGGTGAGCTGGATTGACACAACGAAGTCGCGTGCGCGGGGCGGCTCCGGAGAGCTTCCCCCTTGAGAGCTTGGGGAGGGCGGTGCTGTACGCCTGAACGCCAAGAGCGACACCTCGTCTTCGTCAGCGGGTGGGCCGATGGCGTAAGGTCGCCCCCGACCCGAACGAGAGAAGAATGATTCCCGCTTGGGGAATGTTCCCTCTCGAATCGCCTGACTACAATGGGGCATCATGGTTTCCGGGTGGTTAACCGGAAAATCGCGCCCAAGAAAACGAGGCATACGGATGACTGTCTATTCCCTGGGCGCCGTGGCGCCCACGCTTCCGGCGCAAGGCGAATACTGGATCGCGCCCACGGCAAGCGTGATAGGCAGTGTGATTCTCAAGAAGAACGCGAGTATTTGGTGGGGCGCGGTGGCGCGCGGAGACAACGATCCGATCACGATCGGCGAGAATAGTAATGTGCAGGACGGATCTGTTCTTCACACGGATGCTGGCGTTCCCCTGACCATCGGCGCGAACGTGACCATCGGTCACATGGTGATGCTGCATGGCTGCACAATCGGTGACGGCTCGTTGATCGGCATCGGGGCGGTTGTCCTGAACGGAGCCAAGATCGGGAAGAACTGCCTGATCGGGGCCGGAGCCCTGATCACCGAGGGCAAGGAGATCCCGGACAATTCGATGGTGATGGGCGCGCCGGGCAAGGTGGTGCGCGAGGTTTCCGAGCACCACACGATGATCCTGCAGGGCTCGGCCCTGCACTATGTCGAGAACTGGAAGCGCTACGTCCGCGATCTGAAGGCGATCGCCGAGACCTGACGTCGTCCTGGCCCCTCTCGGGAGCGCCGCCTGCTGCTTGGGGGGATGCGAGGCGGCGCTCCCGCTCCTCGCGCGGGGCACATGCACGAGAAGGACTCGCCGGGAGGAGGCGTCCGGTCCACGGCGAGACGATGCGGCCTCGCCGCATTCCGTTTCGTCCATAGGTAGTATTATCGCGTTTCGAGTTGCATTGGAATGTGCAACTCGCGTTTTCCGGCATGACGTCGCGCGAAGCTTGCGCGGGCCTCGAAGCCGGATCACTGTTCTCCTTAACAACGATAACCTTCGAGGGAGGGCGTCGGGGCCATGGCCAGCGAACGCTATGATTACGTCGTCATCGGCGCGGGATCCGCCGGCTGCGTCTTGGCCGCGCGCCTGACCGAGGACCCCAACATCAAGGTCCTGCTGCTGGAGGCCGGCGGCAAGAACACCTCGGTGCTGGTCAAGATGCCGGCGGGCGTCGGTCAACTGATCAAGGACAAGGGCGACCAGAACTGGGGCTTCTGGACCGAGGCCGAACCCCATCTCGACAATCGCAAACTTTGGTGGCCGCGCGGCAAGGGCCTGGGCGGCTCTTCGGCCATCAACGGCATGATCTACATCCGCGGCCATGCCCGCGACTACGACCAGTGGCGCCAGATGGGCCTGACCGGCTGGTCCTATGCCGAGGTGCTGCCGTACTTCAAGCGCTCGGAACATCACCACGGCGGCGGCGACGCCTATCATGGCGACAAGGGTCCGCTGCATGTTTCGAAGGGCGAAAGCGACAGCCCCTTCTACGGCGCCCTGGTCGAGGCCGGCCGCCAGGCGGGCCACAAGACCACCAAGGACTTCAATGGCTTCCAGCAGGAGGGGTTCGGACCCTATGACCTGACCATCCGCGATGGCCAGCGCTGGAGCGCGGCCATGGCCTATCTGTCCCAAGCGCTCGCGCGTCCGAACCTGACCTGCGTGACCGAGGCGCGCACCACCCGGATCCTGGTCGAGAAGCGCCGCGCGGTGGGGGTCGAATACGCCGTCGGCAAGGGCGGCGAGCGCAAGATCGCCTATGCCGACGCCGAAGTGCTGCTGAGCGCCGGCGCGGTCCAGTCGCCCCATATTCTCCAGCTATCGGGCATCGGCGCGCCGGAGGACCTGAAGGCCCACGGAATCGCGGTCGTCCACGAATCCAAGGGCGTCGGCGCCAATCTGCAGGACCACCTGGACGTCTGTGTCTCTTGGACCAGCAAGAACCTCAAGACCGCCTTCTCGGCCAACAAGGGGCTGAACAAGCTGGGCGTGGGCCTCAATTACATGATCTTCGGCAAGGGGCTGGGTCGGCAGCAGTTCCTGGAGAGTGGGGCGTTCCTGAAGTCGCGGCCCGACCTCGACCGGCCCGACCTGCAGATCCACGGCGTGCTGGCCATCATGCAGGACCACGGCAAGGTCGTGGTCGAGAAGGACGGCTTCACCCTGCACGTCTGTCAGCTGCGCCCGGAGAGCCGGGGCAAGGTCGGACTGCGCTCGGCCGATCCGTTCGCGGATCCGACCATCCTGGGCAACTATCTGGCCACGGACGAGGACCGCCGCGCCATCCGCGAAGGCGTCCGCATCGCCCGCGAGACCGTGGCCCAGGCCGCCTTCGATCCCTATCGCGACGCCGAATACGCGCCGGGGGCGGATGTCCGCACCGACGCTGAGCTGGACGCCTGGATCCGCGCCAACGCCGAGACGATCTACCACCCGGTCGGGACCTGCCGCATGGGCGTGGCGGGGGATCCGCTGGCGGTGGTCGACGACCAGTTGAAGGTGCAGGGCCTGCAGGGCCTGCGCGTCATCGACGCCTCGGTCATGCCCAACCTGATCGGCGGCAACACCAACGCCCCCACGATCATGATCGCCGAGCGGGCCTCCGACCTGATAAGGGGCAAGGCGACGCTGCCGGCCTTGGACGTCCCGGTGTTCGAGGACGATCGCGCGGTGGCGGCCGAATAGAGGAAGCGCATGAAGCATCGCCCCCTCGGCCGTTCCGGCCTCTCGACTGCGCCGCTGGTGTTCGGCGGCAATGTGTTCGGCTGGACGGCGGACGAAACGACCTCGCACCGCCTGCTGGACGCCTTCGTCGACGGCGGCT
The DNA here is from genome assembly GCF_023935105.1 of Caulobacter segnis. NCBI lineage: Bacteria > Pseudomonadati > Pseudomonadota > Alphaproteobacteria > Caulobacterales > Caulobacteraceae > Caulobacter > Caulobacter sp. RL271. The sequence goes on along the minus strand of NZ_CP096040.1, from coordinate 4,152,783 downwards.
TCAACGCCATCGATACGGCCGACGTCTATTCGGCCTGGGTTCCGGGCCACGAGGGCGGCGAGTCGGAAAGCGTGATTGGCCGCTGGCTAACGGCGAGCGGCAAGCGCGACAAGGTGCTGATCCTGACCAAGGTCGCCATGTGGCCCAGGCAGCCGGGCCTGTCGGCCGCCAACATCGAGGCGGCGGTCGAGGGCTCGCTGAAGCGGCTGCGGACCGACTACATCGACCTCTATCAGTCGCACCAGGACGATGCCGAGACGCCGATCGACGAGACGCTGGAGGCCTTCGATCGCCTGGTGAAGGCCGGCAAGGCGCGGGCGATCGGGGCGTCGAACTTCTCGCCCGAGCGGCTCAGGGCCAGCCTGGAGACCTCGAAGGCCAAGGGCTCGCGGCGCTACGAGACGATCCAGCCGAAGTTCAATCTGGTCGATCGCGACCAGGTCGAGGGGGCGCTGGCGAACCTGACCGCCGCCGAGGGGCTAGGGATCATTCCCTATTACGGCCTGGGCGCGGGTTTCCTGAGCGGCAAGTACCGCACCGAGGCCGATTTCGAGGGCAAGGCGCGGGCGAGCACCATCCGGCGCGACTATTGGAACGACAAGGGACGGGCCGTGCTGGCGGCGCTGGACGAGGCGGCCGAGACCGTCGGCGCGTCCCAGGCGCAGGTGGCGCTCGCCTGGATCATGGCCCATCCGGCTATCACCGCGCCGCTGGCCAGCGCCACCTCGGTGGCGCAACTGGACGAGCTGATGGGGGCGGCGCGATTGGAATTGCCGGCCGAGGTGTGGAAGCGGCTGGACGAGGCGGGACGCTAGGCGATCCGCCGGCCGTCCAGCGTGGCCAGGCGCAGGCGCGGCTGGTCCTCGTTGCCATCGCCCAGCGGCTTGATCTCGCGAACGCCCAGCTCATAGGCCGGCCGGCCCATCAGGCGGTTGATCATGGCGGTCGGCTGGTAGAGGCCCAGGAAGCGGTCGGTCTCGCCCGAGGCGCCCTGTAGCGGCGCGAACAGCACCTCCATGCCCACCGACGGCACGCCATGAGCGCGGATGTCGGCGGCGACCACCACCGGCGTGCGGCGCTTGCGCGCCACGTCCAGGGCGCTCTTCAGGTCCAGCCTGTGGGCCAGGGCCCATAGAGACAGGGCGTCGTGGCCACGCAGGTCGCGGGCGTGCAGGTCGGTGACGAAGCCGCCGGCCAGGCGGAACGGCATCTTGCCGGCGTCTCGGCCCAGGACGAACACCTGCGGCAGAAGTTCCAGGAAGTCACCTGGATCGACGTCCGCGCGGCGAGGCAGGGCGGCGGCGCCCCGCTTGTCTCGCCAATAGTCTATCAGCCGTTCCGTGCTGGGATGGAACATGGTCGTCCCCTGGCGGGCCATTCGCGGCCGCTTCTTCGACCGCACGAAGCTTGCTGGGAGAAGCGGGCCAGAGGCCGGGCTGTCCCATTCCGACACACGGAAAGGGGGAGCCTGGAAACTTAAAAGGCCCTCCCGTTAGGGAGGGCCTTCTTTTCGGCGTCCTGCTTTTGGCGCTCTACTTGGCGGCTGTAGCCTCTGGTTTCACCAGCAGCAGCCACGACTGATCGTCGCCCAGATAGGTCCTGGCGGCCTTCTGGACGTCGGCGGGGCTCACGCGCTCGAGGCCCGCCAGCACCGAGCGGGTGGCGTCCAACAGGCGCGGATCGGTCTGGGCGCCTGACAGCGCGCCCAGCCAGTATTCGTTGGTGACGCGGGCCTTCTCGATCTGGTCGATGCGCGGCTTCTTGGCCCGCTCCAGTTCGTCGGCGGTGATCGGCTTGTCGCGCAGGTCGGCCGCGATCTTGCGGATCGAGGCGACCACGCCGTCCAGCTTTTCAGGCGGCACTTCCATGCTGACGCCAAGATAGCCCCAGTTCTTGAAGGTGACGCTGGCGGTCGACGAAGCGTTCGGCGAATAGGTCGCGCCTTGCTTCTCGCGCAGTTCGTCGATCAGCCGCAGCTGTACGACCTGTCCCAGGATCGAGACGTCGCGCGAGCGCTGCAGGTTCGAGAACAGGTCGTCCGTGCGCCAGACCATGAACAGAGCCGCCTGATCGGCGCGACCCTTGTGCGTGCGCAGCACCGGTTGGGCGGCCGGGGCGGGGAAGGGCGCCTTCTCGGCCCCGGGCAGGGCGGGGTCGCCCGGACGAGCGGGCAGGGCGCCGAAGGTGTCGGCGACGGCGGCGATGGCCTTGTCGACCGTGGTGTCGCCGACGATGACGACCTCCAGGTCGCCCTTGGCCAGCGGGTTGGCGACGGCGGCCTTCAACTGGTCCAGCGACGCACCGGCGATCTGCTCGCGCGACGGGAAGGTCCAGCGCTGGTCGCCATTGTGCATCAGCCCGCCCAGGTCGCGGCTAAGGACGCCGCCGGTCGTGCTCTGCAGCTGGTCGTGGACCGTGGCATAGGCGGTCTTGATGCGGGTGAAAGCCTCGGGACGCCAGCCGGGTTCGGTGGCGAAAGCGGCCAGCACCTGCAATTCGGTGGACAGGTCCTCGGGGCGCGTGCGGCCGCTGAGGACGAAGGCGTCGTCCTCGACACCCAGGTTGGCGTTCCAGATCTTGCCGGTCAGCACCCGCTCCATGTCCTGGGACGAGATCTGCTTGAGGCCGCCCTCGACGAAGGCCGAGCCCGACCACAGCGGGCTCTGGGCGTCGGACGGCATGTCCAGCAGGCCGTGGCCGGCGCGAACCTTCACCAGCACCTGGTCGTCGCGGAACTTGGTCGGCTTGACCGTCAGCTTCACGCCGTTCTCGAAGCGGATGAAGACGGTGTCCAGATCCGTGACGTCCTTCTGCTCGGCGACCTTGCCGGTCGGGCCGAAGCTGGAATACGGCCAGACGGTCACGCCCGGCGCGGCCGGCGGAGTGACGGGCTGGCTCTTGAGTTCGTCATAGGCCTTGAGGATCGCCGGCTCGCCGCCGTCGATGGCGCTGGGCGCGGCGATGACCATCAGCGGACCCGAGCCGGCGAAGGACGTCTTCAGCACGGCGTTGACCTTGTCGGCGGTCAGGCCTTTCACCAGCTGGTCGAAGAACGCCAGGTTCTGGCTGGGCGAGGTGATCACCTCGGCGTCGCCGAGGGTGCCGACCAGTTGGTTGGCCAGTTGGGGCGTGCGCTGGGTCGCCTCGCCGGCCGCGGCGGCGACCAGGCCGGCGCGCATGCTGGCGATCTCACGGTCCAGTTCGTCCTGGCGCACGCCGTACTGGACGGCGCGGCGCTGCTCGGCGTCCAGGGCGGCCAGGGCCTCGCGCCAGCGGGTGGGCTGGGCGGTCGCGGCGAAGGTGCTGACCCGCACCGCGCCGTACTGGTCGCCCTTGAAGGCGCCGCCGGCGATGAAGGGCGGCTCGGCCGAGCGGCCGATGGCCTGCAGGCGGCGGTTCACCACGGCGAAGGCCAGGTTCTCCAGCATGTCGCGCTCGTCGACGGCCTTGGTCTCCACCAAGCCGTCGGGCTTGCGGGTCCAGGTCATCTGCACCGACCACGGCGCGCCGGCCTCGACGATCAGCTTGGCGGTCGGGCCGCGCTTGGCGACGGGGCCAACGTCCGGGTTCTTGCCGTTCGCGCCCTTGCCGACCCAGTCGCCGAACTTGCCCTTGATCTTGGCTTCCATGGCGTCGACGTCGAAGTCGCCGACGGCCACCAACACTGCTCGCTCGGGACGGTAGTAGGCCTCGTAGAAGTCGCGGATGCGCTGGGCGGGGGCGGTCTTCAGGACGTCGGTCTTGCCGATCGGGATCCGCTTGGGCGGCAGCTGGCCTTCCATCTGGGCCGACAAGGTAGCGATGGCGACGCGATAGCCTGGCGTGTCGCGGGCGCGCTCCTCCGATAGCACCACGCCGCGCTCGCGGTCGACCGCCTCGGGGGCGATGGTCAACTCGCCTGCGGCCTCGCGCAGCAGCATCAGCGAGTCGTTGACCGTGGGATCGTCGGTCTTGGGCAGGTCCAGCTGGTAAGACGTCTCGTCGAAGCTGGTCTGGGCGTTGGTGTCGGCGCCGAAGGCCAGGCCGTGACGTTCCAGGATCTTGATCATCTCGCCTTCGGGCACGTTCTTGGAGCCGTTGAAGGCCATGTGCTCCAGGAAGTGGGCCAGGCCCTGCTGGTCGTCGGTCTCCATCAGGGAGCCGGCGTCGAACCACAGGCGCAACGAGGCTTGGCCGGGCGGGGTGGCGTTCTTGCGGATCGCATAGCGCATGCCGTTGGGCAGCACGCCGAAGCGCCAGGCCGGATCGGGCGCGATGTCCGAGATCTCCTGCGCCCACTGACCCGGCTTCAGGTCGGTGATCTTCGGGCCCGCCAGCGGCGGCGGCTCCGGGATCCTCGGCGCGGACGCTTCCTTGTTTAGCAGGGGCAGGGACGGAGTCTTGGGAAGATGCGAGCAGGCGGCGAGCGAAAGGCCGGCGGCGGCGACGAGCGCCAAGCGCGAAGCGCTGATCATCGAGAATCCAGGGCAGGAGGAATTAAGAGGGCGGCACCTTGACCGTCCGGCATGGCGCACGCAAGGCGCGAGAGAGGCGGGTTTGCGCCTTATTCCCGCGAGAGTGGAGCGTCAGGCGGCGGCGACGTCGCCGGTCTGACGGCGCAGGCGCCAGAAGCGGATCGTGCGCATGGCCGACTCGCGCGGCAGGGCCGCGTAGAGCTCGCCATAGGTCTTGGCCTTCAGCATGACGTCGTCGGTCGGCTCGAGGATCAGCAGGGCGAAGGTCAGGAACAGCGAGCGGTCGAAGTCCGCCGCCTTGCAGATCACCGACAGGGCGTCCATCTCGCGCCGCTCCAGGATGCGGCGGGCGGTATGGAAGTCGACGCCGGCCATGTCGGCCAGGGCCACCAGGAACAGGGTGGTCTTCTTGCCGCGCAGCATGTTGGCCAGCATCTGCGGCGAGACCTGGGATCTGGCGCGCAAGGCGCGGAACTCGGCCTCGACCTCGGCGTGGTCGGGCGGCAGGGCGCCGTCCTGGGTGGCCACGCGCTTGCGGCCGGCGGCCAGGGCGGCTTCCAGGGTCGCGGGATCGACGCCGGCGTTCTTCTCCATGATCCGCTCGCGCAGGCGCGCCTCAACCACGAAGTACATCTCGTTCAGCAGGTCGACCGGCAGGCTGTGACGGTCGATGACGGCCTCGTGCAGGGCCGGGTTGGCGGCGGCGCGGTCGACGACGGTCTCGTGCGCGGCGCGCGACAGCACCGCGCCTTCGTTGCGCAGCAGGACGCCAAGGGTGTCGTCGTCGCCGCGCGCCACGATGGCGTCGGACACGACGCTGGACACGCTGGAGCGTTGCGAGATGGCGCGCAGGTGGTCCTGGCCCTGGGTGCGGGCCACGTGCAGCAGGTCTTCGTCGGTCAGAGCCGTGGACCCGCGCAGGATGGGCTCGGCCACGACGATCGAGCCAAAGGCCAGGGTGCGCGACACGCCGCGCGGCGCGGCGGGCGCCGCGCCCAGGCGCTGGGCCAGCTCGACCTGCACGGCCTCTTCCATGTCGTCGGCCAACTGGCTCAGGATCTGGTCGAACAGGGCCATCTCGACGGCGTTGCCGCTGTCGGCGGCGAACAGCATGTCGGTGACGCCGCGCAGCAGTTCGCGGCGCTTGGCGCTGGACGGCTCGTTGGCGAGCGCGATCAGGTCATGCAGGCGCGATTGGCTCACGAACCGCCCCTGTGGAGTCTGGCCGGCCGGACGTCGCGCGCGCCCGGCGCGGCGTTGGCGCGGGCAAGGGCGGCGGTGAGGGCGACGCGGCGCATGGGCGGTCCCGGACGGAATCTTCTGGCTCCTGTCCTAGCTGGCGGCGCTTAATCTTGGGCTAACGGCCGCGCCAAGTGTCCAGAAGGCGACGCTCGATCCACTCCATCGCCGCGTGCAGGACGACGCCCAGAACGGCCAGGGTCACGAGAGCCGCGAACACCTTGGCGGTCTGCAAACGATTGTAGGCCTCAAGGATCCGCCAGGCCAGGCCTTGCGCTCCACCCGAGCCGGCCACGAACTCGGCCACCACGGCGCCGATCACGGCCAGGCCCGCCGCGACCTTGTGTCCTTCCAGCAGGGCGGGGACGGCCGAGGGCAGGCGTAGGCGGATCAGGCGCTGCCACGGCGTCGCCCCATAAAGATCGAACAGCCGGGCGAGGTCGGGATCGACCGCCTTCAGGCCCGTCAGGGCGCCCGAGAAGATCGGGAAGAAGGCGACGACGGCCGCCAGGCCGATCACCGCCCGTTCGGGATGCTCGATGCCGGCCCAGATGGTGACCAGCGGTGCGATGGCGACCAGGGGCGTGACCTGCAAGGTTACCGCGATCGGCCGGATGGCGTCTTCCAGCAGGCTGTTCAGGCTGACGGTCAGGGCCAAGGCGCAGGCGACTAGGCTGGCGATGACCAGGGCCAGCAGGGCCGTCGACAGCGTCGCCCAGGCCGAACCCAGCAGCAGAGGCCAGTTGGCCAGGAACGCCGACCCGATCGCGCTCGGCGCAGGCAGCAAGTAGGCGGGGACGGCCAGGGCGCGGCAGGCCATCTCCCAGCCGCCCAGCAGGACGGCGATCAGGATCAGGGGCGCGAGGACGCGTTTCACGCCGCCCGCTCCGTCGCCCGCGCGAGCAGGCCAGAGACCATCTCCACGGCGGCGCGGAAGGCTTCGGTCGAGCGGAAATCCGGCGGGCGGACCAGCGGACCGTCGATGGCGACCTCGCCGGCGATGCGGCCGGGACCCGGGGTCATGACCACCACGCGGCGGGCCATGTAGACGGCCTCCTCGACATTGTGGGTCACGAAGACGACGGCGGGGCGCAGTTCATCGGCCAAGGCCAGGACGTCATCGGCCAGGGCGCGGCGGGTGATCTCGTCGAGAGCCGCGAAAGGCTCGTCCAGCAACAGCAGGAGCGGCCGGGTGACCAGGGCGCGAGCCAGGGCGGCGCGCATGGCCATGCCGCCCGACAGCTGGGCGGGGCGGGCGGTCAGGGCTTGGCCAAGGCCGACCTTGCGCAGCGCTTCGTCGGCCGAGGCGAGGGCCTCGCGCTTGCCGACGCCGGCCAGCTCCAGCGGCAGGGCGACGTTGTCGCGCGCCGCCAGCCACGGGGCCAGGGTGTGGGACTGGAAGACGACCGAGGTCTCGCCCTTGCCGGCGGCGCGGGTCACGCTTCCGCGCGTCGGCGCTTCAAGCCCGGCCAGCAGCCGCAGAGCCGTGGACTTGCCGCAGCCCGACGGTCCGACCAGGGCGACGATCTCGCCGGGCGCGAGGGTCAGGTCGACAGGCCCCAAGGCGCGTCCCCGGGCGTAGTCGACCTCGACGCCGGACAGGCTGGCGACATATTCCATTTTGCTTGAGGGACTCATTGGCCCTTGGGCAGAAACTGCAGCGTGTAGGCCTTCTTGAAGTCCATGGCCTTGGGATAGACGCCCTGCTCCGAGGCGACCTTGAAGAACTCGGCCCAACGGGCGTCGGACATCTGGCCGATCTCGCCGTCCTTGCCGACGATGCCGTAGGACCGCATCTTTTCGCGGGCCTGGTCCAGGACGTCCTGGGTCATCTCGGGATTGTCCTTCAGGATCGCCGCGTCGCCGGGCTTGGGATCGCCGTACAGATAGGACTTCCAGCCCGCCGCCGTCGCCTGGACGAAGGCCTGCACGGCCGCGGGATTCTTGGCGATCAGGCTGTCGGGGACCAGGGCCATCGAGCCGTAGGCCGGATAGCCGCTGTCGGCCAGCAGGAAGACCGCCGGCTTGATCTTGCCTTCCTTCTCGATGAGGTACGGCTCGCTGGTCGCGTAGCCCTGCTGGATCACCCGCTTGTCGGCCAGGAACGGCGCGGACGAGTAGTTGTACTTGCGCACCTGGTCGTCGGTGAACTGGTACTTGGCCTTCAGCCAGACCCAGAAGGCGGTGATCGAGGCGTCGGACAGCAGGATCGGCCGGCCCCTCATGTCGGCGATGCCGTTGATCCCTTGATCCGGGTGGGCGATCAGGACCTGCGGGTCCTTCTGCATGAAGGCCGCCACGGCTTTGACCGGCGCGTTCTCCTTGGCCAGGTTCATGACGATGAAGCTGTTGGAGCCGACGCCAACGTCGACCGCGCCGGTGGCCAGCAACTGGGGCACGTTCACGGCCGGCCCGCCCTGGATCAGGGTGACGTCCAGGCCACGCTTCTTGTACTCGCCTGTCGCCAGCGCCTGGTAGTAGCCGCCCAGTTCGGCCTCGGCCCGCCAGTCGGTGGCCAGCTTCAGCTTGGTGACGCCAGCGGGTGTGGCCTCCTTCTTCGCGGGCGAACAGGCGGCGAGCAGGGCCGTGACGGCCAGGGCGACAAAAGCGCGGCGCTGCATCGGAAGAGGCTCCCTTTGATCGCGGTCAAGTTAGGGGGGAGCGAGGAGAGTTCCAAGCGAGAACCCGAGACGGGTTAGAGAGAGGCTGTCTCGGCGCCGCGCCCGTGGTTCATCCAGCGTTCGACCTTGGCGTACAGCACATCGCGCTGAATGGGCTTGGCGATATGGTCGACCATGCCGGCGGCGTAGCAGCGCTCGACCTGGCGGGGCAGGGCGTCGGCGCTCATGGCGATGATCGGGACCTTGCCGGCCTCGCCGCGCAGGGCCTTGATCGCCCTGGTCGCCTGCAGTCCGTCCATCTGCGGCATGTGGATGTCCATCAGGATCACGTCGTAGCGACCGCTGGTGGCCTTCTCGACGGCCTGCTTACCGTTCTCGGCGACGTCGACCTCGCACCCGACCAGGGTCAGCAGCGCTTCGCCGATCTCCAGATTGACCGGATGGTCATCGACGATCAGCACCTTGGCCGCGCCGGGCGCCGAAGCCTTGGGCCGTTCGGGAACGACGATCGGCTCGGCGGTGGGGGCCGACAGCTCGACCCAGAAGCACGAGCCGCGTCCTGGCACGCTGTCGGCGCCGATCCTGCCGCCCATCACCTCGACCAGGGCCCGGCAGATAGCCAAGCCAAGCCCCGCGCCGCCGTGCAGCCGGCTCACCGAACTGTCGGCCTGCGAGAAGCGCTGGAACAGCAGGGACTGCTTGTCCAGGTCGATGCCGACACCGGTGTCGATGATTTCGAAACGCAGGCGGTCCTCGACGTCGCCGGGCTCGACGATCAGGCGCGCGTCGATGCGGCCTTCCTCGGTGAACTTCACGGCGTTGTTGAGGAGGTTGATCAGCACCTGGCGCAGGCGGTCGGCGTCCAGGTCGTGCAGGGCGTCGACCGGATCGATGATCTCCACGTCCAGCGACAGGCCCTTGGCGCGCGCCTCGGGGGCCATGATCGCCACGGTGTCGCGAAGGAGGGCCGCGGCCGAGGTCGGCTGGGGCAGCAGTTCGATCTGGCCGGTCTCGACTCGCGAGAAGTCCAGGATGTCATTGACCACGGTCAGCAGGGCCGCGCCGGCGCTGTCGATCAGATTGACCTGACGGCGCACGTCCGGCGGCAGGTCCTGACGGGTCGCCAGCAATTGGGCGAAGCCCAGCACGCTATTCAGCGGCGTGCGGATCTCATGGCTCATGGTGGCCAGGAACTCGGTCTTGGCCTCGGTGGCGGCCAGGGCGCGGCTGCGGGCGGCGCGGGTCAGCTGTTCGCGACGCAGCAACAGGCGCTTGAGGCGATCCTGCTGGGCCAGGGCCAGGCCGGCGGCCAGGCTGGTATAGAACAGCACCGTGATGAACACCTGGATGGTCCGCGCCTGGGCGACGGGACCCAGGATAGCGTTGAAGCGCGGCGAGGCGCCGGACATGGCGATCGGCAGGGTGACCACGGCCACGATCACCGAGGCCATGGCTGCCCCGCGGGCTCCCAGACGATAGGCGGTGGCCAGGGCGATCGGGAAGATCAGGAACGGCGGCGCGCCCGACGCCGGGTGGGCGCACAGCAGGGTCACGGCGAACACCGCGAACAGCAGCATCAGCTGTTCAGGCCAGGGGCGGTGGAACGAGCGGCGATGCTCCGCGTCGATCAGCACCAGGGTCGCGGGCAAAGCGACGGCCATGCCCAGGGCGCAGCGCAGGAACCAGTCCGTCAGGCCGCGCACCAGCGGTTCGCCGTCGACCAGATGCAGGACCCAGGCGACCAGCAGGGCGACGATCGCCGCGACCGGCGTGGTGACGGCCGGCAGCAGCGCCAGCGAGCGCATCGTGCGGATGCGCGGGGCTCCGCGCCAGAACCTCTGGCACAGGCCCCAGATGGCCAAGGCCTCGCCGGTGTCGACCGCCGTGTAGAGCAGGGCCCGCACGGGACTGTCGCCGACCAGCAGGTCGACGATCAGATGGAAGACCACGAAGACGATGGTCAGGGACAGGCCGCGCGATCCCGTCAGGGTGATCAGGCCGGCGGCCAGCAGGGCGTTGGCGGGCCAGAAGGCGGCGACGCCCAGGGCGGTGCGGGTCAGATATTCGCTGAAGGCCAGGCTGACGACGACGGCGGCGGACAGGCCCAGCAACAAGGCGGCCTGCCGTCTCCGTTCCTGTGCGGCCAGCCTGTGCGGCATACCGTTTCCGTCCCCCAATACGCCGTGCGCGCGCATGCGGCGACCAGACGCGGAAGCGCCGAACGACCACATCGCCACTCGCTTCGCTCCGCGCGCCTTGATCGCCGGAACGACGTCACCTTCAATCCGTACGCGCGCGACCCGGTTGCCGGGTTACCGGCCTCTGTGTCGTTTCGCCGCAGGACGCCTCCGCCGCGCACCGACGCCTAAGCGATTGTATTCTCATCGCGCTTACGTTGTGACGCGCTGACAATGCATGGCCACGTTCACAATTCAAGGGGACGCCCGCGTAGCGCGATCCACCGCTAAGCGACCAAAAAGAAGGGCCAAAGCCGGCTCGCGAGCCCGCTATGCGGCGTTCTGTCGCAGGCTTGGGGCGGATCGACATTCGGCCTTAAAGCGACGCCAAATCCGCTCTCGCCCGGCAAAAGCGGGGGAGGTGGGAAGCGGGGTAGAGGCCGACGGGATGCTGAATGCCAAAGGCTCTAGCCGTTGGCCAGGCTTTCCTTCTTCTCTTCCAGCTCCAGCCATTCCATCTCGGCCTGCTCGAGGTCGGCGCGGGCCTTGTCCAAGGCCTTCATGGTCTTGTCGAAGGTCGCCGGATCGCGGCTGTAGAGATTGGGGTCGGCCAGGGTCTGCTCGAACTTGGCGATGATGGCCGGGCTCTTGGCGATCAGGGCCTCGCACTCTTCCAGACGACGCTGGTCCTTGAAGGTCAGCTTGCCGGCCTTCTTGGGCGGTGGCGGTGCGACCGGGGCGGAGGCCTTGGTGTCGCGGGCCACCGGCGTGAAGGAGGAGCCCGCCGCCGCGCCGCGCGCGCCCTTGAAGAAGTCGGGGCTCTGGTCGATCAGGTCGGTCCAGCCGCCCGGAGTCTCCAGCACCTTGCCGTGCCCGTTCATGGCGATGGTCGAGGTGGCCAGACGGTCGATGAAGTCGCGGTCGTGGCTGACCAGGATCAGCGTGCCGTCGAAGTCGGCCAGCAGGTCCTCCAGGAGGTCCAGCGTATCCATGTCCAGGTCGTTGGTCGGTTCGTCCAGCACCATCAGGTTGGTGGGATTGGCCAACGCCCTGGCCAAGAGTAGGCGATTGCGCTCGCCGCCCGACAGGCTGGTGACGGGCTGGCGCAGCTGGGCCTCGGTGAACAGGAACTCCTTGGCGTAGCCGGCCACGTGCTTGGCCTGGCCGCGCACGATGATGGAGTCGCCGCCGCCTGGCGTCAGGAAATCCCACAGGGTGATCTTGTCCGACAGCGCCATGCGGCCCTGGTCGATATACGAGACCTCCAGATTGGTCCCCAAGGTGACCGTGCCGGCGTCCAGCGCGAGCTCGCCCAGCAGCATGCGCACCAGGGTGGTCTTGCCGGCGCCGTTGGGGCCGACCAGCGCCACGCGATCACCGCGCATAATTCGGGTCGAGAAGTCCTCGACGATCACGCGCTCGCCGAACTTCTTGGTGACATGCTTGGCCTCGACGACCTTCTTGCCCGAGGTCGCGGCGCTCTCGATGGCCATGTACATCGCGCCGCGCTTGTCGCCCTGCAGGTCCTTCTTCTGCGCGCGCAGGTCCATCAGGGCGCGGCGACGGCCCTCGTTGCGCGCCCGGCGCCCCTGTACGCCGCGGGCCAGCCAGGCGTTCTCGCGCTCCAGCACCTTGTTGAGGCGACGCTCCTCGTCGGCCTCGGCGGCCAGCACCTGTTCGCTCCAGGTCTCGAACTCGCCGAACCCCTTGTCCAGGCGCCGCACCTTGCGGTGCTCCAGCCAGAAGGTGCGCTGAGTGACTCGGTTCAGGAAGGCGCGGTCGTGGCTGACGATCAGCGCCGCGCACTTGGAGCCGGCCAGTTCCTCTTCCAGCGTCTGGATCGCGAAGATGTCCAGGTGGTTGGTCGGCTCGTCCAGCAGCAGGACGTCGGGCTGTTCGGCGAAAGCCCGGGACAGGGCGGCGCGACGCTTCTCGCCGCCCGACAGACCTTGCGTGCCCTTCTCGGGATCCAGGCCAAAGTCGGCGAGGGCGGCTTGGGCCTCGTAGTCCTGGGCGCCGCCGGCGGTGCAGTAGTCCAGCAGCGTCTCGCCGATGATTTCGGGCTCCTGGCTGACATAGACGATCCTGGCGCCGGGCTGGACCGAGCGTTCGCCGCTGTCGGCCTCGACGCCCTGGCCGGCCAGGACCTTCAGTAGGGTGCTCTTGCCCGCGCCGTTGCGGCCGACTAGACAGGCGCGCACCCGCGGCTCCAGGGCCAGGTCGACGCCGTCGAACAGCGGCTTGGCGCCGTCGGCCAGACGGACGTCCTTGAGGGCGAGAACGGGCGCGCGAGTGGGAGAGGCCATTGGTCTTCGAAGCTAGGCGGCGGAATGTCGCGGAGGTGTGGGGCGTATAGCAGGCGACGCGCCGAGGAAACGTCAAAATCACGGCGCAGATTGACGAGAGTCCGGTCGAGGAACGTTGGTCCGCGACGGCGACAATTTGGCTTGTTAACGGCTCGCCAAGCGCGCGCCTGCTGCAAACTTGACCTGACGGAGCACAAGTACTCGCCTTGACGTCGAGCCCGGAGAAGATTGCTGCTTCTGATATTCCCGGCCTTCTGGGCCTGGGTTTCGATCAATTGCGCCGGCCGATCTGGGTGTTCGACGACGCCCGCAAGCGCAAGGTCTATGCGAACCGCGCGGCGCTGGACCTGTGGGGCGCGGAGACGCTGGAAGAGCTGTTGGCGCGGGACTTCGCCGACCAGTCGACCGCCGTGCGCACGCGCATGGACGACATCGCCGGCCGCATCGAGGGCGGGGCGTCTGTCGAGGAGCGTTGGACCTTCTATCCGAACGGCGTGCCCGTCGTCGTCCAGACGGCCATTTCGCGCATCGCCCTGCCGGGCGGTGGTCACGCCATGCTGTTCGAAGGCGCGCGGATCGAGACCGAGGCCGAGCAGCAACGCGCCATCGAGGCGCTGCGACACACCAGTGCTCTCGTCTCCCTCTATGACGCCGATGGCTTCCGCGTGTTCGGCAATCCCGCGTCCCTGGCCGCCTATCCAGGCGAGACCGTGCGGTTCGTCGATATCTTCGCCAATGGCGACGCCGCCGGCGCGCTGTGGAGTTCGGCCCTGGCCGGCGAGGCGGTCGAGGGCGCCTACCGGGTGATCACCCTCGAGGGCGAGCGCTGGCACGGCCTGACCGCCCGCCGCACCCCCGATCCCGTCACCGGCGAGCTGTGCGTGCTGGTCAACGAGACCGACATCACCGAAGAGGTCGAGGCCCAGTCGGCCCTGGCCGACGCGCGCGAGCGGGCCGAGGCGGCCATGGCGGCGCGCCAGGATTTCCTGGCCAACATGTCCCACGAGCTGCGCACGCCGCTGACCAGCATCCTGGGCTTCACCGATCTGCTGGCGGCCTCGCCGCTGAACGGCGAGCAACAGCGACGCCTGGGCCGCATCCACGACGCCGGGACGGTGCTGCTGGAGACGCTGAACGACGTCCTCGACTTCGCCAAGCTGGAGGCGGGCGGCGTTGACCTGGACCGCCGGCCGTTCGCGTTGCGGACGCTGTTGAACAAGGTGGCCGGCATGTTCGAGGCCCAGGCCCTGGCCAAGGGTCTGGACCTGAGCCTGCGCGTCGACCCGACCTGTCCCGAATGGCTGGAGGGCGATGGAGATCGCCTGCGCCAGGTGCTGGTCAATTTCCTGGGCAACGCCGTCAAGTTCACGGGGACGGGCTCGGTGACCCTCGGCGTCAAGCATCGGGATGGCGCCGCGCCCGGCTTCGCGCGTCTCGAACTGGCCGTGTCGGACACCGGCGTCGGCGTGCCGGCGGCCATGCTGGACACGGTCTTCGACCGTTTCGCCCAAGCGGGACCGGAGGTTTCGCGCAAGTTCGGCGGGACCGGGCTTGGCCTGGCGATCAGCAAGGAGATCGTCGAGCTGATGGGCGGAGAGATTGGCGTCGACAGTATCGCCGGGCAAGGCGCGCGCTTCTGGTGCGTGCTGGACCTGCCGCTGGCCGTCCCCCCCGAACAGGCCGAGGCCGAGGAGGCGCAAGCGCTCGCCCGGCCGCTGAAGCTGCTAGTCGCCGACGACAATGAGGCCAATCGCGAGCTGATCGGAACCCTGATCCGCGCCATGGGCCATGAGGTCGACGTGGTGGCCGATGGTCATGCCGCCGTCGAGGCGGCCGCCTCGGGCGGTTACGACCTGGTCCTGATGGATGTGCGGATGCCCCGCATGGACGGCCTGGCCGCCACCCGCGCGATCCGAGGCCTGGCGGGCGAGGCCGCGGCGACACCGATCATCGCCCTGACCGCCAACGTCCTGCCCGACCAGATCGCCTTCTATCGCGCCAGCGGCATGGACGACCACGTGGGCAAGCCGATCAGCCCGCGTGAACTGCTGCTGAAGGTCGCGCTCTGGAGCGAAGGCCGTTTCGACGGCCGGTCCGCGCCGGCCGAGCGGGCCTAGGAATGTGGGGCCCATCGCGGACGTTGACCCGCGAAATGCGCGGCCATAGACTTCAGGAGTTGCTGTAGGGCGCATCGGTCAGAGACCGGAAGGGCCAAGCCCGCCTACGACACCTCGATCGTAACGCGCCCATGCTGAATCTCGAAAATCTGCGGAAACAGGCCAAGCTCCACCTTCGCTGGCATCGTGAACGGTATTTCCCGGTCGCGAGCCAGATCAGGTCGCTGCTGCCGCGTTATCGCGACCTGTCGGATCACGAGATCCTGGCCGCGCCCTTCAAGTTGAAGGACGCCCAGGATCTCGTCGCAAGGAAATCGGGGTTCGAGAGCTGGCTGGCGCTCAAACAGGGCCTTTCATCCATGCCGATGGCAAACACCGCGTCCGCGTCAGGCGCGACACTCATCACCGCCGAACCGCAGCTCTTCGTGTCCGACATGGCGCGTGCGCTCGCGTTCTATGAAGAGAAGCTCGGTTTCCGTCGCGTGTTCGTCTCGGGCGACCCCGTCTTCTACGCCCAGGTCGCGCGCGACGGCGCGAAACTGAACCTGCGTCGGGTCGAGAGCCCCGTGTTCACCGAGGACTTCCGCGCGCGCGAACCGGACGCCCTGTCCGCGACCCTGACGCTCGCCGACGCCAAGCCGCTGTTCCTGGAATTCCAGAACGCCGGCGTGAGCTTTCATCAGACGTTGCGGGCGGAGCCCTGGGGGGCGCGCACCTTCATCGTCGGCGATCCGGACGGAAACCTGATCCTGTTCGCGGGCGCGGACTGAACGCCCTCGGGACGATCCCGCCCATCGTCGTCGGGGCGCCGTGAAGCTCGGATCGCCAAGAAAAAGGGACCCGGCGCGCGGCCGTGGTCCGAATCGTCGCGAAAGACCCTAGATAGGGGCCATGACCGACCAGCGTCCCGAGCCGATCTTCAACGCCCCCTGGCCGGCCCTGCTGGCGGCGGCGGCCGTGATCGTGCCGCATGTCCTCCTGCTGAAGGCCGGCGACGCGACGATCGAGTCCCTGGCCCTGATCCCGCGCGAGTTCTGGGCCGGCCGCTGGACCGGCGCGATCACCATGATGTTCGTGCATGGCGGCTGGGTCCACGCCGTGATGAACGCCGCCTTCGCCCTGGCCTTCGGCGCGCCGGTGGCGCGGCTGCTGGGGCTGAACGGCCGGGGAGGGGCGATCTTCTGGCTGTTCTATCTGGCGTGCGGCGCGCTGTCGGGCGTTGGTTACGCGGCCATCCATCCGGACTCAGCCGGCGCGGTGATCGGCGCCTCGGGCGCGATCTCCGGGCTGATGGGCGCGGCGGCCCGGACCATGGACTATCCGGGACAGGTCGGACCGATCCTGGGGCCGCGCGTGATCTCGCTGGGCCTGGGATGGCTGGTGGTCAATCTGGTCATGGCCGTGGCCGGCGGGCTCTTGACCATGGGAACCGGCGCGGTGGCCTGGGAAGCGCATCTCGTGGGCTTCGTCGTCGGCGTCCTGCTGATCAGACCGTTCGCGCGCTGGGCCGGTCCGTCGTCGCGGACGATCGATCCCCATTGATCAAGTCGCCGCTTTGCGAGACCCTCGTTCCCTAAAGAACAAGGGAGAAGCGCAGTGCTGGTTTCTCAGATCCTCAAGGACAAGGGCGATCTCGTGTTCACGGCCTCCCCGCAGGAGACCGTCGGCGCCGCGGCGGCGTTGCTTCATACAAGGCGTGTCGGGGCCATGGTGGTGGTCGACGACAAGGAGGCGGTGGTCGGGATTCTTTCCGAACGCGACATCGTCCGGGTCATCGCCAAGGAAGGGGCCTCGGCCCTGTCCAAGCCGATCGCCGGATGCATGACGTCCAGCGTCGTCTTCGCCCAGCCGGACGAGTCGATCGATGTCCTGCTTGAGCGCATGACCGACCGACGCATCCGCCACCTGCCGGTGGTGAAGGGCGAACGCCTGGCCGGGATCGTCTCGATCGGCGACCTGGTGAAGTACAAGATCAGCGAGACCCAGGCCGAGGCCGACGGCCTCAAGGCTTATATCGCGGCGGGCTGACGCACGCCGTGTGATCCTCGCTATCGCTTCGCTGCTTGAGCGAGGATCACGTGAAGGGGCGTCTCTATAGAGAGAGCGATCAGCCCTCTATCAGCTCTGCGCCCGCGCCCTGGGCTGCGTCGGCGACGCTGTAGCCTTCCAGCACCGCGGCCGTGGCGTCGCGCGCGCGCAGCAAGGCTTCGCGCAAGGCGCAGGTCGCCAGGTCGCGACAGTCCTCGCAGCGGCGGAACGCCGTGCGGCTGACGCAGGGGGTCAGGGCCAGGGGGCCGTCGACCAGACGGATGATCTCGGCGAAGCTGATCTGCTCCGCCGGACGACCCAGAACATAGCCGCCGAACTTGCCTCGCCGGCTGACCACCAGGCCTTCGCGCGACAGCGACAGCAGAATGGCTTCCAGGAACTTGCGCGGAGCGTCGGCGCGTTCGGCCAGTTCGCCGGCGGTGACCTGACCGTCTTCGCGGGCCAGTTCGATCATCGCGCGCAGAGCGTAGCGCGCCTTCTGGGACAACATGGACGCCAGCTACCTTTGGATGGGTCACCTTATATAAGCGCCACGCCCAGGCGACGCTTCGTGGAGTGCTCAGCCTTCTGAGGGAGGCGCGGCCTCTATGCAAGGGTCCATGTGACGCCGTTCATGCACAGGGGAATGGGCCGTCTGGGGATGGAATCGAGATTCCCTGCTTGCGAGGTGGGAAATCGACCTCTAGAAGCCGCCCCTCGCTTCGGGGCCACGGCCCGCCGGACGAAACCTTGGCCTTCGGGGCTTGCGTTTCGGAAAGTGGACCGCTAAGTTCCGCAGCCTCAATCGAATCCTTTCGGGCTTGCGGCGCTCCGTCATGGC